>NZ_JAHLLW010000013.1 GCF_019426345.1 Marinomonas lutimaris
GTTGCGCGACTTTATGGAGTTTCAGGGTCAGTTAAAAACCCCTTTCCTAGCATCCGCAAAAACAATCCATGCCTTACGATAAAAGTCGTGTTGCTAAACGCAACATAAACAAAGTAAATGAGACGTTTGGGCGAAAGCCCGATAAAGAGACCTTTTGGTTACTTTTATGGATCTGGCTAAAAGTTACCCGCTCAGCAGAGCGGAAAAAAGGTTGGGAATACAAAGCGTTTGAATGGAACCCAAAGAAGAGAATAACCCCACCCTAGCCCTCCCCTTGGAAGACATAAGGGGAGGGAAAAAGAGCTATAGCTCGATGACTCTTGAGTTGTCGCCGAGGCGACTCCCAACATGACTGACGAGGATTAAGATGTTTGGTTTGTAGTCGTTCTCTAATGAATGACAAATGGTTCCTATGGTGGCTTTGTCTAGTCCATCAAAGGGTTCGTCTAGCAGTAGAACGGGAGATTGCCTTAACAGCAGGCGCGCCAACGCGAGGCGTTTGCGTTGTCCGCCTGAAAGGTTACGCCCTTGGGAGCTGAGTAAGGTTTCCAAGCCATTTGGTAGATTGCGTGCCCATTCGGCTAGGGCGACGGCTTCTAATACAGACCAGAGTTCGTCGTCGGTTGATTCTGGGTTGCCAAGGCGTAAGTTCGCGCTAATGCTTTGCTGGAAGATATAGGGAGATTGTGGTAAGTAGCTTAGCTGCGCTTGGTACGATTGGTTGCTGTATAGGTCGCATTTTTCATTGTTAATTAAGGCATCACCAGAGGACAAGCAGTCGCCTGCAATGGAGGCCAATAAGGTAGATTTGCCTGAGCCGCTGGCGCCACGAAGCCATAGTGATTCGCCAGTTTGAACACAAAAATCAATTGCTTGATTGCCCATGCCACTTGAGGCATGAAAGCCACGCCAATGTTTGAATGACATGCGATGAATCGCTTGTGTTTTGCTTTCTGGTTGGACTTTGGCATCTTGATGTAATTGATTCAAACGACGCAGGCCAACCTGAGACTGACCTTGTGCGACGAAGGATTGTACCAGTGGCAAAACCAGTTCATTCACTGCCAATAAAGATAAAACAAAACCCACGACCCAAGTTCCCTGCACGCCGTCTATTAAGGTCCAGCGTTGGGTTTCTAGGGTAAAGGCACTGAGTAGATAGAAGCTGCTGGCGATGAGCAAGATGGTCACACCATATGACAACAAACGCCCAAGGCTCACAGCCTGCTGGATGCGAATTTCTGTTTTTCTTTGGCGTTCATCAAGTTGACCAAGTCGCTGTGCATAATCGTCCCAATGACCGCGAATGGTCAAAGTAATCAGCGCTGAAAAAAAGCTGACATAGCGACTGCGACGATGTACGCCAAGTATTTGCCCAACATGTACGGCATGGCTGGCGAAGTGCCCGCAAATATAAGGCACCACCAAGACATGTAAAACTGCGGCAATCAATAACGGCCACAACAAAGCAGGCAAAATGAAATAGGCAAAAATTGCCACGCCAACATAAGCTAATACAGCGTATACCCAAGGTAAAAATACCACCAGCGGCCAACGAATAATTTGGTCAAGGTCGCTGACTAGACGCTGTAGCAAGTCGCCTCGGCTTTGTTGATGAAGGTTCGCAGCATCTTTGGCGACTCGCTGATCCCACACCCAAAGGCGCAAAGTGCGTAGTAATCCCAACAGGTGATTATGAGCTGTGACTTGTTCGCCATAGCGCCCTGCGGTTCTGAGGATCGCAAGCCCTCGAGCAATGGCGCCGGGGGTGAGGTAATTAAAAACAGCGCCAACACCGATGGCCGTTGCTAATCCCGCGGCAGAGATAAACCAGCCAGAAAGTCCCAATAGCCCAACACCCGCTAAGGTGGCAGCCACACCAGTCAACAGAGGAATAACAAAGCCCCAAGGATTGGCTAATAAAAGGCGCTTAAGCGATAGCTTCGCGGTTTTCTTTGCGTGACTGCTCATGCAAACCTCCTTTGGTTAATGACCAATGTTTGTCGACCCATGCAATGGGATGAGTGTCATGGCTGACGATAAGTAAGGTTTTGCCTTGGGATGCGGTTTTGAGTGTGTCGAGTACCGCTTGCGCTGTGTCCTTGTCCAAGCCAGAACAAGGTTCATCAAGCAGCCACATATCGGCGTTTGATAATAAGGCTCGGGCAATAGAAAGACGCTGCATTTGTCCGCCAGACAAACCTGCACCGAGTTCGGTTAATTTCGTATCTAAACCTGCTGGCAAGGCTTGAATAAAGTCATCACAATGACTTTCCACCAACGCGGCGTGTATTTCATTTTCACTTGGCAACCTAGTGCCCTCTTTGCCACCAAGACCCAAAAGTAAATTACGACGAATGCTGCCGTTTACCCATTCTGGTGTTTGTGGCAACCAAGCCAGTTTGGCTCGCCAAGAGGCTAAATCTAACTCACTAAACGGCAAGTTGTTCACGAGAAACATTCCTTCGTAGTTTTCTTCAAAACCCAGCAAAAGATGCAAGAGACTGGATTTTCCAACGCCCGATTCACCACTCAACCAGACACGTTCGCCTTTGTTAATTGTCGCAGTGATTGGCGCGAGTCGATAACGCCCTGCTTCACACCAACTTAGGTTTTTAAACTGGATAGATGTCAGTTGATTAGTCGTTGCAGCGTTATTCGATTCGACAATACGACTCCCTTCCTGTTGTGAGGCAGCAGCGTGGGCTGGCGCGTCTAAAATTTCTAATAAATCGGTCGCGGCGGCTTCCGCTTTTTGCTTGGCGTGGTAATCGTTACCCAGCTGACGCAAGGGTAAATAAAATTCTGGTGCCAGCAATAAAAGGAACATGGCTTGCGTCAAGGTAACGGGAGACGACCCGACTTGCCATGGCAAGACTTCTAATAAGCCAAGCCCTAAATACAAGGCAATCATGGCAATGGATAATGAGGCAAAAAGTTCTAACGTGGCAGTCGATAAAAACGCTAATACCAAAACCCCCATGGTTGTCTTTTGATATGAAGTAGCACTGTCGGACAAACGCTCGCGTGCTTCGCCAGTTCTGTTAAGGCGTTTTAATTCTGCTAGCCCTTGGCTTAAGTCCATAAATTGGTTGGACAACATGGCCAAAACATTAAACTGTCGGCGGTTAGCTTGTGCGGCTTTGTGGCCGACAAAAATCATGAAGATGATAACCAATGGCGCGGTCATCATAAAAACAAAGAAGGCGATCCAAGAAATAGACACAACGGAAAGTAGGATCACACAAGGAATCAGGGTCACCATAAAAACTTGTGGTTTATAGCGACTAAAGAAATCGTCTAATGCGTCTACTTGTTCGTAAACACGAGTAGAAAGCGCCGCATCTTCTTCGATTCTTAAGCGCGCTGGCCCAAGATTCGTAAGATGCGACACCAATTTACCACGCAAGCCGTAACGAATATCACGGCTTGCGCTAGTGCAAATACGTTCTCGACCAAAGTTAGCCAAGGCACGGATTAGTAGAGCAAATAAACCAACAACTAAGAGAGTTAGTGAAAAGGATTGGTGCAACGCCATATCTGAAAAGACATTCGCGAACGCCCAAGCCTGCAACACTAAAGACACCGCAAACAAGACACCGAAACTTTGAGCGATGCGGTATTTTGATGACTGCTGATTCGCCAACTGTCCCAAAAATACCGCTTCCGGTGTTTTAATTCGACCAGGTCGACGAGTCTTTTGTGCTCCCTTCTCTCTCGTCATAAGGCTTACTTCTGCTCCTCTTCACCTTCGTAACCACTAAACTCTAACCAAACTGCATTGATAATACCGAATGAACAGGCCAACAAAATGCCAAGAACCCAAGCGAAATACCACATATTTTGTTCCTCTATTTATTGCTAAAGATAGAGCTCTGCGAGCTCTATCTTCTTTGCTAATGACTAGTAAAGTGAATGATTGTTTTCTTCGATGTGTTTCTTCGTTAAACGACCATACATCACAAAATAGTTCCACAATGTATAAGCAAGAACGATTGGTACAAAGATACAAGCCACAACAAACATGATCATCATGGTTTTCTCACTTGACGTCGCATCCCACATAGTCAAACTCATGCTTGGATAGCTTGAAGATGGCATCAAGAATGGGAACATTGACCCACCCGCGGTAACGATAATTCCAGCAATACCTAGTGATGAACTTAAGAAAGACAATGCGCCTTTTCTCATTACACCAGCCAGTGCAGCAAACAACATACCCGCAATACCAATGATAGGAGCCAACATAAGCGCAGGCACTTTTTCATAGTTTGCTAACCATGCGCCAGGCTGTACTTCAGCAGTTTTCATTAATGGTGTCATGACTTTATTGCCATCAATAGCGCTTGTTAATACATAGCCATCAATACCATAAGCCAACCAAACACCTGCTAAAATGAACAACACAGCGGCTAATGCACCAGTGATCGCAGTAATACGGCTGGCTTTTTCAAGCAATGCATCGTCTGTTTTCATCTGTAACCAAGCACCGCCTTGAGTCATTATCATTAGCAAACTAACTAGACCACAAAGAATCGCAAACGGGTTTAGTAGAGCAAAGAAAGAACCGGTATAAGTCACACGCAAGTATTGATCAAACTCAAATGGAACACCTTGCAACAAGTTACCAAACGCCACACCGAAAATAATAGGTGGAACGGCAGAACCAAAGGTAATCCCCCAGTCCCAGCTAGTACGCCATTTTGTGTTTTCTAGCTTAGAACGGTAATCAAAGCCGATTGGACGGAAGAATAACGCCGCCAACACCAACATCATCGCAAAGTAAAAACCAGAGAATGACGTTGCATACACTACAGGCCAAGCAGCAAATAACGCACCACCGGCTGTGATAAACCAAACTTGGTTGCCATCCCAGTGAGGGGCAATGGAGTTGATCATAATACGACGTTCTGAGTCGGTTCCACCAATCACTTTCAGCAAACTACCGACACCCATGTCAAAACCGTCGGTGACAGAGAAGCCAATTAGTAAAACCCCCATCAACACCCACCAAATGACTTTTAATAATTCGTAATCCATCTTACACCTCCTGTTTTAACTGAGACGTTTCTTGTTCAAGTGCATAACGACCAGTATGTAAACTAGAAGGCCCTTGCTTAGCAAAACGAATCATCAAGTACATCTCGGCAATCAAGAACGAGGTATACAATACGGCAAAACCAGCAATCGTAATCCAAATCTCAGTAGCCGTTAAACTGGATACCGCAACGTGAACAGGTAAAATTTCACCAATCGCCCATGGCTGACGACCATATTCTGCGACAAACCAACCTGCCTCATTCGCAATCCAAGGCAGAGGTAAACACAACACAATGAGTTTAAGGAATAATGGATTGTTACCAATGCGACGACGTGCGTTTTGGTAGAAAGCCGCAGCGAAAACAACCAACATCACGAAGCCACAACCCACCATAATACGGAAGGCGAAGAACAATGGCGCGACTTGAGGAATTGAATACTCTACCGCTTGATCGATCTCTTCAGAGGTCACCTTGTTAATGTCTTCGTTAAATGCGGTTACTAGCAAACCGTAACCAAGATCGTCTTTCACTTTCTCGAAGTTTTCTTTTACCAGCGGATCCGTTGAACCACTACGTAGCTTCTCAAGCAACTGATTTGCATAAATACCATTGATAATACGTTGGCGGTTATGCTCTTTCAGTTCTTTGATGCCCTCTACTTCTTTGTCGAGGGAGCGCGTCGCGATCAAGCCCATTAAACCTGGGATTTTTATCGCATACTCGGTCTCTTGAAGCTCTTGATTCGGGAAGCCGATCAAGGTGAAGTCGGCAGGCGCAGGCTGTGTTTCCCACTCAGCCTCAACCGCAGCCAATTTCACTTTTTGCACTTCGCCTAGCTCGTAACCTGACTCGTCACCTAGAAGGATAACGCTCAAGATAGATGCCAAACCAAACGCAGAAGCAATCGCAAAAGAACGGCGAGCAAAAGCAAGGTCACGACCTTTCAATAAGTAGTAGCTTGAAATAACAAGAACGAATATCGCACCCGTTGTGTAACCTGCTGATACAGTGTGAACAAATTTCACCTGCGCAACTGGGTTAAACAATAAAGCTCCGAAATCAACCAATTCCATTCTCATTGTTTCGTAGTTGAACTCTGACCCTACAGGGTTCTGCATCCAACCGTTTGCAATTAAGATCCACAAAGCCGACAAGTTAGAACCTAGCGCCACGCCCCAAGTCACTACCAAGTGCTTCACTTTGCTTAGGCGATCCCAACCAAAGAAGAACAAACCAACCAAGGTTGATTCAAGGAAGAAAGCCATCAAGCCTTCGATGGCCAAAGGTGCACCAAAAATATCGCCAACGTAATGCGAGTAATAAGACCAGTTAGTCCCAAACTGGAACTCCATCGTCAAACCTGTTGTTACGCCTAGCGCAAAGTTAATACCAAACAATTTACCCCAGAACTTAACCATGTCTTTGTAGACTTGCTTACCTGTAATCACATAGACGGACTCCATGATTGCCAGTAAGAAAGACATCCCTAGTGTTAAAGGGACAAACAAATAGTGGTATAGAGCAGTGAAAGCAAACTGAAATCGCGATAATTCCACTACAGCTTCGTTAATCATATAACTTCAACCCATTCATTTGATTGAGAAAAAAGACGATCGTAGACACTTATTTCATTGAGTGTTCTTGTTATCCAACGTCCACCGAAGCCTCAAAAATTTATAAGGCTTACTATAAGGCTGGATTATGAGTGTAGTTGCGATCCAAAACATTGCGTTAGATCAAGATAAAGAGAGTGAAAGAAATAAGTAGTAAAAAAGATTGTTTGAAGAGGTAATTAAAGGGTTCTAAAACATGAAGATAAAAATCAAAGATGACCATGGAGACTGTGACGCCTTTCGTTCAGCCCCCATGATTGCTATCTCTTGGGCTATTATTTCAAGACTGTTTCTAAATATACCTTAGCATCGTCTTGTCCCATATACTTTGCCAAAATAGATAGAGGCACATTTTTTAGATTCACTACTATTAATCCATCCAATGAATTATGAAACGCTGGATCGACGTTAAAACACACTAACTTGCCGTTCATTTTTAAGTACTGACGAATCAATACGGGCAGTCCTTTGCCCTGCTCCATTCTAGACAAGACTTTAGAAAGTAGCGTGACACTCGCCAATGATGACAACAAATTAGGTTGCCAGAATACCGAGCCACTGTTTCGCAGCGGAGTTGAAGGCATCACCAAACTGGCTTTCTCTTCATCGTAATAATGGATCGACAAGGTCGCAGCGATTAACTGGCGAGCCGTATGACTGTAATCGTTACTGATGCTCACAGGACCAAATAAATGCGTATATTTGGGGTTTCGATAAGCAAAGGTCGCAATGCCTTTCCAAAGCAAAAGCAGTGAATTTAAGTTCTTTTGATACTTAGCAGCCACGACTGATCGTCCCATTTCAATGCTGTGATCTAGGCTATCAATAAAAGCTTGGTCATAGTTAAACAAACTGCGTGAGTACAAACCTTTTAAACCATGCACTTCAATAAGCTTATCCACTAGCCCCATTCGATAGGCCCCAACAACTTCTTTATTGCCATGATGCCAAACAAAAAGCTGATGGTAATAAAGGTCGTATTCATCAAGGTCACAGGCCAAACCACTGCCTTCCCCGACAGAACGAAAGTTTTCTTCGCGGATACGACCAATTTCTTGTATCAGTAAGGGAATCGATTGCGTTGGTGCGCAATAAACACGGAACTCACCTTGTTGTAACAACAGCATCTCGTCTGGCAGACTGGCAATTTCTTCGTCTAGGAGACTTAGATCAATCGGCGCGATAATAGGTAAATCGGCACTGTCATGTTGAACAACCAATTCATGAGCATATTGAGGGCTCATTAAGTAAGTGTTTAAGCGTAAATAGTTGACAAGGCCTTGGTTACTCTCAAACTGGCTGACTTCTGAAAACGGTATCGCGCTGCCAATAGAAATATCAATGACCGACGCTTTTTTATTTAACAGCTCGCGCCCCAACATGGCAGTGCGCAACAAAGGATGAATACGACCCGCTTGATAAAATAGCTCGCTGTTTTTGCCATTGATAAAAATAGGCACCGTAGTCGCCTCACTGCGCTTTAAGAAATTAGCAACTGACTGACTCCATTCGATGTCTGCCAATATCTGCTTTTCTTTCGACTTTTCTGCAGACTGATCCTTAGATTTTTTCAGATAAGTCGATACTTCCCCAGCAGGAAACACAATCAGCACGCCGCCATCAGCCAAATGCCGATGAGCATCGCGAATGGCTTTACCATTGGTGCGTTGTGCCGATTTGCCACCAAACACATCGACACCAATAAATAAGTCACTGATTTCTGGTAAACGCTTGAGCAATTCATTAGCCAGTACTTTCACATCACTACGCACTTGCCCAACCAAATCCGCCAAGACCACACCTTCAATCGCACCAAGAGGATGGTTAGCGACGATCACCACAGGACCTTTTTGGTGAATATTCTCAAGTTTCCCTCTGGCAATTGAATAATCAATATCCAACGCTTCGAGGGTATAACGCATAAATTCAAAACTGGTCTGGCTGCTTGGCCTTTGTTGATACAAACGATCTAATTTAGCGAGTCCTGTCGCCCATTCAATAACAGATTCCCCTACACCAAATGGCGTGACTCTTTTTAAGCGAAACGGACTTGGCACACGAACAGGACTGGCTAACATAATCAGACTCCCTTATTCACAAGTTTGTTTAGAATGCCTTGCGGATTTTTTAGATCCCGAAACGATAAAAAGGCTGCACATAACCAAACCAAACACGCCATAGTAAACAGCAAACCACCGTCGTTACCGACGACTTCACCAACTTCGTTAAACTCAGGCATGACCACACCCAGTGGTGTAAACAGGTGAAAAATAATCGCACCACTCATAATGCCCATGGCCATCAAAGAACCAAGACCATGCCAACGGGTAAAGAGCAAAATGGAGGCAATCAGTTCGGCCACACCAATAATATAACCACCATAATTCCCGAAAAATTCCAAACCAGACCAAGCGCCCAACACGCCAAAGATATAGTCGGTTTCGTAAGAACCTGTGAATTTAAAAAACAACGACTGCACAAATACAAAGGCGATAAATACCGTTGGCACATATTTCACGAATTGCTTATTCATCTTTATTAACCTTATTTTTTTAATGTTATTTTTTGCGAATCAGTGCTGGCCAATTGGCATCCGCTTGTTTGATATGTAAAGCAGGATCTTGATCCCACTCGCGTTTAATGTTGTCGTCATAATTTAAGTAAAGCTTGCCATCGACCACCGCCCAATCTTTCGGATCAGCAGAGGCAAAGTCGTTCTTGGCAGACACCGCCCAAGCACAATATCCACCATATTGAGGAGCGTATTTTTCGGGCTGGGCTTTGAACATATCAAGATGTTCTTGCGAGGCAAAATACCAATCTGCGCCTTTATATTCGGTCACATACTTGGCGCTACCTTCGACCGGTTTTTGGTCAGTAAAATAAGCAACCGTGTCATAACCACTGAGGGCTTTATTACTAAAATAACTGGTGTAAATTTCATCTTGCGCAAGCGCCAGACTGCTCATAAACAAGGCTAAAAACATCACTAAGCGTGTCATATCAACTCCTAATATTTGATTAAAGGGAAATACCAAAAAGGGGAACCATTTCTTGAAAACGATCATTTTGAAAGCGATTGTCTTGAAAATGATAGGTCTGTGCTGCCAAGGCTTGCGGCGTTAAATGCGAGCAAGGCGATCCGGCCACATAGCTCATTTGAAGATTATCTTTTGCGGCCTGAATGCGAGTGAAACTCACGGTCTGTGCATCTTCTCTGTGCATACAAACCGACAAGTGAGGATGTTCTGGATAATGCTGAGAATGGAATACCAGCAAATCATCCGAAGTCTTGATTGACAGTTCGTCATATATGGATTGTCGATAAGCGACCGCGCTTTCTAATGCCACCGCAGACGAAAAATGCGGTGATATGGCATAAGTAACAGAGACCTTTTCGCCATCCCATTGAAACTCTCGGACCTTGTCATGGCCCAGTTCAAAGGCTAACAAGGTAAAAGGCGCGAATTGTTGAAGGTCCAGCTGAGCAAACTGCCATTCAACTTGGGCTACAGTCGCTTCACTGGATAAACGCTTTAATAATTGCCCACGGCTTGTCAGCTCGCCTGATGGTGTTTTACCTTGATAATTATTTAGCAAACACAAGGACAAACCCTGCTCGTTTAAGCTGATCCAGCTACCTTTGCCGACTGGATCAATCGGCATCAACACCTGAGTCCCCTGCTCTATAAAGGACTGAGGCGACAAAGCTGGCGCACGTGTTTTTTGCTCGTCGCGATTGAAATACAATTGATAACCTGACTCATCAATCCACCAAGAAACCGAACACATAATTATTGACCTCGCAAAAAAGTAGCTGTGGCTGGCGCAATACCAAAGTCATCATCCATTGGCTTATTCATTAAATTTGCTGCGACTTTTACCATGGCAAAATGATGATTGGCGTGCAGGGCTGCAAAGGTAATCTCTCGCTCTAAGGTCGACGACATAAGGCAGGCTTGGGTATGCGAGACAGAAACTTCCGTCAAAACATTCACGCTTTTCTTGAGCTTTTTTTCCGATAATCCTGTTAGCCAGTTTGTCAGCTCGTCGATTTCAGCCAAAGCAACAGAGCGTGATGCTTCCACCGCGTGACCACGACGACGTTGGTTGTAATCAATCACAATACCCGCTCGATATATGGCATTAAAAACATCCAACCAATGACGAAAATGCTCTCCGATAGAACTGTTAATATAAGGTTTCATCGATGCTTGATAGCCTTCGTCATCTAGCATCTGCAAACAGCGAGAAGCCTGAGAGAAAGCCTCAAGACAGCCTTGTACCGTTGGAGCATAAGTCGATGGCTGCAGCGTGCTCACTTCTCTCTTTTTTAATACTGATTGCATATTCTTTCCTTCCAAAAAACGGTTCTTAACTAAAATTTTTAACTCACTTAAAGCTTGGTTTAATCAGTGCTGGGATAATGCTGAATCAGAGCTTTTTCTTCTCGCCACGCTTTCAATAAAGCTCGAAGGGTCGGCGATTTAAAACCGCGCTTTTTCTGCAAAGCACCAATCTCGAATAAGATTCGGTACTGTTTTAGAAGGGTGCTAAAAATCTCGGATAACTTGGTATTTCGGTCCCAAATATGGGTCGCTTCACTACTGGCTCCATTCATTTCCAAAATGGAAAAATTCTCGCCTGCCATAAAGGATTCGATATCTGCAAACTTGATGTCTAAGCGGCCGTAGTAGTAGCCACCAACGTCTTTTAAGATCTCATCCAATTTGTACGTTAACGCTTGCGTGATGTATTGATTTCCATTGCGAAAAATCGAACCGCGACTGTGACTGCCAGCAAACGCAAGAGGATATTCTTCGCCTTCTGCGGGCACCCAATCCAGTTTTTGTATGTGACGCGGGAAGTACAAGTGGGTTAACTGACCCGAACGCGGACAACGCTCAATAAGCTGTCTCAAACTATGCGTGCCGTCACCAACCACACTTGGCGTGTATTTCAAGGTAATGGAAATAATCTCGCCCAGCTCTTGCCCTGGATAACGCACGTAAAACACACCAGCTTCCGCTTGATATGGTGCTTTACGCTGAAGTAGGAATCTCGCAGATAGAGGGAAGCCTTGGATGTAATCATGAAGTTGCGCTTTGGATTTCAGTAATTTAACCCCAACTCCGCGACAGCCTAGATCTGGCTTAGCAACAATCGGAAATGACAACTGAGCAGCGTCCATGGCTTGCAGTGCCTCTTGCAACTGAATAGAAACCGTCTCTTGGCTTTTCGTCAGCGTAATAAAAGGTTCAATCCATTGTTTTGCAACTGGGCCAGCCAAATTCAGAATATCGGTTTTAGACTCCCCTACCATGCCGCTAAGCTTGATGCTTGGATTGGCGATTAATGGTAAGCAAACATCCCCGTGACGCAAACCAAGTAACACACTCTGCGCCACAACAGGCGCATAAAAGAACCAGCTCGGCATGAATTCATAAGGCGAAATGCTCGCCTCTTTTTCTACATGGAGCAGCGGCATTCCTGCATTAATTTTATTCGGTGCAATGAACTGCCCCTCTACCATGGCACTCATGACATACCTCGCGTAAACGATTTATTAAGAAAACGATTCATTAAAAACAACAGGGCAAAAGCAAGAGGAATAAGCACCCACTTCAGCTCTGAAACCTGCATAAAAACACTGCTACCTAACTGATAAATAAGCGTGAACACCACCAGCGTCCAAATAGACGTGGCGAGCAGAACGGCGCTAAAAAAGACGGGTAACGGGATGACAAGAAAACCACTCAAGGTAAAACCAATGGTTCTTAAACCGGGAATAAAACGAATCAAAAAGAGGTTCAAAAAAGCACGCTGAGTCAGTTTTTGTCTCACGACTTTAAAAGAGGAATTGGTTAAGGCTCGATAGCGTAGCCATCTTACTTTTCGAGAAAATCGCCCCAAAACGTACAGCCCCAAATCCCCCGTCGCGATACCAATAAAAATAGACATTAAAGCCAGTGATGAAGGTAAATCGCCGTGAGCAGACAAAGTCGCGGCCGTCGCGATAGCGAGGTCTTCAAGTAAATAAGACAAAAGCACAATGCCAACACACAACAAAGTCAGCGACGTTGTTCCCGATGTTAGCCATGCTTGTAATTCTGCAATCAAGGTAAACCACCTACCCATGTCATCTAAAAACTTGGAAAGCTCCAAGCACCATTATTTTGTTTCTGGAGGTTAGACGTGGGCAGTAATAAGTTTCTTACAGCACTAGTTAAAAAAAATTAAAATAAAGAAATGGAGTTAGTTAGAAGGGATCAAAAAGGAAAAGTACAATAAACGAGCAGGGATTTAACGATACAGAGAGTCGTGTTTCTGTTTGCGCATTGAGCAGTTAGCCAAAATATCCAGCTTTTGACTCTGAGTTGATTTTTGCCAGTCCATAATTTCGGTTATGGTTCGATAACAGCCCACACAAACATCGTCACCATCAAGACAGCAATGCCGAATGCAGGGACTTTCTATTGTTTGATCGGTTTGATTATTCACTGACATGTTTAAGCCTATATTTATCTGAAACCAATTTTAATCCCAATTACTACGACGCAAACTTTTAATTTGGCCTTTTTGCTTTTTCTGATCAATGCGTTTTTTCTGCGAAGAACGTGTTGGTTTGGTCGGTCTACGCGCTTTTTGCACACGTACCGCTTCAAGAATCAGCTCTTTAAGTCTTGCCAGTGCATCTTCTCGGTTTAACTCTTGAGTACGATGTTGCTGAGCTTTAAGCACAATATCACCGTCTTTGGTAAGACGAGAATCACTTAATGCGAGTAAGCGTTCTTTATAAAATTCAGGCAAGGAAGAGTTGGCAACATTAAACCTAAGATGAATAGCAGAAGAGACTTTATTCACGTTTTGACCGCCAGCGCCTTGCGCTCGGATAGCGGTGAGTTCAATTTCGTGGTCTGGGATCGCCACGGCGAGAGTAATTTGCAGCATGATGATTGCTTTATGTATCTTTCTATTTAATGGGCGACGATTATAACAGGCTTAAGAAGTGTTTGCTTTGGTGCATCGTTTCTAAGTACATTATCGGTTACAATCGCCGTCTTGTTTTCAACCTAATAGGAGTTTTTTTGTGACCCAGTTCCGTCCTTGTATCGATCTACACCAAGGCAAGGTTAAACAAATTGTTGGTGGCAGTCTGAATGACAAAGGCGCCACAGAGAACTTTATCAGTGAATACAATGCAGAGCATTATGCCAATATGTACCGTGAACACGGTCTTGTTGGAGGTCATGTTATTGCTTTAGGTAAAGGCAACCAAGAGGAAGCGTTAAGTGCTCTGCGTGCTTATCCTGATGGTTTACAATTTGGCGGCGGCGTCAACAATAACAATGCAGCAAGCTATTTAACGGCTGGCGCATCTCACGTTATTGTCACTTCTTATTTATTTGAAAATGGTGAGTTTTCTTGGGACCGCTTAGATAAAATCAAACGCGAAACAGGAACCGATCGTTTAGTATTGGACTTAAGCTGTCGCCGTACCAAAGACGGTTGGTACATTGCCACCGATCGCTGGCAAACCATTACTTCAACACAAGTGAACCAAGAAAATCTAATTGAATTGGCTAACCATTGTGATGAATTTCTTATTCATGCTGCAGACGTTGAAGGCTTACAAGCCGGTATTGACGAAGAATTGGTTCAATTACTCGGTCAAGGTTGTCCTGTTGCCGTTACCTATGCGGGTGGTGCTCGCTCTCTAGCTGACCTTAAACGTGTCCATGAATTGTCTAATGGCATGGTAGATTTAACTATTGGCAGTGCATTGGATATTTTTGGTGGCCAAGGCGTAACTTTAGATGAATGTATCTTATGGAACCAATCTCAAAAATAATCTAACGTTAGAGACAAGCCTTTGACTTGTCTCTAACATCTTCCGTTGTGAGTTAACGCCTAAAATTTCAACAAAGAGTCTACTTACACATTCTTTAATGAAATACTCCCGCTAGTTGTGGCCACTTCAGCTCGACATACAATCCGTCATACCGCATACTTGGTGACTTATTTTTCGCTTCTAGTCTCAGGATTATTAAATGCCTACATTTCGTTCTGGCCTTTTACTTGCAGTACTTTTACTTAGTGCTTGCTCGATGCCAATTTTACAAGATCCCCAACAAACCAAAACAGAGAAGCCTATTACTCAAAACAAGGCAACCACAGAGCAAACTAAGACACCAAAAGACTCTGTTGATGAAATCGTTAATACTGTCGTCAAAAATGATTCAGCTAATAAAACTGACGCTGTCGATAAAACAGATGATCGTAATTTAGCCGAACAACTTGAGACACAAAAGAAACTCGCTAATGCCAACTTTACTGAGCTTCAAAACCGCGTTGGTAATGCACCTGAGCTACCACGAATTTTAGCCACGAAGCAGTTAAGCGCAAAAGAAATCGACTCTGCTATTCAACAATTACGTTCATACATAAGTAAAACAAATAGCGCTCTTGCGTCGCTAAATGCACGCGTTGATGACAGAGAAAAGATGGCAATAAGCGGCGATTTGATTCAAATATTCTTATCAGACACAACAGTGACTCATAACACTACAACATTTAAAGCCCAACCGCTGGTTGGTCAGTGGGTTCGTGGTGAAAGTCGAGTCATTCGCTTAAAAGATAATATTTTGTTTGAAAATCCGAAATCAGAAGATTTGCATATTACGTTTTCGGAATCATACCAACTTGTTGTGAATGGCGAAGTTATCTCAACGGTTAATCCAAATAAAGAGAAAAACAACGCCAGCTTTAATGTCTCAACATACAGCACAAAAGGTACAATTGTTGGTAAATTAGATTATCGAGTGGTTAACAATAAATAATCTAGTTATTCTTAATAAACAAAAAAAGAGCTAATATTAGCTCTTTTTTTGTTTATGCACTCATTAGCTTAGCCGCTTTTCGGCGTTTCTGTGCATTATCTAATACCACCTGAATGCAGGCTAAATAATCCACAACCATATTAGCAAACAGCTTGTCATCTAACTTTCTAACTAATTTACCAATACGTTTTATCACTTGCCAATTAACCGACATAACACGACTTGGAGCATGCCTATCCGCCGCATTAAGGGCAGATAAATAAGCGGTTGCGACATAACCTGGCTCAGGATTCATCGTCCCTGTATCTTCAGGCAAGGTCCCCACGCTATGCAGCAGTCTCTCTGCAAGGCGCCGATACAAAGACGACACCTTTTTAAATACATGTCTATCCAAAGTATTACCTACTCGCCCACATAATGCTGAATTGGCAAAAAATCCGTCAAAACACATCGAAAGCATGTCACACAAAATGCGAGTGTCCGCATTAGGGTAAGGCATCTTTTCTGAGTAATGGCCATCAAGCATTTTTATCTCCTTTCAAAAAAGGGTGAGCTTTGTGCAAATAAGGATGATTAAAGCCGTGTTTACTGAAAATTTACCAGTATTAACTATCACCGGATTCAACCCTATGATTTTATTGCCACATAAATTCTTTAAGATTTTTTAAGGGTAATGACAATGTCTTCACCAAAGCTATTCATGCATATTCAAGATCCATTATTAGCTTCAAACCTGCTGTCTTTAAATGGCGTTAGACAATATGAGTTAAACATTAGCCATCAAGATGAGAATTGGCTAGATCAACTGTCTATTGCTAAATGCGATGTTGCTCTTATCGAAGTCAATTCATTACACGATGTTGCCTTAAAAGAACTTATTAACAGCCCTGTTTTATATCAAACAGAATTTTTATTCTTCAGCAAAGGCAAACCTGATCCAATATTAGATCGCCTAATGCATAAAGGAGCTGGATTTCACTATCGAGCGCCTTATAACTTAAAACTGATTGAGTCTTCGTTAGAAGAAGTTTTTTGTGAACTAAACCGCTCTCACGAAGACATATCTACCCAAACCAGCTATTTAGATCAATTTGGGTTATTAGTTGGTTCATCAGCTGCCATGCATTCGCTTTACCGCACCATTCGAAAAGTGGCGGCAACCAAAGCCAATGCTTTCATCATGGGTGAAAGCGGCACAGGTAAAGAACTTATTGCCAATACCCTACATGTATTTAGCCAACGAGCTGAAGGCCCATTTGTCGCAATTAACTGTGGCGCACTTAGCCCTGAA
Source organism: Marinomonas lutimaris (assembly GCF_019426345.1). GTDB lineage: Bacteria > Pseudomonadota > Gammaproteobacteria > Pseudomonadales > Marinomonadaceae > Marinomonas > Marinomonas lutimaris. Next base: position 16,787 of record NZ_JAHLLW010000013.1, read on the forward strand.
CTGATCGACAGCGAATTATTCGGTCATGTTAAAGGCGCATTTACCGGAGCACATAAAGATCATCAAGGCGTTTTCGAACAAGCCGAAGGTGGCACACTCTTTTTAGATGAAGTCACCGAAATGCCTTATGAGCATCAGGTAAAACTTTTAAGAGTGCTCGAGAGCGGTGAATACAAACCCGTCGGCGCTCAACAAGTAAAAATGGCTAACGTACGAATTGTTGCAGCAACTAACCGTACTCTAAGCGATGCAATCCGTGATGAAGTCTTCCGCGAAGATCTTTATTTTCGCTTAGCTCAATTCCCTATCATGGTTCCCAAATTAAGAGACCGTGAAGGTGATGCATGTGGCCTTGCCCAACATTTTTTGGCTTACCGCAACGCACAAGATGGTCAGCACAAACAATTTTCAACACAAAGCCTAGAAAAAATTAATAACTACATCTGGCCTGGTAATGTACGCGAGTTAAAACATGCTATAGAGCGAGCTTATATTTTGGCTGACCACACCATCCATCCTGAACATCTCATTACCAATGACCTTGGCGACCAAACTAAAGCGGATAAAACGTCAGGTATTCCTATGGGTATGCGCCTAGATGACATAGAAAAAATCGCCATACTAAAAACACTGAAAAACAATGATGGCAACAAAACAGATACAGCCAATCAACTTGGTATCAGTATAAAAACGCTATATAACAAACTCGATAAATACGAACATACCGATTTTTTATAACAGAACGTTAGAAAAAAGGCCGATTAACTCGGCCTTTTTTCTATTCATTTTAGCAATCAGTATCTTTGGCGTTCATGCCTTCTTTCGCTTCTTCACACTTGTCTTCAATAGCGTTACCAGTATCTGTCATTGTCTCATCAATTGAGTTGCCAGCGTTGTTTAGCGCTTCACCAGCATTATCAATCGTTTGATCTACAGCAGCACCAGCGTCATCCATGGTTTGCTCAACGGCATCACCGGCATTGGACATAGCATCTTCTGCTTTACTGTCATCTGAGCTCTGGTCACATGCAGCCAATGTACCAGCAGTAACAAGAATCAAAGCGGTATTTAGTAGAGTACGTTTAATATTCATAATGGTAACCTCCATTTAGTTTTCAAAAGTTTGGGAGCAATAATTGCGGTCTACGCCAGCTTCCAAGTAATCAATTCAACAACCTGAACAAAAGAACTGAAGTTCATGTCGTTGATTTCACATCTAGAGTATTGCGAAGCCCGTGCCAACTTTCAAAAAATACATCAAGTATTTGATATTAAAAGATTTTATTATAAATATGAAAATGAAATACAACTCATACCAAGTGGTCAACAAGTAGTTTTTACAAAATTACTCGGTAACTGTTTCCGTCGAGTAATTGTAAAGACGCAAAAAATGTGGCTCATAAGCCACCAATCTGATGAAATGAAGGAGCAACGCCACGAAACAAGCAGCCCCACAAAATAAACAGCTATTTTCATGGAATACACAAAAAGACTCTTGAATGTTTGTATCTCTGCCATAGAATTGGCCAAAACCTTTGCTTTACTAGATAAGCGACCATTAAGGACATGTTAATGAACACCACGCTGTACACCTCACCACGACTAGATGGTTTTCGTATGCCTGCGGAACACGAACCGCAAGAGCAAGTTTGGATGGCTTGGCCAACCCGCGAAGACAACTGGCGAGAAAAAGGCAAACATGCTCAAGTCGAGTTTGTTGCTGTTGCTACAGCGATTGCGCAATCAACCGATGTCACCTTTATTGTCGATGCAAAGCACTATGAACAAGCTCGCCTCGCTTTGCCTAATCAAATTCGAGTCATTGAAATTCCGTCTGATGATTGCTGGATGCGTGATATAGGTGCGACCTACGTTGTAAACGATCAAGGCGAACGTCGAGCTAATAGTTGGCAGTTTAATGCTTGGGGCGGAGAACTAGACGGCCTATATGATTCTTGGGAACAAGATAATGCCGTTGCCGAACAAATGGCCGCTGTCACAGGTGACTATGTTTACCATGCCCCCTTGATTCTTGAAGGCGGCTCTATTCATGTAGACGGCGAAGGCACCTTATATACAACGGAAGAATGTTTGCTGCACCCAAGCCGTAATCCCCATCTCAGCAAAGAAGACATCGAAGACCTATTAAAGGTGTACTTAAATGTTGAAAAAATCATTTGGCTAAAAGATGGGCTTTATAACGATGAAACCAATGGTCATGTCGATAACATCATGCATGTTGTCCGCCCTGGTGTTGTCGCATTAACAGACTGCGACGACCCAAGCGATCCGCAATACGCTATCAGTAAAGCGGCACTAAAAGTATTAAGCCAAACCGTCGATGCAAAAGGTCGAACACTAGAGATAGTTAAGCTCCCATTGCCTGGGCCGCTTTTTGTATCAGAAGACGAAGCAAAAAATTTAGTAGAAAGCGATTATATGAATCGCCAAGTAGGAGAACGTCTTGCAGCCTCTTACGCCAACTTTTTAATAACGAATCACAGCATTGTTTTTCCTACCTTCGGAGTGAAAACCGACGAGCAAGCAAAGGAAATTCTACAACTCGCCTTTCCTGACCATAATATAATAGGTATTTACGCTAGAAATATATTATTAGGCGGAGGGAACATTCACTGCATTACTCAACAGGTTCCTAAAAAGGACTCTATAAAAACCGTTTAAGTCGCTTAAACTTCTCGGTAATAGATTGCGGCATTGGTTATAGATGTTATACGTATATTCAATATAAATACCAATATGATAAACCTTTTTTATGACGGCGATATTTCTGTTTGTAGCGCTCACACACTGTGCTAATCTGACAAAGTAACGCCTTGTATAAAAGGTTTATAACGCATTGGTGTTTTGTCTATTTTTTTGGCTAGAACATACACAAAATTTTGCTTATGTTCGGTTGTACTAATTGAAGCGCTTTGCTTCTTATTCACGATGGCGTATTTCGCTTGGGGTAATATTAATGGATTCCACGTTTACTTTATTGGACTTAGGCTGGCAGGCTTACTTTCAACAACAGTTATCATTGGATGATTTAGAATCTAACCGTATTGCACGTATCTGCTCTCAACAAGGTAGCAATTACGAGCTTGTCAGTGAGTTCGGCTTCTTTAACTTAGAAAGTGATTCAGATATGCCAAGTATGGCTGTCGGTGACTGGGTTGTTACCGATACTGAACACAATTTTTTACGCCTTTTAGAGCCAAGCTCTGTATTTGAAAACATTGCTTCAAATATAGACACTGTGTTTCTAATTTGCGCATTAAATCAAGACTTCAATCTAGCACTGATTAAACGCTATTTAGAACTTACCCATGAAGCTCAAGCTGATGCGGTTGTCATTCTTACTAAAGCCGACACCTGCGAAGACGCTGCAGAAAAACGTGCCCAAGTAGAAAAGCTTGATCCATTGCTCATCGTAGAAACTGTTAATGCTTTGGATGCTGACAGCCTACGCTGCCTATCGCCTTTGCTTAAGAAAGGCAAAACTATTGCTTTATTAGGCGCGGTTGGCTCTGGTAAATCCGCATTGATCAACACCTTGATGCAGACCACAGCGGAAGGCAAAGCCCAAAGAAACATTGGCGATTCTGGTGTATTAAAAATCATGCCATCAGGCGCAATCTTATTAGATACAGCTGGCATGCGTGAATTACAACTGGCTGAATTTGATAGCAGCGCTATTGCCAATTTTGCCGACATCATCGCCTTGGAAAAAGAGTGCCGATTTAGCGACTGCCATCACCAAGGTGAGCCTGGTTGTGCGATCAAAGGTGCCGTTAAAGCAAACCGCTTAGATGAGCAACGCGTGGCTGATTTTATGTTACTTCGTAATGAAGATAACGATGACGATCAATTCACGAGATCCAAACCACAAGAGAAGTTTTATCGTAGCGCACAATCTGATATCCGCGCACGAAAACACAGCTCTGCCGAGTAATATTTGATATTTAGCACAATTTCAAATTAGCAAAACAGAAAGCGGATTATTAAATATAGTCTGCTTTTTTTGTGCAGAAAAAAACCTCCAAAATAAATAAGAGCAACCTCCGCTCTTTACAGCAAGCCGATGAGTGTTTATAACAACTCCCTCTATTCGTTTTCACTCCACTCTAACAGAGGCAGCTTTTCTGAATCACCATGTCTAATACTTTACTGATTTATTCAACAACAGACGGTCACACAAAAAAGATAAGCCTAAAAATGCAAGCTGTAATCGAAAGCCAAGGCCATACCGTCACTCTTTTACCAGTAGAAGAGGCAACGGCAGAAACCTTAGCCAATCATGACAAGGTGGTCATTGGTGCCAGCATACGCTATGGCAAACATCAAAAAGTCGTTATCGACTTTATTGAGCAGCATAAAACTCAGCTTAATAGCAAACCGAGTGCTTTTTACACTGTTAACCTTGTTGCTCGTAAACCCGAAAAGTGCCAACCAGACACAAACCCGTACATCATTAAACTTTTAGCCCAACTCGATTGGAAACCAAGTTTAGAAGGGGTTTTTGCTGGTAAATTAAATTATCCACAGTACGGTTTCATCGACCGAAACATGATCCGCTTTATTATGTGGATGACCAAAGGACCGACCGACCCAAAGACTAATATGGAGTTTACCGATTGGAACAGTGTCGACAAATTCGCTCAATCCATCAGTGATATGTAATAAAACGGCCGTTAATAATCTATAGTAAAACGACGCAATCTAAACATTAAAACCATTCGCTATTCTATTGAGTTATTAGAAAAGGAAAAATGAAATGACTGACACGCTGTTGCTAACCTTTATTTTTTTGGTTGCGGGGGTCATTTCTGTTCCTATTGCGTCGCGGCTCGGACTCGGCTCTGTATTGGGTTATTTGTTAGCAGGGATTGTCATTAGTCCTCTGCTGACATTATTAGCAGTAGACATTGTTTCTATTCAGCACTTTGCCGAACTCGGTGTTGTTATGATGCTATTCCTTGTTGGGCTAGAGCTAAATCCTAAAAAGCTTTGGGCGTTAAAGTCCAAATTATTAGGCTTAGGTGGCGGACAAGTTGCATTAACAGCCCTATTTATTATGGGATTGGGGATGCTATTGGACCAAGAATGGCGCACCAGCTTAGCCATAGGTTTAGTACTCGCCCTCTCTTCTACCGCTATTGTTATTCAAACGCTAACTGAAAAAGGCCTAATGAAATCAGATGGCGGACAATCCTCTTTCGCCGTACTGCTCGCTCAAGATATTGTCGTTATCCCAATGCTGGCTTTTATTCCTCTGCTTGCCACACCGGAGCTCATCGAATCTTTAAGTCATGCAGCAGAGATATCACAGGGCGGGAGCCATTCCGTCTCTTTAGTTGATGGTTTAGAGGCATGGCAAACCGCTTTGATTACCATCGGTGCCATTGGTGTTGTGATTTTAAGCGGTCGCTTTTTGGTTACGCCTATTTTTCGTTTTATCGCTGTCACTCAATTAAGAGAGCTATTTATTGCTGCAGCTCTGATGTTCGTCATCGGCACAACGCTACTCATGTCTTTAGTTGGACTATCTCCCGCACTTGGGACATTTCTAGCTGGTGTAGTATTGGCTAACTCACCTTATCGACATGAATTAGAAAGTGACATTGCTCCTTTTAAAGGTTTACTACTTGGGCTCTTCTTCATGACCGTCGGCGCGGGCATAAACTTCACTCTACTGTTTAGCCACTTCCTTTCTATCCTTGGCTTAACCATCGGATTAATTCTACTGAAAGCCACCACGCTTTTCATATTAGGACGAATTTTCAGTATTCGCGGATCAAACAAATGGTTGTTTGCACTGGGTCTTGCTCAAGCGGGTGAATTTGGTTTTGTCTTATTGTCTTTTACCGTCAGCAACGCGGTGATTTCTCAGGAAGTTGCTGACATCCTGCTGCTTGTCGTGGCCTTGTCTATGTTACTCACGCCAATGCTATTCATTATCTATGATCGTGTAATCGCACCTCGTTATGCCACAGACAAAACAGCGGGAACACACGATGATCTTCCCGATGACAACAAAATCATTATTGCCGGCTCAGGACGAATGGGAAGTACAATAGACAATCTTTTACGTTTAGCTGGTTATCATTCCACAGTAATTGATTTCAGTGTAAAAAGACTAAGAGCGCTACAGAACTTTGGGGTTAAAAATTACTTTGGTGATGCAACTCGTCCAGACTTACTACAAGCCGCAGGCATAGATGAAGCATCGCTGCTGATTATTACTATTGATAATCCAGAACAAATCACCAAACTGGTCAAATATGCCAAAGAGCACTACCCTAACCTACACATTATCGCGAGAGCCTTTGACAATAATCACGTTTACGACTTATGGGCTTCGGGATGTCGAGATATCATTCGAGAAAACTACGACAGTAGCTTGCGTATGGGACGATCTGCATTTGAGGCGCTGGGCATCTCTCATCATAAAGCAGAGCAGATGATCGACGTGTTTAATCAACACGATAAAGTATCTATGGTGGAAGTCGCTGATGCCCATCAGATCGGCGTTCCCTCTCATGAAAACAAAGTATTTATCGCGCGTCTTAAAAAATATCTGGAAGAGAAAAACCCACAACTCCAAAAAGCAATGCAAGATATTCAAGCACAAGCAGACGACTAAACTACTATTTCCCTTTTTAACAGTCAGTGCAGCGTCACACTACTTTGCAGCTTAGCGAGTCGTTCATTCCATTTTCCGTTATGGGAACGCTCGCAGGCTTCTTCACTATCAAAACTCACTTGCTGACGAAGCTTATTGAGCCTGATGCTAACGGCATTTAACTCACTGCTAATAAGCTGATAAAAGTACTCGTCTTGCTTAGCGTCAATGGCTTTAGACAAGGCCTCATCGGTTTCGAAAACACAAACGATCTTTAGTGAATTAGGAAATGCATTGTAATTGACCAAATGCGTTAGCCAGACAAAACCTTCCACAGAATCCAGTGCTGTTTCACACACATTTGTTAATGCTTCACGAAGGGCATTGTCAATTTTCTTATCGGATTTCTTCATAAAAACACATTACTGATTTAAGAAGCCGAAAGTGTAACCTGTCGCACAACCTCAACCAAGCTGATCGACCAGATTCCCTATCATGCATTTCTTCTAAAAAATAACCTGCTATAATTTCAAAACACTGTTTCAATATAAAGCTTCTACATAAAACGCCGCATCATCGGAGATAACCTTGTACAAAACATTTCGCTCGTTGAGCAACCCACAATATCGACTTTGGGCAATGGGAGCTTTTGTCTCAAATATAGGCACATGGCTGCAACGCACTGCACAAGATTGGATTGTGATTGCAGAGCTGTCTAACGGAAACGCCACAGCAGTGGGCATTGTTGTCGCTCTGCAGTTTGCTCCACAATTTATTTTCTTACCTATCATTGGCTGGGCTGCAGATTACTTCGACCGCCGCAAACTACTTATCGTCACACAAAGCTTGCGCGGTTTGCTCGCGCTAGTTCAAGCCATCATGGTTCTAAATGGCCACCTTGAGCTGTGGCACATGTATATTTTCGCTTTTTTACTCGGCTGCTTTACCGCATTCGACACTCCAGCGAGGCATGCATTCGTAGCCGATTTAGTCGCTGATAAAGATCTGGCTAACGCGGTTTCTTTGAATTCAATTTCATTTAATAGCGCTCGGATGATTGGTCCTGCTATCGCAGGATTTTTAATTCTATTAATGGGGGCTGGCTGGGTGTTTGCGCTAAATGCCTTGTCCTTTATTCCAATTATCGCCATCACTTATATGATAAAGGCCAAACCAGTAAATTTGCTCCCAAGCGTCGAAAGTGATTCTAGCAAATCTAGTAAAGCCACCTTATTTGATGGATTTTATTATATTCGCCAACGTCCAGACATGATCATTGCCATCACCATGTTTTTTTTCTTCGCTATGTTTGGGCTAAACTTCACTGTCTATCTGACGTCAATGACAGTGCATGTGTTTACTGGTAACTCTCAGCAATTTGGTATTTTAATGTCTATTATGGCAGTAGGTTCTATTGTCGGCGCCATGATTACCGCTAACCGAGAAAGCCCTAATATTCGTTTTATATCCTTTTCAGCTATCGGCTTTGGGGTAATTGCCTTGATAGCCTCGGTCATTCCTAATTTTTGGTTATTTGCCGCCTCACTCTGTTTAATAGGCATGACTACTCAACTTTTTACCACATCCGTACATAGCCTAATTCAACTATGCGCTCAAAAATACATACGCGGTCGAGTCATTGCTATTTTGTTGGCAACCTCTGTAGGAGGTTCGGCTATTGGTGGGCCTTTGGTCGGTTGGACTGCCGACTTGCTCGGTGCTCGTTGGGCTATCGCCTGTGGAGGCATTATTGCTTTGCTAACCGCTGCGCTTGGCTTACGCTATCTACATCGACAAGGTGATAAATAAGTTTTTTTAAGATTAAGCAAAGCTCTCAACTATTAAGCTGCACCCTGATGCATTACACTATTTACTCACGATAACATTCGACCCAAACATTCAATATAAAGCAGGAAACTCAAATCGACGCCCTGCTTTTGATTTAAGACATCCAGTAAGGAACCCTGCTGTGAAAAAAGTATTTATTGATGGCGAAACAGGCACGACAGGCCTTCAAGTAAAAGACCGTCTAGTTAACCACCCACACATTGAAATCATCAGTATCGACCAAGATAAAAAACGCGACGTAGAAGAAAAGCGTCGTCTGATGAAAGAAGCCGATGTAACAGTACTTTGCCTACCCGATGATGCGGCAAAAGACAGCGTTATTTTGGCAAAAGAAGAAGGTTGTCGTATTTTGGACGCTAGCTCTGTTCACCGAGTTGCGGAAGGTTGGGTATACGGGTTGCCTGAACTAGATGTCACGCAACGCGATAGAATCAAAGATGCTCAGTTCGTTTCTAACCCTGGTTGTTACCCAACAGGAGCGATCTTGTTGTTGAAACCATTGATTGAAGCTGGATTACTTTCCGCGTCTTATGACTATTCCATCAATGCCGTATCTGGTTACAGTGGTGGCGGTAACGCGTTAATTGACCGTTATGAAAGCACCAACAATGCGCCGATATTCGGTGCCTACGGTTTGTCTTTCAACCATAAACACCTAGCCGAAATGAAAAAATGGTCAGGTTTGGATAACGCACCGATTTTCGTTCCTAGTGTGGGTAACTTCCGCCAAGGCATGTTGACCTTCTTGCCAATTCAACTAAAAGGTGAGACTACCATGGAGCAGTTACAAGCTAAATTGGCTGAAGTATATGCCAACGACACGTTCGTAACGGTAAATGGTTTTAATGTAGTGGCTGATAACGCTGCCCCATTCTTGACACCACACGGCCTTGAAGACACCAACCAAATCGAGTTATCGGTTCTAAGTGAACCAGGTAACAAGTCTGGCATTCTTGTCGCTAAACTGGATAACCTTGGCAAAGGTGCATCTGGCGCAGCCGTACAAAACCTAAACATCATGTTAGGTTTTGACGAAGCAACTGCCGTGAATCTTCGCTAATAAAAAACTGGCCTTCTTTGACACCTAAATTTAGGTATAAAGAAGGCCAGATTTCCTCCATTAGGGTTCTCTAATGAGCAATCAAAGTCATTCACAAAATATATCGTCACCAACAGAAAAAAATCCACAGCAAACTCTAAGCAAACCACACTGGCCGCTTTATCTGATATTAGTGATGACATTTGCCATTGGGGTGGTTTCCTATCAATTTCTAACTCTCTCCCAATCACTGACTGCTGGACTACTGTTCATTTGTATCGCCTTTTGGGCGACGTCTTTGGTACCAGCTTATTGGCCTGCTTTGGGATTATTTGCTTTTGCGACGGCAACCCAACTTGCTCCAACACAAGTCATATTCGCTGGATTTCAGTCATCGACATTTTGGTTATTGTTCAGTGGTATGGTGTTTGGGGCAGCAATTAATCACACGGGGATAAATTCACGTGCAACACGCTTGTTGATGCTGATTCTTGGTAATAGCTACCAAGGTACGATTATTAAGATTGCGTTGTTTGCGATGGGATTGGCCTTTTTGATTCCTTCTGGTGTAAGTCGTATCGTTCTTATTATTCCAATCATCGCCTCTCTCGCCGATCATTTTGGCTACGATCAAGACTCCAATGGTCGAAAGGGTATGTTATTGACTGCGGCATTTGGAACCTTTTTACCAGCCTTCTCTATCTTGCCTGCGAACGCGCCCAATATGCTACTTTCAGGTATGACTGAAGCCTTATACAACGCGCCCTTTTCTTATGGCGAGTATCTACTTTTGCACTTCCCTATCTTGGGACTTGGAAAGTTAATCATGACTGTTGGCGTTATTCTGTGGCTTTTTCCAGATAAAGCACCAAGCCAAGCCATACAAGCGACCATTGAAAAGTCAGCCATGACGAAAATAGAAATACGGCTGCTAATTGTGCTTTGCGCTTGTTTTGCTTTCTGGTTCACAGATTCACTGCATCATATTTCTGCTGGTTGGGTTGGACTTATTGCTGCGCTAGTTTGCCTATGGCCAAGCCTTGGATTAATGGCAAAAAACAGCATTGATAAAGACATTCAGTACGGTACGCTATTATTTGCGGCGGGGATTATTGGCTTAAGTGCGATCATTGCCTATTCTGGTCTGGGTACTATCTTGGTGAATTATTTAACCGAGGTCATTCCTTTCACCCAAAATTCAGCTTTACTGAATTTGAGCTTGCTAACCTTTATTTCCACTTGCGTGGCTGTGGTAACCAATCTAGCTGGCGTCCCTGCCATTATGACGCCAATGGCGGAGCATCTTGCTGACATTACCGGTTTATCTAATAACGCAGTGTTAATGACCCAAGTATTGGCATTTTCAAACGTCTTACTGCCTTATCAAGCGCCACCTCTGATAACTGCAATTGCGCTTGGCAATTTATCCATCAGCGCTGTCACTAAGGTTTGTCTGGCGACCTTTGCGCTGACGAGTTTGATATTGCTGCCACTAAACTTCCTCTGGTGGCATATTCTCGGTATGTTTTAAGCAAATTGTTAGCTTCCACACAAAGTGATTTGACAGAAGAGCCCCATTTTAAAGAACACTTCTGTTATTTGAGAACAGCTTTTTCAACGAAAATATCGTATTATCCCCGCTATTAGCCATTGACCCAGTATTCTAATTATTGATTCCTATGATACGACTTTCCAATATCCAACTTCCTCTTGATCACGACGCTAACGCAATAGAAAGCGCGATTTTATCCATGCTTGAAATTCCAGCAGAGAAACTCGTTAGCTTTAACGTTTTTCGTCGCGGATACGATGCGCGTAAGAAAACTAATATCATATTGATTTACACCTTGGATGTTGAAACGACGTGTAACGATGTTTTGCTTAGCCAATTTGCGGATCACCAGCAAGTCAAAGTCACACCTGACTTAGATTATCATCCCGTTGCACAAGCACCAGTAACCTTGACTGAACGCCCTATCGTTATTGGTTTTGGTCCATGCGGCTTATTAGCCGCCTTGGTTTTAGCGCAAATGGGTTACAAGCCAATCGTGTTGGAGCGCGGTAAAGAAGTACGTGAACGTACCAAAGATACCTTTGGTTTCTGGCGTAAGAAGATTCTGAACACTGAGTCTAACGTACAGTTTGGTGAAGGCGGGGCGGGAACCTTTTCTGACGGCAAACTCTATAGCCAAGTGAAAGACCCTAAACAATACAGCCGAAAAGTCCTTAATGAATTTGTTGCTGCAGGCGCACCGGACGAAATCCTTTACGTCAGCAAACCTCACATTGGTACCTTTAAGCTGGTTGCCATGGTCGAAAAAATGCGCGCACAGATTATTGAATTAGGTGGTGAGATTCGTTTCAGCTGTCGTGTTGATAATTTACATATCGAAGACGGCCAAGTCACTGGCGTTACCCTTGCTGATGGCGAACAACTGCATTCTAAACACATCGCTATTGCTATTGGTCACAGCGCTCGTGACACCTTCGAAATGCTGCACAACAAAGGCGTATACATCGAAGCCAAACCTTTCTCGGTTGGCTTTCGTATCGAACACGAGCAATCCTCTATCGATAAAGCCCGCTTTGGCCCAAATGCGGGTAACGAGATTTTGGGTGCGGCGGATTACAAACTGGTTCACCACTGTAAAAATGGTCGTTCCGTTTACAGCTTCTGTATGTGCCCTGGCGGCACCGTCGTTGCGGCTACATCGGAAGAAAATCGCGTAGTTACCAATGGTATGAGTCAATATTCTCGTAACGAACGTAACGCCAACAGCGCCATTGTTGTGGGTATTGATCCATCCGATTATCCAGGTGGACCGCTTGCGGGCATCGAATTCCAACGCAAGCTAGAAAGTCTTGCTTATGAGTTGGGAGGCAGCAACTACGATGCGCCAGCACAAACCGTCGGCGCCTTTTTACGTAACGAAACACCAGAAAAACTCGGTACAGTGGAGCCTTCTTTCAAACCGGGTATTAAACTAACCAACCTAGCGGATGCCTTGCCAGATTTTTGTATCGAAGCGATTCGAGAAGCGATTCCAGCATTCAATAAGAAAATCCGTGGTTTTGCCTTCGATGATGCTCTACTTACTGGCGTAGAAACGCGCACATCAGCGCCGATCAATATCAAACGCGATAATGACAGCCTAGAAAGTATCAACACAAAAGGCTTGTATCCAGCTGGAGAAGGCGCGGGGTATGCTGGTGGCATTATGTCGGCAGCTATTGATGGCATTAAAATCGCCGAAGCCATGGCATTGAGCATCAATGCGAAAGCAGCATCTAAATAAGGCTTAACAGAGCCACATTATTAAAACGAAAGGGTCGCCAACTAGGCGACCCTTTTTTGTAAGGCTCAAATACATATTTGTATCATCTAAAGTCTATTATGCTCATACTTTACTTCCGTTATAGCTGATCATACTTATAGCTGCTACTGTAATGAGCAAACTATCAATTCGGGAGTTGTTTTATGTGGCTAGAAGCATCCAGTACTCTTGAGTTCAATATTGAGACACCGTCACCTTTCGTACTGATGTTACGCCCTCGTAGCGGTATGCAGCAGTGGATTGCTCGGGAAGAATATGTCTTGTCACCCAGTGTGCCAGCCGTGGAGTTTACCGATTCCTTTGGAAACTTATGCCAAAGATTAGTTGCTCCTGTCGGACATTTTTCGATTCGTATCTCAGTGGTAATAGAAACCGCCAACGCTTCAGATACTGCACCTGGCGCGCCTTTTGTCGACATCCAGCAACTACCCGACGAAACCTTACCTTTTTTGCACCCGAGTCGTTATTGCGACTCTGATCATTTTACCGAAATGGCCTCGTCCATCGTTACAGGCTTAACGCCCGGTTATGACCAATGCAGCGCTATCGTCGATTATATTCGTCAAAACATTCAATACACACCTGGGGAAGGCGAACAGAACATAAGTGCATCAGAGCTAAACGGATTAGGGCGAGGCGTTTGTCGAGACATGGCACATTTGGGCATTGCTTGCTGTCGAGCGCTCGCCATTCCTGCACGCATGGTGGTCGGTTATCTTGAAGGTTTGGAGCCGATGGATTTACATGCGTGGTTTGAAGCCTACGTTGGCAATCGTTGGTACACATTCGATCCAACGCAAGCGGATTTACAAGGTGGTCGTGTCGCTATCGCTTTTGGGCGAGACGCTGCTGATGTGGCGATCTACACCCAGTTCGGGCCACCAGTAGAGCTGCTCAATCTCGATGTTAAGGTCCAAGAAACTCAAGGGCCAACGCGATAAAGCAGCATTTTTATGAAGCAAAACGATTAATGAAGCTATTAGACAATATCAAATTGAATAATAGCTTCATTCCGATTGATGACTCGATTCACACCTAAAGACTCAGCGGCTGGCACTAACCCATTTAAGGTTCCGGTAATAAAAAAGTAATCTTTATTGCCGTAGCCTCGTTGAATACATTGAAGTATCCCTTTCTTCACCACGTCTTTCTTTGCCTCTACAAGCTGATCTAGTTCAGCCGTAAATGTGTAATCTTGATTGCCACCTTCGAAAAGTAGCTCACCTGCGACAGGCTTTTGAGAAACAAAAACACCGTAGTTGAAATAGAAGTCACACGCAGAGTGATTGGTAGGATGAATAGCAGGACGAATCAATTCTACAGCCGCGAAAGGCATTAACTCAGCGACCAATTCATTTACATCATCCGTTGAGCTTGGCACAGTCAATTGAAAACACACTTCCAACTCGGTTCCACGAAATGCTTGATGGAGAATAGTTTCGCCAAGGTTGTTAAATACTTGAAAATCAAAAATAGGAGCAAGAATAATCACGCCCTCTTTATCGACAATTTTCCAACCAGCGATAACACCACCTTTTCCAATGATCTCAGAGATCAATGCGTCTTGTGCTACACAAATAGAGTCAAAAGTCTCTGTTAAAGATAATGACGCCTCATGTTTAAACCCTTTTATTATCTGAGAATATTCTTCGAAAACCATATCGTGAAAGCCCTTTGTGAAAATTAATAGAGGTGAAAAAAGTGTTTAATCGTAGCCGAATGACACTAAAGATGTCGCTATAGTATGAGAAAAAAACGAGATGGGATATGATCTTTGCGCGTTTAATGGTGTATACAAAATAGAATCGACTTCCAAAAACAATAAAGTATGGATGTAATCATAAATGCGAATTGACCCAACTTCCCTGCGCTTATTCGTCTGCGTCATTGAGCAAGGCTCGATAGCACGTGCTGCCGAATTGAATTTTATTGCCGCTTCAGCCGTATCAAAACGCATCAAGGAATTAGAGCAATTGCTTCATACCCCATTAATGATGCGCACCAATCGAGGAGTAGTTGCTACACCTGCAGGCCAAGCGTTGTTACAGATGTCCCGCGGCGTGCTGCATCAACTGGATGATATTTATAACCAAATGAATGAGTTCTCACACGGTGTTCGAGGGCAAGTTCGAATGGTGGCCAATATTTCTGCTATCAGTCAATTTCTCCCTAAACAACTGCGCTCTTTTTTGAACCAAAACCCTTTGGTGCAAATTCATTTAGAAGAGAAAATCAGTAGTGAAATCATTCGTGCTGTTGCTGAAAATGCTGCAGACATTGGTATTGTCACCATCGCTTCAAGAGAATACCCAGACCTTTCCATCTATCCTTATAAAACAGACCGTCTTGTGGTCATCACTCCGGTTGGGCACCCCCTTGGACAATACAAAGAGGTCAAGTTTGTAGACACTTTAGGGCATGACTATGTCGGTTTACATACAGGAAGTGCCATCAACAACCAAATGATTAATGCCTCTACCAATGCCAATTTACCACTAAATATGCGTATTCAAGTCACCAGCTATGAAGCACTTTGCAGCATGGTGGAATCAGGACTTGGTATAGGACTTATGCCTATCGACATTGCTCGCCCCTATATAAAAGCTTCACGAATAGAGGCTTTGCCATTATTAGACGGCTGGGCACACCGAGAGCTTAAGATCTGTGTTCGCAGTTCGGATCAACTACTCGACGCTGCTCACCATTTATTAACCCATTTACGTACAACTTAATGTCTATCAATCTTGCCATATCCTAAAGAGATGGCAGCCTAACATTTAGGCGCTTTTCTCTTGTTCTAGTTTAAAAGATGATAATTACAACAATTACAAAAAATAATTAAGGGAAACGAGAATGAGCCAACGCGACTCGTCATCTAACACAAATTCTAACAATGAAACCGAATTACCTTTAAAGGGCGTACGTGTTTTAGAACTAGGATCTCTCATCGCCGGCCCCTATGCTGGCAGCATTTTTGCTCAATTCGGCGCAGAAGTAATTAAGGTTGAACCTCCCGGAAGCGGTGATCCATTGCGCAAATGGCGCAAAATGTACAAAGACACCTCTCTTTGGTGGTACTCACAAAGCCGCAATAAAAAGTCTATTACGCTAGATCTTAAATCAGCGGATGCACAAGCCATCATCCACGACTTAGTTAAAGACGTCGACATAGTCATCGAAAACTTCCGTCCTGGCACCTTAGAAAAATGGAATCTGGGATGGGAGCAATTATCTGCTGTCAAACCAGAACTCATCATGTTACGTGTTTCGGGTTATGGTCAGGATGGACCTTATTCTTCGCGTCCTGGGTTTGCTGCGATTGCAGAATCCATTGGTGGCTTACGTCACCTTGTTGGTTATCCCGATAGACCTCCAGTTCGAGTGGGTGTCAGCATTGGCGACACACTTGCATCACTTTACGGCGTAATCGGTGCCATGATGGCGATGCATCACTTAAAAGTAAATAAAGGCACTGGGCAGTTTATCGATGTAGCCTTATACGAATCTGTATTCGGTGTGATGGAAAGCTTGATCCCTGAATACGGTATGTTCGGTTTTATACGAGAACGTACTGGCGCTAGTATGCCGGGCATTGCACCATCTGGTTCTTATATGAGCAAAGACGAACGCTACATTGTTATTGCCGCTAACAGCGACAGTATTTTCAAGCGTTTAATGAATGCAATGGAACGACCAGATTTAGCAAACGATCCAGAGTTAGCGCAAAATGACGGTCGAGCTAAACGCTCCGACGAACTAGATGAAGCAATTCAAGCTTGGACATCTCAGCACTCTCTTAAAGATGCACTCGCCATTTTGGAAGAAGCCGCTGTGCCGTCTAGTGGTATTAATAATGCGGAAGATATTTTTAACGACCCACACTTTCATGCTCGAGAAATGATTGTTGAACACCCACTTTCTGGTGACGATAAAATATCACTTCCTGGCATAGTACCAAAATTAAGCCTAACACCTGGCAAAACTCAGTGGCTAGGGCCAAAACTGGGCGAGCACACTGACGAAATTTTGGGCTCAGTTGGAATCGATGAAGACAAGCTTGCCACGCTACGTGCCAAGGGTGTGATTTAGGAGCCTATTATGTTCATGCAGAATCTACCGACCAAGGTACGAATTAACGAAGTGGCGACTCGCGATGGTTTTCAAAGCGAAGCACTTTTTATTCCAACAAATAAGAAAATCGAAATCATAGATCGCTTATCTTTACTTGGTTTAAATAAAATCGAAGTCACCTCTTTTGTATCACCAAAGGCAATTCCTAATCTGCGTGATGCTGAAGAAGTCATGAATAGCATTACGCGTAATCCCAAGGTCACTTATGTAACCCTTGTCCCCAATGAAAAAGGTGCAGAGCGCGCACTGGCGACCAAGGCGGATGAAGTCAACCTGGTTATGTCGGTGAGTGAATCGCATAACCTTTCGAACATGCGCATGTCATGCGAGCAGTCATTGGCGCAGTTCAAACGTATTTGCGAGTTAATGAAAGGTAGTAACACTCGAATTAATGCTTCATTAGCTACTTCTTTTGGCTGCCCTTTTGAAGGCATTATCTCTCCTGAGCGTGTAATCAAAGTCATTCATCAATATATTGATACTGGCATTCAGAGTATTTCGATTGCTGACACAACAGGTATGGCATCACCAAGACAAGTCTATGAGCTATGTTCGCAAGTTCGCGATATTTTTCCAGCACTCGATGTCACGTTGCATTTACACAACACGCGCGGTATGGGATTAGCGAACGCACTTGCTGGTTTATCTGCGGGCATCACTCAACTAGATGCGTCATTGGGTGGAATTGGCGGTTGCCCTTACGCACCAGGAGCAACAGGCAACATTTGTACAGAAGATCTTGTGCACATGCTGGAATCGAGCGGTTTAGACACAGGCGTACATCTTACTAATTTATTAGAAATAGCACGCGAACTACCAGAATTACTAGAACACGATATATCAGGACAAATTGCCAAGGCAGGCTTACGAACTGAAACAAGGCCGTTATCACAAAGTGTTATTGACCTTAAAGCTCGTATTAAAAGCACTAAAATCACAAGCTAGCAGTATAAAAATAACGATTAATAATAAAAATAGGACATTATCATGAATTATAAAGCTCTTCTAAAAACAGGTTTATTGGCCTCGACCTTACTGGCTTCTTTGCCAACCTTGGCAGAAACCACATTAGGGATTTCTCTGCAATTACCTCTTAAACATCACCTTGGACAAAACCTTCTAGATTTCAAAAAAGAAGTAGAAGAAAAAAGCCATGGTGATATAAAGATAAAAATCTACCCTTCTGCTCAGCTTTTTAAAGACAGCGAAGTACATCAAGCAGTTAGCTCTGGTGCTATTGAAATGGGTGTAATGAGCCTTTCTCAACTTGCTGGCACAATCCCTGCCGTAGACGTTTTTTATGTACCTTTCATGTTTCCTTCTCAAGACAAGGTAGAAGCGGCGACGCGTCCTGACAGCCCAGTTCGTAAATTACTCGATGACGCCATTCTAAAAACCGGTACGCGTGCATTATGGTGGCAAGCTTATGGTGGCGTAGCGTTGCTTTCTAAGAAAAAACCAATTGAACAGCCAGAAGACATGAAAGGCATGAAGGTTCGTGTTTTTGGTAAAACATTAGGTGAATTTGTTAAGGCAGTAGGCGGCGCACCAACATCGCTATCTGGCTCTGAACAATTCCTAGCCTACCAACGTGGCACAGTAGATGCTGGCATGACAGGCGTATCCGCAGTTGGCCCACGGAAGCTGTACCAAGTAATGGATTACCTTACCCTAACAAATCATGCTGACATTGAGTTCTTAACTGTTATTAATGAAAAAGTATGGGAATCTTTATCTGCTGATAATCAAAAAATTCTGTCTGATGCAGCTCGTAAAGTTGAAGTAGAGCTAAGAGATAAAATCAAAAAAATCGAGAGCGATGCTATCGTAGATGCTGAAAAACACATGAAGGTGATTCATCTTACTGATGACGACATCATCGCTTGGCGTAAAGCAACCAGCTCTGTTAAAGAATCTTTCTTAGATAATTCAGGTCCACTCGGTTTTAAAGTCATTCAGGCTGCCGAAAACCTTTAAGCTTATAAAAATATATCGCGGATGAGCCCTTCATCCGCGATATTTCGTTGTTTTTTGGAGTATTGGCTTATGTCCAACCATGAAGAAAAAAAGCAGGACTTGTCAGCTTGGCGAGCAGAACACCCCGCTCTTTGGGTTCGTATAAACTACCGAGTCATTCGATTATGCGGCCAGCTATCTGCAGCACTGTTTGTTTTCATCGCTGCAATTATCACTTATGAAGTCGTTGCCCGTTATATATTTACTGCACCTACTATATGGTCAGAAGACATATCACTACTTTGTCAGATTTGGGCAACCTGTTTAGGCGCCAGTTGGGTATTGCAAAACAAAGCACTGATTCGCATCGATTTTCTAACCAATATGCTGGGCGAAAAAGCAAAAAAACTGTCTGACTTCGTCGCACTATTATCGATCATCTTCTTCGCGGGATTTATTACCTTTTATGGTTATCAATTATTAAAAGAATCCATTGAAATGGGCTCTGCATCAGCAAGTATGCTGGGGCTACCACTTTGGACAACAAAATCAGCCATCCCTATTGGATTTGGGTTACTAACATTACAAGCCGTCATGGAAATACTTTTGATGTTCGCGGGTGATTATCAAGAACACGAAGAGGTTTCACTATAATGACGATTATCTTGTTACTGGTTATCATGGTCTTAGCGCTGCTAATCGGCGTGCCTGTTGCTTTTGCCTTAGGTGGGTTAGGTTTAGGGATGCTGTTATTAGCTGGCTTCTCTCCAATGATGGCACCGCTAGCGCTGTACTCTTCTTTCGACAGCTTTATTTTATTATCTGTTCCACTGTTTTTATTGATGTCTAATATTTTGCTGCAAGGCGGCATAGGCAAAGACTTATTTAGAGCCGTACAATCTTGGGTCGGCCATTGGCCTGGCGGTCTTGGCATTGCCACAATCGCTTCTTGTACTATCTTTTCGGCTATTTCTGGATCATCTGTCGCTACAGCGGCAACCATAGGAAACGTAGCTATCAAAGAAATGACTGACCGAGGCTATAACAAACCATTCGTATACGGTTTGATCGCTGCGGGCGGTACCTTAGGTATCCTGATTCCGCCTTCTATTCCAATGATCGTATATGGCGTTATTACCGAAGAATCCATTGTCGATTTGTTTTTAGCAGGTATCGTGCCTGGTTTATTAATGGCAGGTAGTTTCATTGTTTACTGCTTTTTTTACGCACGTTTCAGTAAAGATTACACGCCAAGTGAAAAGGCGACTAGCGCTGAACGCAAAAGTGCCAGTTTACGAGCAATACCAACGCTGTTATTAGCTAGCATCATCATTGGCGGTATTTATACTGGCGTATTTACGCCGACTGAATCTGCTGGTATCGGAGTTGCGGTTTCTTTGATTATTGTCATCATGATGGGAACCTTTAGCCTTGAAAAATTCAAAGCTGCAGCTATGAGTACAATGAAAAATACGGTAACGATTTTTCTTATCATTGCTGGCGCTAAAGTCTTTGGTAAGGCTATTACTCTGTATCAAATTCCTCAAGATATTTCGATGTTAGTCAGTGAAAACATATCTGAAGTAGGTTTGTTTATTGCTGCAGTGTGTTTTGTCTTGCTAATTATGGGCTTCTTTCTTGAGTCTGTATCTATGCTATTGATCATGATGCCAGTGCTTTATCCATCGCTTGGCATGCTAGGTATCGACCCAATTTGGTTCGCTATCATTTTTGTGATCATGATTGAGTGCGCATTGATTACACCGCCCGTTGGACTTAACCTCTTCGTCATTCAATCGGTGTCTGGAGGGAAATCCGCGGAAGTCATTCAAGGTGTTTGGCCTTTTATACTCATAATGCTTGGCTGTTTGCTAGCTGTATACTTTTTCCCTGCTATCGCTCTTTATATTCCCTTTCAGTTATAAGTTAACTCAAATCACTATCCAGCTTTCACAGTACCGCTGGATAGTGTTTTCTATAGAAAACGTAATATTTCATAACGACTCCCCCTTCATGCGAAACAATCTTTCTAACCTTTCTAGCTTTATTTAATAACTTCACAAATATCCGTCTTCGTTTTGTTTAAGTTCAATTAATCTGTATCATACACGCACCTTAACCATCCTATGAAAAGGAATTTCCAGTGAAAAAAATACTTGCCGTGCTCGTTTTCACGCTTGTTGCTGTTTGCTTAGTTGCCCCTAAATTTATTGCTCCTAAGCATCAAGAGAAAGTCGCGGAACTCGTCTCAAATATCAATAACGCGCCGGGCTATACAGCGAAGATTGTGTCTACTAATTCCGCTTGGTTCGGTTCTGAAAATAAAGTACTCGTTACTTTTGATACCACTCAAATCGATCCAATAATTCAAGGTGGAAGTCTTGAAGCCGAGCTTATTATTGACACCCACTACGGCCCTCTGCTGCTTTCAAGCCAAGGTTTATTTGGCCTATACAATACTGAAATTCGTTTTGCCGGCGACCAACAACGTAATTTTATAAACTGGGATGAAGACCAGCCTTTATATGAGCTTTCTGTTCTGGGTGGTTTTACAGGTAACTTCAAAATAGCCGATAACATTCCAGCTTTTAGTAACCCAGCTAACACATTTCAATTTAGTGGCTATAA
The DNA here is from genome assembly GCF_019426345.1 of Marinomonas lutimaris. GTDB lineage: Bacteria > Pseudomonadota > Gammaproteobacteria > Pseudomonadales > Marinomonadaceae > Marinomonas > Marinomonas lutimaris. Next base: position 38,349 of record NZ_JAHLLW010000013.1, read on the forward strand.
AGGCCAAGGTGAAATGACAGATCAAGGATTTATCTATCAAGGTAGCTTAGATCAAATGGATGTAGTGGATGGCTTCACTCCAGTTAAAGCGGAAGGGTTTACGCTATCTATTGAATTGAATGCAGACCTAGAAACTATCATGCAAGGTGGTTTTTATGACAGCACAACGGACTTAACTCTTGAAAAGCTTAATGTCGGTGCTGATACAGAACTATCCGGCCTAAATATTGAAATGGGCTCTAGTTTAGATAAAGAAACACAGTTAGGTAGCATTGAAGTTGGCTACCTTATTAAAGATGTCATGTCTGGAGAGTTCAAAGCGAGTGACCTTTCTTTAGTTACTGAGCTAGCAAATCTGAGCAATAAGTTCTTTATTGATTACAAAAATTTCTCTGACAAACTATTAGCAGAAACCAACTCGTCCGAGGCCGTCTATGATGTACTATTTACTTTCATGCAGGACAATATCGATGAGTTACTCGTAGCGAAACCTGAATTCAATATCACTGATTTTAGCGGCACCTTCCCTGAAGGCAGCTTCAATGCGACTCTAACGAGCAAACTGGCTGACATTAGTTCGCCAACCATTGATGAACTTTCTCAGCCCGAGTTCTGGTTATACAACGCTATCGTAGCCGCCAATATTGAAGCCGATGAGCCTCTGGTTAGACATTTAACAGAGCGATTCATTGCTAGTAAAATGCGTGCACCATTGAATGCCCCTGAAGTAAAACAACAAGCACTAATGATCATCGACAGTTTTGTTCAACAAGGTTTGATTAAATTAGAAGATGACAAATATAAGAGCGAAATTACAATTGAAGATGGTCAAGGCAAGATTTACGATTCGGCATTTCCTTTGATGTAATGAAAATTTAAAAACATCAAAGCTACCAACTAAAAAGGCGCATCTTATGTTCTGGGTTACAGAAACAAGATGCGCCTTTTTTGTGTTAACGGAATACAATAACTAAAAAAGCTTAGTAACTAGTAAATGTCTCACCGTTATATTGAGTCAATAAACAGTCGGTACCTTTTGTCTTCAACATCTTACAAAAATCAGAGCTAAAGGTTTTGTTAACAAATGGTCCTACTTTAAGCTGGTACATGGTACGACCATTGACTTGTTTTTGATTCACTAGCGGTTCTAAACCATCAAACACAGTTGGGTTGGATTTTTGCAATACTTTCCATCCGCGAACCGCCTCATCACGATTGCCATAAGATGCTACTTGCACACCATACTCATCTCCAGTCACTGTCCTTTGTTTTGCTGCCATCACTGGCGCTACGACAACAGGAGGAGCCGCTTGATCCATTTCAAAGTTTTCTTCTGGATCAATTGTCATTGGATCAGCATTACCTTGACTATCCATAGGTGCCTGCATCACAGCTGGCGCAACATTAACGGCAGCCATGGTTTCACTAGACGACATATTATTACCCGCCATGTTATTTGACATAGCAGCAGGTTTCGCCGGCATAGCTTTACCTTGCTTTAAGGCAGCAACTTCAGCTTCTAATTCGTCAATTCTATCTAATTTTGCCTGTACCGTTTGCCATTGTTCATCATGATTGCGAACTTTATCCTGCAAATCGCCATAGGTCATAAAAGTGTTTTTATCGTCCAGAGATGAGCAAGCACCTAATGATAATCCTGCCATCACTACAATCAGTTTTTTGGACATTTCCATTATTCTATTCTCCGTGTACATCATTAGAACCAAACGCTTACTATCTGAACTTTATTATCACAGTCTCTTATAGACTCAATAGTAAGTGCTGTCCCCACAAAATTAAGGCATAACGAGCCGCTTTGCCAATCAAAACCAAAGGTAAAAAATACCAAATAGGTGTACGCAACACACCCGATATTAAAGCAATCCCGTCGCCAACAACAGGCAGCCAGGTAAATAATAAACTCCAAACACCATATTTATTAAAAAAACGCTCGGCTTTCTCCCGTACTTCGGCTTTTACTGGAAACCACTTTTTGTGTTCGAACTGTACCAAATACAGTCCAAGTAACCAATTCGTCAACCCACCTAATGTATTACCCAAACTAGCCCAAAGCCATAATAAAAACACCGACGACGCCCCATCATTGGCATAGTAGAGCAGCAAGCCTTCCGACCCTAAAGGCAAGATAGTGGCAGACAAAAAAGACACTAAAAAAACAAATAAATAATCCAACACTATTTCTCTATACCTATTTTTAGCAGGTAATTAAATACCTAAATGCAAAAACAATGATCCAGCTCAATTTTACTCACTAGGCAATATATAGAAAAACAATTACCCTAGAAATTATGGCTATTTTTTTATATAAAGCAGACATCTTAATAGTGTATTGAGCACCTTCACTAGAGACTAAAACGTAAAACTAACCTAATGGAGGCGACATGCTGGATCGCATCAATGATATAAAAATTCGCTACAAGCTATGGGCTATTATCGGACTCATGTCCATGGGGACCACAGCGCTTATTCTCGTTTCTCTTACGTCTTTATTTAATAGTCATGTGGATGCACGAAAAGATCGAACTCAAGATATTTTAGATATCGTAAACACCACGCTGTCACCTATCTACAAAAAACAAACATCTGGCGAACTTAGCGCAGATAAAGCAAAACAAGAAGCTATCACGCTTCTATCTGAGTTCAGTTACGGAGACCAACAAAGCTTATGGATAGTAAATAAAAATAGCCGAACCCTGCTCAATGCCCCAGCAAACTACAAAAGCAGCACTCTACCGCCATCTCTAACCGATGAACTAAACAAAACGAAACAAGAGACATCAAAGAAGAATTATCAAACCATCGTATTTGAATATCAAGGAAACGACGGTACCGCTCACAAAATGATCGCCAGTGCGTCTACATTTACACCTTGGAACATAACTATTATTGCCACAGCATCTATGGATGAGGTGATTAACTTCTTCTTAAGAGCTTTGATAGATTACGCCATCGTTGTGGGCCTACTTACGGTATTAGTTGGTGGTACGGCTTTGTATATTATTCACTTGGTTACTAGCCGTGTGACTTCACTCTGTAAAACAATGACATCAGTTCAGCACTCTGGTGATCTTACGCAACGGGTTGAGTTTTCAGGACAGGACGAAATGGGCGAAATGGCTCGTGCTTTCAATAGCATGATGAATGACTTTCAGTCCATCGTGCGAAATGTCAGTCACTCAAGTGAGACTTTAGATAGCATAGTTAGCCAAACGAATAATTCGACGACTAAAACAGCACAAGGCGTCGCCAGACAACTATCTAACACAAGCAAAGCGACAGAGCTCATGCAAGATGTCATGAACTCAGTTGAAGACACGCTTGCCATTGCTGAGCAAGCCAATAACAAAACACAAGAACTTGGCCAGCATTCCAAACAAGGCCTTGGAGTCATGAGTAAAGCCAATCAAGATATCCAGCAACTATCCGTTGAAGTGGGCGATGCCGCCAAACAGATTCAACAATTACGCGAAGACGTTAGTCATATTAATGATCGACTAGGCATCATTGCAGAAGTCGCAGATCAAACTAACCTACTTGCGCTTAACGCCGCAATCGAAGCCGCTCGTGCTGGTGAACAAGGTCGAGGCTTTGCTGTTGTTGCAGACGAAGTTCGCCAACTTGCACAGCGCTCTCAACTCGCCGCAACGGAGATTGGTGGTTTGATCGATCAATTAACCCAGCAAACACTTACAACAGTTGAAGTAATGGAATCGGCTCGTAACACAGCCAATCAAGGCGCAGAGCAGACCTCCCAAGCAGGTCAGGCATTTACTCAAATAGCCAATGGCGTTCTGTCCATTTCCAAATTAAATAGCAGTATTAGCCAGGCAGCAGATCGCCAACACGAATCGTCTCAGACCGTTCACCAAACGTTAGAGAGCATCGCAAATGTTTGTGAAGAAACCAAACACAACTCCACCGACATCCAAACATCAGTTAACAATTTACAAGAGTGCGCTAGCCAATTGCGTCAACTAGTCCATCAGTTCAGTACCTAAAGACAAAATGGTAGTAGTTGTACGCAAGTACTACCCTTTTTGAGCTGCCCTTTTTGAATTATCCTGATGCATTTTTTATCTATAAAAATTCACATCCCTCTATTAACATCCATCTTAAATAGGGGCTAATTTATATGGAGCCCAAGCGATACTTCACGCTCTCATTTTGTGCATAACTGTATGATTTTATGTAAAACACGACATTTTCAAAAATTAAGTGAAAAAGAAGCCTTTAACTGCTTGGTGAGTCACATTATGTTTGGGTATAGTGGTTTTAAACTTAATTCGCACTATAGTTTGTATAGTTTGAACTAAGTAACTGATCTTAACAGCAGCGTTTTATAAAGGATCGAATATGGCGTCTGATACGCAAGATAAGCTAGATTCTCTTTATCAACATATCCAAGCGGTTATCTTATCCCGCCAGCATCCCGTAACAGGGCTTTTCCCTGCTAGCACCAGTATTAATAATCACGGTAACTACACAGATGCTTGGGTGCGAGATAATGTTTATAGTATCCAAGCCGTATGGGCCTTACATCTAGCCTATAAGCGTGCTTCTAATCCGCAAAAGCGCGCTAATGAACTCGAGTTCGCCTGTATAAAAATGATGCGTGGCTTATTATTCGCCATGATGCGTCAATCCCATAAAGTAGAATCCTTCAAGCATAGCCTAGACCCAAAAGACGCACTACACGCCAAATACGATACGAAAACCGGTTTAGAAGCGGTTGCCGATGATGCTTGGGGACATTTGCAAATTGATGCCACCAGCTTTTATTTATTGATGTTGGCACAAATGACCAAAGCTGGCAGCAAGCTGATCTTTTCTCGTGACGAATTCAACTTTATCCAAAACCTTATTTATTATATTTCTCGTACTTATCGCACGCCCGATTATGGCATTTGGGAGCGAGGCAATAAGGTAAATAATGGCAAAGCCGAAATAAACGCCAGTTCCGTTGGCATGGCGAAAGCCGCTATGGAAGCCATGGATGGACTAAATTTATTTGGTGAAGAAGGTCCGGAATGGGCGGTAGTCCATTCCTTTGCAGACGCCGTTGCTCGCGCAGGTTCTGTATTGCAATCCTTGTTACCGAAAGAGTCTCGCTCAAAAGAAGTCGACAGCGCTATTCTTAGTATCATTGGCTTCCCAGCCTTTGCGGTAAACGATGAAAAACTAACTCGCCGCACACGCAAAGAAATCATTAGCAAGTTGGGCGGCGAATACGGCTGTAAACGCTTTTTATTAGACGGTCACCAATCCGAGCTTGAAGACCAAAGCCGAATCTATTACGAGTACGATGAGTTAATTAATTTCGAGCACATTGAATCCGAATGGCCGCTATTTTTTACTTATCTTTATATTGACCGCTTGTTTGCCCGAGATTGGGAAAGTGCTAACTTTTATCGCCATAAACTAGAGTCACTTATGGTTGAAAAAGATGGTCAAATGCTACTGCCAGAACTTTATTATGTGCCGCAAGAAAACATCCTAGCGGAGAAAGAAAAACCAGGATCTCAAAAACGTGTTCCCAATGACAACCTCCCTTTGGTTTGGGCACAAAGTTTGTTCCTGGTCGGTAAAATGCTCGATGAAGAGCTAATCACCACAGATGATCTCGATCCACTTGGTTTACATCGTGTTCAGCACAGGCCAAACAAAGTCACCACGTCTATGGTTATCTTGGCGCAAAATGACAAGGTTAAACAAAAATTATTGAATGCTGGTTGTCTTTGCCAAACCCTAGAAGACATTGCGCCACTTAAAGCCATCAGTGCCGATCAGCTAGTTGAAACCTACCGTCATCTTGGTGCTTCCGAGACATTAGGGCTGACAGGTCGCCCTAATCGTGCATTGAACAGCTTGGCAACCTCTCAGGCATTTAGCATCAATGAAGAAAGCTACTTATGCTTGTCTTGGATTCAAAACGAAGACAAAGACTACCGTAAGATTGACCCCTCCCTGTTCCAAGCTCATATACGTAACGAACTGAAAACCATTGCTGAACATTGGTATTATCAAGCTAATGCGGTTTTCAGCATTCTCATCGATGAAGCAATGAGTGAAATGAAAGGCAGTGACGAATTATTTGAATTTATTCGCTTACTGCAAAAACGTGAGCACGAAGAATTCCGTGTAATTCCTCAATCAGCTAAGAATGCCTTTAAATCAGGAAATCGTCGCGCCATTATAATTAGCTCTCTTGATCATAAGCAGTTAGAAACCAAGCTGCCGCTTCATGATACGCCTTGGCCTTTAGCAGACAAACCAAAATCCTATGATGCTGCTAGCATTAAAACAGCTGAAACCGATACTCTGCTTGCTCGCTTAGTCGATAAGCCGAGTTTAGACGAAGCAGTCGATTGCTTAATGGAGCTCGGTGGTCGACGAGCACTGATGAGCACCATACCAAATTCAACACCTGCCATTACCGCGTATAAAGTATTGAATAGCGTTTATCTTCAGGCGTTATTAGCGGAAAACTGGCGCCCTGCTCGGCAGCTGTATTCTCTGATTCTGAAACCTTCGACGGATTTAGCAACCTACATTGCCGACATTACCGTTCGCCAGCGTTTATTAGTGATTGGTGAAACACCAGAAACAGAAGTCGATATCAGTTCGCCATTGCACCAAGATGCTATTTTGGACATGCTGCGCAGTGTTTCTTCATCACCAATTGGTTTGGTCATTTGTCATGAATTAATTGCCATTGCAGGTACGCTAATTAAAGTCCATCCAGAGTTTTTCTCTGGGGTGCGTACTATTCGTATTCATAACTTAGCCATGCTTTGTGCTCGACAATTTGACCCAGAAGATGATGCGCCTGTTTTCGACACATTGTCTAAGGTCTCACCAAGTGAGCTTTACGAAGCCCTCACGCAAGCATTACAACAGAAGCACGATGAATTTGCTCATGTGGCCAATAACATGCGCTACCACAATAGTAGTGATGCGCAAAGTAAGATGAAAGATGTCGACTGGTTTGACTGGCGTTCTGAGCAGGGTATGATCACTAAGCTACCAGAATCTATGTTGCTGCAGCTCTGGGGAAGTTTAAGTCATGCCAACACCATTGTATTTGGTGATTTACAAAGTAATACTGCGTTGGATTGCAAACGTGCGCTCAGCTCAATGACACCGGGTGAAGACACCTTTGCACTACTGATTGAAACCTTAACATCAGACATTCATCCTAGCTGGTATAAGAGTCTTATTTTCGAAGGCTTGTATGCCTTCATACAGTTTTGCCAACAACATAAAAACTGCAAGTTTGAACAAGAAATCAACTTGCCGGTGTTAGTTTCCCAAGCGGCTTTGGATCACGCCAAGCAACATCAAGCAGAACACCCAGAAGACAGCTGGGCAGAAGCTGCATTGGATGAATTTGCACAAATAACACCTAATAAAGTAAACCAATATTTGCGTTGGGCAGTGAGCAAACTTCACAGTCATCAGCACCAACACTCATCGAGTTAACACGCTCACTCTTGCTGGAGAAGTGAATGGATTTAATAAAAAACGCCCTAATTGACGATGTGCTACAAGCACGTTGCTCAGACCCTTTTGGCTGTTTAGGACTACAAGCATCCCCTTCTAAAAAAGGTTTGTCGTTACTGGTTTGGCAACCTGAAGCGATATCTATTCGTGTATTAGCCATAGATTCAGACAAAGAGCTCGCCAAAATGAGCGAGACTGATGACAAAGGTTTGTTTTACGCAAAATGGCCAAAAGAAACTACGCGCTTTCATTATCGCCTTGAAATCACTTATAAAGACAAAAGCACTTATACCCTAGTCGACCCATATCAATTTCCTAATACGACCTTTGTCGATCCAGAGCATCATCAAGCGAATCAATACAAAAGCCAAGGGGCGATTCGTGCTGGAGCCAAGGTAAACGATAAACTGACCATTCAAGGCACACGCTTTGCTGTGTATGCGCCAGCAGCGCGATCTGTGTCTGTGGTTGGCGACTTTAATGCTTGGGATGGCCGCATTCACCCAATGTCGAGCAATGGCGATGGCATTTGGCGATTGTTTATTCCAGACGTTAATCACGGTGCCCGTTATAAGTTCGAGATTCGCGCAAAATCAGGTGAAATCCTTCCTCATCGCAGCGACCCATATGCACAGCGTATTGAGCAATACCCGTCTTTTGCCAGCGTAACCTGCTTTGATAATAAGCACGCTTGGCAGGACGACGCTTGGGTTAAACGCCCTATCGAAGATATCTACGAAAAACCCATGAGCATTTATGAATTACACATTGGTTCATGGCGTCGTAAGGATGACAATCAACCGCTGACGTATCTTGAGATCAAAGACCAGCTGGTTCCTTATATTCAAGAAATGGGCTACACACACGTCGAATTATTGCCGATTACTGAATACCCATTCGATGGATCTTGGGGCTACCAGCCTGTCGGCTTGTATGCTGTAACATCTCGATTTGGTACACCAGAAGACTTCAAAGCCCTTGTTGATGCACTTCATCAAGCCAATATCGGCGTAATTATGGATTGGGTTCCAGCGCATTTCCCAGCCGACAGCCATGGTTTAGCGAACTTCGATGGTTCCAAACAATACGAATATCCAGACCCTAAAAAAGGCTGGCATCCAGAGTGGAATTCGTTGATCTACGATTTTGGCAAAGAACATGTGGTGAATTACCTAATCAGTAACGCGGTTTATTGGTTAGAAGAATTCCACATTGATGGTTTACGCGTTGATGCCGTGGCCTCTATGTTGTATTTGGATTACTCCCGCGAAGACGGCGAATGGATTCCCAACAAGGACGGCGGCAATCATAACTACGAAGCCATAGATTTTTTACGTCGCTTAAACGAAACCGTGTACTTGAATCATCCTCGCTGTTTTACCGTAGCCGAAGAATCTACCGCCTTTCCTGGTGTGTCTAAGCCAACTTATATGAATGGTTTGGGCTTTGGCTTCAAATGGAATATGGGCTGGATGAATGACTCACTGGCTTACATTAAAAAAGACCCAATTTATCGCCAGCACCATCAAGGCGAACTTAGCTTTAGTATGGTTTACGCCTTTGACGAGCAATTTGTTCTGCCGATTTCTCACGATGAAGTAGTACATGGCAAAGGCTCGATGATCACTAAAATGCCCGGAGATGCTTGGCAGAAGTTTGCTAATTTACGCGCTTTTTCGGCTTACATGTATTTCCATCCTGGCAAGAAGCTCAACTTCATGGGTAACGAGTTTGCGCAAGGCCAAGAATGGAGTCATGAGCGCTCTTTGGATTGGCATTTGTTAAACACCGGTTTCCATAAAGCTCAGCAAACGCTATCAAAAGACCTAAATCATCTTTATCAAAACGAAGCGAGTTTGCAGTTTGACCATTCTTATCTAGGCTTTGAATGGATCAGCTACGACGACAGCGCCAACAGTATTTTGGCCTTTGCCCGTAAAGCCAAAGACAGCGATGAACATGCGGTCGCGGTGATTAACTTTACGCCGACACCACATGGCAACTATCGTATTGGCGTGCCTAAATCAGGTCGTTATCAAGTCATCATGGATACGGATGAGGCAAGCTACACTGGCAGTGGCTTCGTCAAAAGCAAACAATACGATACACAGACGATTGTCAGTCATGGCCGTGACCAAAGTATTGAACTGCAAGTACCACCACTGGCTGGCATTTTATTAAAATGGTTAGGCGAGTCTTAATCGCTAGCACTAACAACATTTTGCAATAACGACAGCAACATAAACAGCATCTAGAGGTATTAATGAACCAAGCACACCAGATTTCCAATGGCTCTCTTTTTCCTCTAGGTGCTACAGTGACCGAAAATGGTGTCAATTTCGCAGTGGTTGCTGAAAACGCGACTCAGCTGTATTTGTGTTTATTTGATGACGAAGGCAATGAACAAGAACCGCTGCCCTTTATTAATAAAACAAAGGGCATTTGGTACATGGAAGTACTTGGTTTAAAAGAAGGTCAGCATTATGGACTGCGAGCCAAAGGCGAATTCAAACCAGAACTTCAGCTCGTCTACAATGAGCGAAAACTGCTTATTGACCCTTATGCGAAAGAGTTAAGCGCTAAACTGGTTTGGCACGAAGATCAAGCAGCAATAACAAAAGAAGGTAAAGCGCACCCAACCGATTCTGCCTATTGCGTCCCTAAATCTATTGTACGTACCATTAAGGTAAAATCAGATCGCCCTGCAAGAACGAAAATCACACCGTCAAGTCGTGCTTTATACGAGCTGCATGTTAAAGGCTTTAGCAAAAACCTATCGATTGAAAGCGAGCTTCAAGGCACTTATCTTGGTGTCATTTCGTCCGCTGGCATCGAACATTTAAAAAGCCTTAATATCACTACGATTCAGTTAATGCCTTGCTTTAGCTTTATGACAGAGCGTCATTTACAGCAATTAGAACTCAATAATTATTGGGGCTACAACCCCATTAGCTTTTTTGCCGTCGAACCTTCATATGCCATAAAAGACGCCATCGTTGAGTTTCAACAAATGATAGATGGATTGCGCCAAGCAGGTTTTGAGGTGATTTTAGACGTGGTGTATAACCACACAGCTGAAAGTGAATTAGATCAATCCAGCGTGTGTTATCGCGGCTTAGACAATGCGCGCTACTATCGCCACCAAGATGGGCAGTATTTGAATTACACGGGGTGTGGTAACTGTATCGATACCTATAGCCCCACCAGCATTCGCCTTATCTGTGACAGTATGCGTTATTGGGTAGAAGTCATGGGGGTCGATGGTTTCCGTTTTGACTTAGGTGTGGATCTTGGTCGCACCGATCATAACTTCGTAGCAAAAGCCCCCTTGTTACAGGCCATTCTTCAAGATCCTGTTTTAAGCGAAACGTGCCTTGTAATGGAACCTTGGGACATTGGTCCAAACGGTTATCAAGTCGGACAATTTCCCAGAGGCTTTCTGGAATGTAACGACCAATACCGAGACACGGTTCGTCGTTTCTGGCGTGGTGATGATGGCTTAGTGCCAGAGTTTGCGACACGTCTTATGGGATCAAGAGACTACTTTCATAAAGGCCAAAAAAGCGCCTTAAACTCAGTGAATTACATCACCTACCACGATGGCTATACCATGAAGGATTTGGTGTCATATCACCAACGCCATAACCTCGCCAACATGGAAGAAAACCGTGACGGCCATGGTGAAAATATTAGTCAAAACTTTGGCGCAGAAGGTGAAACAGACGACAAAGATATTCAAGCAAAGCGCTTAAATCAGCAGCTTTGTTTTATGGCTACGCTGCTATTAAGCCAGGGCACGCCACACATTTTAGGTGGTGACGAACTGTCTCATAGCCAGCAAGGTAACAACAACGCCTATTGCCAAGATAACGACATTACGTGGCAAACTTGGCAAGACATAGACACTGAAACAAGCCATGCGAGAAAAGCAATTCAAGACACCATAGCAACACTCATGGCGTTACGAAAAACCTATCCTATTTTGGCAGAGATTCGCCTAGAAGATGATCCGCTTTATCAACATACGTCGTCGGATAAAATCCATTGGCTCAACGAACAAAGTGAAGCAATGACGATAGAAAACTGGGCCGATGACAGTCGACATTTCATTGCGTTAACGCTAACGCCAGCCGATCTTTCTAGCAGTTTTTGGATAGTATTCTATAGTGACGATGTGCCTCTTAGTATTCCGTTACCTACAGAAAACGACAAGATAGAAACGCTTTACCAAACGCCTGGATTATCCATTACAGAAGACAGCACACTCCATTGCGCTTATCGTGGTGTATTTGTTGGTAAATTTTAATCAGATTAAACGTCATAATGTTGATTAAACTGTAAGTCGGATAATCGTTTATACAAGGTACAGGTTTCAAGTAGTTCGCTATGCGAGCCTTGAGCGATAATTTCCCCTTGATCCATCACAATAATTCGGTCTGCATTCAATACAGTTGCCAAGCGATGGGCAATCACTAAAGTGGTTCTGCCTTTCATCAAAGGTTCAAGCGCGGCTTGGACTTTGTTTTCGCTTTCTGCATCTAAGGCGCTGGTTGCTTCATCTAGCAACAAAATCGGTGCATCTTTTAATATCGCCCGAGCAATCGCCACTCGCTGCCTTTGACCACCAGACAAACGCACACCATCTTCGCCTAAGCGAGTCTCATAACCTTTGTCTAAACGAGTGATAAATTCATGAGCATTGGCTTGCTTTGCCGAATATTGGATAGACTCGTGGCTGGCATTGCGATTGGCGTACCCTAGGTTATCGTAAACGGTTTGGTCAAAAAGAACCGTCTCTTGGGGCACCAAAGCGAATCGCTGACGTAAATCGTCTAAGGAATAGGCTTTAATGTTCTCGCCTGCCAAGTAAATACTGCCTTGCTGAGGATCATAGAAGCGCAGAAGCAATTCAAATAAGGTCGACTTACCCGCGCCTGATGGTCCAACTAAAGCCAGCATTTCACCCTGCTTGATAGAAAAAGAAAGATTCTTCAACGCGGCATAATCTGGTCTTGTGAGATAACGGAACTCAACATTATCAAACTTAATGACTTCTTCACCCTGGCGAATGTCAGCCATACGCTGAAAAGGAAATTCGGAAGAGCCACTTACCACCTCGCTTTTTGCACTGAGCAATTCCATAATGCGCTCAGCTGCACCCGCAGCCCGTTGCAGCTCGCCCATGACCTCGGAAATGGCACCAACCGCGCCAGCGATAATAATGGAATAAAACAAGAAGCTTGCGAGATCACCAGCACTGATCGCTCCAGAGATGACGTCTTTACCACCAAACCACAACATCACCCCAATGCCACTCATCGATAACAAAATGACCATCAGAGTGAGCCAAGAGCGTTGTTGAATACGCTTTACACTCACATTGAAGGCTCGATCAACCGTGGCTGAAAAACGCTGAGCATCATGTTTTTCATGAGTGAAAGCTTGTACCACTTTTATGTGACGCAATGCTTGTGATAAATAGCGCCCGACATTAGCCACTTCATCTTGGCTATCACGGGATAAACGTCTCACTCGTCGGCCAAAATACACTACCGGAACAATCACAAAAGGTACGCAGGTCAGCAAAATAAGCGTTAATTTAAAATGCATCACCAGCAAGAATAAAATCCCACCAATCAACATCAAACTACTGCGTAAGGCAATCGACAAAGAAGAGCCAATCACGCTTTGTAAAAGCGTGGTATCAGAGGTAATACGGGATTGAATTTCACTTGGAGAGTTATCTTCAAAGAAGGAAGGCGACAAGGTTAATAAATGCGCGAACACCGCTTGACGAATATCCGCCACTACTCGCTCACCTATCCATGACACCAAGTAAAAGCGACAAAAACTACCAATACCTAATAAAAATACCAAAGCAATGAAAATCATCAAGGCATGAGTCAAGCCAGCTTCCGATCCAGAAGCCAAGCCTTGATCAATAAGAAATTGTACGCCCTTACCTAAGCTCAACATGGTGCCAGCAGTGACCACTAAGGCGATCAATGCCAACACCATCTGGCGTCGATATGGACGCAAAAAAGGCAGGAGTGTTTTTATTCCGCTATCAACTTTTTCCGACTTGCTCATCTGTCAAAACCACCACAAAGTAATAATGGCCGTCACTATAGCGTATCTGAGTTATCGCAACTGGGTAAATATCGAGTAGAGATGACTCATTGCTAAACACTTCTGAATCAGGCGCCCGATTTGAACCCCATACGAAAACCGCCCCAATGCTTACCATTGACAAAAATAGGCACGGAAAGATCATGGAGAATCTCACCCGTATCCCGCTTGTAGGTTTGCAGTAAAAAGCTGTCGGTATGGGCGCCACATCGACTGCCCGTTGCATCGTTAAAAATGCGTTTGCTGCGATTATTCACCAAGTCTTTTTCATAATCGCCACTTAACGGCTGACTGAATTTCTTATTATGAGTTGGAAAATAGCCATTTACATCGACCGCTCCAGCAAACATCACTTGCTCATATTTTTCTAGAACCGCTTCTTGAATGGCCGGAAAAGTACGATCAGTAAAAGCATCGTAGGAAGTACTGTATTTCTGTGGATTGGTGTTATTGATAGGCTGATAGTCTCTAGAGAAAACGGCTTGCTGCGTCAAATTGCCCTTTTCAATTGCTTCTTCAAATAGATGCCCAATGGCTTGTGCAGAATTTTTCGCCACCATAAGTAATTCAGAAAAAAACAATGACCGATCAACCTTATCCAGCTCCCTAAAAACGATTTCAGCGCCATTACTTAAACCTGATGCCTCTTTTGACAGTTTATCGCTACGCTGGGAAATATCTTGTAATGAACTACTAATACGCGAAACAGAACCATTAATCTGGGTACTGGCTGCGCCCAACTCTTCTCCCGCACTTTCGACTTCAGACAAAACAGCAGAGGCATTTTGAACCTCTTGCGTTAAAGAAATAAAACGTTGCGTTTCTCCCAATAAGGTACTCGAAAGAGACTCAGTGAGACTTTTCAACGATGACATTTCATTGTTGGTTAGTTCACTATTACGACGAACATCAGCTAAAAGGCTAGAAATTTGTTCTGAGGCATCGGCGCTTTTAGCAGCCAGCGCACGCACTTCATCCGCAACCACCGCAAAGCCTCGACCTTGTTCACCAGCGCGAGCTGCCTCAATGGCCGCATTGAGTGCCAATAGATTAGTTTGTTCAGAAACACCTTTAATAACCGCTGTAATGCTATCAATATCATCGGCACTTTTGGTTAATAAGGCTAATTGCTCACTGGCGGTTTGTACCTTTCCCGTTAATTCATGGATCTGATCGGCACTTTGTGACAAGGCGACTTGAGCGGTACGACTCGATTCTGCCGTATCACTCATGGTCCGTGCTAGCTGACCTAAATTAGTCGACAACATCAATCCAGTACCTGACAATGTTTCTACCGCTTGGGAAATTTGCTCACTGTCATCACGGGTAAGATGTATGTCTTTACTTAGCGTATCAACAAAATGAGACACTTCTGCCGCCCCTATTGCCATCTTTGATGTGGCACGAGTCACGGTTTTACTCACTTCAGAATAGGTTTGATTATCTTTAGTATCAGAGTTTTGAGAAGTATTAGAGGGTGCTTTGCGAATCAGTTTTGGAACAAGCAAAAAAGCACATAACAAAATACCAACGCCAACATAAGACACAGGAACTGAGCCCTGCACATAGCCAACGATAAAAAGTACGAGAAGCCCAAACACACCAAATAGCTGGAAATACACCATCGCCTTTTCCTTCCTTTTAATTATTATTTTTTTCCAGTGTTAAGTTATGTAAGCCGAAGGTCAACACAAAACGAAGCGCATAAGACTAAAGTCGCACTGATAAATCCATCAATAGTTGCTATTGGCAAAACGATACCGCAAAAAACAACACTTTTTGTTTAGACATTATTCTTGATATAAAAAAGTATTCATTTCTAGGTATGCATTTGGCTCCCCTAAAAATTGGATTATCAATGCACAAAAAATGACAATGTAAGATTAGATATCTCCAAAAATCATTTTTTTGCACATAAAAAGCAGAAAAAATCTCCAACAATCCTACTACACTAGAAAACAAGCTCACAAAGCAAAATAAAAATAAAAATAAAACAAGCGTTGCGCACAATCTGCCAATGCTCATATTGAGGATAATCACCATGATCACCAATAAACTTAAAACAGACTCTTTCTATCTTGAGTTAGGACAACTAACACCAGATAGTGTTAATCACCTCGCACCTTCTTTTGATCATTTACCAGCAAATCCCTATGCAGATGGCGAATTCCGTTTGCGCCGCTATTCCCGCTTTACTCTCGAGCAAGGACAGCTAAAGCGTTTACCTTCACAAGCGTTTGTTCAAGATGAAAGCATCAACCACTTCCAAGGGAATGTGGTACGTAGCTATGAAGAAATTGATAACAACATAGTCATAGATCCTGCCTTCGTAGAATTATTTGAACACTTTCAGAAAATGGCCAGTGTGGTAGATGGCACACCAATCGAAGTGCATCAGTTACGTATTTTTGCGGACCATAAAAGTGCTGAAGTGGCGCCAGAAGGCATTCATCAGGACGGCTTTGATCGTATCGGAATTTATGTCATGCAGCGCCATAACATAGAAGGCGGCAATATCAATATTCATCTAGATAATAACAGCCCTGCCCTCATCAGCCACGATTTTGATAAAGGGGAATTCGTCGTCTTAAACGACCGTAAGTTTTTCCACAGCGCTCAGCCAATTAAGCCGATTGATGGTGATCAAGGTCATATGGACATTTTTGTCCTGACGGCGAACTTGATGCATTAGATTAGTCACTAATCTAGAATTTAACTTCCTTATTGATTACAACTTTTTATTGTTAAATCAATCTGAAAACACTAGGGCAGCTTTACTAGGCATGGTATAAAACGCGAATGTAACAATTTGTAATTTTATGGGTTCTTTTGTAAGAACTCATGCCGAGGAAAGCTAACCAGTGACAGACACATTTACGACGAATGCAAATAACGAAACAGTCGCAGAGGATATAAGTAAAAAGTCCGTATTGATCATTGAAGACATGAATGAAATGCGCCTAATGCTAAGATCTATGATGCTCTCATTAGGCTATACAAACATAGAAGTTGAAGCCTCAGGTCAAAGTGCCCTCAAACGTATAGCGGCGAAACGTTTTGATCTTATTCTTTCCGATTACAACCTTGGTGGTCGTATTAACGGCCAACAGGTTCTAGAAACCGCGCGAAAAAACAACATTCTCGCACCCTCTACTATTTTCATCATGATTACCGCAGATACAGGTTATGACAGCGTCGTCAGTGCAATAGAGCACCGACCTGATAGCTATATGGTAAAACCCTTTACTCCTTCGACATTACACCGCCGTTTACGCCGTATTAAACTGCAAAAAAGTATCTTTTCAGAAGTTGATGAATACCGAGAAAAAATGGATTTTGCGATGATGGAAAGCAAAGCCAAAGCTATCATGGCCAAACATCCCCAATACAGCAGTTTATGCCTAAAGGTTATTGGAGAGTCACTGCTATCAAGGCAAGAGTATAAAACAGCTAAAATTCATTATATGAGAGTGATCAAACACAATAAGGAGCTTTCTTGGGCCCACTTCGGCGTAGCGCAATGTGACTTAAGCTTGAAACAACCTCTATCTGCTGTGGCTAGCTTAGAAAAAGCCATCAGCATTAGTCGTCACTTTCTACCGGCTTATGATGACCTTGCTAGTGCATATGAAAAATTAGGCGACCACAAAGCGGCTCAAAAAACGATGATAGCCAGCTTAGAAATCACGCCTAGATCTCTAGCAAGAACAAAAAGACTTGGAAAAATAAGCGTTAGACTAAAAGATTGGAAAATAGCAGAGCAAGCTTATTCACGGGTCATTCGTTTAACCAAAGATACCCAACACGAAAAAATAGAACACTATTATGATCATCTTAAATGTCTGATTGCGATACAAGAAGGTGAAGATCACCCACCACAAACAGCAGAAAAACTTAGACGCTCTTTAACAAGATTACGCATGTTAGGAAAAGACGATCCTATCGTTGTGTCAAACTCCTTTCGTGTAGAGGTTCAGCAACACCTTCATAGAGAACGTCGGGATGACGCGATTAAATCTTGGAAACAGTGGAAGCAATTAATACTAGCAGGAAAAGCATCATCTATATCACGAGAACAAGAACTCACCTTAAAAAAACGATTAGGCTTATCTTAATAGCCAATGAGTGTAAAAAAATGTTTGAGTTTTTTTACACTCAATCTATTCGGCACAAAACACAATCAATCACTACACCCTATTAAAAATACAATCATTCTCATTAAAGATGTGTATTTCATCATCAAGAAATAGACACACTTACATTCTGTAACAAATTTAAATTCCTCATATCTTATTGATAATTAATAGAAAAAATCATCATATTACAGATCTTAACTATTAATAACGATTACTATAAGTTTTTTAATTTTTCAAATGATATAAATAAAACACTAGATTTTTCGCAAGCTTATTAAAGTCAGGTAGTACCTTTGACAGATGTAATCGCCCTTGGCGTTGAAAACACAAACGATATCCATCAAGAACTTGTCGACATATCAAAAAAGCGTGTTTTGATCATCGAAGATATCGGTGAAATGCGACTGATGCTGAAATCTTTAATGACGTCGATGGGGTATTCCAATATAGATGTAGAACCCTCTGGACAATCTGCTATCAAGCGAATTCTAGAAAGGCCTTATGATGTTGTACTATCCGATTATAACCTTGGAGGCAGCATAGACGGCCAGCAAATTTTAGAAACGTCCCGCAAGAACTACTCTCAAGACCATTCCACTATTTTTATCATGATTACTGCCGACACAGCATATGAAAGTGTTGTCAGCGTGCTGGAATATCAACCAGATAGCTATCTTGTTAAACCCTTTCCGCCCGCTGCTTTTTTCCGGCGCTTTGAGCGAGTCCAAAAACAAAAGAAAACCTTTGAAGGGATTAACACGGCTAGAAAAGAAAATGATTTTGAAAAAATGGAAGCGCAAGCTAAAGCAGTCATGGTGCAATATCCTCATTTTGCTAGTCAATGTTTAAAAATCATTGGCGAATCACTCTATGCTAGAGGTCGATACAAAGACGCCAAAAGCCACTACATGCTTATCATTCAAAAAAGCAAAAACCTAGCTTGGGCACATTACGGCATTGCATTATGTGAACTCAAACTCGGCACAGTCGCTGCCGCCATAAAAAAACTAGAGCATACTATTGGCTTAAGTCGTCATTTTTTATCAGCATATGATTTACTTGCCGACGCACACGAAGATTTAGGCAATCTAGAAGATGCTCAAGCAATCATGAGTAGTGTTTTAGAAGTCTCTCCACGCTCTACAGAACGCGCTCTTCGACTTGCTCAAATCAGTATGCAATTAAATGATTGGCCAACGGCCGAACAGGCTTACTCAAAAGTCATTCGACTGACTCGTGAAACAAGTCATGAAAAAGTCGAATACTACTATGAGTATTTAAAATGCCTAACCAACATGATGACAAACAACTCAGATAATTCAAAGCTGGCTGATAAATTTAAGCGCACGCTTATCCGCCTACGAACCTTTGGAAAAGCCAACCCTGCAGCGGTCTCTAACTCTTTCCGTATAGAGATTCAGCAATATCTAGCTCGAGACCATGTCGGAGAAGCCATTAAATCTTGGAAACAATGGAATCGTCTGATCCAATCAGGACAAGCAACGCCTCTTTCCGACGCTCAAAAACACACACTTAAAAAACGCCTCGGCTTGCTATAATCCCTTCACACCGTTATGGTCATGCGCTAATTTTCAAATTGGCGTTAGAGCCACTGACACATTTTTATTCTTTAATATCAGAGCATCCATTATGACGGCTACTCATTCTTTTTCGTCCCTTCTTCCAGATGCCATTTTAGACGCTGTAGAGTCCACAGGACTATGGAGTGACTCTCGAATTTATCCATTAAACAGCTACGAAAACAGGGTTTATCAGATTGGTATTGAAGATGCGTCTCCTCTCATTGCAAAGTTTTACCGTCCTGAACGCTGGAACGAAGCGCAGATTCGAGAAGAACACCAAACATTATTAAAACTCAAAGCCGCAGGCGTTCCTGTTGTTGCCCCATTGGAATTTAATGGTGAGAGTTTGCTTCGTCATAACGACATGTATTTTTGCTTGTCTCCACGTCTAGTTGGGCAACACCCTGAAGCAGACAACCTTGATCAGCTTTATCAAATTGGCGAACTCATCGGTCAGCTTCACCAAACTCTATCAACAACTCCCTTTAAAGAGCGCATCAGTGTCTCTCCTTTATCACAAATGGATGATGCAGCTAATCAAATTTTAACGGGGCGTACTTTATTTGGGCATTCAGAACTAGCAGAAGAATTACAGTTGCCAGAAAAGCTCAAGCCTATTTATATTAGACAAATCGCTACGCTGCGAGCTATGTGCGAGAGCAGCATTAAGCGTTATTGGCCAACTCAGTTGCGTCCAATTCATGGAGACAGCCACCGCAGTAACTTGATGTTGCACGACGACCAATTTCATTTATTAGATTTTGATGATTGCCAAAATGGCGTTGCCGTTCAAGATTTATGGTTACACATTACTCAAACAGAAAATCCAAGACAACAATTAAGCGAAATCATTGAAGGTTACGAAACCTATTTGCCTTTTGAAACTCGTGAATTGGATTTAGTCGATGTTTTTAAATGTGTGCGTGTCATTAGTTACACTGCATGGCTACAAAGCCGTTGGCATGACCCTGCTTTTACCAAAGCTTTTGCTTGGTTTGGCAGTGAAGACTATTGGATAAATCACTTAAACGAACTAAAAAATTGCGAATTAGAATGGGGGCAAATTTCACGATGATACCTTCAAATACAGCACATCTAGAACACTCACTTCATTCTTTGTTCGGTTTCGACCAATTTCGTGAAGGACAACAGCAAACTATTGAACAGCTTCTGACCGGTCACTCTTCTCTTGCGGTTTTTCCAACGGGTTCAGGCAAATCCTTGTGTTACCAATTCGCTGCAACTCAACTGCCTAATTTGACACTAGTAATCTCGCCATTAATTGCCTTAATGCACGATCAATTAGCTTTTTTAAAAGCAAAAGGCATTCCTGCGGCGTGTTTAGATTCCAGTCAAAGCAAAGATGAAAGCCAAGCTGTTATGTCTGGAGTACAGAGTGGCGCTATTAAAATTTTAATGATCTCGGTCGAACGCTTTAAAAACGAACGTTTTCGTCGCTTTATCAAGCGCGTTCCGATTTCTATGTTAGTAGTCGACGAAGCTCATTGTATTTCAGAATGGGGTCATAACTTCCGTCCGGACTATCTAAAACTGCCCTCTTATCAACAAGAGTTGGCCATTCCATTAGTCTTACTGTTAACTGCCACGGCGACACGCAGAGTGCAAAGAGACATGGCGCAAAAATTTGCCATATACCCTGAACATATAGTGCAAACTGGCTTTTACCGACACAACTTAGATATTGATCTTATCCCAATACAACGGCATGAAAAGCTAAACACTTTAAAAAATATCCTCAACGATACCCAAGGCGCGAGCATTGTATACGTGACTCAGCAGAAAACGGCCGAAGATGTCGCTCGCACTCTACAAGCCGATGGCTACTCAGCAGTCGCCTACCATGCAGGCTTGAATAGTGATATTCGCAGCGCTATTCAAACCGACTTTATGAATAGTAAAACACGTATTATCGTTGCGACCATTGCGTTTGGCATGGGCATCGATAAATCGGATATTCGTTTAGTCGTGCATTTTGATTTACCCAAATCAATCGAAAACTACAGCCAAGAAATTGGCCGTGCGGGGCGAGATAACCAACCGAGCCGATGTGTAATGCTCGCCAGTTTGGAAGGTTTAAGCACCCTAGAAAACTTTGTTTATGGTGACACACCTGAGTCGCAAGACATCGACACTTTACTACGTTGCATTACCGAGCAAACAGTTGAATACGAATGGGAAACACAACTGTACGGATTGTCCAATCTAACCAACATTCGCTCTTTACCGCTCAAAACCTTATTGGTGCAGCTCGAATTATTCGGTGCGCTCACGCCAAAATACAGTTTTTACGCGGATATCAAAATTAAATGGGAAGGCGATAGAATCGCTTTTGCCAACCAAATCCCAACCGAGTGGCAATCTGCCTACCAAGCAATTCTAAAAGGCATTCAATACAAGAAAATCTGGGGCACACCTGATTTTGATAAGCTATTTAACGAAGCGGGCTTATCACGAGGCGACGTATTGCAAGTCTTGGAATTTGCAGCGGATCACAATGTTCTGACGCTAGAAAGCAAAGGCCTGACTGAAGTGTATCAAGTCCATAGCGAGCATTTTCACCATCAGACATTAGCAAACCAATTGCATCAATATGTGGAAGAAAAACAAAGTGCTGAAGTTGCACGAATCGCTACCATGATTCGTTTCTTTCAATTAGATCGCTGTTTGAATAATAATCTAGCTCGATATTTTGGTGATCAAAATTCACCAGAATATTGCGGCCATTGTTCGGTTTGTCGCGGAAAAATTCTCGTCTTTGCCCAGCCAACCGGAATAAACGATGATGTTGGGAAATGGAATAATTTAGCAAAGTATGCTCAAGAGTTCGCTCAACATGTTAGAAACAAAAGCCCAGGGACTCAAGTCACAGCGATATTGATTACGCGCTTCTTAACGGGTTTGACACAACCCATTTTCACCAAAGTAAAAGCCCGCCAACTTAGCGGGTTTGGTGTGTATGAAGAAATGCCGTATCAAGAGGTTTTAAATAACATAATAAAGCTTCTCGAGGCTTAGGAATAATCTGAAAATTCCTCTTTAAGTGCATCTTACACGGGTCGTATGTGCACAGATTCGCTGTACAGCCCAAAACACAATAAGTAAAATACGGCCCAATAATCGATTAATTAATTAACACCAAGAGTCGTTAACAATGAGATTTTCAAAACAGATAAAGTCTTTAGACAGAGAAATATTTCCTCTCAGAAAAAAGTATAGTTTTTTCAATCGACTTTACAATCATTTATCCGAAATAAACATAGAACATAGTTTCCATAGTAAAAATTTCAAAGATACCGCAATAAAAAAAGCTCAACACTCTTTAGACTCTTTACTTGAGCCAACAAACACATCTAACGAATCTTCTGACATTCCTAAAATCATCTGGATTTTTTGGGACTCAGGTTTTGAAAATGCCCCTGAAGTGGTTAAGTTAAGTGTTGAGTCATGGCAAAAACTTAATCCTAATTATCAAGTCAATCTTTTAAATGATAGCAACTTAGAACAATTTCTAGGATTTGATTTTCATGCAATGCATCAATTGTCTTCAATTCGCTGCCTTCCTCCAACAAAAGCAGATCTATTAAGACTACATCTCTTAAGCAAACATGGCGGCGTATGGACAGATGCAACAACTTTTTGTTTAAAGCCACTAGATGAATGGCTGCCTGAAGCAACTAAAGAGTGTAATTTATTTACCTTTGTACATAGGATAAACCCTACTCGACCAATTGAAGCATGGTTTATAGCCTCGCCAAAAGGGTCAAAAATAATCAATGACACCTTAAAAGGTTTTGTTAACTATATTTTCGAAAAAAGGACAATAAGCCTATTCATTTCAGGAAAAGTACCTTTACTAGAAAAGGTTATAACGGGAGAAGAAAAAACAAGACCTCTTGAACCAGATGTCGCAAAAAGAGCCGAAAAATATGGATTTATGCCCTACTTTTCAATAGGTTATTTCTTTTATAATGCGCTAAAAAAACACCTTTCAGAAAAACAATTAAATACTTTCCTTAGAAAAGGTGATGGCTTAATGACGAATAAACATGCTTTAACAAAGGATGATTATTCAATTTTCGAAGATTCAGTTGTATCAAAGCAAACGTATATTAGTAGCTATGTAAGCAGCGAAAAATTCAAAGAACGAAAAAATTTCTTAATGAAACGTATCAATGATATGTAGCCTAGACATTTTTTAACTAATAAAAATATCTTCTACTTATTAGGGTATAGCATCATTATCTAAATAAACACTGACTTCGATAAGATTGTTATCAGGGTCATTAAAATAAACTGATTGGATAGGTCCTAGAGCGCCAGATTTCGTCACGGGACCTTCTAATATAGTCACTTTGCAAGCTTTCAGATGATCAATCACTTCGTCCATGCTCCAATTGGTGATCAAGCATAAATCGCCAGATCCTTCCATTGCATGATTGCGCAGCTCTTGCCCCAACAATTGAAGGTTAATCTTTTGCTGGCCAAAACGCATAGCTTTGCGCTCATCTGAAAAGGTAATGGCCTCCATTTTAAGCACGGTTTCATAAAAAGACACGGCTTTGTCTATGTTTGCCACGGTTAAAACAATGTGGTCAAAATGACTAATCATAGCTCCTTGCCTCCCAGTGCAAGCCATTACAAAATATATGCCATGCTACGAATGATCGACGGGAAAAACAAGCTTATATTACTTCTTAAAAGCTAGTCTCTTTTCAAGAGGAATGGCTTAATGCCGCTAGGTCTATATCTCCTTCTATAAGGCTCAATTTTTGGCGGCGATTCAGTTTCTTCACCTGATATTCCAACACTAATGCATCGCTCTTAGAGCCCACTGCTTGATGCCAAACCAACTCCAGTGGCCCTTTTCCTCTTAAATAGCGAGCTGCTCGCTTACTAGTGCCAGAATGCTCTTTAAAGCGACGATCAACATCGGTACTAATGCCCGTATAAAGCGTATTCAAGCGAGTCTTTATGATATAAAGACTCCACTTGTTATCCTTAGAGGCACATTTTCCTTCTCGCTGTTCTGTCACTTTATATCCCCTTTATCAGTCGTCAATTGCCGATAATCAGTAATAGTGTAGAGGCCGTAGCAATGCCCATAAAAAAGTTAAATAGTCGTTGCCGTTTTTGATCGGTTAACCAACGTCGAATACTTACGCCAGCCCATGCCCACACAGAAATAGCAGGAAATCCCATCGCAGCAAACAGCACTATCATCCAAAAACCAGACTGAACATATAAATCTCCAGCAATTGCGAACGAGCTGACACAACCAATCGCCATCATCCAAGCTTTTGGATTAACGTACTGAAAAAGCAAAGCCTGCCACCAATTCATTGGTGAAGATAGCGCCTTTTTAGTTTCTAAATTTCCCACTGGCGCACTGCCAATTTTCCATGCTAACCAAAGTAAGTAGGCGCAACCAACCCATTTTAAAACGCTGTATAGAGGTGGATACCAGGTAAATAACGCACCAAGCCCCATTAAAGTAGACAGCAGCAGACTTGCGACACCAAGAACAATTCCTAGCATATGCGGCAAGGTTCGGCGGAAACCAAATTGAGCACCTGACGCCAATAACATAATGTTATTCGGGCCAGGTGTCACGGAAGTCACAAAAGCAAACATGGCAAGCGCCAAGAAAAAAGATAAGTCTATCATGACATCCGCCCTCCATTTTTGATCAACAACAGCACATCTCGCACAAGACCAACCATAGTTGCCCGTGATAATTCTGTCTGATAACGCTCTTTTGTCATGCCAATATCCTTCATCTGCTGAGCAGTTAAAGACGCCAATTTTTTACGCGTTTGAAAACGCTCTACACTTTGTTGAATAGAAACAAATAAGCTGACGACTAACATGACTTTCTCCTTTTAAATCGCACCGATAGAGTTTTACAAGTGCTACGTGTATGAGTAACCACTTTAAAAGAAGACAGAAATACAATACAGACTCAGAAAATCACTTTATCAAACATACAGATTACAGTTATTTTCGCCTGTATGGCAGAATAACTCAAAATCTGTATGGTAATAAGAGGTGGATTTGCGCTTTATAATCAATACAGATACCAAGAAGGATTTTAAGGGGAGCAAGATGACACTTTATCAAAAACTCGCTAATCGCTTACGCGAACACATACAGCATGACTTTTATAAGTCAGGGGATAAATTACCCTCTGTGCGTCAATTAGCTCAAGAACATGGCGTCAGCATTTCCACTGTACAAGAAGCTTACAGACAACTTGAACAAGAACTACTTGTGGAAGCGCGACCTAAATCAGGCTACTTCGTTTGCTCTAGCAAAAAAGATAATTTGCCCAGTATATCAAGGCCACCGCAACGCCCCTTGGAAGTATCCCAATGGGAAGAAGTGCTAAATATGTTAATGAATCGCAGTGGTAACAAAGGCGTGCAATTACAACATGCCATGCCTGATATGAAAGCATCGACACTAAAACCCTTACTGAAAACCTTGGCCGACCTTTCAAAACAAAAGCCAGAGTTAGGACTAGGCTATGCTGATATCCGAGGTACAGAAGAGTTGCGCACACAACTTTGTCGTCTTGCAGTGGCATCAGGCTGCCAATTACACCCTGATGATTTAGTGATCACATCAGGTTGCCAAGAGGCGCTGTCTGTCTGCCTACGAGCTGTCACACAACCTGGCGATATTATTGCCATAGAATCGCCAAGCTTCTACGGTTCCATGCAGGCAATCAAAGCGGCAAATCTTAAAGCGATGGAGATCCCGACGCACCCAGAAACAGGCATTAGTTTAGAAGCCCTAGAACTGGCACTCGACCAATGGCCCATTAAGGCGATTTTTGTCACCCCAACTTGTAATAACCCAATGGGTTACACAATGCCAGAAGACAAAAAAGAACAGCTCTATAGACTAGCCCAAAGCTACGATATTGCTATCATTGAAGACGACATTTATGGCGACATTTCGTATCAGTTCCCTCGCCCAAAAACGATCAAATCCTTTGATACTGACGGGCGTGTTTTACTGTGCTCATCCTTTTCCAAAACCATAGCTCCTGGAATGCGAGTAGGTTGGATTGCACCTGGTCGCTATCGAGATAAGGTAACGCACATTAAATATGTCAGCAGTTCTATGTGCCCTGTTCTTCCCCAGCTTGCCATTGCGAAGTTTATTCGCTTAGGAGGCTACGCTAAGCACATCCGCAAAATGAGACAAGACTACGAGCAACAACGAGATCATTTACTTAAGGCGATAAAAACCTATTTACCTAGCGACACACGAGTCAGTTACCCTGCTGGCAGTTTCATTCTTTGGGTGGAACTCCACTCGAGCATTGACAGTGTCAAGCTAGTCGAACGCTGCCGAGAGGAAGGGATTGGATTTGCGCCTGGCCCGCTATTTTCAGCAACAGGAAAGTACCGTAATTGTTTTAGACTCAACTTCAGCGAACAAAGTATGGAAAGGCGCGAATGGGCAATCAAATCTTTGGCAATGATTTTGCAAAACTTCGAACAGCAGGCAAAAGCAGGGTAAACCAAACTATCCTATGATGACGTAAGGTATACAGGTATAACACTACGACAAATAAGTGCTTTACCTGTACTTGCTCTCAACCAGATAGGTAAACTGCAAAGAAACGCAAATACATTTAACGCTTTGATACAAAAAACAATAATTCGATAACTTACTCATAGCACATTGCGTATAACATTATTTAATTGACTTGCTCTAACAGGCTTTATTTAAACCAAGAATGTAAGTAATCACTCGATCTTGCTTGAACGTAATAAGCTTGGTTGGCCTAAGGCACTTGCCCCACAGTCACATTCACATTCACAAAAACTTTAAAAATCTAGACAATGCGCAGTCAACTCAACATCATCTACACTTACTTCGGGCTGATAATACTTTTTATATAGACAATACAGTTCTAAACTACTTATATCAAAATCATTCCCTTTCAATATATAATCGACTAATTCTTTCCCACAAAAATACTCCCCCCTGTCCGTCCAAACAAAAGGGAAAGATATTTCTAAAGAATTAAGCCGCTTAAATCCTTCACTTTCTTGATCATTTAAAAAAACCAAATCAAAACAGGGTCGCTTCTTGCAATCAAACAACAGTAATAACACTTCGAAACTGTCAGCACATTTTTCTAAAAGATAAATTTTACCTCTATTATTCTTCATTTCGACCTCAATTTATTTTTATAATAAATACAAAATACCTGTTTATATTGATTTTTTATATTGCTTTTAATGCATAGCGCTATAATAAAAAAGCATTTCACCAATAACCTCTTTTTCACTAGAGTAAAATTTATAATTTTTATTGGAGCAGCAATTTTGAAAAAGAAAATTCTGATTTACAACAGAGTACCTAAAGATCTGGCCAAAAAAATAGCTAAGAACTTTAAGGTCACCATGATAGATGATCAAGCAATTGATGCAGAAAGTAATTTTTTACAGGCTCTATCAGAAACTCACGGGGTGATTGGTGGCGGTCGTGAATTTAATAGCGACTCCTTAAAACTAGCGAAGAATCTTGAGGTAATATCAAATATTTCAGTTGGATATGATAATTGTGATGTGAAATATCTAAGTGAACGAAAAATAATGCTAACAAACACCCCCAATGTACTAAACGAAACAACTGCAGATCTTGCTCTTGCGCTTTTACTATCAACAGCTAGAAGAGTGCCTGAACTAGATAAATGGACAAAATCAAATAACTGGAAAAAACCAATTGATAGTTCTGTATTTGGTGACTCTTTATTTGGTTATGATATTCACGGGAAAACAATTGGCATTATTGGTTTAGGAAAAATAGGTAAAGCGATAGCTCGTCGTGCAAGATTTGGATTCAACATGAACATTATTTATAGCGGCCGAACACGACATAAAGATCAAGAAAAAATATTAAACGCCAAACATGTAGATCTAAAAACCTTATATAAAGAAGCTGACTTTATCTGCCCAGTTGTTCCTTTATCAGATTCAACAAAAAATATGATCAACGAGAGTTCATTTAACATCATGAAGAAAAACGCCATTTTAATTAATGTCTCTCGTGGCGCGATTGTTAATGAAAACGATCTAATAAACGCGTTAAAAAATAATAAAATAGCGGGCGCAGGATTAGATGTTTATAGCAAAGAGCCTTTAGAAATCTCCGAATTATTTGAATTCCCCAATGTCGTCACTTTACCTCATATAGGCTCAGCAACACATGATACAAGACGGGCAATGGCAGTCAAAGCGATTGACAACCTTTGCTCAGCATTGAATGGCAATGTTCCAATAGACCTTGTTAATAGAGATGTTTTCAAAATTTAAAATCTATATTGCTATATTTCATCATAATGATTCCCAGAAACTTTCACTAAAATCATTTTTTATTTTAGTTGATTTATACAATCTAATATCAACAGGGATTGTAAAACCCTCATCTAATAATATCCTCACTTTTCCGTTTTTAAGTTCGTTTTCCATTATAGATTTAGGTAACCAAGCAATACCTTTATTTTCAATAACCATTGAAAGCAACACGGGTGATAAATGAGATTCAAAAAAAACATCTAATTTTGGGCATTTTTTTTTACTTTTTAATTTTTCTTTTAATATTCGACCTAATGCAGACTCTTCACTGTACCTTAAAAATGGAATTTTAGTTTCGACCATTTTTTTTGTATCAATAAAAAATTCAGATCCGACAACCGGAATTAGTTCATCATCTCCAATTTTTTTATACATAAACTGATCTTCTGATAATAAACTATCAACATTTTCCAGACCATGACAAAGTAAAAAATCAGTTTCTCTATCTATTAACATTTCTTCGCATTTTTTCATACTGTTTGTTGTTAACTTAATAGCTTCAAACGATGCTTGACTATCCAAGCTTCTAATCCATTTAGGAAAAAACGTAAAAGAGAGCGTGTATGTAGCAGCAAACTGCAATGAATGCTGCTCTTTACTGCCTAGCTCTCTCGCTCTTTCACGAAAAAAATAAAGCCTACTTGATAGGTCTTGAGCCAACGCCAGCATCTCATGCCCAGTTTCAGTCAAGTTAGTTCCCTGAGATGTTCTATCAAATAATTCAACACCCAACCATTCCTCTAGAGACTTAATTCTTCGACTAAATGCGGGCTGAGTGACATTTCTGAACTCAGCAGCACGTGAAAAATTTTTGTAACTTGCTAGAGCAATAAAATCTTCTAACCACAATGAATCCATTTCCAATACCTATTTTGCATAGAGAGATGCTTTATTAGCATTTCCATTATCAAATGAACATAATTTAAAATCAACTAAAGCTTAATCATCTCATTCTCTTATTTTCAACAATAGATAGATGCATTAATAATTCATTTAAAAAATTAAAAATACAAAACTGACCTTATAAAGAAATTTAATTTTTATACTATCATTTGAGGCTGGCCATGCAATATAAAAAAATGTTTCCTTTAGGAAAATCTGAAACAAATTATAGAAAGCTAACATCAGATTATGTTTCTGTAGAAAGCTTTAATGGAAAAAATATTTTAAAGATAGATCCTGAAGGCATTAAGTTACTTACTAAGGAAGCGTTTAAAGAAATATCTCATAAAGTCAGACCATCTCATCTTAAACAAGTTCGAGATATTCTTGATGATCCAGAAGCATCAGAGAACGATCGCTTTGTCGCATTGCAAATGTTAAAAAATACTGCGCTAGCCGTTGGTGGTGTTTTGCCAATGTGCCAAGACACTGGAACAGCTATCATCCAAGCAAAAAGAGGCAAAAATGTTTGGGTTGATGGTGAAGATGAAGCCTACATTTCTCAAGGTGTGTTTGAAGCGTTTACGCAACTTAATTTACGTTATTCTCAAATTTCACCAGTAAGCCTCTACGAAGAGGTCAATACAAAGAACAACTTACCAGCACAAATTGATTTGTATGGCACAGAAGGTGATGAGTACGAATTTTTATTCATGGCCAAGGGTGGCGGTTCTGCAAATAAAACCTACTTATTTCAGGAAACCAAAGCACTACTTAATCATGATTCTTTAATGAAGTTCCTAAAAGAAAATCTTAAGAAAATTGGCACAGCAGCGTGCCCTCCTTACCACTTAGCAATTGTTATTGGTGGAACTTCAGCAGAGTCAACACTTAAAACGGTGAAGCAGGCAACAGCGCGCTATCTTGATACGCTACCAACAAGTGGTGGCGAGTATGGACAAGCTTATAGAGATTTAGAAGCAGAAAAAGAAGTACTAGAGCTCACTCAGAAGTTTGGCATTGGATGCCAATTCGATGGAAAATACTTCTGTCATGATGTTCGAGTCATTCGCTTACCTCGACATGGTGCATCTTGTCCAGTTGGTATTGGCGTTTCCTGCGCTGCAGATCGCCAAGCCTTAGCGAAGATAACAAAAGATGGCATCTTCATTGAACAATTAGAAGACGATCCAGCCGCATATTTACCCGATTTAACCGATGAAGAAATAGGCAGTACTGCGGTTTCAATTGATCTAAATGTACCAATGCCAAAAATTCTTGAGCAACTTAGTGCTCTAAAAGTTAGCACTAGGGTGAGTTTAAATGGAACCATTATTATTGCTAGAGACATAGCTCATGCAAAACTAAAAGAAAGATTAGATAAAGGCGAAGTGCTTCCTCAATATTTAAGAGACCACCCTGTCTTTTATGCAGGTCCATCTAAAGTTCCTGATGGTTATGCTGTTGGTTCGCTTGGCCCGACTACAGCCGCACGAATGGATCCATATGTTGATATCTTTCAAGAAGTTGGTGCATCGATGGTGATGATTGGGAAAGGGAATCGTGGACCATCTGTTGCTGAAGCATGTAAAAAACATGGCGGCTTTCACCTTGGGTCAATTGGAGGAATATCCGCATCATTAGCTCAGCACTCAGTAAAAAGTATTGAGTGCATTGAATACCCAGAGCTGGGTATGGAAGCAATATGGAAAATTGAAGCTGAAGACTTTCCAGCTTTTATTGTTGTAGACGATAAAGGAAATGATTTCTTTAACCCTAATAAAGGGCAAGTTATTCAATTTGCATAACCATCGAGTTAATCGCAAAATCAACAAGTACACGATGAAAATCTTTGACATCTAAAAAGTAAGCAGATCGGAGGAATAAAGCGTCGTCCTTCGATCTCTACTTAGAACACTTAACAGTTTGCAATATTCTTCGCTACCTAACAAAAACCATATTCCGCATAAATGTTATTGATTAAGAATTTTGAGCGGGTGCGCCGCGTCGTAATCCTTCCATAACCAAATCCATGAGCCATGTAAGACGTGGTCGCCAGTCTTCACTAGCATCGATCTGCCAAATACCTGCAATTGCCAGAAAAAAATCGTCAGCTGTAATTCCTGATCGGATAGTACCTGCTTCCACATTAGCATCTAGAAGCATTTGTGCTGCATTGATTACTGATGCGTAACCTCCCGTCCCAGCACAATCTTTCGAACTCGTTACTTGACGAATTGCGTTCGCCAGACCCGCTTTCGTTATGGCGTACTCGGCAAGACGGTACATCCATTCCCTTAACGCTTGGCTGGGCGGAACCGTCTTAAGAAGGTGTTCTGCAAACTCAGTCACTTGCGACATCTCGTGACGATATACCTCAATGACCAATGCTTCACGGGTTGGGAAGTGTCGGTAAAAAGTTCCCTGTCCGACACCTGCTTTCTTGGCAATGGCACTCAGCGGTGTTTCAGCAGAGTTAATCAACTCCGCAAGTGCAACCGTTAGGATACGTTCTCGGTTCTGAACAGCATCAGCACGCTTAGGGCTATCCACATAGTCTCCTTATGATAAATTTATTTTGACAAGCGGACAGCTGTCCGTTACTCTTCAAAAAAAGCGGAGGATTGTCCGTTTATTATTTTACCCTTTTTATTCACTAGGAGAAACCCATGAAAAACACAGGTAATACGATTCTTATCACTGGCTCAACTTCAGGCATAGGTCTTGGCCTAGCTCTACGTTTTCATAAAGCTGGAAACAAGGTGATCATTGCTGGAAGACGAAAAGCTTTGCTTCAACAAATCACTACAGATTACCCGGGTATCGAAGCCATCGAACTAGATGTATCGGACGCTGCATCTATTGTCCAAGCAAGTGAACTAGTCGCTGAGCGTTACCCTGATTTGAATGTTGTTATCAACAACGCTGGCGTTATGTTGAGCGATGATTTTGTGAAAGCAGATTCATTAAAAACTGCCGAAGAGTCTGTCACCATTAACCTTCTAGGCACCATCCGTATGACCTATGCGTTCTTGCCGCAATTAACGCAGACAAAAGACGCCACTCTTATCAATGTTAGTTCTTCTTTAGCATTTGTACCGTTTCCAATAGCAACAACCTATAGTGCTACTAAAGCAGCAGTTCATGCGTTCACCGAAGGCTTACGCGTTCAACTCGCCGACACCTCTGTACGCGTCATAGAGTTAGC
The DNA here is from genome assembly GCF_019426345.1 of Marinomonas lutimaris. GTDB lineage: Bacteria > Pseudomonadota > Gammaproteobacteria > Pseudomonadales > Marinomonadaceae > Marinomonas > Marinomonas lutimaris. The sequence continues at coordinate 71,203 of NZ_JAHLLW010000013.1, forward strand.
TCCTCCTGGTGTTCGTACAACACTATTCGGTCAGGAAAATGACGACCACGCTATGCCTCTAGAAGACTTCCTCAATGAGACGATGTCCATTTTGCATAGCGAACCCACACCTAAAGAAATCATTGTGGAAAACGCCAAATTCATGCGTGATGCCGTAGCAACAGGCAACTATGACAATGCCCTTGGAATGCTTTCTGCGTGGAAACCAGCGGACTAAGGCTACCAAAAATGAGTCATCACAAGCATCTTCTTATGTGGTGGCTCATTCTTACCTGCAATAAGAATTGACGAACTACTGTTTATTATAGAGAAACCTATCAATGCCTCACACCATAAACCACGCTATTGAACGTACTGTCGTATTTGATGCTGGAGGTGTTGCTGGTATGGCTTGGACCACAGGTTTAGTCTATGGTCTGAAACATGAGGAATGTGATATATCAAAAGCCGAAGTGTTAATTGGCTCTTCATTGTCAGCTCTTCTAGCCGCACAGATTCATAGCGGAGTTTCTCTAGATAAATTATTTAGTATGCAAGTGCTGGCCTCAACACCCCACAGTTGGCAGTCTGTAACATCAATAGAAAGTTATCGTATTTTGGAGCTTTGGTCTCAACTAATAGCTAGTGACACAAATTCATCTCAAGAGAATATTCTTGATATATTGCTAAAAAAGCACACCACATTTACACCATTGGCTTGGAAAAAAATTATATCCGAGCACATTTTTATGTTGGATTGGTCAGAGCGAGCATTACAAGTTGTTGCTACTGACTGCGAAAGCGGTCAATTAGTAATCTTTGATAAACTTTCAGGTGTTAGCCTGCTTGATGCTATTGCTGCTAGCAGTGCAACGCCTGGGTTAGTGGATCCAATAAAAATAGATGGGCGCTACTACACAGATGGCGGGCTGCATTCAGCAAAAAGCATTGCATTTGCTGCAGGAGCCCAAAAGATCATAATCATTTCCCCCATGGGAACCGCTGGGTGGCCGATAAACAATAAACATTACTTCATGCAGGTTGAAAAGCTTAAAGAGTCAGGAAGTGACGTTATGTTTATCACTCCAGACTACCCTTCACGCATTGAGTTTGAAGATAACCCTTTCCTAATTCAGACACGAGCTCATACCGCTGAAGCAGGCTTTATACAAGGCCGCAAACTTGCCGAAGATATAAAAATTTTTTGGTTAGGTAGATAACACTACACTCGCTCAGGCCTGATCTGTACTAGCTCAGACCTGATCTGACAGTTACCTCATTTTGAACCGATGTCTATTAGCCTAGGGAAGTTGTCTCGAAAATTGCTCCTGCATTGCCCTAATTACCTACATCCATGTAGGCATACGGGTCACGCCACTAAGGCTTAGTAGACTTATTTGCACCTTCTCTAGCTATTACCTATAAAAAACGTCTAAAAACTATATTCCAACGATGCCCAGTATGCACGACCAGTGTCAACAAAGCCGTATTCATCAAATTCAAACTCTTCGTCCATTAAATTATTGATTCCTGCTTGAACAGTAAAGTTATCGCTCATGGCATACTGCACCCCTATATGGAATAGATTATAAGATGGCGCTTGAGTTTCTGTATTACTTGATAGGCCGGTCTCCTGAGACTCTTTTCCTCTGTACTCATAATCTATCCACGTCTTGACACGATCTACTACTTGCCAATTAAAAGTTGTAGCAAACAAGTGAAGGGGAATCTGAGTCAAAGGCTGTCCTTTGTTATCTCCAGACAGCTGCTCTGATTTTGTATAGGTATATCGGACATTAATATTTACATCGCTTGTCACCTGAAACTCAGAACTCAATTCGACACCCTGCGTTTTAGCCTCATCAACATTTATATTATAACGTGAACCGGATTCAACGCAGATAGATGCAGGGCAACTTGTTATCATAATTTTGTCATCAAAATGGTTATCAAATAACGTTGCACTCATGATCTTGTTAGTACTACTGTAAATAACACTCACTTCTTTACTAATCGACGTTTCTGGTTTTAAGTCAGGATTACCATATATATCTCCCCCACGACTTTCTTGTGCCCAACCTTCTGTCATTGCTCTCAACTCTGGGGTTTGATAACCAGTTGCAACGCCTCCTTTTAATGTCCAGACATCATTCAAAAACCAGTTTGCATAAAGTCGTGGACTAATTTGACTATCAAAGTTTTCATTCTTGTCAACTCGTATTCCACTGGTTAAAGAGACTGAATTAGTAACAAACCATTCATCTTCTCCATAGAGTGAAAATTGATCATTACTTATCGTTGTTAAATCAAGAACATTTTCAGCATCAGTTAGCTTAGCTTTGGCGATGTTTGTGCCAACCGTTGTAATGTGATCATTAGTCGGAACAATCCAACGACTATCAACCACAAGATTCGTTATTCTCATGTCTCGACCTTCGTTATAGGTACTTTCACGCTGTACATAAGAGGTCTCTGAAACACTACCCCATTGCCCTGTATGGGTGAGAGCTATAGAGCTTTTATCATTATTCGCTTCACTACCAGTACGAGCATTAGCAGCGGCTGATTTGCCGAGAGTAGTTATACGCTTTTGATTACTCTTCATCATATCCAAATCAAAAGCATGGTCGTCGTTAGGAGTAAAACGAAGTTGTGCATTATAATTGTGAATCTCTTTCTCTGTAGCGCCGCGAGCTACTTCATCTTCTTCATTAAAAAGACCACGAGCACCTAAACGTAAACTTAACGTATCCTCTATTAGTGGGCCAGCAAGGTAAATAGCTCCTTGTCTAGTGCCGCCAAACTCATCACTCTCTGCTCTCGATGCATCTATACGCACATTACCATGCCATTCATCAGTGGTTTTACGAGTGATAATATTAACAACCCCCCCCATCGCATTAGCGCCATACAACGTAGACATTGGCCCTCGTATTACCTCGATTCTCTCTATTGACTTTAATGGTGGTAACCATTCTTGGTCCATGCCACCGCTACCGCTTGGCTGTGACTCTCTAGATGACTGCGGACGTCCATCAACTAACAATAATGTATATTTAGAGGGCATACCTCGAATAGAAATATCGTTACCAGAAGAACCTCCTGTTACGAATACCCCTGGGACGTGGTTAAGCACCTCCGTTATGTCTCTATATGAGCCCTGATTTATATCGTTTTGATTAATAACCGTAATACTGGCTGGTGCTTCTGTAGTAGCTTGCTCATAACCAGACGCAGTAATAACCAACTCATTCAACTCTGTGGTTTCTGCTACTACAGAAGAAGAAAATAAACACAGATTAGCAACAGCTGAAGAAATTAAAAAATAGCGATTTGATGGCATTTTACAAACCTTAAGACAATTAGTTAAATATACTTCGTGCGTTTTTTTGGACGCGCTGCTGGTATTGTTCAATTTTTACCAGTTGCGCTAGACTGCAATCTCTTAGGAGTTCAAAAGCCCCAGAAGCATTAGCGTCAACAAAAGGATGTGGCTCATTAGGAACACGTTTCGCCAAAACTTTTAAACGCTCCACACTGTTATCACGAGTAGGATGATTCGATAAAAACACGTCTACCGACTTCTCTTTAGAAAGATGTTGAAACCGAGCAGCAGAGTCTGAATACATTTTTAAACGATCAAGATTTGGACCAAAGTTTAATCCAGTTCCTCCCCATAAAGCAGCCGTATGACGTTGGTCGCCATCCTTAACCTCAAATATCAAAGACATTGTCCCCAGGGTATGCCCTGGAGTAACATAAAGTTGAACTCGTGTATCTCCGAGTTCAATAACATCACCGTCATTGATAGAAATATCTCTTGTTGGAGCAGCATCCCATTTAGGGTTAAAAATCTCTGGAATAGGCTTTTCTAATTCAGCCCAATCAGCATCTCCCATAACGACCCTAGGATGAAAATTATCCACTAAATATTTTTGGCCGCCGTAATGATCTCCATGAGCATGGGTAATAATTAAATAACGAATATCATTAGGATCCAGACCTAACGATCGAATACCTGGTACTAAGGTTTCTTCAGCTTTACGGTTACTGTTCATTGCATCAATCAGAATTAAACCTTCAGAAGTTTGAATTACCCAACTAGCTACCGAGCGATTGCCAACAAAATACAAATTATCAAATACTTGCCGAGGTTCTATTATTGCTTTTTGGGCACGCAGAACTCGCTCTTCATCTGTTAATACGCGTTTTTTAGCGCCGGATCGTGCACCTGCCATTTTAAGAGGTTTATCAATTTCACAAATGCTGGCAAGTCCTGGGTATTTTGCACCCGCCAATAGACCTCTTTGTACGAGTTCATCAGGAGAGATCTCAAATTGTGCATTAATCTGACTAGAAAAAATAAAAGACACTGTCACAATAAGCGACATACACAACCTTTTTGACATATATAATGAGTTAAAAGGGCAACAACCCCTTTGCTTGATCATATTCACCGCCCTTTTTAAATGATATTGATTACCACTTATATTCTCACACAATGAAGACTTAAAGCGCCGGAACATTTCGTTCCGATATGTGAAATTATCACTACTAACTGGCTTAAAAAAATAGGTATGCAAAAATGTACGACATGAACGACCTGCAAAGTTTTACTACTTTGATCGAAACGGAAAATCTGACAAAAGCGGCAAAACAACTTGAAGTCTCTAAATCTACATTGAGCAGACGCATATCTCATCTCGAAGCTAGCGTTGGACAATCTCTTTTACTACGCCAAGCGAATAAAATATTTCCAAATGATGCTGGAAAGGCCTTCTACCCTCATGCCTGCAAAATTTTAGACGCCGCTAAACTGGCTCAAAAAACAGTAGATACTCTTCAAGAGTCGGTGATGGGGGAGTTAAATATTACGGCTTATTACGGTTTAGCTCGTTCTTGGCTACCAAAAGAAGTTGTTCATTTTGCTGATAACCACCCAGAAGTTAGTATTTCTCTTAAAACCACCTCAATCTTTGCAGAGTTAGAACTGTCAGATATAGGTGTTTGGTTAGGATCTTTGCAACCGTCTAAATTTAAAGAAGAAATGCTCGGACATCTAACATGTGGCTTATATGCCTCAAGTTCTTTTTTAAAAGAAAATCCCGCAGTAGATGATATTGAGAGACTAAAAGACATTCCTTGGGTTAATTTTCATCACTTTTACCAACCTGCGGGAGACTTAGAGCTACTTCACTCCGAAGATGGAACAAAACGCATTGAAATACCAAAATCTCAAATATGGACAGATCAAATCGCCATGCAACTTGAACAAATAGCAAAGGGAAAAGGAATAGGTGTCTTACCAGATTACATGGTAAACATGAGAGAAAAGCACCACCCAGGCGATTTAATCAGAGTATTGCCACAATGGCAGCTGCCTTTAATTCCGGTTTATTTACTTTACCCATACGGCAGTTTACCAAAAAGAGTAACGGCCTTTTTACATCATTTTAGAAAACATACAGCCACTATTCTAAACAGCCAACAACTGTAAAGAAACGCAAATACACTTAAAGCCTTGATCTAAAAACGCAATAATCCAAAGACTTACTTTTCTTTTATTAAGAATATAGCGCGTAAAAAACGTTACTGATTCAGCTCTTTTACTAGGACATATTAAATGCTCAACAGGTCTTTTTTAAATCTTGCATTGCTCTGCCTAAGTCTAGTATTAGCGGCCTGCAGCAATACAGAGAAACGCAAAGACTATGCGGAACTAGCCAAACAGGAGCTAGATGCAACAAGCGAGAGCAAAATCACCCAGTGGCAAACAATGGACAATGTCGCGCCTGTAAGCTACCTAACAGATTTAATTCAAGACGAACAACTTGATGGTTTAATTAGCAAAGCATTGAAAGCAAACCCTAGTTTGCAAAAAACACAGCTGACGCTACAAGCCAGTTTATGGAGTTTAAAAAGCCAGCAAGGCGAATCACTGCCTAGCGTTGAAGCTGGTTTGTCCGGTAATAAAACCGAAGGTAGCGATACCAACTACAAGGCCAATTTGAGCGTTAGTTGGGAAGCCGATTTATGGCAAAAACTCGCCCAAGCAGAACAAGCCACAGCCAAAACTCTTGCTAGTGACGAAGCCTTATACCAAGCCAGTCGTGATACCTTAGTTGCCAATGTAATTAAAACTTGGCTCGCTATTACTGCAAAACAACACGCTATCGAAATTGAGCAGAAACGCTTGACACTCTTAGAAGCCAACGAAAAACTAATTTTAAAACGCTTTAGAAATGGCCTTGGTAATTTAGAAGAGCTCGACGAATCACGTACTTCCACATCTAAATCCAAAGCAGATCTTGTGGAATATAAAGAAAACCTCGCAATCGAAATACGTAACTTGCAGCTTTACCTAGGCAAAACGGATGCCTTGGACTTTATTGCCAACCAAAGTTATCCGGACGTCAGCCTTACGTTAAGCGACTTACCAGAGCAAAACTTACAACGCAGACCCGATCTAAAAGCTGCATATTTAGCCATTGAAGCTGCGGATCTAAACACTTCCGTTGCTTATAAAGATATGCTTCCCAGCATCAGCCTAAGCGCAACATTAAGTGAAACCGCCGCCTCACCCAGAGCGGCTTTATTTGGTTCACCTATTTGGTCTTTGCTAGCACAAATCACTCAACCACTTTATCGAGGTGGACAACTAAAAGCCGCAGCAGAAATTGCCAAACTAAAAACGGCTCAAGCCTATCAGGATTACCGTGACACCTTACTCACAGCAGTCAATGAAGTAGAAAATACCTTAGGGCAAGAACGCGTGCTATCACAGCAAGTCCGCCACATTAACGAAGCCCTTTTTAGCGCCAAAAAGAACCTCACTCAATATGAAAAAAAATACCGCACAGGCTTGGTCGAACTAAACGACTTAATCAACGCGCAAACTACTGCTTTTGACCTAGAAGCACAATTGGACAATTTAATTTATCAGCACCTATCAAACAGAGTTGATTTGGGGCTCGCACTCGGGCTTGGAGTAAAACCTTAATGAAATATCTTTCACAATGGATCACCTTATTATTGGCTGGTGCTGCAATAGCGGGTGTCTACTTTTATGTTATGCACGCGATTGAAACACAACAAAACCGAGTGCAAACACCGCGCCCTGAGACACCAGAGCAAGCACTAGAATTATCAACAATCACCGTCAATACTGGCAGCTATGCGGCTACTATTAAGGCTTCAGGTGTTGTAAAACCCAGATATGCTCTGACGATGACAAGCCAGGTAAGTGGTGAAGTCATTAGTATTTCCAATCAGTTCGAATCAGGCCAAGTTATCAAAAAAGGTTACCTTTTAGCCCAACTAGAAAACAGCGAGCTAAACAGTGCAGTAGCCAGTGCAAAAAACACGCTTGCGTCCGCTGAGCTCGCGCTAAAAGAAGAGATTCGCCAAGGTGAACAAGCCAGAGCGGAATGGGCTGCAGCTGGGTTTCAAGGAGCCCCAGATTCCGACCTAGTGTTACGAGAACCACAGTTAGAAGCCGCTAAAGCTGATGTAGAATCAGCAAAAGCCGCACTCAATAATGCGCAAAACAAGCTAAAACACTCTCAACTGACCGCCCCTTTTGACGCTTTAATCATCACTCGTAATATTTCCCTTGGTTCATACTTAAGTTCAGGAAGCGATGTAGGCACTCTATACAGTATTGAAAGAGCTGAAATTAAAATCGATTTATCCAACAGTGATTGGTTAAAGCTTCCTGACACAAAAACACTACTAAAAGACAACTGGCCAGCCTTAATATCAAGCATTGATGCCAATAACACATGGCAAGGTAAAATTTTAAGCGTCAACCAACACGTAGACGAAACGACTCGTATGCGTAGCTTATTGGTTAGCTTAGACCATCCTCTCGATCAAACCCCAGCGCTAATTCCAGGGGCTTTTGTTGAAGTATCCATTCAAGGCAAGCGTCTCGACAACCTTTGGCGACTACCTAATACAGCATTAAGCCAAAAGAGCGAAATCTGGTACATAGATCAAAATAGTCGGCTAGCTGCCTTTGAAACCACGCCTCGTTTTGTTGACTCTCAATACGTTTATATTCAAGTGCCAACCTCCATGCTAAACAAGCCTTATCAAGTACTTGTTCAACCTTATAATAGCTACTTGAAAGGCATGCTTGTTAAGTCATTAAATACCTCGGCATCGGCTGACAAGAGCGCAAAACAATGAGCCCAATAGATCAACCGAAAGGCATTATTCCATGGTTTGCCAATAATCCAGTTGCTGCGAATCTATTACTAATTCTGGTTATCAGCTTGGGCGTTTTAAACATGGGCTCGTTGAATAAAGAAGCCTTTCCAAGCCTAACCCCAAACCGTGTGGCCATTTCTGTCAGTAACGACAGTGGTTCAGCCAAAGAAAACGAAGAAGGCATTGCCATCCCCTTGGAAGAAGCTTTGCAAGGTGTCTCTGGCATCAAGACGGTGACCACTTCATCCACGGCAAAATCTACCAGCACCACTGTCGAAATGTTGGATGGTTATGACATAGACACCCTACTAGACGATGTCAAAGACAAGGTGGATCAGATTTCTTCTTTTCCTGACGAGGCCGATCCACCAGTCGTATCCAAAGCCACACGCGAAGAACACTCCATTTGGATTCAACTGTATGGAGATGCTGATCGGCGTACTCTACAAAAACTAGCGGATGAACTAGAAGCCGATTTATTGTCAAACGAAAACGTCAGTGCTACCTCTATTTCTGGTTGGATAGATCCAACCATCATGATCGACATTGATAAAAATAAACTAGAATCCTACGGACTCACCTTGTCCGATATTGCCACAGCAATCAACGCAGAGTCCTCTCCAGCTCAAGTGGCGACACTGCGAGACGAAAATATTTACTTAACCATCAGCGCGTCTGAACAAGCCTATATAAAGAGCGAATTTGCACGTATTCCTGTCCTCTCCAATCAGTCTGGAGGGAAAATATTACTAGGAGATATAGCAAACATACGCGACACATTTGACGAAGATGACTATGTTTTATCACGTTTTAATCGCCAAAACAGCTTAGGTATTCAAGTCCTAACCACAGGCACCAGCGATATATCAAACTCCGTGATCGGAGCAAAAGCCGTCATTCAAGATTGGGAAGAAAGCGGACGTTTACCAGCCAATGTAAAACTCGGCACTTGGTATGATCGCAGTGAATCAATTAATCAGCGCCTAGAATTGATGGTAGAAAACGCCATTACAGGTGTGTTGCTGGTCTTTATCTTACTCGCCATATTTCTAAACGTCACTGTGGCGTTTTGGGTTGCCATGGGATTACCCTTTATCTTCTTCGGTACTTTATTTTTCATGGGAACGGAAAGCATTGGCCTAACGTTAAACATGTTTACCACCTTTGGCTTTATCATGGCCTTAGGGATTGTGGTTGATGACGCCGTTGTCGTTGGGGAAAGTGTCTATACTGTCAGGTCTAAAGAAGGCGACACCATAGGCAACACGATTAAAGGCACCATGTTAGTTGCCATTCCGACGCTATTTGGTGTCTTTACCACTGTCGCAGCATTTTGGGCGCTGTCTAATATCGAAGGTCGTTTGGGGCAACTGTATTCTCAATTCGCTACTGTTGTGGCTATTTGTTTAGTTTTATCAGTCATCGAATCCAAAATTATCTTGCCCGCTCACCTTGCCCACATAAATACGCAAAAATCGACTCGCACCAACCCTATATCTAAAGCATGGGCCATGGTTCAACAAGGAGCAGATTTTGGTTTGCAGTGGTTCAGCGAGCGCATTTATCGTCCAATGATAGATTTAGCGCTCAACTACCGATACGCGGTTTGCTTGCTGTTCATTGCTATCTTTATTTTGGTTATTTCCATGCCATTCACTGGCGCTATTCGCATGAGTTTTTTCCCTCAAATTCCGGGAGACACAGTGCGTGGCACACTCACCATGTACAACGATGTGAGCTATGGACAAACCAACAAGGTTTTATTCGAACTTGAACGAAATGCCTATCAAGCAGACATCGCTTTGCGCACTAATAGCGATGAGCGCCGACGCCCATCAGCTAACGGCATGGAGCAATCAGACAAAAAACCAAAAGACTCGGCAAAACCTAAAGAAGCTCCTAAACCGAAAGGCGATGTCGCCATTAAAAACATTCAAGTTACGGCAAGTGATGACCAATCTGGCAATATACGCATAGAGCTAGACGAGAATAGACCCTATACCTCGGCGCAATTTGCTAGTAAATGGCAGCAACTTTCAGGTATGCCAGAAGGAGTAAAAAACCTACGAATTCGCAGTGCCCGTGAAACGGTTGACGCGTTAAGAGTTGAGCTGCGCGGTAATGACACAAGTGTTCTTAACGGTGCAATGGAAGAACTATTAAAGCAATTAGCCACACTTCCTGCAGTCACGGGAATAGAGCAAAATAATGAGCCAACTGAATCTCGCCTGACCCTAAAACTTACAGATCAAGGCCGATTATTAGGATTATCCACTAGCAATTTAGCCACTCAAGTCGCCCGTAATTTTGATGGCCAAGTGGTACAAAAATATCAGCGAGACAATTCCGAAGTCGAAGTTCGTTTGGGTTATCCGAGCGAGCAAAAAGAATCACCTGCCGCTGTGATGAATACCAAAATAGTCTTAGACGACGGTACTCGCGTACCGCTTTCAACGGTTGCCACACTGTCTCAAGAAGACGCAGAGACTCGTATTATTCGCATTGATGGCAAACGCTCTTTGTATCTGTCTGCCGAAGTTGATAAAGATGCCATGTCATCAACAGAAGTCGTCGAATATTTGCAAAAAGCTGTCGTACCACAGATGAAGCGTCAGTTTGCCGGAGTTTCGATCTATTTTTCTGGGGAAGCAGAGCAAAGAGAAAAAACTCAGTCATCTATGTCGGAGATGTTCCTCATCGCTCTCTTGATCATTTATGGACTTTTGGCGATACCTCTAAAATCTTACTCGCAGCCGCTTATTATCATGATGGCGATTCCATTCGGAATCATTGGTGCATTGCTTGGTCATTGGATGAATAACTTGGCGCTAGGGATTTTCTCTTTGAACGGCATACTTGCGCTCAGCGGTGTTGTGGTAAATGACAGTCTGTTGCTCGTGTCTCGCTTCAACGACCTTCGTCATGAAACCAGCCATGTCAAAAAAGCCATCAGCCTAGCGTGTCGCAGCCGCCTACGCGCCGTATTACTAACATCTTTCACCACCTTTGCTGGCTTAATTCCGATTCTTTGGGAAACCTCAAGACAAGCACAAATGCTCATTCCGGCGGCTGTATCTCTCGCCTACGGCATCATGTTTGCCACAGTGATTACACTGATTTTGATTCCAGTTTTACTAATGATAAAAGAAGACATTCATCTATTAATGGATAGATTAAAAAATAAAACATCAGAAGTATTAGAGCCGATTAACGAAGGCCAAGAAGAATAAGATAAAGACAAAAAACCTCTACTTTGACCACTTAATCGGCTCAAATGTTTTTTGTTCGCGCCGTAAAAACGCCCAATCAATTAGTGCTTCCATAGATGGCCCTAGAGCAAGTCCCATTTCAGTCAAATGATATTCAACTTTGGGCGGGACTTGTGGGTAAACCGTTCGTTCGATAATGCCATCTTTCTCAAGTTGCTTAAGTTGTTGGATAAGCATCTTTTGATTGATACCTTCAATATTGTGCTCAAGCTCCGAAAACCTTAAAGGTCCTTTCGCTGAAAATAGCTGACATAAAATGACGATTTTCCATTTTCCTTCCAAGACTCGCAGAGTCTCACTGGTTGCGTTCGCCCAAATCATTCGTTGTTCAGGATCCTGACAACTCCAATCTCTCTCTTCCATCTAACTTACCTTTTAGTATGTAACATACTTTTTTGTGTGTTCTTGCAGTATTTACAGTATGTGAGTATTTTACTCCAAACTAAATCATTTAGGTAATATGCGATGAAAATTGGAATTATAGGTACTGGCAGTATTGGTGGAACTTTAGCAAAAATATGTGTTGAAATTGGACACGATGTGAATGTTTCTAATTCCCGAGGAGTTGAAGGTGTTCAGTCATTTGCTGATGAAATTGGGGCAATCGCTGTCGATATATATGGAGCGGTACATAATGCGGACCTGATTATATTATCAGTGCCGCTCCCCGCTATTTCCACTCTTCCTAAAAATCTTTTTGAGAAGGTTCCGCAGAATGTAAGTATTATCGATACGAGTAATTATTACCCAGGCTTACGCGATCCCCGCATCCCAGAAATCGATAGAGGTCAAGTTGAAAGTCTATGGGTTTCGGGAAAACTAGGACGCCCGATTATCAAAGCATTTAATAACATTCTAGCTTATTCACTCGCCCATCTCGGCCGTGCTGAAGGAGCCTTGGATAGATTAGGGGTTGCAGTCGCTGGCGACGACGTTTCATCTAAAAAATTAGTAATGGGGCTTGTCAACGAAGTTGGATTTGAACCTGTAGATGCGGGTTCATTGGCAGAATCATGGCGTCAACAACCTTCTACCCCTGCTTACTGTTGTGATTGGAATGCAGCTGAGATGAAAGAAGCTCTGTTAATTGCTAGGAAAGATGAAGCTCCTCTGAAACGGGATACGTTACCCGAGCACTTTGGCAAATTAGGAAGTAACCCTAGTCACTCGGAAGTGATTGAACTTAATCGTTCACTAAACTCTGTTGATTAAGTCAGAAAAATTGCAGTCTCTTACTTTACTTTGCTATCTAAGCAATATAACCCAAACTGAGAACCGTGATATTGATAAAGACAAGAGCCCCTATTTTGATTAAGTTGGGGTTCTTTATGTTAATTTCTTTCGTTAATGGAATATTACCTTAAGCTACCTCCTCCCACTCAGGAAATGGATCGGGCAATGTGGCCCATACCGCTTTTCCTGCGAGCAATTCTTGGTCGCTTAACAAACAAGCATCCAGCGCGCCTATCACAGCCTCTTTTTTCAGATTTTGACCGATAAATACCAACTCTTGACGCATGTCGCCGAAAGGCTCTACCCATTGCTCTGCTATCGACTCAAGATACTCTGGATCTTGTGGCCATTTATCCTTGGGTACCGCTTTCCAAAACATACCTGCAAAACCATGATGCGCAATGCCACCAGCCTGACTCCACTGACCAGCAAATTCAGGACGAGTCGCTAACCAAAAAAAACCTTTCGAGCGTAGTAATTTCCCATACACTTCGATGTTATGAAGAAAGTCAAAAAAACGTTGAGGATGAAAAGGTCGTCTCGCCAAATAGGAAAAACTACCAATGCCATATTCTTCTGTTTCAGGCACATGCTCGCCACGCATTTCTTTTAGCCATCCTGCGGCTTGTTGCGCTTTTTCAAAGCTAAACTTACCGGTTCCCAAAAGACGTTTAGGCTCTATTCTACCTTGATGTATTGGGATAATTTCCGCTTCAGTATTAAAGCTACGAAGAATGGATTCTAATTGTCGTAATTCCGCTTCGCTCACCAAATCGGTTTTACTAATCAAGATGATGTCAGCAAACTCAACTTGATCAATCAATAAATCCGCCACGCTACGCTCGTCTTCCTCACCAAGAGATTCGCCTGTTTCCTGCAAGGATATTGCCGCGTCATAATCCTTCATAAAATTCACCGCATCCACGACAGTGACCATGGTATCAAGACGAGCAATATCCGATAAACTCACACCATCTTCATCTGCAAAAGTGAAGGTTTCTGCCACTGGTAAAGGCTCAGAAATACCAGTTGATTCAATCACTAAATAATCAAAACAATTGTCTTCGGCAAGCTTTCGAACCTCAATCAATAAATCTTCTCGCAAAGTACAGCAGATGCAGCCATTGCTCATTTCTACTAATTTTTCTTCACTGCGATTTAACGACACTTCTTGCTTAATAGTCGCTGCATCAATATTAATTTCACTCATATCGTTTACAATCACCGCGACTTTTAGACCATCACGATTATTCAATATATGACTTAAAACCGTCGTTTTACCTGCCCCTAAAAAGCCAGATAAAACCGTAACGGGCAATTTGCCTTGCATACTTTCCATAACTCTCTCCTACAAGATTTTAATGTTATGATATAACATTTCACAAGATCGAGATAGACACCATTTCAATAAGATCTGCCAGAAGCAAAAAAATCTTTAAAAAACAACAAAAAACCCTCTAAAAAGAGGGCTTTATATGAAAATTAGACAGGACTAGCGTTTGAATTAATGCTGATTTTGTCTACTTTGCATCAGCATTATTTGATAGTAAGTCTGGATTGATTACCAAGTTTCTCACGCCATGAGCGTGATCTTCTTCGTAGACATTGTCACTATCACACCAGTCACCAACAGATTGAATATCGACCTTAGCGACTTTAGGTCGAACATTCCACGTTACTTGATAAGGCGATGCTTTTTCATTGTAGTTAGGGCCAGTCGTTGAACCAGCATAAGTCACTGGATTACCCGTATTACTAGGAATGTTGGCTGCTTGAAAAAAACCATTGCGAACATCGCTAGCAGTTAAATCATCAAAGTTAAGAGCTTTATCATCATTTACCATAACATAAACCTGCGCCTCCACTCGTAGCTGAGGCGTCGGCTCACCTTCGACAACACAAGCCCCTAAAGTTGGGCCAGGTTCTACCTGAGCCGTGGAATACACATAATGCACTTCTATCGTATCTCCAGGGAAAAGCTCGCTATGTTTGCCCTTACAAATAGCACCATTTTTCACAGGCCTGAGCTCGCTCTGAGTAAGCTGACCCGAATAGACATAACCAGTTTGAAAACCTTGTCCGTCACCATTACCGGCATATTGAGTAAACTCACCGCCTTTATGTTCCGCATTTTTGTGAAAATGTATATTGCACAGGTTCATGCTGCTAGAAACTGGCGCTTGCTCAAATGTTTGAAGATTACGGCCAAACATCACATCGATATCTCGCGGGGATTGCGGCCCAACACTTTGACCCTTTGTACTTTCCTGTAACGCTTGACGCTGCTTAAGAATAACCTCATCTGACACTGCTGCCTGATTCGCAGCTATCGCTAACCCTGAAAATGCTAACCCTGAAAATAGAGTAAAACCCACACCACGAACAACTTTAATCGTCATCATTAACAGCTCCAAAATGAATTTACGTGCTAGGAAAACCCCTAGTGAATACTTAACACTGCAAATAGGACTGTTTGTTCTAAAAAACATTCCAAAAGATCACTCCCCAAAAGGTTAATACCTCATTTTTTACTTTTTCTTTAAATAGAATCATCATTTTATAAATTTTTTTCTGCTACGTAGAAAAACCAAATTCCCAAATTAAACAAGGATAAGGAATCTGATTGCAGCAAGCTAAGAAAAACACGACAATAAGAAATTAAAATCTAATAACTAAACAATAAAGAGAACAAAATGAACTTAGACGAGATAGATTTGCAACTACTTGCCTTAATTCAAAGTGATGATAGTATTTCCACAGAGTCTATGGCGCAGCAAGTTGGCTTATCAAAAACCCCCTGCTGGCGACGGGTTCAAAAGCTAGAAAACGCTGGATATATCAAGCGTCGTGTCGCGCTTTTAGATGCTGACAAACTTGGTCTTGGCGTCTCAGTTTTTGTTCAAGTGAAAACCAACCAGCATGATGCAAATTGGGCAGAAGAATTTGCCCGCGTCGTGGCTGAATTTCCTGAAGTGGTGGAGTTTTACCGCATGGCAGGGGAATACGATTACTTATTACGCGTGCTGGTCAAAGACATCCCAGCGTATGACAAATTTTATAAACGATTAATTAGTGCCACCGCATTAACCGATGTCACCTCAAACTTCGCCATGGAGCAAATCAAGTGGACAACTCAGTTGCCCTTGCCCAGTGTGAACCAATGAGTGATAACAGGTTTATTAATGCGGCAAGCCAAATAAGGAAAGAGTTATGTCCATTGCTGCCGCAGAAAGCACTTTGAATCAAAGAACACGAGAGCAAAGTACCACAAACCAATCAAATCAAGAGGCTTTGTTTGCCCGCATTCGCGACGGTATCATCGGCAAAAACACACAAATAAATACGCCATTTGGTGTAAGAACACTAACCTATGCCGACTATACAGCTTCTGGTCGCAGTTTAGACTTTATCGAAGATGCTATTCGTCACAACGTCCTACCACTTTATGCAAATACGCATACTGAAGCCAATGCTACAGGTCAACAAACTACCGCTTTTCGTGAACAAGCTCGCCAACAAATTCGTGAAGCCGTCAACGCATCAGCTGAAGACTTAGTCATATTTTGTGGCAGTGGCGCCACCAGCGCGATTAATACCTTAATTAGCCAATTAGGCTTACGCCAACTTAATACCGAAGAAAAAGCCCAAACGACGGTCTTCATTGGACCTTATGAGCATCACTCCAACGAATTACCTTGGCGAGAGCTGGGCATTGAGGTAATAAGAATTCCAGAATCTAAAGACGGTGGCGTTTGTTTAATCACCTTAGAAGAGCAATTACAGGCAAAACAAAATAAACGTCTCATCGGCAGTTTCAGCGCGGCATCCAACGTCACAGGGATTTTATGCAATCAAGACGCAATCACGACCTTGCTGCATCGCTATAATGCCCTCGCTTTTTGGGATTTTGCCGCGGCCGCGCCTTATGTGGCGCTTGATATGAACCCTAGTTTAAACCCAACGCTTGCTAAAGATGCGATATTTTTTTCCACTCATAAATTTATCGGTGGCCCAGGTACTTCAGGTATTTTGGTCGTCAAAAAAGCCATTATCAGCAACCAAAAACCGAGCCTTATTGGCGGTGGTACGGTGTCGTTTGTCACGCCAGAGGATCATACCTTTTTACCCATTGGCGAACGCCGAGAAGAAGGCGGCACACCAGGGATTTTAGAATCCATTCGTGCCGGTTTGGTGTTTCAACTAAAGCAAGCCGTTGGCGACAGTACGATCGAAGCTCGTGAACACGAACTCGTACAGTTAATCGACAAACATTGGCAAAACCACCCAAGCATTGAACGCTTAGGTCATGCTGGCGCAGCACGTTTGTCGATTACTGCTTTTCGAATTAAAACCGATTTTGGCTACTTACATCACGGTTTTGTCACTGCGTTATTAAATGATGTATTTGGCATTCAAGTTCGCGGCGGTTGCTCATGTGCTGGCCCATATGGCCACCAGCTTTTAGGCATAGACAAAACGGAATCAGAGCGTATTCAAGTAGCATTGAAACAAGGTGAGAAACTCGTAAAACCGGGTTGGGTTCGCTTCAATTTGAATTACTTCTTAGACGATGCAGAAGCGATGTTTATTTTGGACGCTATCGATTTTGTCGCCAAACACGGCACCACGCTGTTGCCTTACTACGCGTATGATAAAACTTCGGATTTATGGCGCTTCCAAGGACAATCCAACACGCCTAAATCGCTTAACGAGCTATTGTTCTCCCAAACAAAAACACAGCAACCACAGACAGAGCAAAAAACAGATAGAACAGAAGATAAAAACACTTATCTAAAACAAGCCGAAGAGATAATCAAAGACTGCATGGCTGGAAAATACACCGAGCAACCACAGCCTTTTAATAAAGAGTTTAGTGATATTAAACGCTTTGTATTAGCTGAGGATTTTGTCTAACTAGTACGGTCTAGACATAGATATAAAAAGATCCAGATAAAGGACTATTTAGAATTTTCCTATTTAGTGCTTTTCTGGATCAAATTAAATTGCATGCCTGTTCTTAATATTCCAGTACTTAAAACATTGGCTCTTAAACCACCACGGTGCAGCCAAGCTCTAACCACTTGCGGTGATGATATTGAATCGTTGGCAAGAGATTTGCCTAACGAGCCACAAGGCTCACACAATTCGACTCCATAAAAGCGTACATCGCCAATAGAGAACTCTTGCCCAACCAATTGGTTAAGTCGTACTCCTTGGGTCACTATGTTACGTCGGGTCGCTGAAAGACCAATGCTTTGCCCAAAGTTTGCATTAAAAGCGGCGATTTCTTCACTTTCAACAAAGGTAATATTTGGACCATCAGAGCCTTTTTTCCCGTAATATCTATCGCCTACGATGCCTTTACCCGCATCCACTTTGACAGCGTCAATGCCGATCTGAGATTGCTTGGACTTTTTCGACACAAAAATTGCTTGAATCACCCTTTGTCTCCTAAGACAAGTCTGTCATTGGTCGATTATGACATACGCACTTATTAAAAACCTTCACCAATAGATCCGTTCTTCTTTACTAGGGTTGATATGGTACAGATTTAATTTAACCACTCCAATCCTTCATAAGGTTTAGCTTTTAAAGAATTAAGACGCGTAGCAAGCGAACCGGAATGCAATTCTAATTTATGACCGTCTGGGTCTTCAATGTACAAAGAATCCCCTTCGCTACTGTTTAATTGCCATTGATTCACTGTATTAAATGCCTCTTTTTGCCTAACACGAGACATAGCCGAAGCATCAAAAGTAAAGGCAAAATGCGTGTAATCCTGACTGGGGGTTGCTTCACCTAGTGACAAACAGAGCCAACAATTCCCGTATGACAAGTAGGCGCCTGTATTCCAACGCACCTCGCCTTTAAACTCTAGCAAGTCACAATAAAACCCAAGTGAAATGTCGAGATTCGCCACACTCAAGGTCAGATGATTAAAACCTTCGTGCTGTTGAATGGAGAATGGTTGAAAAGCTAAAGAGTCATCAAGTGATGCCACCATGGCGAAAATCTTAGTGGCTTTTTCAAAGTGATTCAGTTGATGTTCTTCAATCCACCAGCGGGCAACAGCCATCAAGGTAACTGGATCATGGTTTTTATTGGCAAAAAAAGCATAAAATGACACTTGAACGCCGTCGCCTTTTTGTTTTATTTTTTCAGCACAAACTGAAAGAATCTTTTGCTTAATCCTAGTATTCACTTCTCTTACTCTTTTTTAGAAGACTATCTTGCGAGAATCCCGCACAAGCACATATCGATTAATAATTACGCTATGCGACTAAAGTCTGACTTCTTATTAGACAACTGCCTGCTAAATTAACAAGGCGTATAACAATAATTATAAGGAGATCTACCATGTCAGATCATAGCATTAATGCAGAAAAATACTGGCAAGCAAACCTAAGGCTGATACTAGGCAGCTTGGTGGTTTGGGCGCTAGCCTCTTATGGCTGCGCTATCCTACTTCGTCCCATGCTCTCAGGCATTATGATTGGAGGCGCTGATTTAGGCTTCTGGTTCGCTCAGCAAGGTTCCATCCTCGTATTCATCGTCTTGACCTTCTTCTACGCTTGGAGAATGAACAAGCTTGATGAAGAATTTGGCCTTCAGGAGTAAGTCGCATGGATCAGTTTACTATCAATTTACTTTTCGTCGGCGGTTCCTTTGCGCTTTACTTCGGTATTGCATTCTGGGCTCGCGCTGGTTCAACAAAAGAATTCTATGTAGCTGGCGGTGGCGTACATCCCGTTTTAAACGGTATGGCAACGGCAGCAGACTGGATGTCTGCAGCGTCTTTCATCTCCATGGCGGGTTTGATCGCAGCAGGCGGTTATGCTAACTCAACCTACTTAATGGGTTGGACTGGTGGTTACGTCTTGCTTGCAATGCTTCTAGCACCTTACTTACGTAAGTTCGGTAAATTTACCGTGCCAGACTTCATCGGTGATCGCTTCTACAGTAGTACTGCTCGTCTAGTCGCGGTGGCTTGTTTGATCATCGCGTCAGTTACTTATGTAATCGGTCAAATGACTGGTGCAGGCGTAGCCTTCTCTCGCTTCTTGGAAGTAGATAACAACACAGGTCTTTTGATCGCTGCGGTTGTTGTATTCTTCTACGCGGTATTGGGCGGTATGAAAGGCATCACTTATACGCAGGTTGCGCAATATGTGGTTCTAATCATCGCTTATACCATTCCTGCAGTTTTCATTTCATTACAGCTAACGGATACCTTTATTCCTGCTATTGGTCTTTTCTCTAACCACACTGAATCTGGCATACCGTTGCTACAAAAATTAGATGAAGTGGTACGAGAACTTGGCTTTAGAGACTACACAGCCGATGTTGATAACAAATTAAATATGGTTCTGTTTACATTGTCTCTGATGATAGGTACAGCAGGTTTACCACACGTTATCATTCGCTTCTTCACTGTTCCTAAAGTAGCTGATGCTCGTTGGTCAGCTGGTTGGGCGTTAGTATTCATTGCTTTGCTATACCTAACAGCACCTGCTGTTGCGTCTATGGCTCGTTTGAATCTATTAACCACCATTTATCCTTCTGGCCCAACGGCTGCACCTATTGAGTACGCTGAGCGTCCTGATTGGGTTCAAACTTGGGAAACTACCGGTCTTATCAAGTTCGACGATAAAAATGGCGATGGTCGAGTACAGTTCTATAACGATGTTCCAGCTTTCAAAGACGAAGCAACTGCACGTGGTTGGGCTGGTAATGAATTAACGGTTAACGGTGACATCCTTGTATTGGCAAACCCTGAAATTGCTAACTTACCTGGTTGGGTTGTTGGTCTGATTGCTGCTGGTGGATTAGCCGCTGCACTGTCAACCGCTGCAGGTCTGCTATTAGCAATCTCGTCTGCGATAAGTCATGACTTAATAAAGGGATCGATAAACCCCAATATTAGTGACAAAGGAGAACTAAGGGTGGCAAGGGTATCCATGTTCGTCGCCATTGCATTGGCAACTTACTTAGGTATGAATCCACCCGGATTCGCAGCACAGGTAGTCGCATTAGCATTTGGGATCGCTGCGGCCTCTATCTTCCCTGCTCTAATGATGGGTATCTTCTCTAAACGTGTGAATAGCACTGGTGCTGTCGCTGGTATGCTAGCGGGTCTGATTTCAACCTTGGTTTATATCTTCTTATTCCTTGGCTGGTTCTTCATTCCAGGTACAGCGTCGTTCGCCAACACACCTGATAACTGGTGGTTCGGTATCTCACCATTGTCATTCGGTGCCATTGGTGCGGTGATTAACTTTGTGGTCGCATTCACTGTCTCTTCGATGACAGCACCACCACCAAAAGAAATCCAAGACCTTGTTGAAAGCGTTCGTTATCCTCAAGGTGCTGGCGGTGCCGTTGACCACTAAGGTTTAACAAAGCACTTCCTATCAATTGGGCCTCACTTCTTTGTGAGGCCCAATTTCCCTATAATAAGAATCCACACAATATCAAAAAAGAGAACGCTTATGTTTTGGGAACTCATTGCTACCGTTTTTGCCGGTATTGGCGGCGCAGGTATTGCCCTGTTATTAAGAAAGATAACCAAACAAACGGCGCCGAAATGGCTGGTTCCTGTGTTTGCGGGTGTTGCCATGCTTGGTTTTCAAATCCAAGGTGAATACGACTGGTACGATCACCAAACTAGCTTGTTACCAGAAGGCGTTGTCGTTGTAAAAACAGTCCAAGAAGAAGCCCCATGGCGTCCTTGGAGCTACGTATTCCCACAAACACTTCGCTTTATTGCTGCCGACGTAGAGAATTCTGCAAAAAATAAAATTGACCCGAACCTTGTTCTAGTCGACTTGTACTTTTTTGAACGTCGCCACATGGCGAAACGTGTCCCACAAATCGTCGATTGTGTGCAAGGCGCTAGAACCGACTTTACTCAATCTTTCACAGCTTCCCAAGATTCAAAACAGCCATCGACTTCAACCTGGTACCCACTTGAAAGCGATGATTTATTACTAAAAGCAGTTTGCGGCAATCAAGTTTAAGAGCGATCAAGCTTAGAAAAACTCTTGTTAACTCGAGTTTTCCTCATTGGCATAAAGCACCATAATTCCTCATAATATCGGCTTATCCAATTGCGAAAGTCGATATTATGAACATCACTCCAGAAGAACGTGACGCGGTTTACAAGACCATATTTTCTCGCCGAGATGTGCGACGAGAGTTCAAGCCCGATCCTATTCCAAATGATGTTTTAGAACGTATCTTGCTCGCTGCGCACCATGCGCCAAGCGTCGGTTTTATGCAGCCTTGGGACTTCATCCTTGTCTCAAAACCAGAATCCAAGAGACAAATCAAACAAGGTTTTTTGCAAGCTCACGCCGAAGCAACCGAACTGTTTGATGGCGAGCGCAAAGAGCAATATAAAAGCTTCAAACTAGAAGGCATTGAAGAAGCGCCATTAGGGGTTTGCGTTACCTGTGACCGTAGCCGAACAGGCTCTGTGGTATTGGGACGAACGGCGAAGCCAGAAATGGATTTATTCAGTTCGGTATGCGCGGTACAAAATCTATGGCTAGCGGCGAGAGCGGAAAATCTTGGCGTAGGTTGGGTAAGTATTGTTCATGACAAGGTGATACGCGATACGCTCAATATTCCAGAATCCATCGATATCATTGCCTATTTGTGCGTGGGTTATGTAGACACATTTCATGACACACCAGACCTAGAAAGAGCTGGCTGGTTACCAAGACGAGATGCTAGTTCTGCAATCCATTATGATTCCTGGCCGGAGCCAACTAAAGAATAATTCACTCTAAAAAACCAGCGAGAGCAGAGACTAAACCTGCCCTCGCACTGGCTCTATGAGAGCGCTTTATCTAAAGCCTCGATCAACTGATCCATTTCTTCGCCATTCATATAGTGAACAAATGACAAGCGAACCACGCCCGTACTTGTGTCCACATTCATGGCTTCTAGCAAACGCACGGCATAGAAGTGCCCTGCTCCACAAATAATGCCTTGATCTACTAACTTCTGCGCTAACTCCTGAGGCGTTTGTCCTTTAGGAATAATAGACACAGTCGCTGCTCTCTTCGCGGGATCAGCCGTTCCAAGCAGGGTCAGTTTCGGATGTTGATCAACAAAGTTTAGCAACTTAGGTAATAAAGCTTGCTCGGCATCATGGAATAAATTTCGCACGCGCTGGGCTTTTTCTATCGCAGAGTCCGTCGCTTCGAAGTGATGATCGTGCAAAGTATCAAAGTAATCCAACACCCCACGGCTTGCCGCCACTTGGGCATGATCAGGACCTGCTGGTACAAACCATTTCTGACGATAAGCTTTGTTAAAATAATGTGCCTGATTACCCAATTTATCGGCCATGGCATCACGAATGACCATCACTCCAAGATGCGTTCCGTAGGCTTTATAAAGAGAAAATAGATAAATGTCAGCGCCTAGCACATCAATATCTGGTAAGCCATGACCCGCGAAGGATACGCCATCCACCACCGTTGCCACACCTGCCGTTTTTGCTCGAGCACAAATCTCTGCTACAGGATTGATTTCAGCGACGATATTCGAACAATGGGTAAAGGCTAAAAGCTTGGTTCGTTCAGTAAAAAGGGCCTCTAAGTCATTTATATCTAACGACCCAGTCTGTGCATCCACTTGCCATTCTTTAATCACAATGCCACGTGTTTCTAATGCACGCCAAACACCAATATTTGCTTCATGATCTTGATTGGTCACAATGATTTCGTCACCCGCTTTTAAAATCTTGCCAAAAGCTTGTGCTAACACGTAAGTATTTTGAGACGTAGAAGGTCCAAGATGCACTTCGTTGACCTTCACATTCAAATAAGAGGCTAAACGCTCGTGTGCTAAATCCATCTGAGCACCCGCTTTTTGTGCCGCAGGATGAAGATGATAAGGCTGGAGCTTGGTTTCTCGATAATATTGATCCAGATGATCAATCACCGCCTGACAAGCATAAGAGCCACCCGCATTATCAAAAAACGCCTGACCCGCCAAAGACAGCTCTTTAAAAGCAGGAAATTGAGAGCGAACAAACGCCAAATCTAATGACACAGCCATAACCTTATCTCCTAAGCGAAAGTAATCCAAAGTATAAAGAATAAGGCACACAAGTTGTTTGCTATTTAAAAGAAGAATTCATAACCTAATACAAGATTTTTGTTTAAACTGAGACTTTTATGAAAGAAATCACCTTAGACCGTACCGACTACAAAATAATCCAAGCATTAGAAAAAGATGGCCGCCTTAGCAATACACAATTAGCCGAGAGTATTAATCTATCGCAATCGCAGTGTTTAAGGCGCTTACGCCAGTTAGAAGAAATGGACATTATTAGTGGTTATAGAGCACAGGTTAACTACCAAAAGCTCGGTTATAGCGTCATGGCTTGGACTTTAGTCACAGTCAGTAAAGACGCTCCCAATGCACGAGATAATGTGATGAATTTTCTACAACAACAAAGTGCTGCCATTAACGTTCATGGTGTCACAGGAGACGTAGATTTGATGGTAGAAATTTGTGCCAAAGACATGACACAATTCACGGACTTAGTCGTCAAACAACTTTATGCCCATGCCGATGTCGTGAGCACAAAATCCTACATACGTTTAGACACAGCAAAACAAGACGGTAGCCCTCTTGATAAGGTATAAAAATCTCATCTAGAATCATTCGCTGTCCGATTGATTAGTTTTTTTCAGGTATCGGTGTATTTTTTATCGTTTGTCTTATTTACCCATAGTTTCTACTATACAAGCATCAAAACGAAATAAGTTTTGATGCTTTCTGAAACAACCATAAACGAGGAATACATCATGAAAAACACTCAAACTGTTGCTGAATTACTAAAAAACGTAAACACTTCTTATCTAACTGATGCTGAAAAATACGAAGCTATCGCTCGCGCAGAACGTGCTGAATACATCGTTGCTGGTATTTCTTCTGCTGTTCAATCTGTTAAAAAAGCAGTGCTAAAATTGAAAACAGCGTTTGTATCATCTTCTGCTCAACACGCTTAATCAATACATTTTAACAGTTAAGTACACTAGAAAGTTATTGGGTAAGCATCTGTTCACAAAACAGATATTTTGGCTTACTCCAACAGGCTTGTAAGGAAATGGCGCTAGAATAAAAACATTAAGCGCTTCCTGTTCCTACCTCATCTATCTAATCTTCTTCCAGCAATTCTACTTCAACCTTAATTATTTTTTATTCACAGCTTTATTTTGTTTTTCGCAAGAACGTTCTATTGTTTTTTGCCAATCCTGTTTTAGCCCTAGTAAAAACAACAGCTCAACAAAAACAAATAAAGGCCCTATAATTAACCCCGTTACATCGTCTAAAAAAGCTGGTTTTTTGCCTTCAAAGTAATGCCCTACGAATTGAAATATCCAACCGACGATAAATAAACCAATCCCAGTGATTAACCATACGAATGTACTTTGAAGTGCAAAAAATTCAGCAATCCATATAGTCAACGCAAGCAGAATCGTCATCACAACACCAACCATTTTGTCTAAGCGAATATAAAAAACACTACTGGCAAGGGCAATAATAAGAGCTGGTGTGAACTCTATGTCAAGCAAGGTGAAATTTGGACGGGACAACAAAACAGCAATCCCGACAACTATCATAGGAATACCAACAAAATGCGTTGCTACATTGCGGCGATCTTGGTGATAAAAGGCATATTGGGACAAATGTTCTAGCATGGTTTTCATTCTACTGACCTCGATTTTTATTATTTTATTGATATCAGTAAAACGCATTTCTAAAAAAGGTTAAAGTATTTTATTGATATATCTCTATACCAGCTATGGTACTTTACCAATCCGCAACTTTAACGACTAACCTGAAATTAGCTCATCAATTAAGTCAACCCATTCGTCGAGCTTAGCATCAAGCCTTAGCTTTTGTTCTTGGGTAAAAGTCAGATTTAGCTCCGCCAACATTTTGGCATATAGGCGAGTGTTGTACGCCAAAGTCGCTTCGTATTCAGACGTTTTGTAATGGTCTGGATCGCCAATAAGAGAAACGAGCTGCTGCTTAAACTCGGGGGCATTTCGATTAGCAAAAATATCCTTTGCTGCATTCTGAAGAGTACGTTGATATGCAGTTCGCTCACTAAATGTTGGAATAAATTGATGTGCATACTTTTTGATAATATCGGTTTGTAGCTGAGATAACTTACCCATATTATCTTCAACTGGCTCTGATAAACGCTCCTCTCTACGCTTTAATCTTTCCGCCACAGTTTGCTTTTCAAACTTTATCAGGCTT
Organism: Marinomonas lutimaris; assembly: GCF_019426345.1. Taxonomy (GTDB): domain Bacteria; phylum Pseudomonadota; class Gammaproteobacteria; order Pseudomonadales; family Marinomonadaceae; genus Marinomonas; species Marinomonas lutimaris. The sequence goes on from NZ_JAHLLW010000013.1 coordinate 97,185, forward strand.
TCTTGTCTTTTTTTATCCAAAGCCGATAGTGCTCCCTCGATTTGTTCCAGAGATAATTGTTGAGCAACCTCTGCCAACTCAGGAGCAATTTTTGTACGAAAACGATTAAGGTGCTCTTGCGCTTCATCAAACTCTCTTAGCCACTGGTCCTGATTGAGAGGACCTGAGTCTAATTTTATTTTCAGATTTTTGAGCTGATCCTGATATTTTTGAAGCTCTATAGAACGATGCCAGTCTTGCCATAAAGCAACCCGCTCATCTAGCATATCTTTTTGACTTGGCGATAAGTCTACATAATCGTCGACATACCAATACATCAACCAATCAATATTGTTATACGCAAAAGATGACGAACAGGCACTCAAGAGAAAGCTAAACAGTAAAACCAGTGGAAATTTACCCTCCTTCATTTTCACTACCTCAACCTAGTCAGCTTTATTATAAATATTACAAGTAACAGACTATCTGGCGATAGTTATATCTTTCATATTCATAACGTGACTTCCTAGATATAATACCGCCGAACAAGATTGAATAGAGAAAAGACATGCTAACTTGGCACTGCCAGACATTTAACGAACTATCCAATAACAATTTATATAACTTATTAAAGCTGCGCTCTGATGTGTTTGTAGTAGAACAAAACTGTATTTTTCCTGATTTGGATAATTTAGATACGTTACCAGACACTAGACATTTGTTTGCTTTGCAAGATAATAAATTGGTTGCTTATGCGAGACTTTTAGCAAAAGGCGATTCTTACCTAGGTTACACAAGCATAGGACGAGTCGTTGTCGCAAAGAAAAGCCGCAAGGATAAAATTGGTCACACATTGATGGCTCATGCGATTGAAGAGACGCTTAAGCTTTGGCCAGATAGTCCGATTAAAATCGGCGCACAATCTCATCTTGAAGGCTTTTATCAATCCCATGGATTTATCACAGTATCCGAACCCTACATGGAAGATGGCATAGAGCATTACCTTATGACGAGGGAGACTGAAGTAAGCCTTTAATCCGCGATTTCAACTCTGGTAAGACTTCAGCTTCAAACCAAGGATTTTGCTTAAGCCAACGGTTATTTCTTGGGCTGGGGTGAGGCAATACTAGTTTGCCTTGCTCTAGCCAATATCGCCATTGCTTGACCTGCTCTGTCACCTTACCAGACTGGCCTAAATGGTAAGCTTGTGCATACCCCCCTAAGACAATCGTTAATTCAATATTAGTCAGCTGATTAAGCACAACTTCTCGCCATTTGATCGAACATTCGGGACGTGGAGGCAAATCACCTGATTTCTTTCCCACTGACGGTCCGCTTTTATGAACACTATTCCCCGGAAAGCAAAACCCCATTGGAACAATAGCGACTTGCTGCTCATCGTAAAATTCATCAGCAGATAGGCCCAACCATTCACGTAAGCGCTCGCCACTTAAATCATCAAATGGCCGACCAACTTCATGCGTTTTTTGCCCTGGCGCTTGTCCAGCGATTAATAGTTTTGCATTAGGGTGAATTTGTAGAATAGGTTTGGGGAGATAAGGCAAAACATCAGCGCAATGCTGACAAGAAAGAACCGCGTCTTTTAGTATAAGAAAGACATCATTAGACATAAAGGTTACCGTATAAAAAAAGCGGCAACTGAAAAGTCAGAAGCCGCTTTTTTTCGTTATTCATTTGGTGCTTAGTGGTGATGACCGCCAGCGCCGTGAACATGTCCATGCTCTAGTTCTTCAGCCAATGCTTCACGAACGTCAATGATTTCAACATCAAAGTTCAATGTTTTACCAGCCAAAGGATGGTTACCATCTAGCATTACGCCATCGTCTTCTACAGCGATAACGGTTACTGGCTGCTGACCGCCTGGCGTTTGTGCCATGAATTGCATGCCAACTTGGATCTCATCAACACCTTGGAAATTTTCAGTTGGTACTTTTTGGATTAGCTCTTCGTGAACCGCACCGTAGCCGTCTTCAGGAGCAACAGAAACAGCAAGCTTGTCGCCAGCTGCTTTACCTTGAAGGGCTTTGTCTAGACCATCAATGATATTTTGCGCGCCACTTAGAAATACTAAAGGCTCTTGACCAACAGAAGAATCAAGCTCTTGGCCTTGTTCATCAGTTAGTGTGTAGTGCATGCTAACAACGGCGTTTTCTGTAATTTGCATTGTATTCTCCTAATGAGTAAAAAATAAATAATGAGGGAACGAGAGCTTGATACAAGCAAACCTTACATTTCAACAATAAGCGTTACACCGCCACAACACGAACCCAAACAATAGCTTGTAGCATTATGATAACGTCCCATAAGCTCAATAACTACCGTATAACCGTAGAAGTTTGGTACGTTCGACGATTTTTAAAGGGATGTTTAACAAATATTTTGAAAAAAACTGAAAAACATCCTGTGCTGATCAAATTTAAGACACTTCTTTATTTTCAATTTGAAAAACAGATTGAATTTTTGCAGTCATAAAACCTAATGTGGTATAAAAATTTTTCGCGCCATCACGGGCATCATTTGTACGAACTCGCAATGTTATCTTTTCATTCAAAGCCCACTCTTTTGCTTTTTCGACCAAAGCGCGCCCTGCCCCCTTTAACCGCACCTGATCTGATACAGACAAACCAAGGATTTCAATAAAGTCTGCTGAAGCTGCTCGAAAGGCATGCTGAGCATGTAGCCAACCGATCAGTTGACCATTGAATTCAGCGACCCAGACTTTGTCATTACTAGATGCTAGCAACCGTTCAAGGCGTTTTATGGCAAGCTCTTCTGATACAGTGTTTTGATAACCTAATGCTGAAGCAACTTCAGCAATGGCATTGGCGTCTTGTAAATTGGCCAATCGGATCTTCATGGTTTTCCAATGCTCCAGTGTTCATCAGCTGTTTGAAAATGTTTACTCACTCGGAGATGTGAACTGAGAAGTATCAAGCACATAAGACTGACCTAACCAGCTAACCCCTTGAGTATGATCGACATACTCATTGCCTGTAAGTGGATGCACAAACACGTCCAATGATTGGCGATTTAACATCAACCATGGAATGATCTTACAAAAGGTTTCTGCAGCGAATGAAAGCTGACAGCTCCAAACTGGATGTGGCCCTACTGGCTTTTGATGGAAACGCCCAACACGAACTTCGAACAGCTCACTAGCTTTCTTTGCCACGTCCTTGGCCATTTCAACACCCGCTTCGTCTGTGTAATAGAGATGCGCATGGAATGCTTTGATGTCATCATTTAAAGGAAGTTGGTTCATAGTTCCGCCTATAGCCAAATCTAGAGAAAACAAGTTTAGCACTAGTGAGCATAGTGCAGGAGTCTCTTACCAAGAAAGCTGTATTGCTAAATAAGAAATAAACATTCACGTGATGAGATGGCCTACGCGACCTAAGTCGTAGAGGATTGTCTAATTGGCTGTGTTACATTTATATGTAGGACGAGACCTTCAAGTCTCAAGATAAGCAACCATGACGCATCAGTCTATGTTTGGGTAATTTATTTAATGACTGTTTTCTGGGTTCTGTTAGCCATTCTTTATGTTCTGGGCCTGTTCTGGATTGCTATCTGGGGCGACAAAGAAAGTGCAACAGCAAAAAAGCTGACTCGCCACCCGTTGGTCTACAGCTTGTCATTAGCTATTTATTGTACGGCTTGGACATTTTACGGCTCTATTGGCGAAGCCTCACGCTCAGGCTGGAGTTATTTGCCAATTCTCCTGGGCCCAATTTTGCTTTACCTATTTGCCTTCCCCATTCTAAGAAAGATGATTACGGTCAGTCGTAAGCAAAACATCACTTCTATTGCTGACTTTATCTCTTCTCGATATGGCAAACGGCCGATGACCGCACCTTTAGTCATACTTATCAGTATGCTCGCAGTGATACCCTATATTGCCTTACAGCTAAAGGCCATCGGCTCGAATTTTGCTCTTTTTGTCAATCAGGATGAGTCCTCAACTAGCTTTGTTGTCTTAGTTGCGACTGTTCTAATTGGTATTTTCGCCATGTTATTTGGCACTCGAAAAGTTGAAGTCACTGAATATCGTTCTGGCATGATGCTAGCGATCGGCGCTGAATCCTTGTTTAAACTAATCGCCATTGTGGCCGTTGGTATCGTTGCCGTTCTGATGACACAAGAGTTTGATGTTAACAAGCTGAGTAAAAATGTCGATTTCACAGTATGGAATCCAGAACAGTTTCTATCCTTCCCGTTTCTTATGCAGACCTTTATGTCTGCAGCGGCGGTAATATGTTTGCCTCGCCAGTTTCATGTCACTGTGGTCGACCATCAAAATAACCAACAATCCAATATGGCACGCTGGCTATTCCCTTTATATTTGCTGATTTTTGCCACCATCATTCCGCCTATTGCCATTGCAGGTCAGAGCCTTTTTTCTGCGGATATCAATCCAGATACTTACGTGATTCAATTTGCTTTAGTGTCTGATAATCTGCCGCTGCAAATGCTGATTTTTCTTGGAGGAATGTCTGCTACGACGGCGATGATTATCATCGCCACTTTTGCCCTAAGTATCATGATCAGTAATGATGTAATCTTACCTCTGATGTTGGCTCGCGCCAGTGCCCAACAGCAAGCCTTGCCCTTATATCGACGCCGAATATTAATGATTCGACGCTTAGCCATGATGGGGATATTGCTGTTATCGTTTTTGTATTACCAAAAAATGGCCAATGCTGAATCATTAGCAAACACTGGAATACTGGCTTTCTCTCTCGTGTTACAACTTATGCCTGCGGTACTTGGTGGCCTCTATTGGAAACGTGCTCATGCTCATGGAGTTTATACTGGTTTAACCTTTGGCTTCTTATGCTGGGTATTACTGATGATGCTGCCACTCACAGGTAATATGGATTGGGATTTAGAGAATGCACAATCTCGCTCAGAACTCATTAGTTACGGGGCTTTTATCAGTTTATTGGCAAATATCTTTGGCTATGTGGTCGGTTCTTTATTATCCACCGAGCGCTTGATTGACCGAATCCAAGCCACCGCCTTTGTTAGTCCAACCACAGAATTGGAAAAAGGCTTTTTTAAACCTAAAAGCAAAGCCACTAACGGTGATTTTTTCGTGCTGTTAGAAACCTTTTTAGGTAAGCAAAAGAGCCAACAAGTCCTATCGAACTTTGAGCAAGATTACAGCCAAACTATTCCATCGAATACTTCACCAAATCGCTTATTTGTCGACTACTGCGAACGTATTCTAGGTGGCGTATTAGGTGGTTCTTCGGCTCGCACTATCATTAATTCAATCTTGATTGATAAACAAATCAAGGTGGAAGAAATGGTGACTTACCTAGATGAAACCACCCAAGCTATTCAATTCAGCCAAAATTTACTCTTCGTTTCCATGGACAATTTAGACCAAGGGATTAGCGTGGTAGACAAAGACCTACGCATCGTCGCTTGGAACAAAACCTACCTGTCTCTTTATCCTTATCCAGAAGGCATGTTAACCGTTGGTTTACCAGTAGAAGAATTGATTCGCTTTAATGCTGAACGCGGTGAGTGTGGTGTTGGCGACATAGAAGAGTTGGTTAACAAGCGCTTGGAACACCTTAAAAAAGGCACAACTCATCGCTTCTTACGACGCCGCGCCAGTGGCCGAGTTATCGAAATGGTAGGTAACCCTCTGCCTGATGGCGGCTTCGTCACCAGCTTTACCGATGTCACAGAACACATAGAAAGCCAACAAGCCTTAAAAGAGGCCAACATAGACTTAGAAAAGCGTGTCGAAGCCCGTACGGTAGAAGTACAAGGCGTTAACCACGAACTAATGCAAGAAATCGAACGCCGTAATCAAGCTGAAAAAGCTCTGATCAGCGCCAAAGCAGAAGCCGAACAAGCTAATGCCTCTAAGACAGAATTCCTCGCCTTAGCCAGTCATGATATTTTACAGCCGCTAAACGCCGCTAAGCTTTATATGGGGATTTTACAATCTACGGAATTACCCAATGACACCAACCAAGTTATTGATAAATTATCCGATTCTTTAGAATCAACCGAGGCACTAATTTCCACTTTGCTTGAAATCGCCCGACTAGACCAAGGGGCGATTCAACCCAAGTTAGTAGATTGCAATTTGCAAGATATCCTCGCACCGATTGTGGCTGAATTTGGCGTGATAGCAGACAGTAAAAACATTCGCTTAACCACACATTTACGCCCTTTTAGAGTTCATACAGACCCTATTTACTTACGCCGAATCATTCAAAATTTTGTTTCAAACGCGGTGAAGTACACGCAAAAAGGCCGCGTATTATTGAGTGTCAGACCTCGCTCTGGCGTCGTGTATTTACAAGTATGGGATACCGGTGTGGGAATTCCAGTAACAGAGCAAAAGAAAATATTTGATGACTTCTATCGTTGGGAAAACACCCAAGAACCAGGAATGGGATTGGGACTAGGCTTGGTTCGTCGCATGCAAAAACAACTCGGTTTAGTAACTGAAATACATTCAACCCCCGGTAAAGGTAGCTGCTTTAGCATCGGTATTCCATTGGCCAAAAGCAATCAAGTAGTCAATTTTTCAACATTTCAAACCACGATCACACCACAAGAAAAGCTGGCTCACTGCTATGTTTGGTGTATCGATGACGAGAAAAATAATCTAATCGCCATGAACACACTATTAACTCATTGGCAGTGCGACTGTCGGACATTTAATCGCTTTAATGATGCCCTAGAGGCAGAAGGGGAAGCAGAGTTACTGTTAGTGGATTACCATCTTGACAATAACCAAGATGGTTTGTCTTTGATTAAATCACTTCGAGCCCGTGCAGGAAAAACCATTCCAGCCGTGTTGATCACCGCTCTACGCGACCCAGAGCTAGTAGAGTTATGTAAGCAACAGAACATTACCTATATGGCAAAACCAGCAAAGCCCGCAAAATTACGGGCTTTGGTGCAACATATTCACCAATTAAGAGAGGACTCGCAATAACAGTGTTTTATCTTTCGAGATCAATCTTTCGAGGGTAGGCTTAAGCCACAACCAGCGAGAATAATACCGCTCACTGTGTCTCCGATACGCTGTAAATCTTCATCGCCCAAGGATTCAATACCACTTAAGGCAAGCACTTGGGCTTCAAAATCCGCGTAATGCTGAGTCGTTGCCCAAATCATATAAATCACACTAGCAGGATCACACTGACGCATTTTCCCTGCATCCATCCAAGATTGCAGCAAAGCAACGCGAGATTTAAACCATGGCTGTAATTCTTCTTTTAGGTAGTCACCAATATGCAGGGCACCGCCAATCACTTCCATGGCAAACAGACGAGAAGCCACGCCTTTCTCAAAGCTCTGTTTCAGTTTAACGCGAATAAAACTGTCCAATACGGCGGCGGGATCATCGTTTGTAGTCGCTTTATCAAACAAATCATTCCAACCCATCAAAGTTTGATCAAGCACTTGCTTGTACAAGTTCGCTTTGGATTGAAAATAATAAATGATATTTGGCTTAGGTAAACCAGCACGCTCAGCAATATGCTGCAAGCTGGCGCCGTTATAACCTTTTAAGCCAAATTCAATTTCAGCGGCTTCTAATATTTTAACAAAGACTTCTTCACGGTGGTTTTGACGTTTGCTCATGGGGGAGTTAAGTCCTTATTTGTATTGTCCCGTTACTACAAAAATATCTATAACACTTTAATAAAAACTAAACCGCTCCCTCATGGCGAAAAACCAATAAGAAAGCGGCTAATTATAAATACCTATTTCTAAGATCAAGCCAGCAGCGCAGTCAACTCTTCCGCTGTCGATAGCTTACCTTCGTCTTCAATATTCGGAAAAACAGCTACAGTGATCTTGTCTGCCGCAAGGCTTGGTAACCACTCAGTTTTAAATGTCTCAAGGGAAACAGACACTGGCTCGCAGTCGTCCCAATCTTCAATGGCCCACTGGCTAGCAAATTCAGCATCAGGCCAAACCATTACACAATCACCGTCGTCGGTTTCAACCATCACAAAACCTTCTTCGTTGCTCAAGCTCCATACCAATTCCGTGGCTTTAGCATGCTCAACAAAATACGCTAAACGCTCACTATCAGGCGCAACCAATAGTTGAACACGTTCATCCATCGATAATTCTTTCATCATTCAATCTCTTTATTAAAAGTAAGCAACTTCTTCTTCGGTTAATTCACGGAAATCGCCAGCTGGAATGTCAGCATCCAGTGACAAAGGACCAATTTGATCCCGGTGAAGCTCTTCAACTTTATTACCGACAGCTGCCAACATACGTTTTACTTGATGATATTTACCTTCTTGAATCGTCAGATAAATATCGCAATCGCTAATACGCTCCGCGACCGCTGGTAATGTTGGCTGCAATTCACCATTCAGCATCACACCTTTTTCCAATTGCTTCAAATCTTCATCGCTAATTGGATCAGCTAACATCATACGATAGCGTTTGTTACAGGCATTACGTGGTGAGGTAATTCGATGCAGCCATTGCCCATCTGTGGTTAGCAGCAATAAACCTGTGGTGTCTTTATCCAGACGACCAACAATCTTTAACTCTTGCCCTAGATGAGAAGGCAAAAGATCCAGCACCGTCGGGTGATCTGGATCTTGGGTAGCGCACACATAACCCGCAGGTTTGTGCAATAAATAGTATCCCTCAGATGGCCATGCCAAAAGGGCATCATCTAGGCAAATCTGATCCCCTTCTTGTACGGTGTAATTGGCTTTTTTAACCACTTCACCATTTACAGTTACACGGCCTTTTGATGCTGCAATTTTTGCAGCTTTACGTGCCAATTCAGTCACGTGGGATAAATAAAAATCAAGTCTCAAGGGTATCGCCTATGGCTTTGTTAATTAAATTTAAGAAAATACTTCGTGGGTGGTTTCAATTTCTTTGTAGAAAAACGTCGCATTATGCAACATACCGTTTGCACTGCGAGTGTAACCAGGCACTTCACCAAACGGAATATAGCCCATATTGACATACATGTCGTGAGCTATGTCATCGCTTCTTACTTCAAGTATTAGTAGCTGTCGTTGCATGGATGCCGCTACACGCTCAACACCTTGCATCAGCATGCCGCCCAAGCCATGTTCTCTCGCTTGAGTGTGAACCATTAGCTTTTCCACATCGCAACGATGTAATGCATTGGCTTTTGGAGACATGGCAATTTGTACACTGCCAACAACTTTATCGTCTTCACGGATCAATAAAACTTGGCGGGCATTAGCTTGTAAATCATCGTTAATCGACAACCAATAAGCTTTCGCTTCAGACTCACTCATTGGTGGTAAAAAACCAATTGGCGCGCCAGAGTCAACTGCATCACATAACAACTCGACAAGATCATCTAGGTAGGGGTTAAGGTTGTCTACTTTGAGTAATTCCAAACTCTTTTCCTCTGTCTTTTTGATTAGCGTAATAATACCTGAGCCAAGCTCTGTTAGGAAACGTCAACACGGTTTAAGCGAATTGAAGACACAAAAAAGGCGACCTAAGCCGCCTTGTTCACTCATTTATGAGGTAATTTAAACATTACCCATATAACGTCCTGGTTTATGGTTCACGGCGATAATCATATTTAATGCCACTGCACCCACAAACGAAATAATGATCAAGGTGTAATCCACAACAAAAACAGACAAAAGCACAATCATACAATCAACGGCCATCTGGAATTTCCCCATGGAAATACCATATTTTTCAGCCAAATAACGAGCAAGAATATTCAAACCACCAAGACTTGCGTTATGACGAAACAACATCAAAAAGCCCACGCCCATCAAAAAACCACCGGCAATACTGGCATAAAGCGGATTAACCTTATCAAAGGTCACCATCATCGGCGTGACATCAGCAAAAACCGACAAGCAAAATACAGAAAGGAAAGTCTTTATGGTGAATTCCCAACCAAAGTGCATAATCGCCAAAACGTAAAAAGGAAGGTTAATCAAGAAAAACGCCTGACCAAAAGTCAAAGGCGTTGAATACTTCATCAAAAAAGCTAATCCAGCAGAACCACCCGTTAACAAACCCGCATGAGTAAAGAGGTTCACACCCAATGCAATAATCAAGGTACCAAGAATCACAGCTTGAGCATCTTCAAGACGTGTGTGTTTTTTTACCTTAGGTAATTCGGCCGTCGACATGGGTTTCTCTCTGCTTTAAAGGTGAAGTAGATATTAGATAGAAAACGGGGATTTTAGAGAAAAATACCTATAAGACCAACACCAAGACAGAAAGCAGTTTTCAGCTTTTTTAAAAAAGTGTCTAGTTTTATGTACACTCAATTAAGTAGCACAAATCCGATGAATGACCTTTCCTATAACACGTCTTGGCGACACCCAACCAATCCGTTCGGACTGTAAACTTTTATTGCTTTCACCGCCTAACCAAAGCTGTCCGTCTGGAGCGATATGTAATACTTTTTTGATAATAAATCCGTATAACGCGTGATCAACTACAACTAAATGACCTGTTTTAAGCTTTTTATGCCAACGACTGGTAAAAACAAAATCTCCATCGTTCAAAACTGGAGCCATACTTTCGCCTTGTACCTTGATTAAATGAAGCATAGTTACTCCTTTACGCGACCTATTTGCAAAATTAATGTCTATTCAAATGCTGCTTTCAATTTTTTAGATCAGGATAAACGACATCCAAAATAGGCGGATAAGGGCAAGGAGCACGATAGATTGGAACATCCTTCGTAAACCAAAAGGCTTCTGCAAAGTCATTCACTAAAGCAACCAACCTCTCCCCTTCTGCACGATCAATTCCCTGTTTGCATTTTGAGGCCTGCAACATAATGGAATGCACTAGATCATGAGTATTAGGTATTTTCTCAAATTGCGGCGCTTTAAAATAATCTCCCCAGATAATCCGAACGGCCTCTTTCACTTCTGTACAAGCTGATTCTTTTTCGCTGACTAAACGAGAGATCTGAGCAAAGTCAGCCACACCTAACGACCCTTTTTCTTCTACTTCTTTAATCAAATCCATCAGACGAACACAGCTCAACGCCGCTAAAAGAGCTGTAGAAGGATCATAAATTTTACAGGGTATATCACAGTGAGCTTGCGCAGTCTTAAAGCCAATCACTTTATCTAACGTTTTAATCACACTATGCATCATGGCTAATCTCCTCTCGTTCAAGTTGTTTGCGGCGACGTAATAACTGCTTATAAATAAAGCCGCCAACAATAATGCTTCCCACAGCAAATACGGTTAATACGTGAATCAGGTCACTCGCCCAATGTGAATCATCATGACCAGGATGTGCCTGTGCCAATTGACTCATGATAAGAAAAACACTGCATAACATGACGGTAATAATAGATTTCATATCATCATTCCTTTTTTAGTACCAAAATGTCAGTGACGCACCATGGTGGCAGGCATAGACACAGCGTTAGACAATGACTGCATCAAGGCTCTGCTTTGCGCAGCAACCTCCTTACTATAACTCTGAGTAAACAGCTCCCATTCAAAACGAATATGAGTCGCGGTTCTCATGATGAGAGAGCGCTGTTCGCCATCCAGATCTGGTCGAGCAATAATGGTTTGCAGAAAATTGACCGCACACTCAAATTGAGTATTAGCGGAAATAAAGTCACCTAAGGCGGTATAAGATTCGGCAATATTCAAAAAGCTTACCGCAGCGGCAGCAACAGCCGATTCAGCATCTCGATAAAAATCTTCATCGAATGAACGCTCTGCTTCCATCAATGCCTGTCGGTTTAAATCCACAGCATCAGTAAAAGCATGGTTTGAATAAGCTCGGTTGGCTTGTCTAGTTAAACGTTCCCAGTCCTGCATTGTTTTCTCCACGATATGTTATGACGCATCAATTAAACTTAATGAGAATCATTATCGTAAAAGATTTTAAATAAATCCAGCTAATTTGAGAATAAATCTCATTTGAATGCATTTTTTACATTATGAAGAGTCTGAGCAGGTCTAGCCCCAGACACAAAGAAAGGAAAGATAAAGGGATTGAAATAGAGAGTAATTCAGAAAGAGTAGCTCGCTGCGCGAACTACCACTCAATTCCGACTTGAGCTTTTACACCATTCGCAAAAGCATGACGTTCATTGGCAATTTTACTGTGGGTATCAACACTGTCTAACAAAACGCGTGGTGCTGTACGGCCTGTCATCATCACATTTTGATGAGCGGGACGAGCAGCCAACGCAGCGATCAAATCGTCTTCATTTAAATAGCCATATTTATACATGTAGGTAATTTCATCCAACAAAACAAAATGCACACTTGGGTCAGACAATACACTTTTAGCTAACGCCCACGCTTGCTCAGCGGCTTCTTTTTCCAATTCTGGGTTACGTGTTTCCCAAGTGAAACCATGTCCCATGACGTGAAAATCAACTAATGGATGAGAACCAAAGAACAGCTGTTCACCTGTCGCTTTTCGCCCTTTGATAAACTGAATTACCGCACTTTTTTGTCCATGTCCCAAAGCACGAGCCATGGTACCAAAGGCGCTAGAACTTTTGCCTTTGCCATTACCAGTTAGCAAGATGGTTACACCACGCTCTTGCGTTGCCGCTGCAATACGTTGATCAACAACCGCTTTTTTCTTCAACAAACGTGCTTCGTTCTTTTCTGCTTGTTCTGTGCTTTTTTGCTCTGTGACTTTTTGCCCAGGAGAAGGATCCGTCATAATTTGTCTCTTTAATGTCATTTTTTGTACTGTTTTTTTCTTATACTACTTTTTCTTGTACAACAACCAACTTGGGTAATACAAATCTTTATGTATCGCGAACACCCTTAGTATAAAGACTAAAGCGACTGCGTAAATCGAGTTAAACTCATGTGTCGGTACGTTTTTTTCAAGTAGCACTAATAACAAGGCGCCTAAGAATGCTGGTGTTGCGTAAAATTCTCGCCCCAACACCAAAGGTGGACGATGGCTCAAAATATCACGAATAATACCGCCAGCCACACCAGTAATAATACCCATAGTGATAGCAATCGTTGGCGGGAAACCTAAATTTAACACTTTCTCCGTTGCTACTACGGTAAAAAGCGCCAGACCAAAAGAGTCTGCATAATGGAAAACGGTTTGCCTATCTTCAATAAATCGCACCGTAAAAAACGCCAAAGCAGAAGATAAAAATGCCACCCACAAATAAGAGGTGTCTTCAACCCAATAAACCGTTTCCACCGATAAAACCGTGTCTCGAATCGTACCGCCACCCAATGACGTCACCATACCAAGAAATACCACGCTAAAAAGATCCATGTCTTTTTTGCCGGACGAAATAACCCCTGTGATTGCAAACGCAGCAATCCCAAACATACCCAAAAGATATAGCAACATTTTTTATTGATTCTCAATCGAACTTAAGACGATCTGGCGAATACCAAATCCAACATTAAAAGGCACTCGTTACTGACTCTATACCCAGTCACCAGCACCCAAACGCTTTAACATGACAAAATCCCCTTGAATGGAAAACTCCGTCAAACTGCTGAAGCCTACATCAATTCGGTGACATTGATCCAAAGGCCATTGGCATAGCATGCAGACAAACACCTTGATGACACCAGAATGAGCAACTAATACACAGCTCTCCATCGGCAAATCTTTTACCGACAGCCACCATTGCCAAACACGATCTGCCACAACTTGCAGCGACTCGCCATTATAAGGCGCTGAATGCACAATGTCGCCAGCCCAAAGATCTATTTCTTGCTTTGGAATATCTTGCCAACACAGCCCTTCCCAATCGCCAAAATCCAGTTCTTTTAGTGCGTCAACAACTTGTGATTTACCATCACCAATATGTTCAGCTAATCGTGCTGCTCGGCTTAACGGACTGTGAAAACACACATTTGATTCACCATCAAATTCGATCGACAAGGCATTTTTTAATGCTTGTGCTCCCTCTTCCCAACCATCGACAAGTGGCACATCCATATCACCGTAACACAGACCTTTCTTAACCTCTGGCCTTGGATGTCGAATCAAATAAAGCTTCACGAATAAGACACCAACAGACACAAGACAACAAATATTTCGCCTATCTGTTCGCTTGCCCCCAATGTATCGCCATTAAAGCCATCAATTTTTTTACGCAAATAAAGGCGCATCAAAAAGACTAAAACCGCTGCAAAAACAAAGGTAAGAATCAAATCGAACAAATTAAATGCCAACATACCAAGCAACAAGCAAGGCAACAAAGCCACCAGCCACTGGCTAGGTTCTAACTTAGCAATCATGCTCGATGCCTTACTTTGCCCCATGGTTACATAATCTAGTGTATTCATTAACACCAGAGGTATGAATCGAGCAATAACATGCACCACACACCAACCGCTTAAGGTATAAATAAAACCTAAAAACGAGTCCGGAATGATCTGCAACCATTCACTAAGCAACAACCATTTCAGTGTTAAGGAAAACCAAATAGACAAGGCGGCATAACTGCCAATGCGCGAATCTTTCATGATCGACAAGCGTTGCTCTTTATCCCAACCGCCAACCAAACCATCACAACTGTCCATCAGACCATCTTCGTGAAATCCACCGGTTAATAACACCGCGGTCAACAACATAAAAAGCGCTTGCAAAGACGTCGACCAATCAAACCATAATGGCCAAGCGCTCAGTAAACCGACAACCAAACCAATCCATGATAAAAAGCACACCGCTGGGATGTGCTTTATGTCATCACTCCAATCCACCTTCAGTGGGATTCGAGTATAAGTAACAAGGCTACGTTTAAAGCCTTGCCAATAAGGGCCAATAATCATGCCTTTCATCTTTGTTTTTACTAACCTAGTTATTTATATAGTTGGCCAATAGCCTATTTGAACGAAAGCTATTTAGAATCACTCACACCAGCACTTTCAAAGCTCGCCATCTTATTCAAAAACAGACACGCACTGTTGATTAATGGATAAGCTAAAATAGCACCAGAACCTTCGCCCAAACGCAGATCAAGTGACAAAATAGGTTCCGCATTCAAATGATCAAGTAGCAACTTGTGAGCTTTTTCATTCGATTGATGAGCAAAAGCAGCATACTCACGCACATTAGGCGCAACCTTTTGCGCAAACAGCAAAGCCACTGAACAGATAAAACCATCCACCACGAAGGCCGTCTGGCGCTGAGCCGATTGCAACATAGCACCAGCCATCGCCAAAATTTCAAAACCACCGACCTGTTCCGCGAGAGTTTGGGCACTCCAGTCAGACATCATCTGGCCAGTTTCTTGTTCTGCACGCTTTAGTGATTGCTCAATAATCTGCGCCTTATGGGAAACCCCAGCAATGTCCAATCCAGTGCCACGTCCAGTGCTGTCTATCGCGCTAACACCAATTAATGCCGTCATCATGCAAGAAGACACACAAGTGTTACCAATGCCCATTTCACCAAACATCAACAAGTTCACGCCATCATCAATAGCAAGATTGGCTTCGTCAACACCCGCTTGAATCGCTTGTTCAAGTTGCTGAGTTGTCATTGCTGCTTGTTGACTAAAGTCTTTCGACGAAAAGGCAACTTTGCGCGCACCTAATAAAGGATGCGCAGCTAATTCTGCATTCACACCTACATCAACAATTCGCAGCGGCACATTATGTTGCTCACAAAAAACACTCACAGCAGCACCGCCCATCAAGAAGTTCATCACCATTTGTGGTGTTACTTCTTGAGGAAACAAACTAATGCCCTGTGCGACAACACCATGATCAGCTGCAAAGATGATCATCTTAGGTTTTGACGTATCTGGCGTTAACGTTTGCTGAATTTTACCAAGCTGAAAAGCAATGTTTTCCAACTCGCCCAGCGCACCTAACGGTTTAGTTTTGTTATCAATTTTGTGTTGTAACTGTTCGGCAATAACAGCCGAAGGTGCCGGAATATTAAATTGCTTAAACAAGGCTTTGTGCCCCTTAACCTTTGGCCTTAACAGCGCGTTGACGCACTACTTCGTAGAGACAAACACCGGTCGCTACTGACACATTCAAACTAGAAACCACACCAGCCATAGGCAGTTTCACTAAATAATCACATTGCTCACGAGTCAAACGACGCATGCCATCTCCTTCTGCGCCCATAACAATCGCCGTCGGAATGGTTAAGTCTTGCTCGTAAATAGTTTGTGTCGCTTCGCCAGCCGTGCCAAAGATCCACACACCTTGGTCCTGCAACTTCTTCATGGTGCGAGCAAGGTTGGTCACTGCATACACAGGAATGCTTTCAGCGGCACCGCAAGCGACTTTGCTTACCGTTGCATTCAAAGGCGCAGAATTATCCTTTGGCATCACAACCGCATGAGCGCCAGCTGCGTCAGCACTACGCAAACAAGCACCCAAATTATGCGGATCTGTCACGCCATCTAGAATAATGATCAACGGCGTTTCATCTAAACCCGCGATTAGCGTATGCAAGTCTGCTTCATTACCCGCTTTGTTCATTGTGGTATAAGCGACAACACCTTGGTGAACCACACGATCTTTATTTGAGGTAAACAATTGATCGAGATCGCGGCGGGCAACAACGCTATGACGCACTTTATTTGCCTTACAAAGCTGCATTAAGCGCTGAGTTTTCTTATCGTCACGGCCTTCTTGAAAACGCACTTCTTTGATACGTTCTGGCTGTTGGTTCAACGCATTTTCCACGGCATGTATGCCGTATATCCATTCTAAATCTGACATCTTTTACTCTATTAATTTGGGGGCATACGCCCCCCTTTTACTCATCTAGAAAGTTATTCATCTATAAAGCTCAGTTCACAGCTTCAGATCAGTCTTTTGCTTTTGGCTTAGCGTTGCTCTTTTTCGGCTTTTTCGGCTTTTTCGTTTTTTTAGCCGCTGCCGTTGGCTTACCATTTGCCGAAACAGTACCCGACTTTTTCTGTCTGATACGTTTGCCTTTAGAAGCCGGCGAACGACGCTTTTTCTTCGCCTTGCCATCCGACTCTTTAGCCTCTGATTTGCCATCTTTCGACTTATCGCCTTCTACTTTGGCGGCAGACTTAGGCTTAGGTCGACCACCCAATTCAATAGGCGGCAACTGAGCTAATTGCATTTCAAGCTCCGACATTTCGTTGCGTTCCACTTTTTTACGTGGTTGACGCGCAGCGCTTTCGTCCAAACTCAAATCAATCTTACGCTGTTCCAAGTTCACATTAGACACTCGAACTTTCAAGGTATCGCCAAGACGGAACACTCGACCCGTTCGTTCACCAATAATCGCCTGATGCTCCATGTCGTGAACAAAGTAATCTTGTCCAAGCCCTGAAATATGCACCAAACCATCGACAAACAAACCTTGTAGCTCAACGAACAAACCAAACGAGGTCACAGCAGTAACAACACCATCAAACGGTTCGCCCAAATGCTGTTCAACGTATTGGCATTTCAACCAAGCTTCTACATCACGGGTTGCTTCATCAGCACGGCGCTCAGTCAAGGAACAAGAATCCCCTAAACCATCCATATCGGCGTGATTGTAACCATAGATTTTGCGTTCTTTCAGTTCTGGGCTACCTGCCACACGATGGGCCTGACGCACGGCTGGACGACCTTCACCACGAATCAAGTAACGGATCGCGCGGTGAACCAACAAATCTGGGTAACGACGAATTGGCGACGTAAAGTGCGTATAAGCTTCGTAATTCAAACCAAAGTGGCCCAAATTATCCGCTTGATATACAGCCTGAGACATAGAGCGCAGCATCATGGTCTGAATACTACGAGCATCCGCTCGATCTTTAATGCTTTCAGACAATGCCGCGTAATCTGCTGGCGTCGGTTTCGTACCGCCGGTCAACTCTAGACCTAGCAAACCAAGGTAAGTACGCAAGGTTAACAAACGGTCGTCTTTTGGCCCTTCGTGAACACGGAACAAGGCAGGCAAATCTGCAGTAATCAACAATTCTGCTGCCGCCACGTTGGCGCACAACATACATTCTTCAATCAGTTTATGAGCGTCGTTACGTTCAACTGGAATAATGTGTTCAATCTTAGAATTCTCGTCGAATACCATGCGGGTTTCGATGGTATCGAATTCCATCGCACCGCGTTCATCACGAGCGCCTTTTAACACATGATACAAACCGTTTAAATCATCGATGTGTGACACGATAGACGCATAACGCTCACGAAGTTCAATACCTTGCTCTTCTGGCTCGTCGTCGATCATTTTCGCGACTTTGCTGTAGGTTAGACGAGCATGAGAGCGGATAATACCTTCATAAAACTTGAAGCCGCGCATCTTGCCTTTCGTCGTCAAAGACACTTCCGCCACCATCGCCAAACGATCTACATCTGGGTTAAGTGAACACAAACCATTCGACAAAACTTCCGGCAACATAGGGATAACACGACCTGGGAAATAGACCGAGTTACCACGAACAATCGCTTCTTCATCTAGCGCAGTGCCTTTCTTCACATAGTGGGAAACGTCGGCAATGGCAACAAACAACTTCCAACCGCCCGGTGTTTTTTCACAATATACCGCGTCATCAAAGTCACGCGCGTCTTCACCATCGATAGTAACAAAAGGTGTATCACGTAAATCAACACGATGTTCTTTGTCTTCTTCAGCAACTTCTGTGGTGAAGTTTTTAATTTGTTTTTCAACCGCAGCTGGCCACTCGTTAGGAATTTCATAACGGTGCATTGCTACTTCGATTTCAACACCTGGCGCCATAAAGTCACCAAGGACTTTTTTCACCAAGCCTTGAGCTGGTTTACCGCGCTCAGCGTAGCTAACAATTTCCGCCAACACATATTGACCATGCTTTGGCGTTAAGCCAGAGTCAGTGGTGATCAAGATATCTTGAGCGATACGTGGATTCTCTGGTGTCACGAAAGCCGTGCGGCTCTCTTCATAATATCGGCCAACAAGTTGCGTGTGCTTACGTTCTAGCACCTCAACCACGACACCATCTAAGCGACCTTTAACGCTACGACCAGAAAGGCGTGCTTTTACTTTATCGCCATCCATCACGTTCTGCATTTGACGGGCAGACAGGAAAATATCGTCATCGCTTTGACGCAATAAGAAACCATGACCTTCTTTATTGCCTTGAACGTAACCTTCGATCAGATCACTTTCTAAAATCGGCGAGTATTCGTCATTTTGGTTGCTGGTCATTTGACTGTCTCGGCACATAGCGATGAGACGACGACGGAGGGCTTCGATTTCGTCTTCGCCAGTCAGCGAAAACTCTTTGCATAAATCTAAGTGACCCATGCTTTTATTTTGGGTGGCAAGAAACTCTAGAATGAATTCACGGCTTGGTACGGGATTATCGTACTTAGACGCTTCTCGCTGCATGTGTGGATCGTTAATTTTTTTATTACTCAATGTATTTTTATCCTTGGTTTTTTCAATAAGACGCCCTTTTATAAAATAGAAATATGAACATCTCACTATTTAGAACATTTGCAGTACTCGCTATCGCTTCTGATAAGCCACTTAATGCGAGTCACTGTCGCGCTCAATTAATCGTCATTATAGAGCATATTAACCAAATACTCTGCAAGTTAGCGCAGCTCTTAGCATTATCTGCACACTCTCTTCGAGTAAATTTGGTAATTACACAACAAATAGCCCTTATGACTCGATATTTGTCTGTCTTTTACAAGCATTTGTAATGCCATTTTGGCCTAAGCGAAATATTTTCATTACTTAATTGTCTAAATTTCAAGCAAAAACGATGAACCCATCGAATTATCTGATCATTCCGCCAAGTATTTTTACTGTCTATGACGCACCAAATCCATTTCCGCCATCACTTTGGTGGAAATTTCTTCCACAGACAGTTTTGTTGAATTCAAAAAAGGGATGCGTTCTTGGCGATATAAAGACTCCACTTCGTCCACTTCATAGCGACATTGGCGAGCCGAGGCATACTTACTCGCCGCCATTCGACCAGTACGAATTTCATGCAACCGCTGAGCGTCTATCGTCAAACCAAATAACTTTTTCTTATGATCTTTTAACACCTTAGGCAAACCAGGCGTAGAAAAGTCATCTTCGGTAATTGGATAGTTTGCCGCTTTGATACCGTACTGCATCGCCAAATACAAACTGGTCGGCGTTTTGCCTGAGCGAGATACACCCAACAAGATAATATCCGCCTCGGCAAAATTCTTCACCGATGCCCCGTCATCATTCGCCAACGCGTAGTTTATGGCGTCTATTCGGCCATCATAAACGCCCTCTTTCATACCATGGGCTTTCTGTGCTGTCGGCTGGGCTTTCACGCCTAAAGCTTGTTCAATCGGCGACAATAAATCTCCAAACAAGTTGTAACAATGGCAATCACAAGAATCGATGATATCGCGAATCGTCACATCAGAAATAGTATAAAAAACCAGCAAAGCAATACCTTGCTGCACTTCCAAATTAATCTGTTGTTTTAAGCCTTCCGCCCGATCTTTAGTACCCAAAAACGGCACACTTTTTGTCTCTACCGCCACATCAAAAAAGGACAGCATTGCCGACCCAAATACCTCAGCAGTGATCGCTGTCCCGTCCGATACAAAATACACTTTCATGCGTTTTTTTCCCGTTTTTGTTGTTATCTAACGACATTCGTTTTTTCGATTGAAATAAAACTACATCGAATAATCGATTTTATTCAAAGCAACTACCCTACATACAATGAACCCAGACCGAGCGCTTTGACAAGAGCACGAAGCAATTTGATAAGTGCCTAATGTCTACTTGGCAAACCAGCCATATTCTTTTAATAAGAAAAAATAATTGGAGTCTCTTGTGAGCAAATTTATTAAGTGGTTTAAAGATCTTCATATGGAAGATGTCGGTGAAGTAGGCGGAAAAAACGCCTCTTTAGGTGAAATGATTTCCAACCTGACAGACCTTGGCATTCAAGTGCCAAACGGTTTCGCAACTACTTCCTATGCTTATCAAAGCTTCATCACAGAAAGCGGCCTAGACGAGAAAATCCATCAAGCACTAGACGCATTGGATGTGGACGACGTTCACGCCCTCGCTGAAACCGGCGTAAAAATTCGCCAATGGATTGAAGACGCGACTTTCTCGGCAGAATTTGATCGAGAAATCGAAGCGGCTTTCGCAACCCTTTGCGATGACAACGCAGACGACACCTCATTTGCGGTTCGTTCTTCTGCCACAGCGGAAGATTTACCAGACGCGTCTTTCGCAGGTCAGCAAGAAACTTTCCTAAACGTGAAAGGCTTGGCAGACATCAAAGCTTCTATCAAACGCGTATTTGCTTCTCTGTTTAACGACCGTGCGATTTCTTACCGCGTTCACCAAGGCTTCGAACACCAAGGCGTATCTTTGTCCGCTGGTATTCAAAAAATGGTACGAAGCGACATCGGTGCTTCTGGTGTTCTTTTCACTCTAGACACAGAATCCGGCTTTGACGAGGTAGTTTTCATCACAGCTGCATACGGCCTAGGGGAAATGGTTGTACAAGGCACCGTGAACCCAGACGAATACTACGTTCACAAACCAACACTGGCAGCTAATCGTCCAGCCGTTGTACGTAAAAGCCTAGGCAGCAAAGCACAAAAAATGGAATACGCCGAAGCTGGCAGCGATGACGAATTCGTCAAAATCGTCCCAGTCGCTTTGGATGACCAAAACCGCTTTGCACTGACTAACGACGAGATTCAAGACCTTGCTCGCCAAGCCTGCATCATTGAAAAACACTACAAGCGTCCAATGGACATTGAGTGGGCGAAAGACGGCATCGACGGCAAAATCTACATTGTTCAAGCGCGTCCAGAAACCGTTCGTAGCCAAACCAATGCCCAAAGCATGGAACGATACAACCTGAAGAAAACTTCTCAAGTGATGATCACAGGGCGCGCTATTGGTCACAAAATCGGCACAGGCGCGGTAAAAGTATTGTCTTCTATTACCGAGATGGACCGCATCCAACCGGGCGACGTTTTAGTAACCGACATTACCGACCCAGATTGGGAGCCAATCATGAAGCGTGCTTCAGCGATTGTTACCAACCGTGGTGGTCGTACTTGTCACGCGGCGATTATTGCCCGTGAACTGGGTATTCCAGCGGTTGTAGGCTGTGGTGATGCAACCGACGTCTTGAAAGATGGCCAAGTGGTAACCGTATCTTGTTCACAAGGCGACATGGGCTTTGTTTACCAAGGCGAACTACCATTCGACATCATCACCTCTGAAGTCGGCAACATGCCAGAACTGCCAGTAAAAATCATGATGAACGTGGGTAACCCAAACCGCGCCTTCGACTTTGCCATGTTGCCAAACGCAGGTATTGGCTTAGCGCGCCTAGAGTTCATCATCAACCGCATGATCGGCATCCACCCGAAAGCCCTATTGAACTACGCAGACATGACACCAGCACTGCAAGAAGAGATCAACCACCGCATTGCAGGTTACTCAAGTCCAGTAGAATTCTACGTCGACAAATTGGTAGAAGGCGTAGCCACATTGGCATGTTCTTTCTCTCAAAAACCAGTCATCGTGCGTTTATCTGACTTCAAATCAAACGAATACCACAACCTAGTGGGTGGTCCATTATTTGAACCAGATGAAGAAAACCCAATGCTTGGTTTCCGTGGTGCGGCGCGCTACATCGACGACTCTTTCCGCGACTGCTTCGCCCTAGAATGTGAAGCCATTCGCCGAGTACGTAACGACATGGGCCTGACCAACGTACAAATCATGATCCCATTTGTGCGCACTTTAGAAGAAGCACAACAAGTCACCGAACTGCTTGCAGAGCAAGGTTTGGCACGTGGTGAAAATGGCCTGAAAGTCATCATGATGTGCGAACTACCGTCTAACGCCCTACTGGCTGACGAGTTCCTAGAATACTTCGATGGCTTCTCCATCGGCTCGAACGACTTAACTCAGCTAACACTCGGACTTGACCGCGACTCTGGGTTGATCGCAGACAAATTCGACGAACGAAATCCAGCGGTTAAAAAATTGCTCAAAATGGCAATCACCGCCTGTCGTGAACAAGGCAAATACGTCGGCATCTGCGGCCAAGGCCCATCCGACCACGCCGACTTCGCCGACTGGCTCGTCGCCCAAGGCATCGAAAGCATGTCTCTTAACCCAGACACAGTGATCGAAACTTGGCTACACCTTGATGAAGTATTGAAAAATACCGAATTGAACAACAAAGCCATTTAAAGAATCTTCCGCCGCGCGGCAATCCGCGCAGCGGGAAACTAGTCTGCGTTTGGTGTTGTGTTTTTTAATACAACACCAGATCAGAATGCTGTGTAAAAGCAGCGCGTGACCTTATCGTAGTCACTCCCTAGTTTTATAGCCCCGCTCTGCGGGGCTTTTTTTTGAGCCCCTTCCCCTTTCCTGTAGGTTGGGCTTTAGCCCAACAACCCCAAAACAAATCTAGACACAGCAGCTTCCATTCAAACGCTTTGTATTCCCAACCTTTTATTCCGCCCTGCTGAGCGGGTAACTTTTTGCTAGCGCCCAAAAAGTAACCAAAAATTCGCTTTAAGATCTTTAATGCCTGATTTTCCTCATAGGTGCATGATTGTTCCCCTACGCTCGTTTTATCGCAAGGCATAGATTGTCTAGCAGACTGGAGAGAAGATATTTTTAACTGACTCTGAAACGCCATAAAGTCGCGCAACTTCGTCGCGTCGAACTGACTTCATCTGTGATGCTGGTTTTTCGTAGGGCGTGATGAGGGAGGTACGACCGTAATCCGCCGTTGAAAGCGAAGCTTTCATTGTAGGTCGCGGCTTCAGCCCGACGCGGAATTGACGTTCCNTGTGATGCTGGTTTTTCGTAGGGCGTGATGAGGGAGGTACGACCGTAATCCGCCGTTGAAAGCGAAGCTTTCATTGTAGGTCGCGGCTTCAGCCCGACGCGGAATTGACGTTCCATTCAAACGCTTTGCATTCCCAACCTTTTATTCCGCCCTGCTGGGCGGGTAACTTTTGCCCAGATCCGCAAAAGTAACCAAAAAGTCTCTTTGTGGGGCTATCGCCCAAACGTCTCATTCACTTTGTTTATTATCGTTTTGGCAAGACGGTTTTTATCGTAAGGCATAGATTGTTTTTGCAGGCTTGAGAAAAGATATTTTTAACTGACTCTGAAACTCCATAAAGTCGCGCAATCAGGATTGCGTCGAACTGACTTCATCGGGATTTCAAGCGCAGAAGGTAATGTCTACTGATCACCAAGTCCCTTCCCCTTTTATCTTCAAGGGGAAGGCGGAGGATGGGGTTAATCTCTTTTCGACTATATTCCCACCTACCCGTAGGGCATCATGAGCGCAGCGTAATGTGCCGCTGAAAGCGAAGCTTTCATTATTCCCACTAAAAATAAGTCATTCCCGCGAAGGCGGGAATCGATCTCTTATGGGCTAGGATAAGAAACTGCCTTTTTGAGCCGAAAATTAAAACGTAATTTATGGGTGTAAATACAGTTTATTTTTATGGTTGCCAAATTTTGGCTCGGTTTGCCAGTTTTAAATAGTCGTTTTTTGCGTATTTGTACTGGCAGCAAATTAAAAAGTCTCCTAATATCAATGAATAAGCATATCGGAAGACGAAATAATATGCTGGAAATAAATGCGTAAATGCGCATGCTCATTTTTTCAGGATTTAATTTCTTCTTCAGAAGCTTTGAAATTAGCTCAATGCGCACTTGCGATAAAAATATTAGTTCATTAAATTTTTTTCATAAAAACGGAGTCAATATGGATGATTTCACACTACCACCATTGACTGATGAGGATGTCATTTTAAACTCTAGGTTAGAACATTTGTATAACCATGATTTTGGTGGAGGTCGTTTTTTTCAAGTTATCTTTTCAGACCAAAATGAAACTCATGTAAAATTAGCAGCAAGAACTTCTTTCAAGGTTATCTATCTTAAAGATAAAGACAATATTGAAGGGTTTGAAATTATTAAAGTGGTCTCTGGTAAAGAAAAAGAACGCGTGAAGTTATCTAAGTTTAACTTGGAACAACTTACATGTTTCTTAGAGTTCATACAGGAGCTGGACTTCAAAGATATTACTAAACGCCGAATATCATTAGCCGATGACGAATTAAGCATTTTAGATTCTGAAACCAAAGCAAAAATCGCCACTTTGCTTAGTGGTGAAGATGGGGGAGACTTGGTTTACGATCTATTAGATAAAGGTCTAATTACAAATCAAGATCTTGTTAATACCGGTTACAGAAAGCACCAATTAGAGGTGTTTGAGTCGTTATTATATAAAGATGGCTTGTCAGCATATAAAGAGCAAATAGATACACCAAACACTAAAGATGAAACAGCTTGGCAGCATTTTTTCAGTTCCAATGAATGGATATTTGGTTACGGCCTAGATTATCGATTTCAAGGAATCCTTCAAAAAGAATTTCATGCTTCAACGTCAAATGCTGCAGGTAAAGATGAAGTTATATCAGACTTTCTATTGGGTGATAGGAGATTTACTACTTTTGTGGAGTTGAAACTACCGACTACGAACTTATTCAATAAGTCAAAAAACAGGTCTAATTGTTGGAGTCTATCAAATAACCTTATCGATGCCTACTCACAAATTCTAGAGCAAAAAGCTAGTGGTCAAATTAAAATTGAAACTACCAAAGAGCTTATAGGTGATGACTATGAAGAAATTAAGCAAAAAGCTTATGACTCTAAAACCATATTGATATTGGGGTCTTGGTCAGAAATAAAAGATGACTCTCCCGGAATTAAGCGGATTAAAGAAAAAACGTTAGAATTGTTTCGTAGAGACTCAAGAAATGTAGAACTAGTTACTTACGATGAACTCTATGATAGAGCGAGATTTATAGTACATAATGAAAAGCATGCAAAGCAAAACCAACAATCGCAATCATAGCGTCTCGTGCGAGACGTGCATGTTGCGAACGTTCAGAAGCCCCATTCGACACAACCGCAATATTTCTTGCAGCGTTAACCTGAAATAAGCAGAGAGAACATGTTTTCAATCATAGATCTTCATCATGACTACTTACTTATCTCAAAAATGAAGATTCCAACAAAAAGAAAAGCACGATTAATTACTGAACTATTAGCCGAGTCAGATAACCCTTGGAGAGTTATAGGTATCACGGAAAAGGCATTTAAAGTGTTTCCTGAGAACGATTTTGATCGAATCCCTCGAATGAGGATTAATCGAGCTCATCTTGTTAACAGGATTGAGACTTTTACCCATCTTTTTGAAAAAATCTATACTGATCCAAATGAATGGTGGAATTATTATTATGATCGAGATAAAACAATATTATCTACTTCATCTGAAAACATGACAAATGATCTTTCTAGCATAATATATTTTGACCGCTTTGACTTTTTTAATGTGAAAGATAATTTATTCAAAACTGTTGGCTTTACATGGTCTTATAGTAAAAAGAAAGAAAAGCAATTTCTTATGCAATTGGCAAAAGAGCTAAATGCATAACAAAGCACTCAAGCCGACTGCGCTAACGCGCAGTCGCTGAGTTTAATCGTTAACCATCTGGGAGAGATATGTCCGAGTATAAGCTTATGAAAGAAATCATAGATCTTTCAGTATCCAAGGTTTGGGATGCCGCGAAGCTCGAATGGTCGTTGGCACAAATATATGAGGCAGATGAGCCTGAACGCTGTTTGTGCGGCCACTTCCCAATCATTGAAATATGTATATTGCAAAACAAGCATAATCATAACCAAGCTACGCTTGGAAACTGCTGCGTTAAAAAGTTCATAGGACTGCCTTCGGATAAAATATTCCAAGCTGTTAAGCGTGTGCGTAAAGATAATGAGAAATCACTCAATGCCGAAGCTATAATCCATACGTATAGAAACGGCTGGATTAATGAGTGGGAGTACAACTTTTCCATCGATACTATACGGAAGATAAAACTGTCAGTGAAACAGCTTCAAACACGCGTCAAAGTGAATGAAAAATGCTGTTCAACATGCGTCGTGGCAATCAAAATGGTTAACAAGGTAATAAAAAATCGCTAGCAAAAGGCGCAGGCTTGACTCACTACCGCTCACCTTTATTGCGGCGTTATGTTTTTAGGAAAATTTTGTGGAAATAACAATTAGAACAATTAGGGCCAGATGAAAATTAAAACTATAAAAAATTGGAGTGAATTTGATAATGCTGTCGGAAGAAAAAACTTCCGCAAGTGGATTTTTAGAGGACAATCCTATTCAGATTGGCCTCTTGAAAGTTCATTGCATCGTGCATTCGAAGAAGCACAGTCAATACATAAACTTAAAAGCGGGAAAGAAAAAAAACTTAACCGAGTTGAGCATGAAAAGGTAATGATAGACCGTTTCAAGTGTAATGCTCACTTGTATCTCGATCACTTGCCTCAGCCTGAAGATCTATTAAGTTGGCTTTCATTAATGCAGCATCACGGTGCTCCGACTAGGCTGTTAGACTTTTCATTTTCACCCTATGTTGCATTGTTTTTTGCTTTAGAGTCTGGTGAAGAGGATGCTGCTGTTTATTGTATTAATCATGATGCCATCCGAAACGACGATGATGAATATTTTGGGAAGAATCGGCTTGAAGTATATTCCAGAATTCTTGAACCTATAAATAGGCAAGATGATCCATGCCTTTTCGCATTTGAGCCTACATTTTCTAACCAACGTTTACTTTCTCAGCAAGGTCTATTTGTGGCAACGAATACGCTAGACTTAAGCCATGGAAAGATATTGAACGACTACGACATTCAAGATACCGATGTCATTAAAATAGTTATACCTGCTGAACAAAGGTTCGAGGGCCTTAGGAAATTAAATAAGATGAATATCAACTCTTCTAATATATATCCAGGCTTAGATGGTTTTTGTAAGAGTATGCGCAGACAGCCAATTTTTGGTCTCGAGTGGCAGAGAAGAGTTGGAAATGAACTTTAGGACAAGCCGCTGAAAGCGCCGTCACAAGCCCATCCCGAATGCGCGACCCTATGGAGTTTCAGAGTCAGTTAAAAATATACTTCCCAGCACCATCAAAAACAATCTATGCCTTACGATATAAATCGTCTTGCTAAAGCTAACCTAAAACGGATTGAGTCAGACGTTTGGGCGATAGCCCGATTAAAGATTTTTTGGTAACTTTTTTATCGCTTGAAAGAAGTTACCCACTCAGCTTTCCCCTGAATTAAAACTCGGAAATAAAGATCGGGAATACAAAGCGTTTGAATGGAAACCTTTATAAAGCCCAGCGTTAGTAAGGATATCTTATCAAGGCTATTTCATTGACCGAGGACCTGTTTAAGGACTATATTTGGTCGTAACAAAGAGGTATTTATGAAACTATCAGATCAAATCAAACCTATTAGCTATTTGAAAGCTCATGCCGCTGAAGTCGTGCGTAACCTGTCTACAAATATGCAGCCGATGGTGATCACTCAAAACGGTGAGGCTAAGGCGGTTATACAAGACATCAAAAGCTATGAGCAAACTCAAGAGACTATGGCGCTACTTAAGATGTTGGCTCTGGGGCAGCGCCAAGTAGAAGAAGGGAAAGTTCAGCCTGCAGGTGATGTTGTTGCCAAGCTTCGTAATCGGAGCAAAAGTCGCTAATGAGTTATCAGGTATTTCTCACTGATGATGCCGCTTACGATCTTGAGGCTCTATACGACTATATCGAATCTCATGATGTCCCAGAAAAGGCTGATTACGTTCTCGACAAAATTGAGGAAACATTTTTAAGCCTTGCCGATAATCCAGAACGCGGGACTTATCCAAATGAGTTGCTAGCTATCGGCCTACGGGAGTATCGAGAAATCTATTTCAAACCCTACCGTATTATTTATCGAATCAACTCGCTGTCTGTTTATGTCATGGTGATCGCCGATGGTCGTCGCGATATGCAATCGCTTCTAGAACGCCGTTTGTTCCAAGACTAAGGGGAATAAAGGGTCAGTCAGGATTAGATGAAAAATAGGATAACTTTTCATCTAAAAGATTTAACCTTCCCTTTTGAAATTTTCCTAGCAGTATAAAACAACCCCTAACGTCCAAACTGTTGGTCTAACCAATCAAAAGAAGCGTTTTGCATGTCTGCTGTGTAAGTGTGGCCTTTGTTTGGCCAGATTTTTGTTTCTAAACTATCTGATACGTTATTAGCAGCCCAAACAGAATGCAGGGTTGAAAAAGCGTCGTTGACCGAGTCAACAGGAAATAATGTGTCTTCTTCACCCGCATAGACTAAAAGTGGCTTGGGAGCGCTGAGGGCGGCGATATCTGGATAATCTAGGTATCGAGCGATAAATGGATGTAACATGGCAAACGCAGATTGACCTTTTAGTTGATTGTTTCCGGGAACCATTAATCCTTTCATGGTCGCCATCCAGCAGTCGACGATACCTGCTGTAATGTCATCTGATAAAGCTGTCACTTGCCAAGCACGAAATGCGCCCATAGAAAAACCAACCGCTGCGACCTGAGTTTTATCAACCTTAGGTAAATTAGCGAGAAATTTAGCTGCTCGTACATCTTCCAAAGCAATAATGCCTGCGTAAGAAGTGCCTAGGTTAAACAGATTGGACGCCAATGCTTGTTGCGAATCGGTTTTAAAACCGTCAACGCTTCTATCGCCCCAGCCCAAAGCGTCAATGGATAAAACAACATAACCACGTTTCGCAAGCACATCTCCAGGAAAGCGACCTGTGAAGAATTTATCAGCCCATGCTTTGGAAGAAGTAAGGCGTTTGTCGTCCCCCCACGTTTCGACAAATTTTTCTTTGCCTATATCGAACTTACTGCCATGGTCATGCAAAAACAGTGCGGCGGGAAAAGGACCGTCTCCTTTTGGAACTAACAAGAGCGCTAAGACTCGACTCTCATTGCTGATATTAAAGACTATTTTTTTCGCGAGATAACTGCCACGATCCATTTCATCAATCACCACGGCATCAAAAGGAGTATAATCCTGATAAGGAAAAATTAATTCTTTAGCTTTAGCTAACCCTTTTTCTTTCCATGCTTGCGGGTCTTGAATAGTTTCATTCCAGCCTAAAGCGAACGGTATTCGATCTTTAAGTTTTTGGTAGAACAAAGGAAAACTGCGGTCTGGGGAGTTTATTGCTTGAGTCTGATAATCCGTTGGGATTTGGTCATCTACCTCGCTGGTTGTCACGTTTTGGGCCCACCCTGAGAAAGAAAAAGTTACGCATAGCGAAGCTAAAAACACTTTTGTTTTACGTTCCATGTCATCACCGAATTTTATTAGATTTATTGTTAATTCAGCTTTTTAAGATAAAGATATCTACGTGATAATCAACTATTTTTCAGACAAGTTAGTGGCTGTTTTTTGCTAATAAAGAAAGCTTGCAGGCTAGCGCCCTCTCCACACATATCGCCGAATGCGCATCATTGGCGGCATAAAGAATCTGGTTTTCTTTCAG
>NZ_JAHLLW010000014.1 GCF_019426345.1 Marinomonas lutimaris
GTAGTTATGACCATATTCTTAGGAATACTGTTTTTTTTACTATCAGTAAATATCGCCTAACACATCATAAACACCAGTTAGGAACCGTTATCATGGCGAGTAATTATGGTGAAGCAGATCTAGTGTCTTTATCTGGGTTCGATAAACTATGCAAATAACTCAAGACACATTTGATTATCTTTTTTTAGTAATGATATTCACGGTCATGGTAGGACTTCTATGGACGCCTACGCTCTGGTCTTTGTTGACCTTCTTTACCCCTAAAAAACTGATGGACAGCTATTTTAAAGAACCGTACTTCACGCAAACCGAACTCATTTTTATGAGTCGGTTTCCGGTTTCCCTGTTTAGAACCCTTGTATTTGGTTGGATTGTGGTACTGCCTTTTGTGGATAGGGTTCGGAAAATACGACGTTGCCATGAAGTCATGCCCTTTTGGTATAAATTGGCATTACAAGTTTTTATTATAAGCTCCATGCTGATGTTTATAATGATCTTAGGAATAATGTTTTTTTTACTTTCTGTTGAAAAAATATAACTTTTAAATAATCCATTAGTAGAAGTAGAAGCTCAAGCCACAGTGGCACGAAGACGTGCCACTGGGCGCTCATCAATCAAGATATGA
Organism: Marinomonas lutimaris; assembly: GCF_019426345.1. Lineage (GTDB taxonomy): Bacteria > Pseudomonadota > Gammaproteobacteria > Pseudomonadales > Marinomonadaceae > Marinomonas > Marinomonas lutimaris. The sequence continues at coordinate 626 of NZ_JAHLLW010000014.1, forward strand.
ATTAATGCTGTGATCAAAGCAATAATACAGGCTGCCCACCAAACAACATCATAAGACCCCGTTTTGTCGTATAGATAACCGCCCAACCACACACCGCTGAACGAGCCAAGTTGATGGCCTAAAAAGACGATGCCGTAAAGCAAGCCCATGTAACGTAGACCAAACATTTGCGCGACTAATCCCGATGTCGGTGGCACCGTCGCCAGCCAAAGCAAACCAGTGACTATAGAAAACACATAGACCGACATATCGGTCATCGGTAATGTCATAAACAAGGCAATCGCCAAGGCTCTTAGCGCATAAATAATGGTGAGTAATTTTTTCTTCGAGTACTTTCCTGCCCAACTGCCAGACAATAAACAGCCAAAAATATTAAACAGCCCAATCAGAGCCAAACTTGCTACAGCAATATCTGGGGAAAAACCTTGGTCAGATAAAAACGCAGGCATGTGAACTGTGATAAAGGCTAATTGAAAACCACACACAAAAAAGCCAACCACCAACAACCAGTAATGCGAATAAGCACTGGCTTCGCGCAATGCTTCTTTCATGGTTTGTGTCACTTCTTTAGTCGTAGAGCTTGTGGCCTCGCTCTCTTTTACTTGGCGAAATGGGCTCGATAATAACACCATCATCAGAGCACACACGGCCATCAACATCAAAGCATTACTCCAGCCATAGGAAGCAATAAAATCTTGCGCGATAGGTACAACCAATAACTGACCGGCAGAGCCTGCAGCGCTACCTAATCCCAAAGCAAAGGAACGTTTTTCAGGCGATACCATGCGCGCCATCGCTGGCAAGACCACCCCAAAGCCTGTCGCTGCGATACCCATGCCCATCAGTACGCCAGCGCCCATATTGAGCCCTAGCACGCCATCGGCACCCGCCGTCACATACAAACCCAATGCATATAACGCGGCACCAATGAACAAGGTTTTCAAGGTACCGTAACGATCGGCAAAGGCACCAGCAATAGGCTGAAATAATCCCCAACATAAGTTTTGTAGCGCCAGAGCAAAGGCAAACACTTCTCGCCCATAGCCAAACTCTTGGGAAATGGGCGCCATAAAAAAGCCCATTGATGAACGCAAACCAAAGTTCAACGCCAGCAAGAGGCAGATAAGACCAATAGAAACGCTGAGTAACTTCACGGGACGCGACATGAATGTTTTCCTAACTAGGTAAGATCACGATGATAGATTTATTTCATAGTATTCATGACTTATTCATAAGTCGAGCAACAAGCCACTTTTCAACTTACCTTTAATGTTAAAAAATACCCAGCAATCTCATTGCCGGGCATTTTAAAGTGTTGTTAGATTAATTATTGAGTCACTAATCTATAGGGCGATAAAAACCCGTCACCCTATCGCTGAATGTTAAAGTATCAACAAGATTTTTTAGTTTGTCTAATGTTAAACCAGAAGCCAATTCATCCATCTCATCAAGATAACGAGCATCACCATACAGGGTTTCGCTCAATTCAAGTCGGTGCACTAACGTGCCATCAAAATCCTTTTCTAAGCGATTTTGCTCCACATCGACAAACGCCTTATGAATTTCATCCACCCACTCTTCGGTGATCATCTTTGGTAATTCCGTAAGCGTTTTTTGGGTCATGTCGGCCAAATCATCTAACCGTTCCGGAGAGCTTGAATATTGGATTTTTAGCTCGGCACGATTAGTCTCTTTATTAAGATCCAAGCCGACTCTAACACTATAAACACCTTGAACCTCACTGCGTAGGCGCTGCTTTAACTGCGCTTCTAACCGCTCGCCTAAGTAAGTAAGCTGTACCGCCGCAATTGGCGACCAAGGCACAGATTGATACGCATAAAGACGATATTCGGCTTTCGGTTCTGGGTTCAATGCAACATCGACTATCGCCTGACCCGCTTGCTGTACAACAGGCGCCGTTTCATAACTCGATTGATCGTAAGAAGCAGTATCACGAGGAATATTCGCTAAATACGCAGCAGCTAAGTTTGTCACTTGTTTTTCTGGCAAGCGAGACACCATAAAATAATGAACAGGCAACACCGCTTGCTTGTAACGCGTTTGCTGTATTACTTCTAACGACAAAGGCGCTAAATTAGATAAGCTAACCGTTAACTCTCTTTTACCGAAGCGTGCCTGCGCTAGACGACGGGAAAACACCTCGATAGGACGCTCTACCTTAATGCTGGCACTTCTTTTCAAATTTCTTATTATGCTGTCGTAAACATCAGCATCAATTTGGGGGTTAACTTGGTTAATATGATAAAGCCCCAATAGCTTATCTAACTTTTCATCATCAATCGCTCCGCGATACGCAAGACTTTGTTCCTTTTGCTTAGATGACAAAAACACACTATTCTCTTTTCGCCATTGCTGGAACTCTTCATCACTCCAACCATATATCCCAGTCGCATCAGACATTTGCGCAGCGATTTGTTCTGCCCAAACAGAGCCTTTTTTTACGTTATAACCCGCAGCAGAGAGGGCCGTAAAATAAGTTTTATTATCTTCCTCGGACTTATCTATTTGATAATGCTCGGCCAACACACTGGGATCGAGCAGTGTGAGTTTATCGCCGTTTGATAAAGACCAATACGATATACCTAATTCTGGGTTTCTCGAGGAAAGCGTCATTGAACCGCTTTTAGTAACCGCAGGTAATATTTTTACCGCTACTACTTTTTCTATTTCTAAGGCTCCAAGCTGTCGAGACTTCATTTCTTTAAAAATAGCTTCAACGGATTCCGCTGTACCGATATCAACACTTTTCCCACCCACAGCTTGCGTATAAAGAATACGATCTGGCGAAGACAACCACTGCGTCAGACGAGCATTTACGTCTTCCAAAGATATCGTTTTCACAAGACTCAGAATTCGATCATTACTCAGCTGAGGATCTTGCAGAACTTTATCAGAAGTGACAGCATCCATCATTTTAACTACCCAAATAGTACCTCGACTCTTCGCTGCGTTTTTATTACGCTCTGCTGTATCAATGACTTTTTGATAAACCTGATCAAAATCTTCTTGCATAAAACCATGTTTTTCAATTCGTTCTAATTCTTGAATTAATGTATCTAATCCTAAAACATGGTAACCATCATCGACATTCACAGAAAAACCTAAGATTGCCACATTAGGTGACACGTTACCTTTGGTAGTAGATAAGGCACGAACATGCTCTGGTAACACTTCTTTTTGCCGACGAACCTGCTGGGTCAATAGGTTACGTGTCATATAGTTAATCACGCCATTACGTATTCCTTCGTCCGTATCGTCAGTCTTACTTTCAAAGCGATATAAAAATGCCACTTGATTCCATTTATTACCTGGATCTTGAAGCTGACCAATTTTAAGCTTTTCATCTAAAACAGGATCTTTGGGATGGCGTTTTGGCAACTCTCGCCTAGGTTCAGCGCTAAACATTCGCTTAACTTGATCTTCCAATTCCGCGGTATCGACTGGTGCATAAATAACCAATGCCATATTATTCGGCGCATACCAATCTTGGTAAAACGTCTGAAGTTGTTCCGCGGGCGTGTTTTTAATCGTCGCTTGTGTGCCTATTACTGGGCGTTCTGGATACAAGGATCCAACCCGTAATAAGGCTTTTTTCTCATTATTCACTCGGGAGCGGTGGCTTAACTTACCACGCCATTCCTCTTGAATAATTAAACGTTCTTTGTCCAACGACGAAGCTTTGATTTCAGCATGAAATGCCATTTGTTGATAAATATCCAACACCTTAGTCAATCGCTCAGGCGTGGTGTTTTTCAAGTTCACCATATAGCGGGTATTTTCGCTGTTGGTCATGGCATTAAAGTCACGGCCTTGCTTGAATCCCATATCAGTCAAGGCTTTACGCACACCGTTTGGAAACGTCTTACTTTCATGGAACACCATGTGTTCAACCATGTGCGCCACACCTAACTGATTGTCTTTCTCATCAATAGCACCAGAAAGCACGACCAAATTCGCTAACGTCAGCCCTTTTGGCGCATCTTTTTCTTGTCGAGAATCGAATAAATAATAGCGAAAACCATTATCCAAGGTACCGTGTACAACTCGCTTATCCCATGGTAAAGCTTTGTCATCAGCATGCACTTGGGCCGTCAGAGCAAACAAACAAATCACCCCAGCAATACTCAGAAATTTCTGTAAAAAAAGCATAAAACAGCTCACAAAGAAGTTATTTAAAAACAGCCATAAACAAATGCTGGAGAGAGCATTTGTTTACAAGAAAAGAAAGGAGATAAAAGGAACATCTGCTTAAAAGCGCATACCAACCTCTATACTGGTCGAGCGGCCTAAAGTATAAGAATAGCTTCCTGAGCTAGTAGATTTATCAATATAATCATCAAACACATTGTTTATAGAAAGTTTAAAATAACCTTCTACTTCTTTGAAGATAACAGGCTTCCATTCAAATGACGTATCTAAAGTAATTAAACTATTAAATTCGAGATCATCATAAATATCATAATTGCCGGATAGATCTGTATAATTATCTCCTGTATCCTGAGCTATTTTACCGCCAGATTCGACATTAATTCGATTAGCCCAAACTAGATTCCAATCTGGAATAGCCGTTGAAGTAGAAAATGCTATGCTAAACGGAATATTAAAGTCAGACTTAGGTAATTGTGAGTTATAAATAACATTGCCTTTATAATAAATTTGATTCGAGTTAATTTCATCCTCATAAGATACATCTGACAACGCATTTGTTTCACTTTCTTGGTAACTAATAGAAAATTCACCATCAGTCTTTGTTCCACCGAACTCAAAAGGTTTTCGAGTTGTTAACTTTAAAGAAATAGTATCGGTAGAGCTACGACCAAAATTTGAATAGTAATTCAATCCTGATGCAGTCTTAGAACGAGTTACCATGTCACGAGTTTCACGGTTCACATACTTTACAGTAACATCAACATTACCTACTTGCTGAATTACACCAAATACCAACTCATCAGAGTAAGGCGTATCAAGATCATAATCATAAAAAGAGTTATCAGAATAAGAGGTAAACCGGTTAAGTGTACCATCAGTATTATATCGATAAGTCGTACGCCAAGAGCGCAACTGGCTATTAACCTCATATTGGAAAAAATCTCGTCCGTAATAACGGTTTGCTCCAGTGATTAAACGGGTTTTATTATCACTAAATACATCCCATTGAACATTGACTCGCGGCGAGAAATTTAAATTTTCTAAAGTAGACTCATAATCCGCACGTAATCCTAAGTAATAAGTCCAATCTCCATTTTCAATAGTATCAGATAAGTAAACACCTTCTGAATGAGATGATTTTTCCAGCTTATTTGCATCAACAATGTTAAGGATACGAAGATATTCATCATCATAGTCAATAACACCATCACTATTTGTATCACCGCAGCCACTAATTATACACTGATAGTTTTCACTGACAATTTGATCTTCTACTTGATAAAACTGTTTTTTTCGGTTCAATTCAGCACCGACTTTAAAGGTGTGTTTAAAAGAGCCCACATCAAATGCTTTATGTAGCCAGTCGAATTTAAGAGTAGTCGTATTCTGTTGCTGATTTATATTTCCATAACCACCAGTATAAGGCCACCGTCCATTATAAAAATCGGTATAGTGATATATATATTCTGAATCATCGGAAGACAAAGTGTCTCTTGCCTCATCGTAAGACAATGTCGTCGTCAATGTTCCTGAGTCTGCTTTATATATCACTTCAGAGCTAATACCTGATGCTTTATGTGATTTTATAAATGCAGAGTCATATGAGGCATTAGTAACTCCATCATGGTAACGATTTGCATAAAGGATAGACACACCAATATCTAAATTTTGATTAGCTTTATAGTCAAATCTAGCCATTAAGTTATCAATAGTATCATCGTAAGAAATGCCTTGTTTTCCATAAACAGTTCTACCAATATTTCTTACATAGCTTTGATCAAAATTAGAGTTTGCACGAGAAGCAGTAAATGTCATACCAAGCTTGTCTGTAATTCCTTGCGCACCGGTTAATGTATAGGTCTGCTTTAAGTACTCTGGCGTATACTCTCCTTCTAATGAATCACCATCAGCCATATCTTCCTCTAAAGATTCATCAGCGTGCATTTCATCCCACTCATCCCTAGAGATAGCATATTTTACTGACAAATAATCTTCGCCATCATATCGCTTTAATTTTGCGGAAATAACACCACCCAGAAAGCCGCCAAATTCGACTGGAATATTAGAGTCATAAACAGTAACTGACTCCACAGCATCAGGATCAATATAATAACTTTGAGATGAACTGCCGGACAGCATGCTCAAATTACTCGGATTAATCGGATTGGAATAAGTATCTTCGGAGTTTCCAGGATTTAAATCATTATTAGCAGACATCCCGTCGATAACAAACGAGTTTTGATAATGTGACTGACCATGAATAGACACTTCATCAGGGCGCATGCTTGCGCTACTTGCTGAAGTGCTCGAAGAACGACTATAACGAACCGCACCATTCCCACGAAGTAAGTCAGTAAGATTTCCAGTCTCTCCTGCCATACTCTCGATTTCACTCGCACTTAATAGGCTCGTACCTAAGGTGGTTACAACTTTATCTTCACGAACCAACAATGGCGCCATGGTTATGCCGTCGGCACTTTTGGAGATAGAGCTAGAATCCACTAAAACAATGCTTTTATCGTCACCAATATCATAAGAAAGACCTGTGCCTGCGAGCAACAAATCCAATGCCTGTCCTGGCGTGTATTCACCGTCAAAACCGAGTGTTTTCTTGTTTTTAAGAAGCGCCCCATTACCACCTAAATACATACCCGATACAGCGGCGAAAGTATTAACGGCTTGTGATAAAGGTCCTGCAGGAATGTTGTAGTAACGCTTTTCAACAGCAGCTGATTCGGCATAAGCAAGGGATGTCATCGTCAACGCTACGCCACTGGCGAGAAGCGTATTTATAGCAAGCAGAGAAGCGGTTGTACGCTGCTTGAATCTCTGTCTTGGTAATCGGAAAAAGGCCATAGAAACTCCGTAATAATAATACTTCTTATTACTATTACCGAATGTAAGCGAAGAAAGGGACATGAAAAAAAATGTTTTTTTAAAATACTTTGAAAATAAATTCCAGTGAACGTTAAGCTGCGGAAATACTAATCCACCAAGGCAATGGATGCTTTGCACGTATAGGAAAAGATTTAGATAACATAGAAAGCACAAGATCCATATCGTGAGTAGGAAAAGTTCCCACAACACGTAAGTCCGCTACACTAGGATCAAGATTAATATGCCCATAGTGATAACGCCCTATTTCCGCCATAAAATTTGCTAGTGGCATATCTTCAACAATTAATAATCCATTACGCCAAGACTCATAAAGCAGAGAAGCTGGCTGAGTCTCGTCCATAGCGTTAGCGGTAAAAGCCACGGCTTGACCAGCGAAAAACGTCTTAGATAGCGTTGAATTCAAAGGCGTAAGAGAAACGGCCCCTTCGTAAACGGCTAAAATAGCCTGTTTATTTGATAGCTGACGCACGCAAAAGCGGGCTAAATCACGACCGGAATTAACAATGCCATGATCACAGGAAACAGACAAAACTCGGCTGTCAGAAGATGCTTGAGTTTGCACCAACATCTCGCCCGTCACGAGAGACAGACCTAGATAATTACGGCCATAGGATCGGTTCATCGCACTATTCGTATTCAGCCAGACCTTAGCGCCATCCTCTAAATCGTAAGCCTCCACTTGCCCGACTTGCGTATGGAAATCAGCCATCCATGCAGACGCCATTCTAGGCAATGGTGTTTCATTCCAACCAATCCAACCTAATGCCGCAACACCAGTAACTCCTAACACGCCTTTCATCAACTGACGACGACTCATTGAGCTACCACTTTCTAACACATAACTCGCCGACTGCTGTGCGTTACTGTCTTGAATAGAAGAGAACATTACGCCAATCGATTCCACTTGTTGCCATGCTTTACGGTGCGCTTCGTTTTCGTTTAACCACTGCTGCCAAGCACGTCGATCGGCTTCTGAAATCGGCTTATCAGATAACACAGCAAACCATTCTGAAGCGGCTTCCAGATGAACATAGTTAGATGGTTTAGAAGATGACATAAGATTAAAGAGACTGATTGGATTTGAATAAAAGACATTGCAGCATGGCTTGCGCCATATAGCGCTTTATCATACGTTCGGAAACAGACAAGCGTTCAGCTATTTCTCGGTAGGTCAAACCATGAAGCTGAGATAAAATAAGCGTATTTGCTACCTTTTTAGGTAGCTTAGCAATCATCGCATCTAGCTCACAAAGCAACTCAATCATAGCTGCTGAATGTTCTGCCGATGGCACAAATTCTTCTTCACAATGCGCCAAGGATTCTAACCAAGCTTGCTCGACTTGCTTACGACGCCAATGATCAATATACAGTCCTTTAGCAATCGTACTTAAAAAGGCTCGAGCTTCGCCCATATTAGAAAAATATTTCGGCTTTTTAAGTAATCGTACAAAAGTATCTTGTGCAATATCTGCTGCCAATTCATGACAACCTAGGCGATTTCGAATCCATCCTGTTAACCATCGGCTATGTTCAACATAAAGCTCACCAACATTTTGGGACGCTTGACACTCAGGACTCATTGATCCGCTCAACCTCATTAAAATGGAAACATTGCAAAGAGAGTGCAAAATACACTTAATGAGAACGAATATCAATAAATAGAGTAAAACTTAAACATCAAACCAAAGATAATCCTAGCAACCACTCTGGCTTGGCATAACAATATTGAGATAAAAACATCTAAAAAAACACACTACAAAGTAGTAAAAGCACCGCCTTTTGCTAACGCTTGTTGGTAAGCTGGCACAGCTTCTACTTGCTTGATAAAACGAGCAATATTGGGATACTTGGTCAAATCCATGCGCGTGCTCGACGCTTGCAATGGAAAACTCATCTGAATGTCTGCAGCGGTTAATTCCTCACCGGTAAACCACTTATGCTCACCCAGAGTTTTTTCAATAAACTGCATCTGCGGCGTAATACGAGGCATGATGAATTTGTCTTGGACTTTACCCGAAATCGCCTTGGCGATCGGTTTTACAAAAAACGGCATAGGGCTTTGTGGAATTTTCATCATCACAAGCTTCATTACCAACAAAGGCATCAGAGAACCTTCCGCAAAGTGTAACCAATAACGGTAATCCAATAATGCCTTGCCATGCGTCGGTCTCAAGCGTTTTTCCGTGTCGTATTGGTCTAACAAATACTCAATAATCGCCCCAGACTCAGCCACGGTTAAATCACCATCAGTAATAACCGGCGACTTACCCAATGGATGGACTTTCTTCAAAGACTCAGGGGCAGAAGCCGTCTCAGGATCACGCTTGTATTCCACAATCTCATACTCAAGCCCTAACTCCTCCAACAACCATAAAATACGCTGGGAACGAGAATTCTCTAAATGATGAACCGTAATCATATAATCTCCTTATTGTTTTATCGGGAACGAATATTGTTAATTTTTACACTACAAACTATACGCAATAAAACAAAAAAGAGATGACTGATTCGTACAAAAAGGCGACAACAAATGGTTATTCGCTCAAATAACGCTAAGCCATACTATCCAATCGTTATTTCACCGCTTTCCAGTTTGGCCTCACTTGAGTTAACAAGCGCCAGAACCGACCACTGTGGTTATGTTCGGCAATATGGCAAAGCTCGTGCAAAAATACAGTCTTTTGGTGCTTTCTTGAGGTGAGGATTAGGCCAGCATGAGACGAAATAAACTCGTAACCTAAATTGCTTAACAGCGTCAGCGAGGGAATCTTCGAGCTCTGTTCCTCATTGAAGTTAGCCAATGATGCGTTCATTTAGGCACCTTGTGTCAAAGATTTAATCGCAGAAGGAAAAGACGCAATCTGCCCTGCTTCGTATTCTGTGGTTTCTAACTCAATCAGAGCAACTATTTTTGTAGAATCTTCTGTTTTATCAATATCTTCTCTAACTTCCGCCATACGCTGGCGACGCTGATTTTTAAGATAAGGATGGTTTAGATTCAGCAGATTAATCGTATACTTTGCTTTCTCTTGCTCTGCGTCATCGAGATGTGGTGATGGAACAATTTCACCGCTTGCTTCTAGAAACGCAAAGAAACGCTCACAATCTGGGTCAGTAGGAGAAATGAACTTTTCCTCATCATAGAAATTTTCTTTTGCGTGCCCACCAAAATATGCCCTATGACTATCATCATCTTCGATAGTCCGGCCTATAAACCGATCTTGTGCAAATAAAGGTTCATCTCGAACATCTAAGATACTAAGCAAAAGATTGGTATAATCAAATGTCTCTTGCGGATAAATACTTTTCGGTCTTATATGCTCTATATGACACCCATTACTTAGTGCATCTAAATTCGCAGCAGACTTAAAATGCTCTAAGTTAAACTCAGTATATCCACACAAGCCTTGTTGCTCGATTTTAAGTTTATTTCTCACGGTAGATTTTTTGCTATTAAAGGACTGCCAACGCTGCTTAGCTTCTTCGGCTGTTTGTGGTCTACCAACTCTCGTGTTTTGCCTATCTAATACATTACTGCCTAATTCCGTTTTAGCAATCACTCTCATTGTGCCAGCAATCCCTTACGTCGAATTTTACGATCTGCTTTCTGTAACTCATGATGATCTACACCAAGCATTCCCTCTAGTTTGACGCGGAGCGCTTTACCTTCATCTGTGTCATGTTGCCCTAAGTCAATCATGTTTAAATAGCGCTCGACTTCTACCACCTGTTCAATACGAGGTTTAGGATTAACATGCATCACTTCCGTTAAAATATCATTACTGGCTTCGCCATAAGTTTCACCAAAGATAGGCTGAACGGCGCCTGTTTTACCCAACACTATGATGGATTCTTTTTTAACGGTTGAGAGCACTTGAGGGCTGTGGGTCGTGACAATAAATTGTATATTCGGAAAGGCTTCTTCCAAATTCTGTAGCACTAATTGTTGCCATTCAGGGTGCAAATGCATGTCTATTTCATCGATTAACACAGTGCCAAATGTACTATTCACTGCGTTGCCCTCTAAATGTGGGTTCAAACGCACACAGCGATAGGCAATATCCGCCACCAAGCCAACCATATTCCGTACACCATCACTCAACAAAGAAATAGGAATATCACCCTGCTTAGGATGTGTTGCAATAATTTGTTTTGAACTTGCACCATAACGTACATTTTTCCAACCAGAAGGTGCAAGCACGGTATTAATCGCATTACCAATAGCACTCAATAAGCGCCCACGAACCGTTTTTCCTTTGCTTAACGCGCCCTCAAGACCTGACTGCTCAAGTATCTCCATACGACGCTCGTAATCAGCAATGCTTTCATTACGAAGCCAGCGAGCAAAAGCGTTGTAGCTGGACTCTGGGTCCATGCAATCGCGGTAACCTTCTAAACGGCTTGCCTTGCTGAGCGATTCTTCTTTGACAGAGGAAAGTGATTTCTGCTTCCAGAGACGTCCCGTTCCATAGTAAGCCAAAATAGGCAAGGTGACAGCCTCGCCATTTTGCACCGCTTTTTCTAAGCGCTTGGCAGAATTTTTTAGAGGAGCCACCTGAGTAGTGCGACTTTTTTCGGAATTAAGGTTGCGAGTCCAAGAGAGAGGAAAGTCCGGAATAGACGATGCTTCGTAAGCCTTACAAGTCACAGTAACAGGAAACTGGTATTCCATTTGAACCGTTTCCCCATGCGCTGATTGAGTAACAGCAAGGTGAATATCATCTTTATGAACACCACGATCCACGCCTGTTCCAAAAGCACTAAGATATTGTCCATAAGCCACAGAAATCGCATCTAACACAGAGGTTTTACCAAAGCCGTTTTGCCCGACAATCACATTCAATCCTTGGTTAAAACCACATTCAAACGTGGTAAAACCACGAAAGTTCGAAAGTGTTAGCGTCTTTAATTTCATTATCCTTCCTCCGCAAAGAGCGGCTTTTATGTCACCCATTATAGAATGTCGTTCTTTAGACAGTCTTTCAGGCTAAAACGCTAAAAGTTTGCTATATAGCGAACAATACAACGTCAGCACGAAAAGTTTACTATATAGCGAACAATACAACGTCAGCACGAAAAGTTTACTATATAGCAAATAAAACAAGAACTTTAGCGCTTCTTTTGATAAGCAGAGAAATCAATGACATTGTCTTTTTGCTTAACGCCTTNAAATAAAACAAGAACTTTAGCGCTTCTTTTGATAAGCAGAGAAATCAATGACATTGTCTTTTTGCTTAACGCCTTGTTTTTTTCCAGAACTGGAGTTGGTGTTTTTTGGCTTGGCATTTTTTTGACTCAATGAGCCTTCACCCAAATGCGCCACGCCAGCTGGCAAGGATTTGAGCAATTCGTCGAGCGCAGCTTCAGCGGTTTTGTCATCCGAATCGTCTTCTGACAGACCGTCTAGTGAGAAGTGTTGGAAATAGCTTTTTGCTTCCAGCAAATTCGGTGTGATGATTTTTTCTGGGTCAGAAGAATACGCGTTGAGCCATTGCAGTAAAAAGGCCTGAACCGGATAGAAGTGACCTTTTTGGCCTTTCACGCTACGTATTATTCTACCAGTAAAGAGGTTAAAATCGAGTAAGTCTTCTTCCTCTTCGAGTATAAAGTCTTCGTAGCAATGGCGCTGCAAATGCCAAGACACGTCATTGATATGAGCTTGCGCACTGCGATCGCTACGTTGGTAAAACACCGCACTGTTGCCGAGTTCATGGCACGCTTCTAAGGATTCGGCGATGTCTTTTACAACCATATTATGCGGCGCAGTAATGCCCATAATATTCAGATACAAATGCCCTTCAAAATCGTTTAAAAAACTAGCGACATCACCTTTTTTCGGAGCCAACATGGTCATGCAATAACGCGTATTGTAGTCCATCACCAGCAAGTATTTTTGGCGTTTCACCGAAATACAATGCACCAACCAATGCCAATCCGTATCGTACACATCGGTTAGTCCTAAACGATTAGGAAACACTACACCATCTCTTGCCTGTTCGATGGCTTCGGTAATGGTTTTGTGTGGCGGCGTTTCCACACAAGTACGTTTTTCACCTTTTACCTTAGTGGTAAATAATTCCACTGCGGCTTTCGTACAGTTAAACACCCACATGGATTCCTCTCAGCTGCTTAGTTTTTACTTTTCGACTTTCAACACAACGCGACGTTTGCCCGTTAGCAATTTCTGCATTAAGGCTTTTTTTATTTTCTCTAATGCGCCAGTTAAGATTGTAAAGCATCGATACTTCAGACGCATCGACAAACTGATTGGTGCACGCCCATAATATACTTTAAAAACAAAAAGGCTTCTCAGTGGAAGCCTTTTTGTCGATAAAACACAGCGTTTTAGATAGCTTAATAACGCTTAGCCATTACGATAAATATAGCTATAACCATTAATAGCAGGAACACCGCCAAGATGAGCGTAAAGCACTTTTGAGCCTTCTGGGAAGAAGCCTTTTTTAGACAAGTCGATCAAGCCTTGCATGGATTTCCCCTCATAAACGGGATCTGTCATCATGCCTTCTAAACGCGCGACCAAGCGAATCGCGTCATTTGTTTCATTAGATGGGACACCATAAGCTGGGTAAGCGTAATCTTCATTGATAACAATGTCGTCAGCGGTCATTTCACGACCAAGTTCAACCAACTCTGCAGTTTTTTGTGCGATAGAAAGCACTTGCGCACGGGTTTGCTCTGGCGTACCAGACGCATCAATACCAATAACATTTTTTGAACGTCCATCTGCCGCGAAACCCACAGCCATACCAGCATGAGTAGAACCCGTTACGGTACACACTACGATGTAGTCGAATTTGAATCCTAGCTCTTTCTCTTGCTCACGCACTTCTTCAGCAAAGCCCACATAACCCAAGCCACCAAATTTATGCACAGACGCACCTGCTGGAATTGGGTACGGAATCCCGCCTTTGGCTTTTACATCTTCAATGGCGTTTTTCCAGCTTTCACGAATACCAATGTCAAAACCATCATTCACAAGATCGATTTCTGCGCCCATCACACGGCTCATCAAAATGTTACCAACGCGGTCATAAACCGCATCTTCAAATGGCACCCAGCTTTCTTGTACCAAGCGACATTTCATGCCAATTTTAGCGGCTGTCGCGGTAACCAAACGAGTATGATTAGATTGCACACCACCAATACTCACCAAGGTATCCGCACCGGATGCAATGGCATCTGGCACTATGTATTCCAGTTTACGAAGTTTGTTACCACCTAAGGCTAAACCTGAGTTGCAGTCTTCACGTTTCGCGTAAACTTCAATATTGCCTAAGTGATCAGATAGACGTTGTAGCTTTTCAATTGGCGTTGGTCCAAATGTAAGTGGGTAACGTTCAAATTTTTTCAGGTTCATAGCCGTCGTTCCTTATCAGTTTAAAGTTTGTCGATTTAAGCTCTTCGTTGTAAGCAGTTCGTTTTAACTTATAAACAGACTACCGAACAAACCATGAAAGGTGCTTTCTAATATCAATTATTTTAGAAAGATAAAAAAATAAAAACCATAAAAATGATAAAGAAACAGTCAAAAAAACCATAAATACGAAATATAATTTCATCTGCAAAAACACGTTATTCTCTCCTATAAAGCACCAATCTAGCGAAGATATTGAACGAGAAAAAAGCGTAATTTAGAGCAAAAAAAGACCGCTTTTACATACTGAAAAAGCAGTCTAAGGGAGGTATGAAGAAGTTAGTAAGAGATAGAAGGAAAAAGTAAAAAGTTAAGTAACAGCAAGGGACCAAACTGGATCTGGAATCATCATAATGGCTTCCACTTGCATCTTGGCATCCATTGGCAATGCACTTACCGAGACAACTGCTCTTGCAGGAAGTGGCGAACTAAGGTGATTAATCATTTCCTTATTGAATTCAGCTAGATTCGCCATATCTTTAAGATAAATAGTCAGCTTCACCACATGTTCAAGTGAACCACCAGAGGCCGTTGCTATAGCACTCAAGTTATGAAAAACCTGAGCGGTTTGTTCGGCAATCGAGCCTTGCAACAATGCATTAGTTTCAGCTATGAGAGGAATCTGTCCAGATAAAAACGCCCAGTTTCCAGACTTTATTGCTTGTGAACAAACATCAGATTCAGATGGTGCTAATTCGGTTTCAATTGGGTGAAGCATAGCGCTCTCCTTATAGAAGCCTTTATGGCAAAAGCAATACACTTTTCGCTACAGCTTGAGTACGAGGAACAAAGGTATCCAGCAAACAAAGCTCGCCTTCGGTGTGCATTTTCGCGCCCACAGGCCCAGTTCCACACAAAGTCGGAACTCCCATCGACGAAGTAAAACCGGCATCCGAACACCCGCCGGTAAATTCCCCTTCAACGGAAAACCCTAGCGACTCGGCCTGCGTTTGATAATGCGCCAATAACGCATCACTCATGCTTGATTCAAACGGATGAAACGCCGATATCAATCGCACCGAAGCCGTCACACCATGCAATCTAGGCATATCAATAATGGCCTGAATGGCGTCCATTGCATCGACCATTTGCTCTTTGGTAATGTAACGTAAATCCAAACGGGCCTTGGCTTCTGCCGCAACTGTGTTAGAAGACATACCACCGCTAATTAAACCAACATTGGTCGTAACACCGCTTTCGTAATCGGTCAACGCATGCAGTTCAGTGATGATTAAGGCCAAGCCACCAATAGCGCTGGCACCATCGGCGTGATTTACGCCAGAGTGCGCCGCTTTACCTTTGACAACAATCTCAAAGCTCGCACCGCCTTTTCGAGCCGATACCACATTGCCACTGATACGACCAGGTTCGGCATTAAATACCGCTTTCGCGCCCTTCACCATTTGCTGAATAACATGGCGACCTTCTGGCGAACCAATTTCTTCATCGCCAGTAAATAAGCCAACAACGGGGTGAGGCAATGCATCGATATCAGAGTTATTCAACAAATGCTGCAAACCTCTTAACACAAAACAATTCAGCACCAAGCCAGATTTCATGTCCGCCACGCCTGGCCCAAACGCCGTCATGCCGTCACGCGTAAAACCTCGTGTTACAACAGTGCCTTTAGGGAAAACCGTGTCTCTGTGTCCCATCAGAAAGATGGCCGGCTGAGAATCTTTTTTATCAAATCCAGAGCCAATACGTGCTTCCAATACATCACCAGAACTATCTGATTTATGCCAATGACATTCGATACCGTCGGCTTCTAACCAAGACGCCATTAACTTTCCAGCCGCATCAACGCCTTCTTTGTCATAGCTGTTTGAGTCGGTATCAACTAATTCTTGCAGACACTGAATCATCTCGTCCTCTTGAGTGGCTAGCCAATCACAAAGTAAATCCGCATAGGGCGCAAGCCCGCTATTGCTTACCTTTTTTACTGTCGCTAATGTCATGTCGTTCTCCTTAACGTTTTGCCTGAATCGATGAACCTTGTTCTGATAAATCCCAAAAAAGCCCCGTCATAATCTGCAACGCCTCACGACACACTGGCGCTAATACGTGTTCATTTGGCGCATGTTGACTACAAGCTGGATAAGAGTGAGGCACCCAAACGGTGGGTAAATTGAGAATATTGGCAAACACATCATTTGGTAATGAGCCGCCTAGATTAGGCAATAACACTGGTTTCTTTCCCGTTGTTTGCGCAAGAGAACCCAAGGCCCACTCCACCCAAGGGTCCTCTGGATCAAGGCGTGTCGCCTCCATCGTATGGCCGCTATCAGTGACTTCAACATCACCAAAACCATGTTGATCCAAATGATCTCGAATGTGTTTTAAGAAGTTTTGACTATCGCTTTCGACCACAAAACGCAGCTGACAATGGGCGCTGGCGTAACCGGGAATAGCATTTACAGGCATCTCTGGATTGCCGGTTTTACAGGCCAACATTTCTAAAGTGTTCCACGCAAAAACCCGCTCTGCTGGGGTTAAATCGGGCTCACCCCAATTAGGATCAATGGCTGGGCTGTTTACTCCTTCTCCCACGGGAATGTCTTTTAAAGCAACACGTACAGATTCTGGCAAACGCGCAGGTAATAAGCCTTTAACGAGAATCTTGCCTTTGGCATCCACCATAGACGCCCAAGCATGGGCCAAGCGCGTACCAGCGTTGCTCAATAAACCGCCCCAATTACCAGAATGATGAGCGCCATCGCGCAACAACACTTTCATATCAAAATTAAAACCACCTCGCGATCCAAGGAAAATGGTCGGATGCTCAGCACTTAATCGTGGGCCGTCAGAGGCAATAAACAAATCCGCCGCAAGCTCCTCTTTATGAAGCTCACAAAGCTCTGCTAACCCTGGTGATCCAGCTTCTTCACCCATTTCTAGAATCACTTTGACGTTGAATCCTAGCTTGCCATCTTTCGCATCAATCACCTGTTTTAATGCTGCAAAGTTAATCGTGTGCTGACCTTTGTTATCCGCTGTTCCTCGGCCATACCAACGGTCGCCATCCACCACTACTTTCCAAGGTGACAATCCAGCTTTCCATTGATCATCATAACCGCGTACCACGTCGCCATGACCATAAGTCAGCAGCGTTAGTTGAACAGGATCCTCGATTCGTTCCGCAATCAAAAATGGCCAAGAACCCGGTTGATTTGCTTCGGTAACTGGATTGGCAACAATGCGTGATTGAAAGCCCAAAGAAGCAAGCTCGGGCATAATAATGTCTTGCAAATAAGCGTGTAACTGATCAAAATCCTCGTGATTTTGGCTCTCACTATGAACGCTAACACGCTGTTCTAACGCCGAAAAAAAAGCACCGGAATCAAAATAAAACTCCGCACCTTGAATGGTCGATTGACGACTCATGTTGTCTCCTTAAAAAAATAAAAGCTAGGCAAAAAGGTAAAATCAAACCGATTAAGAAGCACGATCCCACGCGCTAGAATCCAACACCTCAGGCAAGCCCAAAGCAGGTTCAGGTGTTAAAACAGAAGACAACAAGGCTTGGGTATAAGGGTGTTGAGCATTTTGAAAGATCTCTTCCCGTGTACCCTGCTCGACAATTTTGCCGCGATACATCACCGCCACTCGATCCACCAAATGTTCCACCACGCCAAGGTTATGGCTGATAAATAAATACGTTAGTCCTAGCTCTTTTTTCAAATCCATCAATAGGTTAAGAATTTGCGCCTGCACAGACACATCCAGCGCCGAAGTCGGCTCATCACACACCAAGATGTTAGGTTTTAGAATCAAGGCACGAGCAATAGCAACCCGCTGACGTTGACCACCTGATAATTGTCCTGGATAATTTTTTAACAAGCGCTCAGGCAAACCTACCAAATCACTGATGTCTTGCACGGCTTTTTGCTGACTTTTAGCGTCGCCAATTTTATGCAACTGCAAGGGCAAACGGATAATTTGTTCGATGGTTTTTCGTGGATTCAAAGACGAATAAGGATCCTGAAAAATCGGTTGTAGCTGACGAGACATCGACAAACGAGAGCTTGCCCCTCGCATCTTGTCATTAATCAACACATCACCATCGGTCGGTTCTAATAAACCTAGAATCATTTTCGCCAAGGTGCTTTTCCCGCAGCCAGATTCGCCAACCAAACCCAAGGTTTCACCGGGACGAATGCGTAATGAAATACCGTCCACCGCTTTTAGCAATGTAGGTTCTTTAAATGCGCCATTTTTAAGATAAAAATGACGGGACAAATTCGATAGTTCCAAAGCGTATTCAGCCATTACACCGCCTCCTGAAATGACGTCGTCGCAACAGGACAACGTACTTGATGGGCCTCTGAACCTAAATGATTTTCCAAACTAGGCGAACGGTAACAACACTCGCCAATCGAGGCACTGCAACGGTTTTCAAACGCACAACCTTTAAGCTCGCCAATCAAGCTCGGCACCACGCCCGGAATTGATTCCAAATGACTACCTGGTAAGGTTTTGCCTGGAATTGGAATGCAGTTGAGTAAGCCCTTGGTATAAGGATGTTGTGGATCGGCAAACAAATCTTGCGCGGAAGCGGTTTCCACTACTTGTCCGGCGTACATCACCGCCACACGATCGGCAATACGCGCTACCACACCAAGGTCATGAGTAATAAAAATAACGGCGGTGCCGAACTCTTGCTGAAGCTCACGAATCAATCGCAATATTTGCGCTTGAATCGTCACGTCTAATGCCGTAGTTGGCTCATCCGCGATAATCAAGTCTGGTTCACACATCAACGCCATGGCGATCATCACCCGTTGACGCAAACCTCCCGATAATTGATGCGGATACTGATCTAAGCGCTTTTCTGGATACGGCACACCAGCACGCTCCAATAAATACACTGCGCGTTTTTTGGCTTCGTCTTTGCTTACTTTTTTGTGTTTGATAATGCCTTCGCAAAGCTGATTACCCAAGGTATAAGAAGGATTCAGCGAAGTCATTGGCTCTTGAAAAATCATCGACATGCGCATGCCGCGCACTTGATTGCGTTCTTTTTTCGATAAGGATAATAAATCCATACCATCGAAGTACATTGTCTCAGCGGTCACTTCTGCACGCTTCGGCAACAAGCCCATCAACGCCATAGACGTCATGGATTTACCACACCCAGATTCCCCTACGATGCAGAGCATTTCGCCTTTATTCACATGCAAATCAATACCACGTACCGCACGTAAATTGCCATTTGGCGTTGGCAGACTGACTTGTAAATTTTTTACGTCGAGTATTCGTTTCATGATGTCTCCTCTGGCCTCAATTCCGGCCTTCTGGCGCGTTCATATCACGCAAACCGTCGCCAACTAAGTTAATCGCCAATACCAACACCATCAATGCAATGCCAGGAATCGCAATAACCCAAGTTTTGAAAAACATGTACGCCTTGCCTTCCGAAATCATTAATCCCCAAGAGGGCATTGGCGGCTGAACGCCCAAGCCTAAAAAGGACAAGGTCGCTTCCAGCAAGATGGCATGAGCCATTTCCAAGGTCATCACTACAATCAGCGCACTTAAAATATTGGGCAATAATTCCCGCACTAAAATATAAGTAGTTGATGCACCTAATACTTTTGCCGAAGCTATGAATTCAGCATCCCGCAATTGCTGAGTCGTGGAGCGCGCCACCACTGCGAAGCGATCCCATAACAGCAAGCCCAATAAGATGATTACCATTTGTAAGGAGCCGCCGACTAAAGCCGACATCGCCAAGGCCACAAGAACAACCGGCATGGCCAAACGCGTGGTAATGATGTAACTGATCACCGCATCGACTCGACCACCGAAATAACCCGCCAGCACACCCAATGTCGTGCCAATCAGCCCAGAAATAAGCGCGGCGGATAAACCAATTGTCAGCGAAATTCGCGCCCCGTAAAGCAAGCGACTTAGGTAATCTCGCCCCAATTTATCAGTGCCAAAAACATGTTCCCACGAGCCTTTTTCGTGCCAAACGGGTGGAATCATGCGCTGTGAAATATTTTGTAGATAAGGATCATGAGGCGCCAACCAAGGTGCTAAAATCGCCAGTACCACGATCAGTCCCAGAATAATCGACCCCATTAACAAACCACGGTGACCCAAGAAGCGATTCATCATGCGGCGCCACTCGGGAACCTCTGGTAAAAAAGTGCTGGCGCTCGCAGCCGTTGAAACAGTAGAAGTAGAATCAGACATAGTAGACACCTCAGCGGACACGCAAACGTGGATCAAGCATGGCGTTGATCACATCCGCTAGAAAAGTTAACAGGATATAAAACACCGCAATAATCAACACCACGGCTTGCACCACTGGATAGTCATTACGGGTAATCGCATCCCACGCGAGCTGGCCCAAACCTTTTAAAGAAAACACCGACTCGATGACCACCGAACCGCCTAACATAAAACCCAGTTCAACCGCCGCTAAAGCCACCACAGGAATCACCGCATTGCGCAGTGCATGTTTAAAAATGACAGACGATTCATTCAAACCTTTAGAGCGAGCAGTACGAATGTAATCGGAATTCAAAACTTCCAGCATGCCAGTACGCGTTAAACGCATCATGGCTGGCATGGCGTAATAACCCAGCGCAATAGCAGGTAAAACAAAATGCTGCCATGTCTCATTACCGCCCGCAGGTAACCAATGCAAATTCACCGCGAAAATTACGATTAAGGTTAAACCGAACCAAAAACTTGGCATGGCTTGACCAATAACCGCGATGGTTAACGCCAAACGATCAATCCAAGTATCTTGTTTTATAGCAGCAATCACGCCAAGAGGAATGGCAATCACAGTTGCCAATGCTAATGCCAAACCGCCCAAAGTCAGTGTCACCGGCAAACGATCACTAATCAGTGACATCACGGTATCTTGAAAATAATAAGAACGACCAAAATCCAATTGAACTGCCGACCACAGCCAATCAAAGTATTGATAGACCATGGGTTTATCCAAGCCAAAATCGATACGAATTTGCTCTACCTGTTCTGCAGTAGATTCTGGACCCGCTATAGAAATGGCCAAATCGCCTGACAAATGCAGCAACATAAAACTCACGATAGATACAGTAATCGCCACACTAAACGCCACCAGTAATCGACGAAATATAAATACCAACATAACCTCTCCCCAAAAACGCCTAGATGCCTTTGAACATTAGGCACCTAAGCGCAAACTAGGACACTTACGCACAGCAGTAAGCGTCTTACTCATTACTTCCAGCTTGATTCTACAAAGCGAGGTAATTCATCAGGATAAGCGGTGAAATTCAGCTCCTTACTGAAGGCGTAGTTACTTGAATAAGAAAACATGGGTGCCCAATAAGCCGCTTCTGTGATTTTCTTAATCGCTTCACTGTAGTTTTTCTTACGAATTTCAGGATCAACATTGGTATCCGCAGCATCCAATAAAGCCATCACTTCTTTGTCATGATTGATATCGTCTGCCCCCCCATTAAAATAAACACTGGTCATGGCTGATGCGTCGTTTACAGAGTAAGAACCCCATGTTTGGAACGCCAAAGGCACGTTTCCTGATCGCTGCTCTTTACGCAATGCCGCATAGGTCAACATGTGCATTTTAGAAGTGATACCAACCGCGCGAAGATCACCTAAAACAGCCTCGGCTAAATCCATGTCTCGATAAGCATAAAAATCGGTTTGAAAACCATTTGGATAACCAGCCTCGGCAAGCAAAGCCTTCGCTTTTGTAGGGTCGTACTCGAATTTTTTCCCAGCAGACACGTCGCAACCAAACTGAGAAGGGAAACATGGTGTATAAATCGCACGGCTACCGCCACGTACCAATTCGTTCGCTAGCGCGTCACGATTAATCGCATAATTCACTGCTTCACGTACCAACTTATTACGAAATGGCGAATCCTTTAAGGCCTCGCTGCTGGTATCCATTGCTAAATAGCCCACTCGCATAGTTTCGGAGCTAATCACTTCTAGGTTTGGCATCATTTTCATTTCATCTGCCTGATCAGACGGCACTCGCCAAGTCCAATCAACGCCGCCTGTCATCAGCTGAGCAAGACGAGCATCTGGGTCAGGAATGACTCTAAATTGGATCTTACCGATGGCTGGCTTTTTAATTGGACCACCTTCAAAATAGCCTTCATACCGCTCTAAATTCGCCCCTTCACCACTTAGCACCTCGGTGATTTTATAAGGGCCAGTACCAATTGGCGCTTTGGCATAGCCTTCAATGCCAACGGATTTAAAATATTTTTCAGGGAAAATAGGCGTTGGACCAGATAAATATTCCAATGCCGCTGGGAAAGGCTGTTTCAGCACCAAGCGCACTGTGTACTCGTCAACTTGTTCCGCATGATCAATCCAATCGACGTTTTGGCGGGTGACGATTTTAGACTCAGGTGACGTTACATAATTAAAGGTGAAAGCCACATCCGCTGCACTAAAAGCATCGCCGTTTTGAAAAGTGACGCCTTTACGCAAAGTGAAAAGCAAATGAGTCGGATCTTCCCACTTCCAGCTGGTTGCCAACAAAGGCTGATACTCGCCTGTTTCCATGTCTCGATAAATCAAAGTATCCCAAGCAAGATGCGACAAAATAATCCCTTCCCGCACATTGTTGTGATAAGGACTGACGTTTTCTGGCTCAAGTCCCACGGCATACACCAAGGTATCATTCGCTTTATTAGCAAGTGCTGGCGCAGCCGCACCCACTAAAGAACATGCAATAAGAGCGCTGACAAAAGTTCTACGTGAAGCGCGGTCTAATACTGATAATAGAGCAAACTTATTCTGACTGAGTTTTTTCATCGTTTCGTTCCTTTTAAGCCCTTTAAATTTGATATTCATGTAATGCAACTTTCATTCACACTATGCAAAAACAACCATTGCCACAATTAAAAAAAATGCAAAGAATCGTTGCCAAAAAGGCATGACTGTGGCGAAATATCAAAATACTAAAAACGCTATAAAAGCTGCTAATATTCATAAAAGTGCAGGAAAAACACGATGAAAGCCGCATTACGTTTACAAGACACCGCGTTACGCTACTTTTTAGAGGTCGCAAGATATGGATCGATAAGCGAAGCTTCCTTGCACCTAAATGTAGCAGCGAGCGCTATAAGTAGGCAGATAAATAGCCTAGAAGATATTCTTGGTACAACCCTGTTTGAACGCCGCCCTCGCGGCATGGAATTGAGTGCAGCGGGTGAAATGTTAGCCGTGTATGCACGTAAGAACGCACTAGAATCGGACAGAGTTGTGTCCGAAATTGCCGCTTTGGAAGGTCTAAATCGAGGTCATGTAAACATCTCGTGTTCGGAAGGTTTTGCGATGGAATTCTTACCACGTAACATTGCAAATTTTCGAAAAAAACATGAAGGTATTCATTTTCATATCAATGTCAGCTCACCTGCGGAAGTATCGCGGCGTGTTAGTCATGGCGATGCTGACATAGGCGTTACTTTAAATTTGTCTCCTGCCAAAGATATCCAAGTCGCCTATCGACAGCCCTCACCCGTCGTTGCTGTTGTCCATCCAAACCACCCATTGGCCAACAAAAAAACCGTCACTCTCGCGCAATTACAACCCTATCCGATTGCCTTACCAGAAGAAAACACCACAGTAAGACAGCTGTTTGATATCTGTTGCAGTCGTTTAAATCTGTTATTCGATCCCGTTTTGGTATCCAACAACATGGCGACATTAAATCGCTTTACGACCTATGAAGGCGGCGTGCATCTTGCGGGAGAAATATCTATGCGCCACCAACTGGCTGCCAACGAGCTAGTTGCCATCCCGATTCGAGACCGAGGCATGGACATTCGCAATATTGAAGTACAAACCCTATCTGGCCGCACCTTACCTGCAGCAGTGAGAGTATTTTTAGATTACATGATCGAAAAAATGCAGCATGAAGAGAACATTGAGGATATAAACTTGGCACTGTCGTAAAAGCACCGCTGCGCCGCTATTAAAGAGAAAAAAATAGAGGGGAAGAAAAGAGCCAAAGCATTACTTTTGGCTCTTTCATTAAGACAAATGTACTTTAAGACAACAAGACTTTAAGACAGCAAGGCTTGGCCTTTTTCATAATAAGCTTTTCTTTCTTCTTCCGGCACCATGTCGCCACCGGTTGCCCAGATGATATGTGTTGCTTGCAACATTTTATCGCCAAGCTGGTGAGCCGTTAGGTAATCACCGCCCTCAGTTAACACTCGCAGTACGCCACTTACACCCGCGGCGCCAGACGGTTCCACTGGAATACTTTCTGCATCCACCAGCATGGCCAAATGACGATACATATTATCATCAGAAACCGTATAAATACCGCTGAGCAGCGAATCCATCATAGGGCCAACAAAAGCAGAAGGTCGGCCAACTGCCAAGCCATCAGCACAGGTTTGATTATCAATGCCCAGCTCTTGCACTGAGATGCCATTATGCAAACCCGTTTCCATACCTAATACCATGCAAGGAGAATGCGTAGGCTCAGCAAAGAAACAATGCACATGATCAGAAAATACTTGTTTTAAGCCAAAAGTAATACCGCCAGGTGCGCCACCAACACCGCAAGGCAAGTAGACAAACAAGGGATGGTCCTTATCGACAACAATGCCCTGCTCGACTAGCTGTTTTTGGAGTCGTAACGCCGCTACGCTGTAGCCTAAAAATAATGACTTGGAATCTTCATCATCGATAAAATACGCCGTGTCTTTTTGCATGGCTTCCTGTCGCCCTTGCTCCACCGCCACACCATAATCGGCAGTATGTTCAACAACATTGACACCTTTACTTCTCAGCAAGGCTTTTTTCCATTCACGAGCATCAGACGACATATGAACCGTGACATCAAAGCCCAGTTTGGCGCTCATAATGCCGATACTCAGGCCTAGATTTCCAGTTGAGCCAACGACGATCTGATGCTTGGCAAACAGCGCTCGAAAAAGCTCAGAACCCAATACCCGATAATCGTCGCTAGTTTTTAATAAGCCATTTGCTAGCGCCAAACGCTCAGCATGCAACAAGACTTCATAAATACCACCACGAGCCTTAATGGAACCCGCAATCGGCAATTGATTGTCGCACTTCATCAATAAACGACCGAGGACTTCTAGATTCATCGAATCCGACAAGGCATGCTGCATAGCAGGAATGGCCTTTAATTCAGATTCAATAATGCCGTTAGTGACAGCTGTTTCTGGAAACACTTGAGCAAGATAAGGCGCAAAACGCGAGAGTCGATCTGAGGCATCTAGCATGTCTGACATTTGCAGAGACAGCTTGGATTGAACCTCATCAAAACGCACTTTTTTCGGATTGACCCAAGTAATTTCCTGCAATGCAATGAGCGACTGCACAACAGGGGTAGAAATATAGTCAGTCACTTAAATACTCCATGAAAGCTTTCGATAAATTAGAATCCCATAAAACCGTCTGTATTTTTCAATGCAGGCAAACCAGACAACATAGCAATATCGACTCTTGGGCGCGCTAGATCGGGCGTTTTTTCTAACAAGGCTTCTAACGCTTTAGCAAACGCCAAGGTAGATAAATCATCACCGCGTCGGCCAATAATCTGTAAACCAAACGGCATGTTGTTTTTGTCTCGCCCAACAGGCAAAGTCACAGACGGATGACCCGTTAAGGTCGATGCATAGGCCATAGAAAGCCAGTGATAATAACTTTGTGTCGGCTTGCCATCAATCTGCTCTGGGTAAAGTTCATGCCAATCTCGTGGGCTAATGGTCGTGGTTGGCGCAAGGATAAAGTCATATTCTTCGAAAAACATCTGCCACGCTCGATACATGACGGTTTGTTTGTTCAGCGCACTCACCACATCTAATGCGCTGTATGACTCGCCTTCTTCAATATTCATCAGAATATTTGGCCCCATTTGATCAGGGTATTTGCGAGACAAATCACGATGATGTCCCGAAAAATTAAGCGCTCTTAGAACGGCAAAAATATGATCAGCGTTCTCACAGCTAGGATGGGCGTTGTCACATTGGGCGAATACAGCGCCAAACTTGTCGATTTTTTCTTGGAAGGATTCTTTAATCAGTTTTTCCGTCATGGCAAAACCAAAGTCGTTGGTAAACGCCACTTTCGCACTGCTCAAATCAAAGTCTGGCAAATGACGATAAGCATCGGCGTTATGTTGCCCAACGCCTTCCACTATAGAAACCCAAGGGTCTCGACGATCAGGGCGAATCATCTGCGATAACATCAAACCAACATCTTCGACAGAACGCGCCATTGGTCCATTGGTTGATATAGGAATTAAGCCAATTGGCCGACTGTGTCCCGGCACCACGCCCGGTGACGGACGAAAGCCAACCACGCCACAAAAGGCCGCAGGATTACGCAAGCTACCACCAGTATCCGATCCGGTTGCTAATGGCGTCATGCCACAAGCCAAAGCCACCGCCGAGCCGCCAGACGAACCAGCTGCCGAGCGCGTCACATCAAATGGGTTCGCCGTTGCACCATAAACCGCATTGCGTGTATTACCGCCCGCACTCCATTCTGGATTATTGGCTTTGCCTAATGACAAGGCACCAGCTTGGCGTAACTGCGCGACCATTGGGTCATCGGATGTAGCCATATTATCTTTGTAAATTGTGCTACCGAATGTTGTTGGGAACCCCTTAAGGTCAACCATGTCTTTTACGCTCAGAGGCAAACCATGTAACGCACCCAGCGGCTCGCCTTTATCAATGGCTTTTTGAGCTTGCTTTGCTTGAATCATCAAATCGTCTGGATCACAAGCAACAATGGCATTCACCGCATGATTCACCGCATTCATTCGTGCAATACAACTTTGCGCCAACTCCATAACAGACAATGACTTTTGCGCCATCAAACGGCGCGCTTCAGCTGCGTTTAGATCACATGCTTCCATCCATACCTTCTTAGTGAGTTCTTCACATTGTCATTAGAATGGAACGATGTTAAGCCGCAAAAAGGCATCGAAAAAGCGGAATAATTCGAAGGTATCCATGCATTTTAGGCAAAGCAAAATCAAGAGCTAACCTTAGGATCAGAAAAGCAGCCCTACCTTTTCAACAAAATATAACGATATTTTTATATCACATTGCCATCCAGTGCTTAATTTCCAAGAGTTTTCTTAAGAATCCTTAAGAAAACTCTGTTTTTGAAGAGATCAACACATCTTAAAAAGACTAAAAATCAAACATAACCCAATGAAAATAAATGCTTTTTTCTTGATAAATGAACGGTGAAATTAATTTGTCAATATTAATAAATTAATGATTAGGCATAAGGTTTTCTTAATCCTAGGCCTTTAATCTGAAGCTATACAAATTGAGGGGGTTTCCATTATGCAGCATTCAGATTCAGTACATACCGACACCATGCGAACCAAAGTCGCTACCCCAACTATGCCCTATGAGTTTGTTGCTGCAAATGCAGACGGTTGCGCTAGACGGGATTTAGAAATCTTTGTTAAAGACGGGTTTGCAAAAAAATATCAAGCCGATGTAAACACTTTCATGCCGATTCTTCTTGGCATTAAAGCGCAAGGGTTAAGAGCAGTGATGGGCGTTCGTCGCGGCACTCAGCCACTATTTGTCGAACAGTATTTGCCTATGTCTATTACCGAGAGCTTACAAGAACACGGCATCTGGACAGAACGCGCCAGTGTTGCAGAGTTAGGCAATCTTTATAGCCAAAACCAACGCTTTACCTTGCCGTTATTAATGACAGTCGTAATGGGTTTGTATCTATCTGATGTGAATTATTTGGTTTTTGCCGGAACAGATAAAGTTCGCCAACTACTTGGCAAGCTGAAATTGCCACTGACCTTTTTAGCAGATGCAAATCCAAACCTACTAAAAAATGACGAAACACAATGGGGAAGCTATTACGACAACAACCCTAAAGTAATGTTTTTGGATGTAAAAAAAGCAGTCGCACTAGCGCTGCAACAACCTGAACTTGAAGCCTTAATGGATCTTGTACAAGCGAATTTTCAACACTTATTGCAGCAGCTAAGGAACGCATGATGTGGTATTTCTCTTCTCCAGAATGGGCCAATAAAGTCGCCCTAATACAACAAGACAAACAGCTCACTTATCAAGCATTAGCCGATGCCGTAACTGCTCGTAAAAACTGGTTAATGGAGCAACAAGTGTCTCGTGTCGCCATCGTCATGGACAACACCATTGAGTGGGTTTTATTTGATCTAGCCTGCCAAGCAGCAGAGCTTTGTTGTGTGCCAGTGCCGAGCTTTTTTAGCCCGCAACAAACCACACACTTGTTAAATGAAAGCGGCATCGAATTGATGCTGACACAAGACAACAATAGTCCCAGTAACAGCTCAGCTAACCATGACGCAACAGACAGCCCATTTGAAGGGGTTTATGTTACTCGTTTAACAGTACAACACGCACCACGAATTCCAACGGGCACCAACAAGATCACCTTTACATCTGGCACAACAGGCAGCCCGAAAGGCGTTTGTTTGAGCAACGAATCCCAGCTAAATGTCGCCCATTCCATTGCTGATGCCGTGGCATTACAAGATGTTCGTCACTTGTGTTTATTGCCTTTGGCGACCTTGTTAGAAAATATTACAGGGATTTATTCGCCTCTTTTGGTCGGCGGAGCCATCATTCTGGCAAGCCAAGAAGAGCGCGGCTTTAGTGGTAGCCGTTTGACTCAGCCACAGCAGTTACTGACATTAATCAGCCAGCAGCAGCCAACCAGTTTAATTTTAGTGCCAGAGTTACTTTCTTTGTTTGTTGGCGCCTGCCAACAAGGTTGGAAGCCGCCTAAATCTTTGCAGTTTATCGCGGTTGGCGGCGGTAAAGTTGCGGCTGGTTTGGTACAAAAAGCGCATGCTCTTGGTTTGCCTGTTTACCAAGGTTACGGCTTATCTGAATGCGCGTCTGTGGTGTCATTAAATACACCTGCGCAACAGGACCAAGCTTCCGCTGGTGCCGTGTTGCCTCACAATCAACTACACATTAAGCAAGGTGAATTGGTGATCACTGGCAACCTATTCCTTGGTTACCTCAATCAACCCGACAGTTTTTATCCACAAGAAGTACGCACTGGCGATTTGGTCAGTCTAACCAATGGTTTTCTGAATATTGATGGTCGCCAGAAGAACATCATCATTAACTCTTTTGGTCGCAACTTATCACCAGAATGGGTAGAAGCTGAACTTATGGCGACAGGGTATTTCCGCGAAGCATTAGTGTTTGGTGAAGCAAAACCTTATTGCGGGGCATTACTCAGCCCTGCAGCAGCAAACATCACCGAAGAACAAATTCAACAGGTGGTTTCCATGGTGAATCAACAGTTGCCAGATTACGCCCGCATTAGTACTTGGCTCCCTCTAGCGCAGCCATTGATGACAATTCCTGGCATGGTCACCGCTACTGGAAAACCGATTCGCGACAAAATTCTGGCGCACTTTACAGACCAAATTGAACTTTTATACCAAGACAAGTTTTCACAATTAAATACCGTATATGGAGAATCCCTATGACACTTTACCAACGCCTACAACAAGAAACCCTAGCTGAAAGACAATACTTGGTGACATCACCTATTATCCAACGTTGTTTTCATGGCCAAATTACCTTAGAAAACTACGTCGACTTTTTGACTCAGGCTTATCACCACGTCAAACACACAGTGCCATTATTGATGGCGGTGGGTAGTCGTTTACCAGAAGAAAAAGAATGGCTACGTGAAGCCGTTGGCGAATACATTGAAGAAGAAATGGGTCATCAAGAATGGATCCTAAACGACATCGCTGCCTGCGGTGCAGATAAAGAAGCGGTACGCAAAAGCCAACCCGCATCAGCAACGGAATTGATGGTGGCGTACGCCTATGATGCGGTCAATCGCATTAATCCATTGCGTTTTTTCGGTATGGTTTTCGTACTGGAAGGCACCAGCATTGCCTTGGCAGATAACGCCGCAGAGCAAATCAAAAACAAACTCGACCTGCCAGCGAATGCCTTTAGCTACTTACGTTCGCATGGTTCATTGGATCAAGAACACATCGTCTTCTTTGAAAATCTGATGAATAAAATCACCGATAAAAACGAGCAAGATCAGATCATTCATAGTGCGAAAATGTTTTTCAAATTGTACGCCAACATTTTCCGTGAGCTAGATGGCGCAGCTCAAGCCGACGCGGCATAGGAGAAGCATGATGCAATGGCAACAACAAACCTGTTTATTAACTGGCGCGACGGGTGGCATAGGCCAAGCCATCGCGAAAGCCTTAGCTAACAAAGGCGTAAGCTTGATTCTGCAAGGTCGAAGTGAATCGCGTCTGCAAGAGCTTAGCAACTCTTTGAGTGGCGAACACAAGATACTCGTCGCAGACATCAGCACACTGCAGGGCCGTGAAAAAACCTGCCTCGTAGCTGAATTGAATGCCATCAGTATGCTGATTAATAACGCAGGTGTTGGGCAGTTCTCCTTGTTGGAAGACACAGAAGAAACCGTCATTGTAGACACCTTAGAAACCAATTTATTAGCACCGATTCTACTCACTCAAGAATTGCTACCTTTATTACAAAAAGCCGGTTTACAGCAACCAGCACCGTCCTACTTGGTCAATGTAGGATCGACCTTTGGCAGCATAGGTTTCGCCGGACAATCGATTTATTGTGCTAGCAAATTTGGCCTACGCGGTTTTACCGAAGCCTTGTACCGTGAATTAGCAGATACCAATGTTCATGTTAGTTACTTTGCACCACGAGCAACCGCTACCAGCATTAACAGCGATCAAGCCATGGCGATGAACAAAGCCTTGGGCAATAACGTAGATTCACCAGAAAGCGTTGCCAATGCGCTAATTCAGCAACTTGAAACAGGTCACGCCAGACAGTTTGTCGGTTTTCCTGAAAAGCTCTTTGTCAAAATCAACGGTGCTTTCCCACACATTGTGGACAAGGCGTTGTTTAAAAAACTTCCTATTATTAAACGTTTTCTACGTCGTGAAAAAGACGTCGAACAAACCGCACAAGAGGCATTATCATGAAATCATTTATCACTGCTAGCCTACTCACTCTAGGATTAGTTTCCTCTACTTGGGCCGCTGACACCTCTAGCTTGTTAGAGATTCAACAGCGTTGGGCACAAATTAATTACCAAATAGAAGGCGACGACGCCAAAGAAGCGGCCTTTAACGATCTTGCGATCAAGGCGCAAGAATTAGTTAATGCTGATCCTAAAAACCCAGATGATCTAATTTGGCTTGGTATTATTCAATCGAGCACAGCGGGTGCAAAAGGCGGATTGGGTGCGTTATCTTTAGCAAAAGCGGCGAAGAAGTCCTTCGAAGACGCAATTACCATTAACCCTAGCGCGTTATCTGGTTCCGCTATGACAAGTTTAGGCGTGCTTTATCATAAAGTACCAGGCTGGCCGATTGGCTTTGGTAGCGACAAAAAAGCCAAAGAACTGCTAGTGCAATCATACAAAATGAACCCAACCAGCATCGACTCTAACTACTTCCTTGCTGAGTTTTTATACGACGACGGTGACTATGAAGGCGCGAAACAACACCTAGACATCGCAAAAAAAGCAGCGCCTAGACCAAACCGTCCGATTGCTGATATGGGCCGTCACAAAGAAGTGGACGCCTTGATGGAAAAGGTAAATCAGAAGCTATAACAGATATTCTTACCAACCAATAAATTGACAGTAAAACCATCACAGCCAATATTCAATCTCTCACTGGAATATTGGCTGTTTTGTTTTTGTCTTGCCCCACTTATGCCGTTAGCGCGGCATAAGGCGGCGTGGTTTCCCGATGTTGGAACGACAGAATCAGCGGATTCTTAATAACGCCTTCATCTATGTTTATCGCACGGCGAATGGTTTCGTTTTGCAACCAATGCTCGCGACCTTCCAAAACGTTTTCTAAGTAGACAATCAAGGCCGCAGAAATAGAGCGAGTGGCGCTTTCCCATAAATAGCTTGGCGTGTGATCGACGGCATAATAGTCGATAGTGTTGTACTGAAACATTGGCTCTTGGAAGCTGGTCGGCTTGGCAAAGAAAAATCCCATACCTTCATCACAGCTAACATCGATGATCAAACAATTCGGCTTCAACGACGCCGCTTCGGATTCGATAATAAAGTTGGTTGGGTGATCCGTTTCTTGAAAAGTGCCATTCACGATAATATCCGTTTCACTGATCAATTCCGTCAAAGGACGAATCGTACCATCGTGTTCAACCACCACCATGCGAGCTTCGTCTTGTTGACCTTCGCGCACTTTCACATAATGGCAATCAAGTACTTCTTCTCTCACTTCATGATCGGGGCGCTGAATACAAATGGTAATATCACGAAATCCGTGGGCTTTAAGGGCGTAAATCGCGCCGCGACTCACCGCGCCGAAACTAAAAATAATGACCTTACGTTGATTACCATAATGTCCGTCGATGCCTTTTAACTGCAAGGCATGAATCACCGCGCAGTAACCAGCCATCTCGTTATTTTTATAAAATGTATGGCGGCCAACTTGTCCCGTTGGCGACCAAACAAACATGTCTTCAAAAGCAATCAAGGTGAGTTTTCGATCCAGCGCGGCTTGGGTAATCTCACGCTGCTGAACACAATGAACGTAACCCCACAAAATACCACCTTCACGTAACTCTTCTAAATCAGCCAAGACAGGTTTAGCAATAATCACTGCACCAATGTCGACAAGAATTTCGTGCCGCGTAGCAATACCGCCCGTTTGTGCCGCGATCTCGTCATCTGAAATATTAAACGCTGCGCCGTAACCTTCTTCAAAAATTAAGCGATGGCGAAGGTACTCTGGAATACGTCCTAAATGCTCCGGATGGATGGGATAACGTCGCTCATCTGTTTTTCTAGACGTACCGATCACGCCAAAAGTTAGTTGACTCATACTGTTTCCTTTAAAAAATAAAACCTGTTTGAGTTCATAAACGCGCGATCAAAACGCCGACAAACTGATGTTTAAAATGATAGTGAAATGCTTACGTCACCTATTGATGGATAAAAGATATGAAGTGGTCTGAAAGAAATTCTTAGCGGTAAACGCTAGTCGGTCATGACGGGCATGGATCAATGCAGAGACAAGCCACTATAGCATTAATATGAGGGAAATCGGTTTTATACTGACAACAACTGACAGAGGCTAGCGATAAGGTTACTCTTTCAGCCATCACTCAGGAAGATAGGCATATGACAGAACCTTTTAAAAACCTCTTCAATATCAGCGTTATCGGCAATATGGCGGAGCACTTTCAACGCCATTGGCAAGACTTCGATCAACAAGGGTTTATTGATGCCGCTTCTTATCAGCTTGAAACACTGGAACTAAAAGCTCGCTCACAACAAATCACTGCTGCTATGAGCCGTTATTTACCTGACAATTTCGAACAAGCAGGACATATCCTACTTGCTTCTTTAGCTCCAGAATCAAAAGAAGCAGCGCCTGAGCTTCAGCAAGAAGTATCAATTGGAAGTAACGGAATTTCAGGCTGGGCTGTTATGCCCATTGGGGATTATGTGGGGCTTCACGGTCTTGCACATCATGATCTTTCCATGAGCTTGCTGAACGCCATGACACGGCGCTTTACATCTGAGTTTAGCATTCGCTTTTTCTTATTGGCTTCTCCTGAAGAAACACTCAACGCTCTCAAAAGCTGGCTTAAAGACGATAACAAACATGTGCGACGTTTGATTTCCGAAGGCACTCGACCACGCTTACCTTGGGCGATGCAGTTACCGAGTTTTATTCAGGATCCTGCACCGGTGATTGAATTGCTTGAAGCTCTAAAAGACGATCAAGAAGAATACGTACGCCGCTCCGTAGCAAATAACCTCAATGATATTGCCAAAGATCACCCCGATCTTGTGGCAGATATCGCAGAAAAATGGATGCAAGACGCAGATGCAAATCGCCAAAAGCTGATTCGCCATGCTTGTCGTACCTTGTTAAAACAAGGCAACCGTAAGGCTCTTGACGTATTTGGTTATGCCCAGTCAAAGTTAGACAATATTAAGCTAGAAATACATGATGAACAGGTAAGGTTGAATAATCATCTAGAGTTTTCATTGTTGTTTGAATCCACCAGCAAGGAAGATCAAACCTTAATGATTGACTATGTAATTCATCATCAGAAGAAAAACGGCAAAACAACACCCAAGGTGTTTAAGTGGAAAAAAGCGACGTTGGCCGCTGGTAAGCAAGTCTCTATGAGCAAGAAACACCCTTTCAAAACCATCACTACACGAGTCTACTACGCTGGGTTACATGAAGTAGAGATTCTCGTAAACGGTCAATCCATTGCCAAAAGTGGCTTTTTTTTATCAACCAACTAGCCGGCTATAACACAATTACGTCCAGCGCCTTTGGCTTCATAAAGCAAAACATCGGCACGTTTGACAATACGAACTTGATCATCAAAATCTTGATAATCAGTCACGCCCAAACTAATGCTGAATGGCGGCATGCCGCTTTCATCCAGAGCTGCAACTTTCTTGCGTAACTGCTCTGCAAGTATTTTGGCGTCTTCAAGATTGGTATCTCTTAGTAATATGGCAAATTCTTCACCACCAATTCTGAATAGTATGTCAGTTTCACGCAGGCGTTTTCGTAATGTGTTAACCAACAATTTGAGTACATTATCGCCTACATCATGACCGTGGGAGTCGTTAATTTTTTTGAAATAATCAACATCTAACAAGATCAAGCTGAAATGATGACCGCGGTTAGCGAGCGCGATTTCATCTTTAATTTGTTCATCCCATTTATGGCGATTAAATACACCTGTCAGTTTATCCCTGGTCGCCAATTCTAGAAGTTGGGTTTCAACTTCATCGCGGTTATCTTGCTCCAACGAGAAGCGCGCCATCAAAATTTTTAAATCTCGTCCCAACTCGTCCAGTTCATCAGAGCCTTTATTACGCAAAGCATTACGGCTTTCATCAGGAGAAATGGAACGATGTAGAGAGTCTATTTGGCCTCGCAGCGAACCCACTTTCCGACGAAAAGACAAAATTGTATGGAGCGTTAAATAACCACCAATAGCAAAGGCTGAAAAGCCTAATATGGCGTTTACTATCATAAAATCACGTTCTTGCTTTTCTACCGTGGAGGCAACTTTTGTTGTAAGTTGTTCAATATTTACTAGTAATATATCAGCTTGATCAGCTAATTCACTGTCTTGCTGCTCCAGTAAAGGCCAAGCAGTTGAAAAGCCTTGTTGATCTTGTGCTAGAAACTCGTCCACAAGGCGATCAAAATTCATTCGATGTTGATGCAGCAGGTTGATCTGTTGAATCAATGCCTTATGATCCATCAATTTGATTCTCACGCTGCCAAACCCAAGCCCTGTTCGAAGTATTTCCATAGACTTATCAAGCTGGGCCGCAAGTTGTGAGCTAAATTCATCAAAGCCTTTTATGCTTTTCTCTTGCATCGACTTATTAGCAAAGAAGGCATCTCCCTGCTGACGAATACCTTCCATTAATAAGTGTTGTTTAAGCTGCAACATGTCCATGTCAGCCATAACTTCAAAAAGCGGCACATCAATTTTTGCCACTTCATGCATTTCTTTATAGATCTTCTGTGTTTGATACGCAGAATAAAGAATCACCACGAAAAGAAACGACAAAAGAACAAATGAAAGACTACTGATTTTTCTGGTCATAGAGACATTCAACCAATTAAACATAAAGATTCTTGATAGGTATTAGATAAATAGCTAAAGGCTAGCCTGCCATAACGCAATTGCGTCCTGCATCTTTAGCTTCATAAAGTAAAACATCTGCACGTTTTACGATGCTACTCTGATCATCGACGTCTTGATAATCAGTTACTCCCAAACTAATGGTGAATGATGGAATACCGTTTTCATTCAAAGTTTCGACTCTTTTACGTAACTGCTCTGCAAGCACTCTAGCATCGTCAAGATTGGTATCTCTAAGTAATATGGCAAACTCTTCACCACCGATTCTGAATAGTATGTCAGTTTCACGCAGACGTTTTCTCAGGGTACTAACCAGCAGTTTGAGCACATTATCCCCCACGTCATGGCCGCGAGAATCGTTAATTTTTTTGAAATGATCAACATCCAATAAGATCAAGCTAAAGTGATGTCCGCGATTGGCTAACGCGATTTCATCCTTAATCTGTTCATCCCATTTATGTCGATTAAACACTCCCGTCAGTTTATCTTTTGTCGCAAGCTCCATTAGTTGGGTTTCGACTTCATCGCGGTTATCTTGTTCCAACGAGAAGCGCGCCACCAGAATTTTTAAATCCTTTTCTAACTGATCCAATTCATCCGTGCCTTTGCTTCGCAATGTATTGCTGCTCTCATCAGAAGAAATAGAACGATGTAGCGATTCTATCTGGCCACGCAAGGAACCTACTTTCCGACGAAAAGACAAAATCGTAAATAGGGTTAAGTAACCACCAATGGCAAAGGCTGAAAAACCTAATATGGCGTTTACGATCATAAAGTCACGCTCTTGCTTTTCTACTGTCGCAGCGACTTTAGTTGTGAGTTGTTCAATATTTATAAGTAACTTTTCGGATTGCGCATCCAGTAAACCACTCTGCTTTTCTAGCCTCTCCCAAGAATCTAAATCATGCTTTTCTCTTTTACCTAAAAAGCGTGAAAATGAATTTTCAAAACCGATTCTATGACTGTGCAGGGCATTAATTTGTTGGATCAAAGATTGGTGGTCGGCCACGTTGATGCGAATAGTGCCGAATTTCATACCTGAGTGAAGTATGTTAATACTTTTATCAAGCTGTAAGGATAGTTGCAGACTAAACTCTTCAAAGCCTTTGACGCTTTTTTTCTGTAATACCTCATCAGCAAAGAAAGCATCCCCTTGCAGGCGAATACTCTCCATCAATAAATGCTGCTTAAGCTGTAGTATTTCGATATCCGCGATGACTTCGGTGAGAGGAATATCAATCTCAGCAACTTCTTGCATTTCTTTGTAGATTTTTTGTGTTTGATACGTCGAATAAAGAATCACCACAAAAAGGAACGACAAAAGAATAAATGAAAGACTACTGACTTTCCGTGTCATAGAGACATTAAACCAATTAAACATAGAAGGATCTTATTAAGTCACACTAAAGACATACAAAATTCAGGCGTAATATCAGCTACCTGTTTCATGCACCTTAACACATATGAACTTAATATCTTTATCAAGATAGGATAACGAACCATATTCATCATCCTAAATAATAAACAAAAAAGAACATTTACTCTGCGGATTTTTTAATCCGTTTTAATAGCGTCAAAATCACTGCTAAAGCACAAAAACCTAGTAAAGCACCAGTAAAACCAACACTACCTAAGCCGACAAGTTGTATGACCTGACCACCAATTAAAGCCCCAGCACCAATCCCCAAATTTATAATGCCTGAATACAAAGACATAATAATATCAGCGGCTGTATCGTCTACTTTCAGCACTCGTATCTGCATGCTCAAACCAATAATCATCAGCGACGCACCCCATAAAAGAATACTAGTAATCAGCATGGACACAGTGGGGGCTACAAAATACAAAACACTCATGCATAAGGATGCAATAATGACGCTTGAAATCAACATCAGGGCATTCGCTCTTTCACCAAAATAGCTAAACAGCAAACTACCAAAAATCCCAGCCATACCAAATAACAATAGTACTAATGTGGTGAAGTGCCCACTGGCTGCGCCAATTTCTTTTAAGAAAGGCTCTATGTAGCTGTAAGCCGTGTAATGAGCTGAGAAAATTACGAAGATAAACAAATACATACCTAACAATACTTTATTACGAAGTACTTCTGGTACCTTGCTAAGAGACCCCGAAAACAAGCTAGGCAAACTAGGCAATAAACGGTACATGGCTAACATGATGATTAATGCCACAATCGCGATAAAAGCAAACGTCGTACGCCAGCCAAACAACTGACCGATGATACGACCGACAGGTACACCAAGCACCATAGCTAAACCGGTTCCTGTTGCCAGCACACTCAATGCAAAAGTATGTTTTCCTTGCGGCGCAACACGAATGGCAATAGACGCCGTAATCGACCAGAACACTGCATGGGCAAAGGCAATGCCGATTCGGCTGATCAATAGGACAGTGAAATCCCACGCCACCACAGACAAGATATGACTCGCGATAAACAAAGCAAATAGACCTAGCAGTAATGTTTTACGCTCTAACTTACGCGTCAATAACATCATTGGCAGCGACATAAGCGCCACAATCCAAGCATAAACAGTCAACATCCAACCGACATGAGCTGGTGAAACCGAAAAGCCTTGCGCGATGTCCGTCAATAATCCGACCGGAACAAACTCCGTGGTGTTAAAAATAAAGGCGCTAAAGCCCAGCACAAAAACGCGCAAGTATTGAACACGACGAGAAGCCGT
Organism: Marinomonas lutimaris; assembly: GCF_019426345.1. GTDB lineage: Bacteria > Pseudomonadota > Gammaproteobacteria > Pseudomonadales > Marinomonadaceae > Marinomonas > Marinomonas lutimaris. The sequence goes on from NZ_JAHLLW010000014.1 coordinate 39,541, forward strand.
ATCCTCAGAAGAGGGGATTGATATCATGATGACCTGCAGGAATGTGAGCGATAAGAAAGACCGCTATTGTCCACTTTTTTGAGCGTAACGGAATAGCGAAATATGAATGTTTATTGACAGTTATCTTATTACTGACTCTGATCCATTCAGAAAACCTAAACATGCCCGCTCCCATACTAAATAATCTTTCTTTCATAAGAATTGCTTTGATTTTTCATGAAAAATGCCATACAAACTACGCACTAAAACGATGCAAAAAATCGCACTAATATAACGCAAAATAATCACTAAACGTTGAAGGAACCGACATGAACAACCTATCCGTCAAGGCAAAATTTATTACCCTCATTTTATCCATCATCATTATATTTTTGATGGCACTGAGTTTAATAAAAGCAAAAAGTACAGAATTAGCAAATCGCTTTGACCGATTCTATGAAGAAAACCATAACGTCTCACTTAATTTGGAACGAGTGAAAGAAGCACAAGTCAATATAGTGCTCAATGTGCGAGGTTTGCAGATTGCCTATCTACTATCACTCGATAAGCAAATCCCCGATTACTTACAAGCCATTTCAGAGAGTTACAACACCACACCGTCTCTAATTAATGAGCTTAATAAAGGCCTTTCAAAGCAGTCTGACGAATCGAGAAAGCTTATAACGCTCATCAACGACTTCCAAAGCAAGACCAAAACCTTCGTAAGCGCAATGGAAAACTCAACGGACAACAAAGCACCCTTTCCAGTATTCTCTGCCTTCATCGGTTCATACAATGACTTAATGAAATACTTCGCTGCTCTCACCGACAAAACAAACAGAGAAGTGATAGAGGCAAAACAACAAACAGAAAGTCTTATTGCAGAAATTGAAATTGGTTTCTGGCTCTCTATTTTAATCGCGATTGTTATCTCCATCACACTCAGCTATTTGATATCGAATAACATAGTCCGAGGTATTTTGGCGGTTCGTAACGCAGCACAAAATATGGCACAAGGTCATCTCAACAAACCCGTTAAAGTATCAGGAACTGATGAAATTGCCGAACTTGGCAATGCCATCAATAAGTCTGCTGAAAACCTACGTTCAGTCATTGCGGGCGTACTTAGTTCGGTAGAGAAGGTTAATGAAAACAGCCAAGAGGTATTAAAAGTAAACCAAGAAGTCGGCGAATACTCTGTCCATATTATGGACAACACCACACAAGTAGTTGTGGCACTTGATCAAATGTCAGCGAATAACCGTACTATTGCTGACAATACTCAACAATCAGCAGATGCTGCCAGCGACATTCGCACTGTCGCGCAAAATAGTTTAACCACAGCAAATGGCACCCTAGACGCAATAAATCAGCTGGTTAACTCCTTAAAAGAAACAGGAACTGTTGTTACTCAACTACGCCAAGAAACAACCAATATAGAAACCATCTTAGATGTTATTCGTAGTATCGCAGAGCAAACCAATCTACTGGCTCTTAACGCCGCAATAGAGGCCGCTCGTGCAGGGGAACAAGGCCGAGGATTCGCCGTTGTTGCCGACGAAGTTCGAACGCTAGCACAGCGCTCACAAGACAGCGTAAATGAGATTGAAACACTTTTGGCTCAACTTAGTACGGCCAGTGGCCAAGCGGTCAACCGTATGGAAGTCAGCTTAAAATTAGTGGAATCATCAAAAGACCAAGTCGAAAAAACTAACGAGTTAACCAGTAATATTTTAATTGGCATTGAGCGAGTGTCAGAGCAAGCCCAACACATTGCTCAATCAATAGAAGAGCAAACCGAGGTGTCCGAAGACATCACCAAGAAAATGCACTCTGTGCAAAGCTTAACAAAACAAAGTGCAGAAATGGCAAAACACTCGGGGCTTAACATGGCTCAAAGCAGTGTCGACGTGCAGCAGCAATTAAGCTTTTTTAAACTTTAATCTTGATAATAGAAAGCCTTCTTGCGCCGATTTATTAATCAAATAATTGAGCGTGAGAGGCTGTTTTATTTACCCTGTTCCCAGCATGAAAAAACAACATGGAACACACATAGCTTATTAAAATTCCTACACTTTTTTACACAACTACCTTTCCAGCTGTGAGACGATATTGACTAATAAACAAACGATCATGGATACTAATGATTCCTTCTATTTTATATTTTTCTCCATTGTTAGCATCATGGAAAACGCAATTAGATACACAGCTATCAACTTATGGAAAAACTATCGAATGGCGAGCTGTACAAGATATTGATCAGTCTCCGGCGCTATCAACAATATTACTTGCAGAAAACGATATAGCAGTATCAGATTGGCCTCTTCTAGCATCTAGAAAAGCTATTATCATTGTCGACGAATGGAGCTTAGAAAGCAGCATAAAATGGATACAAAGAGGCGCTGAAAATTGCTTTGCTCGTGATGACGAACACCTTACAGCATGGCTAATATCTGAACTGTCAAAATTTGCTTTGAATCGCTTCCATCGAACGGAAGATGACATCTTACAAGTCATTATAGATGCTATTCCAGCACCTATTTTTTTCAAAGATCACCTACACATCTATCGAGGGTGTAACACTGCATTTTGCCAGTTTATAGGACATTCTCGAGAAGAGGTGATTGGGCATTCAGTCTACGATATCGCCCCCAAACACCTTGCAGACAAATATTATGAAGCCGATTGCCAATTATTAGCCCAAGGCGGTACTCAACGCTATGAGGCAGAAGTACTACTTTGCGATGGCTCTCTTCATGAGATCGAATTCAATAAAGCGGTCTTCACCGGATCAAAGCAACAACCCCTTGGTCAAGTAGGCGTCATGCTAGACGTTACTGAACGCAACCAACTTATTCGTCAGTTAGATAAAGCTACTCGCACAGACCCCTTAACAGGCACGTCAAATCGTAGAGAATTTAATCTCATCATTCATGATGAATTCAGCAAACGAAAACATTCAGAGAAAAAACTCAGCTTAATGACCCTAGACGTGGATTTTTTCAAAAAAATTAACGACAAATTTGGCCATAGCGGAGGCGATCAAGCACTGCAATTAATCACCAACTGGTTACAAAGCCAATTACGCTCCTCAGATACTTTGTTTCGTGTTGGTGGCGAAGAGTTTTATATTTTAATGCGAGATACTGATATACAGAACGCATTCAAAATTGCCGAGCAACTATGCAAAGACATGGCGACCCATACCTTCTTAATCAATCAACAATCCGTTCACATCACACTGTCTGCAGGTGTTATTGAATTAGATCCTATAGCAGATCTAGAAGACACCCTCGACATGGTAGATAAAGCATTATATGAAGCAAAATCAAACGGTCGAAACTGCGTGTGTCCGGTATACCTGTAAATAACAAACACTTTAAAGAAATAGTAAACTGGAACGATTTTCATTATTTTCTGTCTATAATAAAAGTTATTCATGAACCAAATGAATTTTATCTCATAGAAAGGTACTCGAAATGAAACGTTCAACAATAAAAACGTCACTCTTCACCTTAGCTGGTGCTACTTCAATACTCGCTTTTAGTAGCACATCTGTTCACGCCAGTGGCGAGGTCAATGTCTACTCCGCTCGCAGCGAAGCACTCATCGCACCTCTGCTCGATCTTTATTCAAAAGCGAATAACGTCAAGGTCAACCTAATTACAGGCAGCGCTGACGCTTTATTGAGTCGCCTACAATCAGAAGGTGACGCCAGCCCAGCGGATGTATTTATCACTGTAGATGCAGGACGTTTATATCGAGCAAAAGAAGCTGGTGTACTTCAGCCGTTTGAAACTAGCAACCTAAACGATGTTATACCTGAGCATCTAAAAGATCGCGATGGATACTGGTATGGTTTGTCTCAACGTGCTCGCGTTATATTTTATAATCCTGAAACCGTGTCTGCTGCTGACTTGTCAACCTACGAAGATCTAGCCGATCCAAAATGGAAAGGAAAAATTTGCATTCGCTCTTCTAGCAATCTATACAACCAATCCATGGTTGCTTCCATGATTGATGCAGACGGAGAAGAGCAAACCCTAGAATGGATTAAAGGCTTGGTTGCTAACTTTGCTCGTCCACCAGCGGGCGGCGACACGGATCAGCTAAAAGCCGCAGCAGCAGGCGTTTGTGACATCGCTGTAGCAAATACCTATTACTTTGGTCGTTTAGGTTTGAGTAACAAGCCTGATGAGCGCGCTGTCTTTGACAAGCTAAAATTGTTCTGGCCAAACCAAGCCAACAACCAACGCGGCGCGCATATAAATGTCAGCGGTATCGGCATTACGAAATCTTCTAAAAACACAGACAACGCCAAACAATTAGTCGACTTCCTAACTAACAAGCAAAGCCAACAATGGTACGCCAACGTGAACAACGAATACGCGGTTATTGAAGGCGTCGCACCGCCAGAAAGCTTAGCGACTTTTGGTGAGTTCAAAGCCGACCAAGTGTCTTTGAGTGTGCTAGGTGAAAACAACCGTCAAGCGGTTAAATTAATGGACCAAGGTGGCTGGAAGTAAATTAAGCTTTCCACCTCACACAGCAAAAAAGAGAAGAGGCGCTACGGCGCCTCTTCTTCCATCAAATTCCAAAAGGCTTCAACCAGTGGGTTCTTCAAGCTTTTTTTCAATGTAAACAAACCAATATCATATGGTTCCAACTCAGGTTGCACGTCTAGCACCTTTATACGGTCCACCAACGGGCTGTTATCCAAGACGATTTTTGGCACTACACCAATTCCAAAACCCAAACTCACCATACTCACAATCGCCTCGTTACCTGTGACTTGGGCATAAATACGTGGTGCAATGTCATGCTGACGAAACCATTCATCAATACGCGTTCGAGACACTCCGCTTTCAGAAAGAATCATTGGGATATTTGCCCACTCTTCAGGCGAGGTTGGCGTATTGGTCGGAACATTCGGCACTTGCTGCTCAAGGGGCGCAATAAACAACAATGGCGAGATGGCGATAGGTTTAAAGGCTAATCCACGAGGCAAGTTAGTTGGACGTGCAGCAAGACTAATGTCTTCTTTACCATCAAGAACATGGGCAATAGCATGTTCTGGATCACCCGTGCGTAGTTTGATTTCAATCCCAGGATAGGCAATACGAAAACGACGCAATAACTCATACAAGAAACTGTAACTCGCCGTGACCGATCCATAAAGACTGATTTCACCACTAAGCTGATCAGAATTATCCGTTAGTTCATGGCGAATCAAGTTCCATTGCTGGCTGGTATCACGGGCATATTTAAGAAATTTTTGCCCTTCTTGTGTTAGCGCCACAGTACGGTTATCACGATTGAACAGAGCGACGCCAAGCTCTTCTTCCAAATGTCGAATATTACGCGACATGGCAGAAATACTAATATGACATTCATCACTGGCACGGCCAAAATTCAGCGTTTCAGCCAAGGCGAGAAATTGCTTGAGTGTCTTTATGTTCATGATAAGACCTTAGTTACCGAGTGTTCGAATAGGATAAATCATGTTTGCAAAAAATGGGACACTATATTGCGAATATATCAATTTACGAAAAGGTTTCATTAAGATAGATTAGCTTTACTCGCAGGACGCTAGGCAAAATATGACTTAGCAACTGTGTAATCCATTTTTAATATCGGCGTGCTTTCATCGCAGATACATTAATTTAATAAGGTATGTTTAACATGGCTAACTACTTCAATACTTTGCCGCTACGCGAGCAACTAGCTCAATTAGCAAAATGTCGCTTCATGGACAGCTCTGAATTTGCAGATGGCGTAGAAGCGCTTAAAGGCAAAAAAATGGTTGTTATCGGTTGTGGTGCACAAGGTCTTAACCAAGGCTTGAACCTACGTGATTCTGGTCTAGACGTTTCTTACGCTTTGCGTCCTGAAGCCATTGCACAAAAACGTCAATCTTGGAAAAACGCGACTGAAAACGGTTTTGTTGTTGGCACTTACGAAGATTTGATACCAACGGCTGATGTTGTTTTGAACCTTACTCCTGACAAGCAACACACGCCTGTTGTTAAAGCAGTTATGCCTCTTATGAAAGAAGGCGCTTGCCTATCTTACTCTCACGGTTTCAATATCGTAGAAGAAGGCATGCAAATCCGCGAAGATCTAACAGTAATTATGGTTGCTCCTAAGTGCCCAGGTTCTGAAGTTCGCGCTGAATACGTTCGTGGTTTCGGTGTTCCTACTTTGATCGCTGTTCACGAAGACAACGATCCTAAAGGTGAAGGTCTTGCGCTAGCAAAAGCTTACGCAGTTGGTACTGGCGGTCACAAAGCAGGCGTATTGATGTCTTCTTTCATCGCAGAAGTAAAATCTGACCTTATGGGCGAGCAAACTATCCTTTGTGGTATGTTGCAAACAGGTTCAATCCTTTGCTTCGACAAAATGGTTGAAGAAGGCATCGACGCAGGCTACGCATCTCGCTTGATCCAATTCGGTTGGGAAACCATCACTGAAGCATTGAAATACGGCGGCGTGACCAACATGCTAGATCGTCTTTCTAACCCAGCTAAGATCAAAGCATTCGATCTTTCTGAAGAGCTAAAAGTGATCATGCGTCCTTTGTACAACAAGCACCAAGACGACATCATCAGCGGTCACTTCTCTCAAACTATGATGGAAGATTGGGCGAACGATGACAAAAATCTTCTTCAATGGCGTGCAGACACAGCAGAAACTAACTTCGAGAAAACACCTGCTGGCGATGTAGAAATTTCTGAACAAGAATTCTTCGACAACGGTATCTTGATGGTTGCAATGGTTAAAGCTGGCGTTGAGCTTGCTTTCGAAACTATGACTGCAGCTGGCATCATTGCTGAATCGGCTTACTACGAGTCTCTACACGAAACTCCACTAATCGCGAACACAATCGCTCGTAAGAAATTGTACGAAATGAACGCGACAATCTCTGACACAGCAGAATACGGTTGCTACCTATACAACCACGCATGTGTTCCACTATTGGCTGACTTCATGAAAGACATCAAAACCGACGTTATCGGTAAAGGTCTTTCTGTAGAAGACAACGGCGTAGACAATGCTCGCTTGATCGAAGTTAATACAGCGCTTCGTTCACACCCAGTAGAAGCAGTTGGCGCGGTATTGCGTGGTCACATGGCGGATATGAAAAAAATCGTTTAATACGATTAGACTAATGCGCGCTCGCTCATAACAGCGTACTTTAAATTCAAAAAGCCGAGATTATTCCTGTTTAATAAGAGGAAAAATAATCTCGGCTTTTTTGTCTCTTCTTGTTCTCAATAAAACATTAGGAAATACCATGGACAGCATCCGCTTAGACAACATCCTCCTCAACAAAGTAACAGTGAACTTTGATGATCGCTTTACCCTAAGCGAGATCGACTGGACCATAGAGCCCAACCAGCATTGGGTCATCACTGGTACCAACGGTTCTGGAAAATCAGCTTTAGCAGCAGTGCTTGCAGGTGTTGGCGATATTGAAAACGGCACAGTAACTGGTCTTCCAAAAAATGTGGGATTGGTGTCTTTTGAAGCCCAAGCCGAACTGATTGCCAAAGAGCTGAAAAAAGACGACGCAGATATCATGGACGTCATTTCTCTTGGCACGCCCGTGCGGGAAATGATCTTCGATCAATGCGCCGATCCAAACCTAGCAGCAAAGTTAGTGGAAAAGTTTGGTATTTATCCACTGCTGGATCGCGCCTTTCGTAAACTTTCCACAGGCGAAACCCGCAAAGTCATGCTGATTCGCGCTTTGTCTAGCAAACCCGATTTATTAATACTCGACGAACCGTTCGACGGTTTAGACGTCGACACTCTAGCCATGTTACAAACTCATCTTGCTTCCATCATAGACACCACGCCTATGATCTTAGTGCTCAACCGATTTGATGAAATGCCGACCTTCATCACTCATGTCGCCTATGTAGACAAAGGTAAACTGACGCTCACAATCGACAAAAAAGACGAAAGTGCCTTTAACGAGCTATATCAGTTACTGCATTTGAAAACCACAGACCTACAAGTACCTGAAGCTGATCCAGCCAACACCTTGCCAGTACTCGACCCAAGTCAGCCATTGGTCAGACTCAAGCAAGCCACGATTAAATACGGCGATACGATCATTGTTGATAAGCTGGACTGGACCATTGAACGCGGCCAACATTGGCAACTCAGCGGCCCCAACGGCAGTGGCAAAACCTGTGTATTGTCCTTAATCACAGGCGATCATCCACAATGCTACACCAACGATATTTTCGTCTTTGGATTTCAGCGTGGCAACGGCGAAAGCATTTGGCAGATCAAACAATTTATCGGCTACGTTTCGACATCGTTGCAATGGGAATATCGCGTCAGCACCAGCTGTAAAAACGTCATTATTTCCGGCTTCTACGACAGCATCGGCATGTACAGCAAATCCACCGATAACCAAAAGAAAATCGCCGACCAATGGCTTGCAATGGGAATATCGCGTCAGCACCAGCTGTAAAAACGTCATTATTTCCGGCTTCTACGACAGCATCGGCATGTACAGCAAATCCACCGATAACCAAAAGAAAATCGCCGACCAATGGCTTGCAATGGGAATATCGCGTCAGCACCAGCTGTAAAAACGTCATTATTTCCGGCTTCTACGACAGCATCGGCATGTACAGCAAATCCACCGATAACCAAAAGAAAATCGCCGACCAATGGCTTGCACTGCTAGGCATGGCAGACCGCGCCGACCAACCATTTAACAAGCTTTCCTACGGCGACCAGCGTTTATTACTCATCGCCCGTGCCATGGTGAAACACCCGCCACTATTGATCCTAGACGAGCCCTGCCTTGGCCTAGACGACATGAACCGCCAACTCGTCCTCGCTCTTATCGAGAAAATTTGTGAAGGCAAAGAAACCACAGTGCTCTACGTCAACCACCACGCGGAAGACCAAATCAAAGGGATAGAGAACTACTTTGGGTTGAAGAAGAATAACTAAGCTTTTAGCAGGCTCTTTGCCTCAGACAGAAAACCGTGTGACGCTTCATACTCGAAACTGACGCCTACCTCACATGAAGCGTCACACTTGTTTTCCAACACTCTCAGCGTTGCAAAATTGGCTAAAAAACGTCATAAATAGATATGAACAAACAAAGATGGCAAAAATGAAAAGACTAGATCCGATATTTAGATGGGAATACATACCAGTTCTTTCTTTAGGACTGTTTATTGGGCTAGGAATAGCAACTAGTTGGGAACTAAAAGTGGATTGGGAGCCATCTATCACTTTTGATTGGAAACTTAGCAGAGATATATGGGATGTACTGAGCACAATCACCTCAATTTTTATTCTAATACTGGCTTTTTGCACTAAAACGTCATGGATTAAACAAAATAAACACAATCAAGCTTTGCAACTCGTAATTGCTGAACTGCAAAGATTCAGACAAATTCAAGTTGGGCTTTCAGATTTTTACCGCTTCAATTGCAGTTTACCAATTATAAAAAAATCGGAATCAGATAACGGGGCAGAATCAAAAAGTAATCATTTCAATAGTATTATAGAAACCTCTACTATTGTAAAAGATATGAAGTCTGAAATTTATAAACTGCAAACATCTCTTCAAACAGTGATATTCTCAGGTATATTTCATTCGAATATTACCACCCAACAAGATAGCGTATTAGAACACCTCAATAATTTAAACGATATTATTAAAGATATTATTAACGATATTATTAACGATATCATAAAAGAAGATAAACTAATGGAATCAACGAACGACAAAATAATCCAAAAAATACGTAAAATTGATGAAATATCGAACAATAATTATCCAGAATGGATTAGAGAAGTACTGAAATAAGCGTTAATTTTTTTTCTAAATTGCATTTTTATTCGAAATGCGACGTCTTTTGATCTTGTAGAAGTTGTCTGCCCTTGGAAGCAGGAACATGTGGATGGTCTAAACGCTCGATCAGCTTCTTTTTGAATTGCTGCTGTAAAGTGGCTCCAAGTTTTTGCCATTCTTTCAGAGCGCTCTTTTTGAATTCGAGTTTATAAGTCAGCGATGCTGACTGAGATGCTTTCTTCATTGGCGCGTTCCTTCGCGAGTGCTATCAGTTCCATATCTTCCAATTTATCCATTAAGGCTTCAGCTGGAACACAGTAAAACGCAGGTTCATTGCGATTTAATACAGCAACTGCTTTACCATGTGCGCTGGCGGCAACTTTCATTGGGTTGGCTTTAAATTCCGTAATGCTTGCGGCCACATCGGAAAGGATTCTATAAGTCATTTAAAAGCACCTTTAATCGACCTATTAAAAAATCATATTAATTTCCATTTGACCATTTATCAAGCAAACAGATGCTGAATATGCCTTGACTGTCATTCTGATCAAAGGTAAAAATAGAGCGATGAAAAATGCATCTCTTACTCAGCAACGAATTATTATCATCATTCCTAGGAGTGGTGGGTTCGTTGTTGAGTAAATAAAGCAAACCCGCCCAAGAGGCGGGTTTCTTTTTTCTGCTTCTTGGGTTTTAACAGGAAGCCGATATGAGTACTCAAGACTCCCCTTCGCATTTAGCCCCCGAGGCTTACAATCCCTCTACATCCGAGCGTTTTTCGTTCGTTGATGCTGAACATGCTGTGCTGACATTTTGGCAGGACAAACAGATTTTTAAGCGTTCTCTTGTCGCTTCGAAACATAAGCCTGACTATGTGTTTTACGATGGGCCACCGTTTGCAACGGGGTTGCCCCATCATGGTCATCTGGTGGCATCAACCATCAAAGACATCATCCCGCGTTACTTTACGATGAAAGGATTCCATGTAGAACGCCGTTTTGGTTGGGATTGTCATGGTTTGCCCATCGAGCATGAAATCGATAAATCCCTTGGTATGTCCGCCAAAGAGGCGGTTGAATCTCTGGGTATCGCCCGTTACAACGCGGAATGCTGTGGCATTGTTCAGCGTTATGCCAGCGAGTGGGAAAAGACCATCACGCGCCTTGGCCGCTGGGTAGATTTTGACAACGATTATCGCACCATGGAGCCTTGGTATATGGAGTCCGTTTGGTGGGTCTTCAAACAATTGTGGGAAAAAGGACTCGTCTACCAAGGGGACAAGGTTATCGCCTACTCCACTGAGCTGGAAACCGTATTATCCAACTTTGAAGCCAGTTCTAACTACAAGGACGTTCAAGACCCTGCGGTCACTGTGTTGTTTAAACTCGTAGGAGAAGACGCCTATTTTGCCGCTTGGACAACCACACCTTGGACACTGCCTTCAAATCTTGCCCTGTGCGTTGGCCCAGACATTCCTTATGTGAAAGTACATGATGCCACTATCAACCAAACCCTTTGGCTCGCCGAGGCGCAACTGGAGTCTGCGTGCAAAGGCCATGATGTAGAGGTGCTTGATAGAGTTGTGGGAGCCGACTTGAGTGGAAAACGCTATGAACCGCTTTTCCCCTATTTTAGCCACTTAAATGAATCCGGCGCTTTCCAAGTATTTGCCGATGATTTTGTCTCGACTGGCAGTGGTACGGGCATTGTTCACATGGCACCTGCCTTTGGTGAAGACGATAACCGCGTCTGCAAAGCTAATGGTCTACATGCCTCCGTTTGCCCTTTGGACAGCCGTGGCCGCTTCACCCATGAAGTGACAGACTTCGAGAACTTGTATGTGAAAGAGGCCGATAAAGCCATCATGCAAACATTAAAAGCGCGTGATCTTTTGTACCGTCAGGAAACCATCACCCATAGTTATCCTTTTTGCCCTCGCTCCGATACGCCCATCATCTACCGTTCTGTGCCCTCTTGGTACATCAAGGTAGAGCAAATGCGTGCCGAGCTACAAGCCAACAACGAACAGATCAATTGGGTACCAGAGCATATCCAACAAGGCCGCATGGGAAAATGGCTAGAAGGGGCAATCGATTGGTCGGTATCGCGTAACCGCTATTGGGGTACTCCGCTGCCAATCTGGGTAAACGATACAACAGGAAAGCATTTGTGTCTTGGCTCTATAGAAGAGTTAAAAAACTATACCGGCGTAACCGTCGACGATTTGCATCGTGATCATGTTGATGAGCTGACTTTCTCCCTTCCAGAGGAGCCAGGCACTTATCGACGCATTGCGGAAGTATTCGACTGCTGGTTTGAGTCCGGTGCCATGCCTTATGCACAAGTGCACTATCCCTTTGAAAATAAAGAGCAATTTGAGCAAAACTTCCCAGCTGCGTTTATCGCAGAAGGGGTGGATCAAACACGAGGCTGGTTTTATACCTTACAAGTTCTCAGCCAATGTTTGTTCGGGCGGCCAGCGTTTAAAAACGTTATCGTCAATGGCATCGTGATGGCGGAAGATGGCAAGAAAATGTCCAAGCGCCTCAAAAACTACACGCCCCCTGATACTCTGATGGAACATTACGGGGCGGATGCTTTGCGTCTCTATTTGATCAACTCTGGCTTGGTAAAGGCGGAAGAGCAACGCTTTTCTGACGCGGGCGTACAAGATATGGTGCGTCAGGTGTTGTTGCCTTGGCTCAATGGTTTTCGCTTCTTCTCGACCTACGCCGAGATCGACCAATGGCAAGACTCAGGATCGGACAAATCCTCTGATAACATCTTAGACCAATGGATATTATCTCGCCTGCAAACCCTAACAACTAAGGTCAATCAGGAGATGCAAGCCTACCATCTCTACAACGTGGTGCCTGCGCTCTTTGAGTTTATCGAAGATCTCACCAATGGCTATATCCGTTTGAATCGAGCCCGCTTTTGGCAAAAAGAAATGAATGAAGACAAACAGCAGGCTTATCACACTTTGTACTCTTGTTTGGATACATTCAGCAGGTTAATGGCACCTTTTACGCCCTTCCTTGCGGAGCATTTATACCAAGAGCTGTTACCTTTTTCCGCTAACGAAAGACCAGAGTCAGTGCATTTATGCGACTACCCCACAGCAAATGCGGCGTTAAAAAACGAAAACTTAGAAGCCAGTGTCGCTCGTGTTCAGCACATCTTGGTAATGGGCCGCCAACTGCGTAACGATTTGAAAATCAAACTAAAAACACCGCTGAAATCGCTGACTGTATTGCATAAAGAGGCTCAGATACTAAACGACATCGCTCGTTTGACAGATTACATTCAAACCGAGCTGAACATCAAAGACGTACTCTTTAGCCAACAGGAAAATGACTACATCGACTTCTACGCTAAAGCGAATTTCCCGGTTTTAGGCAAACGCCTTGGCAAGCAGATGAAACACTATGCAGCACGTATTGCGCAACTCAATGCGCAAGAACTGGAGCATCTAGAAACGCACGGGCAAATCGAGGTGGATGGGCAAGTATTTAACCAAGAAGAGATTAACGTCTATCGTCAAGCCAAAGCGGGTACGCACACCACGTCCAACCGTTTTGTGTCGATCAGCATCGACCCAGAACTGACAGAGGAATTGGTGGCGGAAGGCGCCATGCGAGAAATTGTTAGCCACATACAGAAAATGCGTAAACAACAGGGCTACAAGGTATTGGATCGCATCGACATTCGTATCGAAGCGAGTGACGTACTGACTCATTGGTGCCAGCATCACCTTGATTACATCAAGACAGAAACCTTGGCTAATACGTTGAGTTTTACCAAGGTATCTGAATCGGGCTCACTCTTGAGCACCGATTTAGGCGAGGTAAACGTCGTCGTTGAGCTAAGTAGTAAATAATAAACCTAAAACATCGGTCTATTGGCTCCCTTTCTTGCCAGTAGATCGGTGAAGCCTGCTCCTTATTAAGAAGTCAGTCTATCTAAACAACCTCATTCGCAGATTCTTTCCAACCAAAACAAGTTGATAGAAAGTCGTGTTTTTTAGAGATAAGATAAGCAAACCACTAACAATGAAACCTATAGGGAACACTGTGAACCATACTCTACGCTCGATAACGATTGTGCTGACTTGTGTCGCTAGCTTGTCTGCTAACGCGGATCCAAAAACACCCGGCACTCATAAAGGCTATTCCACCATTGATATGACCACTGCGGGCATGCCAGCTGATGTGAAGATGATTTCTGTTGCGGATATTCAGAAAGAGCTGCAAGGCAAAGCGCCTTTTGCGGTTGGTTTTGATATCGATGATACGACCTTGTTTAGCACGCCAGTTTTTTATCGTGGTCAGCAAGAATTTTCACCAAATGGTTACTCTTACCTATCGAATCAAGATTTTTGGGATAAAGCAAACTGTGGCTGGGACGCATTCAGCATGCCTAAGAATATTGCTAAAGAATTGATTGCCATGCACCAAGAACGTGGTGATAGCATTTATTTCATCACTGGTCGTACCGGTTCTGACTGTAACTTCACCACGGAATATTTGAAAAAGGCGTTTGATATCAAAGATATGCACGATGTCATTTTTGCAGGATCAAGCCGTACTGAATACACAAAAACCAAGTACATCAAAGAGAATGACATCAAGTTGTATTATGGTGATGCAGATGGTGACATTATTTCTGCCCGTGACGCAGGCGCAGAAGGAATTCGTGTAATGCGCGCAGCGAACTCTAGCTACAAGCCGATTCCGAAAAATGGCATCTATGGCGAACGAGTGTTAAAAGACTCTCAGTACTAATACTAATACTAATACTCATACTCATACTCATACCACTTAGTAGAAAAGCAGAAAGCCGAAAATCATTGGATTTTCGGCTTTCTGCTTTTCTACTCTTACGCTACAGACTCTATCTCAACGCTATCTGGTTGCAGACATAATCTCTCACTGGTTGAATTGCTATCGCTTAACGGAAAACCGCCAACTGCCTGAGCAATCCATTCTGCAGCATTGGGAATGATCTCGATAAGTTGAGGAAGGTCATTAACGCATAAAAATTTAATGCTAGGATCTGTCGCTCTACTCAGTATCGCTAAAGTGTCGGCAGGAGGCTGACCTTTTCCATATCCACTTGAGATGTGAAGGTGATCATCTGACGTGTTGATCTTGGCCTCTTTGTCAATGATACAAGCGTGATTATGTAGACCCTGTGGAAAAAATTGCTCCAAGTTCCGAAATCTATACTTGATGTTATTTAGAAAGCAATCAGGAAACCGAGCAAACAACTCCGCCATTTTTGAACGTCGAAATGGATGGACAACATGAGCGGCGGAATACAACTCTGATGCTGAAAAGCCCAACATTTTAGCAGCATTCACCTGCATAAAGTAATGGAATTTCGCAGGGTCAACACGTGCTTTACTGCCGCTAATTTGATCACTAAAATCAGTCCATTTGCCTCGCAAAACAGGCGCTAGACCATCAAACACATCAGTCGGTTTTAAAGGTGCAGCCAAGAATACATCGTCGTTAAAGTAGATGAATCGCTCACTCAGCCCCTCAATTCGCCACAACATACTTTCAATGGTCAAAGAGTTGAATGTGGGTAACACATGCGTGAATCCGTCAAAAATTTCCGCATGATAGGCAAGATGTATCTTAGCTCTAATGCTTTCTGAGAGACTTG
This sequence comes from Marinomonas lutimaris, assembly GCF_019426345.1. Classification (GTDB taxonomy): domain Bacteria; phylum Pseudomonadota; class Gammaproteobacteria; order Pseudomonadales; family Marinomonadaceae; genus Marinomonas; species Marinomonas lutimaris. Next base: position 55,019 of record NZ_JAHLLW010000014.1, read on the forward strand.
ATAAATCTGGGCCTTCTTCATCGACAACTATCCAGATTTTACCTATCCACGGCGCATGGTTTTCGATCGATTGTATGCAGTATAAGATTTCATCGTTACACATCCACCTATGAGGATTCGACGCATTTTCATGTAGTGGCAGAGACTCCATTGCCATATATTTTTGTCGTTTCTGACGGTGTTTCACAGCATTTCCATCGACCCAAGTGATAACAGCATCAATTGGGTCAAGCTGGAGTTCAGTTGGATTACTTAGCATTTCAGTAGATGTCTCTTAGCTGATGGCAACGGTGACTCAAGTTCACCGTTGAATTAGTCAATTCTAGATGGGGCAGTATTCAATGAGTTTACCTCACAGTAAGCTCATCTCTTTAGTCTACAACAATTCAAAAGGTATGCAGGTCGGCCTTACGCGACTTTTACAACGAGACTTTATACTTGCTAAGAAGAGCTCGCTCTTTTTCACCCCTCATCGCTAAGCGACCTTGGTTCCAAATATTGATCAATTCTTGTCTTTTTTCGATGGGGATTTTTTTTGAAAAGATGGGCATTTCAACTAGGTTTTTCTCTAAACCTGGACGCACGACTATGAGGTCATTGCTCAAGTTCAACTGGTTTAAAACATACTGCAGGACAAGCTCGTTATCTGCATATAAATCGACGCGATTTTCTTTAATCATCTGAAAGATACGATCAACGACATCATCATAACCCGCGATGACTTCAACAAAGTTAGCGTTTTTCGGGTCATCGATATAGTTTTGATAGCTAGCACTCATCGAGCTGTAATCCCAACCAGGACCCGTTGCGATTCGTTTGCCTTTTAAAGATTGAACCCCTTGATAACGCCAAGAATCATTCTTTCGAACAACAAAAGCGGTGACGTATGAAAAAGTTGCTTCATCGGCGTAGCTAAAGCCTTTCTCTGAATTCTTCGAATAGAGATATTCTGGCAACATATCACATAACCCTTCGGCCACCATGTCCAACCCTCTTGCTAGAGGTACTTCAAAGTATTCGAGGGCATATCCTTTTGAAGAGTATATTTGCTCAACCATGTCGATGACGACACCACGCTCAGGAGCTTCTTTTGTTGGGAATATGGTCATCGGTGGCCATTGGTCGTAACACACTTTTAGTGTCTTCGCATGGCTAACACTCGACACGCCAGCTACCAAGGCAAACATAAGGAAGGATAGCATTCTTAGTTTATTACCTTTCAACACGATCTCTCCCCTTATCTTTCGCTCCGTAGAGCTTCAAATCGGCACGTTTAAACAGTTCATCAATTGACTGATCTTCAGGCTCCGATGATTCAACACCAAGGCTTACAGTATAAGTGACTGTCTTATCTTCCACTTCTAACGCAGCATCACTTATAGTTTGACGTATTTTATCAGCAAGCTGACAGGCAGCATCCAATCCGGTATCTGGAAGAAATATAGCGAACTCTTCGCCGCCCACTCTACCAAGAAGGTCTGATTTTCTTAAAAGGCCCTGAAGTGTTTGGGTAAAGTGGATGAGTACTTTGTCCCCGATAAAATGACCATAAGTATCATTGATACGCTTAAAAAAATCTAAATCCATCAGGATAAAAGACGCTGTCGATTTTTGACGCTGGGAAAGCACTAGCAACTGTTGTGCTGTTTCAAAAAAGCTTCCTCGATTTAAGACATCCGTCAAAGAATCCCTTGTTGCGAGGTATTTGAGTTTTTCATTGAGAATTTGTAGGTCTTCGGTGCGTTTTGCCACGGCATTCTCTAACCAATCTCGCTTGGCTTGCTCGTCTTCTAGCAATCGTTCTCTGTCCGAAGACATAGCGAAAAGCATATTATTCATATGTTCTTGAAGCTGACTAAGTTCGTTATTTTCAGCGTTCGATAAATGAATACGCTTACTGATACTTGTGCTTAACTGCACCTCATTCACTTGCGACATTAGCTCTCTTAAAGGTGTTGCTAAATAGCGGTCAAAGGCCCAAATAAACAGCCAGAATAAGACAGTTAACTTGATGAATGCGGTAATAGCAATCAAAGCAAAGCCGAACCAAACTCGTTCTAGCACCACACCTGAGGATGAATAAAGTACCAGCGTACCAAGAGGTATGCTTTCGCCATTTAGAGTCCAGCTTAATGCTGATGTCGAATCAAAAATAGACAGCGGAACAGAGCTAGAGTCGTAGAATCTTTTCGATATTATACTTTGCGAATTTTGGTCTAAAACATCCACACCTTCAATAATTGGCATTTGAATCAGCCCCGAGGTAAGCGAATCTAACTGGTTGCGGTTGTACTGCCACAAGCTAGTAGAAATAGGACCCCGAACCGTTGCTTCCAATTGCTGTAATTCGCTGACAATAGCATCCTGCGTTTTCAGATATTCGCTCAAAAACTGTAAACTTGTGATTAGAAGGGTAACAACCAAATAAATGGAAAAAATCACACGCATCATTTTTTGGGAGAGATTGTTTGGACGCAGGAACCTTACAAACATTAAAAATGGACCTTTCCAGTAAACTTTAAGCTAAAGTTTACCTTAGATGATTCCCGTGCTAAATGAAATCTACTTATCTACAACAAAGAAAAACCTCTGCTTACATATTTTGTATTTTTCGCAGCTATTTTATTCTTGTATTTTTCTCAAAACGAAAAAGCCAACTCGTCGAGAGGTGTGAAGAAATCTCGACGAGTTGGCTTTTCAAGAAAGCATGTGACAGTTTGCCCATTCTATTTATACTCGGCTCTAAAACGCTTGAGTTCAGCAGCTAACCAGTCACTGCTTTTCACTACCTTGTTCCCCTCACAATGAATGAGATACTGCTTTCCAGATATCGCGCTTTTGCTAGCAGAATAATCGATAAAATCCTCTGCCGATTTGATTTTATCCTGATAATAATCGTACTTGCGTTGTATATGATCAAACGCCTCCTTACCATTATACATGGAACCATTTCTTTCATATTGGCAATTTGTTTTTTCGACATACTCCAATAGATGATTTATTTCATCTTGTGTCGAAGCAAAGACACTTGTTGTTAATATAGTCATAATTAGAAAAAATAGTATTTTCAATAGTACATTTCCTCTTATTGATTATCAGATTTAACATTATTAAAAAAAATAGTTTGACCATTTTTCTGCGCTATAAATTCTTTTGGATCAAGTTTTTCAGCAGCCAGTTCCTTGGCTAAATCCATCACGGGATCATCAATACCCTCATCGGTCAATTGAAACGTACCAAAATGCATTCCCACGCTTAATTTAGACTTAAGATCTAGGTGAGCCTGAATCGCTTCTGCAGGATTCATATGCTGATTTTTCATAAACCAACGTGGCTCATAAGCACCAATAGGCAAAATACTCAGATCCATCGGCCCTATTTTTTCTTGCACTTCTTTAAACTGACGATTGTAAGCGGTGTCCCCTGCAAATAAGACTTTTAAATCTGAGGACTCAATGACATATCCTCCCCAAAGCGCTTCAAAGCGATCGAATAGCCCTCGGGTAGACCAGTGCTGCATTGGAATAAGTGTAATAATAGAACCATCTTTTGATGAATAGTTTTGCCACCAGTCGAGCTCTACAACATTTTTAATGCCTTTATCTTCGAGGTATTTTTTATTCCCTAAAGGCACAATAAAGGTGGGATGATCTTTCTTGTTGATAGCGACTAATGAATCAAGATCCATATGGTCGTAATGATTATGGCTAATAATAACGACATCCACTTTTGGCAATGCTTCTATAGAAGCCCCCGGACTTCTGTGTCGTTTCGGCCCTATCCATGAAAATGGACTGGCTCTCTCGGAAAAAATAGGATCAGTTAATACGGTAAGACGTTCAAATTGAACAAGCTCTGTTGCATGATTAATAAAAGTAACCATGCCTTCACCCGGCATAAGGGGCTGAGTAAAATTAGGTTTCCAATTATCATCAACGAATTCAGGCCATGGCTCGGCATCGCCCCATAGTTTCCACTTAATTACGTCAAAAAGACTCTTCCCGACCTCAGCCGTACGGTCTTCATTATAGAAAATCTTTCCATCGCTATGATCCGATACAGGAATACGATTACCGGAGCATGCTGCAAGGGATATTCCGCTTATTATGAATAACAGAACCTTTGATAATGATATAGGCATGCAGTTCAGCATAGAATCCTCACCATGATATAAATAGAAACCTTTATATCAGCAGAATAAGATTGGAGACACTGATCAAGCAAGACGCAAATAAGGTTATTCAAATCAAATTTTGCGTTTCTCAATAAAAACTAATTAGCCCTTTATCTATTTATAAAGGGCTGATGTTTTTTATAACTCTTCATCTCTGACAAATATCGAACGATTTGTCGGGAAAATAATTTTATCGGCTGGCACAGCAGGAGAAAAATAGTAGCCTTGTATGATCTCGCACCCTTTTGATTGTAAATAATCAAATTGAGCTTGAGTTTCCACACCCTCAACCACGATGACTAAATCCATATTGCTAGCGAGCTGTAGAATTGTATCTGTCATTTGGCGTTGTGCTTTGTCTTCGGGTAGACGATTGATAAAGCTGCGATCAATTTTTAACGTATCCCAAGGCAATATAGCAACATAGGAAAGTGAAGAATATCCTGTACCAAAGTCATCGATTGCTAACTGAATACCCAAGGCTTTTAGCGCAACAAGTTGAGGAATGACGTCTTGCTCACGCTCAATAAACGAGGACTCCGTTAACTCAAGTTGTAACATCGAAGCAGGTAAGCGACTTTTTAACAAAGTATGTTTGACCGTATTCATAAATTGACCAAAACGCAGCTGATGAGCGGACACATTCACCGACATTTTAATATCCTTTATACCGCTATCAAGCCAAGCTTTACCCTGCTTACAGGCGGTCAACAAAACCCATTCACCAAGCTTTTCAATTAAGCCCATTTCTTCTGCGACTGGGATAAACTCATCCGGTCCAATCCACCCTAGCTCGGCATCATACCAACGCACTAAAGCCTCAACACCAACAATTTTTTTCGTGGCGCTGGCGTATTGAGGTTGGTAGAAAACTTGTAATTGTTCGGCTTCAAGTGCCTGCTTTAGCTTCACACTCAACTGTATTTTTCTCTGGCTCACACTAGTTAACTTTTCTTCATAATAGCCAATACTGCCTCGCCCCTCACTTTTAGCTGCATACAAAGCAGAATCAGCTTTTTGTAATATATCTCCTTTATCACTAGGGCCTTGAAAACTAACGCCTAAGGTTGCAGATACATAAATTTCACTTCCTTGTGGAAGCGTTATCACTGACTTGCAAGCACCTTGAATAGTTTGGCTTAATTGATCAATCACCTCTTTATCTGATGTAACAATCAAGACCGCAAATTCATCACCACCTGTTCGGCACACATGAGCCGTAAATGTCGGAATGCTACTTAACGTGCCCAACAATCGCTGGCCAACCACAGACAACACCATGTCACCTGCACCATGCCCATAACTGTCATTTACATCTTTAAAATGATCGAGATCGACAACAATCAAACATATGCTCTCTGCAGAAAGGTCGGTGATTATCTCATCCAATACACGCCTATTCTCTAAGCCTGTTAATGGGTCATGGCGCGCTAAGTAAAAAAGTTCATTTTGTGTTTCCTTCAGCTCATCTATGTTTACTAATGAATAAACATAGGTTTCAGCCTGACTAGATTCAGCGCCAACAGGTGTAATTGTCAATAATCCTTGAGAAGCCTTACCAAACTTAACCTCGCCACGCCAATGACCACTTTTATCAATAGGGAGCATATCTGAATCTGCGGATGAAAAGAGTGTATGAATAGGTGTCACGCCAGGAATTAACCCTTTAGATAGACCAACCATAGAGCAAAACGCAGGATTCGCCTTGATAATCAGACCACTTGTATCAACAACTGCAAGACCTTCTTTTACGTTATTAAACACGGTAGCGGCTTGCTTCAGGCCATAATTTTTCTCGGATAATTCACGTTTCAGCTGACGGTTAATCGTAAATAATGAAGACCATTTTACCGTGTCGTTTGCTAGGTAAGCAGACAAAGAACGATGGCCTATGATGGCAAAAAAGATGAGAGGAATACTAAAGGAACAAGCCATGACTATTTTGCCACTCAATCCGCCGATAACAATATCAAGCACGACAGGATTGATGCCGAAAGCAATAAATGGGAACAGCACACCATCTAGACACAAGGTAAAAATAAACAGCAAAATATAAACAGCAGTCGTCACTGGATAAGACCATTGACGTTTTTTCACTGCATCAAAGCAATAAAACAGAAACAGCAGCTCCGCAATAATCAGCGAGCCACCTAATATAATAAAAGCAATAGAGACATCAAATAATGCTGCAGAAATACTGTGAGGGTTGATGATGCCTGGTGTCGTAAGAATTTTGCCCACCAGCAAGGACAGCGATACATTGAACACATTAACCAACACAACAAGGCGTACTAAATGGCGAAGTATAAAAATGTCTCGTTCAACAAACACAAACAGAACAGATGCCATCATAAAAGCACCGTAACAAAGATTTCCGCCAGAAATATTAATCTTTTCTGTAATTGGAAGGCTGTACACATTGCCAAAAAAGCCACCAATTAGCAGTACTAAAGCAATGTAAGTATAAAAAGATGTGCGCCGTAAGCTACCGCTAAGAAAAGAAAAATACAGAGGAAAAATAGAAAATAGAATTACCTGAGCAAGAAGCAGTACGACCATAAAAGCATAACCTTGTATTAGAACGGTAAAGTCTATCCTAAAACCATAGAAGTGATTAGCACGTATAACGAAAAACAACCTACACCTGAAAAAGCATAGTCTATGAGCTTCTAAAAAAACATTGCTCACAATAAATTATCAAAGGAGTTTAATAAAATTAAACTGCTCAGACTTACATTGCGATGCAATTCCTTACAGTCTTAATCTTGTTTCTTATCTGCCCAAAGTCGACTATCTCATAGTAGTCGATATATTAATCAATAAGAGGCCGTCCCAAAATGAAGAAAAACTTACACCCTTTAGATAGAGCGATTCGAGGTGTTGTTGGGATTGTGTTTACTGGTTTTGCTGTTTTCAACGGCGACTATCTACAGGAACCCATTTTAGAGGTACTCATAGGTATATTTGGCGCCCTCAATTTAATATCTCTACTGTTTGGATGGTGTCCCGTCTACCATTTTGCAGGTATTAGTACTGAGAAAAGTAAAAAATAAAAATACGCTTATCTTTCAAGGTTTTTATGCCACCACTATCAGAATTGCAAAGGGATAAATCTTTTCGCTTAAAGTTGATAATGATTTGTCTGAGTGTTGCGTTATCTGTCTCTACAATTTATGTGGTTGTATCTTATCGCCTTGCCGCTGACTTAGGATTAAAAACAGAACTGGATTCACTGCACCGCCAAGCCATGCTACTGCAAGGCGAACTTCTATTAACAGATAAAGAAGATTCAAAAGAACGGGTATCTGAGCTTATCGAACTGGTGTATTTCAATGATAATTTAGACTCATCAGAATTTTACTTAAACCTCTCCGGCCCGAATTTACAGTGGTCTATTACTAATAAAATATCCCCCTTTCAGTTAGAACGTTTGATGCCAGCATTAGCATCACATACCTACAAGCGTATGCCTATGAAAGATATGCCGAACGGTGTGGAAGTATTGGACGATAAGCAATTTATTTGGCAGATGATTCTAGGAGAGCAATACCAAATCACCATTATTAAGACCTCGAAAAATATCGATGACACGCTAAATTTTGTCATGAAACGCCTAATCATTACCTCCATTATCGTCTTCTGGTTAGCAACTTGGTTCGCCCTCACCCTATCATCGTGGATGAATAAACGTGTTCAGGGTAAAAACGATGCACTTGCTCATTTGGCCACTCATGATTCGTTAACAGGCCTACCTAACAGACTATTTCTGACCAATATGATGCAAAACGTCATCCCCAACCCAATAGACACAAAACCGTTAAAATCAGGTTATATTGACAAATTAGCGCTTCAGCAAGCTAGCCTCTTCGTTATTGATTTGGATAAATTCAAAGAAGTAAACGACTCATTTGGGCATGCGGCGGGGGACACGCTATTGATAAAAGTAGCGCAGAAACTAAAGCAAGCGCTAAATGAAACACAAACTCTTGTTCGTATTGGCGGCGATGAATTTATTATTTGGTCTCCTGAATTAAGCATAGAAGAAGCCTATAAATTGGTTCAGAAGTTAATACTTATCTGCAATGAGCCGGTTATGGTAAACAATCTTTCAATCAGTACAGGAGCCAGCATAGGTTTTTCACACTACCCAAGCCACGCAATAGATGCTGAATCCCTAATCATTTGCGCGGATACCGCCATGCATGAAGCAAAGCAAAAACGCAGTGGTTGGAGTATGTTTAGTGAAAGTAATAAAAAGTGCGGTCGCCAACGTTTAAAATTGCGTGCGGATCTCGATAATGCATTATCAGACAGACAAATTAAACTGCACTATCAGCCAAAAGTGTCACTTAGAAATGGCCATATTATTGGCGTAGAAGCATTAGCTCGTTGGCATCATCCCACCGATGGACTTCTTGCTCCAATACACTTTATTGACCTTATAGAGCAAAGTGGACGCGTTCAAGAGTTTGGACGCTATGTAATTCTAAATGCCATTGAACAACTTGATATTTGGCACACTCAGGGCATATTGACACCAATCGCGATCAACCTATCACCATACAACTTACTTGACCCAAGTCTATTAGAATTCACCATTACGCTGCTTAAAAAGCATAAAATTGATCCAAGTAAACTAGAAATAGAACTAATCGAATCTTCTACCAGCATTAACATAGATGACATATCGAGTCGTTTAAGTGACTTTAAAAATGCTGGAATCAAATTGGCCATAGACGATTTTGGGACAGGTATGAGCTCTCTGTCTTATATCAGCAATCTCAATGTAAACCACATAAAAATTGATCGCTCTTTTACCAATGGCATCGAACAAGATTCTAAAAAACAAGCTGTTGTGTCTACTGCCATCATGCTGGCGAATTCTTTTGGCAGCGAAGCTATTGCAGAAGGCATCGAGAATAAAACTCAAGCCGATATGCTGATCAAAATGGGTTGTCTTTACGGACAGGGCTATTATTACGCCAAACCAATGACGGCAGATAACATACAAGCCATGTTACAGGTTGATGCTATTCTACCGCTCTAACTTGGTCCCATCTTTTTTAGTCTCCAATAATTCCAAAGCTACACTGGTCTGTCTTACGCTATTATTCTAATGCCCACCTCCGCCCTAAAGAACAAGACATCAGTGTGCCATTCACACAATGCTAAACTTTGTTAATAGCTCATTCCTTCAAATGCAAGAATCGGGATAAATTCAAGCCGCCTTTAACCACTAAAAAAATTAGCGGATTAAGCATAAGCTGAATTTTGAAAAGACAGTCCCTTCAAAAGACCATATTGACATTCTCTCGAATAGACGTGTTGTAATAACGTATTAACAGCACTACTTTTTTCAAAAAAATCAGGTAATAACTTATCAATAAGAGCCTGATCACCGACGCTTTTTGCATTTAACATCATCTTTGCTAATTCATAGCTGCGGTTATATTGTGTATTCAGCTCATCGTACACATCAACATCGACACTGCTGATAATCTCCAACAAGAACTTCCCTGTCGGGGCATATTCTGCTTCAAATGGTACGATTCTATTGTTACTTGTCATGTATAGGGAAGAATGGACTTTCCTCACCCATTCAATATAGTCGATCATCGCCTTGTAGATATACCCATGGAGAAAAGTTGACCATACGTGCTTTTCATTTATAAATTCGATAAAAGAAGATAACGCTAATGGCTTGCTTATGTAATAACCTTGTACATGCTCGCATCCGATCCCCATCAAATATCCTATAATATCTGGGTTTTCTACGCCTTCAGCAATAGAGTCCATGTTAAGTTGATGTGCTAGTTTCACGCTGTGGTCCAAAAGAGTCAGTCCATCTGGCGTGGCCATAGCATTGCTTGTAATACTAAAGTCTATTTTTAACGCTGTGAAAGGTAGGTTTCTCAACTGCGCGAACGTAGCATAACCCGTACCAAAATCGTCAATAGCTAACCCTATATTATTGGCTTTCAACTCAGCAATTTGTTGTAAACCAGTATCGCTAAGCGATAAGACAGAACTCTCTGTCAATTCAATTTTTATTTTTGAATGTTTCACACCAGAATCATGGATAAGATGAAATAATGTAGGCAGGAAGGTATTGTCACTTAGGTCTTTAGCAGAAATATTCAGCGATGAGACAATCGAATCATCCGTCTCAAAAATCTTTTTTTGATCCGCTAAAAAACGTGGGATCATGGCTTTGGTTATCTCAGTTATAAAACCTGTTTCTTCAGCAAAAGGGATAAAATCACCAGCGAAAACAAGCTCTCCATTGCTTCTTTGCCATCGAATAAGCGCTTCTGCGCCATCTATTTTTCCAGATCTTAACGACAGGATAGGCTGATAATGAAAGATAAATTCATTGTTTTTTAATGCATCAGATAAACATTTAACCGTTAATTCATCGCTAACCATACAATAATCCTTGATATCTCATCAGCCTAATACTTTAAGTGCACACATACCCGAACATATTCAATCGCTACGCATTGTCACCAAAGCAGAGCCGATAAAACTCCATCGCCAAACATATTAGAATCCTTTTTCATTTTTCACCAGAACAAAAAGTACCCTGCCTATAAATTCAGTAATCTGACTCACTGGGCTTTTGTAATTGTTCTTACTTAAGCCATCGACCAAACCATGGTAATACCTAAGACGATAAAGAGAGAAAATGACACATTAAAGTTAAGAGCTCATATTAAGACCAAAAAAAAGAGAGGCTCATCGTGAGCCTCTCTTTTCATATTAGTAACAATCTATTCAATCAAATGCGATTCAGTAGATCGGTCTTTTTTGAATTATATTCGTTATCCGAAATTGCGCCCATATCTCGCAATTTCGCTAATTTTTCAATCAACTGGATAACTTCATCGACCGATGCTGTATTCGTCAAGTTCTGAGGCGTTTGCATTGCAGGAGCCTGCGTAAACGCCATTGGCGCAGGCGCAGCCACAAAGTTGTTTTGTGGTGCTGGTTGTTGTGGCGCTTGAATATGGGCATTTGAATTAGATGAACCTGGCCCCGAAACAATGGGTAAGGTATTCACAGGAATCGTGCCGTATTGGCTGGAAAAAGTCAGTGAAGAATTACCGCCCTGCTGCTGGCTAATGCCACCGATGTTATTGTCTAACGTATCGTAAACCGTCACATTGCCGTTCACTTCAACCGCAAGGCGATTCGGAAAAATAGCATAACGAGTGCTGTTTTGTGCACCGCTGCTAAAAGGCTGGCCAAGATCGCCCGGCCACCATTGATTACTGGATTTCGATCCCTTTGGTAACGGCATGAATACTTGCATATTGGCAAGGCCATTAGCCAATTCATTACACAAGTTATCCACTGTCGATTTCAAACCATAGTTGAACATATCTCCAACCATGGTCATTCCGCCACGCATCCACTGACCGCCACCGCCTAGCTCAGGGCAGTTGAACTGCGCCATCGAACCACTACCGTTGTTTACGGCAATCAGCATGTGCATCACTGCATCAAAGCTTAGGTTGTAACGACGGGAAAGGGAATTAACTAGGTTTTGTCCATCTTGCGTTAAATTTTGCATGGTAAAGCTCTCTAAATAAGACGTAGAGCTGTTCTCTTTTATCTAGCCGCTGCAAAAAAAGGCAAACATCGCCTAGTACATGGACACAAACAAAGAGTAGGTTGCAGCATCATGCTGGCCAACAGGTTTCGTAGACCTCTACTCTAACACAGACACGTCTTACAAAATCGTGACAAGCAGCAGAATAGACGCAAATAACTGTTTATTTTTCGAACACATCTTATTTGTCGCCAATAAAAAAAAGAGGCAAGTCATTTGATGACTTGTCTCTTAGTATAAATGCGCCATTACAGGTTTATATTTTATTCAATAAGACCGTCGAAATCAGTGGCATCGTGACGCTCTTGAAGCTTAACTCCATCACCAAAAGCTTTATTTACAATTCGACCGCGCTGTACCGCTGGGCGCTGCTCAATCGCTTTTGCCCAACGTAAGACATTCTTATAACTAGCAACGTCTAAGAACTCAGCCGCGCTGTACAAATTACCTAATACTAAACTGCCATACCAAGGCCAAATCGCGATATCAGCGATAGAATACTCTTCGCCTGCTATGTATGTATTATTCGCTAACTGCTTATCTAACACATCTAATTGGCGCTTGATCTCCATGGTAAAACGGTCAATAGGATACTGCATCTTGGTCGGTGCATAGGCGTAGAAGTGCCCAAATCCACCGCCTAAATATGGCGCAGAACCCATTTGCCAGAACAACCAGTTACGACACTCCGTTTTTGCAGCTAAGTCTTTTGGCACCAAGGCATCAAATTTTTCAGCTAAATATTGCAGGATAGAACCAGACTCAAATACACGAGTCGGTGGCGTGGTACTGTGATCCATCAAAGCAGGGATTTTGGAGTTAGGATTGATCTCAACAAACCCTGAACCAAACTGATCGCCTTCACCAATGTTAATCAAGTAAGCATCGTATTCTGCTGCACTGATTCCCATAGCCAAAAGTTCTTCCAGCATGATAGTAACTTTTTGGCCATTCGGTGTCGCCAAGGAGTGTAGCTGTAATGAATGCTTACCCACTGGCAGGACTTTTTCGTGTGTCGCACCTGCTATTGGACGGTTAGTACTGGCAAATTTACCGCCATTTTCAGCATCCCATGTCCAAACCTTCGGAGGAACGTAATCTTGATTCGATTTGGTATCAGAACTCATAAAATCTCCTAAAATTATTTGTCAACGAGAACATCTCTCGCTATTAATGTTCGACAAACGCTCGCTATTAATGTTCGACAAACGCTCGCTCAATAACATAATCCCCTGGCACACCGATTTTTGGTGATTCTTTAAAACCAAGCTCATCAAGCAAAGCGGACGTGTCTTTTAACATACTTGGACTACCGCAAATCATGGCTCTGTCATGAGCAGGATTTAATTGAGGCAAACCAATATCTTCGGCCAATTTGCCACTGCGAATCAAATCGGTCAGGCGGCCTTGATTGCGGAACGGTTCACGCGTCACAGTTGGGTAATAGATTAGCTTGTCTCTTACTTGCTCGCCAAAAAATTCATTTTCAGACAGTTCTTTTTCAATAAAGTCTGCATAAGCCAATTCACTCACATGGCGAACACCGTGAACCAGCACAATTTTTTCGTATTGCTCGTAGGCATCAAAGTCTTGGATCACACTTAAAAAAGGCGCTAAACCTGTGCCAGTAGATAACAAATACAAGTTTTTGCCTGGGTGTAAATCACGAGTTACCAAAGTGCCAGTCGGTTTACGGCTTACTAAAACATCGTCGCCAACTTTTAAATGCTGCAAACGCGACGTTAACGGACCATTAGGTACTTTTATACTAAAAAACTCTAAATGCTCTTCATAGTTAGGGCTAGCAATACTGTAAGCACGCATCAAAGGACGAGTTTCCGTTTCCAAGCCAATCATAACAAATTGACCATTATCGAAACGTAAGCTTGGATTGCGTGTGGTTTTGAAGCTGAATAAATTTTCATCCCAGTGGTGAACGCTTAAAACGCGCTCAGTAACAAATGCACTCATGACTACCCCATAAAAATTTGTAACAAAGAATATTTCTTTTCAAACCTCAAACCGCACAGCGGTAAAACTAGCTTACCTATCAGTACTAGCTAGCAGTGATCGTATCCATGAACAGGAGAGTTGAATTGACTGATAAACATACTATAAGACAACTCTATATTTGTTTAATTGATTATCTAGATGTCTTTAATATGCTCAGCATATATACAGTCGAACAGCGACTAACCTTAGATGCCCAACTAGTCTGACATTCAAATGTACAAAAAATAGGTCATTAAGTAGGAAGATAACGTATTAAATTGGCTATTGCCTTAACTAGCATTCGAAATCTTCATATCCTTAACTGTTTACTTCTACTATATAAGCGTAAGAAAAATAGAAATAAGAAATAAGAAATACATAAGTGTAAGAAAAGCATTCCCCAGAACGTCAAAGTACGACGTAACATCTTTCTTATGACCAAAGGACATACTAAATGATTATCCGAAACGCACTCAGCAGCGCCTTAGGTTTGCTACTTCTTTCTGGAGTAACAGCTTTTAGTAGCGCGTCGCAAGCCGCACCACAAACCATGATCGTCGCTGGTGGTTGTTTTTGGTGTGTAGAATCTGATTTTGAATTGGTTCAAGGCGTCAGCGATGTTATCTCTGGCTATACAGGAGGTCACACTGAAAATCCCACTTACAAACAAGTCTCTTCAGGAAAAACTGGACACTTCGAGGCTGTCGAAATTCACTTTGATGATGACGTGGTTTCATTAAAAGCGTTAGCAGACTATTACTGGAGAACCATCGACCCTACGGACGCTGAAGGCCAATTTTGTGATAAAGGCTCTCCTTATAAAACAGCAATGTTTTACCAAAACGATCAACAAAAAGCGGTTTTTGAAGCATCGTTAGCCAAGGTCAAAGAAACAAAGCCCTTTAAGAAAGACGTTGTAACCGAGATTATCCCTGCCACTCCCTTTTACCCTGCCGAGGAATATCATCAAAGTTACTATACAAAAAATCCCATTCGTTACGCTTACTATCGCGCCAGCTGCGGTCGAGATAATCGAATAGAAAGTCTATGGGGAGAAATTGCTAGTCATCAATATCATTAAACGCCACCAATAAAGACCGCTTAACGGCTCTTAAGCGACAAAGCATAAGAGACTAAAAAAATGCCAGCCCTACTTTCAAAGCTGGCATTTTTCGTTTTTGAAGAACACTTTCTTTCAAGTGATCTCCATCTGAAGTATCAGTAAAGCGTCTTATATCTAGGCTTAACGCATAGAAAATGAAGCAAATAGGTAACTCACACCGAAAACCTAGCCATTCTGAAATCGATGTACCAGAGTAGTAACTCAACTCGCGAAGTTCTCAATTAAGTAACTAAAAGGAGTTATACAATGAAAAAGTTTATTCCAGTAATCGCAGGTAGTATCGCTATAGCCTCATTCAGCGCAGCAGTAAAAGCAGAAGACATGGCAGCTGAAAACAACAGTGGCTTTTATGTTGGCGGTAATTACGGTTACCTTAAAGTGGAAAACGATGATGACTTTGATGACGACAACGATGTAGCACAAGGGATTGTCGGTTACCGATTCAACTCTTTTCTTGCCTTAGAAGGTAGCTACATTGACTTTGGTAGCTATGGCAACAGTGCTGCCAGTGCAGAAACAACGGGTTACACCGCTGCGCTGAAAGGTACGATTCCTATCACGCAAACAGTTGAGATCTTTGCGAAAGCAGGTCAACTTTGGCACGACACCGACTATAACATCGCTTCCGTTAAAGGCAGTTCAGACGACAAAAGTTTATTTGCAGGCGCAGGTGTTAACTTTAAAGTTACAGAAAACTTACTTGTTAATGCTCAGTACACCTGGTACGACGTTGATCTAGACGCAGACAATGTGGATTCTGATTCAGACTTCGACTCTGACTTCCAACAAGCCAGTGTCGGTGCAGAATATCGTTTCTAAGTTATTGCGTTTCCCTTACTAGAAAGACTTAGCCTGCTTGGCTAAGTCTTTCGTTTCTATTTACAGATTCAACATCCAACTATCGCGACACTATGAATAAGATCAACAGAAATTAACCGAACCTGTCGCTCTCCCCCTCCGTAAGCGAGAGATAAATGGTAGTTATCTATCTCTTGTTGAAAGAGTGACCACTTCCCCTTTATGAAGAAATCAGGGAAATGAATAGACATCAAGGTTGTCTTTTTTTGCTCAGAAAAATCCAATGCTTTAAATGCTGCCTCTTTTGCACACCAAACCTGATAAAAATATTCTTTTTGGCTACCTTCTTGTACCAATTTCTTTAGTTCTTCTAGTTCTTCTCGGCTCATAAAAAAGCCGCTTTTTTCAACAATATTTTGTCTCGATTTCTTATATTCAATATCAATCCCAATAGAATATTTGTGTAATACACAACAGACAATGTCATTACTATGAGAAATTGAAAGATAAATGTCATTAAAACCGCTTATAGAAGGCGCTTTATCAGGTTGTTCTAATATAGAAGAAAGAGTCGAAAGCGGATAGTTTTTTAGTAAGGCATGAATAAGGAGTGTTCGGCCAACAATAAAGTCTTTTTTTTTCTTTTTACTTTTAAGTTCCAATGCCTTAGCTTTTTGAGCGGCAGGAAGTACATCTAAAAGACGCTGTTGAAGCTCATCAGATAACATTTCAGTATTGGCAAAAAAAACATGTATATCACTCTGCATAAAAACTCATATAAATCTCGATATTAGTTTTTGACCACAACACTAAGACTTACTTGGCGGAGGTGCAAACATGGTTCATATACACACTAGCTCCTGAAACAAAAAAACCGTTTTACACGGCTTTTCATTTGAAAAATATCACGCTATAACATCGTCAGACACTAACCATTCAATTAAGTATGAATTATTTTAATGTTACAACCTTACCTGTCAAGGCAACACCAGCCATAACAGCACCTGCGCCACATTGAAACGTTTCGGGGTTGGAAGTCAGGTTATTTTTATAATTCGATTTGATATCCACTACAGCATTACCGCCTTCTTTTATGGCTCTTTCTTTAAGTGCAATCATTGCTGACAAGAAAACCCAATTGCAGGCTTCTTCATCACTTTTTCCAAAAGCATTCGTTTTTTTATTGGTCTTAAACTCACCAAAACTTTTAAGAGCTTTACCGTAAGACTGGTCACCAAAATAAAATGATACATCTGTTCCTAACTTTGACTTAGCTAAATCAGAACTCATTATATTAGGGATGGAATAAGCCCGAACGTCATCGCGAGCAAAGGTGTGAGATGAACATAGTACAAGAGCTGAAAGAGCTATAATTCCGACTGTCTTCATAATAGTAATTTCCATTTAAATATTAATATAGCCGAATGATAACCCTCAATGAATCTAGCAGCAATACACGGACAGTAACCTCATTTAGCAGACTAGGTAGATCACAAAATACATAAGTTTAGTAGATATAATCTGATCGTTATAAATGACTGGGATAAGTTACTAACATACGAGAATCAAGCGTATTTTCCATCATTTTCTGGGCATCAAAATTGTCATCGAACATTTTTGACGACAAAAGTTCCCATCTACGAATATTTTTTATTACACAAGCCCTTAAGTGAGTAAATTCTATGTAAATAACACTGGAAATCCAGTATCCTTATCTCGGTTAAAGTTCAGGGTAGCAGTGTAAAACACAACGAAATTAGGGAATGGTATAAGTGTTAAGCTTTAAATTACGCGGGTGGAATACCTATACTCCAGGCTTAGAATCTGCAGAGTCCTGGAAGGATTGGCTGCTTAGCCAATACGAATTGTCCACTGACGCCGTCAAACCTGAATTGAAAAACATTCCAGCAATGCTCCGCAGGCGTTTTACTGCTATCGGCAAGTGCTCAGTCGAAGCTGCAACGCCACTTTTAAATGAAAACGAAAAAATCCCCCTAGTTTTTGCTTCTCGCCATGGCGATGTGGATTTAACACTGTCGTTACTCAAATCAATTGCAAACAATGAACCTCTTTCCCCTACAAGTTTTAGTCTAGCTGTCCATAACGCAATCAGCGGGTTATTTTCAATAGCACGTAAAGACAGATGTGAAACAACTGCAATATCAGCAACAGAAAACTTAATACCATTTGCTGTGCTAGAAGCTGCGACTCAGTTACAAGAAAGTAAACATGTGCTATGTATCATTTGCGAGTCCGTCTTACCTGACCTCTATAAACCATTTGCTTCTTCCCCTCCATTTACTTACGCCATTGCAATGGTGTTAAGTCGAGAAGAAGGCGATACATTTTATTTAAATAACACACATTCAAAGAAAACTACGCTAAATACAAAAAATGAGTTTGAAGAGCTAATTTCTTTACTTTTATATCAAAGTGATTGCGCACACTTCCCTAGTACTAAGAATATCGAATGGTCCATTCAAAGGTAAGATATTATGTTCGATATAATCAAATATTCTTGGCGCTGGGCGGCAACAGCCTTTAGTTTTTTCATTTTTGGTATTGGGGGGATTTTACTCCCTTTTATTGCGCTGCCCATTTTATATTGTATCCCTGCAACCACATTAGTCAGGGAAGGCAAAGCTCAAGCAGTTATTCATAACACTTTTCGTTTTTATATAGGAATGATGAAACGCTTAGGGGTTTTAAGTTATGAAATTGAAGGTGAATCCAAACTAAAAGATGCCCAATTAATTCTGGCAAATCATCCATCACTTATTGATGTAGTATTTTTGATTGCATTAGTCCCGAATGCAAACTGCGTTGTGAAAGGACGTTTAGCTAAGAATATATTCACTCGTGGCCCAATACGTACAGCTGGATATATTATTAATGATAACAATGAACATGTGATTGGCATGGCCGAAAAAGCTTTTTCAAAAGGACACGCTTTAATTGTCTTTCCTGAAGGAACACGATCTACACCTGGGCAAACATTAACATTGAAGCGAGGTGCAGCAAATATCGCTATTCGCGCGAAGGCAGCAATAACTACAGTGTTGATTGAATGCAATCCAACGACGCTCACCAAAAGTGATCGCTGGTATCAAATTCCAAAAACTAAAGCCCACTTTAAGATCCAAGTAAAAGATAAGATTGATGCACGCTCTTATTTGGTTGAAGACCCGCCTTCTGTGGCAGCAAGAAAGTTAACATCAGACTTACAAAACTATTTCAATAAGGAGTTAATACTGAATGACTAACTTAAAGTTAGAACTAAAAAATATGATTATTGATACGCTAGAATTAGAAGATATTTCAGCGGATGAAATCATAGATTCTGAGCCACTGTTTGTCGATGGACTAGGACTTGATTCCATTGATGCTCTAGAAATTGGTCTAGCACTACAAAAAAAATACGGAATTAAACTTAAAGCAGACGCCAAAGAGACCCATGCCCACTTTGCCAGCATAAACGCATTGGCGGCGTTAGTTGAATCTTATAAAGAAACGAATTAAGAGAAGATTATGAATAGCATTAATCAGGAAGTATTTGAAAAAGTATCTGGTGTTTTACAAGAGTTGTTCGAACTGTCTGCTGATGACATCCACCCCTCTTCAAATTTATATCAAGACCTTGATATTGATAGTATTGATGCCGTTGACTTAGTAGTCGAACTAAAAAAAATGACAGGTAAAAAAATCAACCCAGAGGACTTCAAGTCAGTTCGAACAGTTGAAGATGTCGTTGTTGCCGTAGAAAAACTATTTGCATAAGGTTGGAACTAGGTGATTCTCAAAATTATTTTAGTGATAGTCACCATTGCTTATCCCTTTATTGTCTATTTTGGATTAACGCACTTTGATTCAACGGTCGTCATGTTTTTTATGATTACATTGTTAACAATAAAAGGTCTTACCGAGAAACAGCGCAATGCACGTAAAGTCATTTTTGTGGCGGTTTTGGGGGTCTTGGTAATAGCGTATTTTTGGGGCAATCAACAAGGGCTAAAACTTTACCCAGTTTTAGTAAATGCCGCTATGTGGCTACTTTTCACATCCAGTCTATATGCCAAGCAATCAATTGTTGAACGAATGGCACGCCTCAAAGAACCAGATCTGCCAGAAAGCGGTGTTCGATATACAAGAAAAGTAACTATAGTTTGGTGTGTGTTTTTTACCTTGAACGGTCTTATAGCCTTATTTACCGCCCTATGGGCATCGAATGAAATTTGGTTATTTTACAATGGCTTTTTAGCTTATGTGCTTATCGGTATATTGGTAATTACAGAATGGATCGTAAGATATAGAGTTAAGCATAGAGCATGAAAAAATTGACGCCTTTATCAAGATGGTTATTGGATGTTGCTGGTGATCAGCCAATCGCCATCATGAATGAAACCATCATTACAAAAGAGCAAATATCTGAAAAAGTCGCCATGTGGCAAACTATTCTGCCCCTGTCTTCGGGGCAGAAATGGGCGGTATACCACAGTGATGCTATAGAATTTTTCACCCTTATATTGGCCTTATGGCAATCAGATTGCACTGCTTGTGTACCTGGGGATAATTGTACGGCGACAGTTGAACGCTTAAAAACATCTGTTACTGGTTTTCTTGGTGAGTTTGAACAAGTTAGTCCCCAATACAAACACATTGAACAGGTCACTAACCAGCCCTTCTCTTGGGTAGAAATTGAACGAAGTTTTCCAGCCATTGAAGTGTATACTTCTGGATCAACTGGGGAGCCTAAACCTATCAAGAAAAGCATGGCGCAAATTGATGATGAACTGTGCAGCATTGAAGAGTTATGGTCTTTTTCCGAGAGATCTATCGTTTTATCAACCGTAACGCATCAGCACTTATTTGGGCTAACCTTTCGCTTATTTTGGTCATTGGCAAAAGGCCGGCTTCTACTTACTAAACACAGCGCGTTTTCAGAAGACATTTATCATCTTGCGTCTCAATATGATCAATTTATCCTGATTTCAACACCAGCTCATCTAAAACGCTTAAACCACCAGCTCGATTGGTCAAATTTACAAGGAAAGTGTGAAGCAACCATCTCTTCCGCAGCGCCTTTGCAGTATGAAGATAGTCTGTATGCAGCCAAATTACTTCATGCACCGATATTAGAGATCTATGGTAGCTCCGAAACTGGCGCCGTCGCTTGGCGCAACCAAGCTAAGGTAGAGACTGATTACTGGACTTTATTACCTAATATAACCTTAGATGAGACAGATAAAGGCTTTATTGTAAAAGGTCCTCATATCGCTGCGGAGCACCAAACACTTTCAGATAATATAGAATGCCTTTCAGCCAATAGCTTTCGATTACATGGACGCACAGATCGCATTGTAAAAGTCGAAGGAAAACGATTGTCTCTTTCAAAAATGGAAAAGTGTTTAGAGCAAAGTACTTGGATTACTCTAGCCAGAGCGTTAGTTGTCACCAAGAAACGAGAAGAAGTCGCCATTGTCGCTGAGCTTAATGACAAAGGAAGAGAATTAGTACAACAACACTCACAAAAATGGTTAGCAGCCCAACTAAAAGAATCGTTGAAAACATCGTTTGAACTAGTCTTACTCCCTAGAAGATGGCGCTTTGTCAACACGCTCCCCTACAATCAACAAGGTAAGCTTCCTATGGAATCATTACAGGCATTATTTGAAACGACTGAAGTAAAATGGCCTCAAGAATTAGCTCGAACGCATATAGACGATAATACTTGGCGATTCAGTTTTTATGTTCCTAAAGAATTAATTTATTTTGATGGTCACTTTGAGGCAAATCCTATTCTGCCAGGCATAGCTCAAACACATTGGGCTCAACATTATGGGAGGGAAGTATTTGCTTTTGAAGGGCGTTTTAATCGCTTAGAAGCGGTTAAGTTTCAATCCGTCATCTTCCCAGATTCTGAAGTGACATTAGAGTTGGAATATAACCCATTTAAAGGCAAGCTAACCTTTCAATATATTTCGAAAAAAGGAGTGCATTCTAGTGGCAGAATCTGTTTTGAATAACGAATTTAAACCGGCAATCGTAATTCCAGTCTACAACCATGAAGATGCCATCAAGCACACACTAAAACAGGTGCTTGAGTATGGCTATCCGGTCGTTCTCGTGAATGATGGCAGTCATGCAGAATGCACAGAAGTACTAGGAGAGCTAGCACAAGAGCATAGCGACATGGTTCATCTGGTTCAACTTGACGTTAACAGCGGCAAAGGTGGAGCCGTGAAAGCTGGAATTCGATACTTACTTGCTCAAGGCTTTAGCCATGCGCTACAAGTAGATGCAGATGGGCAGCACAATATTAGTGATTTACCTCTTTTTATACAAACAGCAAAAGCTGAGCCAGCCATCCTAGTTTGTGGTGTGCCGGTTTATAATGAAAGCATCCCAAAGCACCGTTATTACTCTCGCTATTTAACTCATGTTTGGGTGTGGATAAACACGCTGTCTTTAACAATTCAAGATTCAATGTGTGGTTTTCGAGTCTATCCCTTGCAAGAAACTTGTAAGCTAATTGACCGCAACTCTTGTGGTAACCGCATGTCATTTGATACCGAAGTTGTTGTACGCTGGCTATGGTCTGGCAATAAAATAAAGAATATCCCAACGAAGGTTCTCTATCCTGAAAATGGGGTGTCTCACTTCAATGCAGTAAAAGATAATGTTTTGATTTCATGGATGCATACTCGATTATTTTTCGGCATGCTTGTGCGCTTACCTATTTTATTATGGAATAAACGACATGGATAATCCGTCAAAACATTGGTCTACCATGACGGAAACAGGAACCGTTGTTGGCATGCGTATCTTATTGATATGCTACCGATTATTTGGACATAAGGGTTTTCGCCTATTTCTTGCCCCTGTCATTCTATACTTTTACTTAAAAAAACACTCTATACGATCCGCTTCCAAGGAATACATAGAAAAAATCACCCCTTTTTTACCTGAAAGTGAGCGCATAAAGCTGACTCCTTTTCGTCATTTTTGGATGTTTGGTGAAATTCTATTAGATAAGTTTTTAGTCTGGATGGGGCAAATAAAACCTCAAGACGTTGTATTTGAAACTCCAGAAACCTTCCAGAAATTAGAAGCCTCTAAACGTGGCGGTGTCATTGTTGTATCCCACCTAGGTAACACTGAAATTTGCAGCGCTATTGCTCACCAATTACCTGATGTTAAAGTCACCATGTTGGTGTACACCAAGCACGCACAAAAATTTAACAAAATGATACAGCGCACCAATTCTAATGCCGCAATTAATCTCATCCAAGTAACGGATATGTCTCCAGCAACCGCAATGATTCTTTCTGAACGGGTTGCTGCAGGAGAATTTATCGTGATAGCAGGAGATAGGACACCAGTTAATAATGGAGGACGTTTTTCCATTGTTGATTTCCTTGGCGCTCAAGCAGCATTACCACAAGGTGCATTTATATTGGCTAGCCTCTTACGCTGCCCAGTTTACCTAATGTTCTGTTTAAAACAGAATTCTGTTTACCATATTTATATGGAAACTTTTTCTGATGAACTCACCATTGCCCGCAAAGAACGAGAACAGAAACTAGAAGAAGCCGTTGCCCTTTATGCCAAGCGCTTGGAATATTATTGCCAATTAGCCCCTTTACAGTGGTTTAATTTTTTCCCATTTTGGCAAATAAACTCACAGGACCAACAAGTGTTAGTGGATAACCACACTTCATAGTTTTGTCGTCAATGACAGCAGGATAAAGTAATGATAAATGTTGAAATAGAGTTAGAAGTGCCCTTTCACGATGTAGATGCTATTCGAGTTGCTTGGCACGGTCATTATGCCAAATATATGGAAATAGCCCGCTGCAAGTTAATGGACAAAATCAATTACAGCATTGTCGAGATGGAAGCCAGTGGCTACGTTTGGCCAGTCATAGATATGCGCGTTCGTTATGCTCATCCATTAATATTTGGACAAAAATTCAAGGTCAGAGCAACCTTAAGCGAATGGGAAAATAGGCTAAAAGTAGATTATATCTTTTTTGATGCCGAAACAAATAAGCGCTTAACTAAAGCTTATACAGTTCAAGTCGCAGTCGAAAAAGAGTCTGGCGAGATGCAGTATGCTTCCCCTTCTATTCTCCTTGAGCGACTAGGAGTTTCTGAATGAAAAAAACCTTTCTTAGCATCATATTATTCACACTAAGTCTCTCAGTATTCGCCAATGACTTAGATAAATTAAAAGCGGTAACGACCACACCTGAAAAACTGACAGGTATATTTGCGCAAACAAAATTCCTAGCGCAACTGGACACTTCAATAAAATCTACTGGAGCGTTTAACTATATACGCGATACCAAGATTGTTTGGCATACGCTAACCCCTATTGATAGCACTTTGGAGCTCACACCAAAAACCATATTGAATTATCAAGATGGCGTGCAGGTCAATAAACTTGATAGTAATACAAACTCTATAGTCGCAGTATTTAGTGATATTTTTTTTGGGGTAATGACCGCTCAATGGCAAGTTCTAGAAGAGTACTTTTCTGTTAGTGCCGAGGTTTCTGAAGGACATTGGAAAGCAACACTTATCCCCATAGACAAAAACATTGGAGGATTCATTAGCAAAGTTATTTTAGAAGGCGATAAATACCTCAAACAAGTCACTTTATACGAACCTGAAGGGAATCTAACTCACATTGAATTCGATCAATTGCAGCAAAAATGAAAATAAATTTTAAACTAGGCGCTCTCATTTGGGCCATTTTTGTTATTGTAATTTGTCTCTTTGCAGGAACAAAGCAAACCGCTGTTGATACCAGCATCATGGCTCTATTACCAAAATATGAGCAAAAACCTCTCGTTCATGAACTGCAAGAACAACAAACTGCAGAGTACGCTAATCATGTATTTATCATGGTATCAGCCAATAATAAACAAAGCGCTCGAACTGCCATTAGCACTATTTCATCGCAGTTAGGCACTCTTGCTGGAGTAGCAGACCTTACCACATTAGTTAGTTCAGCAAGCACTCAGACTAATGCGCTATACCCTTATCGATTTGCTTTATTAAGCGAGCCGGTCGCCAAAAAACTACAAGAAAAAGATTATGACAGCCAATTCCGCTCCGCTTTAAGCAAGCTATTTTCTCCCATGGGAGCAGGAAAAGCAGACCCAGTACAAGATCCGTTCTTTTTGTATTCCGATATATTGTTGGGACAAACAATGAACGTTCAGGTGAAAATAGAAGAAGGCCTTTTACGTTTAACCAATGTAGAAAAACCGAGTTATCTTTTAGTACTTGAATTACATAAAAACCCGTTTGATTTACCCACACAAGATCAAGTTATGCCTGTGTTGCAGTCGATCAAACAACAAATGAGCAAGCAAGGCGTCAGTGTTTCTTATTCAGGTTTATTGCTCCATGCCGCAAAGGGCGCTGAACAAGCCAAATTCGAAATTTCCACCATAGGATTAGGCTCAATTCTGGGCATTGTTATCATCATTATATTGGTATTCCGCCGAATTGTTCCCCTGCTACAAATTTTGCTCCCAGTCATGGTTGGCTGCCTTGTTGCGGTAGCTGTTACTAGTCTATGGTTTGAACGAGTTCATTTAATTACAATTGCTTTCGGTGCTGGATTGGTTGGCGTCGCTGTTGATTATTCTATGCATTTTGTCTGCGAGAGCTATTTGCATACGGGCACAACGGTCGTGCGTAAGCTTTTCTCAGGTTTATTATTAGGTTTGGTTTCCAGTGTTCTGGCTTACGGTGGTTTAGCATTAACACCATTTCCAGGTCTTCAGCAAATAGCGGTCTTTTCTGCAACTGGCTTAATTGCGGCTTGGTTGAGTGTATTACTGTTTTTACCCTTAATAACAACCAAAAACACACTGCAAAATAAAGAGAATTACCTACCTACGGCGCTTTTATTAAATCGCTGTAAAGAAACTTTTCCAAAGCTAGATCAGCTTCCCAAGGTAGCTAGTTTATTTATTATTGCTATCGCTGCAACGTCTCTCAGTTTGTTTTTCTGGGCCACACCACAAGATAGTGTTCGCTTACTTCAAACCTCTCCCCCATCCTTGTTGAAAGAGGACCAACAAGTACAGCAGGCTTTAGGCAATAGCGTTAATTCTGCTTTTTTAATTGTTTCAGGAAACGGTGCTGAAGCGATGTTAGAAAATGAAGAACTCTTTCGCCTACAATTAGACGCATTAATACAAAATGGTACGTTAGCAGGTTATCAGGCAGTTAGTCAGTCGATACCATCTTTGCAGCGTCAAAGACAAAATATAGATCTAGTAAAGCAACTATACCAAGCAAAGCTGGATAGTTATGCTCAGGCGATAGGTCTATCGGCGCAACAAAAAGCAATCGCGAATAATTACGTGCAAGAAAATCCACCAACCTTGTCTCCTGAAAGATGGTCCACTTTAGCTATTAGTGCTCAATGGCCAGGAGTATTTACACCTCACTCGACAGGTGAATATGCTTCGATAATTAGACTAAAGGGACATTTGTCTGAAGATTCTATTCAACAGTTACAAGCCGCTGCAGCGACTGATCACAATATTGACTATGTTGACCAGATAGCTGATATCAGCGCAACCTTGGCTCGCTATCGAACTAAGGTTGCTGATTGGTTGTTCGTTGCCTATGGCATCATCACAGTATTATTATTTTTCCGTTATCGACTTAATGTCTGGCGAGTAATGTTGCCGCCAATAGCAGGTTCCATTATTGCCTTAGCATGTACTGTATTTATTAATGGTGGATACAATATTTTTAACTTGGTTGCCTTGATGCTGGTATTTGGAATCGGACTCGATATGGGTATCTTTTTACAAGAGTCTCGGGGCAGTGCACATACATGGCTAGCGGTATCGCTATCAACACTAACCAGTTTACTCGCCTTTGGCTTATTAGCCCTGAGTAAAACGCCTGTCCTGTACCATTTTGGCATCATTGTTCTGCCTGGATTATTACTTATTTGGTTGTTATCCCCCTTTATGCAAACTAGTCGATTGGAGACACAATAAATGGAAAACCCTCAAAATTGTTATGATGTGGTGGTGATTGGGGCAGGTCCAGCCGGTGCTGTCGCTTCATCAATGTTATCGACAAAAGGTTATCGAGTATTAGTGTTAGAAAAACAACACTTTCCTCGTTTTTCAATTGGTGAAAGTTTATTGCCTCAGTGCATGGAGATTTTAGAATCGGCGAGGATGCTTAAAGCGGTAGTTGAAGCAGGGTTCCAATATAAAAACGGTGCTGCTTTTGCAACCAAGGATCAATACAACTTTTTCGATTTTAGAGAAAAGTTTTCTGCAGGCTGGGGCACAACCTATCAAGTTCAGCGCGCTCAATTTGATAAAGTTCTTGCTGATTGCGCAGCGGAACATGGGGCTGAAATACGTTATGGCCACGGCGTTGTTTCGTACAAAGACGTTGGAGAACATGTTCAACTCAACGTTGTTGCCGAAAACGAGGCTTATCAGGTAGAAGCCAAATTCATCTTAGATGCCAGTGGTTTCGGGCGAGTTTTACCGAAGCTCCTAGAATTAGAAAAAGAGTCGACGCTATCTCCTCGTGTTTCTCTTTTTACTCATATTGAAGACGGTATCGATCATCCAGAATACGACCGTAATAAAATATTAATTTCTGTTTGCCCTGAAAATAATCAAATTTGGTATTGGCTAATACCGTTTAGCAATGGCAGAGCATCAATTGGCGTCATTTTGCCAAGGGAAGTTTACGATAAAAATCAGATAGATAATAAAGAATTACTACGCCAATACATTGCAAAAACGACAATGATGAATGAGTGCTTAAAAGACGCAAAATTCGATACTGATGTTAGAAAGCTAGATGGCTATTCTTGCGACGTAACTAGCCTATACGGCGATAAATTTGCCTTGTTAGGTAATGCTGGTGAGTTCCTCGATCCTGTTTTTTCTTCTGGCGTAACAATTGCTTTGAAGTCTGCCGACTTAGCGACAAAAGTACTAGATAAGCAACTTAAAGGTATTGCTGTTGATTGGGAAATAGAATACGCGCAGCCATTAAAACAAGGTGTTGAGACTTTCAAAGTGTTTGTAGAAGGCTGGTATGATGGGTCTTTGCAAGATGTTATCTTTGCTGAAGATAAATCGATGAAAATCAAAGAAATGATTAGTTCTGTATTAGCGGGTTATGCTTGGGATACAAAAAACCCTTACGTAAAAGACCCAAATCGACTAAAGGTGCTGACTGAATTATGTCGATCTTAGTTCGAGTTCTCGTATTATGTAGTGTCATTATTCTAGCTGGCTGTAGTACATTTCGTGGGGTTGAAAAACCAATTGACGGTTTAATATTGCTACCACCTGTTGCAGACACGGCTACACGAGTGCTAAAACAAAAAGTAACGTTAGAAAAATACGCTCAAACAAAACAGTTCCTTGCGGTAACTCGATTTTCAGCACAAGAGACTAAGCTTGTCGCCCTCTTACCAACAGGGCAAGTTTTTCTTTATTTACTTTACGATCAACATGGCTTTGAAGAGAAAAATGAGGCGGGTATCGCGCTCCCTAGCAAAGACATTCTAGCCATGATCCAATTCACTTTTTGGCCAGAATCCGCCATCAAGCAGGGATACCCAAGATCCTTAGGATGGCGTATAGAAGCCACGCCTAAAAAGCGAAATTTGTATTATAAAAATGCCTTACTATTAGAAGTAAAAATAAATGATGAGAACGTATTCATAACTCATCATGGCGATAATTATAATGTCGACATTCACACATTCGACCAAGAGGTTTTACCACTTTGACTCATTGTTTTTTAAACTCAATGTCGATGATCAGTGCACTAGGTACAGATAATAATGACGTAAAAGCGCGTTTACTAAGCGGTCATCCACAGCTTGTGTTATCTAAAAAGTATCATCCGACAGGAAACGCATTGCCTTTAGCTTTAGTCCAAGAAACATTGGCACCCATTCCCTTTGATGATAAAAAGTGGCATAGCAGAAACAATCAAATGGCTTGGACAGCAGCCCAGTCAATTTTGCCAGATATCAAAGCGTTAATTTCTAAGTTTGGAAAAGAGCGCATTGGCGTGATAATTGGAACTTCTACTTCAGGTATTGGTGACAATGAAAGGGATATGCAAATACACGCTCAATCAGGCGTATTACCTGAGTCTTATCATTATGGTAAACAGGAAATGGGCGAGACAGCATCATTTCTAGGCACAGTTTTTGATGTTTGCGGTCCCACTTTTGGCATATCAACCGCCTGCTCCTCTGGTGCAAAGGCATTAGCTTCTGCTCGCAGACTGGTTCGTTCAGGTATTTGTGATGCAGTAATTGCAGGTGGCGTTGATACTCTGTGCAAACTAACCGTTCAGGGATTTTCATCTTTAGAAGCGGTGAGTGAAGAACAATGCAATCCATTCAGCGTCAATCGAAAAGGTATTAATATTGGTGAAGCCGCTGCCTTGTTTATCGTATCAAAAGAGACAAGTGATATTGAATTAGCCGGTGTCGGAGAAAGCTCTGACGCTCATCACATCTCTGCTCCTGATCCATCAGGCCAAGGTGCAATAAGCTGCATGACGGCAGCGTTAAAAGATGCCAAAGTCAGCTCTAATGAAATTGATTATGTAAACCTACATGGCACAGCAACTGAACTAAATGATCAAATGGAAGCAAAAGCCGTAGCGGAAGTATTTGGTAGCGACACACCTTGCAGTTCAACCAAACCGTTTACCGGTCATACTTTGGGTGCAGCTGGCGCACTTGAAGCCGCTATTTGTTGGCTAGCACTAAAAGAAGGAATTATTCCAAAACACCTTTGGGATGGTTGCCAAGATGACAAGTTACCTAAAATTGATTTGAGCAACGGTGAGCAAAATCGCACTCTACATTACGCTCTCAGTAATTCTTTTGCATTTGGTGGAAATAATATTTCGCTTATTTTGAGGAAAGTGTAATGGCGTCGGATTATAGCGTAACAGAATTAGTACCTCACTCTGGTCGTATGAGCCTATTAACCAAAATTCTAGATTATGGTGATGGCTGGTTAGCTGCAGAAGTTGAGATAAAAACAGATTCCATGTTTTCTGATGAATTCGGTGTCCCCTCTTGGGTTGGCTTGGAATATTTAGCTCAAGCAATCGGAGCTTACGCGGGTTTACAGGAACGCCTTCACGGTGGCGCACCAAAACTCGGTTTTTTACTAGGAACAAGAAAGTACACGAGCACAAAAGAATACTTTTCTATTGGCTCAATATTAACAATTAAAGTAATTAAGAATTTACAGGCTGAAAATGGATTGAGCGCTTTTGATTGCATACTACATAGCTCAGACGATTGTGATGCATCAGCTCGATTAAATGTATTTCAGCCAAAAAATGCAGATGAATTTTTAAAGGGTGCAAAGAGTGAATAAGACAATATTAGTAACAGGGTCAAGTCGAGGCATTGGTAAAGCAATTGCACTCCGATTAGCAAAAGATGGCTACGATATTGTATTGCATTGCCGTTCTAAAATTGAAGAAGCTCAAGCCGTTGCAGAGCAAATCAAAGAATTAGGGCAAGATGTTCGTATTTTACAATTTGACTTATCTGATCGGATTCAAGCTTGTACCATTTTAGAACAAGATATGGAAGATTTTGGCGCTTACTTTGGCGTTGTTTGTAACGCTGGTGTTGCTCGCGACAACGCTTTTCCTGCGATGCCAGGAGAAGAATGGGATGAAGTATTAAGAACCAACCTCGATGGTTTTTATAATGTGCTTCACCCTGTCATTATGCCGATGATTCGTCGCCGAAAACCTGGTCGAATTGTCACCATGTCATCTGTTTCCGGTGAAATGGGAAATCGAGGGCAAGTGAACTATAGCGCAGCTAAAGCTGGCATCATTGGTGCGACAAAAGCATTATCTGTAGAATTAGCCAAACGTAAAATCACAGTGAATTGTGTTGCTCCAGGTATTATCGAAACCGATATGACTGAGCATTTACCCTTAGAAGAGGCGTTGAAAATGGTTCCTATGCAACGAGCAGGCAGCACCAGCGAAGTCGCGGGAACTGTAAGTTTTTTAATGTCTGAAGATGCGGCTTATATAACGCGTCAGGTAATCTCAGTAAATGGTGGAATGTTTTAATGAAACGAGTAGTAGTAACTGGAATAGCAGGCTTCTCTCCTATCGGTAATGATTGGGAAACTATTTATGCTAATTTGAAAAGCTTTAAAACTGGCATCAAACGCATGGATGACTGGGATAAATACGATGGGCTGAATACACGATTAGCAGCCCCTGTTACTGACTTTACTTTACCAAAGCATTACTCTCGTAAAATTTTACGCAGCATGGGTCGAGTTGCTCAGTTTGCTGTCTGTAGCACCGAACGCGCACTAGAAGACGCTGGACTACTGAACACTCCCTTACTTGGCAGTGGTCAAATGGGCGTAGCATATGGCTCTTCTGCTGGAGATTCTATCTCCTATATTGATTTTGGTAATATGCTCACCAAAAACTCGACTGATGGTTTAAACGCTAACTCCTATATAAAAATGATGGCCCATACAGCGCCTGTCAATATCGGTGTTTTCTTTGGTCTACATGGTCGAGTTTTTACTACCTCTAGTGCCTGTACTTCCGGTAGCCAAGGTATTGGTTATGCCTATGAAGCAATTAAATATGGCATGCAAACGGCCATGGTAGCAGGCGGTAGCGAAGGCTTATGTGCAACCGAATCTGCGGTTTTCGACACTCTGTTTGCCACGAGTGTAAAAAACGATACGCCACATTTAAGCCCAAGCCCTTTTGATAAAGATCGTGATGGTTTAGTTATTGGTGAAGGTGGCTGTTCTTTAATTCTTGAGGAATTAGAACACGCGAAAAACAGAGGCGCTAAAATTTATGCCGAAATCGTAGGTTTTGGCACTAACTCAGATGGTAGCCATGTTACTCAGCCTAATGCAGAAACAATGCAAGAGGCCATCCGTCTATCCCTGACTGATGCGAAAATATCTCCGTCAGATATTGGTTACATCAACGCTCACGGCACAGCCACAGATCGAGGGGATATTGCAGAAAGCCATGCTACAGCGAAAATAATGGGTAACAAAGTACCAATCAGCTCATTAAAAAGCTACACAGGCCATACATTGGGAGCTTGTGGTGCCTTAGAAGCTTGGTCCTCAATTGAAATGATGAGAAACAATTGGTTCTGCCCTACTGTAAACCTAACCACAATTGATCCAGAGTGTGGTGATTTAGACTACATTATGGCGGAAGGCCGTGAAATAGAAACGGACTATGTGATGAGCAACAACTTTGCATTTGGCGGTATCAATACCTCCTTGATTTTTAAACGCTACGCTCACTAATCGCTGAAGCAAGTCAGTTAAGATAAGACTCTTATCTGGCTTGCTAACAATATTCTAGTCGCTACATGGGTACAGAAAGCGGGGGGCATTCATCTTGCTAAGTGCTTAATAAATTACTAATTACATCAACAAATTGCATTAAACAACCAAGATACGTACTTTTTATTAATCTACTTTGACCCTTCATCACTAAGTCTCTAGTATCTATACATCTCATTTTCAAAAGATGTCGACTATGAACCCAATTCTTCAAGCTCAGTCAAATCACAAGTCAATTCGTCAATACACAAACAAAGCCATTGATGAAACATTACTTAAGCAACTAATCCAGTGTGCACAAGGTGCAGCCTCTTCAAGTTTTATTCAGGCCTATTCCCTTGTCCAAATCTCTAACAAAGAAAACCGCCAAAAAATTGCGACGCTGGCTGGCGGCCAAAAATGGGTCGAATCTGCGCCAGAGTTTTTTGTTATTTGTGCAGATCTTACCCGTGTTGAATATTGCAGCTTAGAGCAAGGTTTAGGTGAGTTAGAAGGTAACGCGGAACACTTTATTGCAGCGACAACCGATGCAACGTTTTTTGCACAAAATCTAATGCTTGGTGCAGAATCTGTTGGCCTTGGTGCCGTGTTTATCGGTGGTATTCGCAACGATCCAAAACAAGTTGTTGAAATCTTAAATCTTCCTGATCAAGTCTATCCAATCTTCGGCCTTTGTCTTGGCTATCCTGACGCACAGCCTGATTTAAAACCACGACTACCTGTTGATGTTATCCTTCACAAAGACAGCTACAACAGCAGCCGTTGTGCAGAAGATGTTAAAGCATATGATGCGCAGATGCAGGCTTACTACCAAAGCCGTGGAGATAATCAGAAAAGCAGCAATTGGTCAGAGCAAACCGCTGCCGCCGTACAGAAAAAGAAACGCGAACATATGCTAAGCTTCTTACAGAAACGCGGTTTTTTGAAACGCTAATACGCAAGAATACTAATTATTAACCTAAAGAAAAGGAAAACACATGATCACTAATGTACCTAATGTTGTCTTTAAAACCCGTATTCGTAACGAAGAACTAGGTGGACCAAACCCATTTGAATGGAAAGATGTTACTACTGCAGACTTGTTCAACAACAAAAAAGTCGTTGTTTTTTCTTTGCCTGGCGCATTCACTCCAACTTGCTCAACATCTCACTTACCACGCTACGAAGAGCTTTACGAAGAATTCAAAGCACAAGGCGTTGATGCAGTAATTTGTATTTCTGTGAACGATGCGTTTGTTATGTTCCAGTGGGGCAAAAGCCAAAACGCGAAAAACGTTTTCCTTCTACCCGACGGCAACGGTGACTTCACTCGCCAAATGGGTATGCTTGTCAAAAAAGACAACCTAGGTTTTGGCATGCGTAGCTGGCGTTATTCTATGCTAGTTGAAAACGGTGAGATCAAGAAAATGTTCTCTGAAGCGGGCTACCAAGACGATGCACCAAGCGATCCGTTCGAAGTGTCTGATGCTGACACTATGCTCAACTACTTGAAAAGCAACTAATTCAAGGCGTTAATGAATTGGTCAATAAAAAGCAGACGTTTTCACAAACGTCTGCTTTTTTGTTTTTACTTTTTTCTTTTCTTTTCTTTTCTTTTCTTTTCTTTTCTTTTCTTTAGATTGATTACAAACGATTAACTGGCGCAAGCGCTTCTAGTAACTCACTAGATTCGCCATCTATTGCTTGAATCAACAACTCTGACGTTGTTGGCCCAAGCGTGAAACCTTGATGCCCATGACCAAAGTGAAACCATAAGCCTTTATGATTTGGCGCCTCACCGACAAGTGGCAACATGTCAGGCATACAAGGACGAGTTCCCATCCATTGCGGCTCTTCTACTTGCTCGCCTAAATCAATAATTTCATTCAATGCGAGAACTCCACGTTTAAGCTGGCTAGTATCAATAGCTGAATTAAGCGGCACCAAAGCAGCACCAGTCGTCACTCTTAAACCTTTAACCATGGGCGCTGCCAGCACACCATTTGCCACGTCCAGAAAAGGACGCTGAAGCGTTTTAGGTGCGAGAAAATGTCCATGATAACCACGCTTGTACACCATCGGAATTCGATAACCAAAGCGCTTTAATAACTCTGGTGACCAAGGCCCAAGTGCTACGACCACTTGCTCGACCTTCAACTCGCCATCACTGGTGAGAATCTGCCAACCTGAAACAGTATGTTGCAAGGTACTTGCGTCACCAGTGACAAAGCGACCACCTCGTTTGACGAATAAATCACAATAGGCCTTGGTTAAATCCCCCGGAGAAGAACAGCTCCAACTTTGCGTATAATGCACAGCACCCGCTGGCGCTTTCTTCAAGGCAGGCTCTTTTTGCTGGTAGCTTTTGCCATCAAAAATATCAGACGTGACGCCATATTCTTTCATGAGAAATTCGGCTTTTTTCGAAGCTTTCTCAAATTCCTTTTCGTCTCGATGCAGCATGACAAGTCCACAATGAGTGATCAAATGCTCAGACTCGGAATCGCGAATCAACGGCTCATGATCAGCCGTAGACCGAAAAGTTAGTTGAGAATGAACACGAGAAATCTTAGCGTGTTTTTCTGGTGAAGAATGGCAAAAATATGAACATAAAGCTGGCGCCATTTGTAGCGCACCGTTCACCTTCCAAGTCACATCATTGCTAATTTCAAGCGCGTATTTAAATAAGGTTGCCATGTCCCTTGGCAACGCATAGGGCTCAGCCGCCTCGACTTGGATCATGCCCGCATTACCATAACTGGTTTCACGACCGGCACCAGTACGATCAACAATGGTTACTTGATGGCCACGAGCTTGTAGCGCCAGTGCACTACTCACACCAACCATTCCTGCACCTAAAACAAGAAAATCCGCCATATCCCTACCTCGACATCATTCCAATGGAAAAACAATTGATTCTCATCACTATAGCAACTCACGTGACATTTTGATCAACTGAATTAACCCCTTTATATCAAGATCAACAAGTGAGTGTTTTTTATAAACCAAGCCAATTTCACGCTGTATATTATGATCGCCGAGTTTTAACGCTTTAACAGACTTAGGCCAAGTTCGATGTTCTTCTGTTTGCGGCACAATGGCAACGCCAGCACCTAACTCTACCAGCTTAACAATCGCACCTATCTCATCAACTTCACACCTTTCATCAAGATCAAAAGGCAGATGCTGTAGCAACTTATCCACTTGCCGCCCACCAAACGAGGTTCGATCGTAACGAATAAAGGGGGATTGCTTGAGCGCAATTTGCCAATCATTAACGTCATAACTACGAGGAACGATTAGGACAAACGGCTCCTCTATCAAGGCCTCCCATACCAAATCAGAATGCACCACGAAAGTAGGTTTAATCATTACAGCAAGATCCAACTCTCCTGAATCTACTTGATCCAACAACGCCATCGAAACACCGGGGGAAATTCGAGTTCGACAATGAGTATGTTGCTGATGAAATTGCGCTAGAGCTGCAGGTAAAAGCGTTCTTTGTATCGAAGTAATCGCACCAACATTAATGAGCTTAACGCCTTCCGATACTTGCGGCGTAGTGCCTAATTGACGACAACGCTCTACGATATCTTTCGCCTGTTCTAATACAGACAATCCTGCATGATTAAGATGAGCAGAACGCCCTACTCGATCGAACAAAGCCAAGCCTAACTCATTTTCCAATCGTTGTATTTGAGCACTAACCGCCGCTTGTGTTAGGCCAATTTTATTACCCGCTGCTGCGAACGTCCCTTCCTCTGCCACGGCAATCAGTGTTTTGAGCTCTTTAATCATTGATCAATTTTTCTTATCAATTATAAAAATATTCATTGATATTATTGTTCTATTTGTCGATTTACAATATTTAAAATTAGTCGAGACCTTTGCAGGAGATAAAAATGAGTGTACAACCTTTCCACCTTGCTATTCCCGTTTACGATGTTCCGCTAGCACGGGCATTTTATCGTGATGTTTTCGGTTTAGAAGAAGGACGATCCGCCGAGGCTTGGGTAGATTTCAATTTCTTTGGTCATCAACTGGTGATCCATCATCACCCAAAAATGCCATATCAGGAAGCTGCTGGAACGAACTCAGTGGATGGACATGATGTACCGGTTCCGCACTTTGGTGTGGTATTAACTTGGGAGCAATGGGAAGCATTAGCGAAGCGACTTAAGGCAGCTGAGACAGATTTTATTATTGAACCTTATATTCGATTTAAAGGCCAAGTGGGTGAACAAGCCACTATGTTCTTCCTTGATCCGTGTGGCAATGCTCTAGAATTCAAAGCGTTTAAAGATATGAAGCAACTGTTTGCAAAATAACATTGATGACTAAAAACAGATAAAAAAAGGGCCGTGATTCCTCACAGCCCTTGCGCTTAATAAACGATTTTTGCTTAAGCTACTTTAGACTTACTTTCGCTCGAGCCTTGTTTATGATGTTCAAGTACACCATTGCTTGCTTGATTAATGGCAATACTTCTTGGCTTCATTGCCTCCGGAATTTCTTTAACCAAACTAATGGTAAGCAGCCCATTTTTTAGCTTGGCATCCGTCACCTCAACATAGTCAGCAAGATTAAACTTGCGTTCAAACGAGCGGTTTGCAATGCCTTGATGGAGATATCTGCGCTCACCAGAATCCGCTTTCTCACCACGGACTGTTAACACATTTTTTTCCACCTTAATATCTAGATCGCTTTCTTCAAAACCTGCTAAAGCAAGCGAAATGGCGTAGCGGTTATCATCGACTACTTCGATATTATAAGGTGGATAACCAGCTGACACATTGTCCGTTGTTAGGGCGTTGTCGAGTAAAGATGCCAAACGGTCAAAACCAATGCTGCTGCGATAAAGTGGGGTAAAATCAATTGAGTTCATAATAAGTCCTCCTAATTGAAGCAAAATACTAATCATCAAAAGGCGTAACAGAAGTTCTCTTTAAACTAGACGAACCTGTTACATTGCTAAAAATAGGATCACCAAGCAAATTTTCAAGTACTTTTTTTAGAAAAAAAAGTCCTATTTAAATAAGCATTTTTTATAAAACATGCCGCAAAGAAGGGCATTTAATCCTCTAGTACACTTTGCTCTAACAGCCCTTTATCTACCAATTGAGTTAAAAGCCCCCTGGTGCGCTCTCGAAACATATCTCGCAAAAGGCGCACTGTTGGCGTAATAGATTGACGACTCGGACTAATTAACCAAAGTTCACCTTGAGGGATTTTATAGTCCGGCATCAGCGATACTATACGACCAGTAAGCAAGTCATTGGCAATATCCAGCGAGGACTTTATTGCCACGCCTTTCCCAGCCACGCACCAACGCCGAACCAAATCACCATCGTTCGCTGCACAATAAGCTTTGGGCTTAATTTTATAAGAGCGCTCTGCACCAGGATTTTCATCTAACTCTTTACATGTGAAGTGCCAGGTATCGTTCAAGATATTTTGTAGCTGATAAAACAAACCTTGATGATTGAGCAAGTCTTTAGGATGTTCTGGTGTACCATGTGATTCAAGATAGCTTGGACTCGCCACTAATAATCGAGGCACATTACAAATTTTAAAACCGTATAAATTTGAATCTGCAGGCGCACCATAACGCAGGGCAATATCCAACGCATCACGATAGAAATCAATATTGCTGTCGCTAACATGTACTCTTAAGGTTACTTGTGGATACTGCTCCATAAAATCATCCACCCAAGGAATCGCGATATTTCGCCCCAAATCAGACGAAACAGCCAAACGAATCTCGCCACTAATGATATCCAAATCATTGTGAATAGTTTGTTTGGCTTGATCCAACATAGACATGGCGGCAATACATTGTGGCAAATAGCGTTCACCGGCACTGGAAAGACGCAAGTGACGTGTTGTACGCACAAACAGCTCAACACCAAGTGCAGCCTCTATTCGCTTAACGGCCGCGCTTGCTGTCGCCATTTGCATATCTAAATGTGTTGCAGCAGCCGTGATGCTACGAAACTCTGCGACTTTCAGAACGACTCGAAGATCTTCAAGTTGCATGACTTAGCCCTTATCAAAAAAGAAAGTTACTACCCATTATCAAATAATATTTGAGAATAATTCAATAAAAACCCTGTTCTTCATTTAATAAAGTCTCGCTACTATAGCGCCATTATTTTTAGCGCTTCTAGTTTCATAGAGCGCCAAACACTTTTACTTATTGTGGAGATAGAAGATGTCACACCAGATTATTGCCGACTTAGAAAAGCGTCATACAGCAAAACAATACGACGCTTCAAAGAAAATTTCTCAGGCCGACCTAGAGGTTATTTATGAAGCAATGCGCCTATCGCCTTCTTCTATTAACTCTCAACCATGGAAATTTATCGTGATTGAAAGTGAGAAAGCAAAACAACGCTTTCACGATACTTTTGCGAACAAGTTTCAGTTCAACCAAAAGCACGCCAAAGATGCATCGCACATCATCTTATTTGCTCACAAAACCCATTACAGCCGAGAAGACTACGCAAAAGTTGTCGATAAAGGTATTGAGGATGGTCGCACCAAGCCTGAAAACAGAGAGCAGGCATTTGGTGGTTTTGCTTTCGCAGAAATGAACATGGATAAGAGTGGTAACAATGCTGCGTGGACAAAAGCGCAAACCTACATAGCCCTTGGCAATGTCATGCACACCGCAGCTCGCCTAGGTATTGACTCCACACCGATGGAAGGTGTTGATCCAGAACTAATTGGTGAAATTTTCAATGCAGAACTTGAGGGTTACCAGTGCGACGTAGCACTCGCTATCGGTTATCACCACAAAGACGAAGATTACAACGCAGCCTTACCTAAATCACGTCTAGCAATCGAAGATGTGCTAACAGTACTATAAAATCTAAATAACCGCTTACAGAATCAGATAACCTTTATCTGATTCTGTAAATTAAAACATCATTTTCGCTTATGCGACTCTCGCACAACTAACTTGCCTTTCATAACGGTCCGTTGAACATCATCTCTAAGCATGGCTTGTACAGTTAACCCAATCAGCTCAGTCACTGGCGGCGCATAGGTTGTTAAATTGTAGGAAGGACTTTTTGCAAAAGAAATATCATCAAATCCAACAACCGCAATAGATCCTAAGCAGTTATGAACTCTTAACGCATCAATTACACCGAAAGCAATTGTGTCATTTTCACAGAAAATAGCGTCAATTCTGTCTTTTTTAGCTGTTCTTTCTAGATAATCACAGAAAACGTCATAAGCAATAAATTGATCATAATTTGTCGCACTCAAGATGAGATTAAGCGTAAAGCCATTTTCCTTTAAATGACTTTCGTAGCCTTCGCGACGATTGACGCGGGTAGATATACCAGAAGGCCCTGCAATATAACCAAAACTTAATGCGCCTTCATTGAGCAATAGCTCAGATATTTCCCTGCCAGCCATATAATCATCTGTATTGAGCACCAATGGTTCAGGTAAATTACAGTCACGAAAGCTAATCACAAGCGGGATTCTTTTAATTCTACTGGCTAACGAAACAAAATCTCCGGTTAGTGTTGCACCCAGAAAAATAACCCCATCTGTTTGTAGTTGATCGGCATGTTCAACCAGATCCGCAACACTGTCTTCATCCATGACATTAATCAGCAATGCCCTCAACCCATGCTTTTGTAACTCGACCGTTAATTGGTCGAGTAGCTTCATCACATTATAGTTTTGGAATGTATCAACAACGACAGCGATAACACCTGTTTTATGAGTAGAAAGGCTTCGAGCCAACAAATTAGGTTTATACCCGAGCTGCTCTGCAGCAAGAAGAACCCGTTGGCGTGCCTCTTCAGAAATAGGTTTATCTGAAGTAAAAGCACGAGACACAGTCCAACGTGAAACACCGGCTAACTCAGCTACTTCTACCGAAGTGACTTTTGAAGACTTAATTTTATTATTTTTCATGCGGTTACGACTTAATGAATATTCATTCTATTTTGTCATTGAATCCCTAGGACTGCCATCCAAATCATGCATAAAAAATATTTTATTTCTTTTTTTAACAATTTGAAAAAAACATTCCAAATATTATTGACGCCCTTCTGCACTCGGGTGCATACTCATCACCACTGACTCTGCACGCGAGAGCAAATTCAGCAAAAACACACTAGGAGAATAAAAATATGAAAAAGCTAGTAACTATCGCCTTATCATCCAGCATCACTTTAGGTGCCACTTTCTTGAGCCCTACAGTCCTTGCTGAGAATTTGCGAATAGGTGTCTCTATGGCAACCTATGATGACAACTTCCTCACCCTACTACGTACAGCTATTGAAGCGCGTGGAAAATCCATAGATGACGTGGACTTACAAATCGAAGATGCCAAAAACCAAGTTGGCACTCAACTCAACCAAGTTCAAAACTTTATCGCTTCAGGTGTTGATGCCATCATTATCAGCCCTGTTGATACAGACGCCACCGTGTCAATCAGTGATGACGCTCAAGCCGCAGATATTCCTCTTGTTTACGTTAACCGCCAGCCAATCAACATAGACCTTCTCCCTGATAATCAAGCATTTATCGCCTCTAATGAAGTTGATTCAGGAACCTTGCAAACTAAAGAAGTTTGTCGACTACTTGGTGGCAAAGGCGAAATAGCCGTTTTAATGGGCGCCTTAACCGACCAAACAGGCATCCAACGTACTCAAGACATTTACGATGTAATAGATACACCTGAGTGCAAAGGCATGAAAGTCGTTATCAAAGACACTGGCCTATGGCAGCGCTCTGTTGCGAACAACATCATGACCAACTGGCTTTCTGCAGGCACTAAATTTGATGCCCTTATTGCTAACAACGACGAAATGGCAATCGGTGCTATTCAGGCTATGAAGGCAATCGGTATGGACATGGATAAAGTGGTAGTAGCTGGCGTTGATGCAACACAAGATGCACTGCAAGCAATGCGCGAAGGCGATTTAGATGTCACCGTTTTCCAAGATGCAAAAGCACAAGGCGCTGGCTCAGTTGACGTAGCAATTAAACTCGCAAGAGGCGAGGAAGTGCCACAAAAAGTGTGGGTTCCATTTAAATTAGTCACTCCAGCAAATATGGAAGAGTTCGCTAAGCTAAATTAACCCTAAAGAATCTATCAAACTAGTGGTTTTTTATCGGAATTGATCACTTTTTTGATGGATATGTCAGATAAATATTTTCTGACTGTATTTTCTCGAAAATTTTTGCAGCGGTAATTTCAAGCCGCTGCGTTTTTTCGAACTACTTATTCAAATAAAAATCCCATGTTTTTTTCCAGCCCCTTTAAAGAGGTCATAGTCATGTCTACATTTTCGCTTTCCTGCTGCGCAGAAACCTTATTTACCGAACTTCCTATCGCTGAACGCGTACAAAAAATTGCCAGCTTAGGATTCTTACCAGAACTTTGGGATTGGACTAAACACGACATAGATGCGTTAGTTGCAACAGGTGTCGAATTCTCCTCTATGACAGGCTACATCGAGGGCGACTTTATAGAAAATAAAGATAAGCTCATCGCCACCATCCATGAGTCCGTTGCGGTTGCAAAACGTCTTGGCGTACCACGCTTAAACCTACATGGAACAGGCTTAGATAATAAAGGTTTACCGGTGAACCCTCGCCCGATTGTATCTGGACGCGATTGGCTTCAAGCCTACAAAACACTGTCTGAAATAGCGCAAATTGGCGCCG
This sequence comes from Marinomonas lutimaris, assembly GCF_019426345.1. GTDB lineage: Bacteria > Pseudomonadota > Gammaproteobacteria > Pseudomonadales > Marinomonadaceae > Marinomonas > Marinomonas lutimaris. The sequence goes on from NZ_JAHLLW010000014.1 coordinate 96,805, forward strand.
ACAACAACGTTATGTTTGTACTAGAAAACCTTAATCGTAAAGTGGATCACCCAGGGGTTCCATTTGCCACTGCAGAAGATGTCTACACACTAATTTCTGAAGTTAATCACCCGAATCTAAAAATGATGCTGGACCTTTACCACCAGCAAATTGATGAAGGTAACCTAATAGAATCACTTACTCGTTACCTGCCTCATATTGGTGAAATCCAAGTAGCAGATGTTCCAGGTCGACAAGAACCTAGCACTGGTGAAATGAACTATCCAGCCATCTCTGCCCACCTTGAAAATATAGGCTACCAAGGCGTCATTGGCTTTGAAGGTTTCCCTGAAAGCGACTCAGAACTTGCTCTTACTCGTTTTCGCAACGCATTTTCTCAAAAAAAATAACAAAGGACTCAACATCATGACAACAAAACCTGTCAACCTAGTACTGGTAGGCGCTGGGCGCATGGGTTCTCACCATGCAGAAAACATCGCATTTAATATCAGCAACGCGAATTTATTCGGTATTTTCGACCAGAACCTAGAAGGCGCCAAAAAGCTAGGCGAAAAACTAGGTTGCGATTTCATTACTGATAACATCGACGAAGTTGCCAACCACCCAGATATAGATGGCGTCGTTATTGCCGCCCCTGCACGTTTTCACGCTAATCTTTCAAAATATTTTCTGGAGCGAGGTAAAGCGGTATTCTGCGAGAAACCAGCAGGTTTAACACTTGCAGAAATCGATGAAGTATCTGCCGCAGCTGAAGCCGCTGGCCTTCCTTATCAAATCGGTTTTAACCGTCGCTGGGATAGAGCGTTTGCCGATGCAAAAGCGAAGATTCAAGAAGGCGTTATTGGTACGCCTCAGCAACTACGTTCATTGACTCGTGATCCTGGCCCTTGGGGTGGTGATCCGTTCAAAATCCCTACATGGACAATTTTTTACGAAACACTAATTCACGATTTTGATACCCTACTTTGGTTGAACGAAGGTGCCAATGTCACTGAAGTTCGCGCAATTGCTGATGCGCTTGTACGTCCAGACGCAAAGTCTCATGGCCATCTAGACGTAGCAACCGTCACGCTACGCTTTGACAACGGCGCTATCGCTGTAGCAGAAGCAAACTTCTGTGCCATGTATGGTTATGACGTGCGAGCTGAAGTACTGGGTTCTTTAGGCATGGTTCAAATGGGTGATGTTCGTAAAACCAACATGACCTGTTTCGACAAAGATGGCGCCAAAGATGATACTTGGCGCATGGACTCTCATATTTTTGCTAGCGGCTACACAGCCCAAGTTCGTGCTTTTGCAGATGCCATCCAAAGCGGCAAACAAACGGGACCAAATGGTCGAGACGCTCATCGAGCACTGGCTATCTCTCTTGCCTGTATCGAATCCATCGAATCTGGAACAGAAGTTAAGACCAACATCTAACACTTAAATTTCAGATCAACCCTACAAAACCTACATTAGCCTTTAGCAGCGTCTAATGTAGGTTTTTCTTTAAGACCTCTACCTGACCAATTCATTAGATGAAATGGCTGAGATCTTGACGCCGAAGCTCGATATATTCGGCAAAGTGGCATTATGATGAGATCGTATCTGCTCGGCACTTGCATGAGGTTTATCATGCGTTGTATGAGCATCCGAGACCAGTTCAACTGAATAGCCCAAGCCTGCAGCGCGTCTAATTGTAGTATCGACACAAAACTCAGAGGCATACCCACAAACAATCAAATGCTCAACGCTATGCTGCTTTAACAAAGCTTCAAGATCAGTTCGCAAAAAAGAATCCGGTGTTGTCTTGCGAATAAACTCATCACCCTCTTCTACCTTTAACCCCGCCTGTAACTGCCAACCAGCAGAGCCAAATTCGATAACAGAACCTGCTTGTTCATGCTGCACATGGATCACCAAAACATCACTCGCTCGCGCCCAAGACGTGACACGGTTTATCCGCTCAACAGCAAGATCCGCCTCAAAAGGACGAGGTGCTGGATCGAACAAAATACTTTGTACATCAATGATCAGAATGGCGGATTTCATCATTATCCTTAAATATCTTCGGGGAAACTTAATAAATACAAGGTATCTTTACTGAAGTCCTGCTCGTGAGGCCATTGAACACCACCAAACGCTACGGAAACCAGCCTAAAGTAACTCTCATCTTTTAGCTCTTGGAAAATACCTTTCTCCAAAAAAAGAGATACATCAAACATACGGACATCATTATCCTCAAACGTAAGCTTAAGAACATAAAAGCTCATTAGTTCAACAGCAGTCACTTTGGGGTCCATAAAACAATCTTAGAAACTAGAATTTGGCTCAGCTAAAAACTCCAACTCTTCTGCAGAAGACTGACGACCTAAGATGGCGTTTCTATGTGGATAACGGCCAAAACGATCCACAATTTTTTTGTGTTTTAATTCGAAATCCAAGTTGTTAACAATGCCCAAATCTCTAAAGAGCTTTACCGCTTCTTCATGAATCACAGCGGATTCACTGTGCATATACGGCATGTATAAAAAGCTTCGCTCTGAAAGCGATAACTCTTGATCAAAACCCTTTTGAATTGCCTCCTGAGCCAGCACTAAAGCCATAGGATCAGCCGCAAAGGATTCAGGTTGATCGCGATAGATATTACGAGAAAATTGATCAAGCACGATGATTTCCGCCAAAGCACTTTTGGCGCAATGACGCCAAGAAGACAGCTCCCCTTGAACGGCTTGGCGATGGAGCTTGCCAAATCGAGTGATGATTTTATTATCAAAGTCGATGTCTTTCTGAAACCACTGTTTTGGCTCAATATCGTTAAACCAAAAATCCAATACTTCTTGATGCATCACTTCAGCTCCAAATTGACCAAGCACTATATGCTAAACCTACCCATGCAGCGCTTTTAGCGCATATTCTGGATCAGCATCAACGATTTTAAGTAAGGCGCGAGCTGGCCCCGTTGGGTGACGACGACCTTGCTCCCAGTTTTCTAGCGTACGCTTACTGACACCAAGCAGATTAGCAAAACGACTTTGGCTTAAACCTGTTTTGGTGCGAATTGCCTTCACTTCTGGGTCTGCAAATTCTGTGATTCGTGCAGCCGTGGCTTGGCCTTTTATGATGCTATCAGCTTGTTGTACGCTTTCTAGCAATTCATTGAACATGTCGTCATTCATTGTGACCACCTTTCTACTATTTGTCTTAGCGCTTTGGTTTGCGCATCGGTTAAATTCTCTTGAGTGCTTTTGGGAAAAATATACATCATGTAAAGTTGCTCATTCTCTGTCATCCAGTAATAGATGATTCGTACGCCGCCCCTTTTTCCACGACCATCCACAGACCAGCGAATTTTCCTTAAGCCGCCACTGTTTTTAATCAATACACCAAGATCGGGCTTTATAACCAAAGCCTCCTGCAACTCTTTATATTCATCGTCGCTCATTATTTCATTAATGAGTTTGGTAAAAATAGGCGTTTCAACAATTACCATGACACCTCCAAATTATACGCCAATGGCGTGATTTGTCGATTAATAATTGAGCAACGATTGATAACAGCAGAAGACGCTAAAAAATAGCCTTTGAACATATAAGAATTCCTTTTCCTATGAAGTTTGATGTAACAACGATGACGCTACGTGACACTACCGTCAAGAAAAAAGAGACTAGATATAGCATCAAAAAAAATCCCCATGCCGTTTCCACAACATGGGGACTCTTGACTCTTAAACTATAAAACAGCTGATTTTATAAACTAAGGTGCTGACAAGCCTCAATCACGTCTTTCAGCTGCTGTGTAATCAATGGCTGTTTCTTTTCATCCAATTGATATTCTGACTGTTTTGCCAACTCATCATTTAAATACGTTGCTTGAGAAAGTTCGAGTTGGATCGCGTGAATGTTGTTATCAGGCTGGCCGAAATGACGAGTAATGTAGCCGCCTTTAAAACGTCCATTGAGTACTTGCGTGTAGTGTGGTCGCAGTATTTGCGTGACGGCGTTTGCGATTGTCTCGTCACAAGCTTTGCCTTCGTTGGTGCCCCAGTTGAAATCAGGAAGAACACCATCAAACAGCATAGGCACTTCAGCTGCAATGCTGTGGGCATCGAACAAGATAGCATAGCCAAATTTGGCTTTTAGTCGCGCGAGTTCTTGCTCAATCGTGCCGTGATAGGGTTTCCAAATATGCTCTTTACAAAAGGTTTTATGCTCGTCACTTGATGCTTTGCCTTCAGCAAAAACAGGCGTGTCTTCAAATAAAATGTCGGGGAACAAGCCCGTGGTTTTCGTCGCGTAAAGTGGCTTGTCATCATAGGGACGATTAAGGTCGATGACATAACGAGAGTAGTTAGCCTTAATAAAACCCACACCCAACGATTCTAAAAAATCATAAAGCTCAGGGATAAACCAATCGGTATCGGGCAGTTTTTTAGCTTGATCTGTCAATCCAGCTTGTACCTCAGCCGTTAAGTTCAAACCAGAATGCGGCATGCTGACCAGCAAAGGCGAATCGCCCTGAATAAAATCAAATGCCGGTACGGTTAATACGTCATGCGTTGTCATTATGTTTCCTCTTAACTACTTTTGCCTTCATAGATTCTATTTTTTACTAGGTTGCCGCCAAGCCAATAACTTAACTCGCCAGGGCTTTCTACATCCCAGCACACAAAATCGGCAACTTTCCCAATTTCTAAACTACCATGAGTATCTGCTATACCCAATGCTTTTGCTGCATAAATGGTCGCACCCGCCAAAGACTCTTCTGGCGTCAGTGCAAACAAGGTACACGCCATATTCATCATCAGTCGAAGCGACAATGCAGGCGATGTTCCGGGGTTTGCATCCGTGGCAATTGCCATCGGCACGCCATATTGGCGCAGCAAGGCGATCGGCGGTCGTTGAGTTTCTTTTAGTGTAAAAAACGCCCCCGGCAATAACACGGCAACCGTGCCGGAATCCGCCATGGCTTTTACGTCTGATTCTTCAATAAATTCAATATGATCCGCCGACAACGCCTTGAACGACGATGCCATAGAAGTTCCACCTAAAGAAGACAATTGCTCCGCATGGATTTTCACTGGCAAGCCCAATAACTCTGCGGTTTTAAAATAGCGCGCCACTTGCTCGGTGCTAAAGGCAATGCCTTCGCAAAAAGCATCCACTGCATCAGCCACGCCAAGCTCAGCCACTTTTGGTAGAACCGTGTCACATAGGTAATCAATATAAGCGTCTTTATCGTCATATTCTGGCGGCATGGCATGTGCTGCCAAACAAGTACGTTTTACCGTCACGGGAAATTGCTTTCCTAGTTCCGTCGCTACGCTAAGCATTTTCAATTCTGAATCGAGGGACAGACCATAGCCAGATTTGATCTCAACTGTGGTCACACCATCGGCTATTAAGCTTTTCAGACGACGAGAAGCGCTAGCGATTAACTCCACTTCGCTGGCGTCACGAGTTGCCTTCACAGAGGAAGCGATACCGCCGCCCTGCTTGGCGATTTCTTGATAACTTACGCCATTCAACCGTTGTTCGAATTCACCTGCGCGATTACCACCAAACACAAGGTGCGTGTGGCAATCAATCAACCCCGGCGTGATCCATCCGCCGCCCAGATCGTGTTCGTTTTGAGTGTCGTAGTTTGGTAATTCTTGAGCTTCACCAATCCAAACGATACGGCCGCCGACGACGCCTATCGCTGCGTTTTCAATCACGCTATACAGGCCATCTTCCATGGTGGCGATGTGAGCGCCGTGCCATAGGCTGTCTAACTTCATTGGAGTATCGTTTGTCATAGCTTTTCCTTTTCTTAAACCACTAAACTTGGCTATTTAATACTAGGCAATAGCCCTTCTGGCATCGTCTCGTTATGCACCGCTTCTAATAGCAATTCATTGGCCTTTTCGATATCTGGCGCGAAATAACGATCTTTATCGTAGAAAGGCACACGAGCGCGCAATGTCGCACGAGCGTTTTCTAGACGTTTGCTGGATTTCAATGGTGCGCGGAAGTCCAAGCCTTGTACCGCAGACAAAATCTCAACCGCCAAAATACCGCGTGTATTTTCCGCCATATCTTTCAAACGGCGCGCAGCGAAGGTCGCCATAGAAACGTGGTCTTCTTGGTTCGCTGATGTTGGCAAACTGTCTACTGACGCTGGGTGCGCGTAGCTTTTGTTTTCGCTCGCCAATGCCGCCGCCGTTACTTGCGCAATCATGAAACCAGAGTTTACACCGCCGTTGTCCACCAAGAATGGCGGCAATTTACTTAGGTTACTGTCGATCAGCAAAGCCATACGACGTTCAGACAAACTACCAATTTCAGCAATCGCCAAAGCAAGATTATCTGCGGCCATAGCCACTGGTTCTGCGTGGAAATTACCACCTGAAATGATGTCACCTTCAGCGGCGAATACTAATGGATTATCGGATACGGAATTGGCTTCAACACACAAGACTTTCGACGTGCTGCGAATTTGCTCTAGGCATGCACCCATAACTTGCGGCTGACAACGAAGAGAATACGGATCTTGGACTTTTTCACAGCCTTGGTGAGAATCGCCCAACTCTGATGTTTCGCCTAATAGGTGACGATACGCTGCCGCTGCATCGATTTGCGTTTGATGACCGCGCACTTCATGAATTCGCGCATCAAATGGGCTACGGCTACCAAGCGCAGCTTCCACAGACAAAGAACCACAGACAATCGCGGAAGCAAATAGATCTTCTGCTTCAAACAGTCCCTCTAATGCAAACGCTGTAGAGGCTTGAGTACCGTTCAATAGCGCTAGACCTTCTTTTGGCGCAAGAGCAATTGGCTCTAATCCAGCGATAGACAAGGCCGCTTGACCAGAAATCACTTCGCCACGATAACGGGCTTTACCTTCACCTAATAACACAGTACTCATGTGAGCCAATGGTGCTAAATCACCCGATGCGCCTACAGAGCCTTTTTTCGGAATACATGGATACACTTCTTTGTTAATCAAGGTCAGCAAAGCTTGAATCACTTCAAGGCGAATACCAGAGAATCCACGGGCAAGGCTGTTTACTTTCAGCGCCATAATCAGTTTGACGGTTTTGTCTTCCATCAAAGCACCGATACCTGCAGCGTGAGACAATACAATGCTGCGCTGTAACTCATCCAAATCTTCTGGTGCAATACGCGTATTCGCCAACAAACCAAAGCCAGTGTTAATACCATACACAGTGCGATTTTCTGCAATTACATCATTAACAACTTGTGTACTGGCGTGAATCGCGGGGAAAGCGCTTTCGTCTAGCGTCAGCTTAACGTGACGACGGCTAATTTGACGCAATTCGTTTAGAGTCAATTGACCTGGTTTTATGGTTAATTCAAACATAGTGTTCTCCAATTTTGATGTCATATTTTGCCATCAAATAATTTTTATTATATTGTTTTACGCCCTTGTGAGGCTTCTTCTATACGCATTACGCAGCACTTAAAACAAATAATATTTAAGTGCTACGTCATATCTAAAGACCAAGTAATTATCTATTACTTACCAGTGATCATAGGTAAATTTAACCCCTGCTCTTTCGCGCAATCGATAGCAATATCATAACCTGCGTCCGCATGACGCATCACACCAGTCGCTGGATCGTTATGAAGAACACGAGCAATACGCGCTGCCGCATCGTCACTACCGTCACACACAATTACCATGCCGGAATGCTGAGAGAAGCCCATACCTACGCCACCGCCGTGGTGTAAAGATACCCAAGTCGCACCAGATGCTGTGTTCAACAAGGCATTCAATAGAGGCCAATCTGATACGGCATCTGAGCCATCTTTCATGCCTTCCGTTTCGCGGTTCGGGCTAGATACAGAACCAGAGTCAAGATGGTCACGACCGATAACGATTGGCGCAGACAATTCACCGCTACGCACCATTTCATTAAAAGCTAAGCCAAGTTTGGCACGTTGACCAAGACCGACCCAACAAATACGCGCTGGCAAACCTTGGAATTGAATACGCTCACGAGCCATGTCTAACCAACGGTGTAAATGCTCATCATCAGGAATCAACTCTTTTACTTTGGCATCGGTTTTATAAATATCTTCTGGATCACCAGACAAAGCCGCCCAACGGAAAGGCCCAATACCACGGCAGAACAACGGACGAATGTAAGCAGGTACGAAACCTGGGAAATCAAAGGCGTTTTCGACACCTTCTTCCATCGCCATTTGACGAATGTTGTTACCATAATCAAACGTTGGCACACCCATTTTTTGGAAATCCAACATGGCTTGTACATGTTTCGCCATGGATTTTTTCGCAGCAGTTACGATTTCTTTTGGCTGAGTTTGTGCTTTCTCGCGGTACTCTTCCCAGCTCATGCCTAGTGGCAAGTAGCCGTTTAATGGATCATGAGCCGATGTTTGGTCTGTCACCATATCTGGGCGAATACCACGTTTTACCATTTCAGGTAGAATTTCTGCAGCGTTACCGCAAAGCGCGATAGATACCGCCTTGCCTTCCGCTGTATATTTTTTGATGCGAGCCATTGCATCGTCTAGATCAGTCGCTTGCTCATCCACATAGCGAGTACGTAGACGGAAATCTATACGGCTTTGCTGACATTCAATATTCAATGAACACGCGCCAGCCAAGGTTGCTGCTAGTGGCTGAGCACCACCCATGCCACCAAGACCCGCCGTTAATACCCAGCGACCAGCCAATTTACCATCGTAATGCTGACGACCTGCTTCAACAAAGGTTTCGTAAGTGCCTTGTACAATGCCTTGGCTACCGATGTAAATCCAAGAGCCCGCTGTCATTTGGCCGTACATCGCCAAGCCTTTCGCGTCTAGCTCGTTAAAATGTTCCCAGTTGGCCCAATGTGGCACTAGGTTTGAGTTAGCGATTAATACACGAGGTGCGTTGCTATGGGTTTTGAATACACCCACTGGCTTACCTGATTGCACCAACAAGGTTTCGTCTTCTTCTAGCTCTTTTAGGGATTCAACAATCTTGTCATAACATTCCCAATCACGCGCCGCACGACCAATACCACCGTAAACCACCAATTCTTCTGGGTTTTCCGCTACATCAGGATCCAGGTTGTTCATCAACATACGCATTGGCGCTTCAGTGAACCAAGATTTAGCTGTCAATGTTGTTCCAGTTGCTGCTTTTACGACACCTGCGCGGTAACGTTTTTGAGCGAGTGTTTGCTTAGTCATTTTTTCACCTATCAAAGAATGTCTTTTGATTCTGATTAAAAGGAAGATTTAACGAACATGTATATACAATTCATCTAAAGATAAAATCTAATTTTTCTAGATGCAAGCCATTTTTGAAAATAAATCCAACGAATTCAAATTAAAAAGGACAAGTGACACACACTAAAAAGCAAAAAAACCTTAACAATCAAGCACGACATAAGTGAATCACCGGATGAAAAAGAAACTCATAAAAAACACACTTGTATATACATTATATTTTCCATTACACTCAAAGCATCAATATTCATTAGGACAGGACTTGTGACTAGCCATAACCCCACTCATTGCGATAGCACTCAATACTATTTTGCGCAACGCGCTTTGCTCTCTTCTGGCTGGGCGAAAGATGTGCTTTTCTCTGTTAAAAATGGTCAATTTCACTCTTTTGCAGCAGACAGCGTGCCAACAACAGACTGCCATGTTTTATCTGGCCCCGTCTTACCAACACTTGCCAACGTGCATTCTCATGCCTTTCAGCGAGTAATGGCGGGAGCCGCAGAAGTCAGCTTAAATCCGAATGATAGTTTTTGGAGTTGGCGCGATTTGATGTACAAGATCGTGCAAAAGCTTACGCCAGATGATGCTCATATCATTGCCAAACAGCTTTATATCGACATGCTAAAAGCCGGTTATACACAAGTCGGGGAATTCCACTATCTACACCACGATGTTGGCGGAAAGCATTATGGCCAGCTCGGAGAAATGTCGAATCAGATCATCGCTGCAGCAGACGAGTCTGGGCTAGGCTTAACGTTGCTACCTGTGCTGTATTCTCACTCTGGTTTTGGAGGACAAGCACCGAACGCCGGACAAGCGCGCTTCATCAACAGCACAGATTCTTATTTGGCGTTACATCAAGCCTGCGATAAAGCGTTAGCAAATCATCCTCGCCATAAATTGGGGATCTGTTTTCACTCGCTGCGCGCTGTGACCAAACCACAAATTGAAACTGTACTTTCTGCGTTAAAACAAGACGTTCCGATACACATTCATATCGCCGAGCAACAAAAAGAAGTGCAAGACAGCTTAGCTTTCAGCGGGCAACGTCCAGTGGAATGGCTACATAATGAAGTCGGCCTAAATGGTCGCTGGTGCTTGGTTCACGCCACTCATCTAACCGATACAGAACGCCAAGCCATCGCCAGCAACCAAGCGGTAGCAGGGCTTTGCCCGACGACAGAAGCAAATTTAGGCGATGGCATTTTCCCAGGCGTAGCATTCGAACAAGACGGAGGCCGTTGGGGTATTGGCTCAGACAGCCATGTGAGCTTGTCGATTGTCGAAGAATTACGAACTTACGAATACGGGCAGCGCCTACGCGACCAACAACGCAATCGTTTATATCGTGCCGACCAAACCAGTATTGGTGACAACCTTTATCAGCAAGCTTTGTTGGGTGGCAATCAAGCCTGCGATGTGTCATTAGGGTTAAGCCAAGGTAACCGAGCAGACTTTATAGTACTCGACGAATCTCATCCTTTTATCGCCGCAAGTGAAGCAAAAGACCTACTCAATCGCTGGCTATTCGCCACTAATGAAAACCTTGTGAAAGACGTTTTTGTCGCTGGCAAACACACCATAAAAGACTTCCACCACCAGCATGAAGACAGTAGCCGTATGGCCTTTACTCAAGTCATTAAAAAGGCCATGTACCATGCCTAATGTCATTATTATCGAGCAATCACAATACTTGCGAATGCCATGGAAAAACGGCCTTGGCGAAACCCTAGAGATTCAACGTCATGAAGATAAAATAGGCCTACGTTTTCGTATCAGCCAGGCATCGGTTGTGGAAAACGGCATGTTTTCCGATTTCAGCGGATTGCATCGCACCTTGGTGTTGTTATCTGGTGAAGGCATGACACTCGAACACACAGATAGTAGCAGCAAAAGCAGTCATATTTTAAACAAGCTACTAGACATAGCGCGCTTCTCAGGTGGTGATGAAACTTATGCCACACTGAAAAGTGGCAAAATTGAAGACCTGAACATCATGGTGCGAGACACCGACACTCAAGCAAAAGTAGAAGCATACTCAGCACCTTGCTCGCTATTACTTTCAAATAACGATACCTCGATCTCAACTAGCGACACCTTGTTCAGTGGTTTTTATGCTGCTGAGGACACTGTGATGGATATAGAGAGCGCAACTCCTTTGCTAATCAAAGCACACAGCATGGTAATTTTTTCAGAAGAAACCAATGCGACATTGGCTCAAGGAAACGGCATATTGATAAAAGTGACCGCGATTTAACGCTTCATTCGGACAAGCATACACTTTAAAAAAGTACTCCCTTGACCCTTTCAACCATGAAGTGACCCCCAATAGTTGGACAACCAATATTGGGGG
>NZ_JAHLLW010000015.1 GCF_019426345.1 Marinomonas lutimaris
CAAGCTTCTACTTACATTTTGTCAGAGTCTGGATGGAGAGGATTTACGACAAACGCGATTGCTGAGCGGGCAGGCGTGAACATTAGTTCGTTGTACCAATTCTTTCCCAATAAAGAATCAATCGTTGCAGAATTGCAAAAACGGCATTCTGACGATATGCGCACAGACTTGTTGGATACCCTTAGTAATTTGGCAGTAGGGCTTACTTTTAGGGAAGTGCTTACGGAGATTATCGACGTGCTTGTTAAAAAGCACCAAATGGAGCCAGAGGTTCACAAAGTCCTTAATAAAGAAATTCCGTTTACGGTGAGATCCGTTTTAGACGAAGCAACCGAATTGCGTGACCAGCTTTTATTTATCCTAGAACCTCACATGGTGGATGTGCCAGATCCGAAACTGTCGATTTATATTATTGGTGTATCTATTGATGCGGTGATAAATGAAGTGATATCCAGTCGACCTCATATGCTCGGTGAAGCAGCCCTAACAACGGAGTTAGTGACTTTATTGGAGCGTTTTTTGGTTCGACCTGTTTAGTTGTAAGCTTGAACTGTAATTGTTTTAGAGAAGGGAGAGGTGGTAGATTTATTCAAGGAGTGATGGATTGAAGTCAAGGTTCTGATGACCCTGACTTCAATGTAATGTACTTTACGCGATAGCTTGAACCACTAGAGTCGCAAGAATCAGCATGAAGGCGCCGCCAATTCGAGAAGATATCTGTGCGAACGGCATCAATTCCATACGTTTACTTGCTGCAAGAACCGCTACGTCGCCTGTACCACCCATGTTAGCCATGCAAAGACCGCCAGTGATAGCCGCTTCGATAGGGTAGAAGCCCATCAACCAGCCAATCAAGCCAGCGCCAAACACTGCGCCAAGTACTGTGATTAAAACTAATAAGAAGTACATAGGAGACAAAGCGTCTAGAATTTGGTTTAGATCGGTATAAGCAACACCGATACCAACCAACAATGCCGGCGTTAGGTTGCCTACAACAAATTTATACCAAGAGAACGCCGCTTGTTCTAATGCTTTTGGCATGATGCCAGACACTTTGATGATCGCAATAGATAGGATCATTAGAGCGTATGTGTGCATGCTGATGTAATTTGATAGCAAAGTGCCAAGGAAATACATGCTTACCGCAAGTAAAGCGCCAATACCTAATGTTGTGATATTGAGAGAGGATGCTGTTTGATCTTCTTCCTCTATTGTTTTTTGACCACGAATTAGCTGGCCATTACCTGTAAGACTAGGTGCTACTTGACCAAGCTTGTGTAGCAAGCCCGCCATAACAATGGCAATAGCGTTACCAATAGCTAGTGCTGGAACCATTTGAGACATTAAAGATTCAGCACTCATGCCTGTTTTCCCAGACATGATTTCAACTAGAGGTACAGCACCTGCACCCATGCCACCGCCCATAATAGGTAGAGCGATCAGCATAACGGAATCGTAGAAGCTTTTGCTAACCAGCATGCCAATTAGACCTGTGAAGATACAAGCAAAGAAAGCCGATCCTAAAATGACAGGAATGTACTTCAACGCTGCTTTTTTAAGGGTCTGAGTATCCATACCGAATATAGAGCCGGTCACTAAACTGGCAACATAAAAAGATAAAAAGCCGCCACTTTTCATGAATGTCGTGACATTACTTTCTGCGCTAGAAGGGAATAGGCCGCTGTGAAATAGGTAAGCAGAACCAAAAATAACCACGATGGCACCGCCACCAAAAAATTGGTTGATAATCGGTGTTCTGTCCCCAATGTAATTAAGAATAAAGCCAACAATAACCATAATCCCTATGGCACCTATCATTCCGCCGGGCATCATGCCTGCAAAGGTGGCTAATAAAATAGTGATAGCGGCAATAGCTAATATGATTTTACTGGTGCGTTGATCTCGCACCGTCATTACATCATTAGTGATCATTGTAGACTCTCTTTTTTTCTGCTTGTTTTGATTATTCGCCGCAGTCTACCAACCTTCGTTCTAAGCGGAAGTTACTTTTCCTTTAATGAAACTAAAAAGCAGTTTTGAAACTTTTGTAAGGGTTTTTTTGGTGGGATTTTGCACAATTGCGAGTTTGTTTTGTCATGATCTGATTTACTGTACATCGTCAAAACACCGTTTTTTAACTATGAAAAAACGGTGTGGCGCATCAGAAAAGTATGTATTGGATAAGGTATTAGTGGATATTATTTTTTGGGCTGTACGATTGAATCCATGCTGTCATTTTATCTGCAGCCATCGGTTTGGCAATAAAGTACCCTTGACCCCGTAGGCAGCCCATGTCAATAAGTGCTTGCACGTGTTCAAGAGACTCAACCCCCTCAGCAATTAGGTGGTAGTTAAACGCTTTACTGAGCGCAACAACACAAGCGACGATAGAGCGATCCTCTTGGTTTGATAAAATGTTCTGAACGAAACTTTTATCGATTTTTAACGTGTTTAGTGGAAGTTGTTTTAAATAGCTAAGTGACGCATAACCTGTCCCGAAATCATCTAGTGCTACATGAACCCCTAATTCACAGCAAGCTTTTACCACTTCAACTGCATTGTTAATATCACAAATTGAAACAGTTTCTAGCACTTCAAGTTCTAATAAACTGGGATTGGTATTGGGAATATTTTTTAATAATTGACCCAGGCGTTGAGCGAAGCCTTTGCTAAGTAAGTGGGCTGGGGCAATATTGACGCTGACAACTAAGTCATTTTTTTGCCATAAGACGTGTTGTCTAAGAGCTTCTTGTAAAACCCATTCACCGATTAAAATTCCTGTATTTGGATGCTCCAATACCTCTGAAAACTCACCCGGATAGAGAAAGCCCATAGTAGGATGGTTCCAACGAATGAGAGCTTCAACTCCTATTAACTTATGATTCAGCATGTCTACTTGAGGTTGATAATGAAGAACAAATTCATTTCGCAAAATACCTCTTTCAGCTGCCTGCAACATTGTTCGCCGAGCATACTGGCGTCGCTCTTCTTCAGGATCAAAAAATATAATATTATTTCTTCCCATATTTTTTGCTTGATACATGGTTTGATCAGCTCTGCGTAAAATAGTATCTGCATCTAGGCTATCGTTGGATACTAGAGCTACACCAATACTTGCTGATACTTGAACTTGGCAGTCAAATTCAGCTAATTCGATGGGAGTGTTGACTAATTCAATAAGGCGGTTGAGAAAACCGTCACATTCTTCTCTACAGTTAACATCACGAAGTAATAAAACAAACTCATCACCACCGATTCGGGCTAAAGTATCGCTTTTTCGAAGTATCTGCTTTAGCCGATTTGCAATGGTAACTAGTACATAGTCGCCTGTATCGTGACCATAATTGTCATTTACAGGTTTAAAATTATCTAAATCAAGAAAGGCGACAGCTGCGGCATTTTGATTGAGGATAACTTGCTGTAACTTTTCGAGTAGCAAAGGGCGGCTTGCCAATCCTGTTAAGTTGTCATAATGAGCCATATCGTGCAGTTTTTTTTCTAACTCGGCCCGATGGATAGAGCTAATAATAGCGCGTATGAGCTGAGGGCTTTGTAATTGGCTCTTTAGCAGATAATCACTGGCACCAAGTCGCATTGCTTCAGCGGCGACTTCTTCATCGCCTAAGCCTGTTACCATGATCACTGCGCAGTGGCTATCCATTTTGGTGCGTATATTATTGAGTAGAGTAAGCCCAGAATTTAGCCCTAAGCGATAGTCAACAATAACGCAGTCGTAGTCATTGTTACTGAGGAAATTCATAGAGTCCTCAACCGATGATGCTTCTGAAATATTGGTTTCTATATCGGATTTAGACAGCATTCTACGCAGGCGTTCGCGATCGACATCATCATCGTCGACAATTAAGAGTTTTAGAACGTGACCTTCATTGGTTTCTAATACTTCCATGATTTCTCCAGACCTAGCGATTGGGCTCAACAGCATTTCTATAGGCATCCATTAAAGCGGCAAGTTTTGCAAATTGTGGTCCCACAGCAGACTTGACCATATAGCCTGCTACATTATTGTCGTAAGCTCGCGAACGATCATTGTCATCATTCGAGGTAGTAAGGATAAAGATGACAGTATCTTGTAGGCTTGGGTCGTCACGTACATACTCTAAAAACTCAAAACCATTCATGACAGGCATATTCAAATCCAGTAACACCACATAAGGCGTTGTCAACGCTCTGCTTGGGTGCCTGTTTTCAAGAATTTCAATAGCAACCTTGCCATGCTCTGCAAAAACAAGGTTTATATCTGGCGCTACTTTTCTTAGGCTGCGTGTTATTGATTCTGCTGCTACATCATCATCTTCAACGATGAGTACACTTAATTCTTTAATCATGAGTGTCTTTCCTTTTAGATATGAGTATCTTTCCTTAAAAATCTAGGCCACCAGACATGGAAAGTGACGCCTCGTTGATGCTTATTTGCTTCAACACTTATACGTCCTCCATGTGTTTCTACCAAACGCCGACTGACTGATAAACCAATTCCTGTGCCGCTGCGCTCATTAGATGTCACAGTTTGAAATAGGCGAAAAATACGTGTGAATGCGGCTTCTGGAATACCAGGTCCATCATCACAAATCGTAAAATGACAAAGGTTGTTTTCAGCAACACAGCCAATGGCAATGGAGCCAGTATCTTGGTCATGATGCTTTATAGCGTTACTAATAAGGTTGCGCATGACGGTTTCGAGAGGTGTCCATACCGAAGTGAAATGTTCAAGTTGGATGTCACGGGATATTGTTATACCTTTTGGGACTTCCAAGAGTTCGAATATATTGTCGAATAGAGTATTTACATTAATATCTTGTGTGTTGGACTCTACTTTTCCTGCTCTAGCATAAGCTAATAAATTATCTATTAGCTGCTCCATGCGCTGAATACGAACGCTGATACGCTCAAGGTTTCGTGTCACATCTGGCAAGGGATCTTCACCAATATCTTCTTTAACCCATTCTAATAAATCTGCAATGCCTCTTAGTGGAGAGCGTAAGTCATGAGAGGCAACGTAAGTAAACTCTTCTAAATTGGTGTTGGTTTCACGTAGCTCCTGTTCTAAACGTTTGCGCTTGGTAATGTCCAATAAAGAAACAAGCACCATTTCGCTGTCTTCTTCGTCTTCAAATGGGCTTAGCCCTATTTCAACAGGAAATTCCCGTCCGTCCTTATGTAAGGCGGTAAGATCTCGACCCACGCCCATCATTCTTGGTGTTGGGCTTTTGTGAAAAGTATGACGTAAATGGTTGTGATGTTTGCGATAGCGTTGTGGCAGAAGCATATCCATCGACTGATTTATTAATTCCTCAGAGGTATAGCCAAAGGACTGGCACAGTGCACTATTTGTTAAATGTATAATGCCGTCAGCATCAATGACCAGTACACCATGAGGCGCATCTTGAATTGAGCGTTGGAACATATTACTTGCTCGTTGTCTTGTCGTGAGGTCAATCAAGGTTGCCAAGACAAAAGTTTGATCTCCCTGTTCTATTGGGTTTAAGCCAATTTCAATTGGAATATGTTTTCCGTCTTTTTTGCGTGCATAGAGAGCCTGTCCAACTCCCATTTGGCGTTTACGAGGTTGACTGAAGAATTGCATCATGAGCTTTTTGTGGTTTGCTTGAAACTCGATAGGGAGTAAAAAATCAATATCTTCCCCTAATAGCTCTTCTGATGAATAACCTAATATTTCGGAAAGTGTTTCATTGATAAATAAGATTTTAGCGTCAGTACTGACCACCATAGCGCCCATAGGTAAGCAGGTAACTAATTGCTGTAAAAAAGCATTTTCTGCCAACTGTTTGTTCTGTATCGGGTTATTGTTATTAGTGGCTTCATTATGATCCATCATGCATTCCAATTGTAAAGAAGACTCTATATATAGATAGACTAGGAATGAAAGAACAGCAATTAACCTAATCATTAGATTTGTTAAAAATAGTATCTATTACAATATGATGGCGTGAAAAATAAAGTGTAATTTTGGTTGTGTTTTTTGGAAACGCTAGTAGATGCAAGTTTGTCTGATTTTGCGGTATGCATCTCTTGGTAAGGTATGAGCAAGTCCTTCAGTCCTAGCTTCTAGACTATGCCTTTCGGGGCTCTCAGAGTAAACGTCACTTATCGTTGCTATATTTCGAAAGGCACCTTTTACGAGATACTTTCTTTACTTGAATATACTGTAATATAGCAAAATTACATCAAACCTAAATTGAGTAACATTTGTTAAAAAAAGTGATGAAAAAGTTACAAAAAAACATGTTGAGTGATCGTAAATAGAGTTTTTGCCAATTGAATACTGCATTAATAAACGCTAGCATGCTTTCGTTTTATGAAATGTTGTTTCTTCGTTTTTTAAATGAAGATGAGTTGCGTTTTGCCAGTAATGTTTTAAAGATTTAAGTCCTAAATCTTATTGGTTAATAGTAGTGGTTTATTAAATGGAGTTATGAAAAATTAATGAAAAACATTAAGTTAAGTGTATTGCTTTTTTCTAGCTATGGATTGATTGTTTTAGGCTTAATCATGATCGTTGTGTTGTCTTTCACTCGAATGAACAACATTAATAATCAGTCGACAGTCATTTCTGAAGACTGGTTGCCATCAGTGCGTTTAGTTGAGCGTATTAACACTCAGACTGCAGATTTGCGTAATGCTGAAGCGGTTCATATTATTTCTCATATGCAAGAAGAGCAGGCGAAAGCTGAGAAAGAGATTGAAGACTTGAAGTCTAAAATTGCTAAGTCTATTGATAGCTATAGAGCGATGTCTTCTAGCCAAGAAGAAACGTCATTATTAAAGCAGTTTGAGCAAGAATACAAAAACTATTTAGGTATTCAAAATCAATTACTTAATTTATCAAGACAGAATGAAGATGAGGCTGCTCGATCTTTATTTATGTCGCAGTCTTTAATGAAATATAATCAGTACTCGGATGTATTGTTAAAACTTTCTGAAGTGAATACGGAAGGCGCCAACCTAGCAAGTAAGAATGGCGACATGGTTTATCAAGAGTCTATTTCTATTCTTGCTATCTCTGCAGCCGTTATTGTAGTGATGGTCTGTATTGTGGCTTTCTATATAACACGAACATTAACTCAGCAGGTCGGGTACATTCAAAATGCCATGACGCGTTTGTCAGGTGGTGATTTAAGTTTTCGTTTAGATAATGTCTCTCGCAGCGAATTAGGTATGTTAGCGAGTCACTTCAATACAACAATCGAACAACTATCTACAACTGTTAACGATATTCAAGATGCGGCGACTCAGTTGGCTTCTACATCAGAAGAGCTTAGTACTGTTACGGAAAAATCGACTCAAGACATGCACCAGCAAAACGAGCAGTTAGAGTTGGCTGTTTCTGCGGTAACTGAAATGACATCAGCTGTTGAAGATGTGGCGCGTAATGCGGTCTCTACTTCGAAAGACTCTGATATTGCTGATGAGCGCGCTGAACTAGGTCGAGATCAGGTTCAGCAAACCATAAAAACTATTCAGTCTTTACTGACAGAATTAAAAACTACGACTCAAGGTGTGAATGATTTAGCAGCGCAAGTTAGCAGTATTGGCTCAGTATTGGATGTCATTCGTGGTATCGCAGATCAAACGAACTTGCTGGCATTAAACGCGGCGATTGAGGCGGCTCGTGCTGGTGAAACTGGTCGAGGTTTTGCGGTTGTTGCAGACGAGGTGCGTGCCTTGGCTCATCGTACTCAAGAGTCGACAAAAGACATTGAGAAAATGATTCAGTCAGTACAAAGTGGAACAGATGTTGCGGTAAGCTCAATGCAACGTAGCCATGACAAGGCCAATGCGACATTGGATATTGCTAACTTGTCAGGTGATGCACTAAAAGCTATTGCCGAGTCTGTTTCTCGTATCAATGATCAGAATATTGCCATTGCCAGCTCGGCAGAAGAGCAAGCTTTAGTTGCACGTGAAGTAGATAAAAACTTACTGGCTATTCGTGATATTGCAAACGAAGCGGTTGCTGGGGCAAATCAATCCAGTGCAGCGAGTTTAGACCTTGCACGACTAGCAGAAAACCTAAATGGATTAACGAAACGTTTCAAACTGCTTAAGTCGTAACGTTATATCTGTTAGATTGTAACTAACATGAAATGATATTAAAAAGACCGAGTAGTTTGCTATTCGGTCTTTTTGTTTTGTCCACGTATTAACGAATTAATGAAAGGCAAGTAGCAATAATGGCTGCCTGTACGCTAGTTTATTCTATGGAATGGACGCTTAGAGTCGAGTCTGGTTGGTCTCTGTAACGTATCTTGGTCATCAGCTCCAGTGTAGAGATTGTCGTTATTGATATAAATGATGTTGTATTCTTCAGGGTAGAAGTGGGCGCCATCATATCGCATAGTGCGACTATCTACTTCGGTGACGATTGTGCCATCACTCAGCATAATGCCGTTCCCCAATGTGAATTTGCTAAATGATGTCGGGTTCGGGGCCCCTGGTAAGGGGCTAGTGCAGCCAGCATCAAGGTAGTTTTTGATATCTGTGGTGAATTCGTTATGACTGAAGGATAACGTAACGATATTATAGTGCGCTTCACCTTCTACATGCCCACATGGCTTTCTCCAAGAGCCTTCAAGGTCACTGGTCGTCACGGTGGCGTTATATACTTTTTCGATATCGTTAGGATTGTTTTCTGTGTCGTTACCTTCGCTCTCGGTATCCTCGACTTCTGTAACAGGGCTTTCGTCGCTGCCTTTGAAATAATTCCCAATTTTGGTGTAGCTTTCATTGCCTACGCAGCCAGCCATTAGTACAGAAACTAGGCTTACCAATACAAGCTTTTCCATAGCACTTCTTCCTTACGAAATTGTCAGTTCAATATATGATTAAAATAGTCTCGCATAAGGCGAGCAGTAGTAACAAGCATTACACCTGCTTGCTTTTTAATCAAATTTCACTCTGTCTGTTTTTAGCAAAGCGGCACTGCTGGAGTTCACCAACTTGTCGCTTTTTCTTTCGATGAAGAAGACTTCTAGGTTTTCATTTTTGGCGATTTTTGCACCTTCAACTGGGCCAAGGCAAAGCATAGTTGTTGCCCATGCATCGCTGATCCTTGGATCAGTACCAAATACCGACGCTGAGACAAGGTCGTGTGTAATCGGCTTTCCTGTACTTGGATTAATGATATGGGAATACTCTACGCCGTTATCGTCGAAGTGGCGGTTATAAGTGCCTGATGTATCAAGAGTGACGCCATCTTCGTTTTTCACTGTGATGACTTTATAGACTTTTGGTGCGCCGTCAGCAGAAGGAATAGGGCTTTGGATCGCGACTCGCCATTTGTCACCATTAGGCTTGCGTCCTTTGATCTTCATATCGCCACCAAATTGCACCATGTAATTCTCGTAGCCTTTGGATTCCAGTACATGGCTTAACTTGCCAATAGTGTAGCCTTCGCCCATGGAAGAAAAATCAAGCTGTAAGAAAGGACGAGTTTTACGTACGCGCATATTTTCTTCGTCGACCTCTATCTTCTCTATCCCAAGCTCAGATTTTAGGGCGGTTAATTCTTCTGGTGTTGGTACGTGAAGTTTGTCGGTTTTAAAGCCCCATAAATCGAACAAAGGCCCAATGGTCGGATCATAACAACCTTCTGATTTGGCGTGTATGTCTTGGGCGATTTGAACAAGCTCTACAAAATCCTGAGAAACGGGCTGCCAAGCCACAGAAGGGCTGCGGTTAAACTCGGAAATGAAGGAATCTGGACGATAAGTGGAAAGCTCTTTATCAATCTTCGCAAGCGTATCGTTAAACGCAGCTTGTACCTCGGCGACTGGAACTTCGTCTTCAGACCAAAAACTGATTTGATACGTCGTGCCTTGGGCATAACCTTCCACCGTTTCAAGTTTTGGTGGTTCACTGCACCCCACTAAAAAAGTCGTCATGAGAAGGGCGCTAAAGCCTGTAACTTTGGTTGCTTTAAAGCCAGATTTTATCGAAATAGACATGAGATTTAAGCCTTATGGATAGTAAGTTCAGTAAGTCTACCAGCCGTTTATGATCAACTCTATCGAAGCGATTAGTATCCACACTAATGTGCATTTTTGCTTGTTCTTGGCTACGTTGTAATCAGCTGTTTTTTTACCCCCTAAAGCTCCGGAAGAAGACCATTCCTTACCGCGCCGGGTGAGATACCTGTCATTCGTTTGAAGGCTCGACTGAAAGACGCTGTTGAGCTATAGCCAAGGCGATCTGCAATTTCGTCAAGATTCAGGTTGTCTTGGCTGATCCATTGGCTTGCGAGTCGCATGCGCAGATTGCCTAGGTATTGCTGTGGTGTGGAGTGGGTTAATTCGGTAAAGCGCTCAGCAAAGACAGACCGTGAAACGCCCATTTCGGAAGCCATATCTGCTACCGACCATTGTCGACCTGGGTCATGGTGCAGGGCGGATAATACCTGTGCCAATTTGGGGTCGCGCATGGCTTCAACCCAGCCGCAGACATCGCATCCAACTTCTACCCAACGACGTAAAATCGCTGCGGCCACGACATCGGCAAGTCTTGTTAAAATAACGCTGTATCCAGGTCGTTTGGCCTTTAGTTCTTTGGTCATGACATCAAGAATGGCCGGGATTTGAGGGTCATAATCGGGCACGGTTTCAATATGCATGACTTCGGGCTTCAAATGGGCTAATGGATGAAGCCAGCCTAAGTTGAACTCCATCGCACAACTGAAAATATAGTTGTCTTTTGATCTACAAATTTCGGTATCACAAGCACGGATTTCAGAGGAGGCATCACACAGTGATACTTTTTCAAAGGCATCGATACTGACTAATGGCACGCCGTCTTCGCTATAAATATCGTGCGCTCCAGCGCAAGGCAACAATACAGCATCGCCACAGGCAAGTTTGTGTACAGCTCCGCTCTTGGTTCGAAGTAATACTGAACCTTGACCAATAAAATGAAAGTACGCCAATTTTGTATCGGCTCCTTCTCCATATTGCAGGCCGAATGGTGCTGAAATTTCGACACGCCGATATTCAAGGCCTTTAAGGCGAACACCGGACAGAAGCTCGTTTACCATGTCGTGTCGGCTTTCATTGAATTGGCTAGTTGGTAAAGAAGGTTGCATAATGCTCCGGACGAAATGGTATAAATTTAAGATATATTGGTATATATCGTCTGGACTGTCCATATTATTCTTCTCTGCATGTTGTTCGATAGGCAATGTACAAACATTTATATCCAGAGGATTTTCAATGACGAATACCGTAAATGAGCCATCCATGCAGACAAAAGAAACGCCTGCTTGGTGGGCTGTGATAGCCATGACGTTAGGGGTTTTTGGGTTAGTTACGGCAGAGTTTTTGCCTGCTAGTCTCCTTACTCCAATGGCATCAGACCTTTCCATTACCGAAGGCATGGCTGGCCAAGCGGTTTCGGCTACTGCTATTTTTGCGGTAATTGCCAGTCTTTTAACAGCCACCGTGACCCGCAGAATAGACCGTCGATACGTTTTGTTAGGCTTCTCTATACTATTAGTTATATCAAGCGCCTTGGTTGCACTTGCTCCGAACTTCTTCTTGCTGCTGGCTGGTCGGGTATTACTTGGTATCGCGCTTGGTGGTTTCTGGACCATGGCGGCCGCTGTCGTTATGCGCTTGGTTCCCGATAAAGACATTCCTCGTGCGCTGGCTATTATGTTTAGTGGTGTGTCAGCTGCGACGATTTTTGCGGCGCCGCTTGGAAGTTACCTTGGTGGTACTATTGGCTGGCGCAATGTCTTTTGGCTTGTCGCTTTACTAGGCGTTCTGGTTCTTTTTGTCCAGTTTGCGACCTTGCCGAAAATGCCGCCACGTGGGCGAGCGACATTGGGTACATTAATAGCAGTAATGAATCGACCGAGAATGAAGTTTGGCCTAATAATGCTGGTGCTTATTTTTACAGGTCACTTCGCATTATTCACCTATGTCCGACCCTTTCTTGAAAACGTAACAGGCGTTGCTACGGCTGGTATTTCTGGCATTTTGTTGGGCTTTGGTGTGGCGAACTTCATTGGGACTCACCTAGCTGGTGCGTTAATTGCGCGATCTCTGCGTCTTACCTTAACTGTTGCACCATTGATCATTGGCTTAGCAGGAATAGGGATGGTTAGCATTCAGGGCGCTGTTGCTCCAACCGCTGTATTGGTAGCGATTTGGGGTATGGCGTTTGGTGGCGTGCCTGTTGGTTGGTCGACTTGGATCACGCGTAGTGTGCCGGACGAAGCCGAAAGCGGTGGTGGACTTTTAGTTGCTGCTATTCAAGTAGGGATTGCTACCGGTGCCGCAGCGGGTGGATTGGTGTTTGATACAAGTGGTGCGTTGGGTGTCTTTAGTATCGCTGCTTTGATACTTCTGGCGGCTTCCTTGTTTGTCTCAATCGGCTTGAGAACTAAACCCACGGCAGTTGCAAAAAGCATTTGATCTAAAAAACGCCTATCTATAAAAATCATTAGCCTAATGATTAAAGCACTCTGATTATATTGTTAATAGTCAGGGTGCTTTTTTATTCATTGGGTATTAGTGTTTAAAGGTCAGTCTATTAATAATCGCAATCCGAGTGATGCCATTAGTAAACCTGTCACCCGCTCGATCCATATCTTAAAAATCAGTACTTTTTGTTGGATTCTGGCTGACGTGAGTAAACATGCGACCAGTGCAAACCAGAGAAAATGCGCTAAAGCGATATAAGCGCCATAACCAAGCTCCATCAATAAAGAGGTATCAGTAGAAATAACTTGGCTAAACAAGGATACGATGAACAACATGGTTTTTGGGTTGAGTGCGTTACAGGCAAAACCAGACCAAAATGCAGAGCTGTGTTTAGATACTTTGTTTTGAGGCGAGTCTTCTTTTTTTGATAGCTCCGATGTTTTCCTCTTCCTGAGTTTTGAGCCCAAAATGATTGCCTTTATATCGGGCCATAAGGCAGAAATGCCTAGCCAAATAAGGTACATGGCGCCGAGATAGCGCAAGGTATTCAGAACCCAAATATTATTTGCAAACACAATCCCCAGTCCCAAGAGTGTATAGGCTAAATGTACACTGATGGCAGCGCTTATTCCGATGGCGCATAAAATGCCATCTCGTCGTCCTTTTAATAGTGAGACTTTTGACACCATTGCAAAATCTGGCCCTGGGCTCATAACAGCCAATAGCGTGATAATGGCAACGGAATATAACTCAAATTGGTCGATATTTAACATGGTAAGATACTCTCATCTGTGAATAATAAGAGCATGGATGAATGGGGAAATTAATAAAATCGATAATTAATGGTGAATATTGTGAGTAATAGTCACATAAAAAGACGACTTCCTCCCTTGGGTGCATTGACTGCGTTCGAAGCAGCAGCGCGCCATCAAAGCTTTTCTCGTGCGGCTCAAGAGCTTCATTTAACTCACGGTGCAATTAGTCGAGCGGTTTCACACATAGAAGACCGTATTGGTGTACAGTTATTTGTTCGGCGCAATCGACGAGTATATCTCACGTCAGCTGGGCAAAGATTGTTAAAAACCACATCTGAAACGTTAGATGCACTGAGTCATACAGTGGAAGAAATCCACCGTCATGATAGCTCATCACCGTTTCTTACCGTGTCGTGCGAACCCAGTTTAGCTATGCGTTGGTTAATGCCACGTTTGGGGACTTTTCGGGAATTATGTCCAGAATTGAATATAGACCTTAGGATGGCGGGTGGTCCGATTGATCTCTTATCGGAAAATTGTGATATTGCGATTCGACGCATGGACTTTGGCTTTCATGAAGATTATCAAGTAACGACACTTTGTGCTGAATCAGCTGGCCCTGTGTGTTCTAAAGTTTATTGGGATGGTGTTCAGAAAGATGTAAACAAGGCTAGTTGGCTACACAGTCGTACTCGGCCTAATGCATGGAATGACTGGAAACAGGTTAATGGAATGGAAAACCTGGCCCCAAAAAATGAGCAGTATTTTGATCATTTCTTTTATGCCTTGCAGGCCGCACAAGAACAATTAGGTATGGCAATTGGTTCTATTCCGCTTGTAGAAGATGACTTAAAGGCGCAGCGGCTTATTGCACCATTAGGTATGCAATCTACAGGATATGATTACGCGATACTAACGTTGGATGACCCGAAGAAAGATCTGAGAATTGAGGCATTTGTTAATTGGTTAATAGGGCAAATTACTCGCTAAAAAGGAGCAAACTAGATGCCTAAAGTGTTTGTATTTGGAACCTTGAAGGAAGGTTTCCCTAATTTTAAAACGAATAAAGGTATTCGCTACCGCGGGGAGTTTGCAACCAAAGCACGTTACCCCTTATATCTTGTAGGCGAGCGGTTTTCGCCTTGGTTGGTGTTGAAGGAAGGTGAAGGGCATACTGTGAAAGGGCAGGTGTTTGATGTGACGGATGACGTTTTAGCCGAGATGGACACATTGGAAAGAATTACGGCTGTAGATGGTTATCGCAAAGTTAGCCTGCCTGTTGTTTGCTTGGAATCAGGCGACGAAATTACGGTTCTCGCATACGGAAAACCACCCGAAATGTTGCAAGATGTTCAGGTGATGCAAGAGTTAGCTGGTGAGTATGGCCTTGAGCATGCTTCCCTATACCGAAGCCGAAGTGCTATTTAATCAAGTTGGACAAGCCCACCAGAGAGCTTGCCCAACAAGGTTGAGCTTTTATTGACTGACAACCGATTCAGGTTTGCCTTTGGGCTTGTAAATAGACAGTCCTGATTGGTCGTTGAACATGTGAAGACGTGACTCATCAATATAAAAGTTG
Organism: Marinomonas lutimaris; assembly: GCF_019426345.1. Classification (GTDB taxonomy): domain Bacteria; phylum Pseudomonadota; class Gammaproteobacteria; order Pseudomonadales; family Marinomonadaceae; genus Marinomonas; species Marinomonas lutimaris. The sequence goes on from NZ_JAHLLW010000015.1 coordinate 14,790, forward strand.
GCCTCATCATCTTCATTGACTATATGACTGGATGGGGCTTCAACGGTTATTTGGCTCTCACCCAAGCGACTTGTCAGCTGGATCGTTGAGCCAAGCAATTCTAAATTCTCCACCTTGCCTTTTATAACCAACGGATTACTGAGTAAATCTGGCGTGATATGAATATCACACGGACGAATACCGAGGGTTGCTTTAGTGTTGGTTTGATTGTCGTCAACGTCACCAAGTAAGTTGAGATTTTGTCCAGCAAGATCCACGTGCCAGCCTTCTTGTTTGCTTAAGGCCACTGGAATGAAGTTCATTGCTGGGCTGCCAATAAAGCCTGCAACAAACTTATTGGCAGGGGAGTGATAAATTTCTCTAGGCGTGCCCACCTGCTCAACTTTGCCATCACGCAATATCACGATACGATCTGCCAACGTCATGGCTTCCACTTGATCGTGTGTCACATAAATGGTGGTTTTCTTCATTTTCTTATGCAGTGCTTTAATTTCCGCTCGCATGGAGTTTCGTAGTTTTGCATCTAAGTTAGAAAGCGGTTCGTCGAATAAAAACACTTCTGGTGTTCTTACCATCGCACGTCCCATTGCCACACGTTGACGTTGGCCGCCAGAAAGCGCTTTAGGTTTGCGGTCCAGTAAAGGGGTTAATTGCAACATGTCAGCAACTGGACGAACTTTTTCATCTATTTCTGCTTTACTCATTCCAGCCAGTTTTAAGGCAAACGCAATATTTTGATAAACGGACATATGCGGGTAAAGTGCGTAACTTTGGAATACCATTGCGATGTCACGTTCTATGGGTTCTAACTCGTTCATAACTTTATTATTGATAAGAATTTCACCGCCAGAGATGTCTTCTAGGCCAGCCAGCATTCTTAAGGTGGTCGACTTGCCACAGCCCGATGGGCCTAGGAACACAATAAACTCACCGTCATTAATTTTCAGATTAAAGTCTTTAACGGTATGTACATTACCTGAATAGACTTTTTCAACATGTTTAAATTCAACAGAAGCCACGAGATTCTTCCTTATTATATTTAATTAGATTTAGCCTTTTACCGCACCGCCAGTTAAGCCTTCGACAATGTATTTTTGAGCAAACAAGAAAAATATGATGGCAGGGCTAATGGTCACGGTGACATAGGCCAATATACGGTTCCATTCGATGCCATATTCGCCACGATATTGCATGATACCTAGCGTCCACGGATATTGTTGTTCTGTGTTCAGCACCAACAAAGGCAGCAAGTAATTGTTCCAGCTTGCTACCAAGACAAAGACGCCAACGGTGGCAAGAATGGGCGTAGAAAGCGGTAGAATGACATGCCAATAGAATTTGATGTAACTACAGCCATCGACACGAGCGGCATCAAACAGTTCAGCAGGCAGCTGTTCGAAAAAGGTGCGGAACAACAAAATACTGAAACCTAACCCGAATGCCACTTGAGGAATAACGACGCCAGATAAACTATCCAATAGACCAAGATCACGAATCTTCAGAAACAAGGGAAGTATCGCCGCGGCCGCTGGAAACATCATGCCAATTAAGAAGTAGTTATAAATGTATTTGTAGCCCGCAAACTTAATATGAGAAAAGGTAAACGCGGTCATTGTGCCGATGATAATGGTCAGTAGTACCGAGAAAAACGCAATAATCAGTGAGTTTTTCATTAGCAACCAAATAGAGCCATCGGCAAAAACTTGTGCGTAATATTCAAACTCCCAAACATCTGGTAAGCCAAATGGGTTGGTGCGTAATTCGCCTAAGCTTTTGAACCCACCGAGCACAGTGGCAAACATAGGGACTAATACAAAGCCAGCGACCAAGATTAGGAAGATGTATTTTCCCCAAGATATTCTTCGCATTGCTAACATAGGGCGTTCCTTTTATTTTTTGTCTTTCATAATGGTGCTTTGATAGGTGAAGGCAAAAATCACACAGCAAATAAACAACACCACACCCACCGCACTACCAAAGCCAACATTCATTCTGGTAATACCAAATGTATATAGGTAAGAAACCAAGGTATGAGTGCTATTAGATGGTCCACCACCGGTGAGAGGCATAATGAGATCGAAGGTTTGTAGTGCCCCCAGAATACTGAAAAAGATGGATATTGTGATGCCCGACATAATGAGCGGGATTTTCACATACCAAATCGCCTGAAAACGGCTTGCGCCATCTAACTTGCTCGCTTCGATAAGGTCTTTAGGAACGCCTTGCAATGCCGCAATGTAAATCATCATGTGGAAGCCGAAATACTTCCAAACAAGCACCACAAGAATAGCCACAAACGCCCAGTTTTTATCCGCCAATATGTACCAAGTATCGGTATTAAGCGCCTCGGTAAATTTCGCCATCACGCCGTAATCGCCATCAAAAACAAAACGCCAAATAAGACCAGCAGCCACTTCTGCTAAAATATAGGGCAAAAAGAAAATCAGGCGGAATAGGCTGTTGGCCCAGCTTTTTTTATAAATAGACAAAGCAATAATCAGTGCCAAAGGTAACTGAATAACCAAAGAAATAAGAATGATCTTAAAGGTATTCCATACGGCAGTGTCAAAAGCACCGTGCTTAAACAGACGAACATAATTGCTGAATTCTACCCACTGACTTGGTTCACCATAGCCATTCCAGCGGAATAGGCTGTAATAGCCCGCTTCACCAATGGGCAAAATAACAAAAATAGTAAACAGCAATAAAGCTGGTGGTAAAAACAATACCAATGTCAGTAAGCGGTTACCGTGATTGTTTTTTTTAAACCAACGTGAGACATTTTGGTTTGAAGAAGTACTGGAGCGCTTTCCAATAGTGGTTACATCATTACTCATAGCAAGCCTCGTGAAAGTGAGAACAGCCAACCTAAGTTGGCTGTATGGATCGATTAATGCTTATTCAGCGTTATTCAAACTCCCACGCTTCTTGTACTTGCTCTGCTGCTTCTTCAGGAGTGAGCGAGTTACCAACAATACCAACGGAAATGTCGTTCACGACACTACCTACGTTTGCACCAAATGCTTGATCATAAAACAATTGATGCCAAGTAGAGTTGGCGATGTTTTGTGCAATACGCTTTTTAAATGGGTTTTCAATGGCAGCATCTGCACCTTTCACTACGGGAATAATCATATTGATTTTGGCTAGGTGCTTTTGCATGTCGATATTAGAAAAATACTTTAACCATTGAACGGATTCAGGGCTTGCTTCAGAGGTAAGTACCCAACCAGCAATGCCTCCCAGCGTGTCGGTTGCTTTGCCTTTACCATCTTTTAAGGCGGGGAAGTTCATCCAGCCTAAATTGTTATCGCCCACGCCTTTGCCTGTAATAGACTGTTGAGCTTGGAATAAGTAGTTCCAATCTCCCATTAGCTGCATAGCGGCTTTGCCATCACCAAAGTTACCAGAGGAATCACCAAAAGAAGCGGCTAAAAAACCTGGTTGGAAAGGTTTTAAATCGGCTAAACGTTTTAGCTCTTCCCCCGCTTTGACGAAGTCTTCGCCTGCAAAGCCATCGCCTTTTTTGTCGATGGCATCTTGAATGCCTTGTTGGCCAGCTTGGCGCATAGTCAGCAGTGCCCAATAAAACTGCACGGGCCATTTATCACCACCTGCTGTTGTGATCGCTGTAATGCCTGCCGCTTGGAATTTTTTGATTGCGCCTAGGAAGTCATCCCAAGTAACGATTTTATCGGCATCGACACCTGCTTTTTGGAATAAGCTTTTGTTGTACCAAAAGCCGACTTGGCTAACCATGTAAGGAAGGCCGTACTGTTTTCCTTTGTAATTAAACGCATTAAAGCTGGCTTCTGAGAACCTAGGTTTAATGTCTTTCATTTCTTTGGTGACATCTTTCAATAATCCCGCATCAACGCGAGTTTGAAAGTTTCCGCCACCCCAACTGTAGAAAATGTCAGGACGCTGATCGGATTGAAGAAGTGTTGGCAGCTTCTGTTTGAAGGCCTCGTTTTCTAAATATTCCAATTTGACATGTTGACCTGGATTGGCTTTTTCATAGTCATTTGCCACTTGCTGCCAAATGGCGACGACTTTCGGATCAGCTTCAAGGTGAAGCATACGGATCGTGGTGTCAGCCCAAGAGAATGAAGAGGTTAAAGATGCCGCGATGGCGACTGGGTAAAAGATTTTTTTCCAGTTACTTTTAAGATCATGAGTCTTGTTGTTATTTTGGTAACACATAAAGAACGTCCTTTTTTATTATAAATGTGATCGTGCTTTTCTTATATTTTAAAACAAATTGTTAGTAATGTTTTGGTTGAATAATCAATGATCTTATATTCATCTTAAAATATTTTTAAATTCAGTTTATTAAGTCGTTTTTAAACGATTTGATCATGACATTCATTCCGCACAAGATTTTAATGGCTTGATCATTGCTGTATATCCTTCTTTGCTCAATTATGAAATTTGATAATCAAGTTCATTTATTTGCTTGTTGAGCTTTATATCTTATAAAAACTCGTTTTAGATAATGATCTATTTTTATTTAAGTTTATGATTTTTATCGTTTTTATTTTTCTTGGTTACGATGGTGGCTTGCTGTAGAAGCTTGATTTGAGGATCGTTTTAAAGCGATGACGTTTGAAGACCTAGCCTGACGTGTTCATGTGAAATATCGTAGCGGATTTGAGATATTACATAATATTAATTTGGATGGTCTTGTGGGAAAAAGTCTAATTAACCTAGTAATTAACTGCTAGCTATAGAGTACCATCTATAGAATGAGAAAGAGCAGCGCTTGGCTCTATAAAGTAGCGTTATGATTATAAATATAAATAGATTTCATGTTTTGCTTATTAAGGTATTCGTTATATGGAAGTTTATAAAAACTCAAGTTTCACCGTGCAGCAGCGAATGGATGATTTGCTAGCGCGCATGACGTTAGAAGAAAAAATTGCTCAGCTTGGCGCACAATGGTTGATCCTAGCGCCAGATGGAAACCATCAAGACCGCGATTTTGAGATGGGTGCTCAAGGGGAGCGTAAACCCATTCAAGATCGTCTAAAACATGGTTTAGGCCAAATTACTCGTCCGTTGGGTACACAAGTCATTAACCCCAATGATGGCGTCAAAGCGTTAAATCAATTGCAAAAGTATCTCGTCGAAGAAACACGCTTGGGTATTCCCGCTATGTCACACGAAGAGTGTTTAGTGGGGCTGATGGCGAAAGGCTCGACTCTGTTTCCTTCCTCCCTTAACTATGGCCACACTTGGAATCCACAACTTATTTATCAGGTAGCGCAAGTGATTGGTGAGCAGACTCGTCTGGTCGGAGCTCATCACGGGTTAGCGCCAGTTCTCGATGTATCTCGAGATGTGCGCTGGGGCAGAACAGAGGAAACGCTTGGTGAAGATCCTTATCATGTTGGTGTGTTAGCGACAGAGTACGTTAAAGGTCTACAAGGCGAAAAGCGCGACCTTCTTGCTACGTTAAAACATTATGTCGGTCATTCTTTTAGCGAAGGCGCACGTAACCATGCTCCTGTACATTTGGGTTTTAAAGAACTAAACGACACCTTTCTGCTGCCTTTTGAAATGGCGGTAAAACTTGGCAAAGCAGGTTCGTTGATGCCGGCATATCACGATATAGATAATGAGGCTTGCCATGCCTCATACCATTTATTAACCGAAGTGCTGCGTAATCAATGGGGCTTTGATGGCTTGATTGTGGCGGATTATGGTGGTGTTGAGTTATTGGCGAGTCATCATGGCATTGCGGCGGATAACGCGGAAGCGGCGGCATTGGCGTTCAATGCAGGATTAGACATTGAATTGCCAGATGATGCTTGTTCCAGTCAGTTAACCTCAGCACTGCAAAGAGGGCTGATTGATGAGCATAAAATCGATGAGATAGTCGCTCGAATCTTGAAAGTAAAATTTGAAATGGGTTTGTTTGAGCATCCATATTGCGATGAGTCTCCCATTGAACTGCAAAGTGAAAAAGCCACAGAGCTTGCCTATCAAGTCGCTTTACAATCGGTCGTCATGTTAGAAAACAACGCTGGCTTACCTTTAAATAGCCAACAAAAAATTGCCGTCATCGGCCCAACAGCGAATGACCAATTAGCCTTGCTTGGTGGTTATAGTTTTCCGGTGCATCTCATTTTGAGCAGCGTAGATGACAGTAGTAAGGTGTGCTCGACTATTTTAGAAGCGCTGCAGAATGAATTTCCGCAAGTTCTATACAGCAAAGGTTGCGATATTTTAACGGAGCGTCATAGCAACGCTCCGGTGTTTCCTGGTGATGTCGATTTGGCGATGAATCAAACCATGACATCGCCCGTGTCTAAAGATACCAGCCAAATCCAACAAGCGATTGAAATGATCGAGCAGGCGGATGCGGCGATTGTTTGTGTGGGGGATCTTGCTGGTTTGTTCCAGACAGGAACTGTGGGCGAAGGCTCTGATACCGACAGTTTAGATTTGCCGGGCGTGCAACAGCAGTTAATTGACGAAGCGATTGCCACAGGTAAACCAGTGATTATTTTAGTGACTGGTGGAAGGCCATACAACTTAAATGGTGCAGAAGAAAAAGCCGCTGCGGTGTTATTCGGTTGGGCTCCGGGACAAGAGGGTGCAAGGGCGATTGCGGATATTATTGTCGGTAAACAGTCGCCATCTGGACGATTAACATTATCGATTCCTAAAAATGCTGGCGCAGTACCTTATTTTTATAACCATAAACTTAAAAGTGGTGGAACGCCCATCGCCTATCATTTTGGATCGAAATATAACTTTGGCTACGGCCTGACGTATACGGAGTTTGCCTATAAAAATATGCAGATTGAAAACCAGCAAGTATCGATTGAAAATGGCGTGATCAGGGTGACAGTTGAGCTTGAAAATATTGGCAATCGATCTGGCTGTGAGGTAGTTCAACTTTATGTGAAAGATAAGTTGTGTTCTTTGGTTCGGCCGATTCGTGAATTAAAAGGCTTTCAACGGGTTGATTTGCCTGCTGGCGCTTCCACTACTGTCGTATTTGAGCTACCTGTCGATATGCTGAACTTTACCAATTCAGCTCATCAAAGGATGGTTGAATCAGGTGAGTTCGATATTATGATAGGTAAATCTGCCACCAATATCTTATTCACAAAAACAGTAGACGTGATTGGAACTAATAAAGTGTTGCCGCAATACTGGAATATGATTTGTCATTCCTACTATAAGCGACATTAATTACTTCATAAAAACCTATGTAAGGCACACAGTGTGCGTGCCTTACATAGGTAACTGTTTATCGTTCTCTCTATAGTTTTCAGCTGCTTACGCCAATATATCATTTTGAAAAAGGGCAAATTTTTTGCTTTTTCTCTATCCTTTATAACGCCATATCCAAAGCCGTCATCCTCTCTGTCGTAAATTGTCATTCGCTGGACGCTTCCAAGCATTAGGGTAGAAATCTTTATCTCTATTATCACGGTGAACGCTTAATCTACGGCGTCTTGGCAGACTAAGACGCTGCAACCTTTTTTAAACACACCACGATAATCGTTGAAGCGATTATTTATCTAAGGAGCTGATCTGATGCAGCATTATTCCGGCTTTGGGTTGTTAAAGCACAGTTTTAGCCATCACGAGAATTGGCAGCGGGTGTGGCGTAATCCAACCCCGAAAAAGAAATACGATGTGATCATCGTCGGTGGCGGCGGCCACGGTTTGGCGACGGCGTATTACTTGGCGAAAGAGTTTGGTGTCACCAATGTCGCAGTGATTGAAAAAGGCTTTCTTGGTGGTGGTAACACAGCTCGAAATACCACAATCGTTCGTTCTAATTATCTGTGGGACGAAGCGGCTCATTTGTATGAACACGCGATGAAGTTATGGGAAGGTCTGTCACAGGATTTGAACTACAACGTGATGTTTTCTCAGCGTGGCTGTTTGAACCTTGGTCATACTTTGCAAGACATGCGCGATATTGAACGTCGCGTGAATGCCAATCGATTAAACGGTATTGATGGCGAAGTATTAGACGCGAAACAAGTGCAAGAAATTGTGCCTGTATTGGATTGTTCTGATCGTGCGCGTTATCCCGTTATGGGGGCGTCTTGGCAACCACGTGCAGGTGTTGCTCGTCACGATGCCGTTGCTTGGGGGTTTGCCCGTGGCGCTGATGCTCATGGTGTGGATCTGATCCAACAAACAGAAGTTGAAGATTTGATCATTGAAGATGGAACTGTTGTTGGTGTGCGTACTGCCCGTTACGGCGAGATTCGTGCCGATCGTGTAGGTTGCGTGGTGGCTGGTAATTCCAGTGTATTGGCGAAGATGGGTGGCTTCGAGCTGCCATTAGAGTCTCATCCTTTACAAGCTCTAGTATCCGAACCAATTAAACCAATTCTAGATACGGTTGTTATGTCTAACCAAGTACACGGTTACGCGTCGCAATCTGACAAAGGGGATTTGGTAATCGGCGCTGGTATAGATGGCTACAACGGCTACGGTCAGCGTGGTTCTTATTCCACTATCGAGCATACGATTCAGGCAATTGTGGAAATGTTCCCAGTCTTTAGCCGTGTGCGTATGAATCGTCAGTGGGGCGGTATTGTTGATACCTGTCCAGATGCTTGTCCGATTATCAGTGAAACACCAGTGAAGAATTTGTATTTTAACTGTGGTTGGGGAACGGGCGGTTTTAAAGCGACACCAGGCTCAGGTCATGTGTTTGCTGCGTCTTTGGCGAAGGGTGAAATGCATCCGTTGGCAAAACCTTTTTCTATGTTCCGTTTCCATAACGGCGCCCTTGTAGATGAACACGGCGCGGCTGGCGTAGCACACTAAACGGGCTAATACCGAATAAGGAGAGAGTTACCATGTTTCATATTTATTGCCCGCATTGTTGCGAATACCGTGAGGAAGAAGAGTTCCACGCGGCAGGACAGTCGCATATAGCACGACCACTAGATCCAGATGCCTGCACGGATAAGGAATGGGGTGAATACATGTATTTCCGTGCTAACCCGCGAGGAATACATCACGAGCTTTGGGTGCATGCGGCAGGTTGTCGTAAATTTTTTAACATCACTCGTAATACCCAAACTTACGAAATCAAAGAAGTCTACAAGGTGGGCGAAAAACCATCAGTTGTAGCCGACGAAGCGAAATAGAGGCGGGATAACATGACACAAGATTTGAGTAAGCAGTCTAATCGTCTTCAAGAAGGCGGACGTATTGATCGCTCTAAGCCGCTAACTTTCACCTACAATGGCAAACAATATAAAGGCTTTGACGGTGATACGCTGGCGTCCGCTTTGTTGGCGAATGGTGTTGATATTATCGGCCGGAGTTTTAAATACAGCCGTCCGCGTGGCATTGTTGCCGCTGGTGCTGAAGAGCCAAATGCGATCATGCAAATTGGTTCTACTGAGGCGACGCAAATTCCAAACGTGCGAGCGACTCAACAGTCTTTGTATGCTGGTCTGGTGGCTAGCAGCACCAATGGTTGGCCGAATGTTGAAATGGATTTGATGGGGTTAGTGGGGAAAATTGGTGGGAAAATGATGCCGCCAGGTTTTTACTACAAAACCTTCATGTACCCAAAATCCATGTGGGAAACGTACGAGTCTTATATTCGTAAAGCAGCAGGTCTTGGTCGCGCACCAAAAGAAAATGATCCAGACATCTACGACAAGATGAACCAACATTGTGATCTCTTAATCGTGGGTGCTGGTCCAGCTGGTTTAATGGCCGCATTGACAGCGGCTCGCTCTGGCGCTCGAGTGATTATTGCTGATGAGCAAAGTGAGTTTGGTGGTAGCTTGTTAAGCAGCAAAGAAATGCTTAACGGTAAGCCTGCGGCAGAATGGGTCAAGGACGTGGTTCAAGAGTTGTCTGGTTTTGATGATGTATTGATGCTGCCTAATTCTCAGGTGAATGGTTATCACGATCATAACTTCTTAACCATTCAGCAGCATTGTACGGACCAGTTTGCAGACCGTGCGCCGAATGGTCAAATTGCTCAGCGTTTGCATCGTGTACGAGCGAAATGGGTTGTGTTAGCGACCGGTGCTCATGAGCGTCCTTTGGTTTATGGTAACAATGATGTGCCTGGTTGCATGGTCGCTAATGCTGTGTCGACTTACATCAATCGTTACGGCGTGGCTCCTGGTAAAGATCTAGTACTAATGACCTCCAATGACAACGCTTACCGCGCAGCGTTAGATTGGCATGATGCTGGTCGCAATGTGGTGGCGATTGTTGATTCTCGTAAGAATCCTCAAGGTACCTTTGTGGATGCAGCACGTGACCGTGGTATCAGTATCATTGTTGGTTCTGGTGTCATTGAAGCACATGGCAGCAAGCGCGTATCGGGTGTATCTATTGCACCATTGAACGATGCAGGCGATGCGGTTGTCGGTCCTATCATTAAGATGGCGGCTGATACTGTTGCAACCTCTGGAGGATGGAGTCCAGTGATTCATTTGTCTTGCCATACTGGTGCCCGTCCAGTGTGGAATGATGAAATTTTAGGTTTTACGCCAGGTGCTACCTATCAGAAGCAATTAACTGCAGGTGCGATTAATGGTGCGTTTTCTACCGCACAAGCTTTGTCTGAAGGTGTGAAAGTTGCATCTGATGCCTTGTCTCAGTTGGGATTAGCTAAATCAGACGTGGCATTGCCAGAAACTGAAGTCGTCGAAGAGGGCAAAGCCATGGCTTTGTTCCATATTCCACATACAAAACCAACATCAAAAGCGCCTAAGCAGTTTGTCGATTATCAAAATGATGTCACAGCAGCAGGTATTGAATTAGCGTGTCGTGAAGGTTTTGAGTCTATCGAGCACGTTAAGCGTTATACCGCCATGGGCTTTGGTACGGATCAAGGTAAGTTGGGTAACATCAATGGTATGGCGATTGCGGCAAAAATGCTCAATCAAACGATACCTCAAACAGGTACGACTATTTTCCGTCCTAACTACACACCAGTTACTTTCGGTGCGATTGCAGGACGCGATTGCGGTGAGTTGTTCGACCCAGAACGCTATACGGCAATGCATGCTTGGCATGTTGAGCACGGCGCGAAGTTTGAAGATGTGGGTCAATGGAAGCGTGCTTGGTATTACCCTAAAGGCAACGAGACGATGCAACAAGCATTGGATCGTGAATGTTTAGCGACTCGTAAGTCTGTAGGGATATTGGATGCCTCTACACTGGGTAAAATTGATATCCAAGGTAAAGATGCTCGTGAATTCCTTGGTCGTGTTTACACCAATGCGTGGGCGAAATTACCAGTAGGTAAATGTCGTTATGGCTTGATGTGTGGCGAAGACGGCATGGTATTTGATGACGGTGTGACATCTTGTTTGGCGGAAAATCATTTCTTAATGACTACCACGTCTGGCGGTGCTGCACGCGTTCTGTCTTGGTTAGAAATTTATCATCAAACTGAATGGCCTGAATTGGAAGTGTATTTCAATAGTGTGACGGACCATTGGTCAACCATGACAATTTCTGGCCCGAATAGCCGTAAGTTGTTAGAAAAACTGACGGATTATGATGTGTCAAAAGAAAATATGGCCTTCATGGATTGGAAGCCTATGACGGTTGCTGGCGTACCAGCCCGTGTGTTCCGTATTTCCTTTACTGGTGAGTTATCTTTTGAGATTAACGTACAAGCCAACTATGGCTTACATGTTTGGAAGGCACTATTTGAACATGGTGAAGAATTTAATTTAACACCATATGGCACGGAAACTATGCACATCTTACGTGCAGAAAAAGGCTTTATCATTGCAGGTCAAGACACTGATGGTTCCGTACATCCTTTTGATCTAGGCATGTCATGGGCTGTCTCTATGCAAAAACCATTTAGCTTTATCGGTAAGCGCGGTATGCAGCGTGAAGACTGTGTTCGTGAGAATCGAAAACAGCTTGTTGGCTTGAAAACGATAGACCCTAAAGCAGTATTACCAGAAGGTGCGCAAGGTGTACTTGATCCGAAGGCGCCAGTTCCAATGCCAATGGTTGGTCATGTGACATCAAGTTACTGGAGCGCGAACTTGAATCGTTCTGTGGCAATGGGTTTTGTAAAAGGTGGCTTAAATAAAATGGGTGAGAGAGTCTTTTATCCATTGGCAGATGGCCGTGTTATTGAAGCTGAAATTTGCAGTCCAGTATTTTTAGATCCAAAAGGGGAGCGTCAAAATGTCTGATGTCACAGTAGAAGCAATGGAAGGGAAGTTGGTGACAGATCAACTTCCAACAGGCGCTATTGTAGGTGAAAGCCCTCTGCATCACTCTGATCTTGCTAGTATTGCTAAGAAAGGGCCGCAGCAAGGTGGCGTGCACTTTCATGAGCGTAAATTGAAGGGGCTGTTAACTCTGCGTTGCGCACCTTCAGCAGAGCAACTAGCAGTGATTGAATCTTTATTGGGTGTGGCTTTGCCAATGCAGCCGTTGACTTCAGTAACGACTGACGCGATTTCAGTGCGTTGGATGTCTCCCGATGAGTGGCTCATTATTGTGGCGGGTGAGCAGGCTTTTGAAATAGAAACTCAATTCCAAGAAAAGCTTACTGGGCATTATGCATTAGTGAATATTAGTGGCGGCACAACCATTCTCGATGTATCTGGCAGTCATGTTGTTGATATGTTGAAAAAGTCTACACCGGTGGATTTACATGCGAGTGAATTCCCTGTTGGTAAAGTTGTGTCTACGGTATTTGCTAAAAGTGGGGCGACTATTTGTCGTCTGGCTGACGACAAATTTGAATTGGTCGTACGTCGTAGCTTTGCAGACTATCTCTGGTTATGGATTCAGGACGCGAGTCGAGAATATGGCCTAGTGGTAAAAGCGTAACTTTTTCTCATTCACTTGTGTTAATTCACGGTTTTGGTTGGCCACTTTCTAGTGGTCAGCCGTTTTCGTGACGTAAAAAACTTAAGATAATAAGAGACTATTTTATGAAATCAAAAACCGCGCCTTGGATTTTTACTGCTAGCTGCCCAAGCATAATAGGAACGGTCGACGTAGTAACTCGATACATGGCGCAAGCCGGTAACTATGTTGATGAAATTCACTCTTTTGATGACCGCGAATCAGGTCGTTTTTTTATCCGCATAGAATTTTTGCCACAACATGCTGATTTCCATGAAGACGTGTTTAAAACTGAGTTCGCAGAACGCGCTGCTGAATTTAATATGGATTGGTCGTTAACCGCACCAAACCACAAACCAAAAGTCGCGATCATGGTGTCGAAATACGATCATTGCTTGAATGACTTATTATACCGTTTTCGTACTGGGCAATTGAATATTGATGTTACTGTCATTGTTTCCAACCATCCTGATTTAGAAGACCTTGCTAAATGGCATGGTATTCCTTACTACCATTTGCCTATTACCGCTGAAACTAAGCTAGAGCAAGAAGCGCAAGTTCGTGACTTGATTGAAAAATATGACACTGAATTGGTGGTATTAGCACGTTACATGCAGGTGCTTTCTCCAAGCATGTGCGAATACCTAGATGGCCGCGCAATCAATATTCATCACTCGTTATTGCCAGGGTTTAAAGGCGCTCGCCCTTATCATCAAGCATGGGAGAAGGGGGTGAAAATGGTCGGTGCAACCGCTCACTATGTGAACAACGACCTCGACGAAGGCCCAATTATTTCCCAAGGTATTCAGGTAGTAAACCATGCGCATTACGCAGAAGACTTGATCGCGAAAGGGCAAGACATCGAACGTGTTACCTTGTTTAACGCTGTGAAATGTCACGTTGAAAAGCGTGTTTTCTTGAATGGTAAACGCACCGTGGTATTTGGCGGCTAATCTGCTTATCGAGCAGCAGATTACTGAAAGTAAAAGCCGCTCCAAAGAGCGGCTTTTTTACACACTTACATGCAAGCCGTGTTGAACGCCACCAAAATAATCAAACTTATTTTCAATCATTTCAAAGAATTGATTATCTTGTTTTTCATATTTTCTGAATATGGCGTAAGCGACTAAGTCTGCGAGTTGAATTAACCTAGTTGCATAGCTATCTATAAAAACGGGAACATCAGCCATATTGCGTAATTTCCCCCATTCGTGTCCATCTATTTTGAATTCTGTAGCGAGTGCTTGAATAGGGGCTTCTTTGCTACTTTTGTCAAAGAGAATTAGCCCTCTCTGGGGATTTTTGAAATGGGTATGTTCCCTTGCTAAGAAATGATCAAAACGAGTAATGAGTTGCTGAAAGGTACTGTAAACCCGATCTTGTGGGGATATTGCCCCTTTTTTAACAACGGAAGCAATCACTCGATAGTATTTGCCATCAATTAAACGTAAGGCATCTTTAATTGCGTTGAGCCGATCTTCTTTATCAAATTTTCGCCAAAACTTTCTGCCAGACAGCATTGGCGCTCCATGAAGCTCAACAGAATTGGGATCTTGATTATTAAACCGAGCTGCTATTTTATCTAGCTCTAGAGATAGCCAATGTGATTTTCGTTCAAATACTGTTATTCCAGCAAGAACAAAATGTTCTTGCTCAGCTCCACCGGGGGTTCCGGATTCATCCGCATAGAGTAAAAACATTCTTAATCCTTAAGAAGTTGATTGTCTAAGGGAGTATATTGGAATTATGAAGAACAAAAAAGAAGGCGGGGGAAAGAGCTAGCGCTCAGCGCACCGCATTAAGGCAGCCCGCCAATCTTAGTTGTTTCCAACCGCATATAACATCTTAGGTAATATACTTTGATAGTTCAATCATTTGATGATTTCTGGGTGAAAATTAGAGTGTAAAAATTCTAGTCTATTTTTCTCTTCGCTGCGTATCACTAGAATTGAGTTCATTTTAAGAGAAGCAAGAGGTCAATTTTGAGGATAGCAAAAGTGTGTGTGGCACTGAGTTCTTTATTACTCGTTGCCTGTACTAAGGTTGGGTTAGGCGTTGCCAATTTGCCTAATGCATTCAGTGATACTGAAACGACAAAAGATATCGCTTATGGCACTGAGCCTTGGCAGAAGTTAGATGTTTATGTCCCGCCTCATTCTTCGGGTCAATCTCTTCCTGTTGTTGTCTTCTTCTATGGTGGCAGCTGGAAGGATGGTTCAAAAGACATGTATCCCTTTGTAGGCGAAGCCTTTGCAAAACAGGGTTATATCACGGTCATTGCCGATTACAGCAAATATCCACAGGTAAAATTTCCGACCTTTGTTGAGGATGGTGCCAAAGCAGTTGCTTGGACCTATCGTCATATTGCCGAATATCAGGGCGACCCTAAACGCTTGTTTATAGCGGGACATTCCGCTGGTGCGCACATTGGCGCCATGGTGGTTGCGGATAAGCAATATTTGCAAGCCGAAGGCTTAACGCCATCTATTATCAATGCCTTTGCTGGCTTATCTGGTCCGTATGATTTTGTACCTTATGAAGAAGATTATATGGACATGTTTGGCCCACCGGAAAACTACCCAAATATGCAGGTAACGACGTTTATTGATGGTAAAGAGCCGCCAATGCTATTGCTTTGGGGCGCGGACGACACCATTGTGGGCAAAAGTAATATGGACAAATTGATTGCAAAAATACACGCCGAGCAGGGTGCTGTAGAAAGCAAAGTCTATGAAGGAGTCGGTCATGCCGATATGGTATCTAGCCTTGTGTGGTTTTTGAAAAGCAAAGCGCTCATCCTATATGATGTAAACAACTTTTTTCAGCGCTATGGGGCGAATGCTATAAAAGTGGAAGATTAAAGTGTACTGACATTTTGCTTGGTCAGGATAGCGTTGAAATCTTTTAACGGTCTTATCGTAAACTCTTGCGGCAAAATGTCTGCCTTCTTGATGCGATCATAGCGAAAAATACGTACGTCGTTACGAAGGTGGTCCCATGCCAACAGATACCATACGGGAAACCCAAGGTACAAATAATGGGCTTCAATGTCGCGCTGTGTTTCTTGGTCATGAAAGTCTTGGTAAACAATAGACAAACGTTGATTAAACAGAAAGGCGCTATGTAGGGTTTCAATCGTTGCTTTTGTTTCCTGTTTTTTCATACTGAAAGACTGTAAAACGTATGGTGATGCTTGCTCGCCAATGTGAATTCGCTGGCGTAGCTGGTGGATTTTTTCTTTTTGCCTAGGTGAAAAAGAAGCCATCAGCTTATGACGAACTGTATTTATATTCCCCATGAATAAGGTTGGTCCCATACTTTCAGCAATGGCCAGACTGATGAGCACATCGATAATTTCTTGGCTTTCTAACGATAGTCGCCCGACACCCCAATTACGATGAAGTTTGATACCGCCGCCACGTCCTTTATCCGCTTCAATAGGCAATCCTCGCTCCCGTAGAATTCCAATATCCCGAAATAAGGTGCGCTCGCTGACATTCAGCTCCGCCGCGATAATTTTGGTCGTGAGAGCTTCTTCTGATTTTAGAATGGCGGTTAATTGTTCTAATCTATCTAGGCGATCTTTGGCGTTGGCTCTATTCATGATTTTAATGTGACATAAAGTGTCATAGATGTCGATATAGTGGATCTATTCCTAAACAAGTCGATTTTTGGAGATAAAAATGAAGCAATTAACGCTAGATGAAAAACGCATAGTGGGTTTAAGCGTACGAACGAATAACGTTAGCGAAATGCAGTCAGAAACCGCAAAGATAGGCGCCTTACATCAAATCTTTGCACAAAAAACCACAGTAAATTATGAAAAGGGCGCTTGTTTATATGGCGTGTATTATCAGTATGAGTCAGATTATACGGGCGATTTCAGCGTATTAGTGGGAGCAGAACCAGACTATGTTTCGTCAAAGGCAGAACTAGAACATGTTGACCTTTCTGCTGGTGAATATCTTGTCTTCTCCGGCGAAGGGGAAATGCCGCAAGTGGTGATTGATGTGTGGGGAGAAATTTGGCGTTATTTTAGCAGTTCCGATTGTGTTTATTATCGCGCTTATACGGCAGATTTCGAATGTTATACCAGTGAAAACAGCGTCGATGTTTATATTGCTGTTAAGCCTTAAAAAAATAGAGAAGCAGGTGGAATTAAATTAGATAAAAAACGTATACAAAAATTACTTAAATCCACATTACTTTTGTATAGAAAAACGATAGCCTCAATTTAAATGGTTTATATATTTATTCGATATAAAAAGGGCTTAATGTGGATTTAGTTCGACTTATTTATACTAGCACCATTACCGAGCAATTTGAGGTGGAAGACATTGCCCGCATTCTTAAAGTGGCACGAGTCAATAATAAAGCCCTCAATGTGACTGGCTTGCTGTCTTTTAACAGGCAGTTCTTTCTTCAATGTTTAGAAGGAACACGCCAAGACGTGAATCAGATCTATCATAAAATCGCGACGGATTCCCGCCATAGAAAGCCTGAAATAATAGATTATCAAGAAATCTCCCACAGGGAGTTCGATAGCTGGAATATGGGCTATTTACAAAATACAGAAAGCCTTCGTGAGCTATTTTATCAGCATACAAAAAGCATCAGTTTCGACCCATATAACATGAATGGTGAGCGTGCTTTGTCTCTATTGCTGGATATCAGAGATGAGATAAAACGGGCAGAATCACAATGATAATCTAGGGAATATGCTCTTCGAAGTTTATGTAACTCTCTCCTTACATAAGCATTCTTTATGAAGTTGATACCCAATTGTGTGGTTGGAGTGTTTTTTACAGTGTGTTCAGTTTAGTATACTGGCCTCTTTTCCCGACACGTTGTGAAGTAGCCTCTATGACAGAAAACAGTATGACGGACACCAATTCCAGCTTCGATTTGGCCGCTGAGCTAAAAGCCATAGTTGGCAGCCAATATACGCTAACCGATGAAGACAAGACCAAACCTTACAGCCAAGGTTTTCGTCTTGGTGGTGGTAAGGCGTATGCGGTTGTTCGTCCTGGTAGCTTGGTCGAAATTTGGAAATGTCTGCAAGCCTGTGTGAAAGCGGACGTTATCGTCATTATGCAAGCGGCTAATACTGGCTTAACGGGTGGTTCAACACCTAATGGCGCGGACTATGATCGTCCTATCGTGATCATCAGCACCATGCGCATTGACGACATTCAGTTGCTTGATCAAGGTAAACAGATTGTGGGTTTTGCGGGGAGTACCTTGTTCGGCTTAGAAGACACGCTGAAACCTTACGGCCGTGAGCCGCATTCTGTTATTGGCTCTTCTTGTATTGGTGCCTCTATCGTGGGTGGTGTCTGTAACAACTCTGGTGGTGCCTTGGTGCAACGTGGCCCTGCGTACACAGAAATGTCCTTGTTTGCCCAAGTCACACAAGACGGCGAACTGCAATTGGTGAACAACTTAGGCATTGAGTTGGGAAGTGATCCAGAAGAAATTCTGACCAATCTGCAAAACAAAACCTACCAAGAAAAAGACGTTCAGTTCCCAGAAAAACGCGGTTCTGACAACGAATACCACGAGCGTATTCGTGACGTAGACGCAGACACCCCATCACGTTTTAATAACGATCCTCGTCGCTTGTACGAAGCATCTGGTTGTGCGGGTAAATTGGCGGTCTTTGCCGTGCGTATTGATACCTTCCCGATTCCAGAAAAGTACCAAGTCTTCTACATTGGCACCAATGATCCTGCCGTTATGGAACAGATGCGCCGTGATATGTTATCTACCTTTAAAAACCTGCCTGTGTCTGGCGAATATATGCATAACAGCAGCTATGACATCAGTAAAAAATACGGCAAAGACAGCTATTTAGTGATCGATAAATTGGGCACTAAATACATCCCCAAAATGTTTGCGCTAAAACGTACAGTGGACAGATGGGCTGGAAAACTGAAATTCATGCCGTCTAAATTCTCTGACATCATGATGCAATACGCGAGTCAGCTGTTCCCAAATCATCTACCAAAGCGCATGGAAGATTTCCGTGAAAAGTACGAACATCATTGGATAGTGGAAACCAGCAACGATGGTGTGGCGGAAGCGCAAGCCTATTTAGAAAACTTCTTTAAAGACAACGAAGGTGACTTCTTTGCTTGTACCAAACGTGAAGCTGACCAAGCCATCTTGCATCGCTTTGTGACCGGCGGAGCATTGACTCGTCTTCATATAATGAATAAGAAAAAACTGGGTTCCATCATGACCATCGACGTGGCCTTCCCACGAAATGAGCGCGATTGGTTTGAAGAACTACCAAAAGACATCGAAGAAAAAGTCGCGGTGAAAATGTACTACGGTCATTTCTTCTGTCACGTCATGCACCAAAACTACATCATGAAAAAAGGCGTTGACGGCAAAGCGGTGAAGAAGCAGATTCTATCCAGCTATGACGCTCGCGGTGCAGAATACCCAGCAGAGCATAACGTGGGCCATGAATATGTTGCGAAACCAGCATTGCGTGAGTTTTACCAAAAAACCGACCCAACCAACAGCTTCAACTCCGGCATTGGCGGCACCAGTAAATTGAAAAACTGGCAAGAGCTGAGTGGCGAACACACAGGCTGTGGTTGTCATAAATAAGCGTTAGAACAAGAGTAAATGCAAAAAGCCGAGACGTTTCTTTAAAGATGTCTCGGCTTTTTTGTTTGAGGTGTTTCAATTTCTTTCAATGTAATAAGATAACTGAAATGGATACCGTTCTGGTTAATCAACACCACATAGGATGAAAACGACCATGTCCAACTACGACAAGTTAACGTCACACTACCAAACACTCAGCCATTTTAACCATGCTCAAGCCATGCTTGGCTGGGATGCAGCGGCAAATATGCCATCGGGTGGCAGCGAAGCACGTTCCAACGCCATGGCGGAATTATCGGTTCACATTCATCGACTATCGACACAACCCCAGCTAGAAGAATGGTTTGGTAACGCCGAACAAGAAACCTTAAACACAGAGCAAAAAGCCAGCCTACGTGAGATGAAACGCCAATGGCAGCAAGCCACTGTGGTTCCAGAAGACATAGTGCAGGCGCAATCCATCGCGGGTTCGAAATGTGAGCATGCTTGGCGTTCACAACGTCAAGAAAACGATTGGACAGGATTCGAAAAGAACTGGAAAGACGTCGTTGCCTTGTCTCGGGAAGAAGCAAAAATCCGTGGCGCTGCATTAGGTCTTACGCCTTATGACGCCATGCTCGACAAATACGAACCGGGCACCACAACTGCGTCGCTTAATACTTTGTTTACCGATGTGAAAACTTGGTTGCCAGAACTGATTGAAAAGGTTTTGGAAAAACAGAAATCTGAATCCATCCTATTGCCATCGGGTACTTTCTCTACCGCAACGCAAAAAGCCCTTGGTTTAGAAGTCATGAAGCTGCTGCAATTCGACTTTGATCGTGGTCGACTTGACCAGAGTGTGCATCCATTTTGTGGCGGTGTACCAAGCGATGTGCGCATTACCACGCGCTACGATGAAAAAGACTTTGTACAAGCCTTAATGGGCATCGTTCACGAAACGGGCCACGCCCGTTATGAACAAGGTTTACCCAAAGCCTTTGCTGGATTGCCTGTTGGCGAAGCCCGCTCCATAGGCATTCATGAATCTCAGTCGCTCTTCTTTGAAATGCAAATAGGGCGCAGCAAGCCGTTTATTTCCCACTTATCACGACTCTCTGCCGAAGCCTTCAACGCACACAACAACCCCGTCTTTGCCGAAGACAACCTCTACAAAATCTACACCCAAGTGGAAAAAGGCTTCATTCGTGTTGACGCCGATGAACTCACGTATCCCGCCCACGTCATCATGCGTTACGAGATCGAGCGAGACCTGATCAACGGCGTGATAGAACACACAGACGTACCGGCATTGTGGGATGAGAAAATGAAAGCCGCCCTTGGTATCTCCACCAAAGACAATTACAAAAACGGCTGCATGCAAGACATCCACTGGACAGACGGCGCATTTGGATATTTCCCAAGCTACACACTAGGTGCCATGTACGCCGCACAATACAAAGCCACCATGACGAACACCGTAGACTTCGGCTGTGATTTCGATATGGCCATCAAAAGTGGCGACCTAAACCCAATCTTCCAATGGCTAAGCGACAACATCTGGTCACAAGCTTCGCTTCACACCACAGATGAACTCGTCAAACGCGCCACAGGCGAAACCCTAAACGCCGCACATTTTAGAAAACACCTAGAAGGGCGGTATTTGTAGTCGGACTGTGCCTTCCCCTTTTACTTGAACTAAAGAGCCAAGGGGAAGGCTTTGACCCTGACTACCACCGCGGCGCTTGGAGCAAACTAAACACCACCGCTCGACACTGTCGTTTGACCTCGCTCTTGGCGTTCGCTTTGCTCCTCGCTACTGAACATAAACACCCCAAAATGTAGGGCACGNAACTCTTCCTTCCCTTTCTTCAAGGGGAGGAGCGCAAACTGTAGGCATCGTCATCCCCGCGAAGGCGGGGATCTATTTAAACAAGCCTCCGTAGTTATGGAAGTAAAGCAGACACCACCGCCTAGGCATTTGTGCTGCTCTATTAAAGCATATCTCAATTTGTAGTTCTCCATGAGCAGAGCGACTCTCAATATTTAAGAAACGCCTTGAAAGTGAAGCATTTTCAGACCTGTTAAGGTTTTAAAGATATCTTTCTTGTCGTTAAATTTCGCTATAAAAATACCTAGCAGATAATCATCACCCGTTTAATTATTGAATCGAGTATCGTTCTTTCTGTGTTGGTTATTGTTGAGAGTAAAGTATTACTTTATAGTGAAGCTTTAATATGCGCATAAAAGTTTTGTACATGGAGTGTTAGAATGAACAAGGGTTTAACTGTTTTTTTAGGTGGTGCAGGAATGAATGGGGGCTATCAATTAGATATGGTTGATAGTCTTAGGCAATCAGGGATTAAGGATTCGGTTTATGGTAATTATTCCGGCTGGTTTAAGGGAGTCGATCAAAAAATTCCAGCATCACTCGATACTCTAGGTGATGCCTCCGCAGTTGTTTTTTATAATCAAGATGAGAATGATCCTATTGCACTACAGCTCGTAAATACAAATGGTTGTAAAGTAGAGAGTAATAAAAGCGCATTAGGTTTAGTGCTGAGAAAGTATTCTGGTAAAAATACACAAGGTGAAGACTGTAATAAGTATATCATTAGATATGAATTGGAAAATAATAAAAAAATTAAGTTTTCTCTAGCTGAGTTAGAAATAAAACAGCTGCCACCTAAAGAGGGACAGTTTAACTTTATCGGTTATTCTTGGGGGGCTGTAATCGCAGCTCGAAGCGCTTTATATTATGCTAGAAGTCAGGTTAAAATTGATAACTTAGTACTTATTGGAGCACCGATAAATGCTAGTTTATTAATGGCAGTTAAAACTAATCCCCACATTAAAAATGTTCTTGTGATTAATCTTGATAAATACGGTGATCCTATTTATGCTGGTATGAGTGATGTTGAGCTAATAAGATCTGTTCCTGATCTTGCGTCCCAAATGAATAGAGGGAAAGGTGAAGGGCATTTTTATTACGCTTTAGAAGGTGGTGAAGGTGCTATTCGTCGTAAAATACTGGCGAAAAAGCTTTTTCAAGAGGGATTGAGATGATGTTTTTAATTCGAGCTTTATTCTTCTTAGAGTTTTTTTTATGTCTTGTTTTGTTTGTTTCAAAAAAAAATGATTGGATGGCCTTAAATGATCTAGCTATTATGAACTGGTTCTTTATTTTTTCTTATCCTATGGTTTTTGTTGTATTGGTTTTGATGGTGTTTGTGTTCTTTTTCGATATTTTAAAATTAATAAAAAATAAAGATAAAAAGTATATTTTTCTTGCCATGATAGATCTTTTTGTTCCTTTAGTAAGCTATCTTATTTTTGAAAGCTATTATAAATTGATTGGTAGTGTATAGAAATTTTGAAGAGTTATACTGTGGAATATGTTATTTGATGTTTTTGGGTGGGTGAAAAATAGGGCGGTTTTTCATCCGACCTTAAATTTAAGGAGGATTTTCGGAAAAGCCTTTGCTGGATTGCCTGTTGGCGAAGCCCGCTCCATGGGCATTCATGAATCTCAGTCGCTCTTCTTTGAAATGCAAATAGGGCGCAGCAAGCCGTTTATTTCCCACTTATCACGACTCTCTGCCGAAGCCTTCAACGCACACAACAACCCCGTCTTTGCCGAAGACAACCTCTACAAAATCTACACCCAAGTGGAAAAAGGCTTCATTCGTGTTGACGCCGATGAACTCACGTATCCCGCCCACGTCATCATGCGTTACGAGATCGAGCGAGACCTGATCAACGGCGTGATAGAACACACAGACGTACCGGCATTGTGGGATGAGAAAATGAAAGCCGCCCTTGGTATCTCCACCAAAGACAATTACAAAAACGGCTGCATGCAAGACATCCACTGGACAGACGGCGCATTTGGATATTTCCCAAGCTACACACTAGGTGCCATGTACGCCGCACAATACAAAGCCACCATGACGAACACCGTAGACTTCGGCTGTGATTTCGATATGGCCATCAAAAGTGGCGACCTAAACCCAATCTTCCAATGGCTAAGCGACAACATCTGGTCACAAGCTTCGCTTCACACCACAGATGAACTCGTCAAACGCGCCACAGGCGAAACCCTAAACGCCGCACATTTTAGAAAACACCTAGAAGGGCGGTATTTGTAGTCGGACTGTGCCTTCCCCTTTTACTTGAACTAAAGAGCCAAGGGGAAGGCTTTGACCCTGACTACCACCGCGGCGCTTGGAGCAAACTAAACACCACCGCTCGACACTGTCGTTTGACCTCGCTCTTGGCGTTCGCTTTGCTCCTCGCTACTGAACATAAACACCCCAAAATGTAGGGCACGATGCGAAGCGTGATCTGCCGTTGTTCGTAAACGCATAACTTTTAAATACTGCTGCCAAGTCTCTTCCCCTTTCTTCAAGGGGAAGACGGAAGATGGGGTTCAGAGCCTCCAACCTCATCAAGCATTAGGCAAACCAAACATCGCCGTAAACCGTCATGCCCGCGAAGACGAACAGTCATCCCGCTAGTATACATCGTCATCCCCGCGAAGGCGGGGATCAATCGCTCTGGCGTTTATATTGCTCGTGAAATCCCCCTAAAGTCTTATGGTCTTTCTGTATTTTTAATTGTATTGTCAGTTTATCGTAATGGATTAATTGGCTGATACAGGAACAAGATCAAAAATATCACGCTCAAACGATCAGAATTTAAAAGAGTGACACACCAAGTTTTTCTTAGTAAAAAAGAGTGATGGCAATATGGCGGAATACATCAGGGGTAAAAGCTAAAAAGCTTTACTAAAAATCCGACTAGATGGCTGCAAAACTGTTTTTGTTAGATCTTGATTTGGCTTGCGAAATCGGTGTGTCTATAGATGTTATGTTTTCCTCATAGGTGGCCGAAATGATAAAAAATGTCGCAGAATTATTGCAAGGCTTTATGAAAGAAGAGACAGCCAAGCTAAATGCGTACGAATTGAAACATGGTCCAACGATTGGAGATATGTATGAAGGTTTATCAGCAGACCTATTAAATCGAGCTATCCCACCACAGCTAAAATTACAAATCGTAGATGGGTTCATAACCGATGGAGATGAATTCCTATCTGGTCAAATGGATTGTATGTTAGTTCGCGGTGAAGGTGAGAAAATACCGTACACTAAATCGTTTAAATGGCACGTTAAAGATGTGCTAGTTGTATTTGAAGTAAAGAAGAGTCTGTACTCAAAAGATTTAATTAATTCATTTTATAAATTAAGGCAAGTTTCTGAAAGTTATTCTAAGTACCTATTTGAAGGAAAGCATAAGGAAAATAAAGCAATAGACTTATCCCCTTCCTATAGAACATTCTCTCAACTTACAGGGATTACAGCACCAAATTACCATAATAGAGAAACTCTCTCTAAAGAGAATGAATTAATTTATACCACCATTTTCATGGAGCAATTAATGCCCGTTAAAATTGTTCTTGGCTATAATGGTTTCTCTTCTGAATTTGGTTTGAGAGAAGGTCTTATAAAATTTTTAGAGGAAGAAGGTACTGGTGCAGGTTATGGTATCCCTGCATTTCCACAATTAATTATCTGTGGGGAACATTCATTGGTGAAGGGAAATGGAAGACCGTACTTATCACCTTTAAGGGATGGTTATTGGGATTTCATGTTTTCTAGCAAGGCAAACCCAGTACTGCTTATGCTTGAATTTATTTGGACAAAGATCTCGCTTGAGTTTGATGTAGGAATGCCATGGGGTGATGCTCTTGAAATGGAGGGACTAAATGAGTTTCTAAGAGCGAAAGCTGTTATTAAAGAAGATCAAGGTGGCTGGATGTTTAAGTATGATGAATTATCAAAAGATACTCTGGAATCCAGAACATCTTCTATCGAGTGGAATCCAGTCGAAGTTACTTCTTCTGTATACGCAATATTCCATCAACTAACTCAAAGTGATGTTTACACAAAAGAGCCTGATTTTATAGCGTTTGCAGAAAAAGAAGCGGGAAGTGTTAGTGAGTTTATAGACCAAATTACTTCTACTAATTTTGCAGCTTACGATGGTGAATGTTTGTCGTTAAACTCTGAAAATCTTATTGCCGCAGCATTACGGGATGGTCGTTTTGTCCTTGCTGAAAACAACTCGGGACGGTTTGACGTTTGGTTGGCGAGCAATTACTAGAAAATATAACAAGCGCATCAAGTCTGAAGCTACACATTGTCCGCAGCTTATGCGGGCGTTAGGTGAAATAATGATTTCGGCATCATAGTATGAACAAAGTTGATCGAGAAATTCTCGAAATCCTCAAAGATGTCTTTCAGCTAAGGCGAGTGCGCCCAATCGAATCTGATCACAATATTAGGATGTGGATGATACGAATGGCATTCACCGTATCTGTTTTCGGAATCCTTGGAAGGGTGGTAATGGGTTTTACTGGTCGCGAAATTCCAACTGAATATTCCGCAATGGTAAATACTCCGATTGCAATATTCTTTACGCTATTATTTCTTCACATTAACAATGAAGTTGAAGAAAGTAGTTTAATTATATTTGTACTTACTTGGGGGGCACTCATGCTTGGCCTGTATGTCTAGCGGTGGCTCACCTTCCGTTTCCGCGCTTCGCGTTACTACTCTGTCCGCATACACAAGCTTTATGCGCACAAGGAGTGAAGGTTGAGCCTTCTAGAAGAATTAGAATAGTTTCAACGAGAAAGAACGGAAGGGCTACCTTTTGAAAATCTTATTGAGTTTGAGTTGTGGGCAGAATTAGTCTCACCTCTACTTCAGTTTGATAAGAAATACTCCCATGAACTTGGCCGAAGAGTGACCGCAGTAACTGTAGCATTTTGTATTAGCAATGCCATAGATTCTGCTACCAACATGAACAATGTGATAATTAGGGTCAGATGAAAAATAGAGCACTTTTTCATCTTGTATCTGACCCTAAATTTAAAATTTACAATTAATTTTATGGAAAAAAATGAGCGACTTTATCTATCAAGGTAGTACTACGATTTCTGAGGAAGACTTTAAAAGTCACTTAGTCTCATTATGCCAATTAGAAAATATTGGTGTCCTTCTTGGTGCTGGTGCATCCGTAGGAAGTGGCGGTATGACAATGGAAGGTGTATGGCTTGATGCAATAGACTGTTCGCCTAATCTAACTGATGAATTACTTGCTTTTAATCTCATAACTCAAGAAAACATTAATAATAAAGATGTAAATGTCGAGCGACTTTTAGATCAAGTAACTCAATATTTATCTGTTTATAAAAAAACATCACTACCAAATAAAGATAGTTCTGAAGATCAACAGCCAGTCGATAGACTTCAAAAAATTCTGCTTTGTTTATATCAATCTGTAACTAAAGCCGCATTGTTGGTAGGGCGAGATGCTTTTGGAAATGAAAACATAGGATCACAAGAGAAGTTTCAATATCATCGAGAATTACTTGAAAAATTAATCTCGAATCGCCAACCTGGTCAAGCCGCTCCGATGCTTTTTACTACTAACTATGATCTTTCATTAGAGTGGGCAGCCGAAGAAATAGGTATCCAACTTGTCAATGGTTTTTCTGGACTTCATACGAGAACTTTCCAGCCCCAAAATTTTGATTTGAGCTTCAGAAATGTTAATGCAAAAGGTGAAGCCAGATTTGGACACTATCATGCTTACTTGCATAAATTACATGGCTCACTGTCATGGATTCAAGAGCATAACAGTGATATTAAAGAAATCCCCTCTGCTCTGGCTAAAAGTCGCTATATTGATCCATTGTTAAATGGAGAGCCTGTTTATGATAAGCAGTTCTTAATTTATCCAGGTGCGAATAAGTACCACCATACAATCGGCTTTGTATATGGCGAGATGTTTCGTCGGTTTAGTGAGTTCTTATCAAAGCCTCAAACAGCTATCATCATCAACGGATATGGTTTTGGTGACTACCATATCAATCGGATAATTCTAGGAGCACTACTAAACCCATCTTTACATATTGTTATTTTTTATCCTGAACTTGATAAAATCTCGGTAGATGCCGAAGGTTTAAGCGAATCTCAAAAGTGTATAAAAAAGCTTAAATCACTATCATTGAATCAAATTACAATTGTTGGTGGAGGTTCATCTGCTTACTTCGATTCATTTGTTAAATACATCCCGAAACCAGTCTTATTCCCTCGAGATACTTCAACGCAAGATCTCGTAGATGCGATCAATGATTTAGTTCAAAGTGGAAATCAAATATGAGCATTGAGACTATTGATTCTATTGGGTATGTGGTTGCTCTTGAAGGAACGAAAATTCGCGTTAACTTACTAGAAGGACATAAAGGTCAGTTAGCATCTCATAGACGCGGTATAAGTTCTGTTTCTCAGCCAGGTGATTTAATTGGATTAGATGCAGGTACTAATCTTGTGATTGCCAGAGTTACTGACATGGCATTTGTTGATCCTGATAAAGCCCACTCTTCGAATGTGGGGACGATGAATGTAATTGACACCCCTTTGAGGCAACTCATAGCGTATTCCATCGGCTATGTATGTCAGGATGGTGATAATCGAAAGTTTATTTCTGAGAGTTGGAAGCTACCAACGTTAGGAGCAAAAGCTATTCCACTATCGAGCGACTACCTAGTAACTATCTATGGTGTGAATGAAGATGAAAAGAATTCCACAGTTGAGCTAGGTCGAGATTCTAGGACAAAAACAACTAAAATTAATGCAGGCATCAACTCGCTTCTTTCTAGACATCTTGCCGTGCTAGGCAGTACAGGTTATGGAAAATCAAATTTCAATGCTTTGTTGTCACAAAGAATTCGTGGAAAATTCAAAAATTCTAGAATCGTTATATTCGATATAAATGGCGAATATGCTGATGCTTTTATTGGGCAAACGCGAGTTAAGGAGACAATCTTAGGAAGTGTTCCATTTTCTCCCGCTAAATTATTCCCGCCTTTAGCCGTACCACCTCCGCCTTCCGAAATTTTTGACGGTAAACACCCTGTTTATCATCGAATCCCCTATCAAGCATTTGGCTATGCTGGATTAATCAAGTTACTAAGACCAAGCGATAAAACGCAACTACCTGCACTACGAAATGCATTGAAATCACTCCATATGGTTTGTGCAGGCCCCAATAGCTCCATATGGACTGGAGAAACAATACCACCTTCTACAACTGCAAATTGGTTCGAGTTAGTTGATGACTGTCGACAAGATGGACAAGATCACTTAAGTCAGTGGTTGAAAAAGTTGAGAAGCAATGCACTTGGACATTTCCCAACTTGGCCTCCTTTTAAAGCGCTAGCTAACCTTGTTGCTGAGTTCGGATGTCAAGCATTCACACCTCAAGGCAAAAGCAAAAGAGATGCTTTTAGTTATGGTAATGTATTGCCATTAGTTAAGATTATCCAGCAACTCGTAGATGACCCTAGATTCAACAATGTAGTTAACTTATCTGGAGGACAAGTAATTACCAACCCAGTGACTATGTGGAATAAAGAAGTTGAAGAAGAAGTCGATTATATTTTTGGTAATAAATCGGGGGAACTGCAAGATTGGGATGTCCATATCATTAATTTAAAAAATATTGCAGACGATCATGCCCCAATGATTTTAGGCTCGCTTTTAGAAATGTACTCGGATGTATTATTTAAAAGAGGTCAAGATAAGAATTATCCAACTATGCTTCTTCTAGAGGAAGCACATCATTACCTTAGAGATCCTTTTGCAGAAGAAGGAACTCAACTTAAAGCATACGAAAGGCTTGCAAAAGAAGGGCGTAAATTTAATTGCTCATTACTTGTTAGTACACAGAGGCCATCAGAGTTATCTTCAACGGTTCTTGCCATGTGCTCGAACTGGATCTCACTGCGTTTAACTAACGAGCGGGACATAAATGCATTAAGGCATGCCATAGAAAACGGCAATGAACATACTCTTAGTGAAATTTCAGGTTTGCCTAGAGGTGACGCTATCGGTTTTGGTTCTGCATTCAACATCCCAATTCGTTTTTCCATAGATGAAGCTAAGCCGAAGCCTAAATCATCTGATGCTGCGTTTGCTACTATATGGTCTGAATGAAGAGCTTTGACTGGTTTGATAATCAGCACTAATCAAGCCCAGAGTAAACTAATACTCAAAAAATGCGCTATAGCCAAAGAACGCCGCAAAATACCGAGTAAGAACAGAACCGTTTTTTCGTTATACTCTGATTTCTTTCTGGAAGTTAAGCGCTAAGTATAAGGAGGTTTTATGTATCTTGAATCCGAAGAGCAGCTTAGAGAACTCTATGGTTATGCAAAAGGGCGCGCCAAAGATAAGCAGTTGCCTTCCTTAGAGCGCCACTCCAGTAACTTTCTCGCGCATTCTCCGTTCGTGACAATTTCTACCTACGCTAAATCCGGTTCTGTTGATTGTTCTCCTCGTGGAGGAAATCCGGGATTCGTGAAAATAATCAATGACAACTGCATTATTTTGCCCGATGGGAAAGGAAACAATCGGCTTGATAGCCTTGTTAATATCATTGAAACGGGGCAAATCGGGTGTTTGTTTTTGATTCCTGGTGTTGATGAAACGCTTCGAATTAACGGGCTTGCTCGTATTTCAACCTCTCCCGAATATTTAAACCTGTTTTCTGATGACAGAAACCCACCCAAAACCTGTATTGAGATCACCATCAAAGAAGTATTTTTACATTGCGCTAAAGCGTTAATGCGCTCTGAACTTTGGTCTTTAAAGGCGTAAATAGATAGGGCGGATTTTCCTACGATGGGAGCGATGATTAATGATCAGCTATCAATAAAGGATGATCCTGAAGCACAAGAAGATATGATTGCTCGATACAAACGAGATTTATGATTTTTATTTTTAGTCCTGTGTATTATTCTGTGCGGCACTTTGGTTTTTTACAGGAGTTCTAGTGGCAAAAGTACTGGTTAGTTCGTGTTTGGTTGGCAATAAAGTGAGATACAACGCCAGCTGTTTATCCATCCCTGAGTCTGATTTTTCTTGGCTTAGGTCGAATGCAGAACTGGTGGTTTTTTGCCCTGAAGTGTCTGCTGGTCTACCGACTCCAAGAGCACCCGCTGAAATAATCAAAGGAAGAGGTATTGATGTACTCGACGGCTCTGCAAAGGTTGTTGGGAACGATGGTGTTGATGTAACGGCTCAATTTGTGAGTGGTGCAAAGAAGGCTTTGGATCTCTGCCAAAAGCAACACATAGACTATGCCGTGCTTGCAGAAGGAAGCCCTTCATGTGGCAGTTCAAAAATATACGACGGTTCATTTAAGGGAAATAAAATCGATGGCGCAGGTGTAACCGCTACCTTGTTAGAGCGTAATGGCATCAAAGTATATAGCCAGCATACGATAGCGGAACTGCGAAGCCTACTAGAGATAGATAGATGAAGTTTAGCGATCAAGTCATTGAATGGATTGAATCTGATAGTGACCGAATGGAAGCGCTTGAGCTTGCTTCAACACTTGGTCTGAATGATTGGTGCTTGGCTGCTGGATTTGTTAGAAACTTGATCTGGGATAAGCTTCATGACAAAGAGGTTTTAACGCCATTAAACGACATCGATCTCATTTACTTTGATTCTGCTGTCATTGATGAAAATGCCGATCTTGATTATGAAGCAAGGCTTAAGGCGGTAAGTCGTTTTCCTTGGTCAGTTAAAAATCAGGCAAGGATGCATGTTCGTAACAATGATCAGCCTTATGTGTCGACTGCGGATTCCATGAGCTATTGGGTGGAAGTGGAGACAGCCGTCGGTGCTATTTTTGTTAAGGGAAAAGGGGTGAGGTTGGTTGCTCCTTTTGGTTTAGAAGCAAATTTTAATCATACGATTACGCTAAACAGTAAACGCCCGAAACCTAAAGATTTTAAGGAGAGGGTATTAGAAAAAGAGTGGTGTGATTTGTGGCCGAACCTCAAAGTGATTTCCTAGCCGCTAAGAAATATTATCTTCTCTATCTTTGCTGAGCTAAAATAGCGGCCTAATTCATACTTCAATACAAGAGATTTATAAATGACCGCATTTGATACCAAAGTGGAAGAGTTGATCGCTAAGCATCCCCATTTAACCAAGGATGAAGCCATCAAGATCGTCACTGAGAAAAATAACCGCAAGAAACAGAAGAGAAACGAAAGATCAAATAAAGGCAGTGAGAACAAGGGCTAGAAATACGCTCGGGTTTGATGGGTAGGATCAGATGAAGAATAGGGTGGTTTTTCATCTAAATCCAAAGCGGCCAGTAAGGTTTATGTTAATAACGCTAACTAAGGGAAGCTAATGAACAAGGCTGTCCAAATCCGCTTCGATGAATATCCAGAAAATGCTCGTATTCGCCTTGAAGAATTGCGAAGCCTTGTTTTTCGAATTGCTGCTGAGTTGGAGCTGGGTGACGTTCAAGAGTCTCTTAAATGGGGCGAGCCAAGTTATAGCGTCAAAGTTGGCAGCCCGCTGAGAATGGACTGGAAGCCGAGCTCACCAGATCATTATTATTTGTTCTTTCATTGCCAGACTAAGTTAGTCGATACCTTTAGAGAGTTGTATGGCGACGTGCTCGAGTTTCAAGGCAATAGAGCCATAGTGTTATCGTTATTTTCGCCTCTACCAGAAGCTACTATTAAGCACTGTTTAGAGCTGGCTTTAACCTATCACCAACGTAAACATTTGCCACTTCTCGGGGCGTGAAAGCTTCACATAACAAGTGCCTCCTTATCTTGCTTACAGCTATTTTTTCCACACATTAGACGCTATGTTTAATGTGTTTTTTCAAAAACTATAGCCATTTTCATCAGCCTCAAAAGTTTTTATGCGTATACTAGCGGCTCATTTACCCGTTTAGGATCATATATGTCGCTTCTGTTTGAAGAGCTGGACAGCCAAGAATCACCATTGGGTGAGATTTCCCTTCGTAAACGCCGCATTCCAGCCTTGGGTTATCGTGATATTTATGAAGTAAAACTCGGCGATGAGTTTTTGATGTCGAGTATGTTTGTCGCAGCGGAAGAGGCTCTGTCTACACTGGGCTTGGCGAAGGTGCAAGGCGAGCAGCTTAACGTCGTCGTGGGCGGCTTGGGTCTGGGTTATACTGCGGTTGCAGCGTTGGCCGACGAGCGTATTACCGAGCTATTGGTTGTGGATGCGTTAGAGACGGTGATTCATTGGCATCAACAAGAAATGGTGCCATTGGGGAAAGTGTTAAACGCTGACCCTCGTAATCGTTATGTATTAGGCAGTTTTTTTGATTTGGCAACAGCGCCTGAAACCGGTTTTGATCCGCAGCATGCGGGTAAGAAGTTTGATGCGATTTTGTTAGACATTGACCATTCGCCAACCGAATATCTGAATCCTTCCAATGCTGGGTTTTATAGCACGGCGAACTTGTCTTTAATGGCGCAGCAGTTGGTTGATGGAGGCGTCTTTGCGATGTGGTCACAGAATCCACCGGAAGACGATTTTATAGCTTTGTTGGGCACTGTATTTGAAACAGTGGAATCCCACTTAGTGAAGTTTGAAAACCCTTTTCAGGGTGGCTTCGCTACCAACTCTGTTTACGTGTGCGAACGTCCGATTCGAAAAGCCTAATGGTTTTCAGTTGACTCTAAGGTCTTAGCAGACAAAAAAGCTGATGGATTTGTACAAAAGTGGGCCCATGTCAGTTTTGCAATTTTGGTAGTTAGATTGGCATGCGGCGGGATTTCTGGTCGTTTGCACGCATTGAACAAACTGATCACGACAGGCATCAGCATAGACACTTATCGAACACAGTAGAACACTGAAACCGAGTAAATATCTCACTGGTAAATCTCCGAAGCACAAGCACTGTAATAAGCGCTCTGTGCCGCTTCGAGATCATCTATCAAATTACAACTAGCGGCTTTAGCATAACGTTTCATGGCATTAGCGCAGGCTTGGCTATTGGTTTTAATTGGCGCATTAATTTTAGTACTGCTTGGCGAAGGGCAAGAGTCGCGATAAACAAAGTCGATGGAAAAGCTTTGCGTTTGCCCACTGCCGTTTGTTTGTCCACTAGATAGGCTGTTTTGACTAGCTGATGCTTGCTTCATTTGGGAATTGAGGCCATTCACCGTTGCTTGTAAATTATTCATTGAGGAGTCGTTAGAGTAGCTATCTTGAATAATGCTACTGATGATTTCCGTTTGCGAATTAATATCTAGCTCGCCTAAACCACCTGCTAGTGCCCCAACGCCCATCGCCATAGCTTTACCCCAATCAAACCCTGAGTCTTCTTCTTGCTGGGCAATAGCCGCTTCTATTTGGCGGTTTTGTTTTGTCAGTTTTTGTGCAGTCTCTTGGCTGGCTTTTTCTACCTCATTAAGAAGGCTCTTATAGCGTTTGATCACCACTACTTGTTGTTGCATAGCTTGAGGATCATCTGAGGCAAAATTTTTCGCGTTATTCCAGCTCTGGCAAATAGTTTTTGATTGATTGGTAAGAATTTGGTTGGCCTCATTGGCGGCACTGATGACATTTTTCTGAGTCAATCCCAATGAGCGAGCGTTAAAATCGTAGCAAGCATTAGATGAGCTTAATGAGCAAGAGCAATCGCTTCTAAGCTGATTGTTAAGGGAAACTAGCTCTTGCTTCGCGGTCATCAGCTGATGTTGCGACCTTCCTTGATAAATGTTTTCCAGAGAAAGCTCCCCTTGCTTTGTTGGGGTTTTATCCATCATAGCCCCTATGGAAATGCTTAACTCTGGTTTTGTTTCTGCTTTTGCTGCTTCTGTTTTAATAGCCTCTTCAAAAGCCGCGGTGGACGATGCTTGAGAACCATTAGCTTGAAAACCATTAGCTTGAGAGCCCCTAGAGCTACTTTCCTGATCTTCGTTCATTAGTGATTCAAGTGATAGGGCATTCGCCTTCACACCAAACAAAAATACGACGCTAACAAACGTTATCGATACAAAATAAATTAAGCGCTGGTTTATCTTCATTAGATTCTCTTCGCACAGCCCAATATGCTAGTTAAATACTATGGTATATAGCAAAAAATTGTATTATGGTCTTAACTATTTCTAAAGCTAAACTATAGTACAAGTAGAGACTTTATGAACATATCCTTTTCTAAAATCACAAAGCCCTGTGCATTAATACTTCTTCTGATCCTTACAGGATGTTCTTCACAACCCGCATTAATTTCTGCCACTAGGAATAATGATGTGGCAGAAGTAGAAAGCCTACTGAGTTATGGTTATAACCCAAATGTCCGTAACTATACTGAGAGCTATGACCATGGGCGCACTCCCGTTTACTACGCCGCAGAAGGCGGTTACAACTCTCTGGTAAAAAAACTGATTGCGGCTGGAGCAGATGTAAACCAAGCTTCAGATGAACAATGGACTCCTCTCTTAGTTGCCGTGCGATACAGTGGCAACCTTGAAACCATACGTATTTTGGTCGAAGCTGATGCAGATATCCATTTCACCAATAACTATGGCACAAACGCTTTAATGCTCGCTACTTATATGGGCAAGGCTGATATAGTGCAATATCTGCTCGGCCTGGGAATGGACCCTGAAATTAAAAACAATGATGGAAAAGATACTTACGGCTACGCCAAAGATAATAAAGACGTTTCCTCAGATATGATCCACCAATACAGAGAAGCCTATTTACTAAAGCAAAAAATGGCTGGAATTGAAAATCGCATAAAAGAAATTGAAGCTCGTGACGAAGGGCTCCCTGAGTCGCTAAAACACGACAAATACCTTATCGCTTATACCGATGCCTTAAAACAAGAAGAGTATTTAGATGCGGTTATATACGCCAATTTACTTGATAAGCTTAATACTCCAATGGAAGATGCGTTTTATTATTTCTGGGGAGAAGCTTTGCTAAAATTGGAAGATCCAGAGCAAGCTAAAAGTAAACTTAATGAATACCTAAAGCGTACAGGTTCTGGCGGAAAATACTATACACAAGCCTTAAGGCTGATCATTCAAGCGGAAGCTTAGCTCGCGACTAGCAGATATAATACCTACAGGAAAAACAAAAAAGACCGATGCTTCACTCATCGGTCTTTTTTCATTTCGAATTTCTAATAATCCAAGGCCATTTCTGCCATTTTCATGGTGTTTTCAAATGACGCGCAGCCTGCGATAAACAAGCCGTTATGGCAGAACATAGCATCGTCTAAACCGGTGACGTCTTGTAGTTCTTTGTCGGACAATCCGGCCCATGGCGCAGGAAGTTTTTTGCGATCTTCAAAGGAGCCAAGCTCGACTGGCACGGTTTGTATGCGCCATTGCCCTGTTTGCGAAGGGTAAACCATAAACAAGGCGTCTTGCGACAACCTAAGAACCGTAGTTTTCCATGGCGTGTATTGTTCTAACACGATGACTCTTGGGTCTTCGGCTTTTTCGATGGCATTGGCGACGATGGCTTTTGCATTTACGCCACCGCTTGCCGCGGCGATGAATCGAGTTAAGATGCGTGAAGCAAAGGCTACCGCTTCATCGAAACAAGCGTCAAAGTCGCTTTCTTCTTGCCATGTTGGGTTAAACATGGAGATGGTTTGGCTCAGGCTAATGCCTGTTTGTACGCCTTCTACGTGTCCGCAGTCTATGGCGTCGATGGTGGATACTAAATTTTTATCCAATGAGTTAGCGACTTCTTGGTTACCTGCACATATTTCTAGACCGTATTTTTGCCAAATTAAGCCAAAAGATGAGAATGGGATGCCGTTTTCTCGTGCGCCGGCGCCACCTTTTTGGTGGTGATCAAAACGGCCTTGTTCTGCGTCGTAAATACCGCCTACGTCTAGCACTATATCGGCTTTCGCCATGACGTTTAAGTCACGTGTGCGTATTATTTTTGCAGACGGAAAAAGGTGTTTAAGTGCCGCTACGGCAAATACGTCGTCTGCGTGAAAGTTGCCATTGTGCGTCGCGATTACTTGAACTTGTTCGGTCATTCTACAGTCTCTTTTATTGATATCATTTCACTTAACAGCACACACGTCACTTCACAGTACATACGTACTAAAGGTCGGCATTTTACGGGGTTTTAATGGTGGGTGACACCTTTCGTTTCAACTGTATCTAAGACAAGCTTGTGTAAAAGCCAATAAGAATAGTGTGGAATCACTGAATTTGTCGGGAAAGGGTAAAGATAGTCTAGGCGTTGTTTTGCTCGCTCTGCGCTTATTGTTAAGCTGAAAAAATAGGAATATGATTCCTAAAACCTTAGGGGAGTAGTCTCTCAGCTTTGTCTGAGATAACCGTCAACAGTCTCCGAACAGTCGTTCGTGGCGGTTATATCCAGTTTGTTTGGATTGACAAGACTTAAGGCAAGCGTTGTTCTCGGGGTGGAGGGCAATTCTTGTCTTCTGTCATTTCCACCCCGAGGGTAAGACTGTGTTTCCTATCATTGCTTTTCTAACTTTCGTGTTTTGTTTGTCGAGATCATTACGATTTCTGTCCACTGCTTTTTATACATCGCGTTTTTTCTTTATTCGTGAGGTGATGCTATGACGCTCGCTATTTTAGCCTTGTTAGGCGGTTTTGTTTTGTTGGTGTGGAGCGCGGATCGTTTTGTGGAAGGGGCGGCGGTTACGGCGAAATACGCAGGTATGCCGCCTTTATTGATCGGTATGGTGATTGTGGGGTTTGGAACCTCGGCACCTGAAATGGTGGTCTCTGCCATGGCGGCGTTGGACGGTAATCCTGATTTGGCATTGGGGAATGCGTTGGGTTCCAATATTGTGAATACAGGGCTGATTCTGGGTGTGACGGCTTTGATTGCGCCGATCATGGTGCAATCCAATATCGTCCGAAAAGAGCTGCCCTTGTTGTTGCTAATAGGTTTGTTATTTGGCTATTTTATTTGGGATGGATCGTTAACTCGTGTTGAAGCTGTGCTCTTGCTGGTCGGCTTTTTTGCCTTGATTGGTTGGAGTATCTTTTCTGCTATGAGAGGCAAAGGTGATGCGCTGGAAGGCGATATGGAGGAAGACCTAGTCGCACATTCTATGTCGATGAAAAAAGCCATTTTTTGGTTGGTTTTTGGACTGGTTCTTTTGATAATCAGTTCTCGTGTACTTGTATGGGGAGCTGTTAATATCGCTCACGCATTTGGTGTTAGTGATTTGATTATTGGCCTCACGATTGTCGCATTGGGAACCTCTTTACCAGAATTGGCAGCTTCTATTATTGCCGTTAGAAAAGGTGAGCATGATATTGCCATTGGCAATGTGGTTGGTTCTAACATGTTTAACATATTGGCCGTGATAGGGATTGCGGGAGTAATATCGCCAATGCAAAATTTGTCGGCCGATGTGCTGTCCCGTG
Organism: Marinomonas lutimaris; assembly: GCF_019426345.1. Classification (GTDB taxonomy): domain Bacteria; phylum Pseudomonadota; class Gammaproteobacteria; order Pseudomonadales; family Marinomonadaceae; genus Marinomonas; species Marinomonas lutimaris. The sequence continues at coordinate 52,534 of NZ_JAHLLW010000015.1, forward strand.
ATTGGTCGGTGATGATGGCAATGACGGTTGTTTTGTTGATGATGGCATATGGCTTTCGTCGAGCGGGTCGTATCAATCGCTATGAAGGTTTAGGCTTGTTGCTTGCTTTTGCTGCTTATAATGTCTGGTTGGTTTCATCAGTCATTGCATAATATGAAATTTTATTGATTAAGATAGAAACTAAGAAGAGAAGTATATGGAAGAGTTATTCGCTCAATTTTGGCAAAATCATTCAAATACCATTATTACGCTTGGATATAGAGTTGTATTGGCAATTGTTATATACACAGCCAGTTCATTTATAGCAAAGGCAGTACGTAAGGCCATTCTGAATACAAATTCTAAGCTTAATAAGCTGGATGCAACCTTGACTCCTATATTTTCAACCGTCGCCAGTTATGCTGTTTATGTTATCGGCGGTGTGTTCATTTTAGATATATTTGGTGTCAACACGGCCAGTCTTATTGCTTTGGTTGGTGCGGCAGGTTTGGCTGTTGGCTTAGCTCTGAAAGACACGCTAAGTAACATTGCTGCGGGGATTATGTTGCTGATATTACGGCCTTTTCGAGCCGGCGACTTTATTGAGTTTGGTTCAACACAAGGTACGGTAAAAGAAATCAATTTATTTACCTGCGTGTTTGAAACGGTTGATGGCTTATATATTGCTTCACCTAATAGTGTTTTGTGGGGCGATAATATTAAGAACTTTACTCGTAATGGAAAGAGACGAATGGATATTATTGTCGGAATATCTTATTCGGATTCGATTGATGTCGGTTTGTCTGTATTGCGAAAAATCATTGAAAGCGAATCTCGATTGTTGTCTGATCCCGTTCCTCAGACAATGGTGGTTTCTATGTTGGACAGTTCGGTAAATATTCAGCTTAGGGCGTGGGCAAAAAACGATGACTATTGGCCAACTTACTGGGATTTAAATAAGCGAGTGAAAGAGTCGATTGAAGCGGCTGGCTTGACGATTCCGTTCCCACAACGAACCTTGCATGTGGTTAGTGAGCAGGGTGCACAGGCTTTGAAAGAGAAGCTATAAAGGCTTTTGATCTAAGTAACTGAAAGCAAGATAAAGTCTAAATTTACTGGTTTAGCCGCCTCTGGAATAGCATTATTCAGGGCGGCTAAGCATTATTTTGGCTTTTGTTTTGTTTTCTATTTTATTCGTTGAGCGTGCTTATTGCCAAATTTCAACTCGGTTACGGCCTTGTTCTTTGGCTTTGTATAAAGCTTGGTCGGCAAGTCGAAGTAGATCAGAATAATTTTCAACTTGATGAGAAAACGCCACGCCCATACTGACTGTCATGGTTAAATCGGCCGCTATGTCACTATAGTCGTAGGTTTCAATACAGTGACGTATATTTTCGCAATAAGCCGCCACATCAGTATCATCCATGCCTTTGATCATCAGTGTAAACTCTTCACCACCCCAGCGAGCAGCATGTACTTTATTATCGACAAGCTGCTGAAGCTGATTGGCGAGCGCTTTTATTGCTTTATCTCCGATCAGGTGCGAGTAGTGGTCATTGATTTTTTTGAAGTGATCAATGTCCATAATAACCAAGGCGAGTGTGACCTTCTTATGTTTGGCCTGAATAAATTTATCGCTAAGCCATTTGTCAAAAGCACGTCGATTTGGTAGCCCTGTCAATTTATCCTCGTTAGCTTGGCGTTTAAAATCTTCTGATTGTTGGCGTAAAGCATAGGTTTGTTTTTCGACTAAGGCCTTTAGTTTTAATTCGCTCTTTTGCAATCGATGTATGCGCCATTTTATGCTGCCAGCTAAAAAGATTAATACTAAGAATGCTAAGCTTATTTGTACCTCTAATCGTTGCCAGAAGTGAGGTAAAATAGTGAACTCATAAACCTGATCTGCATTATTCCAATCACTATAAGGGTAGCGTGCGCTGACAAGGAATTGGTATTTACCTGGTGCTAAATTGGTGTACTCGGCAATAGTGTTCTTGCCTCTTGAGGCCCAGTTCTCTTCAAAACCGACTAGCCTTGTTCTATATTCAATACGGGATGACATAATATATCCCAAGCCCGCATAGTTAAATGCTACCCGATTGGTACCGGGGGGTAATATGTTTTCTTGATTGGCTGACAGCTCGACGCCATCCGCTATTATGGATTCTATAGAAATCGGTAAACGCGTCGTATTTTTCTGCGAGATAGACGAACTGTCTATCATGGCAACGCCTTTCGCGGTGGCAAACCATAGTTTGCCATTATCCATGGCCACAGCAGCGGGGTTAGATCCACCATTAGCTTGAGCGCTTGCTAAACCATCGCTTTCAGAGAAGTGTTCAAATGCTATTTTGCTTTGACGGCCATCAGCCACAGCATGAGCTGCATGGTAATCTATTCGCCAAATACCGCGATTACTGGTCAGCCAGAGGCCATTGGTACCGTCGTAAACGACTTGGAATAGCTTGTCAATCGGCAATCCTGAGCGCCGACCCACTAAGCCCAATTGATCATTTTGCTGGTTATAACGAATTAAACCGCGATCTGTGGCAATCCACACATAACCTGCTTCTATCCAGAAGCCAAAGGCATATTCAGCATCTTCAAGATCGTGAATTGGAACAATTTCAAAACCGCTCGCTGTTAATTTGGCAACGCCAATAGCTGTTCCTACCCAAAGCTGACCTCGATCATCTTCCGCTAAGGCCATAATATAATTATCAGGCAAGCCATTATTACGAGTGAAAATAGTTTGTTGTCCTGAAGTGTCCTGTTTAACAAGGCCGTTCGTGGTGCCAATCCATAAATTACCGCGACTGTCTTCCAAGATGGATCTCACTTCATCACTGGGTAATCCATTATTATGATCAAATTGAGGCGATAGCTGTTGGTCTTTCCACAGCATGAGACCTTTGAGATAAGTACCCACCCAAATACCGCCATCGTGGCGCTTGGCAAAACTAAGAACAGAAATAGGATTGTTATTATTCGTTTGGGCATTCTGGGCAATATTATTGCTTATCAGACTAAGCCCTTCACTTGAACCCACCAAAACGGACTTATTATCAATGTTGATAACGCTGCGAACATAATCGCCGACGAGCCTGCGTTTTTTTGTCCAAGTGGTAAAAGGGGCTTTGCGAAGTCGCATCAAACCGCCATTGGTGCCAATCCAAACGCTGCCTTCAAAATCCTGTAATATCGACAACACCCGATTATTTGGCAAACCTGACTCTGTGTTTAGTCTTTCAATTTGATGGTTACTTACTCTTATCACGCCATTTTTAATCGTGCCTAACCACAGGTTGTATTCATCGTCTTCCATTAAGGTGGTAATGGCTTCGCCAGCCAAACTTGGGTGCAATAATGTGGCTCGTTGATCATCTATGACATAAGCACCTCTTTCTGTTGCTACCAACATTTTTCCATCGTGTGTTTCTAGCATGGAATAAATATGTAGTCCGGGAAGGTTGTATTGCGCTAATACCTCTAGTTTGTTTTGCCCATTAACCTGAAATAAACCTTTGTTTGTTGCTGCCCAAACTCGACCTTTACTGTCTTCAAGCAATCGATATGCACTAATATTCTGTAATGCCCAAGCTTCTTCTGTAACACCTTCTGCATTACTTGGCTTTGCTCGATGAAACACACCCAAGCCTTCAACAGCTATCCAAAGGTCACCAGAACTGTCTTTGATTAAGTGGTTAACCATACTGGGAGCGGCAAAGTGAGGTTGCCAATTATCGCCATGACGATAGGTGATTCCGCCTCGAACACCAGCAATCCATAAACCATTATTAGCGTCAGACACTAGCGTGCGAATACCTGAGTCAAGAATCCCTTTTTCGGTTGAGCGCTCATAAAAACGGAAATCGCGACCATTGTAACGGGCAACACCTTCCCATGTGGCGAACCATAAATAGCCATCAGAAGTCTGCGCTATGGCATTAATACTGTTGTGTGGCAGGCCTTCGTGAGTAGACCAATTGTCTTTGAAATAATCTGAAAGAGGGATAGATGTGTTTGCATGAGCTAAATTAAAAGCGCATAGCAGCACAACCCCAATTATCACTTGTGACGAATGGATAAGCGTCATATTTCCCTCATACTTATACAGATTAGTAACATCGAGTTTGGCTGTGCTTTTCGATAAAGACGGTTCTTAAATCGTGATATATATTTCTTAGATCTAGGTTTTCTATATTTTTTATTGCTTCTTAATATGAAACGAATACTAAAAGTGGATAGTAAAAACATTATTAAATTAGCCGGATACTACCACAAAGAATTTTAATGAAATGTTTCCAAATGTTACTGAAATGCCGACTTCAGCCTAGAAAATTGTGAAATTTAGGTCTAATTCACAAATGATGACAGAGTTTCGAGAGTGATTTTTACCATCTATAAATTCTGCTTATAGTTTATGCCTGAATTTAGATAGCAAAAAGGGGGCGTTAAAATATTGTTGTAACGTGACGGTAGGAAAAGTAGAACGAGATATTTGTGAATAAGAAAGTAAAAGACAGGTTTTAATAGCTAACCTGTCTTTACTGTCAGGATTAAAATATCAGTAGCACTTAGCGCCTTTATTTTGCGCGATTAAAGCTTCATAAACTGGAAGGTTTTTTGGCAAATTTGCTTGTAAGTTTTTAATACGATTAGAATTTGATGGGTGAGTCGACAACAACTCAGGTGTTTTGCTTTCACCACCAGCACTCATATTGCGCCATAGTTGAACACTTTCTCGTGGGTCAAAGCCCGCTTTTGCCATGTATTCTAAGCCCAATAAATCAGCCTCAGACTCATGGGAACGACTGAAAGGCAAAATAATACCGACTTGAGCACCAAGCCCCAATGCTTGGAAAATCGCGATTTTCTCCGGCGATTCCTCACCACTCAACTGATAACCTAATGACAAAGCCTGGCTCGTCGCTAACTGAGTCGAAACTCGTTCGTTACCGTGTCGTGCAATCACGTGCGCCAACTCGTGACCAACCACTGCGGCTAATTGGGATTGATTATCTGCCACAGTCAATAAGCCAGTGTAAACGCCCACCTTATAACCTGGTAGAGCAAAGGCATTAACCTGTTCATCATTAAACAACACCACTTCCCATTCTTGGTTATGGTATTTATCTGGCAATACCGCAATCAGAGTATCCGCCACACACTGTACTTGTTTGCGTAACTTTGCATCCGAAGATGCAGGTGTTTCTTTCTTCATCTCAGTAAAAGACTGAACGCCCATCTCATTCATCTGACTATCCGGCAACACAGCAAACTGCTTACGACCTGTCGGCGAAGAGCTACAACCCACCATCACAACCAACGCCGCAGCTAGCGCTGCCTTAAAAGAAACTTTCATAAACCCCATCGTAAAACCGCCTTGAAAACTGCATGGACTATTGGATATAGCCACTATTATAGAGAAGGGTTTTCGTTAGAAGCAAATGGAGATCAGCGAGTTTGTTAGAGGTTTTGTCAGAGCTATGACAAATATTAGTCAACATCATGTAGGATCAAACATTGTTGCTCTGAAGCCTTTATAAATCGTTCTACTATTTTATTCACACCTTGTCCTAAAAAAATGTAAACGATTCTTTACAATTCCAATATCTATCTTGAGTTAGGATATTAAATGCTCTAGGTGCAGAGCATATCTTTTAATGCAAGGAAAGCGACTAAAGTATTGAGATGCATATGATGCATTTCGCTCCCTTAATATAAGCTTTGGTTGAGAATATCTTGAAGCAATTGCAGACTGCATATTTTTATTTTATTTCGTTGTTTTTTGCTACCGCATTCTTATGTTTGTCGGCAAACGTATTTGCGCAGGATGTGAATTTAGATGACGGTTGGGAATATGCGTGGGGAGACTCTACGTTTAACCCTGACGGTGTTCCCTTATGGACTCAACAAGATAATTTAGCAGATTGGCAACCCATTGCTTTTCCAGCCAATCCCCCCGCTCGTGGTGAACACCATAATGTTTGGTTTCGTATAAGGCTTCCGCAACATGTTTACAGAGATCCTGTATTTTTTGCGTCCAGTATCGATTTATTGGCTGAAGTATATTTGGATGGTGAGCTTATTTATAAGCATGGTCAGTTAGATCAAAATGGCATGGGGCCATTTGCTGGTTGGCCTTGGCACATGATTACTCTGCCTGAGGATTTTGCGGGAAAAGCACTCTATTTTCGGGTGTATTCAGATTATATCAGTATTGGTTTTTGGGGAGAGCGAAAACTCACTGAGCGAGTTGATGCTCTCACACAAATTATTGAAGAATCTCTGCAAGGTTTTATTGTCGCTGGCGTGACAATTTTTATTGCTTTGATGGCGGCCATTTTTGCCATGTTAAAAGGTCAGCGTCGCCAATTTCTGAATGTATGTCTCTTTTCCCTTGCGGCAGCGGGTTTAGTATTGGGAGACATCCCTGCCATGAAGCTTATCTGGGATCAACCCTTACTGTGGAACTATATTGGTGCGTATGCGTATTTTTTATTGCCGATTCCGATGTTTATGTTGTTGGCTGAGTGGTTATCAGATGCCGGTTTAGAGGTTCGTCATTTTCAGTGGTTATGGCGCGCTCATGTTGTATTTTTGTTGTTAGCGGCAATTGGAAGTGTGTTTGGGCTCCTTCATCTTACCCAGCTTTATCCTGCATTTGATGGCATGTTTATCGTGACGTCACTCTTGTTAGTCGTCTCTGTGCTATTGGTGTTTAACCGTGTTCGTCTCGAGCAAAAATTACTCATCCTAGCTTACTTTGGTTTTTGCGCTGTCATGATGCTTGATATGGCGGTTGCACATAATTGGATCTCGTGGAGTTCTGTTCCTGTTTCTAGTGGTGCGCTGCTATTTTCTATCGCGATTATTGGCTTATCTTTTAACCACTATCTGTCGACTCAGCGCCGATTGGCGAAGCTGAATATTTCATTAGAGTCTAAAGTCATTGAGCGTACCGAGCAGCTTAGTATCATGGTAAAGCAAGAGGCACTTCGCGCTAATGGGCTGTTATTTCAACAGGAAAAGAATGAAATTGTCAGTGATGTCATCGTTGAGCTGGAAAGCTGTCATACACTAGAAATGGGAATTGAAAAGATAGCCAATAACATTGAAGCGCTTTGCATGCCTTTTTCTGGTGTATTTAGCATAGCGAGTACCGATGGGTGGCAAAAGGTCCATAGCTGGGGGCAGGGAATTAACGCTCCTCTCCCTGATAATACCGCGCTGATTAAGCTTAAGTTTAATAACGAGCAGGGCGTTTTTCCATTTAGATTCGTTAATCAGCAAGGTTCTGTTCGTTATGTTGCGATGCTGCAAGTTCAGGCAACAGAAGTGCTCAATGGTTATCCCATTGCGCACTTTATGAAACTGCTAAAGCGAGCCATAGAAAAAATAAACATTACCTTAGCGAATATAGCCTTACGCGAGGAACTACAACGTTTTTCCTATGAAGACGAGCTCACAGGGTTAAAAAACCGACGCTTTTTCTCTGAAGTCATGGAATGTGAAATTGCAGCGGCAGAACGAAATCAAGAAGCGTTATCCCTACTGATTTGTGATATCGATTACTTTAAAACCTTCAACGACACCTATGGTCACCCTGCGGGTGATGAAGCACTAAAAACCCTTGCCAGCCTACTGAGTCACTTTTTCCATGAAGGCGATATTGTTTGTCGTTTAGGAGGTGAAGAGTTTGTCGTTGTTATGCCAAGAGTCAGAAGTGAAGACTGCCTACGTAAAGCCGAGCAACTGAGGGCCGCTGTTGAAAAAACGCAAATAGAGTATGAAGGGAATTTGCTCGAAAATATCACCATATCCATTGGTATCTCAAGCTGGCCAGAACAAACTACAGATCCGCGACAATTATTCCAACAAACAGACTCTGCCTTGTACCAAGCCAAAGAGAGCGGCCGCAACTGTATTCGGATAACGGAAAAGTAGTTCAATAACATCATGACCTGCGAAACCAGATAGGCTGCCAAGCAATTGGCGGCCTTTTTCGTTATTGATTTAAAAGACTTAAGTTGTATCATTTGACAAAAGTTACGCGTGCAAGAATGGAAGTGGCAACTTAACATTGGTGAGTTGAAGCGAAAGGGCTAGCGGGTAAACGACTATCTTGTGTCATATTATGGAGTCGCGCTAAAATGCATTCTAGTAATGTTGTATCCAGTTTACAGTGCAGATATAAAAGGAGCTTATTTTGCAGCCATTAGCTATTTATCCACAACCTGATCGGCCTTCCAATCCCACACCTCTAGAAATGGCTATTTATAACTATGAGTTAAAAGCCAAAGCTTTTTATGATAGAAAAGCAAAACTGCGAGGTTCAAAAGACTCAGAAATAATTGATAGATTAAATCAAGACTATAATCACCTCGAAAAAGAGCGCAAGAGGTTAGAGTCGATTACCGTGATACAAGAATCTTTAGACGCGTATAGAGCTGCTAACGAATTATCAGATGAAGAAACTTTACTCAAAGAAAATCACCATCCAACCAATAAACTTGCTAGGTTTTTGACTGCGGTAGGGGAACCTAAGCCGACAGTTAAGCATGAGGCTCATCATATAATTCCTGGAAAAGGTCGTTTTGTAGCAATGCCTTTGCTTAGAGCCCGCTTGCAATTACATACACATGGAATAGGTATCAATGATCCTATGAATGGAGTGTGGTTATATGGTACCGAAAAAGGTAAGGATTTTGATTGGGCAACGGCGGATACCGTTTCTCATCGACGTCTTCATAGGCATAACTATGAGTTGTGGATTTCGGATACGTTAAGAGCCCAAGTAAATAAAACCCAATTTGTGAATTTGTTGAGACAAGTTAAATTAAAGATTAAAATGGGAACAATGCCACAAAATGTAATGATGCCAAAAAATAAGGCTTAGGATGGTGAGTTTTGATTTATGTTCCAAGGAATTATGAAAACACATGTGATGTAATTGATTTTGATTATTTTGAGGTTGTGGAAAAAATTAAGACGAAAATGAGCGATAATGTCAATCCATTACACTATTTGATGGATATGCATCATGAAAATAATACTTTAACTGAATTTTGGCCTGAGACGATATGTTTTAAATATTTACGAGACGCTAAGGAAGCTAACGTTGATATTAATATTCTGGCTGGTCTGATTTTTTTAAGTGAAAAAGCACATGATACGTTATTTAAGTTGCTTTCTTCGTATGGCGAGTTTTTGAAAATTAATGTTGAAGGAGACTTGAAATACCTTTTCAACCCTCTTGTTTTTGGTAAAGAAGATCTGGTTTTAAGTGAAAGAGACTATTTTGATGGGCTTCCCGTTGGCTATAAGAGTATAGTTTTTAAAAGTGACGATGTAGATAAAAAAGTTATTTTTAAGAGTAAGCTAGGTGGTGCAGAGTTTTATTGTAATGATGACTTTGTTGATGCCTACAATACCTATTGTTTGACTGGTATCAATTTTACACCTCTCGTTGATTTTACCTATAAAGATTTCATTGGTGCTTGAGTGATATAAATGAAATATAAATAAGTTCAATCATGAAGCAAACGAGTAGTGCTTTTAAGCTATGCATGAAAATGCAAACTTTTACTGAAAAATTGATTTAGATTTATTTTTAACTAGTTGCTAAGGAAAAGCTCGTTCGACGCAATCCTTAGTGCGGGACCCTATGGAGTTTCAGAGTCAGTTAAAAATCCCCTTCCTAAAAGCATCAAAATCAATCCATGCCTTACGGTTTAAATCGTCTTGCTAAAGGTTGCGTAAACACAGCAAATGAGACGTTTGGGCGATAGCCCGATAAAAGATTTTTTGCTTTTCTTTTAAGGTGGCGTTTTGCATCGTTTGGCAAAAGTTACACGCCCAGCCTTTGCTGAATTAAATAGTGGAGTAAAGGTCAGGAATATAAAGCATTCGAATGGAGCCAAAAAAAGATGAAATCCACAAATCCTCTGGCACTTCTATCAAAAAACACTGTCTACTCACCACAGTGCGCATTTTTCCTTTATGATAGTCGCCATTAGCATTTGAATTAAACTTGGAACCAGAAATTATGAGTAACACTCCCGAACACAAACCGCGTCCTATGATAGACCTTATTGTTAGTGTCATCTTGCCGTCGTTAATTTTAATGAAGTTGAGTGGTGAAGATAAGCTAGGTACGACCGGTGGTTTGCTTGCGGCGCTGGCGTTTCCTCTTGGTTGGGGGATTTACGAGTTAATTAAGTATCGCAAGTTTAACTTCATCGCCTTGTTAGGTTTGGTGAGCGTGTTGCTGACGGGCAGCATTGGCCTGTTTGAATTGGATAATAAATGGTTAGCGATAAAAGAAGCTGCTATTCCCGCTGTCATCGGGATTGGCGTTTTGGTATCGACTTTTACGCCTTACCCTTTGGTGCGAGCCATGTTCTTCAATGCGGCGATCATGGATGTGGATACCATCAAGCAAAAACTAGAAGAGAACAACAGCACAGAAATGTTTGAAAAACGCCTCATGAAAGCTACATATTTTATCGCCGGCTCTTTTGCTTTTTCTGCGACGATGAATTATGTCTTGGCGAAATGGATCGTCACCAGCCCAGCGGGAACCGAAGCCTTTAATGAAGAACTAGGGCAAATGACGTTATACAGCTATCCAATGATCGCCATTCCTTCTATGATCATGTTAATGGCTATTTTTTATTACCTATGGCGCAGCATCCAAAAAGCCACAGGATTGAAGCTAGAAGAATTAATCGTTAAGAAATAGCACTGTCTTCACGCCTGGGGTCAAAGCCCTTTTTGACCCCTTGGTCTCTTAGTCTACGTTGTCGGGCTAAAGCCGCGACCTACAAAACCCACTACAAACCAATCACTTGTAGGTCGGCATTTATGCCGACAAAAAATTTTAACACAACAAATTACGTCTTGTCGGGCTGTGGTCAAAAAGGGATTCGTCCCCTTAGTATTTCGAGCATCCGGTCAATAAAAGCTCAAACGATCAAAAGAGCTTAACCCCATCCTCCGCCTTCCCCTTGAAAAAAAGGGGAAGGCGGAATAAATGCCATGAATACAAAGCGTTTGAGCGGGGACTGAGTTTCTTGTCGCCCTGAAGGACGACTTACAAAAATGGTTTTAAAGCGACTATGCCACTAAGTCGCTTTTAGTCTACCTCTAGTCGTTTCCAGCCACCTCCTGCCTGTAGCTAAAAATTACACTGAGTTCATTGATAGTCACTCCTTTAAAAAGCCCATATTTGATAGGTAAGGAAGAGCAATGAACGCAGCAGAGCTACACGATAAGTCTATTATTATTGACGGTTTGATTTGTGCGAAGTGGAATCGCGAGTTATTCGAAGACATGGCCAAGGGGAAGCTGACGGCGGCGAATTGTACTGTGTCGTTTTGGGAAAACTTCGAGGGCACGGTTCGCAATGTGGTTGAGATGAACCAGTTGATCGAAGCCAACAGTGATTTGCTTACCAAGGTTTACACGACGAAAGACATTCATCGCGCTAAAGCCGAAGGCAAAACAGGTGTGATGATGGGCTTTCAAAATGCCCATGCGTTTGAAGATCAAATCGGTTATGTGCAGATTTTTAAAGACCTTGGCGTGGGCATTGTGCAGATGTGCTACAACACGCAAAACTTGGTTGGTACAGGTTGTTACGAGCGTGACGGTGGTTTGTCGGGTTACGGTCGTGAGATTGTGGCGGAGATGAATCGTGTTGGTATGTTGTGTGATTTGTCTCATGTTGGACCAAATACCGCGAAAGAAGTCATCATCGAATCGAAGAAGCCTGTGGCGTATTCCCATTGTTTGCCAGCGGGTTTAAAAGAACATCCACGCAACCGCACTGACGAAGAGCTTAAGTTCATTGCCGACAACGGTGGTTTTGTCGGTGTCACCATGTTCGCGCCTTTCTTAAAAGCCGGTATTAACGCGACCATAGACGATTACGTGGAAGCCATTCAATACATTTATAACATTGTTGGTGAAGACGCGATTGGCATCGGCACTGACTTTACTCAAGGTCACGGTTACGACTTCTTCGAATACCTAACCCACGACAAAGGTTATGCCCGCCGTTTGACGCGCTTTGGCGAGATCATTAATCCACTTGGTATGCGCACCGTTGGCGACTTCCCGAATTTAACCGAAGCCTTGTTGAAACATGGTTTTAGTGAGCGTCAGGTGGTGAAGATTATGGGTGAGAATTGGGTGAACCTTTTGCAGGAAGTCTGGGGAGAATAGTCAATCGACTAGGCTCGTAATGCTTTGCAGGATTTGATTTTAACGAAAAGAATTTAAGGAATTGAACATGTCTACACATGCGCCAGAAATGCCGATAGTTGTTGATGATGAGACGGGCGTTTGGACGACGGATGCGCTGCCTATGCTGTATGTGCCGCGTCACTTCTTTGTTAATAACCACATGGGAATAGAAGACGAAATCGGTGCCGAGCGTTATGCCGAGATCCTATATAAAGCGGGTTATAAGTCGGCGTATTTTTGGTGTGAGCAAGAGTCTGAATGCCATGGTATTTATGGCGAGGAGATTTGGCACCATTATTTGAAACGCCTATCGCAGCGCGGTTGGGGCTTTTTTATTACTGAAGAGTTGGACATCGAGAAAGGCACGGCAAAAGTGCGTTTGGAAAACTCGGCCTTTGTTTATCACTACGAAAAAATCCACGGTAAGAAAGTTAACCGCAAGGTGGATTATATGTTTACGGGTTGGTTTGCTGGTGCGTTGGATCAGATCCTAGAAAGCAAGGGTTTGACGACCCGCACTAAAGCGATTCAAACCCAGAGCGCAGCCGAAGAAGGTTGTGATGTAGGTTATTTCCAAGTTTCTCCACTTTAGTTTTTTAATCAGAGCTTAAATGTATGAGGTCACCACGGGCAGGTGATGACCACAACAGTAAAAGTTAAACGTCGTTTCCAAGAAGGCAGGATGTTATGTCCCAGTATGATGCGTTGTTCGAGCCACTCAATATTAATAAATTAACTATCCGCAATCGTATCGTTAGTACGGCTCACGCAGAGGTATATGCGACTGATGGCGGCATGACAACAGACCGTTACGTGAAATATTACGAAGAAAAAGCCAAAGGTGGCTGTGGTCTTTGTATTTGTGGTGGCTCTAGTGTGGTGTCTATTGACAGTCCACAAAGTTGGTGGAGTTCGGTCAATCTTTCGACAGATCGCATTATTCCTCATTTCCAAAATCTTGCTGATGCGGTTCATAAGCATGGTGGCAAGATCATGATCCAGATCTCTCACATGGGACGTCGTTCTCGTTGGGACGGTGAAAACTGGCCTAACCTAATGTCGCCTTCTGGTATTCGTGAGCCAGTTCACCGTGCGACTTGTAAAACGATTGAAGTAGAGGAAATGTGGCGCGTTATTGGTGATTTCGCTCAAGCGGCGCGTCGTGCGAAAGAAGGTGGCTTGGATGGTGTTGAGCTGTCTGCGGTTCACCAACATATGATCGACCAGTTCTGGTCACCACGCGTAAACAAGCGTACCGACGAATGGGGTGGTACGTTTGAAGGCCGTATGAAATTTGGTATGGAAGTGCTCAAAGCCGTTCGTGCCGAAGTAGGACCTGATTTTGTTGTGGGTATGCGTATCACAGGTGATGAGTTCCATCCTGATGGCTTAGGCCACGAAGAAATGAAGAAAATTGCTCAATATTACGATGCGACTGGCATGGTGGATTATTTTGGTGTAGTTGGTTCTGGTTGTGATACTCACAATACTTTGGCTAACGTTATTCCAAACATGAGCTATCCGCCTGAGCCATTCTTGTATCTGGCTGCTGGTATCAAAGAAGTGGTTAAAGTGCCGGTTATTCATGCACAAAACATCAAAGATCCAAACCAAGCGAAACGTATTATTGAAGCGGGTTATGTAGATTTTGTCGGCATGACACGAGCGCATATTGCTGATCCGCACTTTATTGCCAAAATTAAGATGGATCAAGTTGACCAAATTCGTCAGTGTGTTGGTGCAAATTATTGTATCGACCGCCAGTACCAAGGTTTGGACGTGTTGTGTATTCAGAACGCGGCGACATCGCGCGAATACATGGGCTTGCCACATATTATTGAGAAAACCACAGGCGTTATTCGTAACGTGCTAGTTGTCGGTGGTGGTCCTGGTGGATTAGAGGCGGCTCGTGTCGCAGCGGAGCGCGGTCATAAAGTGACCTTGCTTGAGAAAGCTGAGGAGCTAGGTGGGCAGTTAGTATTTGCTGCTAAAGCGCCTCAACGTGATCAAATTGCGGGTATTACTCGTTGGTTGGTTATGGAAGTAGAACGCTTGGGTGTGGACGTACGTTTAAATACTGCAGCGGATGAGGCGATGGTTAAAGAGCTGAATCCAGATGTGTGTATTTTGGCTACCGGTGGTCGACCATTTATTGATCAGAATGAGCATTGGGGTGCGGCGGAAGGTTTGGTTGTTTCTTCTTGGGATATTCTGAGCGGCGCCGTTGAGCCAGGTAAAAATGTTTTGGTTTACGATACGATCTGTGAATTCTCTGGTATGTCTGCAGCGGACTACTTGGCTTCTAAAGGCTCTTTAGTGGAATTGGTAACAGACGATATAAAACCAGGTGTAGGTGTAGGTGGTACAACATTCCCAACTTACTATCGTTCTTTATACGAGCGAGAAGTCATTATGACGTCAGATATGCTGCTTGATAAAGTGTATCGTGAAGGAAACAGTTTAGTAGCCGTGCTTGAGAATGAATATACCGCGCAAAAAGAAGAGCGTGTTATAGACCAGGTCGTGATTGAAAACGGTACTCGTCCAAATGAGGAACTGTATTACGCTTTGAAAGCCAGCTCACGTAATAAAGGTCAAATTGATAACGAAGCCTTATTTGATATTAAGCCTCAGCCAGTACTGGATGGTGGTTCAGGTGAAGGTATGATCTTGTGGCGTTTGGGAGACTGTGTGTCTCAGCGTAACGTCCATGCGGCTATGTACGATGCACTTCGTCTTTGTAAAGACTTGTAGGGGAGCGATTACTGCGCTCGTAAATGCTGAGTTAAAATGAACTCGAAATGCTCATTTATCATTACAAACTGTGCTTTCGTGTTCATTTTTCCTTGTCTTTACTTCGCTTGTGACATCGCTAATGCATATATTGGTAAATACAGTATGTGCCTTCTGTATTTATAATGATGAGGATTCATCATGATTCTTGATTGGTTACCTCCAACTTTGATTGGTTTTCTTCTTGTACTAGCAGGGATTGGTGCTGTTCGCCGCATGAATTTATGGCGCGCAGGACAGGCTGAAAAAGTCGATATTCTGGCTGGTTTGCTGGCTATGCCGAAACGTTATCTGCATGACCTTCACCATGTTGTAGAGCGAGATAAGTATATGTCTCGTACTCACGTTGCGACAGGCGGTGGTTTCGTTTTAGCAATGGTGTTAGTTCTGTTTGTTCACCTATTTGGCGTTAAGAGTGAAATTCTTGCTTGGGCGCTATTAGCAGCTTTAGTGCTGATGTTCTGTGGTGCTCTGTTTGTTTATAAGCGCCGAATGAATCCGCCATCACGCCTTTCCAAAGGGCCGTGGATGCGCTTGCCAAAAAGCTTGCTAACGTTTTCGATTACCTTTTTTGTTCTGACTTTACCTGCAGCTGGAATCCTTCCAGAAGGAACGGGTGGTTGGATACTCACTCTTGTATTGTCTGTGCTAATTTTAATGAGCCTTAGTGAAATGTTGTTTGGCATGACATGGGGCGGACCGATGAAACACGCTTTTGCGGGGGCTTTGCATCTGGCGTTTCACCGTCGTTCTGAACGTTTTGGCGGTGGCCGATCCACTGGATTGAAACCTGTGGACTTTGGTGATGGCGTTACCATTAAAGAGGTGCATGGTGTAGCTAAACCAACAGACTTTAAATGGAATCAATTGTTAGGCTTCGATGCTTGTGTGCAATGTGGTCGTTGCGAAGCAGTTTGTCCTGCGTTCGCGGCAGGTCAACCACTTAACCCAAAGAAACTTATTCAAGATATGGTGGTGGGTTTTGCTGGTGGTACTGATGAAAAGTATGCTGGTAGCCCTTACCCAGGTGTTGAGGTTGGTAACGCTAAAGGTGCGCCAGACCAGATTATAACCAATGGTTTGATTAGTTCAGATACGCTTTGGTCATGTACAACATGTCGCGCCTGCGTAGAAGAGTGTCCGATGATGATTGAACATGTTGACGCCATTGTTGACATGCGTCGTTTCTTGACCCTTGAAAAAGGTGAGACACCAAATAAAGGTGCACAAGTTCTGGAAAATATTATCGCTACGGATAACCCGAATGGTTACTCACCAGCGAGCCGTACGCATTGGGCAGCAGATCAAAATTTGAATGTTATGAAGGATGTGAAACAGGCGGATGTGCTGTTTTGGGTCTCTGACGGTGCTTTTGATATGCGTAGCCAGCGAATTTTGCGTTCTTTCGTGAAGTTGATGAAAGCCGCCAATGTCGATGTGGCGATTTTGGGTGACGAAGAGTTAGACAGTGGTGATGTTGCTCGTCGACTAGGTGACGATGCCGCTTTTCAAAGTTTGGCGAAACGTAACTTAGCGACTTTGTCGAAATATAGTTTTAAGACAATTGTGACGACAGATCCACACGCGTTCCATTGTTTGAAAAATGAATATGGGGATTTTGGTTCTGATGCTCTTAAAGGCGTAGAGGTACTGCATCATACGACATTTTTGAATCGCTTAATAAAAGAAGGCCGTTTTAATTTAAGTCCTCTACAAGGTGGCAGTAAGGTAACGTATCACGATCCATGTTATTTGGGACGCTATAACGGGGAATACGAAGCTCCGCGCGAGTTGTTGGCGAGTTTGGGGATTGAAGTGGCTGAAATGGAACGTTCTCGTTATCGCTCACGTTGTTGTGGCGGTGGCGGTGGTGCGCCAATTACCGATATTCCTGGCGAGCGTCGTATTGCCGATATGCGTATGGAAGACGTTATCAGCACGGGTGCAGACATGGTTGCTGTTGGTTGTCAGCAATGTACAGCGATGTTGGAAGGTGTCGTCGAGCCTAGACCCGTTGTAAAAGATATTGCTGAAATTCTTGCTGGGCAGTTAATTGAGGAGACACACTGATGAGTGATTTATCATCAAAAGACAGCTCTTTAGATAACCTGTTTCGACGAGACCCGAGAGCAGAATGGATAGCGCGCAACCGATTACACCCTTTACATGGTGAAATGTTACATGCAGGAAGTGGTGAGGTGCGTGGACCTTCTGGGTTGTTGCGTAAGAATCCACATGTTATTGGATTTATTGGTCCAAACGGCATTAAACGTATAGATAGGGCTAACGTATCTTCTGCTGCCGTTGGTGGCAAAAAACGCTCAGGCGAGGCAAAAGAAGTACAGTTGCCTTTGCATATTGTCGAAAACCCAGATTTTTATATCATGGTGGTGGCGGATATGGTGGGTGGTCGTTTGACTGGTCACGATAAAGATATTCTTGGCTTGGCGCATCAGTTGGTTGCTAGGCGCAATGGTGCCGTGACGCTGGTGTGCTTTGGTGAAAACAAAGAAACACAATGTGATTTAGCGGGTGTTGATAGATTGATTCACCTCGAAGGTGCTGAGTACGAAGGCTTTGCACCAGAAGCTAGGCTAACTGCGTTGCAGAAAATAGAAGCGCAATATAAACCTCATCATTGGTTGTTTCCTGACAGTGTTCATGGTGGAACGGATCTGGCTTGTCGTTTATCTGCGCGTTTGGGCGAACGTCTTGCAGCTCAGGCTTGGCAAGTAAATGCTGAGCAAACTGTGTGCCGAGGAGCGTCTGCTAGTCATGATATTTTGCGTGACACACCGCGGATTTTAACCTTGATGGAAGAGTGTGGTGACGCGATAGACGAAACTCGTCATCAGGTATTGCCAATCTCACTTGATAGCATTGAACAAGTATCTCCTGCCGTTGTGGATAAAGGCTTAATTGCTGTTGATTCAAATGCGGTGCCTTTGGCAGAAGCTGAGTTTATTTTGTCAGCAGGTAATGGCATTCATAACTGGGATCAATTTCATTCCACTGCTGCAGTGCTTGGTGCTACAGAAGGTGCAAGCCGTGTTGCTGTGGACGATGGCTTTATGCCGCGTTCTCGTCAAGTGGGTGCGTCGGGTACTTGGGTTACGGCGCGAGTTTACCTTGCTGTTGGTATCTCTGGTGCGATTCAGCATATGCAAGGTATCGGTCAATGTGACAAGGTGATTGCGATTAACACCGATGCTGGTTGTGATATGGTGAAACGTGCAGACTTGGCTGTCATTGCTGATAGTGAAGAGATATTGGCCGAACTGACTAGACTGGCTCAAGCGTATTCATCATCTAAAAATCAAGAGGAGAAGAGCGATGCAGCCTAGCGTCAAAGTTGTTTCATTAGTGTCTGTTGGTCGTCATCCTCAATCCGGTCGTTCTCGCCGTGCCGAACAAGATGGTCGCGCTGTAGAACTGGGTCTGAAATTGGCGAGTGCCGAACTGACGGTAGTGCATGCTGGCAATGCTCAAGAGCAAGTCCTTAGGCAATATGCAGGTATGGGATTGCTTTCGTTAACCGTATTGGAGCAAGAGAGTGATTGTGATGCTGTGCCTGTGCTGGTTTCGTTCTTACAAGACAAGCGTATCGATGTGGTGCTAACGGGAGTTCGTGCCGAAAGCGGCGAGTCGTCTGGTATGTTGCCATATCTATTAGCCGAAAAACTAGGATGGCCTCTAGTGCCAAGAGTGGCTGATATTATCAGTATTCAGGGGGGGGCGGCCGAAGTCTTGCTGGCTTTGCCTCGTGGTCAGCGCCGTGCCGTAACGGTGAAGTTACCATTTATTGCAAGTGTTGATAATGCCGCGCAAGAGGCGCGTCAAACGGCTTTTGGTCCTGGATTAAGAGCAGATGTCAAAGTGTTAAATGTTGACTCTGTTGTTGATGAAGCCGCAAGTCAATGGCAAATCAGCGCCGCCAAACCTCGTCCTAAGCGCATCAAGGTGGTAAAAGCAAAAACGGCTGCAGACCGAATGAAGGCGGCAACTGCAAAACCTATGGGCAGTGGTGGCAAAGTAATGAAGGACGAAACGGCTGCAGAAAAAGCCCAAGCCATATTTGATCTTTTATTAGAAGAAAAAGTGGTTCGCTAAGTGTTCGTTTAGGTATAAGCTATATGTCCCATTGGTTATTGATTGAACAAATTGTTTGTTTATAGGTATGCAAAATGATGATTGTAGATTTGGTCGACGAAGTCGATTTTAAAGAAAGACTCATCGCGCTAGGAGCGCCTGTTACTCAAGAGCAAAGTTTGGCACAAGTGCAGTCTGCTGTGCTGTCTTGGTTGCAGGCATATCCCGAGCAAACTCCCTTTGTAAAAGACCTTTGTATTGAAATGCAAAAGGACAACACAACTGTTTTGCCCGAAGTTTCTACAGTTATGGCGGCGTTCAGTTAACATTGGCTTTTTGAAATATAAGCTTTATGTCTATCAATAAATCTCTGTTGTGAAGTAGTAAACTTGTCTAAGTTGTATTACTTCATAATGAGATTTTCATTTCCCCCATTTTTTATGAGTCTAATCTCTCTAAATTAGACTTTCTCTATATTCTTTCCATAATTGTTACGTTTTGAAACTTGCTATGGTTTATACGCTTCTTATGCAGTACTTTGTCTAGGTATATGGATAATAAAGTAGTAAGGAAATAAAAATATTTCGTTATGGCCTTTTTTATAATGTCATTAATGATGATGTTTTTGGGTTATTAATAATCATTTTCAATGTATAAGTTAATGTTGATGATCAGCTGGTGAATTTATAAAAATTCCTTCTTGGCTCCATATGGCTATTATAATATTTGGGTGAATTCTATGAAAATCAAAACGAAGTTATTGATTGCTTTTTCAATCGCTACCTTGTTGCCCGTCTTAGTTGTCAGTTCCATAACTGCTTTCCTCGCGTCAGACCAAGCACTAAAAAACTTTTCAAAAAATAGCGGACAAACATTGGGCGCTGTTGAAAAATCCTTTGATCAATTTATGAATGACATTAAGTATGTTGTTGGTTTTATTGCTGAGAGTGATCCAGTTACTGTCACTGATGCAGCACCATTAACGACTTATTTTGAGGCAAAAGGAAAGGCACCAAGCAAAATTGCAGAACAAAATGGTGGCCGCGAAGCAGATGTTTTTAATATGTTTGAGGCGATTGGTAAAAATAATCCCAATTTTGTTTATGTTTATATGGGAGACGATGGTGACGGTTATTTAGAATGGCCGGGGACTTATGAATACGCTGAATGGCATCCTAAGCAACGTGGTTGGTATACAAGAGCGATGGAAACGCCTGGTAAAGTTGCGTTGCGTGATGCCTATTATTGGGAGCCTGATGATGCTGTTTATGTGTCTGCTGTTCGGACTTATAAAAAAGGCAATGCTATTGGTGGTGTCGTTGCGGTTGATGTGTCGATCAAAACTCTCACTGAAATGGCGAATAAAACTAAGTTGGGTAACTCCGGTACTATTATGGTCATTGAAAATACCGGTACTATTTTGGTTGATGCCCTCCATGCAGATAATAACTTCAAGAAAATCAGTGAGGTAACGGGTGAGGCGTATCAAAAAATCGCTCAAACTTCTTCAGGTTTGATTAACTTTAAATTGGATGGTGAAGATTATTATGCCGATGTTTACACTTCTCCGAATTTAAAATGGAAGTTTATTGGTTTAATGCCAGCGTCCGAAATTTACTCTAGTACTGTGGAGCTAATTCAAACCACGGCTATTGTTTGTATCTTGTTATTGATTGTTTTTGGTTTTGTTGCTTATTTGATGGCGAAAAGCTTAATCACTCCAATTGAATCTGTATCAGATCACTTACGTATTCTTGCAGAAGGTGAAGGTGATTTAACATCCAAAATTGACATTAAAACCAATGACGAAACAGGTACATTGTCTAATTGGTTTAATCAGTTTATTGAGTCAACTCGTAAACTTATTCTTGGTATTAAGCATTCCGGTATACAGATCGATAAAATTGCTGCTGAAACCTCAGCGAAAGCAAATGAAGTGGCTCAGTCAGCGACGGATCAATTGCAGTCTATCGAACTAATCGCAGAAGCAGGGCAGCAAATGCTGATTGCATCTAATGAAGCGGCGGAAAGTTGTGCTAATTCTGCTCAGTTTTCTGAGAAAGGATTGGAGACAACCATCGCCGGAAAAAATCTTCTTAAGAACAGTGCTGAAGGCGTAAATCGTTTAGGTGCTCGTTTGAAAGATTCGAACCAAATCATTACCGAATTGCAAAAAGAAACCGTTAATATTAATCAGATTCTATCGACTATACAGGCGATTGCTGAGCAGACTAACTTGTTGGCGTTGAACGCGGCTATTGAAGCGGCTCGTGCCGGTGAGCAGGGGCGCGGTTTTGCTGTAGTCGCTGATGAAGTAAGAACCCTTGCGGGGCGTACACAAGAGTCGACGGAGCAGATTAGTAATATCTTAGGGCTTCTTGCTAACAGAACTAAGCAAGCGTCGGATTCTATGGTGACAAGTTTAGCAGAATCTGAGAATGCGATTAGCTTATCTGATCAGGCGCTTGATTCTTTTGAGCAAATAGAAGAAGTTGTTAAGCAAATGCGCGATATGACGATGCAAACGGCTGCGTCTGCAGAAGAACAGCGAGCAGTGACCGAAGGTGTTAATGAGAATATTGGTGCCATCAGCGAAGCAGCACACCGTGTTTCTAGCATCTCTGGCGATGTAGCAAGCCTTTGTAAGAAGCAGGATCAATTGAGCAAAGAACTGCATTCTATGGTTGTTCGTTTCCGTACTGAATAAAAATTCTGCGTTCTTTCCTAGTTAACCTACTAAAGCTTCTCTCCTTAATTGGGGCGGAGCTTTTTCTTTTAGGTGTTTTTTAAAATTCCTTTCTAATATGAAGTGATAACGATTATCATACCGGGCAAATTTACTAATGAAGGTGTCAGTATGGTTAAGTCGTTTGTAATGCTTCTGTTCACTCTTTTTGTGAGTGCAACCTGGGCTGGTCAAGTTACGGTGAAGGATGTTCTTGATCGTGAGGTAACATTTAATGCGCCAGCTCAACGTGTCATTGTCGGGTTTTATCCTGAAGACTATATGGCTATCGGCACGGAAGCCGCTTACGACAAGGTTGTTGGTATGTCTAAATACATTTGGCAAGCGCGTCCTGCGAACTGGGAAATGTATGTTAAACATCGTCCATCTTTAGAAAATATTCCTGGCATTGGACGTGTTGATACGCAAACTTTTTCTGTAGAAAAAGTAATTAGCTTGAATCCAGATGTATTGATGTTGGCCGACTGGCAATATAAGGGCTTAGGAACGGATATTGAACGCCTTGAAAATGCCGGCATTAAAATCATCGTGGTGGATTACAACGCGCAAACGTTAGAGCGACATATTAAAAGCACTGAGTTAATCGGTGTCATTACAGGGCAAGAAAAACGCGCGGCGGCGATTGCTGCAGAATATAAGAAAACCGTTGAAAGCATCAGTAAGCGCCTTGCAGATGCTAATTTGCCAGTACCAAAAGTGTATACCGAGTTTGGTGCTTCTGGTGTACAAGAGCTTGGTTTTACTTTTGGTAAAAACATGTGGGGTGCGATCTCTACTATGGCGGGTGGCGATAATATTTCTGCACCGTTTGTTGAATGGTGGGGGAAATTGAACCCTGAGCAAGTGATTGCTTCGAACCCTGATGTCATTGTTATTACGGGTTATGAAACAGGCAAGGGTTCTGATTCTATGTTGATGGGCCAGGGTGTAGATAAAGCCGAGGCACTTAAACGTCTGGAAGGTTACAAAGATCGTTTGGGTTGGTCTTCTATTTCAGCAGTGAAAAACAATCGTTTATACGGTGCTTATCATGGTGCATGTCGTACTATTTTAGATGCGGCAATGATAGAGTTCTATGCAAAAGCCATGTATCCAGATTTGTTCGCAGACCTGAACCCTGAACAAGCTTATTTGGACTTCTACAAAAAATATCTTCCTGTCACGCCAGAGGGAACCTTTACTCTGTCGCTGTAAGATTAATTTTCACATGTAAAAAAGGGCTTGCTACATTCGTTGTAGCAAGCCCTTTTTTTGTTTATATCCTGTTTAAATCTAAAGATTACTCGAATGCATACCGCGTAACTTGTCGGTAAGTATCTTCTGGTGCAAGTAAGATTGGCGGGAAGTGAGATTGGTTAATCGCGTCCGGCCAATGCTGGGCTTCAAGGGCAAGACCTGCGTAAGCTGTCAATGCGCCTTGGTTAATATTCGATTCAGCATCAAGTTGGATATGACGGCCATCGTAAACTTGCAGTCCTGGCTCAGTCGTCTGGTAATCTAATGTGAGTCCGGTGATGGGGCCTTTTAGTGTTGCTACCGTTTGTATTGGGCGGTGACTAGCAAGAGAAAGACAAAAGTTAGTGTCTAACCCAGGATAATCGTCACGACCAATGGTTCGAAGTTGGTGAAAATCAAACGCGCTGCCAGCAGTTGGAGTAACTTCTCCTGTTGGAATAAGCCCTGCATCGACTGGTAAATAATGATCGGCTTGGATACTAAGTTGGTGATCTAAAATAGAGCCTTTGCCATCAAGGTTTACGTAGCTATGACCAGCAAAATTGCAAATCGTTAGCTTGTCTGTGGTGGCAGTGATTTCCATTTCCAAAGTGCTATCGAGTAGACGATAAAACACATCGATAATCATGTTGCCTGGATAACCCATTTCACTGTCAGCTAACTTGGTTTGCAGCTGAACCATGTCGTCATTTTGTTGAATGATTGACCAGTTCTTGCTGCCTGTTCCAGCTGGGCCGCCATGTAAATGATGTGCTTCTGGCAAGGTTGGTGGTAATTGATAGGTTTGATCGCCAATGACTGCATGGCCTTTATTGGTTCGGTTTGCCACTCGACCGACGACTGCACCAAAGTATTTTGCCCCCTGAAGGTAATCGGACAACTTTGGCGAGCCTAAAACTAAAGAATGTTCGTAGCCATTTAGATAAATAGATTGGATGCTAGCGCCTAATGTCAAAATAGACACCTTGAGTTGCGCGTTTTTTAGCGTGACAGATTGAACTTGGTTTAAGTCTGGAGCGAGGTTCACGGAAGTATCCTTTTCAAATAAACGGGAGCCGAAGCTCCCGAAAGTATAGATATATAGATAAATCAGATATTTTCTAACAAGTCGTTAATGCGATATTGCGCTGTTTCTAACGCATCGTCTATTGATTTGTTGCCAGTAACGGCAGAACCTAGTTCTTCACCAAGAATGTCTTGAATGGCAAATTGTCGTAATACCCCAGCTGGTAAGGCTTGTCCTGTTGTGGCTATTTTTGCAATATCACTACGATGCGGTAAGGATTTGAACTTGTCGCTGGCGATGACTTTTTTGACTGTTGGCAAGTGGCCAGTACGAGACCATTCGTAATCATTGTCGTAGAGGAATTTAAACAGTTTGCCAATAGCAGCCATTTTTTCATCGCTACGATCACCACGAGGAACAACCCAACCGTGTCCGTCGGCATAAGTGGCGTCTTTTTGTTTAAAAAACTGAGGCACAGGGAATACACTATAGCCGTCAGACAGTGCGTTATTGGCTTGTTTAGATTGGGCGTCATAAGAGCCAATTAACCAGGTCCCATTAACTGCAATACCGCCAGCGCCATTAGCAAAGGCTGATACGGCAGCAGGGTAATCCATATTTTTTGTACTTAAGTCTTTGTCCATGATGTTTTTCATCAAGGTAAGTGCGGCTTTTGCATCTTCACCACTTAAATCAATATGGCCAGGATCGGCGAAAAATTTGCTGTCTTGTTGCATCATTAGGGTATAAAAAATACGTGCGTACGTGGCGGTTTCGTTAGCTAAAACTTGTACTAAGTAGGGCTTTCCTGTCGCTTCGTTGAACTGTTTGCCTTGCGCAAAAAGCTCATCACGGCTGGTTGGTAGCATGGGCGTGCCATCGGCTTTCATTAGATCTGCTTTTTTCATCAGATTGTTATTTACGTGAAATAACATGGTCCAGTTATCAAATGGAAGAGCATAGACTTTGCCTTCTTTCGTGACACTGGAAATAGCTGCGTCTGTAAAGTCTGTTGCTTTGATACCTTGGTCTTTTAGTAACTTATCAAGCGGAACCAAAAGGCCACGGGATTGGTAATCTGACATGGCAGAGTAATGCATAGAGACCACATCTGGAGCGGATCGAGACGCTAGCTGAGCGTTGAGTTGATCGTATCCTGGCCATTCTACTGTGGTGACTTTCACGTCAATATCAGGATTGTCCGCTTCGAATTTATTCACTAGCGTGGTAATAATGCCGCATTCACCAACGGCAGCAGACACATCGGTTGTCTTGCCATATTCCGCTTCACAAGCGCCAAAGAAACGCTGTAACTCAATGGTTGTGTTGGCATTGGCCCATGAAGACAGCGCCAGTAGGCTGACTGCGGTTGTTCCAAGAAGTAGCTTTTTCATTATTGATTCTCCTAGGTCGTTGTTATTGTTGTAGCCCTATTTCACTTCCAATTTCTGATCTTTTTAGTTCAAATTATTTTTTAGTCATTGTGACAAGTGTTATTTCACGGCGCCTCCTGATACCGCGGTCACTATGTGGCGTTGAAAGAAGATGTAGACGATCACCACGGGCAAGGAAGCGAAGATGGCTTGCGCCCCTAAAAAGCCTAATCCTTCGGATTGCGCAAAGTTCGTTTGCGAGGAGGCTATGCCTATAGTGAGTGTGTACATGTCAGATTTAGTCGCGGAGATAAGCGGCCACCAGTAATCATTCCAAGCTTGCAAGAAAGTGAAAATGCCCAAGGTCGCTTGTGCAGGTAGTGTTAGTGGTAACAATACTTTCCAGAAGATACGGAAAGTTGAAGTGTTATCTAGCATGGCGGCTTCATCAATTTCTTTAGGGATAGCCCGAAAGAATTGCGTCATTAGAAAAACGCCAAACGCCGAAGACAAGTTAGGCAATATCAAACCAATGTGGGTGTTGTGTAGATCAAACCAGTTAAACATCTGATGACGAGCAATAATCACCGCTTGTTCTGGTACCGCTAAGCCAAATAATACAATGATGAATAATGTCTTACGGAATGGAAATTCCAGTCTTGCAAAGGCATAACCTGCTAGAGAAGAAAGTAGTAAGACACCAAACGTTTGCCCAACCGCCACTATCATCGAATTCATAAACCAGCCAAAAACGCTGGAAGATTCAAGGATGTTGGCGTAATTCACCAAGGTATAAGGAAATGAAAAGACAGCTTCTGTGCCTTTGAGCAATTCCGCGTTGTCTTTCAGCGAGAGGCCAATAATCCAAGCTACTGGCGCCATCATGATGACACCAAGTGCAGCCGCGATCCAGAACAAGCGACGGTTCGAGGTTAAATGCTCAGGCGAATAGTTTAATGCTTTCATGCGTCTGTCTCCTCTTTACGAGTGCTGACCCAATATTGCAGCATGGCGGCACACAGAATAATTAAGAATAGGATTTGTGACGCAGCTGCGCCCATTCCTATGTCCCAACGTAAGAAGCCAATCTCATATATGTACATCACAATGGGTCGTGACGAGCCCGCAGGGCCGCCGTTGGTCATCAGTTGTGCCTGACCAAATAACTGGAATTGCATGACTACCTGAATGATGGCCACCAACATAATGGTCGATTTAATGGATGGTAGGGTGATACGCGTAAGCACGCGCCAGCGGGAGGCGTTATCTAACGCTGCCGCTTCATACAGGTCTTTTGGTATCTGTTGTAAGGCGGCTAAGAACAGCATCATGGGTAAACCAATGCACCACCAAACGGTTGCTACGCCCACTGAAAACAGTGACCAGCCCGTCGTTGAAAGAAATCCAATTGGCTGCCAGCCAAAATAGTTGAAAATCAACGCCATTAAGCCGTCATTAGGGATAAACACGATCCGCCAGATGAGCGTCACTATGGTGACGGACAATATGGAAGAGGCAAAAAATAAACCTCTTAAAAAGGACGAGCCTTTGGTGGTTTTATTCAAGGCCAACGCCAGAAACAATCCCAGAATAACCAAAGTAGGCACGGATACGCCGACGAAAATTAGTGTATTTTTTACTGCTTGACCAAAGATTGGATCGCTCAAAACGCGCGCGTAGTTTTTTAAACCAATGAAGCGTTCGCCACCAAACAGATCGACTTTATTAAGCGATAGCCAAATTCCCCAGCCAAGCGGAAATACCAGCAAGGTCAAAAAAACGCTGAGATAGGGAACGACAAATAAGCCATTTGTCCAACGAGAACGACGATAACTTTCCGCCATTTTACACCTCCATTTGACTGTGATGAGCAAGGCCATCACCGTCAAAGATATGTGCAGCGTGAGGTGAAATCGACACTCTGACTGTTTCACCTGCTTTCACTTTTGAGCGACCCGAATCTTCGGCGATAAGGTCTGTGCCGTCGATTAAAGTGCCATATAGCAGCGTGCGATCACCAAGACGCTCAACCACTTTTATGGTCAGATCAAGGCCATCTTCTTCTGAGGAAACCACTGCAGTGTCTTCCGCTCTAATGCCAATTACTGCGTCTTTGGCGTTAAACTCCGGTGGAAGGGTAATCGCTGTGGCGATGCTTCCTGCTCTACTGACTTCAACAGTGACGCCATTAGCGGTTTGTTGGATGTTATTAATCGGCAACATAGACATAGGTGGAGAGCCAACAAATTCCGCGACAAAACGACTCACAGGGTGTTGGTAAATTTCCATAGGCGTGCCGATTTGTTCAATTTTTTGGTTGTGCATGATGACAATGCGATCTGCTAACGTCATAGCTTCCACCTGATCATGGGTAACAAAGATCATAGTCGAACCAAGACGCTGGTGGAGTTGTGCTAGCTCCAGCCGCGTCCTGCCGCGCAATGCGGCATCCAAGTTAGATAGTGGTTCATCAAACAAGAAGGCTTTTGGTTCTTTTACAATGGCGCGACCTATGGCGACGCGCTGACGTTGACCGCCAGACAGTCGTCCGGGTTTACGGTCTAACAAATGATCGATTTCGAGGATTTTCGCCGCATCATTAACACGACGATCAATTTCGTCTTGGGCTACTTTCACGTTTTCTAGACCAAACGCCATGTTTTGGCGAGTCGTCATGTGTGGATAGAGCGCATAGGACTGAAACACCATAGCGACGCCACGTTGACCCGGAGGTAAGGTGTCAATGCGCTTGTCGCCAATTTCAATGGAACCTTCTGTAATGGATTCCAGCCCCGCAATCATGCGCAATAAGGTGGATTTTCCGCAGCCAGAAGGACCAAGGAATACAACAAACTCACCGTCTTCAATGTGTAGGTTAATGTCGTCTAATACGGTAACGCTGTCATATCGCTTTGTTATATTTTTTATAGAGATAGATGCAGACATGTTTTCCTCTCTCAGCAAATTTTAAACGGAAGATCTTGGGGTGTTACACCCCAAGTCGAATCATGCGATAGCTCATAGGAGCAATGCTTGCCGTTAGTTTTTGCTGCGTAACAGATGCGCCTTGACCATCTTTTGGTGCTACTTGCTCTGCATCTGGGCCATTTTTTGCGTCAAGTGCATGACCTGACATGACTTTATCCATAATTACTTTCTGGTGTGTGAAGCCTTGTAGAGACAGATCTAATTCAATGCTTTCATCTGGGTGGCGGTTGACGATGAAGAAGGTCAATCCGCCATCGTTATCGGATTCCACGGCAGAAATATCCAGATAGGAAACATCACTGGCGAACTCTGTATCGTAGCCTTGGCATTGCACCGCAAGGTTGAGTGCTGTGCCACGACCGTATTGGGACGCATACAAATATGGATAGTAAGTCGACTGACGCCACGCTGGTCCATCTTTGACTGTCATAATCGGCGCGATAACGTTGACCAATTGCGCCAAACAGCCAATTTTGACCACATCACTGTGGCGAATAAAGGTGTTCAGAATACAGCCAACTTGTAGTGTATCGGTAAAGTCGTAAATGTCTTCTAACAAAGCTGGAGCATGTGGCCAGCCGTCATTGCCACCGAGAATTTTTTTGTCTTGTTCGTTAGAGTGATACCAGACGTTCCATTCATCGAAGGAAATATACACATCGTGTTTGGAGCGTTTTTTGGCTTTAGTGGCTTTAATGACTGCTGCGATGGTGTCGATATAGTTATCAAGCAAGCTGGCTTTGGCTAAGTAATTGGCGGTGTTTTTTTCGTGATTATCGAAATACATATGCAGTGAAATGTAGTCGACTGTGTCGTAGGTGTAATCTAGTACAGTGCTTTCCCATTCAGGGTAGGTCGGCATTTTAGGGGAAGAAGAGCCACAAACAACCAGCTCGATGTTTTTGTCGAAAGCGCGCATGGCTTTAGCGGTTTCGAATGCTACTCGACCATATTCAGCGGCGGTTTTTTGTCCGATTTGCCAAGGTCCATCCATTTCATTACCCAGACACCAAAGTTTAACGTCCCAAGGTTCTTCACGACCGTTTTGCTT
Source organism: Marinomonas lutimaris (assembly GCF_019426345.1). GTDB lineage: Bacteria > Pseudomonadota > Gammaproteobacteria > Pseudomonadales > Marinomonadaceae > Marinomonas > Marinomonas lutimaris. The sequence continues at coordinate 82,047 of NZ_JAHLLW010000015.1, forward strand.
GCGAAGGTCAGACCAATATGAGCCGCCAGGGTGGTTCACATATTCAAGAAAAGCACGTGCTTCGTCTAAGCCGCGTGAGCCAAGATTCACCGCTAGCATCATTTCTGTACCGGCTTGTTCTGCCCATTCTGCAAATTCGTGAATACCTATTTCGTTGCTTTCTGAAGTATGCCAAGCAAGGTCTAGGCGAGTCGGGCGGTCTTCTTTTGGCCCTATGCCATCTTCCCAGTTGTAAGCAGAAACGAAGTTACCACCAGGGTAGCGAGTAACTGGTACGTCTATATCTTTAATCAGTTCGATCACATCTTGGCGAAAGCCGTGTTCGTCTGCGGTTGCATGACCTGGTTCGTAGATGCCGCTATAAACAGCACGTCCTAAATGCTCGATGAAAGAGCCGTAAAGGCGAGGGTCTATTTTGGCAATCACATAATCTTTATGTGCGGTCACATTGGCGCGCATGGAAGTCTCCTTTCTTATTTTTGTATTTTTTAAGAATTTATTAAGTATCTGTATTTATGTTTCTTATCTGATTAGTGGATATTAAAAGCATATTTGACCTGAGGTCAATCAATAAGACGTATATTTTTTGTGCAGATAAATACCAAAATTGGTATGGGTGAGTGAGATTTGTAACGAAAAAAGAAAGAGGTAAGTGTTTTGGTTTTTTTAAAGTATTGAAACTTATAGGGTTTATAAATTTTATTTGTTAAGGCAGGCTTGCTGACATCTGCATCAGAAAATAAGATGTTTAAGATTGAAGGCGTAAAATAATGTCTTGGTCGTAATTACCAAATTGCTTGCCAAAAATATTGATGCCGCCAGGGTGTTCAGCATCATCGGGAACAGAGATTCGTACCCGAATCGATCTATGCTCTTCAAGCGCGAGATCTTTCAAAGAGATATCAGAAACCCGTACACCATCGACGTATGTACCGTCATTAGTGACACGAAAGCTTTTTAAATGGCCATACTGACTGCCTGCAAGCTTCCACCAATCGGGTGTGTATTTGCCTTGGTGATCGCCATAATCTCCAGGAGCTGTCCAGATCGCTGCAGTCTTGCCATTGATTGATATATGGATATCAGAAGGCCAGTTTTCGGACGTGCCAGGTACTTCGGATGAAAGCTCCATGACCAGCTCTAGCTCTTTCACTGTCTGGCCTGCAATGCGGGCGTTGTTGGGGAATTGATATTCCACATAGCCCTTGGTGAACCACAACAAACTGGCGCGCATGCGGTCAGGAGAAAGGTAAGTGTCTGGGCTGTCTAGGAAGCCAACAATGCCGGACTCAGAACACAAACCACAAGGGGCCATGACATCAAATTCAGAATATAAGCCCACAGGCATAGCCACTTCGATGACATTGTTTTTGTTCTGTTTGGTGTTGCTGAAAGACAAGACAATTTCTTCGTGGGTTGCACGACAAATTTTCTGGCTGCCTTTGCGGCCTTTTTGGCTTTCGGTGGTTATTAAACCGGCACTTTCGAGGGAGTTGATATGACTGGAAGTCGATGATTGAGGTAATTCGAGAAGGTCTGAAATGTCGTTAACATTCATTGGTCCTTTTTCATGTAACAAGGACAATATTGCCAATCGAGCGGGCGCAGCTAGGCTTTTCAGAACATCGGCGCCATCCTCAGGTGTCAGCAATAAGAATTTTTTACTCATCGTCATCTCCAGTTGAAGATGTCTTTATATCGAGTTTTTTGATTCTTATCAAGTTTTAATTGGCTTTCTCACCTGAGGTTAAATGGTGAGAAAGCCATGACTATTATGCTTAAGCTTTAAATTCCGCTTAATGATATAAGGCGTTAAACGGCACCATAACCAATGACGGAAATAAAATTAAAGCAATGAGCAAAGCGAGTTGAGCTAACAAGAAAGGCGCTATGCCTTTGGTAACTGCGCCCATGCTGGTATTGCCGACACTGGATATGGCGGCCAAAACCGTACCTACTGGCGGTGTTAGCAAGCCAATGCTGAGGTTAAGCACAAAGACAATGCCAAAATAGACAGGATCAATACCCGCTGCTGTAATGACGGGCATGAGAACCGGTGTCAAAATTAAGATAACCGGAGCAAGATCCATCGCCATACCGATGATTAATACCAAGATGTTGATAATGATCATTAGGGTGGTTGGATCGTCTTTCCAGCGTTGTAATAATTCGGACACGGCACCAGGAATATCGGCCATGGTAATCATCCAAGCAGCAATAGAGGAAGCCGCCACCAAGAACATAATAATACTGGTTAGGGTCGCGCAATTTACTAACACGCCATATAAACGCTTAGGTGTGAGTTCGCGATAGACAAATGTTCCGACAAACAGTGCGTAAAACGCTGCGACAGCACCAGCCTCCGTCGGGGTAAACACACCAAAGCGCAAACCGACAACAATAATGACTGGTAGGATGAGCGCCCATAGCGCATTTTTTAGAGCATGTAGACGCTCGCTAAGACTGGCCTTTTCTAGTAATTCGATATCTTCTTTGCGAGTTACGTACCACCACACAAAAATGAGTAATACACCCATCATGAGCCCTGGTGCTAAGCCTGCAATAAACAGTTGTGAGATAGAAACGCCACTGGTGACACCAAATAAAATCAGCGGAATACTCGGCGGTAAAATTGGGGCGATGATGCCGCTAGAAGCAATAAGACCACAAGAGCGATTATGGTCATAACCCGCTTTCACCATAAGTGGAATCAAAATGGCACCAAGCGCTACGGTATCAGCCACTGCAGAGCCAGATAAAGACGCAAAGAGTATTGCTGCCACAATGGTGACATAACCCATGCCGCCTTTTTTATGGCCAAGCATAGTCATGCCTAAATCAATAATTCGGCGGGTAATCCCCCCAGCATTCATTAATTCACCGGCGAGTATGAAGAATGGAATTGCCATCAAAGAAAAATTATTACTGCCACTGACTAGGTTTTCTGCAATTAACTGACTGTTAAACATATCCATGTAAAACATCAGCGCCATACCTGTCATGATAAGCGCGAAGGCGATAGGCATACCGATAACAATGGCGCCAAACAATGCGCCAGCAAAAATGACCAGCTCCATTATGCTTCTCCTTCTTGATGGTTTTTGTTTTTGTCGAGAGCGTCTTGTTGCTGTTCGTTTTCAAATAAGCGCCTAATGCCAAATAGAATAAACAAGCACATGCAAGCCCCCATAATCATTGCGCCTGCATAGAGTAACCATAAGGGCATATTTGTGGCGGGGCCGAGAGTATTCATATTAATCTTAGCTAATTGCCAGCTACCATCGATGAGTAACCAGAGTGCGTACAGCATTAAGGAAGCTGAAATAAGTTGCAATGTGACTCTTAGCCATTTGAATGGCATAAGCTTAATAAATATATCGACATTCAAGTGTTGATTGAATTTCATGGCTCGAGTAGTACCAAGAAAGATCATAAATACAAACAAGTAACGTGACATTTCTTCCGACCATGTGATACCAGAATCGAATAAATAGCGCAAAATGACATTCGAGAAAACAAGGCAAGACATAGCGGCCAGACAACTCGCCATGCCGATTCCTAGTAGTAAGTCTACAGAGCGAGATAGCTTTTTCATCATGGGGATGCTCTTAATGGGTCAAATAGTATTCAAGGTTTAATAGGAAAAAGGGCATCTATACGTATTAGATAGACACCCTTATCAAACTTACTTTTCGCCTAGTGCAATGATTTCTTGAACAATATCGCGAGCACCTGGATGAGATTTGTAGAAGTTTTCATAAGCAGATTGTTCTGCTTTTATTAGCGCATCGTGGAAAGCCTGATCTGGAACTGTGATTTTCACACCATCTTGCTCAAGTTTTGCTTTGTTTTGTGCTTCTTGCTTGATCAACAAACTCCACTCTTGCTTTGCTGCATTTTGGGCTGCAGTAGACACAGCTTGCTGCTGCTCCTTAGTTAAAGCGTTCCAAATGTTGTTGTTCATTAAGTACAAGTTTGGCGTGAAAACGTGATTCGTTTCTGTGATGTATTTCACAATTTCATACCACTTAGACGCGACAATATTTGGGTATGGGTTTTCTACACCATCCACAACACCTTGCTCTAGTGCGCTAAACACTTCTGAAATAGGTAAAGGCGTGATATTCGCGCCTAAATTTTTACCGATTTCAAGCATGCTGGTAATGCCAGGGAAGCGTAAACGAAGTCCTTGGAAATCACTCATAGAAGAGATTTCTCGGTTACTGGCAACGACTCGGAATCCTTGAACGCCGTAAGCAAGAAAGTGCAGTCCGGTATTGGAGTCCATCTCATTAACCAGTTTTTGACCGATATCGCTATTTAATGCGTTTTGAGCGTGCTCGTAATTTTTGAATAAGAAAGGCAGTTGGATGATGCCAACATTGGGAACCTCTTTATCCATAATTGTGCCAAGGATAGCCATGCTGACTGTGCCACCTCGAACGGAGTTATAGAGCTTTTCTTCTGCACCTAAAACGCCATTACTAAATACTTTAACTTTTAGCTCGCCATTACTAAGACTTTCGACATCTTTCTTGAAGGTGTCTTTTAGTGCAATGCTGTTAGGGTGAGTGTCAGGGAAAAAGTTAGCAACCGTAATCATTTTTGCTGCATATGCCGCTGGTGTAACAGCAAGGGCTGATGTAATTGCAAGGGCGGCAAGGTTTTTTCTTGTGAACATAGTCTTCTCCTAAATACGCTTTAAGCGTAGTTTGTTTTTATTGTGCTAAGAAAGATTGTGCTATTTATCGTTAATTAAGCTGCATGCTATGGTGTATTTCTCTAAGATTTCTGGCTTTGGTGAGAAGCCTAATCCAAGAGTGTTTCCAAGATCGTATGTCGCAGGGCATTCATTAAGTGGATGAAGGTAATCACCCAATTCAATAAAAGGTATTTCCAATGATGTTTCGGGCATGTTTGCCGCGATGAAATGGGCGGTTGCTATCATGCCTGCACCATAGTAGAAACAGTGAGGGACGACTTTGACGTTGTGGTGTTTGGCACGTTTGCAAACATCATACATGCCAGTAATACCACCTATTTTGCTCACGCTAGGCTGAGCAATATCAATGGCTCCTGCTTTAAATAACTGTTCAAACCCTTCTGGGCCAGAAGCGTTTTCACCCGCTGAGATAGGCACGCCAATGCTTCTAATGGTTGCAAGTTGAGCTGCATCTTCTGGCGGCCAAACAGGTTCTTCTACCCAACCTAAGTTAAGCGGTTTTAACTCAGTGACGTTGTCTGTTGCTTCCGTAAGATTCCAAGGGCAATTAACATCAACCATGAGCTCTACGTCGTCAGGCAATGCATCGCGTGCAGCAGCAATAGCCGCATAGGTTGTTTCGTGTAGTTTGATTTTTTTGAAGCCAGCATTGGCAGTTCGTAAGACGTTTTTACGGACTTTATCTGGTTCATTGCCATAACTTACCAGGCTAGCGTAAAGGTTGATTTTGCCGCTTTTGCCACCGAGAAATTTGTACAGGGGTTGCTTGGCATGCTGTGCTTTAAGATCCCAAATGGCAATATCGATTGCTGATAAGGCATAGAGCATAGGACCTGAGCTACCAAAGCTATGCAATGCACGCTTGGCTGCGTAGAGGTGTTGTTCGTAATTTGCGATGTTTTTGCCAACAAACATAGGTGCAACAAGGTGTTCTAAAGCCGCATAAGTCACGACGTTTGAGGCGTGTCCGAATGCTTCGCCCCAGCCAGTTAGACCCGTATCGGTTTCTATTTCAACAAGAAGTGATTCCATCTTGTCTATATTAGGAGAGGCGCCGTTGAATTTATCTTCCTCTTTTACGGGGGCTATGTCTCGTATGCCAGCCGTAAATGGAATAGCAATGCGCCTGATTGTTATTTTTGTAATTTTCATGGCTAAGAAAATCTCTTGTAATCAGCAGTAATAAATTGATGTAGTACATCATACAACTAACTTGTTTTCGGTCAAGAGGTATGATGACTATTTTTTATATGGTGTTTAATATCACTTTTTCGAGCCATTATCACGTTTAACTCATGTGTTTTTGAAGTTGGTTAGTAGTTAATGTCTTGTTTTTTTTAGTTTTCCGTATTTCTTTTATATGTTGTATGATGACTTTTTTGGTTGTTAGGAATAACTGAAAGTGAAAGAAGATGTATTACTGACTACTATTTCTGCTGATGAGCCCCGTCCAGAACAAAAGCCACAACGGAATTTGGCGCAAAAACTGGTTCAAGAAATACTAAATAAAATAGAAATTAAAGTATTAAACCCTGGTGATAAGTTGCCTAAAGAAGCGGACATCATGCAAGAGCATGGAGTTAGTCGTACGGTTGTGCGAGAAGCACTACAGCGACTTCAAGCATCAGGCTATGTAGAAACCAAGCATGGTATTGGCACCTTTGTTTTAAATAATAAAGGGCAAGGACCAATGGATTTGTCTTTTGATTATGTGAACGATGCGGTAGAGATTTTGGAACTGCGCATTGGTTTGGAAGTGGAAATTGCGGGTTTGGCTGCCATGCGGCGTACTGAAGAGCAGCTAGTGGAAATACGCAAAGCACTGGATGAACTGCGAGCTATAGACCGAAATGGTCATGTATCGGATGCTGGTTTGGCGGATTTTAATTTCCATTTATTAATCGCCAAATCGGCAGGTAATCATTACTTTGTCGATATCATGCAGCACATGGAAAACAGCCTTGTTCCGCGTAAGCGTATTGATGTCGCCCATGTCAACCACGAGCATGAAGAAGTGTATACTGCAATAGAGCGAGGTGATTCTTACGCTGCGCGTGCTGCTATGCGGTTACATTTAACTAACAGCAGAGAGCGGTTTTTGAAACTGGCAAGAAAGTGATTCCCCAGTAGGGCAATCACTTCTCTAGTGCTTTCTTGGCGACTTATTGGCATTACGCTAGCGGCCCTCCAATAATAGTAGTACGCAATCCTGCAATAATGTTTTCGCCTGTTTCGTGTCTTAGCTCATCATACCAAGCTTGGGTTTCTTGCATGTCTTTACCATGGGTAACATCACAGCGTTTGCGAGCTTTTAGTACTAGATCCTTTACGCGAAAGCGGCGTTCTTCTTCGTACTGCTTCAAAGCGGCTAGCACACCAGAAACCGTTTTGCCTTTCTCTTTGAATTGATCCGCGAAACACTGACCAAGAACAACGGCGTCTTCGAGTGCAGAGCAACCGCCTTGGCCAATGTCTGGGGTTGTGCTGTGGGCCGCATCGCCGAGTAGGGCGATATTGCCTTTTACCAAGGTATCGAATGGTTCGATGTCATGAATTTCGATGCGATTGGTGGTTTCTGGATTAATGGCAGCAATCAGTTTTTGGACAGGTTCAGCCCAGCCAGCAAAGTAACCCGTTAGATCGGCAACGACTGTACTTCTGTCTTCTGCTAGACCTTTTGGTAATGGCACATCAAAGAAGAAGTAAAAGCGGCCTCCGGCAATTGGCATAATAGAAACGCGTTTGCCTTGCCCAACAAAGGTTGTCCATTGATCGCCAGGGGCAATGCTTTCATCTATTTCTACTAAGCCATTCCAGTTCACATAATCAGCGTAGCGACGTTCTGTTTGATAGCCAATGACATCAGCGCGAACGACAGAATGCGTGCCGTCAGCGGCAATCATAAAATCACCCACAGCGCTGCTACCATCGCTAAAATACGCAGTTACACCTGTGTCACTTTGCTCGACTTTTTCAATACGCTTGCCAAATTGAACCTTATCACGGCCCCACCAATCGATCATTTGGCTTTGTAAGTCGGCACGTGATACTGGGCAAGGGCGTTCGCCAACCGCATCAACCAATGGTGAAAGACTAAATTGGGTCATGACGCTTCCAGTTAAACCATCGTGGTAAGCCATGTTATGCATTGGTCCGCCCAGTGCGTCCATAATGCTGCCCATACCTAAATGGTTCATGCACTTTACACCGTTAGACCAAATAGAAAGCGCCGCGCCAACAGGTTTGATTTCTTTCACCGCTTCAAAAATTTCACACTCGATGCCTTGTTGCTTTAACGCAGCCGCTGCAGACATGCCACCAATACCGCCACCAATAATAAGTGCTTTCATATCATTCCCCTTTAATCTTTCGCTTCGTTCTCTTGTTGTCTTAGCGAATTTTTAATGTCTTGTTAAAGGAGTAAATGGCAATAAATATGCCATGAAACAAATGAGCCTATATTTATTTATGTGAAACCTTTGTTTTAGGGTGGTGCGTAATCAGTTGTGATAGGTCAGAGAAGAAAAAAGCGTATTTTCTTCTCTGACCGATAGGACAGAAAGTGTTTTATCTTGGTGCGAATTTTGTGGTTTTTGCTTCATTCTGGCTCATTAAGCCTTGGGCTGAAGCCTAATTACATAAGACTAGCTGCCACGATAAGTGCTGTAAGAATAAGGCGAGACAAGCAGTGGAATGTGATAATGGGCGTTTTCATCATTGATGCCGAAGCGAATGATGACCGTGTTTAAGAAACTAGGAGCGGTAGGTTTGTTATTGTCTGAGTCTTCGAGAGAGTCAGCGAAGTACTCGTCAATGCCAAACTCTAGTTCGTACACGCCCACAGAGAAGCTATCAGCTTGCAGCAAGGGTTGATCACAGCGGCCATCGTTATTGGACACAGTGCTATGAATAAGCTGTCGTTGGCCGTCTGCAGAATGCTGGTAAAGATGTATTTTTACGCCAGCCGCAGCAACGCCTTTTGTTGTATCTAAAATGTGAGTGGTTAAGTATCCCATTGTTTTACCTCAATCTAATGTGAAAGCTTGCCTGATTTTTGCAGTAAGCGTCTTTATAAGTGAAATGGATCTGAAAATATTGTTTCATAGAGATCAATATTTGTGCCATGTGTTTCTGTATAGCGTATTTTGTTATTCATACAGATCTTTTTTATAAGAACTTTTTAGAGCCGTCAGAATTTGGAGTCCTATTATGCAAGACCCGTTAGCTGCGATTAGTCAAATGGAAGAAGTGGATTTTATCGCTTTATTTAGCAGTATTTATGAGCATTCCACTTGGGTTGCAGAAGAATTATGGCGACAAAAAGTCGAGCATCCAAGTGAGTATTTCGACAGTATCGACAAAATCAAAGACACCATGGCTGACATCGTAGAGCAAAGTACTGACGAACAAAAACTCATACTGCTTCGCGCTCATCCAGATTTAGCAGGCAAAGCGGCTTTAGCGGGTGAACTCACTCATGCGTCAACCTCAGAACAGTCAGGAGCAGGGCTGGATCAATGCTCTGAAGAAGAGCTAGCGCATTTTCTACAGCTGAACGATACCTATCGAGAGAAGTTTGGTTTTCCCTTCATTATGGCTGTGAAAGGCGCTACCAAGGATCAGATACTTGCAGGGTTTGAAGCCAGAACGCCCAATGACTGGCAAACAGAGTTTGACCGAGCCATGAGTGAAGTGCATAAGATTGCAGGGTTCAGATTGGCCGATCTTTAGATAAAGATCATAGGTAAGGTCGCAAGCAGTAATAATCCCATTGATACACTAAAGTAACGGTGGAATTTAGGTTCTTGAAGCCTCTTAGATACGAGCTTGCCTATGGTAATCCACATGAATGTGCCGGGTAACGTCGCGATATTAAACATCATGATGCATAGCAAAGCCGATGACCAATAAAGCTCTCCAGTCAATGTGAAGACAGAGCTTGCTGTCATTAAGCTGGCCCACGATTTAGGGTTAATTGCCTGAAATGATGCGGCTTGTAAAATGCCCATTGGTTGAAGGCTCTTTTTGTCTGAAGGCATTTTTGCACAAGCGATTTTTATAGACATATAAACAATGTAACTTGCTGCAATAAAGGTGAACACCTTATGAAGGTAAGGCCAATGCTTAAACATTTCACCCAAGCCAAATAAAATCATTATATGCAGTATTGTCATGCCAAAACGAATGCCAATCACGTGAGGCAAGGTTCTTTTAATGCCAAAATTGGCCCCTGAGTTAGCCAGCAGGATATTGTTGGGTCCAGGTGTGATGGTGCTTATTAGGCAAAAAAGCATCAGAGCGGGAGCGAGTTCCAATAGGGCGCTATTTATCATTTCCTTTCCTTCTTAGAAAAATTCAGCCAATAATTGTATCGATACAATTATTGGTGTAATGTACCAATATAGATTTACATATAATACAATTGTGGGCAATTTATTTATTGTTATGAATACAATTATAGAAATTAGTAAAGACGCATTCGATAAAGCTTGTTTGGCGCATCCAAAGTACAAAGCATTGGCTTTGCTTATCGAGCAGGCGATTCAGTCTGGTGAATTACCAAATCGACAAAAGTTGCCAGCGCAAAGACTTTTGGCGGATAAGCTAGAAATTACCCATGGCACGGTAACAAGAGCCTATGACTTGCTTGAAAAGAAAGGCTTGGTAAATGCAAAGCTGGGAGCAGGCACTTATGTAAACCTTCCAAGCTCCTTTGTGACTAGTGATGTATCAGCCATTAAAGAATACGATTTCGCCTCCAGTATGCAGCCTATGTTGGGTCAGCAAATGTTGGTGAAAAATGCGCTAAACGAATTGGCTCAAGATCTTATTTCAATAGAAGAGGTGATGACTTATTCGCCAAATGGCTTGCGAAAACATCGGCAAATATTCAGCGATTGGCTTGCTTCTAAAAAGATTCAAATTGATAAAGATGACATTGCTTTTACCCAAGGAGCCCAGCAAGGGATTTATACTTGNATATTCAGCGATTGGCTTGCTTCTAAAAAGATTCAAATTGATAAAGATGACATTGCTTTTACCCAAGGAGCCCAGCAAGGGATTTATACTTGCCTGCAGATTCTCGCCAAAGAAAATGACTACATTTTACATGAAGAGCTAGCGTACCCAGGTGTATTTCGAGCGGCTGAAGCCCGCGGCGTCAATCCGCTAAGTGTGCCATTAACGGCGGAAGGTTTAGATTTGGTGGTATTAGAAGAGTACTGCCAGAAGTTTCGCCCAAAAGCACTTTACATCACGCCTAACATTCAAAATCCGACTAATATTCAGTACTCAGAAAAGCAGCTAAGTGAAATAGTAAAGTTAAGTGAGAAATATCAATTTTATATTATTGAAGATGATGTGAATTATTGTCTACCAGAGAACTGGAAAGTGCCGTTGCAACAGCAAGCCCCAGATCGAATATTTTATCTTTCAAGTCTCTCTAAATATGTGGCGGGTGGTTTAAGAATTGCCTTCTGTTTGGTTCCTAAACAGTGGCAACAAGCTTTTAATATGAGCATTCATAGTCAGTGTTGGATGGTATCGACATTAAACTTCGAATTGGCCATTCGTTTCCTAATAAGTGAAAATTTTCAACATAACCAGTCTCTTCTCGAAGGTGAGATGCGTTATCGGCAAGGCGCTTTTCATGCATTGGTTGAAAAGCATGGTTTCCGTTCTCGGACTGGCGGTTTGAATGCGTGGTTGGAATTACCTAGCCATATTAATGTAAATCAACTGAATAATTTTTTTGCATCAAAAAATATCAAAGTTAGAACGGCAGATTTATTTCGTTGTCCTACTGCGTCTTTGCCTTCAGTAAATTGCTTCAGAGTATCTTTAGGTGGCTTTAATTCAAGAGTGGATTTTGAAAACGCGCTTTCTGAGTTTGAAAATGCCTTAATACAATTCAACCGCCAAGAAGATATTGTTATTTGATATTTTGAATCAAGTCTTACATAAAAAAAACCATCATAGGATGACTATGATGGTTTTTTAATTTTCTACTTATTTATCGACGAAATTAGCCTGAATGCGCTGGGTCAAAAAGTCTGCAGCGCTGATAGGTTGATAACGTTTAGCCGGACCTTGGATGATCTGCGTTTTATTGGCTTGGCAAAAGAAGGCAATGGAATGACGGCTGCCACAGTATTCATCGATTCGTGGTTGGCGAACTCTGTGTAAGTTGGATTTCAACTGGTCATCGCTCCAGCGCATGAGCATATCGCCGATGTTGCAGGTGATTACGCCACCAAGTGGCGGAATGCTGGTCCAGCGCTGAGTTTCTGCTTCTGCGCCGGGGCAAACTTGTAAACCGCCGTGGCCTTCGTGTTGGAACAATAGCGTTAAACAATCGAAATCCGTATGAGCGCCAGCACGCCAAATATTACCTTGTTCGGTGACGCCTTCAGTTGCGTAGTAGTGCAACAAGCGCAAGGTGCTTTGGTAGTCTGGCTTACGTGGGTCATGGGCTTTGCTAAAGAAGTCTCGATCAAAGCCTAGTTTGTCCGCAAAGCAAGACAATACCTTCATGCCGACTTCCCAGCATTGTTTTTCAAAACGCAGCGTATTGGCTTGAAAGTTTGGTAACTCTTCTTCAGTCGGCCACAAATTATCCATGTGGTATTGGGTAATCTGATAAGACTCTTTTTGATCCTTAGTGCCAGTAGAAGGGCGAATTTGGCTACGACTTTCCCAGCCCGCATTGACGCTTTTGGGTCTTGGGTATTTGCTTTTAATGCTTTCTGGAAGGTTAAAGAAACGCTCGGACTCTTTGAAGGCGGCTTTTATTTCTTCAGGATCGATGCCGTGGTTGCTTAATTGGAAGAAACCGATTTCGGTTGCGGCAAGCCAAAGTTGCTCGGTGATTTCTTCTCGGCGATTTTCAAAATCGCTCATATCGATAATGCGAATTTCTCGGTCGTTGGTGTCTTCGCCTGCACCACCAAACGTGGTTTCACGTTGTAGTTCTTCCAATGAATATGAATCAGTCATTATGGTCTCCTCCTAGTGGAAAATGGAGCAATGACCTGATGCACTTCAAAAGAAATACATCTGACTGCTTCTACTCCGATTGTTTTCTATTGCTTAATTAGTATTACCAAACACCTTCATGCAATTTTGCTGCCTCTTCTTCAAGGCAAGGCCCAATCACTTCTACTTTTCGTTGCCCCGATTCAAATACGGTGCGACAAGGCAAAGCCAAAGTTGGGTTTTCTGGGTGATTGCCAGTGATCTGTTTCAAGCTGTCTTCGCTTAATCCATACACAAGGCGTCCTAAACCTGCCCAATAGGCAGAACCTGCACACATGGCGCAAGGCTCGGCGGAAACGTACATGGTGCATTTCGCCAGAAAGTCAGGGCGATAGGCTTTGCTTGCGCGCGTCATTAATTTGCGTTCGGCGTGTCCCGTCATATCGAAATCAGGCAAGTAGCCATTTACTTGGCTCATTAGCACATTGTCTTCATCGTCGACCAATATCGCCGCAAACGGGTGGATGCCTTGTTGTTTGGCTTCATCCGCTAGGGCAAAGCTTTGGCGTAAAAATTCGGTGTCTTTAGTGTTTAATGTCATATCTGTCTCTATTTTATTTCTTCTTAGGAAGGCTCCACGGAAACCACCAAGCCTGAATCCACTGGATCGATTTAAACAGCAACAAACTGATAACCGATAAGAAGATCAGCCCAGCAAACGCTTGTGGAATTTTAAAGAACGAGGTGGAGAACTGAATGAAATAGCCCAAGCCTTCTTCTGCCGCGACGAACTCCGCTACTACAGCGCCGATAATCGCCAAGGTGATAGAGACACGAAGGCCACTGAAAATGTGTGGAATCGCATAAGGAATTCGGATCTGCCAAGTTTCACGATAACGCGGAGCACGCAAAGATTGGCTGAGTTCGATCATTTCAGGCGGTGTTTCCAACATGCCCGTCGTGGTTGATACCACAAGAGGGAAGAAGGTGATTAAACAAGTAATCAGCACGCGAGAGGGATCGTCTGTGCCAAGCAAGACAATGATCAAAGGCGCAACCGCAACCACAGGTGTAGACTGAATCACGATCAAAGCTGGATACAACACGCGGTTCATCAGTTCAGAACGCATCATGCTAATCGACAAGGGAATCGCAATAACGATAGACAAGGCAAAACCCATTAAAGCCACACGTAGTGTCGCCCAAAGGTGGGTTAACCAGCGAGAAAATTCCACATCAAAAAAGGCGGTAAAAATCGCTGATGGCGACGGCAGAATGTAGTTTGGCACATTGCCAAAACGACAGATTAATTCCCATAACAGCACAAGGCCGATAAAGAACAAGCCAGGCGCGAAGCGATTTGCCTGCTGGCCGAGCCAGGATTTAGGCTGGTACGTTGGGTTCATAGATATAGCCTCTAATTAAATCGGTTAGCTCAGCAAAACGAGGGGAGTTGATGGTTTTCGACGAGCGCGGGCGAGGTAAATCCACCTCAATCAAATCCAGAACCGTGCCGGGGCGCTTGCTCATTACCAAAATGCGATCAGATAACAGCACAGCTTCACTAATGGAGTGGGTGATAAACAACACGGTTTTTGGATTCTTCTTCCAAATATCCAGTAGATCAAAACCGATTTGCTCACGAGTTAACGCATCCAAAGCCGAGAAAGGTTCATCCATCAAAAGAATGTCTGGGTTAAGCAACAGTGCGCGAATAATACCCACACGTTGTTGCATACCGCCTGACAGCTCGTCTGGCATCTTGTCAGCAAACTGGGTTAGCCCCGCCATTTCTAATAGCTCGTTTGCGCGCTTTTCATCGCTGGCGGAATAGCTGCCGTATTTGTGTTTGAGTGGAAACAACACATTTTTACGCACGGTTAACCAAGGTAATAAATTGGCCTTTTGAAACACTATGCCCACATCATCACGAGGTTCTGTTACGGGCAGATTGAATACCGATACTTCACCATGAGAAGGAATCAGTAGCCCTGCCACCATGCGTAACAGGGTGGATTTACCACACCCAGAAGGTCCTACTACCGCCACGAACTCGTGACGGTGGATGTCGAGATCAATACCTTGCACTACCATTGGTGTTTCTGGACGTGGATCGTATTTATGACCCACGCTTTTCATGCTAACGTAGGCCGCTTTAGCATTGTCATCTGTCGTGTTTTTGTCTTCCATTTGGCTACTCCGGTTTAAAGCTATTGTTCACGGCAGTTTTTGGATCAATCGCGTCCGCTGTTAGACCGTTGGCTTCGGCTACGTATTCCCAGGTTTTTTGAATACGTTCGTCGGTGAAATTACCGAAGCCATCTTTTGTGGTGACATCGTTGTACACCAAGTTATAAATGCTCTTTATTTGTGCGGAGACAATGTTGGCGTCTACTTCTGGCACCATTTTGTGTAGGTCTGCACCGGCTTGGTCTGGGTTGGCATAAGTAAATTCAATAGACTTCGCAAAGGCTTTTATGAAGCGTTTCGCCACATTTGGGCGTTCTTCTAAAAAGCGTTCAGAGGCTAAAACAGAGGAACTATAAAGTGACAAGCCAGAGTTTGACCAAGGCATTTCGATCAGTTCTTTGCCTGCGCCTTTTGCTTGTGCTTCATAAAGCGCTGTGTTGGTAACCCAAGCAATAATGGCGTCGGTACTACCAGTAATCATCATTGGTGCTAATGCACCTGGATCAGATTTCACTAATTTAATATCGCTTTCGCTCAAACCGTTTTGCTTCAATACCAAAGGCAAGAAAGCATTAGATGAAGTAAAAGGCGACGTCGCGACTTTTTTGCCTTTCAAATCTTTAATAGAGGTAATGCCGCTGCTTTTCAGCACAAAGAACGCGTGGGGCGCTTGGGTGAAGTAAGGAAAGACGGCGACCACTGGTACATCGGCTTGCGCTTTGGCTGCCATCAAAGCGCCAATATCAGAACTGCCAATATCCGATTGGCCTGTGGCCATCTTAGTCAACGCATCAGTAGAACCACGACCACTGGCGATCTTAACTTCCAAATCTTCGTCAGCAAAGAAACCTTGTTGAATCCCCACATAAACGGGCGCTTTATCACCGCCTGGTAGCCAATCTAATTGAAACGTCACCTGATCTGCCGCCATGGCAGAGGTGGTTGAGATGAGACTGGCTAAAAGTGTTAATCGGATTGCTGTTTTCTTTGCCGCTTTCATAAACATGCTCCATACAAATAATAGGGACTAAAGACCCGCTTGTTTCACATTTATATTGGTTAGCAACATTTGTTCCATATTCTGTGGGAATCTGAAATTTTCTGTAAGTGTATGAATTTAAATTGAAAAATAAAAATTTAAGGTTTGGATAGATACGTTTTTTCAGATATGGAGTGGAGAGGTGAGACAAAATGGTGCGTTAAAAAAGTGATATTGGGTGTAACAGTAGACGGGGAAGTAAATATGATTTGCTTGGAAATAGAGAGTAGATATCAAATCTAGTTCTATGAGGTTTCACTGGATGGCAGCAATGCTGTGTCTTTTTTTCGTTTGCTGTAAAGTACACTCGCCATGTAGCAAACCACTATGACATTTAGCAAAAATACGCAGACAGTCAAAATGTGTATATGAAAAATGATTTCATAGATCTCAAATGGTAAATAGATTGCTCCTGTTACTAAGGCAAACCATTCAGTCCAAACAAACGCTTTCCATAAACCATAGGCTTCAACGAACCGAATTAGTGAATAAACTAGTGCACCAATAGCAACCAAACTCATATTGCGGTCTGTAATTGAGCTTGCAGCATGGATGAAAATACTTGGAAAATGGCTCGCAGGATTTAGATGAGCGTGAGAGACGATGGATTCAGCTATTTTTTGTAAGTTCTCGCCAGCTAAGACATGGATTCCTAACCCTACGATAAGAGACATTAAGCCTTTTAGTGCCTCTATAAACGCGATGGCTTTCAGCCCATTTTTTGATGATGTCATCTCGATCTCTTAATAAGCCAAATAGTATGTGTTCAACAAGTTCAGGCTTAGTTATACCAGTATAAAGCCAATAGATTGTTGAAAAATAAATAATATTTACGGTAACTTGAAAAGTGTTGTCTAGCTTGCTTGTTTCGGCTTTTTTGGTGAGAGAATTAAAGTCAATCAATCCGAGAGGCGAGTTTTTTATACACCGCGTCTTTGTCTCGTTTGCCAATTGCCAGTACATAGATGACGATTTCATCATCAATGACTTCATAAGCTAGGCGGTAGCCTGAGGTTCTTAGTTTTATTTTATAGACAGAATCATAGCCGCGCAGCTTTGAGGCAGGGACATGTGGGTTTTCTAGTCGCTCCGCTAGCTTTTTTTTAAATTGTGTTTGAATTTGTGGTGCTAATTCGCGCCATTCTTTTAGAGCAGCAGGAAGAAATTTTAATTTATAAGTCATCTAAACTCACTTCGATGGCTTTGGATAAATCAGTACGGCGAGCCTCAACCAATTTTGCTAGTTCAATATCATCGGCCATCTCCATTAAAAGCTCATAGGCCTCAGCAGGGACGAGGTAAGCCGCTGGCTTATTGTGGTTTAAAATGGCGATAGCAGAGCCACCAGATTCGTTAAGTAAAGCCGTTGGGTTTTTCTTTAATTCAGAAATACTGGCTGTGTAATTGGCTAAGACTTGTCTCATAGGAACCTCAATTAAGTACTAAATTTAAGTCTTATTTTAGACCTAAATTTTTAACAGTGCTATATCTTTATCGCTCTGGTTTTATATTTGATGCTCACCTTGGAGAGCAGTCTAAGACGGTTCTATCATCATGAAGTGCGTGTCAGTTTGTGCGACAGGGCAGTGATCAACCCCTTTTGGCATGACATACATATCGCCTGCATCAAGGACTATGTCACTAGATGATTTGAGCTTTAAGGTCAGTTGGCCTTTGAATACCATGATTATTTTCTCTTCGTCTTCATGTTTGTGCCAGCCTAACTCTCCTGTCCCCTTTAGGATTCGTACCGATTGCCCATTGGACTCGGCAATGATTTTTGGTGCCCATTCTTCGTTTAGAGATACAAATTCTTCATTAATGTTAATCTTGTCCATATTGGTAACCTTATGTCCTTTATCAAACTGCATTAATGATAATAAAACTCATTTGTCTTTGTGGCTAGAGAAAACAGTGCTCTTTACATATTCAATTCATTTTTGAGTGGGATGGTGGATGTTTTTGATTACAAAATTAATTGTTCAAGTGGAAAAATTCGTTTTAAACTAAAAGTTTGTACGATTGGTCAGATTTTTGCATTTAAGCTATCATTGCTTACATCATTTTAAATAAGGAGAGCGCTTTGCAATTTATACTAAACGATGAGCTCATCGACGATAACACGCTCCCTAGCGACTTTACGGCTTTGCGTTACCTAAGAGAAAAGCGTGGATTAACCGGTACGAAGGAGGGATGTGCATCGGGAGATTGTGGTGCATGTACGCTGCTTGTTGGTGCGTTAGAGAACGGCGAATTGACCTATTCAACGCTCAATTCATGTATTACGCCCGTACAATCCTTGTCGGGCAAACATGTTGTCTCGGTTGAGTATTTGTCTAAAGTTAATGAATTGCATCCAGCTCAACAAGCCATGGTGGAATCTCATGGTTCTCAGTGTGGTTTTTGTACACCGGGTTTTGTGTTGTCGTTGGCAGGGTTATACGAAAACAAACAGAACGCTGATCTGCCCATTGATCGTGAAGCGGTTTGCGATGCCATCTCTGGTAATTTGTGTCGTTGCACTGGCTATCGTCCAATCATCGAAGCTGGTTTATCTATGATTAAGGTGCAAGAAGCTAAAGAGACACCTTTTATTGAGCTGATGAGTAAAAACGAAGGCATTAAAGGTCTGCTTGAAAACCTACAAGCCGAGACGAATGCCAAAAGCAATTATCTGCAACCAATCAATTTAGAGCAACTTGCTCAGGCATTAACCTCTAATCCAGGCGCCACCTTGATCGCTGGTGGTACGGATTTGATGCTAGAAAATACTCAGCGCTATCGTGATTTTGATACTCTCATCGACGTATCTAGCGTGGCGGAACTCAAACAGTTGCAGTTAAGTGAATCGACACTCCATATTGGCGCATCGGTGACTTACAGTGAGTTGGAGGATTTCAGTAAGTTGCTCTATCCGCAGATCCATGGCTTGCTGAGCCGAATTGCCTCTCGACAAATTCGTAATCGCGGCACGATCGGTGGCAATGTAGCGAACGCATCCCCAATTGCCGATTTACCGCCTTTGTTGCTGGCATTTGATGCCGATATTCAATTATTGAAACACGACGGCAGCACCAGAGTCGTGAACATCGCGGACTTTTACCAAGGTTACAAACAAACTCAACTAGCCGACGATGAAATGATCGCATCCTTTGATGTGCCGCTCGACAAACTGTCGCAATTTCATCGTTTTTATAAAGTATCGAAACGCATGGAAGACGATATTTCCAGTGTCATGTTAGCGGTTCGATTCGGTGTGGATAATGGCAAAGTAAGCGACGTGCGCTTTGCATTTGGTGGCATGGCCGCCACACCGATTCGCGGCTTAAAAGCAGAATCAGCGCTGACCGGCAAAGCCATTAACGACGAACAAGCCTTAAATCAAGCTATCGAAGCATTGCGTGGTGAATTAACGCCAATGAGCGACATGCGAGCCAGCGCGAAATATCGTTTAGATATGGCCAGCAACCTGATTCGTAAAGCATGGCTGGAACTAAACGGCACCGAGGTAGTGACTTTCTCTGGTCACGCTGTCAGCGATTCCATTTTATCGACCGGTTCGGAGGGCAGCACTCATGCGTAAACTTCCACAAGATTTCACTCTCGACACAAAAGCCTTTAAGAAAGGGCTTTTGCCCGTCCATGAATCGGCTATTAAGCACGTAACAGGTCAAGCTGTTTACATCGACGACATGCCAGAATGGCCAAATGAATTGCATGTGGCAACGGGATTATCGACCGAAGCCCATGCGGATATTGTGTCGATCAATTTGGACAAAGTGCGTGCTTATCCAGGTGTGGTGGATGTTATCGTGCAAGCGGATATTCCTGGGGAAGTGGATGTGTCACCTGTGTTAAGTGGCGATTTACTACTCGCTGGTGATTTTGTTCACTTCATCGGCCAATCAATTTTTGCGGTCGCTGCAACCAGTTTACGTGCGGCGAAACAAGCCGTTGCCTTGGCTGAGATAGAGTACAAACCGCGAGAAGCAACCTTGCATCCTCGTCAATCGTTAGAGCGCCAAGAGTTTGTCTTGCCAACTCACACCATCAGCTGTGGCGATGCCAAAGGCGCATTAGAAACCGCGCCGAACAAGCTTAAATCCGATTTGTACATCAAGGGCCAAGAGCACTTCTATTTGGAAGGGCAAATCAGTGTGGCAACGCCTAATGAAGATGGCGGCGTGCAAGTATTTGCTTCCTCCCAGCATCCTGCCGAAGTGCAAAAGCTGGTGGCGCGTGTGCTAGGTTTACCCGTGGCACAGGTTCTTGTTGAAGTACGACGTATGGGCGGTGGTTTTGGCGGCAAAGAATCCCAAGCAGCGGTGCTGGGCTGTATGGCGGCTGTGCTTGCAGTACGAAATCGTTGTCCGGTGAAATATCGCATGCCTCGTCAAGACGACATGGTACAAACGGGCAAGCGTCATGACTTCTGGAACAGCTACCAAGTAGGCTTTTCTGACGCGGGAGAAATCCTCGCGGCAGAATACGATATGGTCGGAAAATGTGGTTGTACCGCCGATTTGTCGGACGGCGTTGTCGATCGCGCCATGTTCCATGCGGACAATGCTTACTTTCTACCGAATGCTCGTATCAGTGGTTATCGCGGTAAAACCCACACAGTTTCCAATACCGCATTTCGTGGTTTTGGTGGGCCAAAAGGTGTGATTTTAGCGGAAAACGTCATTGAGGAAATCGCTTGCGCAGTCGGTAAAGATGCCTTAGATATTCGTAAGCTAAATTGTTATCAAGCCGGTAAAGACACCACGCCATATGGGCAAAAAGTCGATGACGATGTGTTGCTTACATTGATTGAAGAGCTCGAAACCAGCTCAGATTATCGAGCTCGTCGTGAGGCGATTAACGCCTTCAACAAGCAGAATCCTTTCCTGAAAAAAGGTCTAGCGCTTACGCCAGTAAAATTTGGTATTTCCTTTACCTCGAAACACTTAAACCAAGGTGGTGCCTTGCTGCATATCTACACCGACGGCAGTGTGCACGTGAGCCATGGCGGAACGGAAATGGGGCAGGGGCTTTACACCAAGGTGGCGCAAATTGTTGCCAAAGCCTTTGGCATTGATTACCAACGCGTCAACGTAGGTTCTACTCGTACTGACAAAGTGCCAAACGCGTCACCAACCGCCGCATCAGCGGGAACGGATTTGAACGGCATGGCTGCGTTGGATGCGGCCATGACGATCAAAAGCCGCTTGCAAGAATTCGCCATGGAACACTTTGCTATTGCTGCCGATGAATTTGCTATTGAAGACGATCAAGTCATCCTAGGCAGCGAGACAATGAGCTTCCCTGAATTCATCAAATTGGCATACATGAACCGCGTGTCTTTATCGTCTACCGGGTTTTATAAAACCCCGAAGATTGGCTACGACCGCAAAGCCGCCAAAGGCCGACCTTTCCTATACTTTGCCAATGGCGCGGCCGTGTCTGAAGTGATCGTCGATACCTTCACAGGGGAATACAAAGTTACCCAGGTTGATATCTTGCACGATGTAGGGGATTCGATAAACGCAGATTTGGACATAGGTCAGATCGAAGGCGCGTTTGTGCAAGGTATGGGCTGGCTCACCTCAGAAGAATTAAGCTGGGATGACAAAGGCCGCATCACCACCAACAGTCCTGCGAATTATAAAATTCCAACCTCGGCGGACATTCCAGAGAAATTCAATGTTAAATTGTTCGATCGTCCTAACAGTGAAGAATCTGTCTATCGTTCTAAAGCTGTGGGCGAACCGCCACTCATGCTGGGGATTTCCGTTTGGTGCGCATTAAAAGACGCTTGCGCTGCGGTGGCAGACCATAAAATCTCGCCTCCATTGGCCGTGCCAGCTACGCCAGAAGCGGTGTATTACGCCATGCAAGCGGCGCAAAATCATAAAACAGGTGGGGAAGTCAGCCTATGATGTCTTCTATGAGCTGGGTTCAGGCGTTACAGGAAGTAGAGAAAGCAGGGCAAGCTTGGGTGATAGCCACTGTGATTGGCACCCAAGGTTCTGCGCCTCGGGAATCATCCAGCAAGATGATCATTACCGAAGAACACAGCTTCGACACCATCGGCGGCGGACAGCTGGAATACGCTGTTTGCCAAAAAGCCCGAGCCATGCTGCAAGATGCGTCTTCGCCTTCTCATGTGTTGGAGAACTTTCCCCTTGCTGCCAAAACCAACCAATGTTGTGGCGGCACGGTTAGCGTGTTGCTAGAGTACTTCCCAGAACCCGCCACAAAGATCACTATCTTTGGAATGGGACACGTCGCGACCACCTTGGTCAATGTATTGGGCAACATGCAGGCGAAAATCTCATGGATCGACAGCCGCGAAAACCTTGCGCAAGATCACAACATCCAAGGCCTACCGAGCAACGTCACACCCTTTTTGTATGAATCCATGTTGGAACACATAGATCATATGAGTCATAACGAAATCGCCTTAGTCATGACCCACGACCACGCATTGGATTATCAGCTAGTGGAAGCCTTGTTAGATCGAAAAGACTGCCGATTCATCGGCTTAATTGGCTCGAAAACCAAAGCCCTGCGCTTCAAAAAACGCCTCGTCAGCGCCTCCTTCAGCCAAGCGGAAATCGACTCCGTGCATTGCCCAGTGGGTTTAAACGAAATCGCAGGCAAAAAGCCCTTCGAAATCGCCATCTCCATCGCAGGGCAAATTATCCAAATCACCCAAACCAAAACCGAAGCGAAAAAGGGTAGTGGACTTACTTGGAAAGAAATCAACAACGTCTTGAGTAGCTCAGTCACAGAGACTTGAAGAAATGACATTCCTCCTGCGAAACTAGCGCCTACCTCGTAGGAATGTCATTTTTCAATTCTAGCTTGCTTTGCTCTGCATCAACGTAATTATTCCCTCCCCTTATGTCTTCCAAGGGGAGG
>NZ_JAHLLW010000016.1 GCF_019426345.1 Marinomonas lutimaris
GCAGGGGGTCGCGGGTTCGAGTCCCGTCCATTCCGCCATTTTCCTTAGTTCTAATATATAAATCTATTAACTCAGGAAAAGGCAATCCCACATAGTGGGAGTGTAGTTAAGATTTTTGGCTTAAAAAATCTCATGTTCTTAGAGTTTCTCTACTTCATATCTTATTTATATAAAAATTATGATTGGGTGTGTAGCTCAGTTGGGAGAGCGTCGCCCTTACAAGGCGAATGTCGGGAGTTCGAACCTCTCCACACCCACCATCTATTCTTGTTTAGGAATTCTTTTACAAGTCTCTGAATTTTAATGGTGTAATCATTCTTTTTATCGCATTGAANTCTATTCTTGTTTAGGAATTCTTTTACAAGTCTCTGAATTTTAATGGTGTAATCATTCTTTTTATCGCATTGAATTTGTGACCGCGCTGTGACGATGGTCTTTTGAAATTATCCATGTGACCTGGCTATGACCGATTTGTGTCATATTTTGCGAATTCCATTTCTCGTAACCTTTTTTCAAAAGCATTTCTCGTGTGATTTTGTAGCTCATACTAACAAGTCACAGACCCCCTAGTTTCTCTTTTAGAACATCTTGTTTTACTTTATTGGGTCCATATCAGGCCTTTCGGAACCCAAATTGATATTTAAATATTCTAAATTGGTGCTCGGCTGTTGCCATGATACTAGTTTTCAAGTACTCCGTTCGAATAGGTTCTTTGTTAATTCGAGGGTGCTTTTTCCAAACTCGTATCTTGCTCGGTATTTCTGTAACCAACCAACCAACCAACCAACCAACTTAACTTTCTATTCTTCGTTTCTTTGCGATTTTCCACGCCTCGATAGCTGGAATTTGCCGAGATAAAAGATTTCTCTCCATGCATCAGATTTAGCAGTTGGTGAAGGTCGTGTACATTCGCAGAGGTTGTCGTAAGGCTGTGTACTAGGCCACGTTTTCTATCGACATCAATATGGGCTTTCAGGCCAAAATACCATTGCTTCCCTTTCTGTGTTTGATGCATTTCTAGATCGCGTGAGCTCACTTATTTTTAGTAGAGCTTGCCGCCTCAATGATAGTTGCATCAACGATCGTACCTTCTTTGAAACATACGCCAGCATCAGGCAGTCATTTGTGTACTTCTTTAAAAAGCTTATACCCAAGCTTGTGTCTTTTTGGCAAATGTCTGAAGTTCATTATGGTTGTGTGATTAGGTATTGCATCTTCTAATGATAATACTGCAAACAGTCAAATTGGGGTGATCTCGTAAAGTACATATTCCATAGCAGTATCACTCATGCTGTATAAGTTCTGCATAAAGTGAATACGCAGCATAATGGAAAGAGGGTCTGGGTGACGACCGTTGCTGGCTTTTGGATAAAATGGCTCTATTTGAGCTTCAAGTTTGTTGCCAAGGAATCAGCTCATCCATTTAGCAAAGGAAGAGTTCTTTGTGGGTCTTATGGCGTTTGCTGGTAAATTCGGTATCGGCAAAAGGGAGTTGCTTCATGCTGAGGAGGATTGGTTGATTAAGTCGGCATGATTATCTCATGTTGCCGACTTAATCGCATGTTTCTCAACTTGTTTGCAAGCTTATCTTGGCCTCTGAAAAGCAAATTCTTAATCAGCGCATTCTATCTAACCTAAAAACATTTCATCATTCCTCGAATACCACTTTGTCAGATCTACATAAGAAAGCGGTAGGGCTCGTCAAATAAGGAAAAAAGCCTTTCCATTGGCCAGCTAGCAGCCACGCTGAACTTAATAATTACAGCCAGTGTGCCGGCGTCTTATAGGGGGGGACACAGAAGCTGTTTGAAGCTCAACTTAAGCGTGTGCTATTGAGCAACATACAACCAGAGTAGCCTGAATTGCTGCCTGTTCCTCCTTTGAGGAGCTCAG
This sequence comes from Marinomonas lutimaris, assembly GCF_019426345.1. GTDB lineage: Bacteria > Pseudomonadota > Gammaproteobacteria > Pseudomonadales > Marinomonadaceae > Marinomonas > Marinomonas lutimaris. Next base: position 1,894 of record NZ_JAHLLW010000016.1, read on the forward strand.
AAACTATTTCTTCATGCGAAAGAATTGAATTGACTGGAATAATTCGACAGCAAAGAAGAAGCCGACAAGCAGGTTGATGGCTCTGTAAATCACTTTTTAGTGAAGCAAGAATTGATTCATTTATCTATTGTATATATGATAATCATTATCTCTTTCGTTTCTAGTATTGGTGTATCTCATGTTGCTAGTATGGACACTGTTGCGTGGTAGTTCCTTCAAGTTCTTTGTTGCCGTTATTTTAAGTGCCTTGAGCGGAGGTTGTGGCGTTGCCGTGATCTCTATGATTGGTCGAGTTACCTCAGCTGATGCGATTACCGGACAGGATGTGGTTCTGTTGTTTGCCTTCATTTTTATGCTGTTTGGGTTAAGTTTCTTTTCTCAGGCGATGCTAACTTCGCTTGGTCACCATGTGGTGTATCGGTTACGTCTCCATTTATGTCGTCGTATTCTGAAAACCTCTGTCGAGCGTATTGATCAACTGGGTCAACCTGCGATCTTGGCGAGTCTCACGAAGGATGTGACAGCTATTAGTCAGGCGTTTAACAGTTTGCCTTTTGTTGTTTATGGGGTGGCTGTTTTACTCTGCTGTTACGGATATTTAATACAACTATCCGTGCCTTTTTTCCTCAGTACGCTTGTCATGACAATATTATCGGTTGTTATCGCCAAGCAGCTCATGTCAGCTTCAAGAAGGCTAAAACGGGAAGTCAGGGAAAATGATGACGCCCTTTATGATCGTTACGCAGGATTATTGCTGGGACGAAATGAACTCAAGCTGAGTCGCGCACGGCGCAATCGGTTTTTTGAAGACAGTTTAAAACCTATAGTGGGTAAGGCATTGGGCCTTGAAGTTCGGGCAGATCGCTACACAGTGCTCAATGGTAGTTGGGTAAATACTTCGATTCTCTTATTAATTGCTGCCATCATTTTGATTCATACCTTGTTTGGTATTGGTTCGAAAGAACAACTGATGGGCTTTGCTTTGACTATTCTGTACCTGCGTTCTCCACTGGCGGGAATGATTGGGTCTTTGCCAGCTTTGATACAAGGCTCTGTTGCCTATAACAAGGTCCAGCAGTTGGAACTAAATGAAGCCGAAGACAAACCTGAGCAGGAGAGAGCGTTAACGCAGAATTGGCAGTCGTTACAGCTTCGTGAAGTCACTTACCAATACCCTTCAGAGTCAGATGAGTCGGGTTTTTCTGTGGGGCCTATCAATTTTGAATTAAAACAGGGTGAGTTGGTGTTTTGGGTGGGTGGCAATGGCAGCGGAAAGTCCTCCTGCGCACGCCTTGTAACGGGGCTTTATCACCCTCACGGTGGTGAGGTTCTCTTTGCTGGAGAAAAAATCGATGAGACGAATCGAGACTGGTTTTTGAGTCACTTCTCTGTGGTGTTCGCCGACTTTTACTTGTTTAAACAACTGATTAATGAAACCGGTGACAGGCCTGATGAAGCCTTGGTGGAACATTACCTGAATGCCCTGGCTCTGGAACAAAAAGTCACCGTATCTGAGGGGAAGTTAAGCTCGACCAAATTGTCTCAAGGGCAACGTAAACGCCTTGCTTTGTTGCTGGCCTATTTGGAAAACCGCAGCATTATCCTATTGGATGAGTGGGCAGCGGATCAGGACCCTTCGTTTCGAAAAGTGTTTTATACCGAACTCTTACCTGAACTAAAAGCCAGAGGGAAAACGGTGATCGCCATTACCCATGATGACCATTACTTTTATCTGGCTGACAAAATTTACCGCATCCATCAAGGTGTCATGAGCTTACACGAAGAAGAAAGTTATGATGATCAGGTTACCACGGTAGTGTTCCCGTATAATGATAAGGAAGATATGAAATGTTAAGAAAGACCGGAGGTATATTGGTTCTGATTCTTTCCTGCTGTGTGCATTCTGTTCTGGCAGACGAAGTTACCCATGCGGTTGCACTTTATGGCGCCCCGAAATACCCAGCGAATTTTGATCACTTTGAATACGCCAACCCCAATGCTCCTAAGCAAGGAGAGCTTGTGATGGCGGAAATTGGTAGCTTTGACTCACTTCATCAGTTTATTAACCTGGGGTCCAAACCAAGAGGTTTGTTTTGGCTCTATGATAGCCTGACAGATCGTGGCCATGATAAAGATGAAATTAAAACCCGTTACGGTGTACTGGCCGAAACCATTGTCATTGCCGACGATAACTCTTGGGTCAAATACAAAATTAGAAAAGACGCTCGATTCAGCAATGGCACACCAGTCACGGCAGAGGATGTGGCATTCTCCGTCAAGACCTATCAGACACAGGGGCTTAGCAATATTAAATCTCGCTTTCAGGGAGTGAAAAGCGTGGATGTACTAAGTCCAAAAGAAGTGCGGTTTAACTTTGGCAATGAGGGCAGCCGCTTACAGGTATTAAACTCAGGCAATCTGCCGGTATTATCAAAACACTTCTGGCAAGGTAAAGACTTTACCAAGTCTTCTTTGGAGGTGCCGTTGGGTAGTGGCCCTTATAAGATTACCTCTGTTGTGCCTGGGCGCAGTATCACTTACACCTTGCGTGATGATTACTGGGCAAAAGATTTGCCAGCCAACCGAGGCAAGTACAACTTTAAAACCATTCGTGTTGAGTATTTTAGAGACCGAAATGCCGCTGTACAGGCGTTAGAAGCTGGAGAAGTGAATTACATTGCTGAATCCAATCTGGCGCGTTGGCAAAAGCTGTATCAAGGGAAGGCCTTTACCGACGGGGAAGTTGTTAAAGAGAAAATTGATTACGATGCTCCTTCTTTTGTGACTGCGTTCTTGTTTAACTTAAGAGAAGCGAAGTTTGCCAACCCTAAAACCCGCGAAGCGCTGGTGCATGCCTTCGACTTTACATGGCTGAATAAGCGTGCGTTTGGTGGACAATACAAGAGAGCCGAGAGTCTTTTTAATAACAGCTTTCTGGCCTCTAGTGGTGGCGTCTCCCCACAAGAAAAAGCGATCTTAACGCCTTTTCGTCAGAACTTACCGGATGAGTTGTTTAATGAGACCTTTTCCTGGCCAACCACAGACGGATCGGGTGACAACCGACAAAATCTGATAAAAGCCAAGGCATTACTTGACGAGGCGGGTTGGAAATTGGAAGGGGGGAAACTGGTGGATGCTCAGCGTAAGCCGTTTGTCATTCATTTTCTAGTGCCTTCCCCTGATATGAAACCGGCTTTGGGGGCCTATTTACAGAATTTGAAGCGTCTTGGTATTGACGGGCAGATATCCGTTAGAACCGGAACCGAATTTTATAAACAGCTAATGCAGCGTCAATTTGATATGACGCCTATTCAGTATAAGGTGCGTATTCCACCCAATACTGAGGTGCAATCCGCCTTACTGTCTTCGTTTGCCAATGTGGCCACCAGTAGCAATATCGCAGGTTTTAATGACCCTGTGATTGATGCACTGGTAGAGGAGTTGGTTCATGCGAAGGACTATCAGCAGGCAGAAAACTACGGCAGAGCATTAGATCGGGTATTAAAGTGGAAGTATTACTTCTTACCTCTTTGGGCGCGTAATTTCCAATTGGTCGCCCATGCGGATAATATCAAGCGTCCCAAAGTGAATCCGGCTTATGGTTATGAAGTGGAGTTCTGGTGGGACGAGAACGCGAGTCATTAAGTGGGATGATGCGACATTACTTGATAAAACGGTTGCTGCTGATCATACCTACTTTGGTGGCGATTGTGACACTGAATTTTTTTCTGTTGCAGTGGTTACCTGGGGGGCCTGTTGATGCTGTTTTAGCAAAAATGAGTGGCGTTGAAACAGGTACGACCGCACTTTTCGAGAGCGACAGTACAAACCTTGATACAAACCATATTGATGAGCAACTACGTCAAAAGATTGCCCATCAATATGGTTTTGACCAACCGCTCTGGCAGCGCTATTTTGATACTCTTTGGCATTATCTGAGTTTGGATCTAGGGCAGAGTTACTTTAGCGGGCAGTCTGTCTCTTCCCTAATTTTGAGTAAACTGCCAGCTTCATTTTCCATCGGATTTTGGAGTTTGCTGATTATCTATCTTATTGCTGTGCCATTAGGGGTCTGGAAGGCTTTGAGTCGAGGTGGTTGGCTAGATGCTCTAAGTAGCCTTGCCCTGTTTACCTCCTTCGCACTTCCTACTTTTATTGTTGCTATTCTTTTTATGATCATATTCGCCGGTGGCGGAGTGTTTAGCTGGTTTCCCCTAAGAGGGCTTGTATCGGCGGATTTTGCGCAGCTTTCTTTTGGGGCACAGGTGAAAGATTACCTATGGCATCTGGTGTTGCCGGTGATGACTTGTGTGGCAGGTGGCTTGGCCCCTATTACACTGTTGGTTAAAAACGCCGTGATAGACCAACTTCATCAAAATTACGTGGATACGGCGCTCAGTATGGGGGAGAGTCGTCAAAGTGTTATTTTTCGCCATGTGCTGCCAAATAGTTTGTTGGTACTGGTTGCGCGTATTCCCAATGATCTTCTAGCCTTGTTCATTGGTGGTGCTTTGCTTGTGGAAATTATCTTCTCACTTGATGGTATTGCCTTGCTGGCTTTTGAGTCGGTACTGCAACGGGATTATCCTGTGGTGTTGGGTGTTATCTATATTTACTCCCTGTTAGGGCTGTGTATGACACTTTTGGGGGACATGCTTTATCGGCTGGTGGACCCAAGACTAAGCTTTGAGGCGGTGAGAATATGAAGTTTCAGGGAAAGTATGCCGCTATTATGCGCCGTGGGAAAATGGCGGCTTTTTTCTTGGCGCTTGTCTTTTTATTAAGCTGTATCTCCCCGATTATCGCCAACGATAAGCCGTTGATGGTCCACTACAAACAGCACTGGTTTTTTCCTATCGTGAAGGCGTATCCTGAAACAGCATTTGGCGGTTTTTTTGACACCGAGGCCGATTATAAAGACGACTTTATCGCTCAGGAAATCACCCAGCAGGGGTGGTGGTTGTGGCCTCCTGTCCGCTTTTCTTATGACACCGTTAATTACAATGTGAGCTTCCCTTCGCCACCTTCTGGTGTGAATTGGCTTGGTGTGGATGATCAGGGGCGCGATGTGCTGGCCCGTATTCTGTATGGTACGCAGATCAGTCTGCTCTTTGCTTTAGGCTTGAGTGTCAGTGTTGCTTTTCTTGCGCTGTGTTTTGGCTCCTGGCAGGGATATTATGGTGGCAAAGTCGATTTGATCGGGCAACGCATAACGGAAATATGGGGAGCCATTCCGGCCATTTTTATTGTCATGATTCTCTCCAGTCTGGTTCGCCCAGGTCCTTGGATGTTGTTGATGATTCTCTCCCTTCTTGGGTGGCATCATCTGGCACAGCAGGTTCGAGCTGAGGTGTTACGTATTCGTCAGTTGGATTATGTACAGGCCGCGATTATTGCGGGTATATCTGATCAACGTATTATTTTTACTCACGTACTGCCTAATGCTCTGGTGTCATTGTTGAGTAACTTACCCTTTATTTTCGCCGGAGCCTTGGGAGCACTAATTACGTTAGATTTTCTCGGTTTTGGCTTGCCTTCTGGTTATCCTTCTTTAGGCGAGTTGTTGGCACAGGGGAAAAACAATTTACAAGCTCCATGGCTTGGCGTGACTGGTTGTGTGTATATTCTGATGTTAGTGACTTCTGTTGTCTTAATGGGCGAAATGGCTCAAGAGCGATCCGCAAAACGTTCTTCCAATATAGAGCAAAGAGGGGAGGGGCAATATGCTTAGTTGTGAAGGTATTTCTTTTTCCATTGCTAATCAGACGTTACTGGAAAATATTCACTTCCACTTGCCAGAAGGAAAAACCTTGGCGATTGTGGGAGAGAGCGGTGCTGGAAAGACCTTGCTTTCCAGGTTAATACTGGGATTGCAACCGGAAAATGGTCGCTTACAAGGAAGCATGTTACTTGCGGGTCAATCTCTTGCTCAGTGCAATGACAAGGATTGGCAAGCAATACGGGGGCGGTTAATTGGGCGAGTGGCACAAGAGCCTTTATCCGCATTAAATCCGGTGAAGCGAATAGAGTGGATATTGACCAGAGTACTTCGCTTGCATGCTGGAAGTAAACTGTCGCAAGACGAATGTACAGAAAAAATACATGCGCTTTTAGAGCAGGTAGGATTGGAAGAAAATCATAAAAGACGTTTTCCCCATCAGCTTTCTGGAGGACAACGGCAACGAGTATTGATCGCCTTGGCGATTGCCAATCAACCAAAACTGATTATTGCAGATGAGCCTTCAACAGCATTGGATAGCCGAACTCAACAGCAAATTATGGCGTTGCTGAAGCAACTTCAAACCAGCTGGAATATGACCATGGTCTTTATTTCTCACGACTTGTCAATGGTGCGGGAAATAGCAGATCAGGTCATGGTGCTAAAACGAGGTAAGATCGTTGAGCAAGGAAGTGTTGAAAGCGTTTTTTCTGCGCCTGAACACGAATATACTAAAAGGCTGCTGGCGCCGGAAATCATACAGGGTGTGACGGCTAACCCAATATCTCCATTGTTAAGCGTGATGGATCTTACAGTGAAGGGCATTCTTCATGGCGTGAGTTTTGACCTATCTCTTGGCGAGAATCTGGGTGTTATCGGAGAGAGCGGGGCAGGAAAATCCACCTTGGCAAAAGCCTTGCTCAGGCTGATACCCGCATCAGGTCATATTTGGTTTAATCGACAGGACTGGTTGTCTTTAACTCCCAATGTTCTACGGCAGCAGCGTGCCAGTATGCAGTTTGTGTTTCAGGATACGGCAGCCAGTTTTAACCCTCGCCTTACTATTCGTCGCTCCTTAAAGGAGGTTTACCGAGTCAGCTGTGCGACAGAAAGCGTGCCATCGCTTGCGGTAAAATTAGCCAGTGCCATGGAAGAGGTGGGGTTAGACTCTGCTTTACTGGATCGCTACCCTCATGAATTATCCGGAGGACAACGACAGAGAATCATGATTGCCCGTGCACTGCTTCTCTCGCCCAGATTGCTGATTCTGGACGAGCCAACAACGGCGCTGGATAAGCTAAGTCGCCAAAGCATTATGGATTTGATCCAGAGATTACAAGCACAGCGCCATTTCAGTTTGATTGTGATTAGCCACGATCAAGGTCTTTTAGAGTGCCTGTGTCATAGGTATCTGGTGTTGTCTCACGGTAGACAGCTGGCATTTGGCGAATGGGAAGATCGGGGCATGCATCAAGTCCAAAACATCACATCATTACAGGTTGAGTCATTATGAACCCCTTGGAGCCACTATTAAACCGACGTTCATATTGTCGGAAAAAACTCACTTCCCCCGCCCCAAACGATCAAGAAATGAGGTCGCTTTTTAATCTGGTGATGACCACCCCCGATCATGGCAACTTAAAACCCTGGCGTTTTCTGGTGGTAAAAGAAGAGAACATGCCCAAGTTGGCCGAGGCAACGCTGGAAATGTATCGACAACAATCCCCAGATGGAAAGGTGACGGAGAAGGCACGTCGTTCAGCAAAAGAGATTGCCGAGTCTCCCATGATGATCATAGCAATCAGCAATGTGAAACCAGAGCATCATGTCTCACTCTGGGATCAGCAGCTATGTGGTGGTGCGGCGGTGCAGAATATCATGAATGGTCTACACCTGATGGGGTATGGCGCTTTCTGGTATACCTTTCTTGCGGGCAATGCGCTAAAGCCTATTCTTGGCATGAAGCCAGAAGATCAGGTTTTAGGGGCAATTGCGGTGGGGACGCCAATAGAACGTTTTAAACGTCCGCTGAAACGTAAGGCTCCTGATGATTATTGTTTTGAATGGCAAGGTTTGGGAGAAGTTGCCACGTCTCTTTTCTCCGATAAAAAATCAGACTAATCCCGTTTATAGACAGCTTCAAGCGATGTGGCTAACGCCGTGAGAAATCTTTCTAGGTCTGGCTGAAAATAGAAATGATCGCCGGGCCAATTTATATGTTGATAATCCTCACTATAGTGTTTCCATTCCTTTATATACTCAAGTTTGACTACAGGATCATCCGTGCCATGAATCGTGGTAATAGGGCAGGATAACGGCACTTTTTTTGAGATCTGATAATGCTCATTTAAGGCAAGATCTGCGCGAATAATGGGAAGAACCAGTTCCATTAATTCTGGATGATTCAGCACTTCCTGTTTTAGTCCGCCTATTTGCTTGAGTGCGACAATCAATTCTGAATCGCTTAAATGACTTTTCAATGAGGTTTCTTCCCGTTTATGGGGCGCATGGCTTGATGAGATAAAAATACTTTTAGGTGCCTTATAGGGACTTTGTTGAATTTTTAGCGCTAATTCGTAGGCAACAATACCGCCAAGGCTGTGACCAAAAAGATGGTAATCTTCGTTGTTTTTTAGTTCATCTTGCAGCTGGTGCATCATATCTTGTGCTAGTGCATCTATGCTTTTGGTTGGCGGGTCGTTAAAGCGTCGCCCTCGGGCAGGGTATTCTGGGCAGATAAGTGCGATGTTTTTTTGTTCAAAAAAGAGTTTCCATGGCGCGAAAAGGCTGGAGGAACTACCTGAAGAAGGAAAGCAAATAAGTGTTTTCATAAGCAAAGATTTTTTGAAAGGAAGGTTCAATGAAATAAAGGAAAGGCTTTTTTACAGAGCCTTTCCTTTATTGGTTTTTAAAGCAAGGTTAAAAACTGTATTTTGCTTTTAAAGAGACAGTGCGAGGTTCACCTAAATAAACTGCATTTTGTGTGGAATCTGAACCAGCACTGTAATAATCCTCATCAAATATATTTGCAACGGTTAACTGCATGCGTAGCTGGTCGTTTGCGAAACTAGGTTGGTACCAAAGGGTTACATCGGTTGTCGTATAAGCGTCGAGTTTGTAGTCGTAGTCTTTTCTACGATTTCCTGCACGCTCTCCTACATAAAGGATACCTGTGCCGACTCCCCACTCTTCTGTGACATCATAAAATAACCAAGCACTTGCGTTGTGCATCGGCACATTGACTGGTTTATTCGCACTATCCGGAGAATCTACAAAATCAACGTCTGTATAGCCATATGAAAATAAGGTGGTTAGTTGATCGTTGATGGCGTAATCACCATCAATTTCAAAACCTTGGCTGCGTTGTTTGTAGACATCATAACTAATTGGATTGCCATCGTTTCTATAAGCAACATTATCTAAGTTGATATGGAATGCGGATGTTGTCAAATTAAGTTTATGATTTAAGAGCGAAAACCTGATGCCTGCTTCGTATTGTGTACCTTCCTGTGGGTCTACCCATTCTTGCTTCACTGTATCGAAATTGTTGTTTGGTAGATAAGAAGTCGCAATATTTGAGAAGAAAGAAACAGAATCCGACAGCTTATATAGGGCGCCTATTTGTCCGCTTAGGTTAGAGTTATTCGGACTTTTCGCGTCTGAGTTGCTAAAGTTGGCTCTCCCTGCAGAGTCAGCTAAAATGGCGCTGTCATAGGTGTCTTTGAATTCTCTTGAATAAGTATCATGTCGAAGCCCTACAGCAAAGTTCCAGTCTCCATACTTTATTAAATCATTGATAAAAATGCCGTATTCTTTTATTTCTTCTTTTGTTGTATTTAAGTGGTAGTAATCATTTGGGTCGTTGGCTGCTGAGCTATCTGTGTAATAATTATACAGTCCGGAATTTGGTGATGTTTCACCAAATATTCGAGCAGAGAGTGCTGCCATTGTGGTATTTGACCAGCTTTTAGAGGCATTGTTAATTATTGTCTCTTTGTAACGTGTTGCGTCAGCACCAGTAATAATTGTGTGAGAGCTTTTTCCCCAGTCAAAGTTAAGTTGGTTTTCCCAAGAGAATATGTCTGTGTTGCTGCTTGCTTGGCTATCGTTAACATAGCGGTTGATATTACCGTCAAATGCTACTTTGTATTGATCTTGGTTTCGGACACTTGTGCCAAGAACTGTTGATACTGAAGCGTCTGAAGCAGCATAGAAATGCACTCTGCGACCGTCTGTATCACGCTTTTGATGTTGATATTTGAAGCGAGTCGTCCAGTAATCATTGACGTCATGAGCCACTTCAAAACCAAATTTTTCAGTTTCACGCTCCTGTCTAGAAAAGCTAGTGCCTATTCGGCTAGAGTCAATATCTAGAAAATCCCACCCTGTGTTTGAGGCGTTACGTACCGCCAATGTGCCACGATCGAAAGGAAGCTCCTCTTTATTGTATTTATAAAACAGTGTGACTTCGGTGTCCTCACTGGCAAACCACGTAATGGTCGGAGCAATGAAGGTTTGGGTGCTGTCTGAGTCATCTCGCCATCCATCAGAATCATCCGTTACTCCGACAATACGATAAAGAACCGTTTTGTCTTTATTAAGCGCTCCAGTGCTGTCGATGCTTAGACGTTGTTGTCCATGTTCATCTAGATTCAACTCAATATCTGTTGCTTGGTTAGGTGATGGCTTTTTGCTAATGACGTTGATTAGTCCACCAGGATTCATGTTGCCATACAAAACTGATTCTGGCCCTTTAACTACTTCGACATACTGAATGTCTTCCATGACCGCTTTATCTTGTGCGACGCCATATACTCTAGCCCCATCTTCATAGACGTTGGCATTAAAACCACGAATAGAAAATTGATCTCTTGTTCCGCCATAGTTATTGTCTTCTGATACGTTGCTGATGTTATGTACTACATCGCTTAAAGAGCTCGCATTTTGCTCGCTTGCAATCTCGTCGTTTATAACCACTACAGATCTAGGGATTTCAGCTAGGTTCGCCTCAGTTCGCATGGAGGATTGTGAGACATTCGTTGTGAGCGACTGTTTAACTCCAGAGATAACAAGTGTGTCTAGCGTATTGTTCTCTGTATTTGTGTTTTGATCTGTAGGTTCATCTGCTGCTAGAGCAATCGGACTGATTATAGCGAGAGCCAGAATAAATGAATGTCTTGGTTTGATCCTAGATGAGACATATTTGGCTATGAGTGTCTTATTCATGTTGTTGCTCAATCCTATTTTTAATTGATAGCGTTTGTTTGAATGTTTTGTTAATGCAATTAAGGCATTGACATTAATTTACAATTAATAGCAAAAAAAAATATTTATGTAAATACTATTGCAATTAATAATCGTTTTCATTTAATGTTTCGACAAATTTTGTCGCATTAGCTAAAGGGGATTAGGGATGTCAATTATCGTTCAAAACAAAATATTGACTGCTAGCGAAGGGGCTTGTGCAGTATTGCCGCACATTATTTCTCTAGGTGAAGGGAGGGGTTGGCGAGACTCAATCACTATTATTCACCGCGAAGTTGAGAATCATTTATTAAAATCTGGTGGGTTGTTGTTTAGGGGGGGAGATCTTTTAGGGGAAGCTGAATTCCAGGAATTTGCCAAAACTTTTGGTTTTCCTCTTCTTGATTATGAATTTGGTTCTACTCCGCGTACTGATTTGGGAGAAGGGGTCTACACAACAACGGAATACCCAGCGCATCAGGTGATTCCGCTTCATAATGAACAAGCTTACACTCTCAACTGGCCAATGAAAATTTGGTTTCACTGCATTGAACCTGCGCACACAGAGGGGGAAACTCCTATTGCGGATAGCCGTAAAGTGTACCAGCGGATTCCAGTACGCATACGTGAACGCTTCGCAGAGAAAAAGCTGATGTATGTGCGCAATTACGGTAATGGTTTGGACTTGCCTTGGGAGAAAGTCTTTTCCACCGAAGACCCAAAACAGGTAGAAGTATTTTGTCGTCAGAATCAGATCGATTTTGAATGGAAAGGCGATGGTGAGTTAAGAACCCGCCAGATATGTCAATCTGTAGCACAGCACCCTATCACCCAAGAGTGGGTTTGGTTTAACCAAGCACACCTATTTCATGTTTCCAATCTGGATGCTCATATCCGTGAAACTCTGTTATCCATCGTGGAGGAAGAAGACCTGCCACGTAATGTTTACTACGGCGATGGCACTCCCATTGAAGACAGTGTTTTGGATGAAATTCGCGGTGTGCTGGATTCGTGTATGGTCAAGTTCCCATGGCAAAAAGGGGACGTGCTGATGCTTGATAACATGTTGGTTGCCCATGCTCGTTCTCGATTTAGCGGCCCTAGAAAAGTAGTCGTTGCAATGGCTGAACCCAATAAATAGATACATTTTAGATCTTCAATCTCCTCTTTTGTATGAAAATGTGGAGGAGGTAAGAGAGCTGCATACCTCTTCATCTTTGTTAAAAAGTGTGTGGCAGGGATCAGTCTTGATAATACCTTGCGTGACTTAGGAATTTCTTTATGGATATCACCTCTCCAAATCGGGGACATATTCTCGTTTCATCTAATCAATCTGCTCTTTGGTTCTTGTATAAACTGTCTTCTGAATCTTGTGCTTATAATATGCATTTTGCCTGTGTGCTGGGGCGGGATAAAGGTCAATTGCTAGCGCTTGATCAGCTTGAAGAGAGTTTTTATCAAGCGGTTCATCTTCAGCATACGATGCGTACCGGTTATTTCCAGGAGGGGAGCGAAGTAAAAGCCAAGCTCTTTGAGGCAAGTTGTGCTGAGTTTATCTGTGAACGAAAAAAACTGACGGAGCAGGAGCATAAAAGCTGGGTGAACGGGTCGGCAGATCAGCCTTTTTGTCTGGAAAAGGGTTATGTCATCAGAGCCAATGTATGTATTGATCAAGACGTTTCCTATTTGGTGGTGACCGCACATCACATAGCAGGTGATTTCTATGCTATGGAGCGATTTATGCAGACCTGGGCTGAGTGTTATCAGCACTTGATGGGAGAAGGGGAGGCTCCACAGGTAAAGGAACAGTTTGCTGACTGGCTAGGACGTCAGGAGGACTGGCTGTCAAGCGAACAGGCGAGTAATACCATGCAGTTTTGGAAAGAAACCATTGGCTCTCTGCCAGAGAGTCTGCATGTTCCTGCGGACTTTGATCGCCCCAATGTCATTGGTTTTAACGGGGATCAGTATGTTTGCCATGCCGATGCAGAACTCTCCGATGCTCTGTTGTATGCTGCGAAAGCCTTAAAAACAACTCCTTATGTTTTATTATTAAGTGCATTTCAATATTTCCTATATCGCCTAAGTGATCAAAAACGCTTTCTGATTGGTTCGCCGACTTCTGGTAGACGTGGTCGACGGGACCGAGAGGTGGTGGGTTATTGTGCCAACCCAATTCCTGTTTTAGCGGATTTTAACGAAGACACCAGTTTTGCCGAGCTTATCCAAAAAAATGCGAATTTTTTCGCTCAGGCAAGACCTCATCAAAGGTTGCCTTTTGCCAAACTAAGTCAGGCATTGCTCAAAGATCGCAGCGCAGAGAAAAGCGGCCTGACCAGCCATATGATGACCTATACCCAAATGCATGACACGCATTTCGCTTCGCCAATTATTGGGGAAATGTTGCAGCTGGGACAGCGGGGAGCAGCTCATGAGTTACATCTTGGTGTGTTTAAAACCCAAGTAGGGAAACTGGATTTTATCTGGCGCTTTAATACCAGTTTGTATCGTGCGGACACCGTAGCGGCGATGGCGCAGGATTTTTTTGCCCTGCTGCATTGTTTATTAGCTGCTCCAAATGAGAGGTTATCGATCCAAACCGCGTTACTCTGGCTCGATCGGGCATCAGTAGATACGCAAGCTAGTGAGATGTCTGACGCACCTTGCTCAGCACTTGCCCTCTGGCAAAAACGCTCAAATGACGAAATCGCACTCTTGCATGGTGATAAACGCATTCTTGTTGGAGAGGTTAATCAGACGGCAGAGTGTTTAATAGCGAGCCTTAAATCGCAGAAAGAGCGAATAGACAGCCCGATTGCCATCTTGTTACCCAGAGGGGAACGGCAAGTGGCTGCCATGCTAGCCGCTTGGAGACTGGGTGTACCCTATGTACCGCTGGATGATAAACAGCCTAGTACTCGTTTACAGCTTATGCTTCAGGAAGTGCTAGTCAGTGCGTGTATTGGTTTGGGTGAACGCCCGGATTTTTTGCCTGAAAACAGTCTTTGGCTGGATATGGGACAAGACATGTCTTCTGCAAGCCGCGTCTTGCCTTCTGTTTCTGGCGAACAGGAATCTGTAGATAAAAATGATACGGCATATCTGATTTTTACTTCTGGCTCAACCGGTACGCCCAAGGCCGTTTCCGTTTCCCAAGGGGCATTGGCCTCCTACGTGGATGTGGTGAACGAGCGGCTTAATTTACCCGCAGGCAGTGTCTATGCGAGTCTTGCCAGCATTGCGACCGACCTCAGTTACACGGCATTATGGGGTGGATTATTGGGTGGGTATCCAGTACGCATTCTGGATGAAGAATGGATGCTGGACGCAGAAGGTTTGGCGGATCACCTACAGACTCATTCTGTGGATATGTTGAAGGTTGTACCATCTCATCTACAGGGGTTACTAGCCTCGGAACGTCTGGAAATACTTCCCAAAAAAGCTCTGGTGTTGGGGGGAGAAGGAGTAACTCCTGAGCTGGTTAAAAAACTGCAACAACAGGCCCCAGAACTGGCTCTCTTTAACCACTACGGGCCAACTGAGACCACCGTGGGGGTAATAGCAGGCAAACTGGAAGCCGGGTCTCCCATTTCTTTGGGGACAGCGTTAGCGGGCAATCGACTCTATGTCTTGAGCAATGACATGCTGCCAACACCAGTGGGTGGCATCGGGCAGCTTTATGTTGCGGGGCGTCAACTGGCTCAAGGGTATTGGCAGGACGAAGAGAAGACTGCGCATAGCTTCATTGATAACCCCTTTGCGTCAGGTGAAAAACTCTATCGCACGGGAGACAGGGTAAGGCGTTTGCCAAACCAGCATCTGGCCTTTGTTGGTCGGGGTGATGGTCAGGTGAAAATCCGGGGTTACCGTGTGGAGCTGGCCGAGATCGAGCACAAACTTGCGCAATTGTCTGGTGTGATGGAATGTGCTGTGCATTTTGACAAAATCGAGCAGCGAGAATGCCTCGTGGCTTTTGTGGTTTCAACACAGCCAGTTAAGGACATTGAACAGGCTCTCGCACAAGTGCTACCTGCCTACATGATGCCACACTTCTGGCAGAATCTGGACGTTCTCCCACGTAACAGCAATGGCAAAATTGATCGTAAAACGCTGCGTGAACGCGCGAACCAGTACCTGTCTGAGCAAGAGAGAAAAGAAACAGAAAACCACGTCGGTTCAGAAACTCAAGACAATACTTTGGTTCAAGCACTACAGGCACTTTTTGCCAAGGTGCTACAGCTGGAGGAAAGTCGTGTGGATAAGGAAGCGGGCTTCTTTGCCCTTGGCGGCGATTCCATCCTTG
The DNA here is from genome assembly GCF_019426345.1 of Marinomonas lutimaris. Lineage (GTDB taxonomy): Bacteria > Pseudomonadota > Gammaproteobacteria > Pseudomonadales > Marinomonadaceae > Marinomonas > Marinomonas lutimaris. Next base: position 17,160 of record NZ_JAHLLW010000016.1, read on the forward strand.
CTTTGCAATTGGTGGCTGCGGCCAGAAAAGATGGCCTGTCGTTAACCCCACAGTTAATCTTTCAACATCAGACACCAGCGGCACTCGGTGCGTTTTTACAGACGCAAGCTCCTGCTAAAAAAGTCGCGCACTCTGGGACGGTTAGTGCTAAGGAAGATGCTCCAGCCAGCACGCCAAATGCGATGCGTCGCGCCAGTATGTTCTTGCCAGACAACCTAACATGCGGTGAGGTCCATGCCCCAGTAAGCCAGCAGGATCTGGAGCAGGTGTGTCGTTTGATTGCCCCAGACACCATTGAAGACATTCTGCCTCTCTCTCCCGGTCAACAAGGTATTTTTTACCATTGTCAACTGGATAACAATCCTAGGCTTTACACCAATGTGACCACCTTGTCGCTCGAGGGCGAGTTAGAGGTATCTGCTTTCTTGCAAGCCTGGAAACAAGCGGGTTTGCGTCATGACATTTTGCGTAGTCAGTTTGTTTGGGAATCATTGGAGCAGCCTGTCATGGTGGTGTGTCGTGACCTTGCCATGCAAACCGATTTTCAGGACTGGCAAGCGTTCTCAGCGCAGATGCAAGAGGCCAGGTTGGCAGACTTTCTGGCAGAAGAAGAACGCAACGGCTTTGTAATCAGCCAAGCGCCTTTAATGCGCATTACTCTGATTCGTTTCTCTCATGATGCGTGGCGCTTGATCTGGGTACGTCATCACCTGGTGGTGGATGGTTGGACATCATCACTGGTGGCGGGTGAAGCCATTGCGCTGTATCAGCAAAAGTCGTTGGCTCCTGCTCCCACACTGGCAGCCTACAGCACATGGTTACTCTCACAGGATGAAGACACCGCGCTGCGCTACTGGCAAGAGGCTCTAATGGGTGTTGAGGAAGCCACAATACTGAGTGACCACCAGATCAAATCGACTGGTGAAAATCAGCAAAACTACCATCAGGCACAACTGCCTATGGCGTTGAGCGAGCAGGTGCAGCACAGCGCACGCCAACATGATTTAACCGTCAACACGCTGGTGCAACTGGCGTGGGCTTTGACCTTGAATCGCTTTACTGGCCGCACCGATGTGGTTTTCGGCACAACCAGCTCCGGGCGCTCGGAGCTGGTGGATGCTATTCAGCAAACCGCTGGTATGTTTATGAATACCCTGCCGCAACGGGTCATACTCAAAGGGGAGCAAACCTTGGCAGAGCAGGCCAGAGCCTTGCAACTGAGTGCGGCAGAAGCACGACAGGCAGAGCATCTTTCTCTGGCGCAAATACAATCCTCCCTGTCTTTACCACCGGGCGAAGCCCTGTTTGATACAGTACTGGTGTACCAGAATTACCCCATTTCTTCGGCGCTGACACAGCTTGAAACACCGAAAATTCAGCTGCTTCATGTGGCGGAACACAGCAACCTGCCGCTCATGCTGCAAGTGGAACCGGGTGAGTCATTATGCCTGCATTGCCGTTACGACCGTCAGCGTATTGCGGACAATACTGTCACAGCACTGCTTGTCACCTTTGAGCGGGCGCTGGAGGGTTTAACCCAGGGGCTTGATCAAACTGTTCACACTTTGCTTGGCAAACTGGTTGAGCAGGAAAAAGCTTTGTCTATGGTGTCTGGTAAGTCACTGGATAGTTCGCAATATCAGGACCTGCTTACCCAAATCCAATATTGGGGACGCACCACTCCGGATAAAAAAGCGCTGATAGTTGAGGATCGAAACTTCACTTACAAAGCATTGTGTGAGGCTATTAGTCAGCGTGCGCTCTATTTTACGGACAGATTAGGCAATGTGCCCGAGGCGGACAAAGTGGTTGCTGTGGCGCTGGCGCGGGATGCTCAACTGGTGATCAATCTTCTGGCTCTATACCAGGCTGGTATTTCCTACATCCCGTTAGATCCAAGCCATCCCAAAGAACGGTTGGAAAGTATTCTGGAGCAAGCGAAGGTGGCCTTTATGTTGGTCACCGAGTCACTTTCTTTAGATGTCGAGGTGGAACAGGTCTCTCTTGCTCAACTGGAACAGGAAAACAGTGCTATTCAGAACGTTGGCGACCTCTTGCCAATCCTATCCGATTCGGCCATTGCCTATCGTATTTTTACTTCTGGCTCGACCGGGAAACCCAAAGGGGTAGAAGTATCCAGAGGTGCATTGAAACACTTTATGCACGTTATTGCGGATGAAGTGCCTGTTTCTATAAACAGTCGCCTGTTGGCTGTGACCACTGTTGGCTTTGATATTGCCGCATTGGAGCTGATATTACCGCTGTTACAAGGTGGAACACTGGTGCTGGCCAATGACGAAAACAGCAAGGATGGACAAGCTCTGGCGCAGTTAATAGACCAGCACCAGATCAATGTGATGCAAGCTACACCGGCAACCTGGCATGGTCTGGTGGAATACGACGGCCCCTGGTGGCAGACACTGGATGTGCTGGTGGGAGGGGAAGCCTTACCTGTCACTTTGGCACGAACCTTACTTAACAAAGCCAACAGCCTCACTAATCTATACGGCCCGACCGAGGCCACTATCTGGGTGAGTTGTGAAAAGGTTACGCTTGCCTCGCTGGATAATCTGGATGGCAACCATGTTGCATTGGGTCATCCGTTTGCCAACACCGCATTGTCTGTGCTCGATAACCTGGGCTATCCGGTGCGTCCTGGTGTAGAAGGGGAGCTGTATATCGGCGGGTATGGGCTGGCGCAGGGCTATCTGAATCAGCCGGAACTGACAGCCGAGAAATTTGTCCCCGTGCCTTTTGCCAAAGAGGTTTTTTCTGCTCAATCCACAGATTTTGAATCCACAGGTCTTAAATCAATAGCACCTGATTTCCCAATTGGCGAAAAACTCTATCGCACCGGAGACCGTGTGCGGATGGATCAGAATAAGGTAATCCATTACCTGGGGCGCATGGATTTTCAAGTCAAACTGCGCGGTTTTCGCATTGAACTGGGGGAAATTGACGCCCTGTTGCAACAACACCCAAGCGTTAGGGAAGCCGTTACCCTCATGTGGGATGAACAGCCAGACAAGGCCTTTATCGCAGCGTATGTGTCACTCATGTTTCCTCAAAAAGGGCAGGCAGAGGCAGATCTTATGGCCTATATGGGTGAACATTTGCCAGCTTACATGGTTCCGGCACACATTCAGATACTCGATAATCTACCACTGAATACCAATGGCAAGATCAACCGCCGTGCATTGTCATGCCCGACACTTCTGGAAAGTACCCATTATGAGTGTCCTCAAACCGAGGTGGAACATACCTTGGCGGAGATCTGGCAGCAGATTCTGTCCGTCAAAGATCCCGGTGTGAGGGACAACTTTTTCCATTTGGGAGGCAATTCCCTGTCGGCTACGCGCCTTCAGGCCAGAATCCAGCGGGCGTTTCATATCAGCCTTTCGTTGGCAGACATCTTCCAGAACCCAACCATAAAAGCCTTGGCCGAGAAACTCGACGTGAACACTTCCCAAGAGGATGATCTGGCGGCGATGGCAGCATTATTAGATGAGTTTGAACTATGAGTAAGTCTGACGTGAAACAACAAAATAGCCAGGATGCCAAGCGTATTGCTGAGCGATTGGCCGCATTACCAGCAGAGAAAAAAGCTCAATTTCGCGCGCTATTGGCGTCTAAAAATATCGATAGCTGGCAATTACCCATCGTTCCATTGCCACAAAAAGAGGGCGACAGAAAAGCGGTGCTTTCCAGCGCTCAACAACGGCTCTGGTTTATTGATCAATACGAAGAAAACAGCGCTTTATATAACCTAAGTGGCCGTCTGCAACTGACGGGGCGTTTTCACCTTGACGCCATGAAACAGGCCTTTGCTACTTTGCTAGAACGCCATGCTGTTTTACGCAGTACCTATCAGGTAGATGAGCAGGGAGAAGCCTGGCAGCGACAAGAGCGGGATTATACTCTGCCTATGCAAATTGAGCTGAATGTGGTGGATATGGAACAAGCCTGTGGCCGGCTGATTCGCCAGCCCTTTAAGCTGGATCAAGATTTACCGGTACGTATTGCCTTGTTAAGTGAAGGTGGAGAAGACTGCCGGGTCTGGCAATTGCTCTTTGTGATCCACCATATTGCCTTTGATGCCTGGTCCGAAGCTCTGCTGATTCAGGAACTAACAGCGCTGTACGATCAGTTCGTGAAAGGTCAGATTGCTCTTGATACGGAAAAACTGAAACAAGAAAAACAGTTGTCAGCAGCAACACTGCAATACGCGGATTACGCCGTTTGGCAACGGGAATGGTTGAGCAGTGTCCACGCCAGCTCACAACGGGCCTATTGGTGCTCGGTACTACAAGATGCATCGAAAAATACCGCCTTGCCGTTTGATTTTCCCTACCCGGATATGGCGGCAAGAACCTACGAGGGAGCGGAAGAAAGCCTGAGCCTAAGCCAAGATACGGTGCAGCGAGCGAAAGCCTTAGCCAATCGGGAAGGCACCACCTTGTACAATGTAATGCAGGCTGCGTTTGTGCTTTTGCTGAATCAACAAGGCTGCGGTCGGGATCTGTGCCTTGGTACTTCTGTTGCCAATCGTCAGCGCCCGGAGCTGGAAAACCTGCTGGGTTTTTTGGTAAATACTCTTGTATTACGCCATCAATTAGCGGACAAAATGGCGTTTCGTCAACTGCTCTCTAACGTGTCGTCGACCACTCGCTCGGCCTTTGAACATCAGGATTTCCCCTTCGATTTACTGTTGGATGAGCTGAACATTGAACGTGGGCAGGCCTGGAGCCCATTGTTTCAGGTGCTGTTTGTCTATCGCAATGTGCCACGCCAATCCTTGCAACTGACCGACTTAACCGTCGAGGTGGTGGATAAGGAACTGACTCAGGCCCGTTTTGATATGACAGTTCGTTTGAATGAAACCGAACAAGACGATGGTCTACGGGTGGACCTGGAATACAGCACGGAACTCTTTCGCCGGGAAACCATTGTAACGCTACTGAATCAATATCATGACCTTCTAATTAAGGTTCTGGAAGCACCAGACCATGTGTGGCAATTGACAGAACGACAATTGACAGAATTGCCGTTGAGGGAGCAAGAACAACAAGAATCGAACCAGGGGGCAACCCATTCAGATGAGAATCCTCAACAGGAAAGTACCGCTTTATACAGTGACGAGGTTATAGCTCTGGCGCAAAACATTGCCGCAGGTTATCGGGAGTTATTGCGTAAAGACGTAAACCTGGAAGACAGCTTTTTCCAGCAAGGGGGTGATTCCATCCTTTGTTTGCAATTGGTTGCCCGTCTGAAAAAAGACGGAATCAAGCTGACGCCTAAGCTGGTCTTTGCGAAACAAACACCCCTGAGCATTGCCCAGGAAATCATTGACAAGAAAGCGCCAGACACCGCTACTGTGAGCACTCAAGCGGCCGTTGCAGACAGGCAAACCGTGCCTCTTGCGCCAATACAACACTGGTTCTTCGAGCAGAAGCTGACACAGGTAGACCATTGGAATCAGTCGGTGTTACTAAGCTACGAAGGCGAAATGGACAGTATTTACTTTGCCCAGGCGGTAAAACAGGTTTTTGCCTTGCACCCGCAATTGAATACCCGTTTTCAACACAAAACGTCGGATCAGGTAGTGCAAACGCTCACCACAGGGGAATGGGAGATAGCAACACATGCCATTGCCTACGCCGATTTACCTGCTTTGCTGGCACAGCAGCAGTCTTTATTTTCCCTAGTGGACAAAGCGCCTATTCGTGTGGATCTTATCGACTTTACTGACCAAAGCGACGGGCGCATTTTATTGAGTGCCCACCATCTGGTGGTCGATGGTGTTTCCTGGCGCGTGCTCATAGGTCAGCTTTGTCAGGCGTATTTTTCCCAGCTAGCCGGACAATCGACTGAGCTGTTGGCTCCATCGGCGTCTTACGGTCAATGGGTCGCGGAGTTAGGAGCCTGGTCTGAGGCAAAAAAACAGGCAGCTAAAACCTACTGGCAAGCACTAGCCGACACAGACAAAAGCGAACAACAAGCGTGGGTGAGTCTACCCCTAGACCTCTCCAATGCTGACCTTTACCAGACGGCGAATCTTGACCAGCCCAATACACTGGCCGAAAGCGATTCCCTGGAGGTGCACCTGCCCCATGAGCTGACACAAACACTGACTACTCGTGCTTTAACAGCTTATAGCCTGAGGATTGACGATTTACTGCTCGCCGCGTTAAATCATACCTTGTCTCGCTGGCGTGGGCACTCTGACATACTGGTGGAGATGGAAGGTCATGGCCGTCAGCATGACGTACTGGATTTATCTCAGACTGTGGGCTGGTTTACCAGTCGTTACCCCGTGTTGCTGCATTGCCATTCATTGGCACAAACAGAAGATAGCCTGCGCTGCCTGATTCTGGATACTCAAGCCCAACTGAGACGAGTGCCGGATCAGGGGCAAGGCTATGGTGTAATGCGTTACCTGTTTGATGCTTTCCCGTCTCTGGCGACCCCTTCTATTGTATTTAACTACTTGGGACAACTGGATCGTGGATTAAGCTTACAAGACGTGAACGGTACGCGACTGTCTCTGGCAGATGAATCTGTCCCTCACCAACGCCACGGCGATAACCGCCGCAAACAGTGGCTGGACATCAACGGGATGATCAAAAACGGCGAGCTGGTGCTGCGTTGGCAGTTTAATCGCAAGGTGCATTCTTCCAGGACAATACAGACACTGGCAGACCAGTTTATCGACATCTTAAGCATCCTGATCCATCATTGTGAGAAGGCTGAAAAATCAGTTTCTTTGGCGGACTACCCCTTAATTGCACAAAGTATTGTAAGCCAGCAAGCGCTGGAGAGAGTGCTCGACACGCTGCCAGTCTCCCTGGACGAGCTGGTGAACCTGTATCCGCTGACGCCCACTCAACAGGGAATGCTGTACCACACACTGGCCGAGCCAGAAAAAGGTCTGTATTTGAACCAGAGCTTGATTGACTTTCATGGCACTCTGGATGAAAAAGCCCTGCAACAAGCCTGGCAAACATTGATGGATCGCCATGATGTGTTGCGTACTGGTTTTGTCTGGCAAGGGCTGGACTTGCCACTGCAATACGTTAGCAAGCAGGTCGCGCTGGATTGGCAGACGCTAACCTTACCCCATAATGCGTTACATGAAGAAAGCATCCAGACCCTGGCCGAAACGGAACGACAAACCGGGTTTGATGTACAAAAACCGGGATTAATGCGCTTTAAGCTGATTCGTATCCGCCCTGATTATCATTGCTTGATCTGGACGCGACACCACTTGATTGTGGACGGCTGGTGTACCGGGCAAATGGTGAGGGCAGTGCGTATCGCCTATCAGGCTTTGGTACAAGGCAAAACCGAGCCGAATATCATACAGCCGTTGGCTGTAGGGGAGTTTTCCGACTTTGTTGCTTGGTTAAAGCAACAGGATCAGGCAGCGAACCTGAACTACTGGCAAGGAGTCTTTGCCAATGTTGACAAGGCAGAAAAAGGCCGCCTGCCCAAACCCATCAAAAGCGCCAGCGGGCATGTATCGGCAACAGGTGGTATCCGTCAATTCACTCAGACTTTGAACCCATTGGCAAGCGATGCGTTGAAGCGTCTGGCAGCAGAGCACTCTTTAACCCTGAATGCCTTATGTCAGGCGGCCTGGGCACTGATTGTCAGTCGTTACACCAATAGTGATCAGGTCGTGCTGGGTATTACCAGCTCGGGCCGACCAGATACCTTGGATCATGCCGAGCGCATCATGGGCGTGATGATCACTACTTTTCCTCTGGTGGTAAACCTCGGTGACCGACAGCAATCCCTGTTGGTTCTGGCTCAGACATTGCAGACTCAACTGGCCGAGAGTCGCGAGCATGAACATGTGCCACTGGTAGAGATACAAAAAGTCGTTGGTGACAGCGAGGCCCTGTTTGACAACCTGCTGGTGTTTGAAAACTACCCAGGTGAGCAGCATGAAATGGGCGGTGATCTCCACTTTCGTCTTAAAGAAACACGTGAAACCAACAACTACCCACTGACGCTGGTGTTAGTGCCTCATACTAAGTTGAAGAATAGCCATTTAGACATTCGTCTTGCAGTGGACACTCAGAAAATGGATCTGTCCGTGGCCTGCGATATGCAAAGGGCATTTGTGACCCTGCTGGAGCAGATTGCTCAAAATTCTCACCCGGAAAACAACCTAAGCTGTGCTCACCTGATACGCCATCTTGCAAGCGGTCAGGCACTTGATCAGGATAGTAAGAGCCCCTGGCATTGGAACCAAACCCAAAAAGACTACACAGTACCTGCCACGCTGGATACCTATCTGGCTCAGCAAGCGGAGAAAACACCGAATAACACAGCGCTTGTGTGTCCGGCTGCCACCGTTGAATCCTATTGGCAGACGGACGGGGATTTGCAGCTGTCTTATCAGGCATTACATGAGCGTGTCTCGCAATTGGCTGCGTACCTGCAAAGCGCCCACGATGTCCAAAAAGGCGAGCGTATTGCCTTGTGTTTGCACCGCTCCCCGGAGATGGTTATTGCCATGCTGGCCTGTGTGAAACTGGCCTGTGCTTATGTGCCGCTGGACCCGGATATGCCCGCCAAACGTCTGACGATGATTCTGAATAATGCTCAGCCCTGCCTGATTCTGGCCCAACAACATACCCGGACTTCGTTGCCAGAGAAGAACCACAGTACTGTATTGTGTATGGAAGAGGTGATGGTAGCTTCTCAGTCCATGTCAGCAAAAGAAGCAGAAGGGCAGTTAACAGCCCTTAATGCGTCCCCTCAGGCGGATGACATACTCTATGTACTCTATACCTCAGGCTCGACCGGACAACCCAAAGGTGTGGCGGTGCCCCACGCAGGTATTGTTAACCGCATTGCCTGGATGCAGGAGGCCTTTGGCCTGCAAGCGGAGGATGCGGTGCTACAAAAAACGCCTTATGGGTTTGATGTTTCCGTGTGGGAGTTTTTTTGGCCGCTGGTGACCGGAGCTTGTTTGGTGATGGCTGAGCCAAACGTCCATAAAGACAATCACCGATTGGTCGCGCTGGTACGGGAGTATGGCATCACCACCATGCATTTTGTTCCCGCTATGTTGCATGGTTTTCTGGAACAGCCGCTTGCTGAATCTGGATTAATCAGGCCTGAATCAAAACCACTGGCGCTAAAACGTTTGGTTTGTAGTGGTGAAGCCCTGCCTTACCACGTACAACAGACCTGCTTTGAAAAACTGCCGAATGTGGCACTGCATAACCTATACGGCCCAACGGAGGCCTCCATCGATGTGACCTGGTGGGATTGTCAGGCCCAGAACATTGAGAACGAAGTGCCGATTGGTTACCCCATTGCCAACATGCAGACCTGGATTCTGGATAAGGATCTAAACCCGGTTCCTGTGGGTGTTGAAGGAGAACTTTATTTGGCTGGTGTGGGGTTGGCAGCAGGCTATCTGGGGCAGGAAGAACAGACACAGGAGGCCTTTATCCCCAATCCCTGGGCGCCCGCTAATGCTCGGATGGATGCGCAGTATGCCCGCTTATACCGGACACGAGATCTGGCGCGCTACCGTCCTGATGGGGCCATTGAATACCTGGGCCGGGCCGATTTTCAGGTCAAACTGCGCGGTTTGCGTATTGAACTTGGCGAGATCGAAGCGGTGATTGCCCAATACCCACCGGTAAAAGAAGTGATTGTACAACTGCGTCAGCGTGGTCAACAGCAGGCGTTGGTGGGTTACATCGTGGCAGATGCGGCCATTGAAATGGACACCTTAAGTGACTTTATGAAACACAGGCTACCGGCTTATATGGTGCCAGAGCACGTGGAAACACTCGCAGCCCTGCCTTTAACACCAAACGGCAAAGTGGATCGCAAGGCTCTGCCCGAACCCATTTGGGATCAGGTGCCGTTTGAGGCTCCTGCCACCCCGACCGAAGAGGCGTTAGCCGAACTATGGCAAGCCCTGCTGGGAATCGATGCGGCTGGGCGCCGGGATAATTTCTTTGCCCTAGGCGGACATTCTCTGCTCCTGACCCGTTTGGTTAACCGGATTAATCAGCATTTTAACCTGAACCTTCGACTGGCTGAACTGATGGCATTGTCAGACCTACAGGCATTGGCCGCCTATATCGATATGTGTTGCCAATCTTTCACCTCTGCGATCAACACCACAGACAGCGAAGAAGAAAGGGAGAGTTTTGAACTATGAACATGACCGTCTTTTTAACGGAATTATTTCAACAGGGCATTCGAGTACGTCTAGAAGATGACAAACTGAAAGTGGATGCACCAAAGGGCGCGTTAACTCAGGACATCAAGGCGACCTTAAGCGCAAATAAATCGGCATTGATCGACTATCTGCGTTACCAGAATCGTCAGACGTCTCTGCCAGTACTGGCGCGTGTCGACAGAGCACAAGCGCACTTTTCCTTATCCTCAGCCCAGGATCGCATGTGGTTTTTGCAGCGGTTTGAACAGGACAGCGGCGAATACAATGTGAATGCATTGTTGGCTTTGACGCCTTTGACAGAGTCGAATAACTGCAACCATACCGTGCTTTTTAAACGCGTGTTTACAGCACTGATTGCCAAACAGGAAGTTTTTCGCACGGCCTTTGTGGTCGGGGGCGATGGCCGACCACAAGCCAATTTATTACCCTCCGAACTGCTTCTCTCCCATTGGGATATTGCGGTAGAGGATTTTCGTGCCGACCCGAATGGGCAAAGACATTATGAGCAAGCGTTAAAGCGGGTCATGCAAACCCCCTTTAATTTGGCTGAGCCGCCCCTGTTTCGTCTAACCCACTTTCTCTTGCCAACGGGGGAGTCGCACCTTTTATTGACTTTCCATCACATTATTGTGGACCACTGGTCATTACAAAATTTGACACGGTTAATGGTAAAACAGGCCAATGATTTTCTGACGCAAACTACCTCAGACACCGGGTCAGAGAAGGAAACTTGCCAATACCTTGATTATGCCCACTGGCAGAAACAACTTTTGGAAAGCGATATCTACGATACCTTGTTGACCTATTGGCGTAATACCTTGGAGGATGGCGAATACCGTCTGGAACTACCGCTTCGTACCTTGAAAAGTGCCAAAGTGCAGAGCAAGACAGCACCAGAACAAGAAGGCGATCGCTACCATTTTGCGCTGCATCAAGCCGACTATCAGCGCCTGAAACAGGTGTGTGAACAGCAGCGGGTGACACCCTACGTGGTATTGCTGGCAGCGTATCAATGGATGTTGCACCAGCGTACCGGACAACGGGACATTCGCGTTGTCACTCCGGTAACAGAGCGCCCCTTACCAGAGTTGGAAGGCATGTTGGGCTTATTCGTCAATACGCTGATTATCCGTGCCCAATGTGACCGTGATACAAGCGCGGCCTCGTGGCTGGACCGTGTTCATCAAGCCGTAATGGGAGCCCAGAGCCACAGTGCTATGCCATTTGAGAAACTGGTGGAAGAGCTTGTAACAACGCGGGATCAGGAGCACGAACCGCTGGCGCAAACCCTATTTAATTATCTGGAAGCGTCGGACGTGAAAGACATGAGGTTAGGGGATCTGAACGTCACCTCCCTGCCAGTGCCCGAGTTGGGAGCCAAGTTTGATTTGTCCTTGTTTGCGCTTAAGGAAAAAGACGGTATCTCTCTGTCGTTTCAGTACCGCACGGCCTGTTATCAAGCCGAAGACGTGGCACAACTGGTGGCATATTACCAAACGGCACTGTCTCAGTTACTCGGTGCACTGCAAGGGGAACCGGAGCGTTTGTTGCGCACCTTCCCGATATTAAGCGAAGACGAATGGCAGCAATTGAGAGCCTGGAATCGTACAGAAAAAGTGGCCTTCCTGCCGCCGCAATTATCCCACGCCACATTGGGGGACGCCCTGTTGGCACAGGCACAAAAAACACCACAACAAAAGGCATTGGTGTTTACAACCCGCGAAGAGGGTAAAGTGGTTACTCATCACTGGGATTACCAAACCCTGGATCATCAGGTGAATAAACTGGCTCACTGGCTGTTAGAGCAGCCAGGGGTTGGCCCGGAAAGCCGCATTGCAATTTGTATGGAACGCAGCGTTCAAATGGTAGTCAGCCTTTTGGCGACGGTCAAAGCTGGTTGTGCCTATGTACCGGTGGACCCGGAGCACCCAGAACAACGTTTGCAGTCTATTTTGGGACAGGCGAGCCCGGCCCTGATGCTCAGCCAACCCGAGTGGATGGACAAAGCGAGTGGGCTATGTGCGGACCTGCCCTGTTACGTGGTCGATAGCGCGTTCTCTTTATGCGCCTCATTTAGTGATGAGGTGGTTTTGCCGGCAGTGGACCCTGAGCATTTGGCGTATATCCTGTTCACCTCAGGTTCAACTGGAAAACCCAAAGGGGTTGCCGTGCCTCATGTGGGGGTCATGAACCGCTTGCTCTGGATGCAAGATACTTATCCGCTGGATGCCAGCGATGTAGTGCTACAGAAAACCCCATACAGTTTTGATGTGTCCGTGTGGGAGTTTTTCTGGCCTTTAATGGTGGGAGCCACGTTAGTGGTGGCGGAACCTTCGGATCATAAAGATGCGGAAAAGCTGGCTCACCTGATTGAAGCGCATGGCGTGACTACGCTGCATTTTGTCCCCACCATGCTTCAAGCTTTTCTCGATGGGCGGGCTATTCAGAAGGAGCTGGCGATTTTAGAGAACAAGAGCACAGGGAATTGTTCTTCCATTCGGCGTGTCTTCACCAGCGGTGAGGCGTTACCCTTTGCCTTGAAAGAACGCTTCTTATCACATTTTACCTGCGAACTGCATAACCTCTACGGCCCGACAGAAGCCTCCATTGATGTGACCTACTGGGATTGTTCTACGCCTCTGGAAGGCTGTGTGCCCATTGGCTACCCCATTGCCAATATGCAGACCTGGATTCTCGATGATGACCTGAACCCGTTGCCTGTTGGTGTCGCAGGCGAGCTGTACCTGACAGGGCCGGGGCTGGCCAGAGGCTACTTTGGTCGGGACGACCTGACCGAGCAGGCCTTTATTGCCAACCCTTATGTGGCACAAATCAGCCCGACCCAAAACCCGCGTTGGTATGCGCGTTTATATCGCACAGGGGATCTGGCGCGCTATCGTTCAGATGGCAGCATCGAATATCTGGGACGTACCGATTTTCAAGTCAAACTGCGTGGCTTGCGCATCGAACTGGGCGAAATTGAAGCGGCGATTCTTAGCTTGCCGTTTGTTAAGGAAACCATTGTGGTGGTAGAAGACCAGACTCTGGCCGCCTATGTAGTGCTGATAGGAGAAGAGCCTTCCTGGCAGAGCTGGCAGGCACAATTGGCGCAGCACCTACCCGCATATATGATTCCGGCGGTGTTTATGGCGTTGCCTGCCATGCCAGTCAATGTCAACGGTAAGGCTGACCGTAAAGCTCTGCCCAAATTGGATTTGGCCACACACAATGCTGGGGCGTATGTGGCACCGCAAAATGAAAAAGAGCAACACCTGGCCGAGGTGTTTGCCGAGGTACTCAAACTGGATAAGGTCAGTGTGGGAGACAATTTCTTCGCTCTGGGGGGCGATTCCATTTTGAGCCTGCAAGTAGTCTCCAAGGCCCGTGAACGTGGCTTGCAGATACAGCCGAAGGATGTCTTTAAGCAAGCCAGTGTGAGAGCTCTGGCGTGGGTGGCAAGCACGGCTCAGGAAACCCGCTTTAGTGCCGAGCAAAGCCATGGTGACACGGAACTGAGTGCTATTCAGCATTGGTTTTTGACACAAAACCTGTCTAACCTAAACCAATTTAACCAGGCTGTTTTACTGGCTTCACAACAAGATATAGATGCCTCTGTGCTGGAAAAAGCCCTTTGGTACCTTTTGCAATCCCATCCACTGCTGTGCGCTCGTTTTAACCGCCGGGACAAAGAGAGCTGGAATGAAAGCGTCAAAGCGTCAGGCTGGACACAATCTATCCCGAACCCCGCTGAAATAGATCGAAAAGCCGTCGTTCTGAACCAGCATAAATGGAAGATAGGTGAGCAAGACGCTTTAGAAAAAACGTCACAGAAAGAAGAGCCTTTACAAGAAAAAATCGACATTCTGTGCCAGCAAGAACAGGTCTGTTTATCCCTGCAAGAGGGCAGACTATTTCGTGCTAGCCTAGTGTCAGTTAGTTCACCAAAAACCGTTTCTTCAGCAAAAGCCAGCTCTTCACAAAGAGTAGAGACTCAGGCAACGACTTCCTATCGTTTATTGCTGGTGGTGCATCATTTGGTGATCGATGCAGTTTCCTGGCATATATTGCTGGCGGATCTGGGGCAATATTATCGCCACATTCTCGCGGGTAACACGCCAGAAACACAACAACCTCGTACCTTACCTTACAAAGGTTGGCTGGAGCAGGTGGCACGGCATCATGCCAAGGCAGAACAACAGGAAAAAGGCATTGCCGCTTGGCGTACTTGGGAGCAACAAAGCGCCGTACAAAAGGCGCTGCAAAATCGTTACCCCTTTTCGAATACCTCTCTGTTTCCAGAGCAGGCGATTGGCTTAGCTGATACAGTACGTTTTAGCCTGAGTCGGGGCGAGACCGAAAAGCTGCTCTTGCAGGTGGGCCTTGGAGTCAATGCCACTACAGAAGAAGTGTGTCTGGCCGCGCTGTCCCGCGCTTTGTATCAATGGACGGGGGAAAAAACACACCTGATTCAACTGGAAGGGCATGGCCGTGACCAACTGGATCTGGATGTCAGCCAGACGGTGGGCTGGTTTACTCGCTTGTATCCGGCCTTGCTTACTTTTGACAATGAGGGTCTTGGAAATGAGAGCATGGATAACCTCTCGCTCTCCTCTAATCAATGGCGTAAAAGCCTATTAGCGACACGACAAGCTCTAAGCCATCTGCCCGAGCTAAACCATCTTCTTGGGAAAGACGCCGCGTTTCTGTCGGTGCAATCCTCTCTGGTACATCTGCGCTCGGATGAATGGCAAGCCCCTCTGGTCTTTAACTATCTGGGGCAGTTGTCAGTGTCTTCCGATACCTTACAAGCTGGTGATACAGCAGAGATGCTTTTTTATAAAGCTCCAGAAGCTCTCTCTGCCTTTCGGGATGAACAAAATCCTCGTTACTGGCCTATAGAAATGAATGTGTTTGTTCAACAGGACAAATTGAGTGTGAATATCCAATACGCCGCTCAATGTCTTAGCCGGGAACAGGCGCAAACGTTGGCGTCTTTGATGCAGCACAGTCTTTCGTCTCTGGCACAGGTAGACGAGCTTGTGAAAGGTGCCATTGCCGCGGATTATCCACTGGCTAATGTGACTGATCAGCAGGCACTGACACTGGTTGAAAAAATGGATCGTGAAGGCAAGGTGTTAGAGGATCTTTATACCCTTTCACCGGCCCAACAGGGCATGTATTTTTACTGTTTGGATCATCCTCAGGCCTACATCAGCCAAAGCCTCGTGGCATGTCGGGGGGCGTTCCACATTAGTCATTTCAAACGGGCCTGGGAGAGGGCCGTTGCACGCCATACGGCGTTACGTACTTGCTTTATTTGTGATGATGTGAATGAACCTCATCAGGCTGTGCTGGCACAGACACCTTTGATCTTTACTCAGCAAGATTACTCGGCTTTGTCCGTCGTGGCTTACAAGAAACAGCAGCAAAGTCTGTTACAGCAGGAACGCCAATCCATCGATTTGGAGCAGGCGCCTTTAATGCGTCTTTCCCTATTGCAGCAAACAGACGAGGCCGGCGAGGCGTGTTATCAGCTTGTCTGGACCATACATCACCTCATTATGGATGGCTGGTGTCTGCAACGTCTGGTCAGTGAAATCATGGCCGACTACCGCACGCTCTGTCTCAATGAAAGAAAAAAATCGGTGGCTCCGGTGCTAGTACGGAACACCGAATATCGTGATTTCATTGAATGGTTAAAAGATAATCAACAAAGTGCCAAGGCAGAGTCCTACTGGCGCTCTGTGTTGCAGGGGTTCGCCCAGGCCAATGCTCTGCCGCGCTACGAAACACTCAGCCAGCATCATGAACAAGCGACCTGTCAGGATGATTTTGTCAGTATGACGCTGGGCGAACAAAACAGCGAACGTCTTGGACAGTGGGCCAGACAACAGGGCGTCACATTGAATACGGTGATTCAGGGCATTTGGGGACTAGTGTTGTCCCGCTATATGGCGAGCGATGACATCGTCTTTGGGGTGACCACCTCTGGTCGCCCGGCAGACCTTGCTAACGCTGATGGCATTATGGGCGTTTTCATAAACACCTTGCCTCTGCGTCTTCGTATCAATGGACAGGCCGGGTTAACGGACTGGCTACAGGCGCTACAGGCGCAGAACCTGAAAATGCGTGATTATGAGCAAACCCCTTTGGCGAAGATTCTGGGGTGGTCTGAGGTGCCCAGCAACGATGCCCTGTTCCACAGTGTCTTGGTGTTTGAAAACCTGCCTGTTTCGGATTCGTCTCCCATTGAAGGGCTGTCTCTGACGCTGGAAGCTCACCATGTAAAAAACAATTTCCCTCTAACGCTGAGAGTGGTGCCAAAGGCCAACCTGCAATTTGACTTGCTGCTAGACCCAGAAAAGGTCGATAGCCATCTAGCAAAAGACATGGTGCAGGGGATGATGCAGTGTCTTGACCTGATTACGCAAGAGCAGAAAACGCAAAGCAGCCAGAACCCTGAGCATACCCTTGGACAGGTTATACGGCATTGGTTAATGACATCAGTGTACAAAGTGCATAAAGCACAGGATGCTGAAAATGCCTTACAGCAAATCTATAAGCAAGCACGCCACGCCAAGGCACTAGAATGGGAAAGCCATCAGTCAGATGTGTTGAACACTGACAACTATGAGGCCTTATTGCAACAGGCGGCAGCCTTTGCGCGCGCTTTGCCTGAGATAAGAGAGTCTGAGATAAGCGCTTCAAACTCAGCCGGCCATGAGCCAGTGGTTGCCATTTGCCTGCCAAGACAGAAAGAGCAGGTGCTTGCCATGCTGGCTGTCTGGTGGAAAGGGGCCGCCTGGGTGTGTATTGATCCCGAGTTCCCACCATCGCGCATTCAGGACATTATCGCCGATGCCAAACCTGTTTACGTGATTGCCAATGATGCGCCTGCTTGGGACACAACATGTACTTGGTTGCCATTAGCACAGATCACAGCCAACACTGCTACTTTGATCAATACTCCGTTGCCAGCATTGCCAGCATTGCCAGCATTGCCGGCGCTTAAAGCTGAGGATACGGCTTATCTGGTGTATACCTCAGGTTCAACTGGTAAGCCCAAAGGAGTACAGGTGAGCCATGGCAACCTGATCAGTTACGTCTCTGCCCTGTTTGATAGAATCGAGCTGCCGCAGGACGCTTCTATGACCACCTTTGCCACCGTAGCAGCCGACCTAGGTTTTACCTGTGTATTGGGGGCATTATGTAGTGGTCGGACGTTACGATTGCTGCCTCCTGAGGCTTACTTTGATCCAGAAACCCTAGCCCTGCGGCTCGGCAAAACCCCCGTATCGATACTGAAAATCGCACCAGCGCACTTAACGGCGCTGATGTCGGTAGAAGAACCAGAGCGGCTTTTGCCCAAGACCTGCCTGATTGTCGGGGGCGAGGTGCTGGACCAAACCCTGTTCGCACGGCTGAAATCCCTGGCACCTGGCATGAAAATCATCAACCACTACGGCCCGACCGAGGCCACCATTGGCTGTGCCGCCGGAGAAATGCACAGCGTAGAAGACCGTGTTTGTATTGGCACCGTTCTGAACAACAATCAGGCCTATGTGGTGGACAACGCCGGGCTTATGGTGCCCCCTTGCATTGGCGGAGAGCTTTGGATTGCCGGTCACGGTGTCGCCAAAGGCTATTTGAATAAGCCGGAGGAAAGTGCCAGACAATTCAGCCGGACAGATATATGTGGTTTAACTGACAGTGATTTAACCAATCACACAGTCTCTCTGACACTCTATAAAACCGGAGATCGAGTGGTTCAAAAGAAAGACGGCTCGCTTATTTATCTAGGACGCAGGGACGATCAGGTGAAAATACGCGGTTTCAGAGTGGAGCCTGATGAAGTCGCCGTCACGCTGAAAAAACTGCCCGAGGTGGTAGACGCTGTGGTCATGGCAATAGACGGAGTGTCGGGTAAGCGTTTGGCTGCTGCGGTGAGGGTGCAAAATGGAGCGATTCTGAACGATAAAAACACAGGAGAGGCTCGTTTTCTGAAACAGTTGGAAATGTCTATGGAACAGGCGTTGCCAGATTACATGGTGCCAAGGCGCTGGCTTGCTCTGACACACTGGCCATTACAACGCAATGGCAAGCTGGATCGTCAGGCGCTGAAAAAACGTTTTATGGAAGAGAAGCAGGCAGTGGAATCCGAAGATACTCAACACCTAGAGGCAGCGTCAAAGCCAAAGTCAGCGATGGCATTGCCTGAGGAAAAGGGTACCTCTGTACAAGTGACTTTGCAGTCTATCTGGCAGACGTTGTTAAAACAGGATGTGGGCATTCACGATAACTTCTTTAGCTTGGGAGGCGATTCTATTATCGCCTTGCAAATGGTGGCCAAAGCCAGACAGTACGGCTTTAAACTGACACCGAAGCAACTCTACGCCGCTCCATCAGTGGCGGAGCTGGCGCGTTGTTTAGGCGAGAAAAGTCCGAGAGAAGAAAACCCAAAAGAAGAAAGCTTAAGTAACACGGCTCTGAGAGTAGAAAACTCAAAGAGCAACAGAGACATTCAGGAGACCTTGATCCAGCTCTGGCAGGATTTACTCAAACAAAACGTCGTGCCTGATGATAACTTTTTTAGTCTGGGGGGCGATTCCATTATCGCTTTGCAAATGGTGGCCAAAGCCAGACAACACGGCTTTAAACTGACGCCGAAACAACTCTACGCAGCGCCAACTGTAGCGGAGTTGGCGTCTTATTTGGAAAGCCAGCAGAAAAGCCAACTGGAGAGGAAAACGCAATCAGTGGTTGTGGAGAAATCAAGTTCCAATGAACCGCCTCGTTCTGTCTCTGCAACAGTGTCTAACCAGACAGAGCAAATACCACTCTTGCCGATTCAGCATTGGTTCTTTGAACAAGCTCAACCCCATCCCGATTATTGGAATCAGGCAGTGATGCTGCAATTGCCCCATCGGGTAGAGCATGAGGCGATGAGCAGGGCTCTGGAGGCACTACTGGAAAAACACCCTATCCTGACGGCGCGTTTTGCGACTTCTTCTCTTCAGAAGGGCATTACCTATCAGCCTAGCCATGAAACGGCTGCGGTCTATAGCGCCTTTGAAGCTCAGGACGAAGAGTCGCTGCCAGCATTGGTGGCGGCCATACAAAAAAGTATCAACCTGACTTTGGGGCCGATCTTCAAACTGGCGGCGTTTAACATGGAAAATGGCACAGCTAGGTTGCTGCTGGTGGCCCACCATCTGGTAGTCGATGGCGTTTCATGGCGGATTCTCGGTCAGGATCTGCATCAAGCGTACCACGCACTGTGCCGTGGAGATAAGATGAATATAGGCAGTGAAAGCACCACGGCGGCCCAATGGCAACAGGCCTTGCAACGCTTCCCGGAAGAGAAACGTACATCGGCTCGTCGCTACTGGCAGCCGATGGTCAACCACTATGAGGATGGCATCCTGATTCCTGGTGCTAAACCCGGTCGGGTGAGTGAGGTGCATTCTCGCCAGTGCGTGTTTTCCCAAGTATTAACTGATTATCTACTCAGTTTGGGGCAGATCACGGGGCAGATTACAGAGCATATCTCGAGGGAGAGCCAATCCCATTCGGCCTGTGAAACGGCCATGTTGTCTGCTCTGGTGCAGGCAGTAAATCGTGTCTTTCCTCGCGAGACGATTCTGCTGGAAATGGAGAGCCATGGTCGTCGGCCTCTCCATGATGGGCAGGATTTGAGTGAAACCGTGGGGTGGCTGACCAGCCGTTTCCCTGTGCGTTTTGCAACACAGGCATACACACTGGAAGCCATTGCCGGGCAGTTGAGTTCGGTGCCAGACTTGGGTATCGGCTACGGAGTGCTGCGTTATCTTGAGCAGAGTCTGGCGTTCCCAACGCCGCAACTCCTGTTTAATTACCTTGGACAAACAGGCACTTTGTCTGCGGATTGGCAACCCATCAAAGGGGCTGGGCAAGCGCGCCATCCACGGTCTGTACGCCGTCAATTGATTGATGTGACGGCTCAGGTACGTGATGGGCAATTAGAAGTAAACTGGCAATACCCTGCGTCCTTGCATTCTGCTCTGGAGCCGGTGATAGAAGCCTTTGAAAGCTATTTAAATCAAACTCATCAGCCGGATGGGGGCGGCTCAGGTTCAGGCGTAAAGAGTCAAAACACGCAATCTGATAATCAAGAAGTGCGGGATTACCCCTTAACGCCAGTGCAACAGGGTATGTATCTGCACAGCCTTGCATCGGGTTCGGTATATTTTAACCAAACTGCCGTTGCCATTAACGGTGAGCTTAAGCCAGAGCCGTTTTTGCAAGCCTGGCAGGATACCGTCAACGCGGAGCAAGCACTAAAAGCCTGTTTCTGGGAGACGGAGCAGGGTGAACCAAGGCAAAGCTTTATGCAACGTGTGCATTTACCAGTGCAGATACTGAACTGGTCTGCCTTAAGCAATATTGAGCAACATCAGGCGCTGGAAACATTGTGTCAGCAGGACCGTGCCAAAGGCTTTGAACTGGCAACGCCACCCTTGATGCGTATATTCCTGATTCGTATCTCCGCGCGGGAACATTGGTTAATCTGGAGCCGACATCACCTGATTGTCGATGCTTGGTGTTCGGCTCTGGTGATTCAGGATGTGATGGTGCGTTATCGCAAAGCATTGGGAGATCCGACGGTCTCTTTGCGGCCACGTCCTGATTTTTCCACCTATCTGGACTTTTTAAACCAGCAAGACAGACAGGCCAGCTTGGGATTCTGGAAAGACTATTTACAGGGCTACGAGACATCAGTGGCACTGCCACGTGGCGAAAGCGGAGTGTCGTTTGAGCTTATTGACCATAGCTTGGATTTCGCAACCACCATTTCCTTAAAAGCTTTGTGCCGAACTCATGGAATTACGCTGAATGCCTTGTTCCAGGCAGCCTGGGCCATGGTGCTGTCTCACCACAGTGGGCAGCAAGACATAGTGTTTGGTATGACGACCTCTGGGCGTCCGCCAGAACTGGATCAGGCTCAGCGCATCGTGGGGATTTTTATTAATACCCTAGCCGTGCGCTTAACTCTGAAAGCGGATGCTACCCTGCAAGACCTGCTGGCTCAGGCTCATCAACAAGGGGTGTCATTGCGTGAGCACGAAAGTGTGCCCTTAGTGGAAATTGCCTCGCAAAGTGCCCTGCAACCAGGGCAGTCGCTTTTTGAGACACTTCTAGTGTTTGAAAATGAAGCCTTGGGAGAAGCATCCAGTGAAGGCGTTTCCGATAATCCCAATAAAAGAAACCAAGGCTTATCCGTCTCGCCGCTAAAAGCCTATGAGCGCAACAATTACCCACTGACATTAACTATTATGCCCCATGATGAGGTTCTGCTGCGCATGGCTTGCGATGGCGAGAGAGTGTCGCTAAAGGCGGCCAAAGCCATGTTGACCTCCCTTGAGGCGCTGCTACGGGTATTCACTCAGGCAGAACAAGGTACATCCTTGACGCACATTGCCCATCGGGCGTTTTCTCGTAACGCCCATTTTCAGGGGCCAGAGAGGGACCTTAAAGGCTGGTCTCTTGGTAAAGGCCTATTGGCAGATTGGGAGGCGAAAAAAGATCTTGTGGCGGTGGTCGATGGCAACGGACAGCTTACTTACGAACAATTGCTGGATCGAGTATTGCTTCTTGCTCAGGGGTTGAGAGAAAAAGGGATAACCGAGCACAGCCGAGTTGCTGTGTGTCATCCTCGCCGAGTTGATATGTTGGTGGCCTTGCTCGGTGTATACGTCAGTGGTGCCAGTTATGTGCCTTTGGACCCACAACAACCGATAGAACGGCTCAATCTGATTCTGGAAGGCGCACAGCCGCACTGCATTTTGACGGATGGTCGTATTGAAATAGGCTCGACATCATTGTGTCATAGTGTGCCTGAGCTGGTAGCTCAGACAACGTTGAGTGAATATGACCGAGCGGAAGCATTAGCCCGTATGACGGCACAGGACAGCGGCCTGGCGTATACCATTTTTACCTCGGGTTCGACCGGGCGACCCAAAGGCGTTCAGGTCTCCCGTTTTGCCTTGAATAACTTTCTGCACAGCATGGTGGCGCTGATTCAGATACCGCCACAGGAGGCGTTATTGGCGGTGACCACAGTCGGTTTTGACATTGCTGCCCTGGAGCTTTACCTGCCGTTGTTAACGGGAGGTAAAGTGGTGATCGCCGACGAAGAGCAAGTGCGTGACGGGGAGGCGCTAAACCGCTGTCTTAAGGATAAAAATATCCGCTTTATGCAGGCAACGCCTATTACCTGGCAAATGCTAGCCGAACAGGAAACACAGGATTGGTCTGGGCTGACCTCGCTAGTAGGAGGCGAAGCGCTACCTGCCTCTCTGGCGCAGGACATACTTGCCAGAGGGGCCACATTGCTGAACATGTATGGTCCAACGGAAACCACCATCTGGTCTTCTTTCAGCCATATCACCCAGGAGAATGTCCACCAGCCCTCATTGGGTAAGCCTATCACCAATACCCAATTTTATGTGCTGGATGACTGGCTGAATCCGGTGGCGCCTGGCGCGACAGGAGAGTTGTACATCGCCGGAGATGGGTTGGCAGAAGGCTATCTAAATCAGCCTGAGTTAACACAAAGCGTGTTTCTGGATTACCCGCTGACAACAGATGTGTTGGGTGAGACACAATCGATCCGGTTGTATAAAACGGGCGACAAGGTGTTTCTGTCTCCAGAAGGGGCGTTGTACTTTGTTGGGCGCACAGATTTTCAGATAAAACTGCGTGGTTATCGCCTTGAAACCGGAGAAATTGAAGCAAGACTGACGGCCCTTGCCAATATCAAAGAGGCCGTTGTAACACTATGGTACGCCAACACACCCAAAGCCTGTCTGGTGGCGTATGTGACGGGCAATAACGTTGATATCACCAAGATACGGAAGTATCTCAAAGAGGTGCTGCCTTCTTATATGGTGCCGCAGTATATCGTTCCGCTTGATACGATGCCGCTTAATGCCAACAATAAAATAGATCGCAAGGCCTTGTCTGTGTCTATTGAGCAGGTAGTGAGCGAAGATGTCAGCAAAACAGCACCAGCTACGCAAACGGAAAAAGCCATTGCCCGTGTTTGGGAATCTCTGTTGGGTGTGAGTGACCTTGCTTTGGAAGATGACTTCTTTGCCTTTGGGGGCAACTCGTTACTGGCGGGCAGAATGATTGCCATGCTGCGCCGCCAGTTAGCCATCGAACTGCCTCTGGCTCAGGTGTTTCGCTATCCAGTGTTAGGCGATCTCGTGGAGCAGGTACAGGCTTTGTTTCTCTCAACAGAGACTGATGATCAGACGGAGAGGTTGTTAGTGCCAATGAATGATCAGGCAAAAGCAAACCTGAAAACGCACAACACACAGGTTGCCAGTGTGTTTGTTCTGCCCCCGGCGGGAGGCATCGTACGGGCTTATCAGGATATGGTACAGGCGTTTGATAACCGTTTTCCGGTGTATGGCATTGAGTCTTTGGCTCTGTATGCAGAGACAAAGACTGAAGAAACGATAGCAGACCTGACCAAGCGCTATGTCCGCTGTATTCGCTCGATACAACCGAAAGGGCCGTATCGGTTTGTCGGCTGGTCTTTTGGTGCCTGGCTTGCCATGTCGCTAACCCGTTACCTGGAAGAACAAGGCGAGTGTGTGGAGTGGGTTACCCTTATTGATGCCAGAGCAGATGTGTCCAATGTATCTCTTCAGGTCACTGGCCTTGATCGGGTAAAACGCTATCTGGCTTGTCTGGATCATCATCGCCGGGAATGGCTGTTGGATTATAAACAGGATGCATTACAACGTCTGGAAACCTCGTTGCAGAATGTACAGACCATAAACCGCTCTCAGGATAAATACGCCTTTGAGACACTGGTCAAACTGCTGGATGAAAGGCAAGACACCTTCTCAGGCGAGGGCGAACAGGACTTACGTTTTATGCAGATGCAGCTCTATATGAATAGTCATAAGCAAATGAGAAAGCATGTATTACAACCAGTACAAGCTTCGCTGCATGTTTTTTGGTCCAGCCAAACTTTGAATGGCTCTATGTATCAAAAAGGAGCTATGAAAGGTGAATGGGATAAATATGGTGATACGAACAAAATAATATTAGAAGGAGATCATGACAGTATTGTAAGAGATAATCGTGTATCAAGTTATTTAATACAGCTTGTAGATATAGCTGTATGAAGTAACGTAATTTCAAAATATTAATAGTTCATAAGCTTGGTGCTTAATCGGTATGGACCCACTTTTGTAGACATCTCATAGCTATATAATAATAGGTAAAAATGAGGTTAATTATGAGTGGAAAACGTTATACCGATGAGTCCAAAATTGAAGCTGTTAAACAAGTCACTGAGCGGGGCTATAAAATTGTAGAAGTGGCTGAGCGACTTGGCGTTAGTTACAAAAGTATGCATGATTGGATTGCCCGATACAGCAAATCTGAAACGAGTCGAAAAGCGGAAGATTCGGCTTTGTCAGAGATCTAACGGCTCAAAGCTGAACTTAAACGGGTGACCGAACAGAAGGTATATTTTAAAGGACGCCGTGTACTTTCCCGGTGAGTCAAAGAAAAGTACACGTCCATAAAATTACGGCTCAATGATTATTCTATTGTTGTCTTGTGTCGAGCGCTGCAAGTCTATAGGAGCGTTTTTTTATGCTTGACTAAGTTGTCCAAAAAGTCGACGAGAACAAGAGGATGACTAGCTTGCTATTGCCATTAAACCGCATTGGCTTGAAAGAGGTTGTGTTTATGGCTATCGCAAAATCACCACAGACCTAAAGGGAGAAGGTCAGTCTTGTGGGAAGAATTTTGTGCTAAGGGTGATGCGCCGCGAGGGTCTAAAAGCGCTAATAGGCTACAAACGCCACCCTGTTTTTTATCGTGGATCTGAACGTAATACAGCCCCCAATACACTCGATAGAGCGTTTGTTGTCTCAGAACTAGATCAAGTATGGGTGACCGATTTTACGTACATCCGGACAAAAGAAGGCTGGCTTTACGTGACCGTCGTTGTTGATCTATTTTCTAGATTGGTCGTAGGGTGGTCAATGAGATCAAGGGCTACAGCGGAGTCCGTTATTGATGCTTTACTCATACCATTTCCTGAGTTCACTCATTCCAAATAAATTTACAATGTAAGTATGTCTGCGACCCATCACTATTTTTCCTTTTTAGACTAATATTGTGTAAATAATCTATTGCGCAAGAAATACTTGCTGGTAATATCACCCTATGTGCTTCTATACTTGAAGCGTATAAGTGGTTTAATGATAGAAAATAAAATTTCCAATAAAAATAACAATGGAGCTTATTTATGACTACCTCCTCAAAATTCTTGTTTAAAGCAAGTCTTGTTGCCGCCTCTGTAGCAGCAGCGTCATCAGCTTATTCAGCTGGTTTTGCTTTAAATGATCACAGCGCCACAGCTTCAGGTAAAGCCTTAGCCGGTGTAGCAGCTTCTAATGAAGATATTTCTGCCAGCTTCTGGAACCCTGCGCTCTTTGTAAATGCTAAAGATACAACTGTCTATGTGTCAGGAGCTTATGTCATGCCGAGTATGGATGTGACGGTAAACTCGGCAACTGATGTTACACCAAGTGGAGGTGGTTTTCCTGGGCCTCAAGATTTAACTGCTGATGGTGCTACGCAAGATTCCGTTGATAATACCTTGGTACCTTCTGTTTATTTTGCTAAGCCGCTTTCTGATAAAACGGTAGCAGGTATTTCATTAAATGTACCTTTTGGTTTGTCAGGGGATTATGGTCAAGACTGGGCGGGGCGTTTTCACGCTACTGAAACAGCCATTCAGGATATTGCTCTGAGTTTTTCTCTAGCGCATCGTGTTAATGACTGGGCATCAGTTGGCGCCAGTGTTCAAATTCATAAAGCTGAAGTGGTTTTGGAGTCGGCTGTTGGTATAAGTGTAGGGTCAGATCGTGAAGGGATTGGTCGCATTGAGGCCGACGATATTGGTTACGGTTATGCTTTAGGCGTAATGGTAGAGCCTCAAAAAGGCACTCGTCTCGGTTTGGGTTACCGCAGTGAAGTGGATTTTGATTTTGAAGGGGATGTTAAATATACAGGTAATTCAGCTACATTAGCTTTTTTACAATCACGTAATTTAGTTAATACTAATGTTAGTGATTCTGTGACATTGCCGTCTGTACTAACATTTAGTGTTGAGCAGGATTTAACGCCTGAATGGTCTTTAGGGCTATCAGCGATCAGAACTGGCTGGAGCTCCTTAGAAGGTTTAAATATCGATTTTGACAGCTCTCAGGCAAATTCAGTACTTACTTTTGGTTTTGAAGATCAATGGATGTATTCTGCTGGTTTGACTTATACCTATTCAGATAAATTGACTTTACGTACTGGTGTGGCCATGGATAATTCGCCTGTGACGGACAAATATCGTTCAGCACGGACACCAGATGGTGATCGTAAATGGATTTCTATCGGTGGCACATATGACTTCAATGACATGACATCTGCTACGTTCGCATTTACGCATGTGATGATAGATGATGTATCTGTGAATCGTACTAATTTGCCTGAAGATAGTGCTCGTGGAACGTTAAATGCAGATTATGAGTCATCTGCTAATGTTATCTCTGTTGCAATGAACATGGCGTTCTAACTTATCCCTTTTGAGTGGCAACGCTTTAAAAAACCAGAGTTCAATTCAATTTGATCTCTGGTTTTTTGTATCCTGGGGTAGGTAATTCTTTGAAACTGCTGATGTCTTACTCTATTTGACTTAATACACCATTCGTAGCTCTTTCGCTTTGGCGTTGTCTTTTGCTGTCCAGTCGCTGAGAGGTGATGGCTTAGCGAAATAATAACCTTGCAGTGTTTGGCAGCCTAAGGCGGCTAGTAAATTAGCTTGCTCTTTCGTTTCGATTCCTTCCGCGATTACTCTCATGCCAAGTGATTCAGCAAGCTGTATAGTTGATTTGACAATGTCTACATGGCGTTGGTCATCTGGTAAGGGTGAAACAAAACGACGGTCTATTTTTAGTATGTTAGCAGGGATGTCGACAAGCTGCCCCAGCGAGGCTTGGCCCGTACCGAAGTCATCAATGGCGATTGAGTAGCCATATTGCGATAAACTTCTTAAACGCTTGTGTATGAGTGGGTGTGTCATTACTGGGCTGGTTTCTGTTATTTCTAGTTCCAGCATACTACCTAGCCATGGATTATCAGCAATTAATGTCATCAACAAAGCAAAAAATGCATCATTCATCAGTTCTTGTCCAGCCAAGTTAAAGGCTATTGGTGTATGAATGTGTTCTTTATGCCATTCCGATAGGGTCTCTACGAGTTCGCGTACTAGGTTTTCAGCTAGTAGCGGAAGTAGGCCTAGTTTTTCTGCTATTTTGATGAAGGTTGTAGGAGGAATGAATTTTCCATCGCATTGCCATCTGGCAAGTGCTTCGAAGGAGCGTATTTGTCCATTGGGTGATACTTGTGGTTGTAGCCAGAGTGCGATTTTTTTATTTTTAATGGCGGCGCTGAGTTTCAAGCCAAGCTTGTGTTCTTCAATGAGCTTATGTTCAAGACTATTATTGTAGTACGAGAAGCGATCTGTACTGGTCGAGTACTCCAATGCCATTTCACAGTGTTCTAATAGTTCTTCTGCTGTTTTGCCATCAGTATGGTAGTAAGCGATGCCTACCTGATAGTCCATATTCAATCTACTGCCATCGACAGTTATTTGGCTAGGTAGTACAGAGTGAATGAGAGCTGATAGGTTTTTTTGAATTAAATAGGCTTGCCCTAACGGTACAAAGCAAGAAAATTTTACGCCCCGTAAGCGGCCAATGATAGCGTGTTCAGACAGTTTATTTTGTAATGTTTTTGAGAAATTGAGAATGACTTTATTGGCACTATCTTTTCCGTATTGTTTGTTGAGTAGTTTAAATTGGCTAATACGAATAATGAACATAGCGCCAGTCAAATGACTATCTTGATCGTCAATGCGTTGGTTTACTTGACGACAGAAGTGTCGATGGTTAGGCAAAAGTGTGAGCAAATCAAAATGGGCTAAGCGGCTATTAGTTTGTTGTGTATTTTCAAGCTCTTGCTGTATTGCTTTTAGTTGAGTTGTGTTTTGTAAATGAAGAACATAATAACCATGCTGGGTTAGTGATGCTCTGCGTATTTCAATGTGTACGTTTGTTTTTTTCTTTAAAGTGCATTCCGCTATGTTCGATTGCCAAAAAAAGCGACCTGTCTGACCAAGCGGTGACAACCAGTCAGTAATTGTGGAATCAGATATGTGCTTGTTGGGAGAGTTGGTAAGTAACTCGCGAACCAATTGATTGGCTTTAAGGATTTTACCTCGTTGATCACAAAGTAGGGTTGGCGTCCCTGTGTTCTCAAAGAATTCTTCATACATCGCGTAATTATCGTTTAGCTTGCGATAAAGCAATCTCATATGTGAGGCGTTGTTTTCAAGCGTTTGAATGATTCTTGAGACCGCTAGAGGTAAGCCGATGTTGAGCGTGACGAAAGTCAGCAATTGAAAATAAAAAGACGACGCAATATCTATTTGGCCGTTATTCAGTCCGTCGTTAGTCATCAGATAAAAAGGATAAAGGTTAACAATCATTGCTACTAGAGAGGCTTTGAAGCTGAAGAGTAGGCGAGTAATGAGTGGTAACGAGTATAACGATACTAATGCATATTTTTCTGCATGAAATTCATCGCTGAGTGTGAGTAATAGAAAGCTTGTGGTTATTAGAGTTATAAGAAAAAAAACGGCTGTAGTTTTTGTGTACTTGTCACTGAAGTAAAGTAGGGCACCAAGAAAGCATAGGTACGTGCTGTTTATGCCTAAGAAAGAAATCTCGCTGGATATAAATAGAGTGTGGATTTCTGAGACAGCAAAAATACAAATTGTCAGCGCGAGTAAAATTCGTAAGGCGCTTTGCTGGAAGGCTTTTTCGTCTCCCCCTGTTGAGGGATCTGAATCTACTAGAAAGTAATTTTTAAGAAAATCAATAAACATTAATAAACTTCATAATGCGAAAAAAATAAGCCGCAGTTATTTGCGGCTTTCAATAGACAGTACCTAAAAATCAAGAATTTGACTACGTTAGTTTATAGTTTTAATTAAAAAATCATGTATTGATTTGTCGCAAATGATTATCCCAATGTAAGTCTGGGTGTTTTTTAATCACTTTGCTGACTTTTTGTACAGGATTGCTTGTTAGCTGAGAGCCAATGCCGCTGGTTAATAAAAATTCGTGGGCATTGTCTGTAGCAACAAGGCCACAAACATCACGACAATTTTCTACTCCTAAGAAGGTTTTTGACCCCACGTGCCAATAGGCGACCAGCCCGCCTCTAGGTGTACTTATTGCAAGTATTTCACCTGAGTTATCGAAGCAAACGCTGCCGCAGTATTGTTTAAAACGAACTCTCACCTCTTCCGGAATCGGTAAATATTCTAATTCTTCTTGATCAATGCGCGATAAGGCAACCAGTGGAACTTGATCCCACATTGCCCCTTGATATTGAAAACCTAAAGCAACGGTTCCATGCTGGTTTACGTCAAGATGCCGAATGCTTAATTGGTGCAGCTCATCGTTATTGCCAGACTGATTTAAGACACTGCCATCTTTTAGATTCAAGTAAGTAACGTTTGGTTTCATGGTATCCAGATTTAAGATTTTTCGGTCTTCGTCTGGATGAGTCATCAATCCACCATTGGTAATCACTAATACTTGGTCGTTTAAAAGTACGGACTCATGAGGTCCAATACCATTACTGCTAAAAGATTGAACCACCTGACCACTTGGCCATTCGCGCACAAATATTTTACCTTGTCCTGAAGGATAGTGATTTTCTTGAGTAATCAAGCGCTTTCCATCAGTAGTGAAGAGAGCGTGCCCATAAAAATGATGGTCTTGAGTTGGCTCTATGCGCATTATATTTTGATGTGTTGATACATCAAAAAAATCCATAAAAAAACCAGGTCTTCGGGCGACAATACCTACAATACTTTGGTTAGGATGAACAACCGGAGCGTGTGCTCTATCTAAGAGCTTTGTGTCCCATATCATCTCTCCCTTCTCATCAAACAGGCCAAAAAAGTGCTCTTGTTTATTGAGAGAATAGGCCGAAGCATAAAGTTTCTTACCTGCATTCTGTTGGGCTAATGTTGCCCAAGATGGTGCAGTAATGATCGCGCCACTCAAAGCGCTACTCATCGTAAGGAAAGACCGTCTTGAAAGCATCTGTAGTTAGTCTCCGTCTCTACTATTAAAGCCAATTTGGAAGCCTAGTTGAGTCACCATGCTGGCGAGATAAGATTGGCTATTAGATATGGACTTCACCAACGGCTTTGCTAGAGCAACACGAGCTTCTTGCGTGTAGTCGGCATGGAAGAAATCACTTGGTAATTGAAGGGCTAATTTAATATTCTGCGTGAGTTGCTCTTCAAACTGTTCAGCTAGTGCAGGATTGGTTTGTTTGGCAATTTCGTATAAAGATGGTGAACCTGCATGATAAATTTCACGATAAGACTGCAGATTCTTTTGTATGGCTCTTAAGGAAAGATCGCTTCGGTAAAATTCGGCAAGTTTTAGGTTTTCACGGCTGTTATAGCCTATCGGGGTTTCGAGCTTGGCGTCTTTAACCGCCGACATGTGTTCGATCCATTGTTGTAAAAATAATTCTAGCGCGACTTTTTCTGGATCAAAGCCAGTACCTTCTTCGTCAAATACCCAATCTTGTGCTTTTCCATCTTGCCATTGTTTGGCTACAGCGTTGGCACTTTCTAGATGATGAGCGGTGACTTTCCCTAGTAATCGGCAGTGCTCAACGGATTGTGTTGGCTCGAAATCAGGATGGTAAAGCAAACTTTCAATTGCTGTTAGTCCACGCACAGCAATACTTGCCGAGGTCCAAAATTTCGGTGCATCCATGACCGCAGGATCGCCTTGTGCTAGCGCTCTTAGCTGACGTTGAGTAACGCCTTTCTTATCTGGCCAATATTCAAAAGCGTAATAACGCATAAAGTAAGTGACAGGGCCAAAGTTCAGCCATTGAACCTGTTGCCAATCTAACGCATTGGTTTGAAAGGCCTCTTGCGCGTCATGAAGAGTTGTTTTAGATGGTGAAGCACAGAGTGCATCTGTGCGTTGTTGTAATGTCTTTGATGATTCAGAATAGGATTCATAGCCTTGTTTGACCACGTTGGCTACGATGCCGTTGAGTGGACCTTCCCACTGACCAGCTGAGGCAAGCAGAGGTGTGGAAGCGCTAATGGCTAGGGCGATTAGCTTTGGAAGATATTTCATTAAAGCGACTCCAAAAAGTAGATGAGTTTTTGACGTTGTTCTTTGTTTAGATTCTTATAATATTGTTGACTGCGTTTAGCTTCTCCGCCATGCCAAAGAATGGCTTCTTCGATGGTTTGAGCTCGGCCATCGTGCAAAAAACTCACACGGCCTGACACTTTTTTCGATAGCCCAATTCCCCATAAGGGCGCTGTTCGCCACTCGCTAGGACTTGCGGAAAAGCTTGGAAATCCACTGGCCAGCTCAGGCCCCATATCGTGTAATAGCATGTCTGTAAAAGGGTAAAAAGTACGATTATTTAATACTGCAAAATCTGAATTATTGCCTGTTTTCATTTTGGGAGTGTGGCAGCTAGCGCAGCCTCCATCCTCAAAAAAACGTTTACCGTCTAAAAAAGTGTTGCTGGTTAGATTACGCATAGCGGGAGGTGAAGATAATGATACAAAAAGATCGACCAATCTCGCTTGCTGTTTATCTACTTCTAAATTATCTAAATGTGGACTGTTACCATTTGGGCTTTCCATGCAATCGCGTTGAAACGCAGTGCAGTCGCCTGACGGTGACGGGTTAAGCTGCGTCGATAGACCTAAATCGCTATTAAATGCAGACTGATTTTGCGCGCTAACACTAGCCACAGAAGCTTTATAGCCAAAACGGCCAATGACTTTTTCTTTGTCACTGAAAACCCAACTGACGCGACCGCTAATACCATCATTATTTTTATCGTCAGGATCAGCGCCAGACATAATTATTTCGTCCGGAATGTTATCTAATAGTCCCATTCCCACTAATGCTGGTGAAACCAACATGGTAAAACCAGTGCCGTCTTCGAAGTTGCCATAATTAAGCGTTTTCCAATGAAGGTTTGGCTTTCGTAGCTCTACTTGAGTTCCATCCTTTAGTGTTTCAATCTGAGTGCTGTAGGTAAGGTAATAATCGCCTTCAGGCAAAATTCCAGGAGAGCTTTGACCTTGAAACTGATGCCCGTAGCGTTTATCGCCAATGTGAGGGTAGATTTTATTACTCTTGTTGTTGACGATAGGATAAGACTTTCCAAGCCTAATTAAAAAAGACGGAACGGATGTACCACTTATATTTGCTTCTGGTGCATGGCCGCGTCCATTGTTGACATGACAATTGTTGCACGAGCGAGTATTAAATAACGGGCCTAAGCCGTCGCTGGCAGTCGTTGAAGAGGGTGCTGGTACCCAGAATTTTTGAAAAACACCTTCACCGATATGAAAGTCGAGTTTGTCTTCAACCTTAATACCTGCAAGCGGAGTTGAATAATCACTGGCAATAGCTTTGTTCTGAAAACAAAAAAAGCTGGCGTAAACGCCAGCTACTAGAAAAATACCATTTCTTAAATTTGCTGTCATAAATAGACAAATACCATTAACTGACTAAATGACACATCTTCCTTGGCATCCCATTTGTTAATCTTATAGGTAGCAGATTATTATTCTACTTTCTATTGAAATACCGCACTTGGATTATCTAGACTATCAGATCCTTCAAGAGCAATGCCTTCAAGATTTAACTCATGAATGACTTCTTCAGTGGTGCGTGTTTCGTTTACCAATGAATCAACAAAGGTTTGTACTAGTTGATTACCTTTTGTGTTATTCATTGCAATGAGAACATCAAAGGTTTGACCTTTTTTCGCAGCATCTACCATTGCTTGAGCAGCGGCTTCTGTTTCATTCAGCTTTTGCTTCATTTCTGTGTCTAATTGTGGATTTTGCTTAGCAACAAGATTAGATAGAGACGCACCTTTTACCCAGCTACCATCAACACGTTTGTATTCACCTAAATACGCATTCTTGATGCCTTTAGCATCATAATAATGTGACCAATGGGTATTGTCAGAGAAACAGTCATGCTCTTCTTCTGGGTCGTGTAGCATCAAACCAAGCTTAGTTCTTTCGCCACCCAGCTCTCCATATGCCAAACTGCCCATACCGGTAAGAATAGTAGAAAGGCCTTGTTCTGGTGATTGTTCTAATAACGCAACGCGTGCAGCGCCGCCTTCTTTCCAATTATTCGCCATTTCTTCTAAATCAGAAATTAACAAATCGGTAGCTGCTACTAAATAATCACGACGGCGATCGCAGTTTCCATTGGTGCAATTGTTTAGGTCAAAATCTGTGGCAGGGCGTTCGCCAGCACCAGGATTAGTGCCATTTAGATCTTGGCCCCACAATAAAAATTCAATCGCGTGATAACCGCTAGCAACGTTTGCTTCTACACCATCGGCTTCTTGAAGGTTGTCGGAAATTAGTTCAGGAGTAATGCTGGTTGTATCTACTTTTACGCCGCCGATCATCAAGCTTGTTGACGCAATAACATTCGCAGCATAGAGAGGATTAAGATCGGATTCTGTACCGTAGCTGTCTACCGCAACGTAATCGATCAGGCCTTCGTCCAATGGCCAAGCGTTAACTTTGCCTTCCCATTCATCCACAATTGGATTGCCAAAGCGATAGACTTCGCTTTGCTGATAAGGAACGCGAGCTGCAATCCAAGCAGTCCGAGCGGCTTTCAAGTTTGCTTCTGTAGGATTAGCTAAGAATGTATTAATAGAGGAACGAAGTGTTTTTGCAGTTGTTAAAGAGTCACCGTATACAGCTTCGGCAATGTCAGCATAATGAACGACGACGGAATCTGCAGTGATAGCGTTAGATTCTTGTTTTACGGTAGCAGGTCCGCATGCAGTAAGCATCGCACCTGTAACGCAAATTGCGATGGGGGTTAACAATCGTTTCATGTCTGAAGCTCCAATATTATTTTGTGCAAGCATAATATTAGAAATGAAAACGATTATCAATGAATGTCTTTGCACATTTTTTACATTAATAGTGGGGAACTATTAATTCCCGCACTGATATTGAAAAGAATTGCCTGCCGTATTGTGAAGATCATATTCACATGCTTTATCTCTTAAAAGATTCTGCCCTTCCCAAGAAACACTCATACTGATAGGTGATTTGTTCTTATAGCTAGGAATAAATCGATATGCCGCAACGACATCAATACTGCTGTTGGCCCCTAACTGAATTGACTGCCCAATAAGTCGCTGACGAGTTTCGGTGTTGTATAAGGTGTAATCCGTAGTGTATTCCTGATCACCGTTTGCGTGAGAGAAATTTAACCAAATCTTACGGTAGGTTTGTGGCTCAGACGTCGGATTAGTAAAGCGTAATTTTGTATAGATAATTTGAGAACTGGATAAGCTTGTTTGTGCATTTTGGCTGACTTTTACATAAGAAGAGCTTGCTTCCTGCCAAGGCATATTAGTACCAAATGATGCATCAACAATTTGAATGCTTTCTTTTGCAAAATATGCTTCTGCAAATTGAGCAAGGTCTTTTGCTGGTGCGTACAAAGCTAAAGCCATAATGGCTAAAAGTGCAACTTTATGAATAGTATGAGTAGGGCTTAATAGCTTGATCATATCCACTTCCTTAAAATATCTTTACTGTTTATTTATACAGTACTGTATATCCAGACAGTTATTTTGTACAGAGTCTTTTTTAAAAATAGTTTGCATTTCTCAAAAAAATTCTGGGTATTGACGTATATAGGATTTTTTTAAAATATAAAAAATAATGTTTGATTTTATTTAGTGTATTGAATTTTAAGGGGATTTTAATGATTCCCACAGCCTTCTTAACGGTTTCTGTGGACAAGATTTGGCAATTCTATTTTTGCTTTTATTTGATACAAAACGCAGCCTATTCGATGGCAATAAATGTCCCAGACACTATAATGCAGCCACAAATAAGTGATGAGGTAGGTTGTGGATAAAGTTGATGTGATCGTAATTGGTGCCGGAGCGTCTGGTTTAATGTGTGCGGCAACTGCGGGCTACCGAGGTAAAAAGGTGGTGGTGTTGGATCACGCGAATAAAGCAGGCAAAAAGATTCTTATGTCTGGCGGAGGACGTTGTAACTTTACTAACATAGATGCTGCACCAAAGCATTTTTTATCTGACAATCCACATTTTTGCATTTCTGCGCTACGCCGTTTTTCGTCGCAAGACTTTGTTGATCTAGTTGATCGACATGGTCTGGATTATGTAGAGAAGACGCCAGGGCAATTGTTTTGTGAGCACTCTGCAAAGGACCTGCTTGATATATTGCTGACAGAGCTTGAATGGTCTGGCGCAGAGCTAAAGTTAAACACAAAAATTCATAATATCGATTTTCAAGACGGGCAGACCCTTGTTAAAACTAATCAAGGGGACTTTGTTTGTGAATCCCTTGTGGTAGCCACGGGTGGTTTGTCAATTCCAACCATGGGTGCAACAGGCTTTGGTTACGACATCGCTAAACAAGTAGGACACAATATTCTACCAACTCGTGCTAGCTTGGTACCTATTACGGTACAGCCAGATAGAAAAGCACAGCTTGCTGAATTGTCTGGTATTGCTTGCGAGATCTCTGCAACAGCAAGTGGTGTAACTTTCCAAGAGCCAATGTTGTTTACCCATCGCGGTGTCAGTGGCCCATCTATTTTGCAAATAACCAATTTTTGGCAACCAGGCGAAGCGCTTAACATTAATATCGCACCGACCTTATCTTTAGACGACTTACTCGACGTTCGCCAAAGCACTCCGAAAAAAAGCTACGAAGGCTTCTTATCAAACTTATTACCAAAGCGATTAGTAGAGCTGGTCAAAATAGAATTCCCTTGGTTAACCGAGCGAAGCGCACAAATGTCTAACGAACAGATCGACAATCTGTTTCATTATCTTGCCAACTTTGACATCGCTCCTAATGGAACCGAAGGCTATCGCACCGCAGAGGTAACCTTAGGCGGCGTAAATACCAACGAAGTATCCTCGAAAACCTTCGAATCACAAAAACAAAAAGGGCTCTACTTTATAGGTGAAGTGCTAGATGTGACGGGTTGGCTTGGAGGTTATAACTTCCAGTGGGCATGGGCGAGTGGGTTTTGTGCAGGGCAGTATGTTTAAGCTTGAATAACATACTGAGCACAGGTAGTGAATAAGAGAGAAGGTAGTTGAATGATTCAATTACCTTCTCATCTTTGAACGCTCATTACTTTATCACTTTATAAACCGCGGCAATGTCTTCATTCGCAAAGCCTGCTTTTATCGCTTGTTTGAACGCTTCATTGGCAATCGCGGCGCTTGGCAAAGGTTGTTCAAGTTGATCACCCAGTGCGACGGCCAAGCGCATATCTTTTTGCATATGTTTAAGCGGAAAGCTGGTGGTGTAGTTCTCATTCAGCAGCATGGCGCCTTTGCCTTTAAACATCGGATTCGACATGGCGCCAGCATCGACTATGTCTAAAATCTGCTGACCATCTAAACCAGCTTTTTGTCCCAAAGACATGCCTTCACTGAAAATGCTCAGCATGCCGCCCATCATCATATTAACGACTAGCTTCATATTTGCGCCTTGGCCGACGTTGCCAAGGTAGGGCGACATTTTACCCATCACCTCAAACGCGGGCTTAACATCGTCATAAAGGGATTGATCACCCGCGGCGAGAATGATCAAAGTACCGTCTTCAGCGGGCTTTTTCGTACCAGAAACCGGCGCTTCCAAAAAGCGTCCGCCCGCTTGGCTTATCAAAGCAGCGATTGTTTTTGATGTGCCGTCGTCAACCGTCGACATATCAACATAACCTCGACCAGCGCCAATTCCTGCTGCAACACCATCCGGGCCTTGGCAAAGTGCTAACGCCGCTTCAGGGTCCGACACCATGGCAAAGGTGATATCACAGTTAGCAGTCACGTCTTTTGGCGTCGCGCCTTGGCGAGCTCCTAATGCCACTAACTCAGCGCATTTTGCAGAATTGCGATTCCACACCGTCACATCAAATCCAGCCTTAACCAAATTTGATGCCATCGCCTTACCCATGATGCCTAAACCCAAAAAACCAATACGTTTCATAAATTACTCTCTTAATCGGTGTTATTTTCTAAACATGAATATATGTCAGCCGTTTTAGCAGATGAAAATGGCAATATCGTAGAACCTGTTTTAACCACAGGGTGGCTAAGGCAACAGCTTCGCCACCACAAAGCCGGTAAATAAGGCAATGCTCACTGAAAACAGTGAGCCAAGCATGACGTATTCGGTGAACTTCCTATCGTGAGCTTCACGTAAATCCCCCATGCGAAAGATGGATTTCGCGGCGAGTACAAAACCAACTGCGGTGTATTGGCCGTTTAGTATAAAGGTCAGCACTAAGACGCGTTCAAGGTAGCCCAAATACTGGCCTGCATTCGGTAAGGATTGTACTTTCTTGTTTTGCGAATCACACACATCGGCTTCCAAGTCCGCCGACCATTTAGACAGAATCTCTCCGATGATGATAGACGCCGGTTTGAGCATCATTAAATAAGCGAGAGCGATGAGCAAAGCTGCGTTGTAATCTATGTCATTGATGAGTGTTTTGAGTTGCTCTATCGCGCTATCAAAGAGATAAAACCATAAAAATAGGATGCTTAGGGCATGAAGTAATTGGTCGATGATAAACCACAAAAAGCCTTGTCCAACTTTCACTTTTGTATAATCGATTAGGCTATGAATAACGGCGAATAATAAGCCGATGAAAAGCGAGCCTAACAAGCTGGTGGCGGTTGCGAAACTAACAATCGCTAAGACAATAGCACCATGAACCAGACCATGATAATACAAAGAGCGCGAACGTCCTTGATGGGTATTTTTGTCTTTCACCCAAGTGTTGGGTTGTAAAAAGAAATCACCAATCACATGCCCCAGTAACAACAAGAGCAACACGGCCAAACCGTCGAACTGAAACATCACGACTTACTCCCTATTAACGTGGCTTCTATGACATCCAAAGTATCTAGTATCAAACTCGCGTTGGCGCGTTGCAACCGTGAGGCTAATGAACGGCGGTGGATTCCCGTTTTCGCGGAAAGAGCCTCTTGAGTGAATTCTGGATAAAGAAGGCGAGGGAACAAGACTTCGGCCTGTTTTTCACTGAGCCCCGTCATCATAAAATCTAAGTGGCGAATCAATAAATCACGGCTGGGGTTGGCTTCAACTGTGTCTGGCAAAGACAGTTTGAGGCGTTCTTCATCCATGTCTTTTAAAGCTCGGCCTGATAGTTGAAAAGCTTCGCCTTTGGCGGTTTTTCTCAGCTCCGTTTCGATCTGTTGATACCGGCCAATACCGATAGACACCCGAGCATCCGCGCCTTTTACACACTTCATCAGCGTGAGTCTTAACAATATAGCGCAGCGCAGCGCGTGTTTTGGCTCAGGGGCAAATACCTGAAACTCATCACCGCGAAACACATCGCCCTGAGCATGGAATTCATCTTGAAAAATGACAATGGTTTGTTCTATCTGCTGCAAACATGCTTGGTGTGCTTCATCAGACAAAGCACTAGAATTCACCATATCACCGGTAATCACACCGCCAAGCGCCGCTTTGCTATTCAAACTCATGCATCCATCCTCCCAGCTCGCCAAGATTAATCGCTAAGTGCAGCCGTAATAAAAGCACAAATTATTGACTAAAGCCAGTTTGGCCACTAAATACTGACCAAATTTGGTTTGGTCAGTATTTAAGTGTTTATTGGTGATCCGTTTGCAGGTTAGTTTTCTAATACGCTCGGCTTTACACAAAACTTTCGTTATATTAGGAAGTTAAATGGAGTTGCAGCGGATAAATGGCATGGCCTCAGGCATTAACAAAGCAAAATTAACAGAAACCGACATCATCACTAAGTTTATTCTGCCCGCTGTAAAAAGCGTTGGTTGGGATGATATGACGCAGATACGTCAAGAGGTAAAGCTCAAAGACGGCATGGTCATTGTTCGCGGCCAGATGGCGGCGCGTAAGAAAGTGAAGTCGGCAGACATTGTTTTGTATCATAAGCCAAGTATGCCGCTCGCGGTCATTGAAGCGAAAGCCAACAAGCACGAAGTTGGCAAAGGCATGCAGCAAGCCTTAGGTTACGCCAGTTTGCTTGAAGTACCTTTTGTATTTGCTTCCAATGGTGATGGTTTTATTTTTCACGATAAGACCAACCTAGCTCAATTAGAAACCGAAATTCGCCTTGAAGATTTCCCTACACCAAAGCAACTCTGGGAAAAATACTGCCAATGGAAAGGTTATAAAACCGAAAATCTTCCGGTTATCGCACAAGATTATCATGATGATGGCACAGGCAAAGCGCCGCGTTATTATCAGCTGCAAGCCATTAACAAAACAGTCGAAGCCATTGCTGAAGGCCAAAATCGATTGTTGTTAGTGATGGCAACCGGAACAGGTAAAACCTACACGGCGTTCCAGATTATTTGGCGTTTATGGAAAGCAAGAGCTAAGAAGCGCATTCTTTTTTTAGCCGACCGCAATATATTAGTAGACCAAACCCGAATTAATGATTTTCAGCCTTTTGGCACGGCCATGACGAAAATCACGGGCCGCAAAGTTGATCCTGCTTACGAAATTCACCTTGCTTTATATCAAGCCTTAACTGGACCAGAAGAAGACCAAAAAGCCTACAAGCAAGTCGATCCCGATTTCTTTGATCTAATTATTATCGACGAGTGCCATCGTGGCAGCGCATCGGAAGAGAGTGCTTGGCGAGAGATCCTTGAATACTTTAGCTCTGCGACTCAAGTAGGTTTGACCGCCACACCAAAAGAAACCGATGAAGTCTCTAACATCGAATATTTTGGCGATCCTATTTATACCTATTCGTTAAAGCAAGGCATTGAGGATGGTTTCTTAGCGCCTTACAAAGTAGTGCGTGTCGACATTGATATTGATGTACAAGGTTGGCGACCTTACAAAGAGCAAATAGATAAAAAAGGCAATGTGATAGAGGATCGAATCTATAACCAAAAAGACATGGATCGAACTTTAGTCATCGATGAGCGTACTCAGTTGGTGGCGCAAACCGTGACCAATTATTTAACACGTATTGGTTCAATGTCGAAGACCATTATATTTTGTAACGATATTGATCACGCCGAGCGTATGCGTCGAGCTTTTGCCAATCTTAATCCAGAGCAGATGGCGAAAAATGATAAGTACGTAATGCGAATTACGGGCGATGAGGATTTGGGTAAAGGTCAGCTGGATAATTTTATTAACTCGAAAAAAGCCTACCCAGTAATTGCCGTAACCTCGGAGTTAATGACCACAGGGGTGGATGCCAAAACCTGTAAACTGGTGGTGTTGGATCAAGGCATTCAATCCATGACTAAGTTTAAGCAAATCATTGGTCGTGGCACTCGTATCGATGAAAAATACGGTAAACTCTGGTTTACCATCATGGACTTTAAAAAGGCTACCGAGCTGTTTGCTGACGAACGATTCGATGGTGAGCCTGTGCAAATCAAACAAACACATACCAGTGATTATGAGACAGAAGAGGCGCTAGACGATATCGTCGATGGCATGGATGATATTGAAAATCCTTTTGGCGACGAAGAGATAGATCCTGATTCCATCCAAGAGCCAGAAGCGCCATACGATGCGTCTAACTCAACCATGAGTGATGACTTTGGTTCCTTTGATAACAGTGATGACAGTACAGATTGGAACGACGAAGACAAAGTTCGCAAGTTCTATGTGAATGGCGTCAAGGTGAAAGCCATTGCTGAGCGTATTCAATACTACGATACAGACGGCAAGCTGGTGACCGAGTCATTCAAAGATTACACGCGCAAAACCATGGCGAAACAATTTGCCTCCCTCGATGAATTTACCAAAAAATGGCAAGACTCAGAACGTAAGCAAGTCATCATCGATGAATTGGCAGAGCAGGGCATTATTTGGGAAGCGTTAGAAGAGGAAGTCGGAAAAGGGCTAGATCCATTCGATCTGATCTGTCATGTGGTTTATGATATGCCACCGCTGACGCGACGCGAACGTGCCGACAAGGTGAAAAAGCGCAATTACTTTGTTAAATACGGCGAAACGGCTCAGCAAGTGCTGAGTCAGTTGTTAGACAAATACGCCGACATTGGCGTACAAGAGATAGAAAACATTCAAGTGCTCAAAGTGACGCCATTTGACCAAATTGGTCGCCCGAATGAAATTGTAAAAAAAGGCTTTGGTGGCAAACCACAATATGACGAAGCGATCAGAGAACTTGAAAGTGAGATTTACCAATCAGACGAACCAAAATCGGCTTAGACGTTCATTCCTATCTAACGTGGCTCGATTTGCATTACATAATTAACAACATCCTATTCCTCGGGCGCTAACCATTCAGCGCCCGTACTTTTTACGAAAAGTTTTATTAAGAGAAAGCCCATGTCTATCAGTTCTGCAATAAAATCCATTCAAGACATAATGCGCAAAGACGCTGGTGTCGATGGCGATGCTCAGCGCCTTGGTCAAATGTCTTGGTTGCTGTTTCTTAAAGTATTCGATGCTCAAGAAGAAGAGCTCGCCTTTGAACTGGAAGGCGCTTACAAAGCACCGATTCCTGAAGAGTATTTATGGCACAACTGGGCGGCAGATCCCGAAGGCATAACGGGCGAAGAGTTACTCGATTTTGTTAACGACGATTTATTTTACGATCTGAAAAACCTCACCGCGCCAATCGATCTAAACCCACGCGGTTTTGTGGTGAAAGAAGCCTTTAGTGATGCCTTCAACTACATGAAGAACGGCACGCTGCTGCGCCAAGTGATAAACAAGTTAAACGAAATCGACTTTACCGATTCCAATGAACGTCATCTATTTGGCGATATTTACGAGCAAATTTTGCGGGATTTACAAAGTGCTGGTAACGCAGGGGAATTCTATACGCCTCGTGCCGTTACACGGTTTATTGTTGATCGTCTTGATCCAAAGCTGGGCGAAACCATCATGGACCCAGCTACGGGAACCGGTGGCTTTTTGGCCTGCTCTTTCGATCATGTGAAAGAGCGTTACGTGCAAACCACGGACGATCATCAAACCCTACAAAAGCAAATTCACGGTGTTGAGAAAAAACAGCTGCCGCATTTATTGTGCATCACCAATATGATGTTGCATGGCATCGAGGTGCCCGTGCAAATTCGCCACGGCAATACCTTGAACAAACCGCTGTCGAGCTGGGACAGCAACATCGATGTGATTGCAACCAATCCTCCATTCGGTGGCACAGAAGAAGACGGCATAGAAAAGAACTTTCCGGCAGACATGCAAACCCGTGAGACAGCGGATTTATTTCTACAACTGATTATCGAGGTGCTTTCTAAGCCAACCGATAGCAAAAACGGCGGTAGAGCAGGCGTGGTCTTGCCTGATGGCACTTTATTTGGCGAAGGCGTGAAAACTAAAATCAAAAAAATGCTCACCGAAGAATGTAACCTGCACACTATCGTGCGTTTACCCAATGGCGTGTTTAACCCTTACACTGGCATTAAAACTAATATCCTGTTTTTCACCAAAGGCCAACCGACGAAAGACGTGTGGTTTTATGAGCATCCGTATCCAGACGGTGTGAAAAACTACAATAAAACCAAGCCGATGAAGTTTGAAGAATTTCAAGCCGAAATCGATTGGTGGGGCGACGAAGCAGATGGCTTTGCCAGCCGAGTCGAAACTAACAACGCTTGGAAAGTTTCTATCGACGAGATCATCGCGCGGAACTTTAACTTAGACATTAAAAACCCGTATCAAGAAACGGTAGAAAGCCACGATCCAGAAGAATTACTGGCCACTTACCAAGCGCAACAAGACGACATCGCGGCGTTACGCAACCAGCTAAAAGACATACTCGGCGCGGCGTTAAGCTCGTCTGGCTCAACTACGGGTGGAGAGAAGTAATGTCGGTGGAATCTCAAACAACACATTCTAGCCCGATAGAAAACCTGATCACCGAGCACATCGACATCTGGAGCAGCGCTATCAAACGCAAATCCAGCTCTGGTCGTGGCTCAAGCAAAAAAATAGAACTCTACGGCATCAAAAAACTGCGTGAGCTGATTCTAGAACTAGCTGTTCGTGGCAAGCTTGTCGCTCAAGACCCGAATGACGAACCTGCGTCTGTTCTGCTCGAACGCATTGCCAAAGAAAAAGCCCAGCTAGTCAAAGAAGGCAAAATCAAAAAGCCGAAAAAGCTGCCAGAGATTACCGAAGACGAAAAACCATTTGAACTGCCAAGTGGGTGGGAGTGGTGTCGGATTCAAGAAATTGGCCATGATCTAGGTCAGAAGCAACCAGAAGGAACGTTTTCATACATTGATGTTGGTTCTATAGATAAAGTATATGGATTAGTTGAGTCACCAACCATTCTGGAAGGCAAAGACGCTCCTTCACGAGCACGAAAAATTGTTACTGAAGGGACAGTCATTTATTCCACAATACGACCTTATTTATTAAATATCGCGATCATAGATAAGAAGTTTTCCTATGAGCCTATTGCCAGTACAGCGTTTGCAATTATTCATCCACTAAATGGTATTGTCGGTAACTATGTTTATCGTTATTTGAGAAGTACGCCTTTTGTTAGATATGTAGAATCCGTTCAGACTGGAGTGGCTTACCCTGCAATCAATGATAAGCAGTTTCAAATGGGTATAATTTCAGTTCCGCCAACAACCGAACAACACCGTATCGTCGCTAAAGTCGATGAGTTGATGGCGCTTTGCGATAAGCTCGAAGCGCAAACCGAATCCAGCCTTGATGCTCACCAAACCTTAGTGACTGTATTGCTAGACACCTTAGTGGATAGCCAGAATGCCGAAGAATTAGCACAAAGCTGGATGCGCATCAGTGGTCATTTCGACACCTTATTTACCACAGAACAAAGCATTGACCAGCTAAAGCAAACCATCCTACAACTGGCGGTCACGGGTAAATTGGTTGAACAGGCCAGCCGCGAGGCGAGAAATAGTCCAAATTACGAGCCAGCGTCCGTTCTACTTGAGCGTATCGCCGCCGAAAAAGAAGAACTTGTTAAGCAAAAGAAAATTAAAAAACAAAAGCCACTGCCACCTATTTCAGATGATGAAAAACCGTTCGGG
The DNA here is from genome assembly GCF_019426345.1 of Marinomonas lutimaris. Classification (GTDB taxonomy): domain Bacteria; phylum Pseudomonadota; class Gammaproteobacteria; order Pseudomonadales; family Marinomonadaceae; genus Marinomonas; species Marinomonas lutimaris. The sequence continues at coordinate 61,663 of NZ_JAHLLW010000016.1, forward strand.
CTGCCTGAGGGATGGGAGTGGGTTAGGTTCGAAAATATAGTTGAGATTCAAGGAGGTATTACAAAGGGAAGAAAGCTGGCTGGTAGGGAAGTTGTAAAGGTTCCATATTTAAGTGTTGCAAATGTCCAGCGGAACTATCTCGATTTAAATTTTTTAAAAGAAATTGAAATTCCGATTAGTGAAAAAGAGAAATATAGAGTTAAAAAAAGGGATTTATTAATAACTGAGGGTGGCGATTGGGATAAAGTAGGGCGAACCGCAATTTGGTCAGATGAGCTTGACTACGTAGGTCATCAAAATCATGTATTTAAAGCCCGAATATTTATTGAAGAGCAAAGTGAAATTTGGTTAGAAAAATATCTTAATGGACCTTATGCTCGTAATTATTTCGCAGGCTCCAGTAAGCAAACGACTAATTTGGCTTCTATAAATAAAACACAATTACGTGGTTGTCTAATAGCAATAGCACCACTCGAAGAGCAGCACCGCATCGTCGCTAAAGTCGATGAATTAATGGCTATCTGCGATCAGCTGAAAGCCCGACTCAGCGAAGCGCAAACCACGCAACTGAACCTTGCTGATGCCCTAGTTGAGCAAGCTTTGTAACCAAGGAGAGGTTCTATGAGCGAACTTTATAATGTGTATTGTGATGAATCTTGCCACTTAGAAAACGATGGCATTAACGTGATGACGTTGGGGGCGCTTTGGTGTCCTGTGGCTAAGCGGGCTGAAATTTCCAAACGGATTCGAGAAATCAAGGTAAAACATGGACTGTCAGCAGATTTTGAAATCAAATGGACTAAGGTAAGTAAAGGGCGGTTGGACTTTTATCTCGATGTCATTGATTACTTTTTTGATGACGATGATTGTCATTTTAGAGGTTTAGTCGTACCTGATAAAACAGTTCTTAATCATCATGACTTTGGTCAAACTCATGATGATTGGTACTACAAAATGTACTTTGTTATGTTGAAAAGTATCTTTGATCCAGAATCAAAATATCGTGTCTACATTGATATTAAAGACACATTGGGTCATGAAAAAATTACCAAGTTGCACGATGTCGTTTGCAATAGTCATTATGATTTTTCGCAACATATGATAGAAAAAATGCAGCGCATTCATTCTCATGAAGCGGAACAGCTTCAAGTGGCAGATCTGTTGATAGGTGCATTAGCCTATTTACATCGAGGTCTAACAACGAATCAAGCAAAGCTTGATTTAATATCAAGGATTAAAGAGCGCAGTGGTTATCAATTAACGCGCAATACTTTGATTAGAGAAAGTAAGTTTAATCTTTTAATTTGGAATGGACAGGGAGATTCCTAATGACATCGGCATGGCTGCCAAGTTTGGTGTTATTTAATGATTACGACGGAAATTGGAATCGTTATTTAAATGCTATCTATGCTTATTTTGAAGCAGATTTTGTCTTATCAAAGCCGACCTTTCGTGGCGTTAGGCTAGGGTTAAAGCGATATCCTGAATACGATGGAAAGTCTGCTACTTTTTGGCATATGACCAGTACAGGGGATGATGAAAACGAGCGAACACCGGATTTTCGTCGTTGTGAGCGTATTCGTTGGCCAAAGCCAATTATTGAAAACGATCAACATTTATCTTTAAAAATGTGGGCAGAACCTAAAGGTAAAAATAAGCGCATTCATATTTGGTATGAGCAAGAAGGATATTTAGTTGTGCTAGATGATAGAGGCGACTATATCTTGCCTTGGACTGCATTTTACGTTGAGCGTGAACATGAAAGAAGAAAATACAATAAACGTTGGGAACGAAATAAAGATAATGTATAGGAAATAACTAAGAAAAGCTGACCTCGCCCTCTTGCGAGGACGGTGTCGTAACTCCTTCTACACATGGTAGATGAGATGCGTGAATCTTAGCTACATGAGTCAATATTTGCAAGTAATTCGTTTTAAGCAGAAGGGGAGCTGTATTTCTTCATGACTAATTTTATGCTTTATTAGCGAGATTCTGCGCAAAAAGTACAATCGTGAGCAATTAGAGACTATTGTAGGTTTACGGTAGTTAAGGAGATACGAAATGCTAATTCCTAAAAAAGAAAAAGTGAAATCGACGCCTTTTTCTGTTTTTTTTCGACATGCTAAATCTGCAGAAAAACGCCAGTTTTTTGATCGGATCGCAAAGAAAGCGCTTAAAGAGCAGCAACAAATGCTTGAAAAAGCTAAGAACATGCCACAATAAATGACTTTATTGTCTACACCAGAGCCGCTTAATAGCGGCTTTTTAGTTTGTAAAACCTACAATGTAAAAGTTGTTTGTTTTGGCAAGATGAGGTGTTGGGAAAGAATTTCGTTACTAGGCAAGCTAAAGCTCTTCGGTCTTAAACTCACTGTAGCCTTCGTAGTAGTAACTCACGTCAATGCCTTTCATAAATACTGCGCGGTCATGGATTTTATCGGTTAAGGCTTGTTTGAGTAACACTTTAATTTCAACGTCTTTGACGACGCTGCGCTTTATAGCTGAGAAGTATTCGTCTTTATCGACGGCATTCCAGTCTATTACCTGTTTGATTTCTTTTTTGAATATAAGATCATGCCAGATACGAGTAGCGCGACCGTTGCCTTCGCGAAATGGGTGGGCGATGTTCATCTCTACGTATTTTTCGACGATCTCATCGAAATTGCTCTGAGGCTTGGCATCGAAGTGTTTCAGCGATGGCTCTAAATACATGAGGGGAGCAAAGCTGCTTATATTTTGAAGATCAGCCCCTTTGGCTATGTTTACCTCGCGAACCTTGCCAGCAAACTGGTAGATGTCCTCAAACAAGTAGGCGTGGATAAAGGCGAGCCCTCTAAAGGTGCCAATCTCAATTTTTTCTATGTCATTGGAGTCAAACAGTTGTTTCGCTTTTTGCTTACTGATTTTTTCCTCCGCTTTCGCGAGTTCTATTTGATCAGTGATATTGAGTTTGTTTTCCAATAGCATTTTACATGCCCTCTGTTTTTACTATGTCTTCTGGTTGGAAATATTTTCTAATTCTGGTCGAAGAATTCTTCGTCTATCTTTTTGATCTGTAAGGTCTGCTCGTTTCGACTGCCGATATTGTACCGCAACATGAGCTTAGCGAGTTCATTTCCATTGATTAAAACAATACGTGTGCTGAGGCGTTGGGCGGTTTCAATGGCTGAGGAGGTAAAGTCAGAAGTGGTGATAAAAATACCTTTCTGGGCATTTTTTAGGTTGAGTGCACCGAAGAAGTCGCGGATGTCACCAGAGCTGATGTTATTGCCTTGTTTATAGCGCTTGGCTTGGATGTAAATTTGATCCACGCCGAGCGGATCTTGGTTGATTACACCATCTACGCCATTGTCTCCCGACTTGCCCAGCGCGTGAGCTGTGCCTTCTTCTGTGCCGCCGTAACCCATGGTGATGAGTAGGTCGATGAGTAGTTGTTCAAAGAAAGACGGTGTCACGTTGCGAGTGCGCTCTAGAATATCTTGAGCGAGGGCGTCGTTGATGGTTTTATAGGCGTTACGCAATATTTCGTCGGGCGTTGCTGTGTCTTCTTGTACTGTACTTTCTTCTTGCGTGATGTCTTGTCGTGTGATGTTCGGGTCTGTTTGCTCTGGCAGGATATTTTTTTCTGTTGTGTTGCTGGTGTTGGTGAAGTCGATGAACTCTTCAAACTGTTTTAAATAGCTTGTATTGATCTTGGTGCTTGTATCGCTCAGGGCGTTTAGTCCGCGTTGAGTAATTTGAAAGTGCGCACGGCGTGGGCTGTCGATCAATCCAGCTTTACTAAGATAAGTGCGCGCCCAACCCACACGATTGTCGATGATGGGTTGTTTGCCACTGGGTAAGGGTTCGGAGCGTTCTGCTTCTGTAAGTTGAAAATGATCGCTAATGGTCGTAATGATGTCTCTTAATTTTACTTCCGTATCAGGTGCATTTTTTACGGCTTCAAGAAAAGGCCTCATGCAGTCTTGGTAATTAGGGATCATACTTTTCCTTAAGTCGTTATATATTTGCTTAGTTTACCCTGTGTTGCTTTGTTGATAGAAGCAAGAATATAAATAAAGCCAATCTCCAAACCAAAAAAAACCAGCCATTTATCTTGACTGGTTTTTAGAATGTTCTATTTACTAAGTGCTTAGTTTCTATTGTTTAGCGCGGTGCTGCCATTTTTGTCTACGCTGTAGATTGTCCAACGTTCGTTGGCAAACTGTTGTTTGGCGAAGACTTCAGCAACAACTCGACGGTTTAGTTTGCGACCATCTTCTGTGTCGTTGTCAGCGATAGGTCGGGTTGCGCCATAGCCAATGCCTTTTACACGGTCTGCTTGGATTCTAAAGCTGTCTACAAGTACATCGGCAATAGCGGAGGCGCGTTGTTGAGATAAGTCTTGGTTTAGCTCTGCTGAACCTTGGCTGTCTGTGTGGCCTTCAATGACCACCGTGCTTGTAGGATGCTCTTGTAAAAATTTAGCAAGGTCTTTTAGCTCAGAATAAAAGCGCGGTTTTATCTCTGCCTTACCAGTGTCAAATAGAATGTTCAGTTCTACAGACAGTAGTTTGGTTGTTTGATTAGGACAGCCATAGTTGTCTACGGCTGCGCCTTCAGCAGTGTCTGGACAAAGATCTCGCGCATCAATAACGCCATCTCGGTCTGCATCAGCCAGCCGAGACTGTACATTGGAAGCATACAGGCTTTCGGCAGCGGAAAGCTGTCCATAAACCAATAATGTTCCTGTCAGTGCGATGGTTTTAATGAGAGTCTTCATGACGCTATTGCTACCTTTTAAGTTCTTCGATTCTGTAAGCTTAAGAAATACTTGCCAAGATGACTATTGGATTTTTGTAGCTTTGTTTAATTAAATACTTTTTTTGTAAACTTATGTAACTACCAGCTACCAGTGTTTTCCATAGACGCCCATGGCTCGGCACTTTCAAGAGATCCATCTTTTTGCAGAAGTTCTATTGAAATACCGTTTGGGTCTTTAATAAAGGCCATATGACCGTCGCGAGGTGGTCTTAAAATGGTTACGCCCATGGATTGTAGCTTTTCACAGACTTGATAAATGTTTTCGACTTCAAAGGCTAGGTGGCCAAATTGGTCGCCGCCTGTGTAGGCGCGATCGCTCCAGTTATGAGTGAGTTCAACTTCTGGTGCGCCTTGTTCTGTGGCGTAGTAGATAAGCGAAAATTGACCTTTTTCACTGTCCATACGTCTTGTTTGAATAAGACCTAGGCCTTCTGTGTAAAACGTATGACTTTCTTCTGGCTTATCTGTTCTTATCATGGCGTGTAAGTATCGAATAGACATAATCGCTCCCTATTTTGGTGAAAATATGTGGGAGCATTATTGCAGTATCAGCTTGGTATTTCAAAGCAATAGGCAGAAGACTCTTATTAATCTGAGTGGTAAGCCTTGTTATTCTTCCCAGACCCAACGTAGAGGATCGCCAAAGTCATCGTAGATGATTTTTTTCTTGGGGCGCTTTTTGGCTGGTGCTGTTGGTGGGGATTTACTGTGTTTTCGTTGTTGAATAGCGGCAACAACGTGATTTAATGGCGTGCGATCTTGTTTTGGCTCGTTAAAGCCTATGTGGCTCGTGTTATACTTGCCATCAACTAAACCGGATTCACCCATGTCGACTTGCTGGATCGTTCCGTTTTTCTTGATAAATTGATCTACCAGAGACTCAAGTTCTTTTCGCGTGTCTCTTTTGGTGGTTTTGGGTTTTATCATAGCGTTTTGGTTTGGGAAGATCCTTCATAAAGTGATGGGTTAAAAAATGACCGTAATCGTCCATATTAAACGTAAGAGGTAGCTGGTGTCTATTAGCAACTTAATTGTGCATGAGATTCAAAAACATGAAGGTGAGCGTAAAGCGATACTTATTGCGCGTCCAAATGAGAACCCAGTTGATGGGCAAGCCGAGGCGCTATCTGCTCAGGTAACGAATCTATTTAATCGTTCTGGTATGAATACTGGACGTTTTGTTAACCCTCAGGGAAGTGAGGAGGGTGCCCAATTACCCGCTTTGCTGTTTAAGCATTTTAAAAACGATACTTTTGTCGATTTTGCAGGATTTACCAAAGATTGCGCGGCAGAGTATTTGAAGTATTTAGAGCCTGTTGAAGAAGCCGAAGGTGGTTTGTTGTGGTTTAACCATTACGAGCTTCACGATACGCATTTCTTGTATATAGTGATGTTGAAACGCAAAAAAGGCATTGGCCTTGGTGCGGATCTGAGTTTGTCGCAAATTGAACAAATTGAGATGGAAAAGTTGCACATGTCGTTGCGTATCAATTTGACAGCGTGGCAAGCGGGCGATGAAGGTCGTTATATTTCTTTCCGTTTTGGTCGAGCACCTAAATTTGAGAGTGAATATTTCACTCAGTTTATTGGTTGCGATGAGCCTAAAGTTGCAGCAAAAGAAACGCGTAAGCTGGTGGATTTGACGGCAGCGTTTTGTCAGTCAGAAGGTTTTCCTTCTAAACAGGCGAATGAATTCAAGAAAGTGGTTTCTGAGCATTGTCAGGCGAAAGCGCAAGACCGCGAACCTTTGGCGATTAAAGAGATTGCTTCTCAGGTTGAATCTCGATTTTCTATTGAGCAGGCGAATAAATTTTTAGAAATTGCCGATTCTGATAGCTTCAAGATGGAGAAAGAAATTTTCGTCGAGAAAGCCGCATTGAAAAAACTGACTCGTTTGTCTGGAAGCTCTCGTGCTTTGACGATTAGTTTTGATAGCGAACTGTTAGCTGAATCGATCGTATTTGATGCAGACTCTGGCACGCTTACTATTAAAGACTTGCCGAAGAGTCTGCTGAAACAATTACAGGCTATGTCGAACTAAGTTTTTTGTTATACAAATTTAGTTCAATTAAGTGAAAGTCAGAAGGTTTGTTAAAGTCCCAACAAACCTTCTAGTTCTTTCATTGTTTTAAAGCATTCAGTCGCGCCAGCGGCCGCTTGCATTTTTGCGTCAAGAGTCTCACTAAACGCGAGTACCCGCATTCCAGCCGCTCGTCCTGCTGTAATTCCTGCAATAGAATCTTCAATCACTAAACAATCTTTAGGATCAACATTTAATGCTTGCGCGGCTTTTAAGTAAAGATCTGGTGCTGGTTTGCCGTTTTCCACGTCTTCGACACAGAAACGGGTAGAAAAGCGTTCAGATAATTGAATTTTGTCTAGTTTGAAGTTCATTTCTTTGCGGCGTGCATTGGTTGCCATGGCAATTGGTGTGGTGATCTTACTAAGTAAGTCACGTACGCCTTTAATAGGTTCTAGATCAGCTTCGATGATGGCATGAAAGCGCTGTCTGTAATCGTCGTCAAAGTTTGCTGGTAGTGGCTTGCCCAGTAGTTTTTCAGCGTTGATTAGGTTTTCTTGGTTGGTGAATCCTGTGAATTTTGCGTGTAAGGTCTCGTCATCGAGTTCTAGGCCGCACTCGCTTAACATGGATTTTAAGATGGTATTGGATATGTTTTCTGTGTCGACAATGACGCCATCGCAATCAAAGATTATTGCTTTGTAAGAGTAAGTCATAAAGAAAATATTTTGTTGTGAATGAGTATTGATGATAACGAATTTGGAGGGGAATTAGGAAGGGAGGGGGTTTTATTATTTTTCTCCCCTTAAAAAGATCTATTTACGATACACTAACACCCAATTATTATGGGCTTATTCTTGTGAAGCTTAGTTGCTTGCTTGACCAAGTTGCTGAGGACGAGCGCTTACTTTTTTGATTGCTTTAAAAGTGTTCTTGAAAAAAGTAACAACAGCTTTAACGCGGCGAGCGCGTCTTTGACGTCGAGCGTGGTCTTCAACTGTAGTGTCTGCGTAGCCCCATTTTGCTAAAAGTGCTTCGTATTGTTGTTGAGAGTCCATAGTATTCTCCTGATCTGCTAATTAAGAAATGTTGTTTTATTACAACAATGCTAATACTAGTTAAGCTTGACCGATTGAACAAACGATCCTTTTTCACTTGTTAGGTTAGTTTTTTTCATCATTTTATATCTATTACTAGATAAGAAAACATTTAAGGAAACCTCCTTGTACCAATCGTTAGAACAGTTTTCAAAAAATTGGATTTTTAAACGTAATGATCCAAAGATTGAGTCAGAAGACTTGCAAGAGATTCGCTTGCTAAGTGAGCTTCGCGCCAGCCAAATTTGGCGAGATTACATTAGTGATGAGCAAATACATCCAGATCATTTTTCGGATCGAGATTGGTTAAAGAAAGCCAGTACACAAGCCCCAGATGGTAAGCTGCAGTGGGAAAAAGCATGGGATAGTGATCAGGAGTCGTTGCCTGATGGATTGTTGTCACACTTTTCTGCTTGGGGAGATGATACGACCGTATTTTTTTGCTGTCACAATGAGTTGGTCTTTGAACTTTCTTGGGGCATTTTTAAACGCACTTGGAAAGCGTTCTTGTTCTTGGATAATGGTCCTATTTTAGTTGGCAAGAAGAAAAAGCAAGCCGCACAGTTTCACTCTAATGGCTGGGTGAATTTGTTGTTTAGAGAGTCTTAATTGTCTAAGCGGTGATATTTCATTGTTTTGACTAGCTTTCTTTTTTTGTAATTATATTTCACAACTGCTCGTTGTTGCCACGTTTTCGACTGATCAAGCAATGTTCATTGAATGCTTGATAATAGTTAAGTAAAAGCTTGCTGTGTTGTTTGTGCCCTAATGAGTCGAGTAACATGGCAGTGACCTCGGCAGTGGCAAATTGCATTTGATGGCTTGAGTGCCTCACAAGAAATGATCGCTGCGCTTCACTATTTATCTCAAAGTGAGGGGTGTTTCTCAACCATTCGCTTTGGTGAAACATTTTACTCGCCTGCTTCCATGTCCCATCCAAAATAATGAAGGTGTGTTTTTCATCACCTTTGTTGCTTGATGGAGCAATGCTTCTTACCTGTCTTTTTTGTTCTTGGGCTGTTTCTGTGTTCGGGAACAATATCGTGCAGTTTCCCTGCCTGCTTTTAATGAGATCTAGTAAGGCTTGTGATGGCGCTGTTCTGCTCCACAAATAGGCGTGAGTGTCATCTGGGAATAAATCTGCGATGAGTCTCCCGCTGTTGGTGGGTTTGTGAATTTCATCACGATGAAAGAGTAGAATGAATTCGATAGGAGAGGCTTGCCTCTCTCTTAAATGACAAAAGCAGGCAAATTCTGCCATTAGACAATGAGTGCAGCGAATGGCGTTGGAGCCTCTTGCTATGAAAGGCCTCTTCGATTCCGTTTTACATTGCTCGCGTAATATGTCGACACAATGTGTGTTTTGCGCAGTTTTCATAAGGCCAGTGCTCTGTTTTGACCGCGCCATTATCGACTTTTTGTTTGAAATGTCTAGGTTGTTATGCTCTCACTGGCTTGTGGTGAATATTTTATTCTTGATGTTCTGCAGTGTTTCTAGTTGGATGGGGGAATTTCCTGCCGACGATTTTTTAAGTACCGATTCAAAATCATTAATTTGCTTTTGAGTCGGTTCGTAAGTGTTTCGGTTGTCAATAAGCTTCAGTCTGTCGATCAAGTTTAAAATATTATTTTGGTCTTTTTCAAAATATCTTTTTTGATTTAGCATGTTATTTAACCTACCTATAATATCTAGGGTAATCGACTGGCGTTCAAGTTGCATATTGTTATATTGTTCGTTTAATGTTTTTGAGTCTGGGTAATAGCTGAGTGCTTGTTGGTAGAGGTTGTCTATCTCTGGGTAGTTTTTAAGTTTATCTTCAATTTTTTGTACCCTTGAGATTTTATCATCGAAAATTTTGATGATTTCTGTTTGATGTATTTTTAATAAACCTTGTTTTAGAGTATCGAATTGTGGGGGGATTGAATTGAGGTTGTTGAGTGTCTTTGGGGCATTCCATGACATCCAGATATCTACTTGATTGTTCATTGCTATAGCGTTATTTTTTTCGGCTATAATTTGGGATTTTTCAGAGTTTATATTATTGTAAACATGGAAAGTAGAGGTGATAAAAATAACTGCAATTAGCACTGATATGCTTGTTTTTTTTAGATCTTTAGATAGTGTGCGGCTGAGCTTTTGGGGTATGTCTTTTCTGTTTTCTGCTTTTAGGGAGAGGGCTGCCTTTAATGTAAACCAGAATAAATAAGGACTGTTTTTAGGTTTTTTTAATTTACTGTTGTCTGGTAGTGTGTTGGACGCTTTTCTGTCATATGGATGTCGGCTACACAGTACTTCGTAGATTATGCAGCCTAGAGAGAAAAAATCATCGGTCACATTGGCACTATATCCATTTAGTTGCTCAGGGCTTGCATAAGAAGGAGTGTAGCCGCTCACAGCTTCATTGTTGCTTTTTTTAATGAAAGCGTACACGTCATCATTTTGAAGTTGTTTTGCAATTCCAAAATCAAGGATTTTTAGTTCACCTGAGGCGGTAATGATGATGTTAGAGGGTTTTAGGTCATTATGAATTACGCCATGGCTATGTGCATAACTCAAGGCATTAAGTAATTGTTTAATGATAGGGTGTGCATTTTTGAATTTTAGACCTGTCGGTTTGTTTCGCTTGATTAGATGTTCTAGGGTCTCACCATTCACCCATTCCATTACAATGTAATGGGTATTTCCTTCTGTATTAGCTGTGAATATTTTTATTATATTTGGGTGCGAAAGCTTTTGTGTTTGTGCTGTTTCTTCTTTGAGTAGCTTTATAGCCTCTAAGGATTGAGAAAATTCTTCTCTTAGTATTTTAATGACAATAGGGTGATCTGTGGATGAGCTTTGTTCTAGAAACGTATCCCTTGCTCTATAGATGTAACTCATCCCGCCCTGTCCGATGAGTTCTTCAATTAAATATCTATCAGATAGCTTTTTCCCTATAAGGCTCTGTTTGTCAAAGTTACTAGTGTCTTTTTGCGATGAGTGGGTTGAAATTATTTGTGTTCTATCATCGTTGTTGCTCATCATCCAGTCCTTTAGTTGCAGCAAATATAGTATCTATTGGATTTATAGTGAGCCGAGTTTATGAGAAAGGGCAGGCTCTTTTTTTTAGGTGTCGCATTTTTACAAAAAAAAAGATTTTTAGCAATGCGATCAAAAAATAGGTTTGTATGTATACTGGATGGTTGCTCTATTGTGTTTATTTGGTAGGGAGGTGGGCGATCTGGAAGTGTTTTTTTGTTTTGCTGAGGTCTTTTGTAAGGGCAGGGTGGCGGTCGTGCGGGCGTAGTGAATTGGTATGTGAATTTCAAGCGAAGAGTTAAAAAATATAGTTGTGTTGTTTTGTTGCTGTATCCAGTGAAGCGCACAGGCTACGCGTTTTTAGCTGTAAAAATACCCTGTGGGTTGTTTGTTTAGTATCACCCTTTTTGTTGAGATAAACAGTAAAGTCATTTATGATTTTTAATAAGTAGATACAAGGAAACTATTAGAATGGAAGTTTTGTTAAAAATTACTAGTTACCATCGCCTTTCTCCGGAGATAGAAGCAACAAAATTAGTTGAAAACACTTTAACTTTTGGTCGTTCTCAAGACTGTGGTTGGCACTTGCCTGATCCTGAAAAAGTTATCTCTAATAAGCATGGAGAAATTGTGAATGAAGGTGGTTTATTCTATGTTCATGATTATTCGACAAATGGGTTGTTTGTAAATCATAGTGTTTCACCTATTGGAAAAGGTGGGAAGCATCAGTTGGTTGATGGTGATGTGTTTAGTGTAGGTGATTTTCAAATTGAAGTTGCACTGCAAGGTGATAAAGGTAACTCCCTTCAAATAGAGGAAGTTGATTTTCCTTTATCGGATCAAAAGCAGGCTGCGTCTGTTCAAAGCACTTTTCCTGACTCTGCTTCAGCTCCGTACCAAGCAGATAATATGCTTGAAGAATCTATGACCGCTCCGGTTATGACGCCAGTCTCTGGTGATGATGGTTCTTCAAGTGCTAATCTGATCCCTGAAGATTGGGGCGCATTTGCATTTTCTGATGGCGCTAGCCTAGATCCATTCTCAGGTGAGGGGCAAATTGCTCCGCAACCGCAACCGCAACCGCAACCGCAACCGGAATCAAATATTGAATCTATTTCTCCTCCAATAAGTGAAGGGGAAGGGCGGATGTATGATGTGAAAAAACAAGCATCACATACATCAGTTGGCGAGCAGGGTTCTGCGGGTAACCAACAAGCACTTATGCAGGCCTTTCTTGAAGGGTTGGGTGTTTCCTCTGTGGTTAGGGCTGAGCTAGAGACAGAGAAGCAATGGTTCGAAATGGGGGTGGGATTGAATTCGTTGTTAATGGGGGTGATAAACTCTCTTAGGCAGCGTGCTAGCATGAAGAATCAGATGAAAATTAATAGAACTATGTTTCAGGTTGAGCAAAATAATCCCCTAAAATTTTCAGCGACGATTGATGATGCAATTCAAAATCTGTATACGCGGAAAAGTACGAGTTTTCTTGGTGCTGCATCCTCCATTAAGGAGAGCTTTGATGACTTGCATAGGCATGAGAATGCAACGCTTGCTGCGGCGTCTAGTTCGCTAGAGGCTTTATTGAAGCTTCTTGGGCCTGAGAGTATTAGTAGAAAAGCGGATGAAAATAACTCGTTATTAAAGTTTATGCCTAATAATTCTGGTGCGGCAAGTTGGAAAATTTATCAGGAATTACATCAAGAGTATTCTAAAGAAGTCGATCAAAAGGGGGTTATGGCCCTTTCTGATGAGTTCTTAAATGCTTACGATAATTATATTAATAAACAAGATTAAAAAAGGATTGCCTCAAGTGAAAAAGTTCAAGTTGCCTACTGTGGTTCTAACTGCTCTGGTTTTTTTATTATCGGGCTGCTCTACTGTTAACTATATTGTGCCACCTTCAACAGACCTAAAGTTTAATGTGGCGGAGGATGTGAACCCCGACATAAATGGAAGGCCTTCACCTGTAGTGATAAAAGTTTTTGAATTGAGCTCCAAAGCTGTTTTTGACACACAGGATTTCTTTAGTCTTTATGGGGATGCTGAGAAGGTGTTAGGTCCTGATTTGCTTAAAAAAGATGAGGTTGAGCTTCAGCCTGGTCAGGAATTTAAGTATGAAATGACGTTGGATAAAAATACTCGTTTCATAGGTGTTGTTGTTGCTTATAGAGATATTGATAAAGCAAAATGGAGGGGGGTAGTTGAAGCTGATCCAACTGGCTATGACAGTGTGCGAGTGAATGTAGAGTCTATTGCAACTTACCTCAAAGAGGAATAAAAGGAATTTTTATGAATAATTTTTCTCCTGTTGCCTGGACTGAAGGCATGTTTCTGAGACCTCAGCATTTTCAACAGTCAGACAAGCACTTGGCTAATGTGATAAAGGATCTGCTCGATGCAAATGTCAATAATGCTTGGGGAGTGGTAGATTTAAGTATTGATGTTAGTCTTCTTAATACTGGGCAGTTTTGCTTAGATGGCCTAAAGGCTGTGATGCCTGATCTTACCCCTATTAGTTTTCTGGATAACACCTTAACACCTGATGCGCTCATTGTTGGTAAGGATGTAGTTGATCAGCTTGTCTACTTGGCAATTCCTGCATATAGAAGCAACAGTGTAAATGTGTCTTCAATAGATGATTCTCAGGTTACTCGTTTTAAGTTAGAAGATTTGACTGTTTCGGATGATTGCTTGGGTCGAGAGTCTGAAGAGATTATACAAATTGCTAAATTCAATAGTAGGTTGATGCTTAGCTCTGAAGATGTGTCTGGATATGTTGTTATGCCTATTGCTCGTATAGTAGAGGTGAGTAGTGAGGGGGCAATTCGTTTAGATGGCAAATATATTCCACCGCATTTAAATATTGGAGCTTGTAAGCCTGTATTTGGTATTGTTAGGGAGATCTCAGCTTTAATTAGGCAAAGAGCTGAGAATATTGCTGGACGACTGTCTCAAGGTTACGCTGGTAGTACGTCTGTTTCTGATTTTATTATGCTGCAAACATTAAATAAGTATGATGCTATATTTAAAAGTTTGTTGTCTGTTGAAAATATTCACCCTTATAGTTTTTATTCCAGATTGATTGAATTGTCAGGTGAGTTGGCGACATTCAGCTCCTCTGATAAATTGGTCCCTGTATTGCCTAAATATGACCATCTTAATTTGATGTTTGTCTTCTCGGAAGTTAATAACTTTTTGTATCAGTCTTTAAGTCAGGTTATTGAGCAGACTGCGACAGAGATTAAGCTTGAGAAAAGTAAGTTCGGTATTTCTTTTGGGGCATTAAAAGATAAAGATTTACTGCGAAGCGGACAGTTTATTTTGGCTGTTAAAGCGAGTGTTCCTCATGAAGAATTGCGTCGTTCGCTTCCATCGCAAATAAAAATAGGTAGTGTTGAGACTATAAGGAATCTAGTTAATAACCAATTGCCTGGTATATCTATTAGTACTCTGCCTACAGCGCCTCGACAAGTCCCGTATCATGCAGGTTACCATTATTTTGAACTAAATAAACATGGTGAGCAGTGGGATGGCTTGTTTAAAAGTGGAGGGGTGGCTTTACATCTCTCAGGCAATTACCCTGATCTACATATTACCCTTTGGGCAGTTAGAGCATAATTATTAATGGGAGTGTGTTTCAGTGGATGAGACTAAAATGAAGCCTAGGCCTGGTCGTCTTGGTCGAGATTCTGGAAATAGTAGCCCTGTCGATGATGCTGCTGCAGATAAAACGCAAATATCGTCAAATGCAATTCCTTTGCAAAAGCAGAGTGGGCCCAAAATTTCTATTTTTAAAAATAGTCTTTTGGAATCGGCTTCGGATTGTTTTTCGCTTGCTATATTTGTAAATCAATCTGAGAATTTATCTGATCTATCAGGTTTTAAGCATCGCTGTACAGATGCCATTAAATCTTTTGAATTTGAGGCTCGTGATGCTGATATTCCTGATAAAACGATTTTCAATGCGCGCTATTGTCTTTGTGCCTTGCTAGATGAGAGTGTTCTTAACTCGCGTTGGAGTTCAATGGAGTGGGCGAATGAGAGTTTGCTGTCAATTTTTCATAAAGAGACGTTTGGGGGGGAGTATTTTTATACGTTAATTGATGACTCGCTTCGTTATCCTGAACATAATCGTGACTTTTTAGAGCTTCAGTATCATTGCTTGAATTTAGGATTTAAAGGAAAATTTAGGGTTAATAATGCTCAAGATGGTGGTGCGGAGGACTACCGTAATAGAGCTTATAATATTCTCAATCAGCTGGATGGCCCTGTAAAAAATATTTTAACACCTGAGTGGGAGCGAAGGGTTGCCGATGGTGGGGAGCTGAGGCAGCAGGCGCCACTTTGGATTATATTTTCTATTTTGGGTGTAATTGGCTTGGCTCTATATTTCTTTTTAAATGTGCAGCTTAATGATCAACTATCTAAGACAGAGGCTTCTTTGGCGTCAATTTATCCTATTGATCTGCAGAAAACTGTAGATAAAAAAGATAAGCAGCTTTTGATTTTAGAGCAGTTATTACAAACAGAAATTCAAAAAGATATTGTCGCTGTTCAAAAGCAGGCTGATCGGATACGCATCACTATCAATAATGAAAATTTATTTAAATCTGGGGCGGCAACGCTGCTTCCATCAGTAACCCCGGTTTTGCAGAAGTTGGCCTTGAGTCTTGAGGGGACTGAGGGGCGTATTCTTATAACTGGTCATACGGATGATACTCCAATCCAAACAGAAGAATTTCCATCTAATTGGCTACTTTCTCTTTCGAGGGCTACTCAAGTAGCGAATACAATGGCTAAAAATACAAATCTGAGTGGTCGTCTTTGGCCTGAAGGAAAGGGAGCCGCAGATCCTATTGTTCCTAATAGTGATAGTAAATCCAGGGCAATGAACCGTAGAGTGGAAATTGACTTACTTTTCTAAATGGAGTTGAAATGAGTTTTATAAAAAAGTGTAAAAAACTCTCTTACATATTAACCTCAAGAATCGCGATGCTTATTGTTGGTTTTTTGTGTTTGTGTCTTTTGATTTGGTTTGCAGGTCCACTCCTTGCTATTGCTGGATTTGTCCCGCTTAAAAGTGCTTCGGTGCGTGTAATATTTATATTGTGTATTGTTCTTGGTTTTGCGGTAACAAAAATTTATCAATTGGTTAAGCAGAACAAGCGTAATGCAAACATGGCTGAAGAATTGATTGATGATAGTGTTGATAGCGATGAAGTAAATGAAGAGATCAGTACACTAAAAAATCGAATGTCTGATGCTATCTCGTTATTAAAAGATGTGAAGTTATTTAAAGGGAGAAATATATATCAGTTGCCTTGGTATATTATGATTGGGCCACCTGGGGCTGGCAAAACCACTATTATTAACAATTCTGGTTTAGATTATCCTTTGAAAGATAAGCTAGGTGTGGATCTGATTAAAGGGGTTGGTGGTACTCGTAATTGTGATTGGTGGTTTACTAATAAGGCGGTGTTGATAGATACGGCTGGTCGTTATACTACCCAAGATAGTCACGCTAAACACGATTCGAAGGCTTGGCAAGGTTTTCTTGGTCTTTTACGCAAATACAGACCTTTGAGGCCAATTAATGGCGTCATTATTAGTATGGGTGTTTTTGAGTTGATGGAGCAGACTAAGACAGAGCGTAATTTGCATGCCCGAGCAATAAAACAGCGCTTGCAAGAGTTACAAAATCAGCTTGGAATGACTTTTCCTGTGTATGTGATTTTATCTAAAGTGGATCTCATAGAGGGTTTTAGAGATTTTTTTAATGAATTGACAGAAGATGAAAGTGATCAGATTTGGGGTGTTACTTTTCCTATAGATTCTAAGGGCGGTACTCAGATTGATCAGTTTAATAAGGAATTTCATAGTTTAATTTCAAACTTGACTGAGATGTTGAATCGTCGCCTTATTAATGAGAGAGATGAATCTGTAAGGGCTAAAGTATTTGAATTTCCTCATCAACTTAGGTTTCTTCAAGAGGTGTCTCATTCGTTCTTAAAGGAGATATTCACGCCAAATGCTTACGAGCAACCGCCGCTTTTTCGTGGAGTCTATTTAACAAGTGCCACTCAAGAAGGAAATCCTTCAAGTTTTTTGGGGGTGAGTAAAGCAAGTGATGGAGGTTATATTAATCGGTCTAGAAGCTTTTTTATAAAAAAGGTTTTAGAGAGTGTTGTCTTTCCTGAGCAAAATTTAGCAAGTACAAATAAGCATCATGATAAGCAGAATAAGTGGCTGAGAATGACGGCTGTGTCTGCCGGCTTTGCTGGATTATTAGGGTATGGTTTTTTTGCTTATGGAAATTATTTATCAAATACTAAAATTATTGCAGAAACGGATCTCTTATTGGGGCAATATTTAGAGGTTGATTCAGGTGTTTTTGATACTGATAACCTAGTGGTATTGAATGATCGGCTTAATGAGTTGCGTAATCTTCCTGCTATAAATTCCGATTTAAATAGTAGTGGAGGGTTGGCAGGCGTGGGGCTTGATAAGTTGAGCGAGCTTAAAGAGGCATCAAGAAGTGCTTATGAGCGATCACTTAAAAAGTATCTAGAGCCTTATGTGGCTAAAGTTCTTTTAGCTGAAATGAAGGGTAATGCTGAGCATTTAAGCTACCTGTACGAAACCTTGCGAAGTTATTTAATGTTGTATATGCCGGAGCATTTTGATGCTAGCGATGTTGAGGCGTGGTTTGATGCTTACTTTGATCGCAAGCTTCCTGGGGGTGGGAATCTAAAGGTTAGGGCTGATTTGCGTGCTCATTTAGCTGCTCTTTTATCGATTAAGTTAGATCAAACTCAGATAGATAACGATGCTGTCCGTGATGCTCGAATTGCTTTAACGAAGCTTCCTGTGGCCGATAGGGCATATCAGCGCTTAAAAGCGGACTACATGAATAGTAGTATTCCTCCTTTTAGGCTGACTGATATTGTAAGTTCTAAAACTGCTAGCGTGTTTGAGTTAAGTGATTCTTCGGGCTCTTCAAATGCAATTCCTGGGTTATATACCTATAATGGCTTTTATGGAATTTTCAGTGTTGAAAAAAGTAAAATGCTTGGTGTTTTAATTTCTAGTAATTGGGTATATGGAAATGATGCGGCGGTGGCGTACGATGTCTCTAAGCAGCAAGTGGAAAAGGAGCTAGAGAGACGTTATTTTCAGGATTATATCTACTATTGGAAGACGTTCTTAGCTAATTTGAAAGTGAGAGAATTTAGTTCTGTTGCTGATGGTGCTGCTATTGCTGATGTCTTATCTGGGCCAGAAGCTCCTATGAAGAATATTATATCGGTGGTTCAAAAGAATGTGGCCTTAACAAATGCGCCCGAAAGTCATGTGAGTGGTGCTCTTGGAAAAGTTGCAGGTGTGGCTAATGCAGCCGATGCAGCAATTGCTCAGAAAGCTGAAAGGATCAATAAGTTTTTACCCGATACTAGCCCTCATCAAGCAAATACCAAACTGCCAGGTTATGAAGTTGAAGAGGCATTTAGTGGTATTTTGGGGCTTGATCTAGAGAAGTTGGATGAGGTTCAGTCTAATCTTAAAGAGCTGAATGTATATCTGAATAAAATGAGTCAAAAGGATTCAATGAAGGCTTCCGTTATGGGCTTGTTGAGTGGGAAAGGGCAGCCTGAATTTATTGGTCAGTTATCTTCTAATGGTCTGGTTTTTCCTCTTTCTGGTTGGTTAAAGGCTGTTGCCGATGATGCGTCAGATATTACTACGTCTAATGTAGATCAGGTTATTAATGAGTTATGGCGTAATGAAGTTCTTCCGGAGTGTAGGGCGGCAATAGCAGGACGTTATCCAGTTTACAAGAATGGTAAAGATGAAATTAGTTTAAAAGACTTTACTCACTTCTTTGGCCCCGGCGGTACTATTGATAACTTCTTCCAGGCCTATGTGGCCCCAAATGTAAATATGGGGAGTGCTAGGTGGTCGTTCAAAAAAGATATTGGGGTGAGTCTTTCTTCTTTGACTATGCTTCATGATGCTTATCGTATTCAAGAAGTATTTTTTGAAAATGGTAGTACGGCATTAAATGTTGAATTTGGTATGAAGCCAGAGATGCTTGATCGTGGAGCTTCTAGTATTAAGTTGGACGTTAATGGGCAATCGCTTATTTATCGTCATGGGCCTCAGCGAGTGATTAGTATGTCTTGGCCAGGGGCGGATTCGTTGGCTGGAACGAATATTGAGTTTGCTTTGACAGGAGGTGGTCGCTCAATTAATAAGAGTTATGAGGGTGAGTGGTCGTTCTTTAGGATGCTTGATGATTTGCAGCGAGACCGTCCTAAGACTAAACAGGATTTAGGTATGCATTTTTCTGTTGAGGGGAATGTGGCAGTTATACGTTTGCTACCGAGTTCTGTAAGGCATCCTTTTTGGAATAGTACATTAGAGAGTTTTTCATGTCCGAGCGTGTTGTGAGTTTTGGTTATCTTGGTAAGTTGCCCAGTATGGGAGACTTCCTTCAGGATAACGTTGATGCGGACTTTCAGGAAATATGGGATCGTTGGTTGCAGGCTGTCCTTTCTGTAAGTAAAGAGCGGATGGGGGATTCTTGGAGGGATAAATTTTTAACGGGCCCTGTCTGGCATTTTGCCATATCTTCTGGAGTAGCTGGGGGGGATTCTAAAATGGGAACTGTGTTGCCAAGCATGGATGCAGTAGGAAGGCCGTATCCTTTTACTCTTGTGGCAAATACAGATATTTTGCCTGTTGAGGTTTTGGAATCTGATGTTTTATCTTTAGAGTATGAGGATGCCGTCCTTGCTGTGTTGGAAGATTCAGTTGATTTGTTTAGCTGGAGAAAGGTAGTTGAAGAGGTGGTAAAGCCTTTAGATGGTGTGTCAAAACGCTATAAGTACTTTTCTTCACCGGATGACAACAAAACAGCGCAAGTATTTGAGTTTGCAGGAACTGAACTTGGACAAGGAGTAGTTCAAAATGTCTTGCATGCTCTTTTATATAAGAAATATGGTGGTTATAGTGTTTGGTGGACTCACGGCTCATGTCTTTTGAAGCCGTCGGTTATCGTAACTTCGGGTTTGCCATCAGTTAATCAAGCTGCAGCTATGTTTGATGGTAGGTGGCAGCATTGGCAATGGAATCATATACAGGTTAAGGATAATGATAAAAGCTAATACTAGTTATGCTATTTCGCATAGAGGGGCTGTTAGGCAGCTTAATGAAGACTCATTTACTGAGATAGCTAGTCATAACTTGTGGATTGTTGCTGATGGAATGGGGGGGCATGAGGCGGGAGATTACGCTAGTCAGCTTGTTGTTGATGTCATAAGGTCAAGTGTTCTGACGTATGATTATGAAAATTTGACAGTTGATCATATTGTTACTGCTGTTAAGGCTGCTAATTATGATTTGAAGCAATATAGTAACTACCATTTGGATGGTAGAACGGCAGGTAGTACAGTCGTTGCTTTGTTTATTAAAGATGGAGAGTATTTTGTTGTTTGGGCTGGAGATAGTCGCGCTTATTTGTTTCGTGATGGGGACTTTTCTCAGGTTTCAAATGACCATAGTCAAGTAAGTGAGTTGATTGCAGAGGGGGTTATTAGTAAGGCTGAAGCCAGCTCGCACCCTTTGTCTAATGTTATTACGCGTGCCGTAGGTGTGGCAGATGAGATTAATGTTGATGTAATAAAAGGCAAGCTTAATAGTGAAGATTTGTTTTTATTATGCTCGGATGGCTTAACGGGAGAGTTGGATGACGATGAAATTTGTACGATGCTAGATACTGATAATGTTATTGATACTGGGCTTGCATTGTTGCATTCATCATTGGTACGAGGTGCTAGGGATAATGTCACTTGTATTCTTGTAGTTTATAATGGAGTTGATCGACCTGTTATCGATAGTTATTTCGATTCATCTAATGAAAAAACGGTGCCCTTATTTAGTCGTGTACTAAGTCGTTAGTTTGGTTCTTTTTTCTTTAGAGTGGCGTTTTGTTATTTCACGATAATTCTATTGATTTTTGATGTAATTTGTTATGTCTTTTAGACTGTAAAAAAACGTATATTAAGCAGTTATGCTGCTTTAATATTTTGTGATATTGCTTTGATCTTACTTGTCTTGTAAAGAGCGTCAGGGGCTAGTAAAATAGGCATCAATAATTTAATGCTACTAGAGCAGGACGATGGAATGTTTACACTAGAAGAATTCGTTTCTCCTATCACAGAAGAGCAGTTTGCAGGTATTGATCCTCGCTCTGATATTTCTCCTAATTCCACTTATTACACATTAAAAGATTTAAGGAATCAGCTAAGAGCTGCCGAACGGAATGCTCTAGTTGATGATGAAGGTCTTTCTCTGTTGACTCGTGAATGGTTGCCTCTTTTTGAACAGTGTAAAAATGCGATAAAAAATGAAAGTAAAGATATTGAGTATGTTGCTTGGCTCATTGAGGCCCTGTGTCGGCTAGAAGGCTTTAAAGGGCTTGCTTTGGGGTTTGATATTGCCCATACGCTCATTGAAAATCATTTTTTAGAGCTTTTTCCTGCACTGGAGGATGGTGAAGAGCTGTCGGATAAGGTATCTGCTTTGGTAGGTCTTAATGGTATAGCCCAAGAGGGTGCTCTGATTATGCCAATAAAAAGCATTCCTTTAACCGATGGTGTTAGTCATGGCCCCTTTACTTTTTGGGAGTATCAACAGGCTTACGATATATCAAGAATGCCTGACGATAAGCGTGAAAAAAAGATAGCTCAAGGTGCTGTGAATTATGAAGATGTTGAGAAAAGCGCTAACGAGAGCAGTGTTGAGTTTTTTGTCAATTTAAAAGCTGATATAGAAAGAGCAATTTATAGCTTTTCCATTCTTAGTGATGTTATGGATAAAGTGACAGGTAGTCCACAGCCAACCTCTAATATAAAACGAGCATTGGACTTGAGTGCGGCTGCAATTGAGCATATTGGGAAAAATAAGTTGGAGCAGGCAGCGGAAAATGTTGCGTCATCGGAACCTGAGCTGCTACCTGAAGAAGAGCAAGTAGATAAATTAGTAACATCAGGACAGCGTTCTGATAATGGGAAAATTGATTCACGGGATAGTGCAATAAAAAAACTATCCGAAATAGCTGTTTATTTTAGAGAAACGGAGCCGCATTCACCGATGTCGTATACGATCGAGCAGGTGATACGCTGGAGTAAGTTGTCTCTTCCTGAGTTGTTAGATGAATTAATTACAGACAAGGATGCTAGATCAGGATATTTTAAACTGTCTGGTATCAAAGTTAGCGAAACTGAAACATAGTAAAAGGAGTTCCAATGAGTGTTCATGACAAGATAAAGAGGGTTCGAAAGCCTCGTGTTCATATTACTTATGATGTAGAAACTGAGGGAGCTTTAGTAAAAAAAGAGCTTCCTTTTGTTGTTGGCGTAATGGGTGATTTTTCTGGTGATAATGTTGATGCCTTGAAACCATTGAAAGATAGACGATTTATTCAGATTGATCGCGATAGCTTCGATGATGTTTTGAAGCGTATGAGCCCAAGTCTTTCAATGAAAGTTGACAATGTGTTGACTGATGACGATAGTCAGTTTGCTGTTGAATTAAACTTTAACACGATAAGTGATTTTGAGCCTGCGGCAGTTGTTAATCAGGTTGAACCACTACGCAAACTCATGGAAACTCGTAACAAGCTACGAGATCTTATGACTAAGATAGATCGCTCGGAAGAGTTGGAAAATGTCTTAGAAGAGGTCTTGAGTAATACCGCAAGCCTTGAATCAATGGCAAAGGACTTAAGTATTGAGGGGACGGAAAAATGAGCACGGAAGAAGCTTTAAATAGTAATGAAACGGTAGCGGAGCAAAGTGTCTCTCTTCTAGAGCAAGCTATTGGTGCAACTAAACAAACAGAGTCTGGTAGAGCTGAAGAGCTTTTGAAAACGCTGGCAGAGGAAGCCTTAAAAGGTACTGTTCAGTGGAATAAAAACATGACGGTTACTTTTAATGAAGCTATTGATTTGATCGATAGTAAAATATCAAAGCAGCTTAGCGTCATTATGCATACGGATGAGTTCCAGAAGTTAGAAGGTTCTTGGAGAGGGCTTCATCATTTAGTTATGAACTCTGAGACCAGTTCAACGCTTAAGATTCGTGTGTTGAATATGAAGAAAAAAGAGTTGCATAAAGACTTAAGTAAGGCTGTTGAATTTGATCAAAGTCAAACCTTTAAGAAAATTTATGAGTCTGAATTTGGTACTCCAGGCGGCGAGCCATATGGAACAATTGTGGGTGATTATGAATTCACAAATCACCCTGAAGATGTTGAAACACTTGGTTTAATGTCTAATGTTGCAGCTGCTGGTTTTTGTCCGTTTGTTTCAGCTTCCTCTCCTTCTTTATTTGGTTTTGATAACTGGGAAGAGCTTGCTAAGCCTCGTGACCTTGAAAAAGTATTTGAATCTTTAGAGTATACAAAGTGGCGTTCATTCAGAGAAAGTGATGATTCCCGCTTTGTGACGCTGACTATGCCTAGATTCTTGTCTCGTCTACCGTATGGAGCAGCTTCAAAGCCAGTTGAAGAGTTTAACTTTGAAGAATTTGAAATTGAGCCTCAAGCAGGTCGTTCGGTAAATACTGCGAACCATGATTACTGCTGGAGTAATGCTGCTTATGCTATGGCGACAAATATGGCTAAGGCATTCTCGCAGTATGGTTTTTGTACTGCTATACGAGGCGCCGAAGGTGGCGGTAAAGTGGAAGGTTTACCTACTCATATATTTACCAGTGATGATGGTGATCCTGACTTGAAATGTCCAACTGAAATTGGCATAACGGATCGTCGAGAAGCTGAGCTTAGTAAATTAGGTTTTTTGCCTTTATGTCATTATAAAAATACAGATTATGCTGTCTTCTTTGGTGGTCAGAGCTGTCAAAAACCAAAAGTGTACGACACTCCTGATGCGACCGCGAATGCGGCTATTTCAGCAAGACTTCCATATTTAATGGCTACATCTCGCTTTGCGCATTATCTAAAAGTGATGGCGCGAGATAAAATTGGTAGCTTTATGGAAGCTGAAGATGTTGAGGCTTGGTTAAATCGCTGGATCTTGTCTTATGTCAATGCTACAGAAGGTGGTGGACAAGATATTCGTGCTCGTTATCCATTAGCTGATGCTAAAGTTCGCGTTAAGGAAATCCCGGGTCAGCCTGGGGCGTATAATGCTGTTGCGTGGCTTAAGCCTTGGTTGCAAATGGAAGAACTGACATCCTCCTTGCGCTTAGTTGCTAAAATACCTGAAGTGGGTTAGTTGGCGGCACTGATATAAGCGCTAATATTAAGGATGATGCTGTAAATGAGTGTTGAAGAGTTTTCGTTTATAAGTCAAAGCTCAGCTTTTGAAAGAAAAGCTGAGTATAAAATAAGTGAGAGCGACTCCTTATTGGATCGTTTTTTGAATGAGAAAGACCTGTATAAAGCTCTTTTTCTTTGGCTTGAAAGCTCTTCAGACGCTCCCATAAATTGGACGAACGATTCTATTACTTTGTATATCCAGCAGGTAATAACGGATATAGATGCCAAGTTGTGTGAACAAATTAATAAAATAATCCATGAGGATAAATTCAAAAAGCTTGAATCTAGTTGGCGTAGTCTTTTTTGGCTTTTATCTCAAAGCGAGCAAATGGATAATGAGAAAAAAGTTAAAATTAAGCTTTTGAATTGTAGTTGGATGACATTGTCTAGAGATGTGAATAAGGCTATTGATTTTGATCAGAGTGCTTTTTTTAGTTTAGTGTACCAAAACGAATTTGATCACCCAGGAGGCGAGCCTTTTGGTGTTGTTATTGGGGATTATGAGATTTCTAACTCTCATTCAAATGGTTCTTTATATAATGATATTGCCACACTAAAAGAAATTTCGAAGGTCGCAGCCGCAGCATTTTCTCCTTTTGTTTGTTCTAGTGATTCAAGCTTATTTGGGGTTGATGCTTTTTCTGAATTAGGTCATGCATACGATTTATTTTCCCAGTTCGAGCAGCCAGAGTATACCAACTGGAGAAGCTTCAGAAATATGGAAGAATCTCGCTTTGTTGGTTTAACCCTACCTAGAGTTCTTGTTAGAGCGCCATACTTAAATAATGGTAAGCGTTCCGAAAGCTTTTATTTTACAGAGCGTATCCATAACTCAGATAAAGATATGTTATGGGGGAATGCTGCTTTTCCTTTTGTTTCAACTCTTATTAGGGCGTATTGCTCTAGTGGTTGGTTTGGTCATATAAGGGGGTTGGATCCCGGTGAAATGTCGAAGGGAATGGTGACGGGGATTGCTAAAGACTTTTTTAAAAATGATTCTTACCAAAAAGAAGGGAAGCCACCAGTAGACTTGATTGTTACTGCTAAGCTTGAGAAGGAGTTGTCTGAGCTGGGTTTTATACCTATATCTTCTGTTACAAATACTGAGCACCTTGTTTTTTATAGTAACGCTTCTACTCAATTGGCGAAAAACTATGGTGCAAACATGGCTAATGTTAACGCTCGATTGTCGTCGATGCTTCAATATATTCTTTGCGTGTCTAGGTTTGCTCATTATCTGAAGGTCCTTGCTCGTGACCGTATTGGTTCATATGCCACTGCGCAGGCGTGTGAGCGAGATTTACAAGCTTGGATAAATAATTATACGACAGCATCAGATTCAGCATCTGAGCATGTCAGAAGTAAATACCCTCTTAGTAATGCTAAGGTAAAGGTGAGTGAGAGTAAGTCAAGTCCAGGTCACTTCTTTTCTCTTCTTCAGCTTCAGCCTCATTTTCAATTAGATCAAATGGTGTCGAGTATTCAGCTTGTTACAGAGTTAAGTCCACATCATCATATTAAGGAATAATGTATGAAAAAAATATATGAATTCATTAAAGGCGGTAAATTGTCTGAGGCGATGGAATACTGTACATCTTTGCTGAAAGATGAGCCTCTTAACTTTGATATTAGAAGTGCTTATGCTGAGCTACTGTGTATTGATGGTGACCTTGACCGTGCGGATAAGCAACTTGATTTTATGGTGAAGAAGAATCCAGAATTTGCAGTTGGAGCTATTAATTTAAGGCATCTCATTCGTGCAGAGCAGTCTAGACAGGACTTTTATAGTGGGAAAAGTGCGCCGAAGCTTTTTCATGAGGCCGATGAGTTAGATACTCTGTTTCTCGAGATGCACCTTGCAAAGTTGGAAGGTGACTCGGATTTACTTGTTGATATGAGTTCTAAACTTGAAGTTTTACGTGCGGCATCATTTAGTGACGACCACCCTCAGAGTATGGTTCGTGATTTGGATGATATTCTTAATCCTTATCTAGAAGTTTTGGGGACTAATGGAGAGTTTTACTTGGCTCGTTTTAGTGAAATTGAATCACTTAAGGTGGAGCCTGTTGATTCTCTTCTTGAGAATATCTGGCTTAGGGTTGAGATGGGTATAAAAGATGGCCCATCAGGAACGGCCCATTTACCTTTGGTTTATGCTCAATCTGAAAATGATGTTGAAAAATTAGGGCAGATTACAGAGTGGGATGAGTTATCTGAAAACGTGGTTGTAGGGAGGGGGATGAAGATGCTCTTTATTAATGAAGAAGCAAGTCTAATATCTGATTTAAGTATTTCTAAAAACAAAGAATTGTCTGTTGATTAATCATGATTGAGAGTAAGCAGCAGCTCCAAGCTTCGGTTTTAGACCGTTTGATTGATGATGATCCTTCAGTTCAAGAGTCTCCATCTCGATCAGAAGGAATAAGTATTTCAGATTTAAGGCGAAATATTCGTCGTGATATTGAAGCATTACTTAATGCGAGGATTCAGTGGCATACTTGGCCTGATCAGTATGAAGAATTATCCACCTCTATTTTATCTTATGGGTTACCTGATTTTTCGAGTATGTCTGTGAGTTCGAGTGAGGGTCGTGATCTGCTGTGTGATATTGTCAAAAAAACAATTGAGAAATTTGAGCCTAGATTTATCGAGGTAGAGGTGTTTACTGATGAAGATCTACCTCTCAATCGAGTGTTAAACTTACGAATCAATGCTTTGCTTTATGCCGACCCTGAGCCTGAGTTTATTAGTTTTAACTCAGAGGTTGAGCCTATAAATTTAGGGATGAAAATAATTGAGGCCTCCTTATGAATGATGAGCTATTAAAATACTATAACAGAGAGCTCTCCTTTATACGAAAAATGGGGAGTGAGTTTTCCGAGAAGTATCCTAAAGTAGCCGGTAGATTAAAACTAAGTGGTGATACTGTTGAGGATCCTCATGTTTCTCGTCTGGTTGAATCTTTTGCTTTTTTGACAGCTAATATAAGACAGAAGCTTGAAGATAGTTTTCCAGAATTGACGGATGCGCTACTTGGTCAAATGTTTCCTGATTATCAGGCGCCAATACCTTCAATGTCTATTATTAAGCTTGAAGCGGAGAACCTCTCAACGACAGGTGTTGTTATACCAGTTGGAACAGAGGTGGAATCTAATGCTGAAGGCATGAAACAGTGTAAGTTTAAGACTTGCTTTGAAACGAACCTTTGGCCTGTTGAAATTAAACTCGCAAAATTTGAGAACGCACCATTTGTTGCTCCAAAGGCAAAGTGGGAGAAGCCTGCCAAATCAATTTTTCAGCTTGATGTCATGTGTGAATACGACGGTGTTTCTTTATATGAAACCGACTTAAATAACTTAAGGTTTTATATTGGTGGGCAGTGGCATCATGGATTGAAAATATATGAATTATTATTTAAGAACTGCATTGGCGTGGCATTTGATAATGGTGAGGAAGGTATTCGTTACGTATCTAAGGAGCACCTCCAAGCTGTTGGTTTTGGTGAGAATGAGGTTGTTGTTCCTTACTCGCATCGCTCTTCCTCAGGATTTAGATTGCTTGTTGAGAATTTTGTTTTTCCCGAGAAGTTTAGATTCTTTGAGTTGAAAAATATTAGATCAATGCTTCCTAAAAAATCAGGCGCTACAAGTATATATTTTTATATGGATACAGATTCATCTGAACTAGAAAAGCAAATTGATAGTTCTAGCTTTTTGTTGGGATGTACTCCAGTCATCAACCTTTTTGAGCAAGAAATTGAGCCTATTCGACCACAACTCAGTGAGTATGAATATAAGCTCGCTCCTAGGTACATGGATGCCGAGATATCGGAAGTTGTTAGTGTCGATGAGGTTGTTGTATTTGATGCTAAAGGAAATAAGCAGGTTGTTTCTCCTTTTTATGGGCAAACACATCCTAAATATCAAGGTAGTAATGATTTGTTTTGGCATATCAGGAGAGAGACCGCAATGTGGGCGGGGGGATATGTTGAAGCAGGTACAGAGACATTTTTTTCGTTGGTTGATGCATCATTTGATAACTCTCACTTGGATGGGAATAGTGATAAAACGGTTATTACTATTAGGGCGAAGTGCAGTAATCGTAATTTGCCCGCAAGTTTGCCTTTTGGGGATGATGAGCTGGGTTTAATGATGCCTGAAAAAGGCGATATTATTAAGAAAATACGATGCCTGGTGATGCCTACCCATGCAATTAGGCCAGTTCTTGGTGATGCGACTAGGTGGCAGTTAATTAATCATCTGAACCTTGATTATTTTACCGGTCCTGATGCCTGTGAGCGCTTAAAAGAGGTTTTGAGACTTTATGATTTTAAAGTATCTCCTCAGAGTAAGGCTTTAATTAATAATATATATAAAGTGGTTATCGAGCCATCTACTGCGCGAGTTGTTCAAAAGGGGAGAGTGTGTTTTGCAAGTGGAAGTGATATTGAAATCACCTTTGCTAATGATGACTTCTCAGGTAGTGGAGTATTCTTTTTTGCATCTATTCTCGAGCATTTCTTTGCGCAGTTTGCGGCAATTAATAGCTTTACTAGGGTATCTTTGAGGTTGAAAGAGCAAGAGCAGGTTTATCATCAGTGGCCTGCGAGAGTTGGTGATCGGGTACTCTTATGATGAAATTGCTGTCCGAAAACGCTTCACAGTTTGATTTTTATAAAGCGATTTATTTAATTGAGAAGCAATTAGATAGAGAGCAAATGGCTTATAGGAAAGTCGGTTATGACTGTGATCCAGTCAATGAGCTGGTTAGGTTTTCATCAACTCAAAAGTTCGGTTTTCCTGGAGCATCCATCAGTAGAATTGAGCCTGTTGGCGATCCCTCGGTACTACAAAAAATGAAAGTAGATATTTCTTTTATGGGGTTAACTGGTTCTTCAGGTGTGATGCCTCAGTTTTATAGTGAGTTGGTTCTTCAGCGTGTGAAGTATAAAGATACTGCGATGCGTGATTTCTACGATATGTTTAACCATCGATTAATATCTTTATACTATCGATCTTGGAAAAAGTATAAGCATTCACTTAATTTTTCTTCTAAGAGTGGCTATAAAGACAGTCATACTAAAATTTTGTCACTATTAGGTGGAGGTTCTGCAGACTATAATTTATTTTTCTCAGGAATCTTTTCTAGGGCAATAAAAAACACTTCTGACTTGAAAAATATTTTGACTTCATATTTAGGGTGTGAGGTAAAAATTAAGCAGTTAGAAGGGAAATGGCAGAACTTAAAGTCATCTGAACAGACAAGATTATCGAGTCGTACTTCGTTTGATGGAGAATATTCCAAGCTAGGTGTTGATGCCTTGTTAGGTAGCAAGATATGGGATATTTCAACATTAATTGAGGTCTGTATATATCCGAATAATGCAGCGCAACTGAAAAAATTACTGCCCAATGCTGAATTGTATAAATTTGTGTGTAGAATTATTAAGGATTATGTGGGTAATGGTGTTCAAGCTAGGATTCTGGTTGAATCGGCTTTTAGTAATTCTGATATTTCTAGATTGAATAAGAAAGATGTAACTCTTGGTGGGAATAGTGTTCTGGCTTTTAGTCGATTGAACTCTAATAAGAGGTTGCACCTTTCTCGTAAAGGATAATTCACTTTAATAAGGAAGAATATATGTCTTCTATGACATTGAATAAACTGGTCGAGAAACTTAGCCCTGAGTGTAAGTTGAGTTTGGAAAAAGCGGTTGCTATTTGTAATAGTCGTAGTCATTTTGTTGTGGAATTAGAACATTGGCTGATTGCTATGTTAGAGAATCAGCTTGATGATGTTCGGTTGATTTTGAGTGCTTTTGATGTTGACGCTGATGTCGTTAAAAATGATTTGAATCGTTCGCTTGAGTCTTTTAAGACTGGTAGTGAATCATCACCAAGCCTTTCCCATCATGTTACTAGTTTACTGCGCCAATCTTGGTTGAGTACAAGTATTGAGTTTACAGATACTCAAATTAGAAGTGCATATGTTATTTACACGTTAATCAAAGATGATGCGCTGTCGAGTTTATTAACGAGATGCAGTAAGCAGTTTAATAAAATAGATCCGGGGCAGTTATTACACGCTTGGCCTGGAATTATGGCTCAATCCCAAGAGTCTAATGTTGTGTCAGGCTCATCTGAGCAGTCGTCTTTGGCATCAGCATCTAAAACGCCTAGTCTTGATCAATTTACTGTGGATTTGACTGCACAAGCTGAAAGTGGGCGAATAGATCCAATTTTAGGTCGAGATTTTGAAATAAGACAAATGATCGATATTTTAACCAGGCGTAGGCAAAATAACCCTATTTTAACTGGCGAAGCTGGGGTAGGTAAAACAGCGGTTGTAGAGGGGTTGGCTCTTAGGATTGCTCAGCAGTCTGTTCCTGATGTCTTAAAAAATGTGCGGATTCATAGCTTGGATCTTGCTTTATTGCAGGCTGGTGCTGGCATGAAAGGTGAGTTTGAGAACCGTCTAAAGACATTAATATCAGAAGTGAAAAGCTCTTCTCGACCAATAGTTATTTTTATTGACGAAGCGCATACAATGATTGGTAGTGGTGGTCAAGCTGGTCAAAATGATGCAGCAAACCTGCTAAAGCCTGCATTGGCAAGAGGGGAGTTAAGAACCATTGCTGCAACAACTTGGGCTGAGTATAAGAAATATTTTGAGAAAGACGCTGCCCTCTCTCGTCGGTTTCAGGTTGTTAAGGTTGAAGAGCCAGACCCTCTAAAGGCTATATCAATGCTTCGTGGCTTAGTGTCTGTCATGGAAAAACATCATAACGTATTTATTTCTGAGCAGGCTCTTGAGAGTGCTGTTAATCTTTCTCATCGCTATATCGTGGGTAGGCAATTACCGGATAAAGCGGTTGGCTTGCTGGATACAGCTTGTGCGAGAGTCGCAATGAGCCAAGTGTCCGTACCTAATTCTATTGAGCAACTAGAAAATAAAATTTATAACATTGATTCTCAAATTAGTATGTTGTTACGTGAGGAGAAGTCAGGTCTTGATCATGCTGAAAAAATTAATGAGCTGCAGGCTGATTCAGTTAAGGCTCTGGATCTTTTGGTGCCTTTGAAAGAGCAGTTTGAAAAAGAAAAAGTGATTGTTTCAAAGTTGTCAGAGGCTTTTAATAAAATAAGTGGCGAAGATGTTCCTGATGTTAGTGTTTTAGAGTCTCTGCAAAAGAGTAAAAATGAGCTGTCGTCCTTTGCGCAAAATATGGTTCATTGGCAGGTTGATGAAGAGGTCATTGCGCAGGTGATTTCGGATTGGACCGGTATTCCTGTTGGAAAAATGCAGCAAGATGAAGTTCTTGGTGTGTTAAAGCTTGCAGATACAATGAAAGAGCGAGTTGTTGGGCAAGATCATGCGCTTGATCTTATTGCAAAAGTTGTTCAAACTTCAAGAGCTCATTTAGCTGATGAGAATAGGCCAAATGGTATATTTATGCTTACTGGCCCTAGCGGGGTTGGTAAAACTGAGACTGCGTTAACCTTGGCTCAAGAAGTGTATGGTAGCGAAGAAAATATAACTATTATAAATATGTCTGAGTTTAAAGAGGAGCATAAAGTTTCCTTGTTGCTTGGTTCTCCCCCAGGTTATGTAGGCTATGGTGAAGGTGGTATCTTAACTGAGGCGGTTAGAAGGAAGCCGTATAGTGTGATATTACTTGATGAAATGGAGAAGGCTCACCCTGGGGTTCATGATATTTTTTATCAAGTTTTTGATAAGGGGATGATCAAGGATGGAGAAGGGCGCGATATAGATTTCAAGAATACTATTATCATTATGACGTCAAATGTAGGTACTGATACTACAATGGGACTTTATGAAGATGAGGAGGCTTTGCCAAGTATCAAGGGGTTGCAGAGTGCCTTACAGGATGATTTGTTAGCTGTTTTTAAACCTGCATTTTTAGGGCGTATAAACGTTATACCTTATGTGCCTTTGAGTGATGAAGTGATTTCTCAAATTGCAAACTTCCAGCTTCTTAAAATTAAAAATAGAATTCGTTCTAATTACGATTGTTCTTTTTCTTATGATGATGGTGTGTTGGATCATATTGTCGCTAATTGTCAAAATGCAGGCTCTGGTGCTCGTAATATCCATACTTTATTACAAAACAAGGTGTTGCCTTTACTCTCAGAATTGTTACTAAGCAACATGGTTGAGGATAAAGAGATTAGTAATGTCGTTTTATCTTTAGATAATAATGATTTCTCTGTGGTAGTGAGTTAGTTGTTCTGATTTAGTAAAAAATAAGAATATCGAAAAGTGAGAAATATAGGGTTGTTTCTTCGTAACCCCAACCTTATAATCTTCTCGTCTTAATTAGTTAATGGACGTTTTTGAGACATTGTCTTAACCAGGGAAGGGAATTAAGTACACTCCTTTCGTTGCAATTTAAAAAGATAATGATTTCAAGGGAATTTGGGAAACCAAAGCTATGAGCATCCAGTGTAGGATGTAATAATTCAATATAAGGAGCGTTATCAAATGCAAGCTAATACTTATCTAAAATACGGTTCAATTAAAGGTGAAGCTACAGCTGAATC
Organism: Marinomonas lutimaris; assembly: GCF_019426345.1. GTDB lineage: Bacteria > Pseudomonadota > Gammaproteobacteria > Pseudomonadales > Marinomonadaceae > Marinomonas > Marinomonas lutimaris. The sequence continues at coordinate 94,501 of NZ_JAHLLW010000016.1, forward strand.
ATTCAAAGATATGATTACAGTGCTTTCTATGGATTGGAACGTTAGTCGTGAAATCTCTTCACATACAGGTACTTCAATGGACCGTGAGTCAAGCGCGACTCGTCTTGGTGATGTAACTATCACTAAACTTCAAGATAAAGCTTCTCCAGATCTATTCAAAGAAGCAACAATCGGTAAAGGTCAGCCTGCAATTTTTCATATCACTAAGCAAGGTGATAAGGTTGAAGAAATTATGAAAATTGAATTGACTGATGCTATGATTTCTAGCTATTCAGTTTCAGTTCAAAATGATCGTCCTTACGAAACAATCACTATCAGCTATACTGAAATGATGATGACTGTTACACCTACAGATGATCAGAATGCTATTTCTGCACCTCTTGTTTATGGTTATAGCGGTGCTAAAGGTCAGCAAATGTAATTTGTTGTCTTGATAAAGGGGCTCTGGGCGAATGCTCAGAGCTTTTTTGTTTTAATTTATTTTTTTTGATGGGTAAGGCAAGGAATGCAAAACGAAACACAAAAAAATAACGTCATACAGATCAACACACCGTTAGGTAAGGATGCTCTTTACTTATCTAGAATTGTTGCTCAAGAGGCAATGTCGGATTTATTTGTCATTTCTGCTTCTGTTTATGCTTTAGGCCGTCAAGTTTCTCACGAGGATTTGTTGGGTAAGCCTGTTAGTATTTTAGTGAAAAGTACTGACAATAAAACTGAGCGCTATTATCACGGTATAGTTAGCGATCTTGTTTCGAAAGGGACAAGAACTGCTGATTTAACTGAGAAAAAGAATTACATTGATTATCAAGCAGTGATTGTTCCTCACGCTGCGTCAATGCGAAACCGCAAAAACAGTCGCATATACCAAAAGAAAACAATCCAAGATATATTTTCGGATTTATTTTCACAGCATAACGTTACTTTTAAAGATCAAACAACAAAGACGTATCCAAAGTATGAATACTGTGTTCAGTATCAAGAAACGGATTTTGATTTTATTCAGCGTTTGTTGCAGCAGGAAGGTATATTTTATTTCTTTGAGCACTCTAAGAGTGATCATGTGCTTGTTCTTTCTGATGATGTTACTGCATATACTGAATGTGATGAGTCAGAGGTTACTTACTCAACAGGGCATTTAAGCACCCCTCATATATCGACCTGGCAAGGTGGTTTAAGTTTAGCTCCAGGGTCTTTTAAACGAATTGGTTATGACTTTAAACAACCCTCTCGATATCCTGATGGTGAACAAAAGAAACCAACGCTACCGACGCAGTCCTTTACAGAGGTGTTTGAGTATACTGGCGAGGACGAAAGTAATGTTCGAGCTGCCAGCTTGGCTTCTCTTCAGCTGGAATCGTTGCAAAGAGACATGAAGCTTAGTAGCGGTAGAAGTGATTGCCGTAGTTTTTTTGTGGGCGGGCTTTTTAGTTTTGCTGAACACGAAGACCCTCGCATGAGTGGTAAAAGCTTCGTTATTACCTCAATGTTGACTACCGTCTCTGTTCCTAACCAGTCTGGCGCATCAATTTCAGCTGCTAATATGGTATACATGAATCACTTTGAATGTGTGCCGAAAGATGTCCCTTACCGACCTCAGGCGATTAAAAAGAAACCGGCTATTCACGGTGTTCAAACGGCAATAGTAACGGGTGATAGTGCCGATGAGATCATGGTTGATAAATACGGAAGAGTTAAGGTCCAGTTTGATTGGGATAGAGATGGAAAGAAAGACTCTCAGAGTTCTTGTTGGATTCGTGTTGCTCAAAACTGGGCAGGAAAGAAGTGGGGCGCTTTTTTCTTCCCACGAGTAGGTCAAGAGGTCTTGGTTGATTTTATCAACGGTGATCCGGATCAGCCGATCATTAGTGGTGCCATATATAATGCAGATCTAATGCCCCCCTATGATCTACCTGCACAGAAAACCCAAAGCGGAATAAAGACACGTTCTACTAAAGAAGGTGGAGCTGATAATTTTAATGAGTTGCGCTTTGAGGATAAAAAAGGCAGTGAGCTTGTTTATATGCAAGCTGAAAAAGACCACCAGCTTTATGTCAAAAATGACCGTAATGACAAGGTTGATAACAACGTAACGACTGAGATCGGCAATAATGAAGGCCTTAAAGTTAAAGTTAATCGTACTTCTGAGATTGGAGAAAATGATACTTTAAAAGTGGGTAAAAGCTTAAATATTGAAGCTGGAGATGAAATAGTTATTAAAACTGGCTCTGCACAAATTAAGTTGTCTAGTAGCGGAGATATAACTATCGAGGGTAGCAATATCAATATCAAAGGCAGTAATGTGAAAGTAAATGGTAGCGCGATTAGTTTATCGGCAGGAACCATCAAACTCAACTAAGCAGAAGTGTATGATATGGAAATTATAGATAGCACAGCTAGTATTATTATGAAGTCTGGCGTGAAGGAAGGTCTTATAACTTATTGTCGGTATGGGCTTCCTCACCTTGTCTGTTTACCTATTCATAGACCTAATGACCCCCTTCTAAGTCCCTCCCTTGCTTATTTAAAAGTAGGGGGGGGGTACTTTGCCGATCAGTTTTTTTCTTCTTTACATCCTCGATTGAATCAGACCAATATCATTTCAAAGTTATATTTCTATGTAACCTTTTCAAGTGTGTCTATATCTGATTTGACGTTAGATACTTTAATAGAAGAGCTTGCTTGTTTTGTTGCATCGGGGAAATTATTAGTCATTCCACTCTACGATCAGTAGATTAAAATCATATTGCTATATAAGGAGGTTGCATGGGAAAGCCAGCGGCAACAATTGGAAGTATGCATGTGTGCCCTAAAACAACTGGCACTGTTCCGCATGTTGGCGGCCCCATTGCTGCAGGGTCTTCGAATGTCTTAATTGGTGGTATTCCAGCGGCAAGGGATGGGGATATGCTTGTGTGTGTTGGGCCGCCGGATAGTATAAAAGGTGGCTCGGGCTCGGTGACTATTAACGGTAAACCTGCAGCTCGACTTGGTGACGGGACTTCGCATAGTGGCAAAATTGTAGTAGGTAATCCTACGGTTCTCATTGGTTAGGCGGCTGATTTGTTATCTGTTTTCGTTAATGACTTTTATAGTCAGATAAAAAAGCTGAATGAGGCTAGGCTAAATCCTTTTTTTTCATATGGTTATTATGCTCAGTGTAAAAAGCAACTGACGGAAGAATGCTGGCTGTCCGTCATTAATAAGAGCAATACTGATGATGTAGATTTACATCATCTTTCTGTATTGCTGGAGTCTGATGTCGATAAAGAGATTCTTGTTGAGGGGGCTGCTTATCTAATTGGTAAAATGGCAGCAGATAGAAAAGCTGAATATATCAATGCCCTTTATTTTTCTAAAGATCTTCGTTCTGTATCAAAAGATATTATTGAGATAACTGGCTCCCATTGTCTTTTGCGTGATCTTGCGACAGATAAGGAGTTATGCCTTTATCAGATGTTGAGTTTATCTAGTGAAGAGTCGATAACGCTTGGTTTGTATGAGCGGTTTCCGTGGTTGGAAACGCCAGAATTGTTATCACGTGATCAGTTGTTGGCTTTTTTTACAGATTTAGTAGATGAGGGGTTGTTAGAAACAAGAGTAATGTCTTTGTTTTTGATGGTGATAACGCCAAGCCAATTAAATATTGTTTGCAATTTTGCTAGTGATATTTTGTCAACAGACGACACGTTGTGCTTATTGATGCGGGGCGGGATGGTTAAACATTCTCCGTTGCTAAATTCTATTCTGACTCAATCTGATGTGTCATCCAAGTTGATTAAAGAGCTTAGAAGTATATTAGGGAGTGATCTTGATAGCATTGTCCCTTTTGATGTCCAGCTTTCTGCTTGGTTAGGCGATCAAGGTTCTTTGGAGTGTTTTCAGCAAGAGTTTGCGTTGAACTGGCCTAAATACGAAGAGAAATTTGCAGGGTTTAGGTTGCTGGGTGGTTTGTCTTTTTCAGGGACGATTGATGTCGCCAATAAGCAATCTATCAGTGTATCAAATGTCTTGCTGGTGATGCTATTTGAACGATATCAGTCACTGTTCTTCACTGAGAAAAAGCTTGGAGCTGCATAGGAATGACAGCCTTTTTACTATCTGTTGATTATGTCTCTTTGCCTCATACCTCTTCTATAGAAGAGTTGATGATTGGCGATTTTGTAACGAAAGAAAAGTTTTCTGGAGATGAATCATGGCAGTCATTTACTTATGACTGTATCTTGAAGGCCAAATCGTTATTTGTATCTCTAAAAGATTCTAATTTGCCTACTATTTGGCTCATGCCTGCTTGGGTATTTCAGAGTGAGCAAAAAGAGATAGTAATTGAAAGTTTTTATCAGCTTTTTGCTGCAAAGCCTGAATTCGTTTTTTTTCTAGGCTCTAGTGGTATAGATGCCGCTATACAATTTATCTCAGAGCAAAGCATAGATGCTGCAAATGTTATTGCTATCGATGGGGTTTATCTACCAAACTCCAGCTCAGAATATTGTTACCATGGTGTTGGTGGGATTGTTGCTACATTAGATTTGACTAGTGTAGGTTGGTCGCAGCGCTTTTTTTGCTATGAAGCTAGTATTGATTTCGAGCAACATGATGCGTTTGGGGCGCTTTTTAAGAAAGCGATAGAAGATGTTTCAGTTGATATAGATACTATTTTTTCTCCTGGAAATGGCATTGATGAAGATGGAGACATTTGGCTACATAGTCTGCAATTGCTTGCCCCACATCTTGGTAAAAATATCGAATATATTTTTCCTGTTTATACTTTAGGAAAGTTAGGAGCAGTTAATGGGGTGATGAATCTTTATTCTCTTATTAATAATCCCAATTACAGCAGTCAAAAGCATGCATTAATGATTTCTCAAGAGCAGTCGGTTCATCAAGCTGTTGGGGTATACATATGGAAGAATGAGGAAACGCGACGCTAATGGAAAGTAATTCACTTGAATTGAAAGGAGAGGGATATCACATTTATCTTGTTGGTAAGGGAGGTAAAGTACCTTCTGGGTATCATCAAGTAGTGACGGACACGTCTGAGTCTGCAAATAACAGAACAGACGAAGTGAGCCGTATAATTTCCAAAGAACCTTCATCACATCTTAATGTTATTCTATTTCTCCAAGCGCTTGGTGTGAAGGGAGCTAAGGATCAAGCGCCATCTTTGACAGCGGCAGCATTAAAGGCCGCATTTATGTCAGAGGTAGTTACTTTCTACATGCAGGATATGAAAATCTCATATTCTGATAATAAAGCAGATGCGGTTAAAGCAAGTAACAAAAAAGGTCCAGAAAAAGCGGTGGGAAAGACAGTGTCCCAATCGCCTGAGACTAATACTGGTGGTGTTTCATCTGATGTTTCTAGTGAAACACCAATAACAGATCAAGAGTGCCGATCAGACCCTGTGTCTATGTTGACAGGGGAAGAGATTCTGCCCTTGATCGATTTCACCTTAAACGGTAGTCGCTCTTTAGTGTGGCGTCGTTTGTATCGATCTTCCCATTCAAATAACAAAACAGCGATGGGTAATGGTTGGCGTCATGATTTTATGGCGTGTTTGACGGAACACTATCTACCACCACCAAAAGTTGGCCCAAAACAAAAGGGAACCTATTGGTTAGAATACCGCGATGAGCATGGCGCTTCTCACCGTTTCGAAAAAGTCAAACCAGGCCAATCTAGCTATCAACTAAGTAGTAAGTTGGCATTGCATTATCAAACCAATGGTAAACAGGTATTAATAACGCCTGATGATCAGCATTTAACATTCAAAGCTGGAAAATCTGCGTGGTTGCTTGAAAAAATCATCAATGATAAAGGTCAGAGCACCCGTTTTCATTATGACGTTAAAGAGCGTTTGGCTCGTATTGAAGTGAACAAAGCGCGTGGCTGCTTACTTAAATATAACGCACAAGGATTGTTGATTGATGTTTTGGCTTATCATGTGAATGATAGCGATCAATTCGTCACATCAGGAAAACCTCTAGCTCACTACGAGTATGACGATACTGGCAACTTGATCGCCGCGATAAACCAATCGGGCGAAAAAGAACGTTATGCTTATAACGCAGCGAACCTCATTACCAAGCGAACCCGCGCCAGTGGTTTTAGTCATCATTTCGAATGGGATAGCTACTCAAACGACGC
>NZ_JAHLLW010000017.1 GCF_019426345.1 Marinomonas lutimaris
AAGAACCTCTCCCACGTGTGGGGCTCTTTATCAAAGACACGTATGTGTGAGTCCCGCAAGGAGATAAGCATCGTCAAGCTTTCAAAGAAAAGAACCCCGCCTTGCTTAACAGGACGGGGTCGTTTGGAGCCCTGATAGCTATGCTGTTAGGGCTTGTTGGATATCAGGTAAGCATCTTACTGCTGATTGAATTCCGTTAAGATTTCGTCGTAACGTCCAGAAGCTTGAAGTGATATTAAGCCTTTATTAAAAGCATCACGAAGTTCTTCCGCGTTTGGTGCTGACTTTGCTATCAATAGGTATAGATCATTTTCTTCTAGAGGGGGAAGAAGTATCTGTAGCTGGGAACCATCAATGCCTGCGGCTTTAGCTGCTTCTTTTGCGACGGCTAAACTGTCTGCGTACAGCTGAACCTCATCAGAATCTAATGCTTTAATTGCATCAGAAACTTCTGCGTATTCTTTAAGGTTTGTAAATGGGAAGTTATCAAATGATTCTCCGATTACAGTGCCTTTCAACTTTGCAATAGTGTACTGATCAAGCTCTTCAAATGAAGAATAATTAGTAAGAGGGAAGTCAGGCTTTTTGATTAAACCTGCTAAAACCGTGTAGATGGGGATTGAAAAATAATATTCTTTCGCTCTTTCCTCGGAATAGTAGCCGCCGACAATAGCGTCTTTGTCACCGTTTTTTGCGTTGTCCAATGCGTTTTGCCAGCCTGTGAATTCGATTGTAGAGTCATAACCTGATTCAGCAAGTGCTTCTTCTACAATAGCTGTAATGAAGCCGCCTTTCTCTAAACTTTCTGCATAGAATGGTGGCCAGTTCATTGTCGTTAGTTCTACTGTTTGGGCTTGTGCTGTAAGAGGGAGTGCAATAATTAAAGCTGAAAAGAACTTTTGGACCTTTTTCATAAGAGTGCCTCTTTTGTATGATTTTAACTCATTCTATGCACATTTTTGATTATTCTATATACAGTTGTCGTGAATAGATAGAGGATGGTCGTATTCACAGACAGACAAAAAAAATGATTATCACTCTATTAAAGTGACAGTATGTGAAGGCTTGATAGTGTCGGTGTTTCGTAATACTTGGGGATAAACTCTATTTTTATGCACAAAAAAGCCCAGTCTGATGCTGGGCTTTATGTATATGAGCGCTTTGAGGATTATCGAGTATTATCGGCTAATTCACTAAGTAATGCTCGTTGTGCGCTGCGGTATTCGCCTTTTCTAGGTTTGGATAGCTGGTATGAGCCGTCGCTTTGTAAAATCCAGCTTTGCGTATTATCTGTTAGGTAATATTCAAGTTCCTTTTTCACTCGGCGAGTCTGTTTATAATCCTGAAGAGGGAAGGCGACTTCAATGCGGTTGTTTAAGTTCCTGTCCATGCCATCAGCACTAGATAGATAAACCTGTGGATTGCGGTTGTTATAGAAGTAATACACACGAGTGTGCTCTAGGAACCGTCCTATGATGCTTCGTACCCTAATATTAGACGATATGCCTTTGATACCTGGACGTAATGTACAGATTCCACGAACAATTAAATCTATTTTTACGCCCGCTTGGGATGCTTTATAGAGTGATTGAACAAGTCTCTGCTCAGTTAAAGAGTTCACTTTAATGATGATGCGAGAAGGGTCACCATTGAGGGCATTTTCCGCTTCTCTATTAATCATTTCCAGCAAGCGATCGCGAAGGGTGAATGGAGCATGTAATAGTTTTTTGACCTTCAGTTCTTTGCTCATGCCAGTGAGTTGTTGGAATACGCGATGAACATCATCGCCAATCTCTTTATCGCAGGTCATAAAACTATAGTCGGTGTAGAGGCGAGCATTACCTGCGTGATAGTTACCTGTGCCCAAGTGAACGTAACGAGTTAGGTCTGCGCCTTCTCTACGGACGATTAGGATCATTTTGGCATGGGTTTTATGACGAACAACACCATAGACAACAATGGCACCAGCGTCCTGTAAGCGGCTTGCTAAGGCTAAGTTTTCTGCTTCATCAAAGCGAGCGCGTAATTCGATGACCACAGTGACTTCTTTGCCGTTACGAGCGGCCTCAACCAATGCATTGGCAATCGGCGAGCGAGACCCCGTTCTGTATAACGTCTGACGAATAGCGACAACGCTTGGATCTTTTGCTGCTTCGCTCAATAAATCAATAACAGGTGAAAAGCTCTCAAACGGATGCATCAGCAGATAATCACGTTGGCGAATTGCCTCGAATAATCCACCAGAGCTAGCGAGTTTTCTTGGCAAACCTGGTGAAAAAGGAGGGTACATCAGGTCGGGACGGTCAACGAGTTCTAGCACTGCCATAAGACGGCTAAGGTTTACAGGACCATCTATCCGATACAAATCTTGCTGTTCTAAATCAAATTGCTTAAGCAAAGAATCGACGATATGAAGTGGGCAGTTTTCGGCGATTTCTAATCGCACTGAGCTGCCGTAATGACGACTCTGTAACTCTGTGCGTAACGCACCAGCCAAGTCAACACCAATATCGTCGGAGTCTACTTCTAAATCGGCATTACGGGTAAGGCGGAATTGGAAACAGCCTTTGACTGTCATGCCTGGGAATAATTGATCAGCATGGGCATGAATGATAGAAGAAAGAAAAACTAGATTATCTCCCCCTTCACAAACGTCATCTGGTAGTTTTACCAAGCGCGGTAGCGAGCTTGGTGCCGGAACAATAGCAAGGCCATTTTCGCGGCCAAAGGCATCACGACCTTCCAGTTCAACAACAAAGTTGAAGGTCTTGTTCGCTAGTCTTGGGAACGGATGTGCCGGATCGAGGCCGATAGGGCTGATGATGGGCAATACATTGTCACGGAAGTAGCGTTTTACCCAAGCGGCTTGTTTTTCATTCCATACAGTACGACGAATAAACTTAACGTTTTCATTTGCCAGTTTGGGCAAAATAATGTCGTTGAGAATGCGGTATTGACGACGTACTAATTTATGAGCGTGTTCGCTAATTAAGCCAAGCACTTTTTTAGGGTGCATGCCGTCAGGGCCATTCTTTTCACGGCTGTATTCTAATTGGCTTTTTAAACCTGCGACGCGTATTTCGAAGAATTCGTCCATGTTTGAGCTGAAGATACACAGAAACATCAGTCGGTTTAAAATTGGGTGGTTTTCATCCATGGCTTGTTCAAGAACGCGCGCGTTAAATTGTAAGTGACTTAACTCGCGGTTGAAGTAGAGTTCTGGATCAGCTAGATCAATCTCTTCAGGTAGGCGCTCTTCAATCGCAACCTTATTGGGATCTTGTGGTTGTTCCGGAATGGGTTCTAAAACAAGCTCTGCGTCCAACTCTAAAGGAGGACTAGGAATGGTTTCTTTTTTATCTATTTCGTTCACCGACTGCTCAGACATGCGCTTTAATTCTCTCTAAATACCGTTTTATTGTGTTGTTGGTATCATTGTTCCTTTGCCTACAGTATGTAGGCATATACTAACAAATTACACCAACGCAGCCTGCTGGTCACCGATTCTGTGTGTTTATTTTTACTAAAAGCCGTTAGCTTTTAGTTTTCAGCAGGCGTGCTGCATCTTTTGCAAAGTAAGTCAGGATGCCATCTGCACCAGCGCGTTTGAATGCTAGGAGTGATTCCATCATTACCGTATCTTTATCTAGCCAGCCATTTTGAAAGGCGGCCATGTGCATCGCGTACTCTCCGCTTACTTGATAAGCAAACGTTGGTACTTCAAGTTCTGTTTTTACTCGGCGTACGATGTCTAAATAAGGCATACCAGGTTTTACCATGACCATATCCGCGCCTTCCTCTATATCTAGCATCACTTCGCGGATGGCTTCGTTGGAGTTAGCCGGGTCAATCTGATACGTAAATTTATTGCCTTTGCCAAGGTTGCCGCTTGAGCCGATCGCGTCACGGAATGGACCATAATATGCCGAAGCGTATTTGGCGGCGTATGCCATGATAAGCGTGTTAATAAAGCCTTCGGCTTCAAGTTCATCACGGATTTCACCAATGCGCCCGTCCATCATGTCAGATGGTGCAACTATGTCTGCGCCAGCTTGGGCATGTGAAAGCGCTTGTTTAACTAAAGTGTCGACGGTGATGTCATTCAGCACGTAACCTGAGTCATCAATAATACCGTCTTGACCGTGAGTGGTATAAGGATCTAGCGCAACATCTGTTAGTACACCAAGTTCTGGAAAAGATTCTTTTAAGGCACGAACAGCACGTTGTACCAAACCATTTGGATTATAAGCTTCCTCGGCTAGCAAGGACTTTTTATCACTTTCTACAACGGGAAAGAGTGCGATCGTAGGAATGCCCAATTCGACAAGCTCTTTGGCTTCTTCTAAAAGTAGGTCGATAGAAAGGCGTTCAATGTTTGGCATGGAAGGAATGGCTTCACGCACATTATTGCCTTCGATAATAAACATTGGGTAGATTAAATCGTCTGCAGTAAGGCGATGTTCGCGCATCAGGCGGCGAGAAAAATCATTTTTACGCATGCGACGCATACGAGTGTATGGAAATGTCATCCAATATCTCTCCTTTTCGCTGTGTATGAATGTACTTTAGTATTGTTACAATATTAAGTCAGTGCCAGATTAAAAGCTTTGTGTTAAGACAAAACTTTACGGATTTATAGCACTTAGTCTTTGTTTATCCGTTCTTTTTTTGTTTGAGTTTAGATGAGTTGCGCTTCGGCTTCTTCCAATTCTTCTTGTGCCTCGAACCAAGCTTCTTCACTTTCCGCTTGAGCTTTTTTCCATTTCGCCTCGTCGCTTAACAAGCTTTGTAATTTTTCTCTTTGATCGGCTTCATAAAGACTGGAGTCAGCCATCGCTTCAGCAATGCGATCAAGGTGTTCTTGTGCTGCTTGAACCGCCTTTTCATACTTCTCGATCTGCTTGTGAAGCGGACGTAATTTTTCGCGCATTTCAGCGGCTTTACGTCGTTCTTCCTTGCGATCCACTTTATCGAGTTTGTCTCCTGCTAGCTCGCCTTTTTCAAGTTGTGCGGCGCTGGCTTGTCTTGCTTGTAACCATGCATGATAAGTCGGCAAGTCACCATCGAACGCTTGGATTTGATGGTCAGCAACAAGGTAAAATTCATCGACGGTACTGTTAAGTAAATGTCTATCGTGAGATACCAATAAAATGGAGCCAGGGAACTCTTGCAAGGCTTCTGTTAATGCTTGACGCATTTCGATGTCTAAATGGTTAGTTGGCTCATCGAGTACCAATAAGTTTGGTTTGGTCCAAGAGATTAACGACAGGGCTAAACGCGCTTTTTCGCCGCCTGAAAAGCCTTTTACCGCACGCAATGCATCGTCACCAATAAACCCAAAGCCACCTAAATAACGACGAATATCGCTTTCAAGTACTTTTGGTGTGAGTCGTTGAATATGCAGTAACGGCGAAGCTTCTAAGTCGAGGGCGCTGAGTTGATGCTGTGAGAAATAACCGATTTTTAGGTTTTCTCCCAAGATGCGATCACCAGCCAAAATGCTGATTTCGCCAACAATGGATTTGATTAGAGTCGATTTACCTGCGCCATTCGGGCCAAGTAAACCAATGCGTTGCCCATCTCGAAGGGCAAAGTTGGTATTACCAAGCTGAACGGTTTTTGCGCCAGATTCGGATGTGTAACCCAAATCAGCTTGTGATAAATTAACCAACAGCTGAGAGGTTTTTTCGGCAACCGGAATCGTAAACTCAAATTGCGAGTCGATATGGGCTGGGCCGATAATTTCCATCTTTTCGAGCATTTTTAAGCGGCTCTGAGCTTGCTTGGCTTTATCGGCTTTATAGCGAAAGCGGTCTACATACTGTTGTAGATGAGCGCGTTTCTCTTGTTGTTTTTCGTAGTTAGCTTGTTGTTGTGCCAAGTGTTCAGCGCGTTGGCGTTCGTAATCCGAGTAGTTACCTTTATAAAGCACCAATTGCTTTTGATAGAGATGAACTATGTGACTACAAATACCATCTAAAAAATCGCGGTCATGGGAAATTAATAATAAGGTGCCGGGGTATTGGCGCAACCAGTTCTCCAGCCACATGACAGCGTCCAAATCCAAATGGTTGGTTGGCTCGTCGAGCAAGAGTACATCGGAAGGGCACATTAAAGCTTTGGCAAGGTTAAGGCGAATTCGCCAGCCACCAGAAAAGTCAGACACGGGTCTTTGCATGTCTGTCATTTTGAAGCCTAGACCTTGAAGAAGTGTTTCGCCTCTTGATTGCGCCGTGTAGCCATGAGCGTTTTCATATTCACCTAACCAGCTGGCGTGAGCGTGATCGTCTCCGCTTGCTTGTGCTTTTGCAATATTTCGTTCTATTTCTCTGAGCCTGTCATCACCATCTAGGCAATAATCCAATGCGCTGCGTTGTGTTTCTTCCACTTCCTGAGCCATAAAGGCTATACGTCGTTGCCCTGGTAAAACAACTTCGCCGGTGTCTGCATGTAGCTCGCCTTTGATCATGGCGAATAAGGAGGATTTGCCTGCGCCATTGGCACCAATGAGGCCGACTTTCTGGCCTTCAAAAATGGTGAGGCTGGCATCTTCAAGTAGGAACTGAGTGCCGCGCTGTAAACTAACTTCAGTAAATTGGATCATAAAAACTAGGAATCTCTTATCTCTAATTAATGAGAAATGATGTTGGCCGTTTTAATCGTCGTTTCAATAGAAAACGTAATGCTGAACATTTTAGAGTGCTGCTAGACTAAACGAAATAGCAAGCGTGCATATTCCCATTACATATCCCCAGTTAATGACGGTTTTAAAGTGGATGATTGATCAGCTCAAGGGTAAAATGGCTGTAATATTAATTTGAATTCTTTTAGTCAGGCTTTGAGCCTGAACAAGGTGTGCTTTGTGAACAATGTAACCATCAATGAAATACAGCGTTTTTCCTTTGATAATAGTAATGTTCGTGGCGAACGAGTGTTACTGAATGACGCTTATCAAGAAATCATCAAACGTAAAGAATACCCTCTAGGGCTTGAAAAACTTCTTGGTGAGTTTGTTGCTGCGATTGCGCTATTAAGAGACATCGTCAAAATAGATGGAGTATTGTCTATTCAAGCCAAAGGCAACGGCTTTCTGTCGACCTTGATGACGGAATGTGACGAGCAGCAAAACCTTCGTGGTATTGCTCAATGGGATGACAACCAAGAAGTGCCTGAGATTATTTCTTTAAAAGATGTGCTTAAAGGCGGTTACTTGGCAATTACTATCCAACCACGTAATGGTCAGCGTTATCAAGGTATTGTAGAAATTGTTGGTGATACTTTGTCTGAATGCCTTGAGCAGTACTTCTCTCAGTCTGAACAGTTACCAAGTCGCGTTTGGTTGGCGGCTAATGGTGCACAATGTGGTGGTTTGTTTTTGCAGCGTTTGCCAGAAGAGCAGGCAAAAGAAGGCGACGAAGATGCTTGGGAACGTTTGACTCATTTAGCTTCTACCGTGAAAGAAGATGAATTACTTGGCCTTGAAACAGGCGAGTTGCTGCATCGTTTGTACCACGAAGAAGAAGTTCGCTTGTACGATACAAAAGTAATGCAGTTTGGTTGTTCTTGTTCTCGTCAGCGTACTTTAGACGCTGTTATGTCTTTAGGCACTGAAGAGATTCGCGAGCTTCTTATCGAACAAGGTAGCGTGAAGGTCGACTGCCAGTTCTGTGCAGAAAAGTATGAATTTACTGAAGACGATTTGGTTGATTTACTGGGTGATCAAGCCAAAACCCATTAATTTAAAATACAATAGACGCTAAAACTAAAATGTGGCGTGATTGACAAGGTCACGCCACGAAATAATACCAATGACATGATCTTCGTCGTCCGTCACTGGAAGACAGGAAATGTCTACTCGTTTTAGCCAAGCAACAATGTCTTCAATAGGCGTTTCTGCTTTGACCGCAATCGGTTGTCGTGTCATTACTTGATGGGCAGCTCGGTTTAACGTATCTAAGTCTCTAGGTTGCTCTGAAACGCTATCAATAAAAGGGCTGATTAGGCGCAACAGATCCCTATCTGAAATGATGCCAACCAGTTTGCCTTTTTCAACTACTGGTAGGTGATGAAAACCATTCGTTTCCATGATTTGTCTGACATTAGGTAAGCGCTCATCCATTTCGACACAGATGACATTCTTCACCATGATATCTTGTGCTTTCATAGGCACACTCCTTCAGTACATAAAATATAGAATTTAGTATATTTATACTGAACATTATTTTTTTAATATAACAGCGAAATCGAAGCATGTTTTTTCTTAATGTTGTTAACATCGTCTTTCTTGTCGCTAAAGTCAATAAAATGAGCATTATCGTGAAAGTGCAAATGTGAATATATCTACATTCTTATACTAAGGTCTCAAGACATTATTTTTAAAATCCGTATAATTGATTTACACCTGCTCAGAATCCCTTATTAAGCTGATTTTCTATGTACTTTCGGCATACGAGCAAAGGCGTTCTGATGAGAGGGTGGAGAAAGTAAAGTCGTGTGTTCTGACATACTGCTGCTGGTCAAAAGCCCTTTTTCTGCATCACTCTCAAATTCACAATTGGCTATGACACGGCGAAATCATATGACCTCAAATTCTGTAGACGTTTTACTAGTCGGGGGTGGTGCCATGAGTACTACCCTAGGAGTGTTACTAAAGCAACTGGACCCTAGCATGACCATATTAATGGTTGAGCGTTTAGGGAGTATTGCAAAGGAAAGTACCGATGGCTGGAATAATGCTGGTACGGGCCATGCTGCATACTGCGAACTTAATTATACTTCTGAAAATACTGATGGCTCTGTCAATATTGATAAAGCTGTCACTATTAACGCTGCCTTTGAAATCAGTCTTCAGTTTTGGTCTTATCTTGTAAAACAAGGTTTGATGCCAGCGCCTCAGGAGTTTATTCATCGTGTGCCACATCAAAGTTTTGTATGGGGGCAGCGTAACGTCGACATGCTAAAAGCTCGCCATGCTGCAATGAGTGCACATCCTGCTTTTAGAGAAATGCAATATACGGAAGACCGTGAAAAAATGAGAGAATGGATGCCTCTTATTATGAATAACCGTAATGACAGTGAACCACTTGCTGCAACACGTGTTGAACATGGTGCTGATGTAAACTTTGGTGCTATTGCTCGTAATATGAGTAAGCATTTAGAAGGCTTGGACAACTTCGAGTTAAACCTTAATTGTGAAGTTAAAGATTTACAAAAACGATCTGACGGCCGCTGGGACGTTGAGATTGAGCAGAATGGCGCTCGCAAAACCATCGACGCAAAATTTGTCTTCCTAGGTGCTGGCGGTGGTGCTTTGCCTTTGTTGCAAAAAGCAGAAGTGCAGGAAGGCAAAGGTTTTGGTGGTTTCCCTGTTAGCGGTCAGTGGCTAGTGTGTGAAAAACCGGAATTGGTTGAACAGCATTTTGCCAAAGTCTATGGCGCTGCGCCTATTGGTGCACCACCTATGTCTGTACCGCACTTGGATACGCGTATCATTGATGGCAAAAAAGCTATCTTGTTTGGTCCATTTGCTGGCTTTACGACGAAATTTCTAAAAACAGGTTCATTTTTTGATTTGCCGAAGAGTGTTCGCTTCGACAATATCAAACCAATGTTAAGCGTTGGTAAAAACAACATGGACCTGACTCGCTACTTGATTAGTGAAGTTATGCAATCTCATAAAGACCGCTGTAACTCATTGCGTCAGTTTTTTCCTGATGCAAAGGATGAAGATTGGGAGCTTGCGTACGCTGGGCAACGAGTTCAGATCATTAAGAAAGACGAGAAACTAGGCGGTAAGCTAGAATTCGGAACCGAAGCAATTACGACTCAAGATGGTTCTCTTGCCGCTTTGTTAGGTGCTTCTCCTGGAGCTTCAACAACAGTGAATACCATGATTGGTATTCTAGAACGTTGTTTCCCTGAGCGTGTCGAGTCGCCTGAATGGCAAGCGAAAATGAAAGAAATGGTGCCTTCTTACGGTGAATCATTGGTAGAAAATACCGACTTACTTCTTTCTATTCGAGCGAACACATTAGAGACTCTAAAATTAAAGCCTTAACGTAACTTACCTTGATAGAATACATTTTTCAAAAGCTGGGAATCCCCAGCTTTTTTGTAGATTAAATTAATACCACCATTGTGAGATTGAATATGACAATAACCTTTGCTGACCGCGCAGATCAGTTGTGTGACAGATTGCGAGACATGGAGCATCAAGCAGAAGAAGGTGATCAGCTATTTTACTGCGCTTATCTTCTAGGGCTTTTGGGCTTGCATAGTAGTACAGAAGGAGAAGGGCGAGAAGAGTTTGATCATGCTTTCACTGGAGTCTTACAAGATACACTGGAAGCCGAAGGCGTAACAGACGGTGATCAAGAAAACATTAAAGCATTGTGGGAAACAGTAATTTCCACAGCGGCTTAATATTTTATTGCCTCTGCTTGAATAATAAAAAGGGAGCACCAAATAAGCTGATTGCTCCCTTTTGCTATCCATCACTTTTTATATCAATAAATAGTATCAGAGTACTGGTTTATCTGGGTGTGGTGCATATGCAAAAACGTCAGAAAAGCAGTTTTCTTTGCTAAGACCTTTTAGTTCCAACTGGTCAAGCGTGCCATACACCATGCCAACAGATCCGCTGATAAAAGCTGCGCTTTTACTGAGATCTGGATGATCAGCTAAAACCGCTTCGTATAACCAGCCGCTTCGTCCGTGCCATTCATCGCCTTTCTCATTCACTATGACATCTAATGTAAAAGGTGTGTACTTGTGTGCTTCTTCTAGCCAGCCCTGAGCAAAGACATCTTCTGAGGTTCTTAGCCCCCAGTAGAATGACACATTACCAGTAAAATTTTGCTCGACCAAATGGCTGTACAGGCTTTTTATTTGAGCAAACCCCGTTCCACCAGCAATCAATAAGATATTTTCTGGATTAGAATCTAGAACGCCATTGGCAATATGACAGTCTCCACCTGGTGCTTTTATTGTAATGCTATTGTTGGACTTAATGTGCTCAACGACTTTACTGGCAAGAGATGCAGAATCTGAAACAAGAATATATAGTGTCAAAAATGGCAGCTCATGCGGTGCACTACCGATGGAATAAGGAACTTGCTCGCCTGTTGGTAGTGCCACCATTAGATATTGGCCAGCTTCAAATGTTAGATCATCTACCTTTAAGGTAATCTGATATACATTTTGGTTGATTGATTCAACAGCACTTACCGTCGCGGTAATTTCTTTCATTTAAACGACTCCAATATTAGTCACGCTCCCTAAAGATGGTAGCGGCGGAATTTGGTTGATTATGTAAGTAAAAAAAAGCCACTTCGTAAAGTGGCTTTTCTACCGCAGACTTCTCGCTGCAGAAGTATCTACTTATTTATTTTTGCCTTTCATTGACTCAAAGAACTCATCATTAGTTTGAGTTACTTTTAGACGGTCAATCAAAAATTCTGTTGCTGCAACGTCTTCCATCGGATTCAGTAGTTTACGAAGAATCCACATACGTTGTAGTTCATCTTCAGATGTCAGTAAGTCTTCACGGCGAGTACCTGAACGACGAATATTGATTGCAGGGAAAGTACGTTTCTCAGCAATTTTACGGTCTAGGTGCAATTCGGAGTTACCTGTACCTTTGAATTCTTCAAAGATAACTTCATCCATTTTAGAACCTGTATCAACAAGCGCCGTTGCGATAATAGTTAAGCTACCGCCTTCTTCGATGTTGCGTGCCGCACCAAAGAAGCGTTTTGGGCGTTCTAGTGCGTTTGCATCCACACCACCAGTCAATACCTTGCCTGATGAAGGAATAACAGTGTTGTAGGCACGTGCCAAGCGTGTGATGGAATCCAATAGGATAACAACATCACGTTTATGCTCCACTAGACGTTTTGCTTTTTCGAGTACCATTTCAGCTACTTGAACGTGGCGAGTTGGTGGTTCATCGAATGTAGAGGCAACCACTTCTCCGCGAACGGTACGAGACATTTCGGTTACTTCTTCTGGACGTTCGTCAATCAGTAACACAATCAAATGACATTCTGGATTGTTACGAGTAATGGCATTGGCGATGTTTTGTAACATAAACGTCTTACCAGCTTTCGGCGGCGAAACAACCAATGCACGTTGACCTTTACCCATTGGGGCAACAAGGTCAATGATACGAGATGTCACGTCTTCAGTAGAGCCGTTACCAGCTTCCATCAATAGGCGTTCATCAGGGAATAAGGGTGTTAAGTTTTCAAAAAGAATTTTGTTACGAACGCTTTCTGGCTTGTCAAAGTTGATTTCGCTGACTTTTAGTAGAGCAAAGTAACGCTCGCCATCTTTTGGTGGACGAATTTTTCCGGCAATAGTATCGCCAGTACGTAAATTAAAGCGTCTGATTTGGCTTGGTGATACATAAATATCGTCTGGACCTGCTAAGTATGAGCAGTCAGGTGAACGAAGGAAGCCAAAGCCATCTTGTAGAATCTCTAAGATACCGTCGCCATAAATGTCTTCCCCACCTTTTGCATGACGCTTTAGGATTGAGAAAATAACATCTTGCTTGCGAGAACGAGCCATGTTTTCTAGGCCCATTTCTGCTGCGATTTCTAAAAGTTCGTGTACTGATTTCTGTTTTAAGTCGGTAAGGTTCATAAACGGGTTTTGTATTAGCTCATTTGAGGAAAATTGACGGAATTAGAGTTAATCAATTAGTAACAATAATTTGTGTCTGGAAGTATTTTACAATGTATCAGCTACTCGGCACCAAAAACACAGAACAAGATGGTTAAATTTTTGTTCAGGTTTAAACAAGCCCGGATAGGGCAAAAGCCAATACAGCGCGAAACAATTTGATTGGGATCTAAATGTGATCTGATTACTGATTTATCACTATCAAGACCATCCATACTATAGTTCGACTTAAAGGCGAGGTCTATAGTGAAACTCAGGAAAAAAACACTTTCTGGTAATTTTTTGATCAAACTCAGGCTTTTCGCGGCCTCAGCTAGGCGGTTTTTTTGAATTAAGTCATTAATAGGCCTTGCTTTTCATTAAAAGGCGCTAAATTTTATAAAAAATTCATCAAATACTTCGTTGTTTTTGGGGTTTTGTTGCCAATGACATCGATCAGTAACTGATATACTCTTGTCCTTATTAAGACTTCGGCATCATAAGGCTTTTTGAATGCAATCACTCTTTTTGCAACAATCTCATGACTTCCCATTTGAAAAAATTGCGGCCATAGACTTAGGCTCAAACAGCTTTCATATGGTTGTCGCCCAAGTTACTCATGGGCAGTTAAGAATCACTGGAGAGTTTGGAGAAAAGGTTCAGTTGGCCGCTGGTTTGGTTAATGGCCATTTGGATGAAGCTTCCCAACAGCGGGGCTTAGATTGTTTAGCACAGTTCGCGCAAGTCATCGAAGACATGCCGCCTGGCTCTGTTCGTGTTGTTGGTACCAATGCCTTAAGGGTTGCCAAAAATCGCTATGACTTCATCGGTAAAGCGATGGATATCATGAGTCATCCTGTTGAAATTATTGCGGGTCGAGAAGAAGCGCGTTTGATTTACGTGGGTGTATCCAGAACAATGGATCATGGCGATGCAAAACGTTTGGTGGTTGATATTGGTGGCGGCAGCACCGAGTTTATTATCGGTAAGCAGTTAGAGCCAATATTAACGGAAAGTCTTCACATGGGCTGTGTGAGTTTTAAACAGCGCTTTTTTGATGATGGTGTCATCAATAAGTCTAACTTTCAAAAAGCAGTCACTGCAGCTCGTCTAGAGTTACTTAGCATCCAAGACGATTACCTTGATGAAACATGGGATGTGGCGATTGGTTCGTCAGGTACAGTTAAAGCGGCTTTCAATATTGTTAAGGAAAATAATTGGAGTAAGAAGGGGGTTACGTTAAAAGCGCTGAAACAAATTCAAAAAGCGTTGTTTGCTGCAGGGCATGCTGACAATATCGATTTGCCTGGTCTAAAACCTGAGCGAAAAAGCACCTTTGCCGCTGGTATTGCCATATTGACTGCTGTATTTGAATGCTTTGATATTAAGCAAATGGATTTTTCGAACGGTGCATTAAGGGAAGGTGTTCTGTATGACATTATGGGGCGTTACGCTGAAACCGATATCCGTGAGCGTACCGTTAACTATATGTTGAACCAATATCATATCGATACAGAGCAGGCAAAACTCGTCACGCATACCGCATTATCTGCATTAGCCCAAGTGAAAGATGATTGGAATTTAAACAGTATTTCCAGCGAAGATTTATTGCGTTGGGCAGGTCTACTTCATGAGGTCGGGGCAGGTATTTCGCACAGCAGATATCATAAACATGGCGCTTACATTATCCGTGAATCGGACATGCCAGGCTTTTCTCAGCAAGAGCAACAAGCGTTGGCGAATTTAATTCTTCGTCATCGCCGCAAGTTTACTCAGTCTTTAGATTACCGCTTTACGAAAAGTGATCAGCAGGACTTAGACCGCTTGTCTATTTTGCTAAGATTATCGATTTTATTGCACCACGACCGAAAAGAAGGCGACATGCCTATTTTTACTTTAAAAGCGGATAACAAAAGTCTTCATGCTGAGTTCTTACCTGAATGGTTAGATAGTAGACCTTTGACTTTGGCCAATCTCCAGAGAGAGGCTGAATCGCTCGTTTCCGATGGGTATACTCTTACTTTTAGCTGAGTGAAAAAAAGCGCTGCTTTGGTTTAGGTTAGTTTATCAATAGATCTATACAAAGCAGCGACTTCTTCTCGCTGAAGCCCTGTTACTCGCGATAGTCGTCCAATACTGGACGAAATTTGCACAGACTCTTTCCCTTCATTGTCTTTTTCTTCCGATTTTTCTGGATCTAGTTGTGCGGTTAGTAGCTGTTTAGCACGATCTGACAGTTGAACTGGGTCTTGTTGCCGCGGTGAATCTTGGCGCACAGAAACATCCGCCGACGTTGTGACGCTAGGCAGATACAAAGGTTTGCTAGATACAGATGAGATCGACAAAACATCCACCTGAGATATGTTATTTGAGATACTTTATAGAATAGTACAAAAAATAATCTGTGTGTATGTTTCTTCTCAGTATTATCCACAACGCATCGTGAGTTCAGGAAATAACTTTTTATATCGCTAAATAGCCAGTTGATCTCTCTCAAGAGCGTTTCAAAGTAACCATTTTCCTATTTATTTTGTGCACGCATTCACCATATTAGTGTCATTGTTATGTAAGGATGATATTGTTTGCACAATGTCTATCAGCAATAAAATTAATTAAATAGTGCATTTAACAGGTGAACCTTCTGCTTTAATATCATGTTGTTTGGTTGATAACGTGAATGATTATCTGTTGTAGTTATTTGCTTCAAAAAGGATGCCGCATGAGCCAAGAAAATCTCCCAATAGAACATCTTTATTTTACTGAGACAAACCTAGAACAGATCTTAGAAAATTTGGACGTAGTTCGTAATCGAATACATCCACAAACGACAGACGAAGAAGGCGTAAATGAACAGGTGTTTCCATCTGTATGTCTAATTGGTTTGGGACGTTGTGGTTCTAATATCGCATTGGATGTCGCATCTCTAGTATACGATGCTAGAACAAATTATATGCGAGAAGTAGAAAGCCAAGAAATACTAGATAGTGAGCATGAATTTCGACCTATGCGCTGGATTCGTAAGCATTTGCCACTCGAAAGTAAGGACGGATTTAAGCCAGTTTTTTTGATTGAGCCTATCGTTTTACTTGGTGATTTAGATAAAGATATTGAAGGAAGGATTCGTTTTTCTAATCAAGAAGGTAGAACGAAGTTTTTAGAAGAATACACCAAATTACAAATAATGGATTTATCTGAAGTCCATGCTGGTGGTGCGGGTAATGCTCCAATTTTAGGGCAATATCTCGCGAAAATTATTTTAAATAAAGATGCGACGACATTCCGTAACGAAAACTGGAAGCAGATGCATTCTTATTTGGTTGATTCTTGTGGCATTAAGGCCAATCAATCGCGCCTTTATTTTTATATTTTTAGTGCTGGTGGCGGTACCGGTTCTGGTATGGCGTCTGAGTTTGGTTTAGCACAACAATTCTCTTACCTAAGTAAAACCTTTGATTATCGTTCCGACCAGAGTCAAATGGCGGATAAACGTCATAGCTTTGTTTTTGAGCCTATTTTTACTTCTGGCATTTGTATTTTGCCGAACATCTCAGGGAAAAATGTTGAGATTTCGGAAGCATTACACATCAACGCTGGTCGTTTACTGACCAAATACATTTCAGAAGAATGGAATTTCTCGTACAACGAAGAACGTGAAGACGACGAAGTACCTGCTGATGTGATGGAACGTATTCGCCCGTGGAATTCTATGATGCTGATATCCAACGATATTATGCGTTATGCAGAGGAAGAGAACGGCGGTGATTCTGATAACATTGATGTGAATACTATGGAGAAATACGCTAACCAGTATATTTCTCAGCAAATTTTTAACATCTTGACTGCACAAGCTGTCACAACAGATTATGACGAAGACTACTTCCGTCGTGCTGGCATCGATATTGCTGAAACCATTCGTTTGGACGCTAATGACTTATTTATGAGTTTAGCTGGCCCTGTTGCAGTGGCTTACGCCGAAAGCGTGGTGAACGAAGGGACACGTCAGGATAGTGTTGATATTGATGACTTGTTCTGTCGCTCAATTGAGTTACCACACTTTAATAACGACACATCCGCGATTGAAGGTGTCAGTGTGTTGCCTGTTGAATCGGATCGATACCGAGAAGCGATTAAGAACTATCGTAAAAGTGGTTATGATGCGACGGCATTGAACCATCTGCATTTCTTTAAGAACTGTTCGTCTATCGTTTCTATTATTTCATTGCCTAGAGACTACAAACTGTCTTTCACCGCATTGAATCGCTTAAAAATGCACTTGAATCGTTTATGTCCAAATACAACATTAAAGCGTTACGCGCTTGTTATTGGTGCATCAGCAAACTTGTCATTAACGACACTTATTGCTAAAAGCCCATGTTTAAGCGATGACTTTTTAACGCTAATGGTCGCTTATATGAAACGTTGTTTTGCTCGTGATGATTACCGATACACGGATGAAATAGACAAAGCGATTATTAAAATGATTCAAGATGATGATTTTGATGACGCCTTGGTAGATAAGTTCTTTACGACTTATGAAAATCCAGCGAAAATTCTAGACACAAACTGGTATGCAATTAAACCTATGTACGAGAAAAAGTACCGTGAACTGATTGATAATAACCAACGTTTTGTCTCTATTAACGATATTCGTCTGGATATAAATAACGTTAAAAATGCGATCAAATATCTTCGTGAAATTTATCGTCATCGCATCAGCAAAACCAATGTTCTTACGCTAAACGGTTAATTTCGTTTAGAGAACCTACATACTGATGGTTGTTTGGAAAGGCTGCTCAATGAACATTTGAGTAGCCTTTTTTTGTCGTCCTGTATTTTATGATTGGGTAATTTCAATAGTTGGCTTAACTATTGAATGACTTAGTTAGCGCTTTTATTTTTGTTGCTTGTCTTTACGATTTTGTTCTTGTGCTCTTGTATGGTGTGCGTTATTTGCCCCACGTTATTTAGCATGAGTCTTTTTGGTGCGGTTTTAACTGTTTAGGATGTATATGGCAGAATACTATTGGTTGTTGGTGGCCTCTGCGTTTGTATTTATGATGCAAGCTGGTTTTTTGTGCTTAGAAAGTGGCCGTATCCGCAGTAAAAACAGCATTAACGTTGCCGCAAAAAACATATCTGATTTTATTATATCGACGACGTTATTTTGGTTGTTTGGCTTTGGCATCATGTTTGGTGACTCTGTTGCAGGGCTATTTGGCGCTAGCGATTTCTTTTTTGATGATCAGCACACGCCTTGGGAAATAAGCTTCTTTATTTTTCAGATGATGTTCTGTGGTACCGCTGCGACGCTCACTTCTGGAGCGGTTGCTGAGCGCATGACATTTATCGGCTATTTGGCGATTACTGTAGTATTAAGTGCGTTTATTTATCCGATTGTCGGGCATTGGGCTTGGTCTGGTGTTTATCCTTCAGCAGGGCCTCAGGGGTGGCTTGAAGCACTTGGCTTTATCGATTTCGCAGGCTCTACCGTAGTGCACTCTGTTGGTGGTTGGGTTGCATTGGCTGCGATTATCATTATAGGACCTCGCATGGGGCGTTTTGAAGAAGGCATCCGTTTACCGCCGGGTAATAATCTCCCGTTATCTGCTCTAGGTACATTACTAATTTGGTTTGGTTGGATTGGCTTTAATGGTGGTAGCACATTAGCGCTAACGGATGCCGTGCCAATGATCATACTAAATACCTTTATTTCTGCTGCTTGGGGCGCTCTTATTGCCGCAGGTATTAATTATTTCCGTGATGGTTACATTGAAGTCGGCTTTGTGCTGAACGGAACTATTGCCGGTTTGGTAGGTATTACCGCTTCTTGTCATGTCGTTTCACCTGGGGCGTCTGTTGTTATTGGCGCTGTTTCTGGTGTGGTGGTGTATTTCGGTAGTGTATTGATGGAGCGCAGTCGCTTAGATGATGCTCTCGATGTGGTTCCTGCACATTTGTTTGCGGGTGTATGGGGGACTTTGAGCGTCGCTCTGTTTGGTCAAGCAGATAAAATTGATAATGGATTAGGGTTTGTAGAACAGCTTGGGGTGCAAGCATTAGGTATTGTTGTTATTGGTATCTACTGCTTTGTGGTGGGTTATGCCTGTATGTGGTTGCTAAATCGCTTTATGCCACTACGAGCAAGCAAAGAGCAAGAAGAGCAAGGTTTGAACGTCGCAGAGCATAGGGCGACAACTGAGCTATTTGATTTATTGACCTCCATGCAATACCAACAAAATAATGCGGATTTTTCTACACCTGTACCAGAAGAGCCCTTTACGGAAGTAGGCCAGATTGCTCGAAAATACAATCAAGTTATTGACCGAGTAAGCACCGAAATTGCACAACGAGACGATGCTTTGATGCGCTTTCAAGAAAGTGAAATGCGTAAGTCTGCAATATTGAATTCTTCGATGGATTGTATCGTGACCATTAACCGTTTTGGCTCTGTCATGGAATTTAATCCAGCGGCAGAACGAACATTTGGCTGTCTCAAAAAACAAGTTGAGGGTAAGAGCTTTATTGGTCTTTTTGTCCGTGAAGAAGATAGGAAAAAGATTTTTGAGAGCTTGAACTCCGGCTTCTCAACGTCAAATGGCTTGATTCTTAATCGACGAAATCCATTTCGATTACAGCGAAGTCCTAGCAATGATTTTCCAGCTGAAATTGCGATTACTAAGGCGAATGCAGACTCTTCACAAGAAAGTGAGTACACACTTCATATTAGGGACATGACTCGTCATGTAAAGTTACAGGAGCGCTTGAAGTTTCTAGCGTACAGCGATCCTTTGACCAGTTTATATAATCGAACTTATTTAATGGATTCCCTTATTAGCGCTTTGCTCTTTGCTACTAAACAGAAAACGTCCGTTGGATTGCTGTTTTTAGATTTGGATAATTTCAAGATTATTAATGATACGTTAGGGCATAAAGCGGGTGATGAGTTGTTGTGTGAAGTGGCAAGGCGTTTAATTGCAGTGTCTGATCAGTTTGATGTTATTGCTCGTTGGGGCGGCGACGAATTCGTCTTTATGATGACGGAAGATGTCACCGAAAGTCGTTTGGCGAAGCGAGCGCAACAAATTTTAGAGGCCATGCGAGCTCCTGTACATTTGAACGAGCAATATTTTACGATCCCAACGAGTATCGGTATTGCCTATACCGGCGAGCAAAGTTTGGATGCCGACAAGCTTATTCAGCAAGCCGACATCGCTATGTATTGGGCGAAGGAAAAAGGCCGTGATAATGCACAATTCTTTACTCCTGAAATGGCCAATATTGTTACGAAAAAATTTGGCTTCGAGAAAGAAATTAATGATGCGCTTGCATCTGAACAGTTTTCTTTGGTTTTTCAACCCAAAGTCTTTATGGAGAAAACTAATATCCTTGGTTTGGAGGCGCTGATCCGTTGGAATCATCCGACCAAAGGCCTTATTTCTCCCGCTGACTTTATTCCAATGGCAGAAGAATCTAACTTGATCTCTAGAATTGATGAATGGGTGATTGATCAAGCGTTACAGCAGCAAAAAGCGTGGCGTGACCAAGGTTTGCTGATTGTCCCTATTGCGGTGAATCTTTCTGGTCGCCATCTGGTGTCCGAGTCTCTCGTGCCTTATATCTCACAGAAGCTGAGCGATTACGGTATTGATGGATCTTTACTAGAGATTGAAATTACCGAAGGGGTTCTGCTGCAGGATATTCAGCGTTGTATTGAAGTAATGGCAGAGCTGAAAGCACTAGACATCAGAATCTCGGTAGATGATTTTGGCACAGGGTATTCATCGCTCAGTTATTTGAAGCGCTTACCCCTGGATATTTTGAAAATTGACCAATCATTCGTTGACGAATGCGATACTCATACCGAAGATGCTAAGATCTGCGAAACTATTATTCATTTGGCGCGTAGTTTAGAACTAGTGATTGTTGCGGAAGGTGTTGAAACCGCTCCGCAAGCTGAGATGTTGAAATCTTTAGGATGTGAGATCTTTCAGGGTTACTACTATCATAAGCCCATGATAAGTTCAGATATTGCCAAACTTCTTATGGTTGATCCTGCGGCGCTTTAGGTGTTTCTCGGTCGCGGATCGTGTCCATAAGCTCTTGGTTTCGAGTTTTTTCAATGGGGTTAATACGATAGTGCAGCGCTGTCTTAGCTATCATATTTGCCGCTACAGGTGCTGTAATTAGCAGAAATAAAGTAATCAAAAACTCTTGGATGGATAGGAATCCTTTCAAGTGGCTTTGAAAAATCATCGAGGCTACCAAAACACCAGTAATTCCCAATGTTGATGCTTTTGTTGGACTGTGCAAACGCATATATATATCAGGCAAACGAGCAAGCCCGTATGAACCAATCAACAGAAACGCACCGCCAATAAGTAAAGACACACAGATGATAATTTCGAGATAAAAAGGCATAACTGATCCTTATTCTATAATGTCGCCGCGAAGTAAGTATTTACATAGAGCTGCTGTACTGACAAACCCTAGCATGGCAATTAATAGCGCCGCTTCAAAATACAATGCGCTTTCTACATAAATGCCGTAGAGCAAAATCAAAGCAATAGCGTTTATGTACATGGTATCTAGCGCCAAAATCCTGTCCGATAAAGTTGGGCCTTTTAAGAGGCGCCATAAATTCAAAATCAACGCGATGCAAATACACACCGCCACTATGGTGATGGTTATCTTTAGCATCCAAATATCTCCTTGATTGGCTTCTCATAGCGTTGCTTAACCGATTTAATCAGTTCAGCTTCGTCATCTAGGTGAAGTGAATGGACATATAGCCACGCTTTGTCTTTCGATACTTCTGCGCTCACGGTTCCTGGTGTAAGAGATACGGTACTGGCTAAAATTGTGATGCCTAAGTCTGAATCGATATTGATCGGAATCGCGACAAAGCCAGGTGTTAGTTTCTTGATTGGGCCAATAATCAGTAACGCCACTTGCACATTGGCGGTCAAAATATCTTTTAACACCATGAGTACATAACGAATCGCCAGCCAAGGTTTAAGAATCTTTGGGTGTTCATCACGCATACTGTTTACTAGTAACGGAATGGTGATCGCAAAGAAAACCGCCAGCACCATATGGCCAGCACTAACCGAATTGTTCAATAACAGCCAAACTACAAACAGTAGTAGGCTGTGGAATGGCATAGGGAATAACTTCATTGTGCTACTCCTGGTAATAAAGCATAAGCAGAAGCTTGGATGTCGTGAAGATAATGTGCTGCTTGTTGAGTGAATTCACTGATATCGCCACCAAATATAACCAGAATTGGAGACGCTAGTAACAATAATCCGATACCCATTATTTCAGTGGTTTTAGCAGGTTCTGCTTCTGCAGCTACATTGCCATTGTGACGCCAGAATAGCGTTGTGCCAGCTCTTGAGAAAGTAATCAATGCCGCCAAGCTACCAATTAGAATCAACGGCCAAACCCACATAGTTTGCGCCGAAGACTGTGTTGCTTGCAGTATCATAATTTTGCCAACAAACCCAGATAATGGTGGCATACCTATTAACGCTAAGGCAGAAATTGCAAACGCAAAGCCTAGTAATCTAGGTTGAATAAAAGGACGAGATCGAACAAAACGGTCTTCAGCTTTGCCGCGTTGGCGAGACATAACATCGGCTAGTAAAAATAATCCTGCTGATGCTAAGGTGCTGTGCACCATGTAATACAGAGCCGCAGAGGTTGCGGCTTCAGAATTGATTGCAGCACAAGCAAGCAAACTGCCACTGGAGATAATAACTAAATTTGCGCTAAGCGTTTTGATTCCAGGACTTGCGAATACACCTATGGTACCAATGGTGATAGTTAACAAAGCCATTGGCCATAACCAAGGAGTGGCAATATTGGCTAATTCGCCAGCATCGTCGCCAAAAATCACTGTGTAGACACGGAAAATGCTGTAAATCCCCACCTTAGTCATAATGGCAAATAGCGCCGCGACTGGCGCACTAGCGCTAGCGTAGGTTTTCGGTAACCAAAAATGCATTGGTAACATGGCCGCTTTTAAGCCAAATACAACTAATAATAACAATGCACCGGTTTTTGCTAATGTCGCGGTTTCACCTTGCAGTTGGCCGACTTTGATTGCCATGTCTGCCATATTCAGTGTTCCAAGCGTGCCATATAGAATGCCAAGACCGAACAAGAATAGGCTAGAACCAACAAGGTTAAGAATAACATAGTGCAGAGCGGCTTGAGTTTTCTGCTTGCCACCAGCATGGATTAATAGTGCGTAGGAAGCGATTAACAGGACTTCGAAAAAGACGAATAAGTTAAAAATGTCGCCCGTTAAGAAAGCACCGTTGATGCCCATGATTTGGAACATAAACAAAGGATGAAAATACGCACCGCCTTTGTCTTGTCCTGCTACTGAATAAAGCATCACGCAGAAAGCCAAAAAAGCAGTTAATAGCACAAGAAGGCTAGAAACTTTGTCTGCAACTAATGCAATACCAAAAGGCGCTTGCCAGCCACCTAGGGCATAAAGCTGAACTCCTTCGGTATTTATTTGATAAAGCAAAGCGGCTGATGAAATCAGTAAAAATAAGGTGCCGACAATCGATGTGATACGTTGTGAATTGATATCCCGAGATATTGGCGGCAACAACATGATGGCGCCAAATAGCAAAGGAATCAGAATTGGAAAAATGCTCAAGTGCTGCATTTATTGGTTTCCTCCTGATTTTTGCGAAGCATCGCCGGGTTGTGCTGGCAAAGTGCC
This sequence comes from Marinomonas lutimaris, assembly GCF_019426345.1. Taxonomy (GTDB): domain Bacteria; phylum Pseudomonadota; class Gammaproteobacteria; order Pseudomonadales; family Marinomonadaceae; genus Marinomonas; species Marinomonas lutimaris. The sequence continues at coordinate 23,405 of NZ_JAHLLW010000017.1, forward strand.
ATCAACATGGTCATTGCCTAAATCAGCACGAGCACGCATTGCTAAAATCACTGCAAAGGCTGTCATCGCAAAACCAATAACAATAGCCGTTAGCACTAACGCCTGAGGAAGTGGGTCGCTGTATTGCTCAGACTCGCCCAGAACAGCTGCGGCATTGAGTTTTAGTCTGCCGCTGGCAAACAAGAACAAGTTCACTGCGTAAGACAATAGAGTTAAGCCGATAACGACGGAAAAAGTGCGGCCTCGTAATGCAAGAAAGATTCCGCAGGCTGTTAATAAGCCAACGCAAAACGCGTATAAACCTTCCATTAATCATGCTCCTTTTGAATAGGACGCTCACTGGTGGTCAATTGACCTAGATTGGCAAGAATCAACATAGTTGCACCAACCACAGTAAGGAAAACACCAAGATCAAAAACCATGGCACTGGCTAATTCGAATTTGCCAATCACTGGTAAGTAGAAGTAATCAAACCAAGATGACAAGAAAGTATGACCAAAGACCCAGCTACCCAAACCACTTAGGGTTGCGATACCAATGCCTGAACCAATCATGATTTGATAATCCAGCTTGAGACGAGTCTTAATCCAGTCAACGCCGTGCGCCACATACTGCTGAATAATGGCAACCGATGTAATTAAACCGGCGATAAAGCCACCCCCCGGCATGTTGTGCCCGCGTAAGAAAATATACGCAGATACTAAAAGTGCTAATGGCAACAAACTCTGTGAAATCACAGCTAAAAGAATCGGGTAGCGATCTTCCGACCAAGCCAAGCCATTATCGTTGCTAGAAGGCATATAAAGACGCATTTTAGCGATTAACTTGTAAATCCCTAGTGCGGCAATCCCCAATACGGTTATTTCACCAAGGGTATCAAAGCCACGGAAATCCACCAAAATCACGTTTACAATATTGGTCCCACCGCCACCAGTTTTACTGTTCTCGGTAAAAAAGGTCGAAATCGTATCGAGAGGGCGAGTCATCAAGGCATAAGAAATAGTACCGACCACGCCACCAATTAACGACGCGAGACTCAAGTCTCGAACGACGCGACGAGGAGAGGATTCTTTTGGTGTATTTTGTGGCAAAAAGAACAGCGCCAAAATCAATAAGATCACCGTCACAACTTCAACCGAAAGCTGAGTAAGCGCCAAATCAGGGGCTGAAAACTGAGCGAATGCTAACGAAACAATCAAACCTACAACAGACAGGGTGAGCAAAGCGATAACCCGTCTTCTGTGCCATACCACGGTAGCTAAAGCGGAAACGCATAGCAGCACAGCGCAAGTGATAGACAATGCATCAAGAGGTATCTCAGGACGTTGTCCTGCAGTTGTATTTAGCTTCATCAAGGTCGATGCCGTCATCACGATGGCGAAAGCTAAGACAAAGAAAATATAGCGCTGTAATGAACCGTTCTCTGTGAAAGCAATAATGCGGCTGGCTTTGTTTGTCAGGTATTGAACCACTCCCTCAAACACCAATTTAGGATCACTGGTTGGAAATTGCGCTTGGAACTTAAACATGTGAGAGCGGTTGTGATACATGTACAAACCGCCAATCAAGGCAATCAAACTCATTAATAGAGGGAAGTTAAAACCATGCCAAATGGCAAGGCTATAAGTGGGGGCCGGACCATTTAACGTTGCACCAGCGGCAGCAAATAATAGGTCGCCAACGATTAAGCTTGGGAAAATACCGACAACCAAACAAAGTCCAACCAAAATCTCTACTGGTACGCGCATGTAACGTGGTGGCTCATGAGGGGTTTTAGGTAAGTTAATTGGCTCACCATTAAAGAACACATCGTGAATAAAGCGCATTGAGTAAGCAACGGCAAATACGCCGCCTAAAGTCGCCAGTACTGGAATAAACCAAGACAAAGAGCCAAGCGATGCCTGATGCAAGGTTTCAGTGAAGAACATCTCTTTCGACAAGAAGCCATTCATCAATGGCACGCCAGCCATGGATGCAGATGCCACCATAGCCAAAGTCGCCGTATAAGGCATGTATTTCCAGAGACCATTTAACTGACGCATATCGCGGGAGCCAGATTCATGATCAATAATACCTGCCGCCATAAATAAAGACGCTTTAAAAATGGCGTGGTTGATAATATGGAAGATGGCCGCTACGGCGGCAAGGTCTGTCCCCATGCCGAGTAATAAGGTAATCAAACCTAAATGACTGATGGTCGAGTTAGCCAACAGCCCTTTTAAATCATGTTGGAATATCGCGATGTACGCGCCGACAAGGAAAGTAGCAAGACCAGTAAGGCTAACGATCAAGAACCAAAGGTCAGTATCCGCCAGCGCTGGATAAAACCGCGCCATCAAGAAAATACCAGCTTTTACCATTGTGGCAGAATGTAGGTACGCACTTACTGGTGTTGGTGCAGCCATGGCATTAGGTAACCAGAAGTGGAATGGAAACTGCGCAGACTTAGTGAAAGCACCAAGTAAAACCAAAACAACAATAATTGGGTAATTAGCACTGGCTTTAATTAATTCTCCACTGTCTAAAACATCTTGAAGGCTAAAACTGCCAACCGTGTTTCCTAGAATTAGCAAACCAGCTAATAACGCCAAGCCGCCAGCGCCAGTAACCGTCAGCGCCATTCTAGCGCCTTTTCGCGCTTCCGTTTTGTGTCCCCAGAAGCTGATCAACAAGAAGGAACTAATGCTTGTTAATTCCCAGAAAAACCACAGCTGAATCAAGTTATCAGACAGCACCACACCGAGCATGGCGAACATAAAAAGGATTAGGTAAGAGTAAAACTTACCAATGGAATCTTTCGCTGATAAATAATAGCGGGCATACAGAATAACCAGTAAACCAATGCCCAGAATCAAAATAGAGAATAACAGCGCCAAGCCATCCAAACGGAAGGCCAGCTCTAATCCGATGGCTGGTATCCAAGGAATTGCCGCGAGAAAACGTTCCCCTTGGAAAATATCACCAGCATGAGTAAGGACTAAAAAGAGAGTTAAAGCAGGTAATGCAGCTGTCATAAACGCACAAGCGGTGCGACTAAAGCGAGCGGTAATAAGCGGGATTAACGTACCTAATAAAGGAAGAAAAGGTAGCCAAATAAGTGAGCTCAAGGGCAAAACTCCTTTCTAGTGAGCGGCAATATAGTTTGAATGTACTGTGCGAGCATGGTTGTTGTCCTAACAATCGTTCTCTAAATGTGATTATTTAAAAGAGTTCATTCTACAAATAAGAAGAGTAATGATCCTGTAAGCATAGCCTTTTATCAATCTAATCAATAGCCTAAAACCACTGGCATATGAAAAGTATCATAAATTAGTGACAACAATAAGTAAGCATAAGAAAGCAAGCAGCAGAAAAAGTTCCGCTGCTTGCTAAAGAAAGGCGCTGGTTTTGTCTGTCTATCAGACTAAATAAAGAGTCGTTATTGGAAGAAGCTCCACACAATGCTGTGTTCAGAACCGAGACTCCAAAGTAGTACCACAGCAGCCAACAAAGCCTCTAACACTAAAACCCCTATACCAAGCGTGGTACTAGAGAGAATAAAACCTTGTTTATGGCTGATGCCCAAGAAGCTCGGCGTGCCGCGATACAATAGGTAACCTGTATAAGCGACACCTGTCACACAAGCGAGCAAACATAGCCAAATGATTGGATAAATAGCAAAGATACCGCTTAAAAACATGGGTGTAGCAATATACCCCGCAAACACTATACATTCTTGACGAGGAGGGCGATTCGGGAAGTTTCGCGCCATCCAATGAATTAGACTACCGACCATCGCTACAGCGACAAGAATCAGAGCATAAAACAGCACGCCTAAACCAAGGCCATCCATAAAAGACACCTTGATGGCTTCGTCACCTCCGAACGTCCAACCAAATTGCGTCGTACCGATAAAGGTACTGACAACAGGAATGGCCGCCATCCAAAGAACATGATGTAAGTACAGATGGCTTACTGACTCATGCTCCTTATTTATTTCGCGCCACTCTTTATCTGGATGATGAATAAGACCCCAAACATGATTGATCATGGATTCCCCCTGTCTCACAACGTGAGCATAATGGATTTGGAAAAAGTCCTGATACAGCCACGCCCAAACAAAAGTGGCTTATATACAGTATAGATGGATACGCAGAAATAGACTGAAAAGATGATAACGTTTTTTTATAAGTACTCAGTTGCTCAGACTATTTAGTAGTAAGCGGAACGAGCAGGAAAGCACAGTAGATGGAGAAATAGATAAATAATAAACTGAACAAGCTAGGTGAGCCGCACCTAGCTTGTTGTTTCTAGATGACTTTTATTGGCAGTTATAGTCTTCTTTCATTTCAACTGCATAAGGTTTGTCGACAGGGTCATTGAAATTGGCTCTGGCAATTGTTTCTTTTGCCAAGAACTCGAACATTTTCCATTTCGAACAAGTAGGGTGAACCACAGTATTGCTAGAATCTAAAATTAACTTGTTTTTCTTATCCGTCAGCTTGTACTGAAATGTATAAACTTTAGTCGGTGTATCTACCTTATCGTAACCGCTAACAATAGGCTCCATAAATTGACGGTAGCGTGTAACACAGGTTCGTGCGTCTGTGCTTGGGTTTCTACGGCAAACAGTATAAGGAATATTTCGCTCGTTATTAAACACAGGAACCTTCTTGGTTTCTGTGGTTTCTTCTGACGTAAAGTTAACCGATAGGTGATAGTCAGGATTGTTTTGAGAATCCGAGACATTAGTAAAGCCACGCTCTTTCAATGCATTGATAATATCGGGGATGTATCGCTTATTCGTCAGATCATCGCCTTCTTTGCTTGGAACCACAGCAATCGTAGCGGATTTATCAATATCTACATTTGAGTCAACATTACTAACATTTTGTCCTGCCAACTTCACATTGGATGAGCAGCCCGAGAGAAGAGCCGAAAACAGCACAAAAAAAGTGAAAAGTCTCATAGTCGCGTTCTCCATTGCGTATCAAAAAACAATTATCCAACAGCCATGAAAACACAGATAGCGAGCAAAACCGAGATATGTCCTTCGCCTTTTACGTATTTTTCAAAAACCTTACTCTAACGTAGCACTTAAATTAGAGTGATTTTAGGCGATTTATAAGGTATGTGACTTGCTAGATTTAACATTTTACAAAGAGATAATAAATTTTAGGCAATAAAAAACCACCCGAAGGTGGTTTTTTATATGACTCACAAACAGTGTGTCGTTTGTGTGTCGACCTCATTTTAAAAAGTGCAAACCCTTTTAAAATCAAGCCTTTAATTGGTGGAGGCGGGGGGGGTCGAACCCCCGTCCGTCAGTCCTCTGCCATCGGCTCTACATGCATAGTCACTTCTATTATTTGACCACGAACCGCCCGAAGGACAGGGTGTTAATGGCGAGCCTACTTAGTCTTAGAACCTTATCCCTAGGCGGGGCATCGGTTAGCATCTTGTAATTTATGATACTGCAGAATCTCTGGCTACAAGCAACCTGAGGGCAGCACACTAGCAGCGGTTTAGGCTGCTAAAGCGTAGTTTTCGTCGTTTGCGACTATAAAATTGATGCGGGGGATTAACGAGATCACGCATCACTCTCGACATGCACCTTTGGGTTTGTAACCGACGTCGAAACCATGTCGCCCCCAAAAAGCAACGCTAGTCTAGCGCAAACAATACGCTTACGCTAGAGGTAACGCAGAAATGCTTAGTGTCTACTTATTTCAACCTAAGGTTAAAAAGCGTCTATTAAGCACTGTGTTTCATTAGTCGTTCTTTGTCTCTTGACCAATCACGATCACGCTCGGTATCTCGTTTATCGTGTTCTTTTTTACCGGTTACCAAGGCGACTTCGCATTTGATCTTGTTGCCTTTCCAATACAGCGCCATGGCCGCACAGGTTTTGCCTTTTTGCTCGGTGACTTGGATGATCCGGTCAAGTTCTTTGCGGTTTAATAGTAATTTGCGTTGTCGCATCGGTTCACAAACGACATGCGTTGAGGCGCTAAGCAGTGGCGTAATACGCGCGCCGACGAGCCACGCTTCGTTTTGGTGAATGATGACGAAGGAGTCTACTAATTGGGCTTTGCCTTCGCGGAGGCTTTTTACTTCCCAACCAGATAAAACCAAACCGGCTTCGAACTTCTGGTCAACAAAGTAGTCGTATTTTGCACGTTTGTTAAGCGCGATGGTGCCCGTGCTGCTGGATTTTTTCTTTACTTTACTCATAGTTGGAAATTATACGGTCGATAGTGGCAAAAACCTATGCTTTTCTTGAGGTATGCGCCTGAATGTTGGAAAATTCGCACTTGTTAATTAATTTGTCTGGTTAGGTAGCGCTTATGTGTTGGCCACGTATGCGTTTTATTCCTATCCTTAAACACATCTTGTGTATTTAGAGCCTAAATTTATGCCTGAAAGTCGATGTTTACAAGGTATCTGGTCAAGTCCGTGGATATTTATTTTTGCGGCCAGTGGATCGGCGGTGGGATTGGGGAACATTTGGAAGTTTCCTTATGTGCTCGGGCAAAACGGCGGCGGTGCATTTTTGTTTGTGTATTGCTTGTGTTTGTTGCTGGTCGGCTTGCCTGTATTGATGGCTGAAGTAGCTTTGGGCCGTACGGTTCGTTCTAATCCAATTGATACGGTAAACGATTTAAGTGAGCGTCGCATTGTTCACCCAGCTTGGGTGTTTGTGCCTTGGTTAGCTGGTATAACGGGCTTTTTAGTTCTGACTTTTTACAGCGTAATTGCGGGCTGGTCTCTGGCTTATTTAGATCGCGCTGTGTCTGGTGATTTTAAAGACATTACGCAAGTTGGCGCATCCAGCATGTTTGATACTTTATTAGCGACACCAACAGAAATGCTGTTGTGGCATTCTGTATTTATGGCATTAGTGGTATTAACGGTTGGGCAGTCGGTTACTCGTGGTTTGTCTGCCGTGGTACGGATTTTATTGCCAGTGTTGGTGGTGACGTTATTGTTGCTGGCGTTTTATTCTATGACTATTGGTAATATGAATGCAGCACTGGACTTTATGTTTCGTTGGTCTTGGCAGGATATTACCTTTGAAGTTGTCTTGTCTGCGGTTGGGCTAGCTTTGTTTAGTTTGAGTGTGGGAATGGGCGCCATGTTTGCCTATGGTGCTTATATGAGCAAGCGTATGTCGATTGCCCGAGCTTGTAGCATAGTGGTTGGTGTGGATTTGCTGGTGGCTATTTTGGCTGGTTTGGTCATTTTTCCATTGGTGTTTTCATTTAATATTGATGTACAAGCTGGACCAAGTTTGACCTTTGTATCTCTGCCTATCATTTTTGGTGGCTTGCCTGGAGGTCAATTTTTCGCGGGCGTGTTCTTTTTATTGTTGGTAGTTGCGGCTCTTACGTCGGCCATATCCATGTTAGAATTGTTTGTTGCTTGGCTGCATGAAAAATTTTATATCGCCCGCTTGAAAGCTGCTCTATTGATGGGGATTGCCGTTTGGTTTGTTGGTATTGCGGTGCTTTTGTCTTTTAATCATTGGGACAGCAAAATTGTCTTCGGATTGAATTTCTTTGAATTGTTAGATGAATTTACGTCTTTGATTCTTTTGCCTGTGGGAGCTATTTTGCTGTCTGTTTTGGTGGCTTGGTTTATTCCACATTCCATGTTGCAAAATGAGATGATTACAAAACAAGCAAATCATTTTCAATGGTGGTATAAGACATTGAAATACATAAGTATTCCAGCAATGATTGTGATTACTCTTGCTGGCTGGATAGGAGTGTAGTTTGAGTCATATAGAACGCTTCGCACATGTTAACTACAGTTGCGAGCAAATGTTTGCTTTGGTAAACGATATTGACGGTTATCCTGAGTTTTTACCTGGGTGTTTGAATTCTACATTAATTTCAAAAACGCCAACGGAAATTGTGGCGTCTTTGGAAGTAGGTAAAGGGCCAGTGCGACAATCGTTTACGACAAAGAATTTTTTGGAAGATTTTAGTCGAATTGAAATGACCTTGGTGAAAGGGCCATTTAAGAGTTTGCACGGCATATGGACTTTCACGGAGTTATCTCCGACAAGTTGCAAAATTATGCTGAGTATTGAGTTTGAATTAAGCGGTATGCTGAAGTTCGCTTTTGGTGGCGTGTTTAGTCAAATTGCCAATACGATGGTGGATTCTTTTAGCAAGCGTGCAAAAGTAGTATACGGTGAATAGTATGAGAGTTGAAGTAGCGTACGCTTTACCTGAGAAGCAAAAAATTATTGCTTTAGAGGTTGAAGAAGGTTGTACCGTGCGTGATGCAGTACGCCGTTCTAATATTCATGTTTTTTTTCCTGATGTGGATGTAGAAACAGTAAAAGTTGGCATTTTCGGTAAAGCAGTGCGAAATGCGGAAGAGCAAGAATTAAAAGAAGGCGAGCGAGTCGAGTTGTATCGTGAGCTGAAGGTTGACCCAAAGCAAGCTAGGGCCAACCGTGCAGCGAAAACAACAAAGGATTAGTTGTTTTTGATTTGTGTTAAAACGCCGTCGCTAAAAATTAGCACCAGGTCGTTTGCATCACTTTTCTTGGTATCTGGTGTTGCGTATAGAGCTGTATATAGGTAATGCCATTCGTTTGGCTTGAAAGTGTCTCTTAGCATGGGAGTACCCAGTAGGTAAGTGACCTGAGATTCAGACATGCCAATTTGTAACTGTGATAGTTGTTCCTTCGTTACAAGATTTCCTTGTGTTACTGGAACCTTGTAAGGTGGTGGAAATAAACTGCATGCGCTAAGTGAAAGTGCTGCGCATAATATTAAAACTGATTTTTTCATTTGTATTATCCTTACTCTGGTGTGCTAATGATAAAGTAATTATCAACAAGATCGAATAGAGAATGACTCATGACTAGCGAAAATCAAGAGCTAAAGAAAGCGGGACTCAAGGTAACTCTACCACGAGTGAAAATTTTACAAATTCTTGAAGGTGCGGGTGACCGCCACATGAGTGCTGATGATGTCTATCGCACTCTGCTTGATCAAGGTGAAGATGTTGGTTTGGCGACAGTTTACCGTGTGCTAACTCAGTTTGAAACTGCAGGTTTGGTGCAACGTCACCATTTCGAAGCAGGAACAGCTGTTTTTGAGTTGGCGAAGGGCGATCACCACGATCACATGATTTGTCTAGAAACTGGCAAAGTCATTGAATTCGTAGATCCAATTATTGAAAAACGTCAGCGTGAAATCGCCGAAGAGCATGGTTTTGATATTGAAGATCACAGCTTGATTATCTACGTGCGCCCAAAGAAAAAATAAATATTCGTTTACCTAAGGGGAATGGATGGGAAGGGCCTAAATCGCAGAATTTAGGCCCTTTTTTTATTTTTACTTCTGGTGGCAATGTTTTGACGATGCCATTTTTACTATAATGCTATTGCAGTTGAACGTTGCCAAGCATTTCACGAGCATGAGCTAGGGTTTGCTCAGTCAGTTCTAATCCACCGAGTAGGCGTGCAATTTCTTGTGTTCGATCTTGATCCTTAAGTAGCTCGACCTGAGAGGAGGTTGCTTCATCTTCAACCAGTTTACTGACTCGTAGATGCTGATTGCCTTGAGCTGCCACTTGCGCAAGGTGAGTAACGCAAAAGACTTGGCCTCGTTTGCCCACAGAGCGCAGCATACGACCAACGACTTCCGCGATACCACCGCTGATGCCTACGTCTACTTCATCAAACACCAATGTTGGGATAATTGATGTGTGAGCGGTCACTACTTGAATACCTAAACTAATACGTGACAACTCACCACCTGAGGCGACTTTACGTAATGGCTGAGCGGGTTGTCCTGGGTTGGAAGCGATCATGTATTCGATGTCTTCAAAACCATTTGCCGAGACTTGTGTAAGTGGCTGACATTGAATAAAGAAGCGCGCATGTGGCATGCCCAATCCATGTATTTGTTCTTCGACTTTCTGCGCTAGCTCATCTTTGGCGGTAATGCGCTTTTCTGTCAATGTGGTGGCAAGCGCGGTGAGTTTTTCATAGGCTTGCTCTTCTTTTTCTTTTAGTGACTCTAGGCTTTCTTCACTACCTTGTAAGCTGTCTAGTTCTGCTTCGACACTCTCTCGTAAGGATAAAAGGCCTTCTGGCAAGGTTCGGTGCTTGCGAGCCGTGTCATAAATGTCCGATAAGCGTTGCTCTATATCCATGAGGCGCTCGGGATTTTGTTCTAGCGTGTCTTGATAATGATGTAGGCTGTCGGCTGCTTCCTGTGCCTGTATTAAAGCGACATTCATCATTTCTAATGCATTTTCCAATTCTTTGGTGGCTGGACGAATTTGGCTAGCGCTATTGATTGCTTGGTGTAATAAAGAGCAAACATTGCCTTCGTCGCTGTCGATCAAAATGCCGCTGGCTTGATAGGCTTTAAATTGTGAGTCGGCAATGTTCGACAAGAAAGCTTGCTCGTTTTCTAACTCTTCGATTTCGCCTTCTTTTAGATCAAGCTGTTGTAGCTCTTGTGCTTGGTAAGACAGTAGTTGTATCTTGGCATCTTGTTCCGAGGAGCGATTCTGCTGAGCAGACAGTTCTTCTTTGAGTTGTCGCCATATTGAATATTGCTGACTGACTTTTTTACTCAAGTCAGTCAGACGTCCATACTCGTCGAGTTGTTGTCTTTGGGCGTTCTTTTTAAGTAACGATTGGTGTTCGTGCTGTCCGTGGATATCAACCAGCTGACTGCCAACGTCTTTTAGATCGCTTAATGTGCAAGGGCGACCATTGATGTAAGCCTTGGAGCGACCTTCTTTGCTGATAACACGGCGCAATATGCAATGTTGATCGTGTTCTAGGTCTCTTTCTTCCAGCCATTTGTGTACGTGTGGATAGTGTTGAATATCGAAGCTGGCGCTGATGTCGGCTCTTTTTTGCCCATGTCTTACGACAGCGGCATCGGTACGATCACCTAAACAAAGTGACAAGGCATCCACCATGATGGATTTACCTGCCCCTGTTTCACCTGAAATCACGGTCATGCCTTTTTTGAATTCTAATTCTAGAGATTCAACAATGGCGAAGTTGGAAATAGCGATGCTGGTCAGCATAGAGTGCTCCAAGAAAGAGAAAATATTTATATGGTTATTTATACAGTACTTGGTTGTTTTTTGACAAGTCTAGTTAGTAAATTTAATTCCCATGAAATTAATGCGGCTTTAGTGTTGAAAGGTCAAAAGCTGACCCCATATACCCTGCACATAGGAAGCATTGTTTCTGTTATTTGGAGTTGAAAATGAGTGAGCAGCAAAAAAATCCTAATCTAGACGCGGAGCATGATTTGAAAAGCGAAACGCAAAACGAAACAGTAGAAGAACTTTTAGAGCCTGAAGTAGAGACTTTAGAAGAAGTTACTGCAAATGATGAGCTTGCAAAAGCATTGGAAGAAGTCGCTCAGTATAAAGAAGCGGCACTTCGCGCTCATGCAGACGCTCAAAACGTACGTCGTCGTGCAGAACAAGATGTCGAGAAAGCGCACAAATTTGGTTTAGAAAAGTTTGCTAAATCCATTGTGAACGTGGCGGACAATCTAGAGCGTGCTTTGGCTTCTGCGCCAGACACAGGTGAATCTGACCCTGTACGTGAAGGTGTTGAGCTAACGCTAAAAGATTTGCTTGAGACTTTGGCTCGTTTTGAGGTGAAAGTGGTTGATCCACATGGCGAACCATTCAACCCTGAGTTGCATCAAGCCATCACTATGGTGCCAAACCCTGAACTAGAAGCGAACACCGTTATGGATGTTGTGCAGAAGGGTTACACCATTAATGGCCGCTTATTACGTCCTGCAATGGTAGTGGTTTCAAGCGCAGCTTAAAAAATACTGTCATTTTTTTGACACTGGACGCTTGAAATACTTTTAAGCGTACCCAAATACAGAATTATCATCGTCATAAACGAATTTATTGGAGATACAAACCATGGGTAGAATCATTGGTATTGACTTAGGTACAACGAACTCTTGTGTTGCCGTATTGGATGGCGAAAAAGCTCGCGTTATTGAAAACGCTGAAGGTGATCGCACCACACCTTCCATTGTCGCATTTGCGGAAGATGGCGAAGTACTGGTTGGTCAATCAGCTAAACGTCAAGCGGTAACAAACCCAACAAATACTTTGTTCGCGGTTAAGCGTTTGATCGGTCGTAAATTTAAAGACGACGTGGTTCAAAAAGACATCTCTATGGTGCCTTACAAAATTATTGCTGCAGATAATGGCGATGCGTGGGTAGAAGTAAAAGGCGACAAAAAAGCGCCACCACAAATCTCTGCTGAAGTTCTTAAGAAAATGAAGAAAACAGCAGAAGACTACCTAGGCGAGAAAGTAACAGAAGCGGTTATTACTGTTCCTGCTTACTTCAACGACTCTCAGCGTCAAGCAACGAAAGATGCGGGTAAAATCGCTGGTCTAGAAGTTAAGCGTATTATCAACGAGCCAACAGCGGCTGCCTTGGCTTACGGCCTAGACAAGAGCTCTGGCGACTCTACTATCGCGGTTTATGACCTTGGTGGTGGTACATTCGATATTTCTATCATCGAAATCGCTGACGTAGATGGCGAGAAACAATTCGAAGTATTGTCTACAAACGGTGATACTTTCCTAGGTGGTGAAGATTTCGATATGCGTGTTATCGAATACTTGGCAGCTGAATTCAAAAAACAGTCTGGCATCGATCTACACAATGATCCACTAGCGCTACAACGTTTGAAAGAAGCCGGTGAGAAAGCGAAAGTTGAGTTGTCTTCTTCTTCTCAAACAGAAGTTAACTTGCCTTACATCACTGCAGATGCGACTGGGCCTAAACACTTGAACGTAAAATTGACTCGTTCTAAGTTGGAGTCTTTGGTTGAAGAGCTAGTATTGAAATCTCTTGAGCCTTGCCGTCAAGCATTGAAAGATGCTGATTTGACTGCTTCTGATATCGACGAAGTTATCTTGGTCGGCGGTCAGACTCGTATGCCACTAGTTCAAGCGAAAGTAACTGAATTCTTCGGTAAAGAGCCACGTAAAGACGTGAACCCAGATGAAGCGGTCGCAATCGGTGCGTCTATCCAAGGTGCGGTACTTTCTGGTGATGTGAAAGACGTTCTTCTTCTAGACGTTACTCCACTGTCTCTAGGTATCGAGACAATGGGTGGTGTTATGACAGCATTGATCGAGAAAAACACGACGATTCCTACTAAGAAATCTCAGACTTTCTCTACAGCAGAAGACAATCAAAATGCGGTAACTATCCACGCATTGCAGGGTGAGCGTAAACAAGCGTCTCAGAACAAATCTCTAGGTCGTTTCGACTTGGCTGACATTCCACCAGCTCCACGTGGTGTGCCACAAATCGAAGTAAGCTTTGACATTGATGCCAACGGTATCTTGAGTGTGTCTGCGAAAGACAAGGCGACTGGTAAAGAACAATCTATCGTTATCAAATCTTCTTCTGGTTTGAGCGATGAAGAAGTTGAAAAAATGGTTCAAGACGCTGAAGCGAATGCGGAAGAAGACCGTAAGTTCGAAGAGCTTGTACAGGTTCGCAACACTGCTGACGGCATGATCCACGCAACTCGTAAAACCTTGACTGATGCTGGCGATAAAGCAACGGCTGAAGAGAAAGAAGCGATTGAAACTGCGATCACTGAACTTGAAGAAGCGCTAACGTCTAACGACAAAGAGAAGATTGAAGAGAAAACCAATGCGTTGACTCAAGCATCTGGTACTTTGGCTCAGAAGATGTATGCAGAAGCTGACGCTGCTGGTGCACAACCAGCTGAAGGTGAGCAAGCTAAATCTCAGGATGATGCGGTTGACGCAGAATTCGAGGAAGTGAAAGAAGATAAAAAATAAGCGCTAAGCACTTATTTGCCCATTAATAATGGGGTTGTTTATAGCGAGCACGGTTTTAGACCGTGCTTTGCTATTTGCAAAATATAAGATTGACGATTTTTAAAATTTAGTTTTTTTAGATTTAGACTTTTTAATTCAGACTTTTCAATTCAGGAATGCTTGCGATGAGCAAAAGAGACTATTACGACGTTCTTGGGGTGGCCAAAGACGCGGATAAGAAAGACATTAAAAAAGCTTATCGTTCTTTGGCGAATAAGTACCACCCAGATAAGAACCCAGACAATCCAGAAGCACTCGATAAATTCAAAGAGCTGGCTGAAGCCTATGAAATACTGTCTTCTGATGACAAGCGCGCAGCCTACGACCGATTCGGTCATGACGGCGTAAATGGTCAAGCAGGTGGCTATGGCGGCGGTGCTGGAGCTGGTGGTTTTAGTGATATTTTTGGTGATGTATTCGGTGATATTTTTGGCGGTGGTGGTGGCGGTCAAAGCCGAACTCGTCGCGGTTCCGATTTACGTTACACTTTAGAGCTTGACCTTGAGCAAGCCGTTTGGGGATGTGAAGAAAAAATCCGCATTCCAACTTTGGTGAACTGTAATACCTGTGATGGCTCTGGTGCTAAGAAAGGTTCAACACCTAAGACATGTGGAACCTGTGGCGGTGCTGGTCAAGTACGTATGTCACAAGGCTTCTTCTCAGTTCAGCAGGCTTGTCCAGAATGTCACGGTGCTGGTCAAGTGATCAGTGATCCTTGTAGAGATTGTCATGGCCAAGGTCGTGTTCAAGAATACAAAACGCTTAATGTAAAAATTCCTGCTGGCGTAGATACAGGCGATCGTATTCGTTTGTCTGGTGAGGGTGAGGCAGGAACTCATGGCGGTCCAGCGGGCGATTTGTTTGTTCAAGTCTCTGTTAAACCGCACAGCATTTTTGAGCGCGATGGCGCTAACCTCTATTGTGAAGTGCCAATTAGCTTCACAACAGCGGCATTAGGTGGCGAAATTGATGTGCCGACCCTAGATGGTCGTGTGCGTTTGAAAGTGACTGCAGAATGTCAGTCTGGCAAGTTGTTCCGCCTGCGTAATAAAGGTGTGAAGCCTGTTCGTGGCGGTCCAGTAGGTGATTTGATTTGCAAGGTTGTTGTTGAAACGCCAGTAAATCTGACTTCTCGCCAAAAAGAATTGTTCACTGAATTGGCTGAAAGTATGGGTGAAGGAACTGATCATTCACCTAAGCAGAAAAGCTGGTTTGATGGTGTGAAGCGCTTCTTTGACGATATTAAGAAATAAAACCTTGTTGTTTCGGCAATATAAAAGAAAAAGGCGCCTATTTGGCGCCTTTTTCTTTTAGTAAGTAATCAATGTGGTTGCGTAATAAACCCGCGGCATTGGTGAAGCTTTTATTGTTCGGAATAATGAAATCTGCTTTGTTACGAATATCGATGGTTTTGAGTGATGCTTGACGTACATGACGCATGTAGCGGCTGGTGACTTCATTGACGTCACGTCCGCGTTCTGCAATGTCGCGTTTCAAGCGTCGCACAATGGCAATGTCCATATCGGTATCGACATATAGAAGGTAATCAACCGCATCGCGAATACCTGGATCCTGGAACATCATGTGACCTTCCACGAGAACGACATGTGTTGGATCTAGATTGCGGTAGCCAATGCGTCTGTGTTGCGAATGATCGTAAACTGGAATTTCATTAGGCTGCTGGCGGTTTTTGCAGTTATGAATCGCTAGAGTGAGGCTTTCAATATCTAGTGAGCTTAGATCGTCAAAGTTATAAACGTCTGGATCAATACTGCCGCATCCATTGTAGAAACTGTCTTGGCATAGGACGGTGATTTTGTCACCTTGACCTTCCGCTAATAAAGAACAAAGTCGGCTTTTTCCGCTGCCGGAAACGCCTGTGATGCCAATAACAAGAGCCATGTATTACCTCAGAAAATAAAGTTTTGATGCTCCTTGAGTTTAAGGAGTTTATAATGTTGTATTATATATCAGGTTTGATCATTTTTGCCCGTCAAACTAGTGCATGACATCTCAAAGGAAGGATTAATGCCTACTAAAGTTGCCTCAGCGTTGATTATATTTATTTTTGGTCTTTCCATGGGGGCTGCGACGTTAGCTAAGGCTGAAGAGAGTAGCGCTCCTGCGCGCTCTAATATAGCGGAATTGTTTGGTTTGCCATTGAATGATTTAAGCGTATCTCGGCTAGAGATGCAGCTTAATAGTATGGGGATGCATAGCTATCCATCTTATAAAGATGGTGTAGTAAGTTATAGTTTAGGGCCTGAAGGTATTTTGGGTGTAACCAGTGCGACAATTTATTCAAACGGGTCGGGCTATGTTCGTCAGGCGCTGTTATCTGGGGTTGTGGAGAGCAGTGAAAAGCGTAAGGCGCTAGGGGAGTTGCTTGCGCGAAAATACGGTAAGCCTAGTGAAGGTTTTCTTAATAATGGTATTGGACGTTCAAAATGGTTGTTTCAAGATGGCACCATGATTGAGCTTCATAATACGACTTATGACGTATCTCTTATGTACGTTGATGAAAATCCAAAATTGGCGACTCGTTCTGGCCAAATTGATGTTGAGGCCTTGTCTCGTAAAAATCAATAATCCTCTAGTTTGTTTATCGTGTAGTTAATTATTTATGTTTATTCTTGATCTCAATCTTCGTTTTGCGCACTTTCTCCAGCCTTATCTTCAGGATATCTCTTTAGCTTTGGTAGCGACCTGCTTGGTAGTTTATGGGGATAAGGTGAATGGCTTTCTTAAAAACTTGGTATCTTCTTGGGTGTTTCTTGCTCGAGTAATAGCGTTTATTTTGATGTGTACTTTTGGTTATGGGCTCTTAACCTTATGGGGCCAGCCATTAGTTTATTGGGGGATTACCCGAGTGGATTTGGTTTATCGTCCAGCGCTGATTGTATTTTGCTTCTGTCTTTTGGGCGTTTTAGCTGAAAGAAAGCGTCATTTATAAAATAATTCATGAAATTTCCTGTCAGGTTTCGTTGCCAAATTACAACATAATCATGCTATTTACGTAGATCCTTCGAGTATTTGTGTGATTATGTAGTAAAGTTTCTAGACCTTCTTTTTTATTTCGTTATTTCTATAAAAAAATACTCTAAATGCCCGATTTTAAAGGTTTTTTGTAGTCTTCTTACAATTTGTTTTTGTCCTGATCTGCCGTTAGACTGCGCTCATATTGATACAACAGAGTCTTTTTTCGGGGGCAGAAAATGACAAGCACTTGGTTACAAGCACTTTCACAAGCAGAATCTATGATTCCTCTTTTAGGTAAACTTGGTCGTGAAAAAGCGGTAAAAGTTCAGTTGGCAGGAAACACCTTGATGGCGGATTCTGTAACTGGGTTAATGGCTGCGTTTGATCAGCATCCTGAATTAGACCTTGTCCAAGTTTATCAAGTGTTAGAGCAAGTGTTGGCAAGTGATACCGCTCATACCGTTGTAGAACTAGAGTCTTTGATTGCTGAAGCGGATGTTGAATCTGTATTGGCTGCTCAGCCAAATGATGGTACTGAAACGCCGGTTGTCTTATACGGATTTGGTCGTATTGGTCGTTTGCTCGCACGTCGTATGTGTACACTTGGTCATACCACTCCAGGCATGGCATTGGCAGCGATTGTGGTACGTAAAGCGTGCGACAACGACCTTTCTAAACGTGCTAGCTTGCTGAAGTACGATTCTGTTCATGGTGTATATGACGGTTTAGTAAAAGTGGATGAAGAGAATCAAGCTCTGATCATCAATGGTTCGCCAGTTAAAGTGATTTATGCTTCTGATCCTGCTGAAGTTGATTACCAAGCCCATGGTATTAACAACGCTTTGCTTGTTGATAACACAGGGCGCTGGCGCGATCATGACGGTTTGAGTGTTCACTTGAATCGTCCAGGCATTGAGCGTGTTGTCCTAACGGCTCCTGGTAAAGAAATGAAAAACATCGTTTTTGGTGTAAACGATAATGATGTAACAGACGCTGATCGTATTGTTTCTGCTGCCTCTTGTACGACAAACGCGATTACACCTATTTTGTCAGTACTAGAAAAAACATTCGGCATTGAGTCTGGTCATGTAGAAACTGTTCATGCTTACACGAATGACCAAAACCTAATCGATAATATCCATAAAGGTGATCGCCGTGGTCGTGCTGCGGGCATGAACATGGTAATGACTGAAACGGGTGCAGCAAAAGCAGTATCAAAAGCGATTCCTTCTTTAGAAGGTAAGTTGAGTGGCAGCGCAATCCGAGTTCCTGTTATCAACGTTTCTATCGCTGTTTTGAGTCTGAATTTGAAGTCTGCAGCGTCGGTTGAAGCCATTAACCAGTTGTTAAAATCTGCATCAAATAGCGCTGAATTAACAGGTCAGATTGGTTACAGTGAAGAATGTGATGCGGTTAGCTCCGACTTTATTGGCTCTCAGCAAGCAGGCATTCTAGATTCCTTGTCTACGAAAGTTCGTGGTAATCAAGCGACTCTATATGTTTGGTATGATAACGAATACGGCTACAGCTGTCAGGTTGTGCGTTTGATGGAGAAACTTGCACAGGCAAATTTTACCAAGGTTGAATTGCTTGAGAGTAAAGCAAAAGCAGCTTAAGAAATGACCGGACACATTACGTGTTTGTTATTTAACGGCGACCCTTTGGGTCGCCGTTTTTTTTTGCTTTAACTCTGTGTAATTTGAGATTTTAAGCAAAAAAAAAGCCGGACAAGGTCCGGCTTCAACAAAAGTAACTAGCAGTTGCGAATAACATCATCCTGTGGGGAATGGTGATATTCATCTAAAACATGACTGTGGGACAAGTTTTAGAGGCAATACAGTTAGGGCTGTATCGATAAATATTAGGTCGCTGTTCAACCTAAGAGATGCGAATATTTTATATTTTTGCTTGTGTGTTACAAACGATATAAATTGATTTGTTGGATTAGACAAATTAATGCAAAATACCCGATCTATTTAATAAATGCAGTCTTTGTTATTAAAAAATGAGAGTCTATTTTTGTTAAATTGTTGTTTTATATGTATTTATCTATAGTTGGTTATACGCTTTTCGCTGTTTTTGGCTTATTTTCATTCTTTTTTTGATTTTGCGTTTTTTAAATTTTGCAGTAGCTGAGATCGTCTTATGGTGATTGTTTTATGAAGTCTGTTCCATTAGCAGGGTTAGGTACCTTTGCCATCGCGGCAAGACATTTGAGTTTTACAAAAGCCGCGCAAGAAATGCACCTTACACAAGGCGCTGTGAGCCAGCAAATTCGGCAGTTAGAAGAGCGTTTAAAGCTGACTTTGTTTGTCCGTTATCATCGACGTCTTGAGTTGACGGTGGCGGGTGCGCGTTTGGCCGTGCAGTTGAATCATAGTTTTACTGAAATTAATGACTTGGTTCTAGAATTACAGGAAGAAGAAACGTCTAATATTTTGTCGGTTTCTGTTATGCCGTCCTTTGCAACCAAGTGGTTGATTCCTCGATTAGGTAGTTTGCAAGAAGCTTACCCTGATTTACAGCTTCGTATTCAGGCTAATGATAGAGAGGTGAACTTTCAGCGCGACAGAATTGATGTGGCGATAGTGCATAGTCATGTCCATAGCTCAAAAGGGCATATTGTTCCTTTGATGAAAGATAAGGTGTTTCCAGTTTGTAGTCCCGCATTTGCAGAGCTGAGATCGTTAGCTGAACCTAGTCAATTAGCACAAGTGCCTTTATTAAATGATGACTCTGAATGGCGTTTTTCTAGCCCTTACGCGGAATGGGAAAAATGGCTGCTACTCGCTAATGCAAAAGGTATTAAACCTTCTCGTGGTATCAGTTTTAACCGAGGCGATCTTGCCGTGCAGGCCGCTATTGCTGGGCAAGGTGTTGCTTTAGGTAGAACGCCTTTAGTCATGGATGATATTCAGCATGGGCGATTGATAATGCCGTTTGCGGAAATATTGGATGAAGGGCATGCGTATTTGTTTGTGTGTCCTGAAATGCAGCGTCAACGAGAGCCAGTTCAGCAGTTGCTTAGTTGGTTAGTAGCGCAGTGCTACGAATACTCACAAGAGGATGCTTTGACGACGCCCGATGATCTGATTTCATGAAAATTAGTTATCTAATAGTAATTTAATCGAAATTGCCAAGCACATAATAATCACCATTGGGCGAATAAGTTTCGCACCTTTGGTGATGACGAGGCGTGAGCCAATTTGCGCGCCAAACCATTGTCCAATTCCCATCACAATACCTAATGCCCAAATAAGGTGACCGCTAAAGGCAAACATGGCCAAAGAGGCTAGGTTACTGGTCGCGTTGAGTACTTTTGTATGAGCCGTTGCTGAAACAACCGTGAGCCCCATCAAACACAAATAAGCAGTAGAAAAGAAAGCGCCTGTTCCTGGTCCAATCAAGCCATCATAAAAACCAATACTAGTGCCGATAATCACTGCAAACTGTATATGAGTAAGTGAAAATTTACTGGCAATGTAAGGCTGAACCTTGGGTAAGAAGAAAAAGAAAATGGCTACCGCGATTAAGATAATTGGAACGGCTTTTAGCAGTAGGCTACTGTCTAAATAAGAGACTAATAGTGTGCCGCAGATAGCGCCGATGGCTGTCATCAAAATGGGGAGCCACATATCAGACAGCTTCACTTGGCCTTTTTTTATGAAGTGGTAAGACGCTGAGACTGTCCCTGCGCAACCTTGTAATTTATTGGTAGCAAGTGCTTCGGCTGGTGACAGCCCTGCCGCTAATAAAACCGGCACAGTAATTAAACCACCACCGCCTGCAATAGCATCAATGACACCTGCAAAAAAAGCGGCAGCAAAGAGAGCAAGGTAGATCCAAATAGAGATATCGAAAAAAACAAAGTCCATTGAGTTTAGGTTCCTGTTAGGTGCGGGCTTGATGCTTTTTAGTAGATCAAAAAAAGCCTGTCCAAACAATCGTTTGGACAGGCTAAAGAGTAGTAATTATCGAGTTTTCTATTGGGCTAGATTAAATTTTGGTCTGTATGTAGCTTTCAAGTGCGTTTACTTGATCTGGTGTGAATTCAAGGCCAAGTTTAGTGCGGCGCCAAAGAATGTCTTCTGCCGAATGAGCCCATTCATGGTTGATCAAATAATCCACTTCCACTTGATAGAGCTGATTACCGAAGTGTTGGCCAAGATCGCTCTCTGAATTGGTTTTATTTAATAATATGTGGGCTAGTGAGCCGTAGCTATTAGCAAATCTATGAGCAAGCTGTGCACCTATAAAGGGATAATCTTGCTGTAACTTCATTGCAAAACCATCTAGAGACATGCCTAAGTCACCGCCTGGCAACGGTTTGCTATGAGTCCATTCGTCTCCAAGGCTATCAAAGTAGGGCGTAAGCTTCTTCATCGCAGACAACGCTAGTTTACGGTAGGTAGTGATCTTCCCGCCAAAAATACTTAGCAACGGTGCCTTATGATTTTGGTCGTCAAGGTGCAGTGTGTAGTCACGAGTCACGGCAGACGGATCAGAAGACTCGTCTTCTAACAACGGTCTTACGCCAGAATAGCTCCAGACAACATCCGTAGGCGTGAGTGCCTTTTTGAAATGATCGTTTGCCACTTTCAATATGTACTGCGTTTCATTTTCTGAAATAGCAACATCGTTCGGGTCACCTTTGTATTCGACATCAGTTGTACCTAACAATGTGTAGTGTTCGCGGTAAGGGATTGCAAAAACGATACGCTTGTCGGTGTTTTGCATAATGAAGGCGTTGGAGTGTTGATACAGTTTTGGCACAACAATATGGCTGCCTTTGATCATACGAATGCCGTAAGGGGCTTTTTGTTCTAGTTTCGTTTCTATGAACGAAGACACCCAAGGGCCCGCTGCGTTTACCAAGGCTTTGGCTGTTATTTCATGAGTTTCTTTGGTGATTTGATCTTCTAGACAGATATGCCATTGGTTGTCGATACGTTTAGCAGAAGTGCAGCGAGTGCGAGCAAAAATAGAAGCGCCATTTTGTTGAGCGCTCAGTGCATTGGTCACTACCAAGCGTGCATCGTCCACCCAGCAATCTGAGTATTCGAAACCTTGTGTAATATCATCTTTTAATGGGCTGTCTGCGCCGTATTTGACGCCTTTAGAGCCTAACAGTGTTTCGCGTTTACCTAAGTTGTCATATAGAAATAAGCCAATACGTATCAGCCAAGCTGGACGTAGGTGCGGTCTATGAGGCATTTGAAAGCGCATTGGTGTGACAAGATGAGGCGCGACTTTGAGTAATACTTCGCGTTCTGTTAGGGCTTCTTTTACTAGGCGAAACTCGTAATGCTCTAAATAGCGTAAACCGCCGTGGATTAACTTGCTGCTCGATGATGACGTGGCATGAGCCAAATCTCCCATTTCACAAAGGCCAACATCTAGGCCTCGTCCTGCTGCATCGGCGGCTATTCCAGTGCCGTTAATGCCGCCGCCAACAACAAATAGGTCAAAATGGGAGTGATTCATGCTAAGCCTCACGATTAAAATACGAATGTTTATGTTCGAAAATGAACATTTGTTTTCGATATTAAACCTCTAAACCTATTATGACAATAACGCTTTGTGAAGTTTTGGTGAATATTTAATCTTTTTTTGGTCTGAAGAAGAGTCGAAATGGCTGTTTATTGCGTTGAATTTGAGGCGTGGTGCGACGCCTAAGGATTACTTAGGCGTGCAAAGTTCTAATCGAACTTTATGTTCTTTCATCAATTTCATAATGGCTTTTGGTGGTTGTTCGTCAGTAAACAACCTGTCGACTTGGGTTATGTTGCCTAATCTAACGACAGCATTACGACCGAACTTCGCGCTGTCAGCAGCCAGAAAAACGGTACGAGAATTATTGATAATACTTTGAGCTACTCGAACCTCTTGGTAATCGTAATCCAATAGTGAGCCATCGTTAGGATCAATACCACTGATACCTATGATGCCAAAGTCCACACGGAATTGATTGATGAAGTCTATAGTGGCTTCACCCATAACACCACCGTCTCGAGCACGAACGGTACCGCCTGCAATAATAACAGTAAAGTCTTCTTTTCCGCTTAAAATGGCGGCAACGTTAAGGTTATTGGTTATAACTTGCAGGCCTTGATGATTCAACAACTCCCGTGCAACGGTTTCGGTTGTGGTGCCAATGTTGATAAACAAGGAAGCATGATTGGGGATTTCTGCAGCGATTCGTTTGGCTATTTTTTCTTTTGCTGGAAGTTGCAAAATTTGTCGAGTGGCATAAGCCACATTGGTAGTACTGGAGTCGTAGCTTGCTCCACCATGGTGTCGGCGTATTTGCCCAGCTTTAGCCAGCTCATTAATATCGCGACGAATGGTTTGCGGTGTAACGGCGAATTGGCTGGCCAGTTCATCGATGGTCACATAACCCTTTTCTTTCACTATGGCGACAATATTGTCTTGGCGAGAGAGTTGGCCCATATTGTTTTCTTCTCCTGATAAAAGACATTACTTGTTAAGCGAGGCTTGCTAAATGAGTGCGCATTGGTTTTTAATAGAGAATATTCGTATTTGAATATTCATGTTCAAAAAACAAAACAACAATTAAGTCGCTTACTTTTGAGTGGCTGTGATTTCAAAGAGAATTCACCATGACGCATTATATTCTTGCTATTGATCAAGGCACCACCAGTTCTCGGGCTATTTTATTTGATGAAAAAGGCACTCGTGTTGGCCAATCTCAACAAGAGTTTCCGCAAATTTTCCCTGATGATGGCTGGGTTGAGCACGATCCAGAGGATATATGGTCATCTACTTTAGCTGTGTGTCGCTCTGTTCTCAAGGATACAGGCATCGATGCGCAAGCGATAGCAACCATAGGTATCACTAATCAACGTGAAACTACCATTTTATGGGATACCGAAACAGGCAAGCCGGTTTATAACGCGATTGTTTGGCAAGATAGACGTACTAGTGGATTCTGTCAGTCATTAAGCGATAAAGGTTTAGGTGAAAAAGTACAAGAAAAGACCGGATTATTAATCGATCCATATTTTTCTGCCACCAAAATTCGTTGGATTTTAGATAATGTTGATGGTGCGCGTGAAAAAGCCCAAGCAGGGCGTTTGGCTTTTGGTACGGTCGACAGTTTTTTATTGTGGCGATTAACTAACGGAAAATCTCATAAAACTGATGCGACCAATGCGGCTCGTACTATGGCATTCAACATTCATACTCAAGAATGGGATGACGAACTGATCGAGCTGCTAGGAATCGGTGATGTATTGTTCCCTGAAGTGTTGGACTGTAGCGCAGACTTTGGTGTTATTGATGCTTCTTGGTTGGGGGCTGAAATTCCTGTGAATGGTGTTGCTGGTGATCAGCAAGCCGCCTTAGTTGGGCAAGCATGTTTTACGCCGGGTATGGTGAAAAGTACTTATGGTACTGGCTGTTTCATGATTTTGAATACTGGCGATAAAGCTATTCGATCTGAACATAAGCTACTTACGACTGTAGGTTATCGTTTAAACGGAAAAGTCACGTATGCGCTTGAAGGTAGTATCTTTGTGGCTGGTGCGGCGATTCAATGGTTGCGAGATGGCTTGAAGCTATTTTCTGATGCCAAGGAAACACAAAGTCTCGCGCAGCAAGCATTGAATGATGATTCTGTTTATTTAGTGCCAGCCTTTACTGGCTTGGGTGCACCATATTGGGATCCAGATGCCCGTGGCGCTATGATTGGATTAACGCGTGATACTAGTGTTGCGGATATCGTTAGCGCTGGTTTGCGTTCTGTGTGTTATCAGACAAAAGACCTAGTAGGTGCCATGGCACAAGATGGCGCAACATTTAGCTCTTTACGTGTCGATGGTGGAATGGTAATAAATGATGTGATGGTGCAGTTCTTAAGTGATTTGTTAGAAATTACGGTGGAACGTCCTTGCGTCACAGAAACGACAGCATTGGGCGCTGCATTTTTGGCGGGTTTGCAGATTGGTCTTTATCAGTCTCTTAATGAGGTTGAAGCCTTGTGGAAAGCAGATAAATGTTTTGAACCCACAATGGCAGAAGGCACAGGTGATAAGTTGTATCAAGGTTGGCAAAAAGCCGTGGATCGTGTTCGCACTCGAGACTAGCTTTTTACGATTTGATACATGCTTTGTCTTGTGTGATAAGGCAAATATGGCTAACTTTAACAAAGGATGTTTATTCACAAAGGGTTTAGAGAATGTCGAAACAGTTTGCCGAAGTACAGCAAGATGATTTTATGAAGTTTGGTGGTGAGCGTCCAAGCTATTTAGAGATCGAAGATGCATTGATGTCGCTAGGCGGGCATGGTGTTGGTGGTAATCATTTCAAAAATGAAATGGTTAAGTTGGCAGGTTGGACTGGTGGTGCATTAACTACTTATGCACAGCGTGCTGCTGTTGCTCAGGCTGCGTTCAATCGTATCCGTGAAGTCTTGCCAAAGGTAACAACTGCAGAAGAATTAAGAGCTACTCTAAAGAGCTTGAAATAAATCCTTGCTTTAAGCTTCGTACTTACAAAAAGGGGAGTGACATGATAGGTCGTTCCCCTTTTTTATGTGCGTTTTTTAATTGAAGTTATTCAGCGTCAGCGATGGCTTTCATGCCATATTCTTCGTCGAGAATACGACCAATAACATTGTTACCTGCCAAATGATGAGCATATTGCATATGTAGGCATCGAACTTGATCCCAATTTGCAATGCCGCCAATTCCCAGCTTATCAAATAAAGGCTTGAAGCCTTTTTCTTCAATAATAGCTTTGTGCTCAGCGCTCATGACTTCCCAACGCCTTGCGATGTAATCGCGGTGAGAAGCATGATGTGCTTCTCGTAATATTTCGTCGTCTTTTATGCGCTGTTCAAGCTCTTTTACAACACCATGGCTTTCTATTTTTGCCAAAGCTTTGTCGATAGCCTTGCTGGAAAGCCAATAAAGAGTAGGAAATGGTTGCTCGAAAACCCAAGTTTCCATTTCTAATACTTGAGGAATACCGTTAGGTGAATAATGTGCAATGGCGCTAATGCCGCTTGGAGTACGTCCGAGCTGTGCGGTGATGATATCGATATCACGCTGAGAAAGTGTTGTTGTCATAGTGTCTTATTGAATCGTGTCTTCTAGAAGAGAAAAATTAAATAGTAAACGCAGGAAAGCTGGCAGCGAATTTTTGTATCCATTCAGCGGCGGCTTCATTGTAGTTGAGTCGTCGGCCTTCGATTTTAGCTTGGCGTCGGTAATGTTCTATCTGAGAGAGCTGCTCGATCATGCGAACACAGTAACACTCTTCTTTGGTTGGGAATTCAATGGCAATACGATAGCCGTCAGTCTCTTTATTGCACCAAACGATACGGCCAGACACGCAAAAGTTTGGGTCAATCTCTTCCAATGTAATTCTTACCGAGCGTCCATTGTCAAAAGGACGAAGGGTGACATATGTGATACCGACAAACCCAGCTCTATCTTCAGTAATTTGAGGAAAGGGCTGATCTTCTATTAGCGTAATGTCTAACGGAAGGTCTCTCGGATGTGCAACAAATTCCATCGCAACAAGCCAGCTACTATTTCAGATATTCATGTTATCGGCCAAGAAGGCAGAGTGTTTAAAAAAGAATGCGAATTGTACGCTTTTTGCCCTGTCTGTACAGACGAATTTTAGGATGTCTGAGAACAAAATCATAACTTCTACTTATATGTAGAAATGCCTTACGCAATGCTGTGCATTTAGTAACACTAAGCTCATATGACTAGCTTAGATCAGCTTATTTGTTGTTGGCAAAGTTTACCGAGCTCTTTTAGTGCGGCGTCGGTTTTATTATCCCAATTTAGTGCGTAATTTAGACGAAAATGATGGCTAAATTGTGCTGTTAAGCTGAAGGCTAAGCCCGGTAGTAAGCCAATGCTAATCTCTAACGCTTGAGCATGAAGTGTCATCGCGTTTACCGTGTCTGGTAAAGTGACCCATAATAAAAATCCACCCTTTGGCGTAGAGGTTTGAGTACCTGCAGGAAAGTGATCCTGAATGAGCGCCTGACAGCGAGCTAAGTTGTCTTGATAAGATTGTCGGGTTTTTCGTAAATGACGATCATACGCGCCGTTTTCTAGAAAATTGGCGATAGCTGTTTGCGTTAATGTGGGAATCGCCAGGGATTGAACATAAGCGTAATGTTCAATCTGAGTTTGAAAAGGGCCACCAACAATCCAACCAATGCGAAACCCAGGCGCAATACTTTTGGAAAAAGAGCTACAGTAAATAACGGTGTTATGTTTGTCGTCTGCTTTTAGAGACCTTTCTCGCTTGTCTTTATAACTCAACTCTCCGTATACATCGTCTTCAATCAGAGTGAAACCGTATTGAACGGATTGATTAATAATACGTTGCCTTGCTTGGTGGTTGAGTGTGGCACCAATTGGGTTTTGATTATTAGGTGTCACCACGCACGCCTTTATACTCCATTCTTTGGCGGCGTTTTCTAGAATATCTAAGTCTATGCCTGTTCCCGCAGAACATGGAATTTCAACTGCCTTTAAGTTCAACACTTCAATGATTTGTAATACACCATGATAAGCAGGGCTTTCGATGGCGATAGTATCGCCAGCTTTTGCAACCGCTTGTAATGAAAGCATCAAGGCGTTTTGACAACCCAGAGTAATGGTTATGTCGTCGGGTTGTAATTGGCAGCCGCTATCGAGCATGCGGATGGCAATCTGTCGGCGCAAGCTAAGTGATCCTGGCGTGAACTCATAAGCTGCGCATATTTCAGGTTCTAAGCGCATCAGGCGGCCTACAGAGCGCTGTAACTGTCTTATTGGTAAGAACTGGCTTTTGGGTATGGCCGCGCCAAACTGAATGATATTGCCGTCCTGCGAAGCGTGCAGTAAGCGTCGCAGGAGCGCATGTATGGTGCCATCATTCTTAGTCGGTTCAATTTTTGCAGGCTCTTTAGGCTGTAATTGGTTTTCTTGAACGAAATAGCCTTTCTGAGGACGTGCTTTTATGACTCCTCGATCTTCTAGCAAACTGTAAGCTTGTAGTACGGTGGCGACACTGACTTCCATTTGTTTGCTGGATTTACGAACTGATGGGATCTTTGCGCCTGGTAAGAAAATACCTTCATGAACTTGGTGTTCAATTTGGTTGGCGATTTTTTCGTATAAGGGGCAATCCATAAAGTGCAGGTCGCATTCAAAATGAGAGGTACTCAATCTACCAGATTGGCGGATTGAAAGAAATCTATGCTGTTTAGATGGTGTTAGAGATCAGCATGCTAAGTAGCATTTTTTGCCGCTCTGGAATGGACACTAATTGTAAACAAAGTGTTATGGTATTCCTGTATATTTGGTCAGATTTCCGTAAACTCGAATGTCTTGCCTTAAGATAGGCAAATAAAAAATTTAGTGCAGATTTTAATTTAGAGGTCGATTATGTCGTTGTCCGTTATTCAAAGGATTTTATTTGGCTTTGGTATTTTACTGCTGCTTTTGTTGATGATTGCTGCATCTGGATTTGTTGGCATCAACAAAATTGAAGATAGATTAAATGTAGTGACAGGGAAAGTGGCAGATATCTCATCTACCAGTAACGCACTTAAAGAAGATGTGAGCTTAGCCAACGCTGCGGTTTTACAGTACTTACTTAGTAAAACCCCCGATTCGTTAGAAGATTTATCCGCACGTTTTTTGAAGCATAAACAGGAATTTAGTGAAGTGTCTGAGCAGTTGTCTGCGCAACTTCAGGACCTTCCTGTGATGAATCAAACTTTAGAAAGCATCAATGTAGAAGTTGCCAAATTTTTTGGTTACACCGATGTGGCTTTTTCTAACCATAAAACGATGCTGCAACTGCAGGCTGTGGTGCCAGATGAGAAACTTGATCTAAAAGATGCCATTAATTTTGCAGCTGAAGACTTGGGCATACTAGTGACGGATGGCGATACCTCTGAAATTCAATTTGCTGCTTCTTATATGCACAGTCAAATAGAAAGTCTTCAAGTATCCATTAATGATTATTTTGATGTACGTAGCCTAGATAAAATGCAGGAATTGCGCGAGGGCATGGCATCTATAATTTCTAGTCTAAAAGACAAACAATCTTATTTAAATGATGACAATATCAATGATTTAGTGAGTGAAATAGAAATCAGTGTGATATCTGACGATGGTGTGGTGGCGAAATTTTACGAGAATGCTCGTCTGGTGCAAGAATCTGAAGTACTTGCGAAACAGCTGTCAGATAGCATGGAGTTGGTTAATGCGTCTGTGCAACAGTTATTGTCTGAAGCAACTTTGATGGGTGCTAGTGCTAAAGCAGAAGCGACGAATGCAGCGTCATTATCTACCCTTATTATTGAAGTAGTGTTGGTGATATCTATAGTCATTGCTGTGCTGGTGACTTTATGGGTGAGTAGAAGTATTCGCCTTCCATTGAAAGAAGTGATGACAGTATTAGGCGAGATTTCGGATGGGGATTTTACTCAGCGCAGTAAAGTGAAAACCAAAGATGAGTTTGGTGAGTTATCCGCTTGGGTAAATGGGTTGGTGGCGAAGTTACAGAAGGTCATGTCTGAAATTGATCAGGCGTCTAATGAAGTGGCTGAGTCTGCGGGCAGTAATGTTCGTTTAGCGAGTGATTCTAAACGCTTGATGGGTGCACAGAATGAAAGAACCACAGAAGTGGCTTCGTCCATGTCAGAAATGGTATCTACGGTAGATCAGGTGGCAAAAAGCTCAGAAATTATTTTGCATCAGATTCAATCGGTTGATCAAAGAGCTAATAAAAACCGCGAACAAATGGATACCAACATTCATAAGATCGAACATCTTCTCGATCAAATAGAAGAGTCGACTTCGGTTGTGAATGAACTGGATGAGCATTCGAAGAGTATAGATCGTATTTTGGAGGTGATCCAAGGTATTGCGGAGCAGACGAACTTATTGGCATTGAACGCGGCGATAGAAGCGGCTCGTGCTGGAGAGCAAGGTCGAGGCTTTGCCGTGGTAGCAGATGAGGTTCGTACTTTGGCGACTCGAACGCACAGCTCCACTGAAGAGATTCAGCACGTTATCGCACAATTACAGCAAGGCGTGACAAAAACCGTTGCTAGTATGGAGGATAGTCGTAAAAGCGCAACTTCTAGTGTTGAGGAAGCCCGCACAGTCGGATTATCACTGGTTGAATTGCAAAGCAGTATGGCTGAGATTCGAGACTTGAGTATGCAAATTGCCACCGCCGCCGAAGAGCAATCTGCCGTGGCACAAGAAATAAAACAAAATGTATTAGAAATATCTGAGATGTCTGAACAAGCAGCATTGGGGTCTGATCAGAGCGAGAAAGACAGCGAAGGATTGTCTAAACTGGCATCTCATCAGAAGCAACTACTTAGTCAATTTAAGATTGTTTGATGGTTTTTCTAAGATAGGTTGCGTTAATATTGGGGTAACTTAATTCTCTGGAGATAAAGTTCATGTCGATTCTTATGGGTGATATGTTACCTCATGGTGCGTTTCAGGTGATGGGAGAAGAGGGTCCAGAGACAGTAGATGTCACTGAATTCTTCTCTGGCAAAACTGTGTTGATGTTTGCCGTACCGGGTGCTTTCACTCCAACTTGTAGTGCTAGCCACTTACCTGGCTTTGTTGTGCACTTTGATGCTTTAAAAGAAAAAGGGATAGACGACATTGTTTGTCTTTCTGTGAATGACGTTTTTGTTATGAATGCTTGGGGTAAGGCAAATAACGCTGAAAACCTGATAATGGCCGCTGATGGTCTGGCTGAGTTTACTTGCTCTATGGGATTAGAGCTGGATATTTCCGCCGCTAAAATGGGCATTCGTAGCCGTCGATATGCCATGTTAGTGACCAATGGCATTGTTCAGCAGTTATGGTTGGATGAGCCTGGTGAATACAAAGTGAGTTCAGCTGAATATGTTTTGTCTCAGCTATAAGCTTTTTGTTTAGCCTTATTAGTCAGGCAAAAAAAACGACGCACCGAGCGTCGTTTTTTTATATCTCATCTTTATGCTTCGTTCATTATTGGCTAATAACCAAATAAAGTTGGTAAGAAGGTTACCGTACTTGGCACAAAGGTAATCAAGATTAGTACTGCCAGCTCAACTAAGAAGAGTGGCATGATTTGTCTTGATATAGCTGCAATACCTACGTTAGCAATCGAGTTAGACACGAATAAACAAATTCCCATTGGTGGTGTGACAAGGCCGATCATCAGGTTGAAAATCACCACAATACCAAAATGTACTGGATCGATACCAAGACTCATCGCAATAGGATGCAGAATCGGTAGCAATATTAGCATCGCTGCGATCCCTTCCAGGAATAGACCGACAATCAGTAAAATTACGTTGACTAGGATTAGGAACATCCAAGGACTAGATACTTGCTCTAGTACCATTTGGCTAACCGTTTGCGGCACTCTTGAGAAAGTTAACAACCAGTTCGCTGCAGCAACAACGCCAATCACGATTAGGATCACAGACGAGTCACGCATGGCTCGAATGAAAATGCGTGGCAAACTCGATACTTTCAGGCTTTTCAGGATGAATATACCTGCCAATAAAGCATAAGCAGCAGCAAAGGCAGCAGCTTCCGTTGGTGTCACAATACCGGTAAGGATTGAGCCCACAATGAAAATTGGCATGAATAGCGGAATCCAAGCTTCAACGAAGGCTTTCCAGCGCTCTTTCATGGACAGTTTTGCTTTTAAAGGCGCGTAATGACCCGCAAAAAAGTAAACATAGATAGATAAACCAATAGCTAGAAATAGTCCAGGTGTTACGCCCGCAAGAAAGAGTGCAGGGACAGAAACACCGGTAGTGATCAAAGCATAAATAATCACTGGAATACTTGGCGGAATCATCGGCCCGATAACAGACGATGCGGCGGTTAATGCCGCAGCAAAAGAGCGCGGATAACCTTCTTTTTCCATCGTCGGAATAAAAACACGTCCAAGTGCCGAGGTATCGGCAACAGCTGAACCAGATAATCCGGCAAAAATGACAGATGCCCAGATGTTTACATGGGCAAGGCCTGCTTTCATATGACCAACTAAAGCGTTAGCAAAGTTGATAATTCGGCCTGTAATACCACTTTCATTCATTAGCTCGCCAGCCAGAACAAAAAGTGGAATCGCTAAAATAGAAAAAGAGTCTAAGCCGCTGAAAATACGTTGGGCGACGAGACTGACATTAAAAGGTAATGTGTAAACATGACCTACAACGCCTAGTAAAATGGCGAACGCAATAGGGCTGCCAATAATCAAAAGAACAATAAGAATCCCAAGACCTAGCATGATTACTGTCCTTTCTCTAACGTTGTTGATTGAAAATAGTCGATTAGACGAATGAGTGCGGCAATAGTTAGACACACGCCACCAATAACCATGGCGACTTGAAAATAATACATCTGAATGCCTGTGCCAGGAGCTTGTATTGCACCTCGCTTCATCATGAAAATGTAGCCGGAATAGGTCAGTACGCAGCCGCTTACTAGTGCGATAACGTCAGATATAAAATGTAGAGCATGACGAATTTTGGCTGAGACCAAGTCTTCTAAAAAAGTAAAACGAATGTGAATGCCTTCTAAATAACACAATGCCATCCCAAACATAGTGCCGTAGATCATGGCGTATTTTGCGACTTCCTCGCTCCATTGGATCGGTGAGTTAAATAAGTAGCGACTCAAGCTACTAACTAAAACAACGCCAAAGATAACGAATAGGGATGTACCAGTTAAAATTGCGAGAGTATTTTTATAGAGGCGCTTCATGGTGAGCTTTCCGGGTTGTGACAAAGGAAAAGTAACCGAAAACCATAAGCAAAGTTTTCGGTTACCTGATTTCAAATACTGAACTTATTGCGAATTGCTAACGACTTTTACAGACATTTGAGCACGTTCGATCCACTCTGGTTGCACTTCACCTTTCAACCAGTTTATAACAGCTGGTTGCGCAATATCGCGGAACTTAGCTAGTTGAGCAGGTGTTGGCGTGGTGATTTGCATGCCGTTTGCTGCAAGAGACTTTAAGCCTTTAGCAGAGTTAAATTGCTGTACTGCACGACCTAAGGTTCCTGCTACTTTAGCTGCGCGGTCAATAATAGCGCGGTCTTCATCGCTCAATGATTGATAAAGATCTTCGTTGATTAGCAAGAAATCTGTGCCGTAAACGTGACCGTCTAGTGTTAGGTATTTTTGGAACTCATAGAATTTGTTCGCTTCAATAACACTAACAGGGTTTTCTTGTCCGTCAACCACGCCAGTTGTTAATGCAGATGGCACTTCAGGCCATGCGATTGGTGTAGGTTCTGCGCCCATCGCTTTTACCATTTCTACGTACAGAGGCAATGTTTGAACGCGGATTTTCAAACCATTCAAATCTTTTGGTTCTGCAACAGGACGTTTAGAGTTAGTGAAGTTACGGAAGCCTGTTTCGCCATAGGCAAGAGTGCGTAGTCCGCTTTCTTTTAAGCAATGCTCAGACAATGCTTTACCGAATTCGCCGTCTAGAACTTCCCAGGCCACAGGGGCTGATGGGAATAGGTAAGGAATTTCTAGAACCGCTGCTTCTTTACAAACTTTAGCAAAGGCGCCAGATACCATTGTCATGCTCAATGTGCCTTCTTGAGTAGACTGAACAAGATCCGTTTCGCCGCCAAGCTGGCCAGAAGGGTAAACATTGACTTCAATACGACCACCAGACTCTGCTTCCACTAAGTTTTTGAAAACTTCAGTTGCAGCGCCTTTTTTAGAGGTCGTCCAATCTTGAGGATCTACGTGGCCAATAGTCAAAGTTAGGTCTGCTGCGCTAACGCTACTTACTGCCCCAGCTGCAAGTAAACCAAGTGTGATTTTTTTTGTTAGATTCATTTTTACGTCTCCAAGCTCGGGATCGTGTGTCCCGGTCGTATTATTTTTGTATTTTCTGTCTTACTTTGTCGTAAGTCAGGCTGTCCTGTACTCGCAATTCACATTTTTACGCTTTTAAATAATATAGGATCATTCCAAAAATACCCTATATTTTTTCCTAAAGACCGACAAACACGTAAATGTAGTGTCTTTGCATAATTCTCGATATTCGCTTGTTGGCCTGCTTTGCTAAGCAACACCATCAAAATGTCGTAATTTTTGCATTTTTAGAAATGAATTTTTTATGACTCTTATATATCGAAAAAGGAATACAAAAACATTTTTTGTCTGCATGTTTTTTATAAAGTCTATATATATCAATGTGGTGGCTTTGTTTTTAGTATAGGGCAGGCCTACAAAAAAACGAATTCCACCAGAATAAATATCTGAAATGAGTAGATATGACACCTGTATTTAAAAACAGCTATCTCAAAATGCAATACCCTTTCGGCCAAATTGAAATAGCCAAATTGTCTACACTTAAAGAATACTCTGAACATATTGGGATTGAATGACTGTTCAAATAAAAAAGGTAAGGAACATAAAAGTAGACGCCTAATCTTCTATTCCACAGCAATTGCCTTAAATGAAAGCAGTGTCTCAAATAAAAACAACGCCTTAAATAAGAATAGAGAGTAGTAACATGATTATAGATTGCCATGGACATTACACGACGACACCACCTGGTGTTGGTGAATACCGCGATAAGCAAAAAGCTCAGGTTGCTAAAGACCCTGCTTTTGTTGGTGAAAAAGGTAAAGTCATTGTTTCGGATGACGAAATTCGCGACAGCATTATCAATAATCAACTGCGTTTACAGCAAGAGCGTGGTACTGACTTAACTATTTTCTCTCCTCGTGCTAGCTGGATGGGACACCATATTGGTAATGAGTACACCAGCCAATATTGGACCGAACACCAAAACGATTTGATTCGTCGCGTTTGTGATCTTTTTCCTGAGAACTTTGCTCCTGTTGCACAATTACCACAATCACCAGGTGTTGACCCAGGCAAGTCAGTTGCTGAGATTGTTCGTACAGTTGAAGAAATGGGCTTTATTGGTATCAACTTGAACCCAGATCCAAGTGGCGGTTATTGGCAAGATAAGTCTTTGGCAGATCGTTCTTTTTATCCTATCTATGAAAAAATGTGCGAATACGACATCCCTGCGATGATCCATGTAAGCGCGGCATGTAATGACTGTTTCCACACCACTGGATCGCATTATTTAGGCGCAGATACTACTGGTTTCCAGCAATTGATGATGTCCGATGTCTTTAAGGATTTTCCTGAGCTAAAAATCATCATCCCTCATGGTGGCGGTGCCGTTCCTTATCACTGGGGACGTTTCCGTGGCATGGCACAAGACCAAGGTTTTGATCTTGCTGAACGTGTGTTGAATAACATCTACTTTGATACTTGTGTTTATCATCAACGTGGTATCGATCTACTTCTTGATATTATTCCTACTAAGAACATTTTGTTTGCTTCTGAGATGATCGGTGCTGTACGTGGTATTGACCCAGAAACAGGTCATTATTTTGATGACACGAAACGTTATATCGACAACAACACAGTGCTATCCGCAGAGCAGAAACAAGCTATTTTTGAAGGCAACGCTCGTCGTGTTTTTTCCAGACTTAAGGCGTAAGACTTTCGATTAAAAAGGGATAAAAAAATCATGCGAAACAATGTAGTAGTACAAAATATTGAACGTGCCGACCAAGCTGTAATCGATGGTTTAGCTGAGTGCGGTGTAGCGACGATTCATGAATCTCAAGGCCGTGTTGGTCTATTGGCGCATTACATGCGTCCAATCCAGATGGACAAAACCATTGCTGGTTCTGCTGTCACTATTTCTGGCGCCGCTGGTGATAATTGGATGATGCACGTGGCGATTGAACAGTGCAAAGCGGGTGACGTGATGGTGTTTGCGCCAACGTCTCCTTCGAATCACGGCTTCTTTGGGGATTTGTTAGCAACATCAGCGCAATCTCGTGGTGTGGTTGGCTTGATTATCGAAGGGGGCGTTCGTGATACTCGCGACCTTCGCCAAATGAACTTCCCTGTTTGGTCAAAAGCCGTGTTTGCTGAAGGTACGATTAAAGAAACCGTTGGTTCAGTGAACGTACCTATGGTTTGCGCTGATGCCTTGGTTAATCCTGGTGATGTGATTGTAGCCGACGATGACGGTGTGGTTGTCGTGCGCCGTGAGAATGCTGCTGAAGTATTAGAATTGTCTCGTAAACGTATGGCAAACGAAGAAGCAAAACGCGTACGTATGGCGAATGGCGAATTGGGCTTAGACATTTATGAAATGCGCCCACGCCTAAAAGAGAAAGGCTTAAAGTATGTCTAAACATTCAGGCGTTATAAAGAGTGCGCCTTGTATGTGGATGCGTGGCGGCACATCAAAAGGGGCGTATTTCTTAGCGGAAGATTTACCTGCTGATGTTGATGCGCGTGCGCAGTTTTTATTGCGCGTGATGGGCTCGCCAGATGAACGTCAGATCGACGGCATCGGTGGTGCAGATCCATTGGCATCAAAAGTCGCTGTGGTGAAAAAGTCTGCACGTGACGATGCTGATGTAGATTACTTGTTTTTACAGGTATTTGTTGATCAGGCGATCGTGACCGATGCGCAAAACTGCGGCAATATTCTATCGGGTATTGCGCCGTTTGCCATTGAGCGCAGCTTGGTTGAAGCACAAGAGGGCGAAACCTCCGTACGTATTTTCATGGAAAACACAGGTCAAATCGCAGTAGCACGTGTGTTGGTCAAAGACGGTGAAGTGCAGTACGAAGGTGATGCTCGCATTGATGGCGTGCCCGGCTTTTCTGCGGCGGTTCCAATTGTATTTCAAGATACCGCAGGATCGAGCTGTGGTGCTTTGTTGCCAACGGGTAACGTAGTCGATGTGATTGATGGCATTGAAGTAACTTGCATCGATAACGGTATGCCTGTGGTGATCATCCGTGCTGTTGATATGGGGATTACTGGTACTGAATCTCGTGAAGAGCTTGAAGCCAATGACGAACTGCGTGCGAAGCTGGAATCCATTCGTTTGCAAGTTGGTCCTATGATGAATCTGGGTAACGTGAAAGAAAAATCCGTTCCTAAAATGACTATGGTGAGCGCTGCAACAAATGGTGGAGCGATCTCGACGCGTACGTTTATTCCTCATCGCTGCCATGCCTCTATTGGCGTATTAGGCGCAGTCAGTGTGGCAACAGCGGCGGTTCTGAAAGGCTCTCCTGCTAATGAAGTAGCTAAGTTTAAGTCAAGTGCTCGTATGACTTTGGATGTTGAGCATCCGATTGGCGCGATGACGGTGATTTTAGATCAAGATGAGAACGGCGATGTCGGTTCTGCCGCCATTTTACGTACCGCAAGAAAGCTATTTGACGGGCAAGTATTTGCCCATGGCAATGGTTTATAGATACGCGATTTTAATTGATAGTAAAACGAATTATAAAAAATAGGTATTTGAACATGATGGACAAAGATTATATTCCATTTCATCCTGCTCCAAGCAAACCCGCTTTCAAAGCGCCAGCAGGCGCGGTAGATGCGCATTGCCACGTTTTTGGTCCAGCGGATAAATTTCCCTACCATCCAAAACGTAAATACACGCCTTGCGATGCGTCAAAAGAGCAGTTGTTTGCCTTGCGTGATCATCTAGGTTTTTCTCGCAACGTAATTGTTCAAGCGTCTTGCCACAGTACCGATAACTCGGCTTTGATCGATGCGTTAGAAGCCGCTGGCGACTTGGCTCGAGGTGTCGCGTTTGTGGATGATTCAATAACCCACGAAGAACTTGAAAAAATGCACGCGGCGGGTGTTCGTGGGGTGCGTTTTAACTTTGTTAAACGTCTTGTAGACAGTACGCCAAGAGAAGTGTTTTTCTCAATTGCTGACAAAATTCGTCCTTTCGGTTGGCACATTGTGGTGTACTTTGAAGCCGCGGATCTAGAAGACTTGATTCCTTTCTTGAAAGAATTGAATACCACCATTGTGGTTGACCACATGGGAACGCCAAATGTTGCCAATGGCGTGGATCATCCAGATTTCCAGCGTTTTGTTAACTTCATGGCGGATAATGACAATGTTTGGTGCAAGGTTAGTTGTCCAGAGCGTTTAACGCAACATGCGCCTGACTATTCTGATGTCTATCCTTTTGCTCGTATGTTGGTGGAAAAATTCTCCGATCGTGTATTGTGGGGAACTGATTGGCCGCATCCTAATATGAAAGTGGAAGCACCAAATGATGGCCACCTTGTAGATGTGATTCCTCATATCGCGCCGACGCAAGAGCTACAGCAAGCGTTGCTGGTGGATAATCCAATGCGTCTGTATTGGGAATAATCCAAACCCAGCCGCCAAGTATAAAAATAGAGGTTACCAACATGGCTAGTAACTACACAGATCGACAGTTCCAAGGTACGTACCTTTTTGATGGTCAAATGGCCAAAAAAGGCTATGGCTTAAATAAAATGTGTTACTCGTTTAATGATCAAGTGGCACGTGACGAATTTAACGCCGACCCAGAAGCTTACTGTGAAAAGTTCAAACTCACAGAAGCGCAAAAAGAAGCCATTCGTAATAGAGATGTGATTGGGCTTTTGCGTGAAGGTGGCAGTATTTATTATTTAGCAAAGTTTACCGGTTTGCTAAAGCTAAACATGCAAGATATTGGTGGATTGCAAACAGGCATGAGCACTGATGAATTCAAAGCAATGCTAGAAAAAAATGGGCGAGGAGAAGTCTAATGGCTAAAATTATTGGTGCAGTAACGACTTCTCATATCCCTGCGATTGCTAACGCAATGGCAAATGGGTTGGAGGAAACGCCATACTGGAAACCATTTTTTGATGGTTACCCACCAGTGCGAGATTGGCTAAATGAGAAAAAGCCTGATGTCATCATCTTGTTTTACAACGACCACGGCTTAGAGTTTTTTATCGATAAAAAGCCAACGTTTGCAATGGGGGTTGCAGATGAGTATTACAACTCTGATGAAGGCTGGGGTATTCCGACGATTCCACCAGTGACTGGTGAGTCTGATTTGTCTTGGCACATTGCTAACAGCATTGTCGACGAAGGCTTTGATATGACGATCTGCCAAGAAATGAAGGTTGATCATGGGTTAACGGTTCCACTTAACCTTATGTGGCCAGGTCATAAATATGGTCATGTAAAAGTTATTCCAGTATGTATCAACTGTGAACAGTACCCAATGCCTCAACCTAAACGCACGTTTGAGCTGGGCAGAGCGATTGGCCGTGCTGTGGAATCTTACGAAAAAGACATCAATGTGGTTGTCTTTGGAACTGGCGGCATGTCTCATCAGCTGGATGGTGAACGAGCGGGCTTTATCAATCGTGCATTTGATATTGATTGCCTTGATAAGTTGGTTACTGACCCTGAAGCCTTAACGAAATACTCTAATATTGATCTTGTTGAGCAAGGTGGAGCGCAAGCTGTTGAGCTAAATATGTTGATTGCTATGCGTGGTACTTTACTGGGTAAAGTGACCGAGCTGCATCGAAATTACCATGCGCCAATTTCGAATACAGGTTCTGGTTTGATGTTGTTAGAGCATGAAATGCCGAAGTAACAAATCTTCTTGTTAGAGCATTCCATGGTGAATATAAAAAATCCGCTATCTACGATAATAGCTAGCGGATTTTTTTAGTTTTTCTCAATATCCAATAATTTGTTAACGGTATTGGAAACGTGTATCGCGCCTTTCAGGATTTCATCAATGATGCCGGATGCTTCATCTATAAATTGCGCATTCTCTTTAGAGCGTTCACTCACCTTGCTCATACTGTCTTTGGCTTGACGAGTTAAGTTGCTGTTCTGTTTTACCATGTCATCAATTTCGATCGTTGATTTGCTTGTTCTTGCTGCTAGTGTTCGAACCTCGTCGGCCACTACCGCAAACCCACGACCATTTTCGCCAGCGCGAGCGGCTTCTATCGCGGCGTTTAATGCCAGTAAATTGGTTTGATCAGCAATAGACCCAATGGTTGTCACTATCTTGGCGATACTTTCAGACTGATGGTTTAATTGTTCGATCAACTCGGTAGAAACTTCAACATCGGCCACAATTTTGTCTGACGTTTCGACTGTACGGCGTAAAATTTGAGCGCCATTCTCTGAAACTTGCGCGGTTTCTACTGACGTGGAGTGAGCTACTTCTGCTGCGTGTTGAATAGCGAGTTGCATGTTGACCCGTTCTGTAATATCAGAGGCAACTTTAAGGACTTTTACAACCTTACCAAATTGGTCGAAAATAGGGTTGTAACTGGCTTCTAACCAGACAGTTTGTCCTTGTTTACCAACACGCTCAAATTGACCAGTTTTGAAGTCGCCATTAGCAAGCTCTGCCCAAAAGTTTGGGTTGTCCTGATAAAATTGTTCAGTGCAAAATTTACGGTGGTGCTGGCCAATTATGTCTTTTTTTGACTGATAACCTAATGCCATTAAAAAATTGTCATTTGCGCTAATTACAGTGCCGTCTGGTGTAAATTCAATGGTGGCAGAAGAGCGGTCAATAGCGTTGTAAACGGCTAGCTGACTGTCTGCTATAAGTTTAGCTTTGGTCACATCGGAAGCAATCTTTATTACTTTCACTACTATGCCATCTATTTCAACAGGAAAATAAGTCGCCTCAAGCCAAATATCCGAACCGTCTTTGTGCTTGCGCAAAAAGGTGCCTTGTTTGCTTTTTCCTGTCGCTAGGTCTGGCCAGAAATTTTTGTAATCTAGGCTAGATGTGATTTGAGTCGGGCAGAATAGGGCGTGCTTTTGTCCTTGAACTTCTTCAAAAGAGTAGCCAACCGCATTAAGAAATAGGGGATTTGCTTCTAGTACGGTGCCATCAGGTAAAAAACTGATAGTAGCGCAAAATTTGCTCATTGCTTCTATTGCTGCACTATCGACAGATTGAACTGGTTTATATTCGGTCTGTTTTTTACTGAAAAACATTTGCTTCTTCTCCCTAGCCTTGCATATTTTTTAGTGTTTATTGCTGTGTTAATAATCAGACTATAAATGGTGTTTATTTCTATAGCTGTAGTGAAAATGTCCTGAAATGTAACGGTTGGTTACCTTTTAGATAAGAAAAGGTAATTAGTTTTCTGTATGCAGCAATGTACTTACTGTATTTGAAACGTGTTTAGCGCCTTTTAAAATCTCATCAATGATGTCTGATGCTTCATTAATTAGTTGTGCGTTTTCGCTTGAGCGTTCACTTACTTTACTCATGCTATTTTTTGCTTGCAGGGTTAAATTACTATTTTGTTTGACCATGTCTTCAATTTCGACCGTGGATTTACTTGTTCTGGCGGCGAGCGTACGAACTTCATCAGCGACAACAGCAAAACCTCTGCCATTTTCTCCTGCACGGGCGGCTTCTATCGCCGCATTTAGCGCTAACAAGTTGGTTTGATCGGCAATCGAGCCAATGGTGGAGACTATTTTGGCGATGCTTTGCGATTGGTGATTTAGCTGCTCAATCAGATCGGTAGATACTTGAATATCTGCTACGATTTTGTCAGAGGTATTAACGGTACGGCGTAATATATCTGCGCCATTTTCAGACACTTTGGCGGTTTGTAACGATGTTGAGTTTGCCACTTCAGCAGCGTGCTGAATTGCTAGTTGCGTATTTACTCGTTCTGTAATGTCTGAAGCGACTTTAAGAATCTTAATAACTTTGCCAAATTGGTCGAAAATTGGGTTGTAGCTAGCTTCGAGCCAAATTGTTTTGCCTTGTTTGTTTATACGTTTGAATTGTCCTGTTTTGAAATCACCATGAGCTAACTCTGCCCAGAATTTAGGATTTTCTTGATAAAATTCAGGTGTGCAAAATTGACGGTGATGTTGACCAATAATGTCTTTTCGAGAACGGTGCCCCATAGTAGAAATGAAATTATCATTAGCCGTGATAATAGTGCCGTTAGGCATAAATTCTATGGTTGCTGAGGATCTATCAATAGCGTTATAGACAGCACTTTGGCTATCAGTAATGATTTTATTTTGCGTAACATCGGAAGCAATTTTAACCACTTTGACTATTTTTCCATCGACTTCGACTGGAAAATAAGTGGCTTCAAGCCAAATGTCTGAACCGTCTTTATGCTTACGTAAAAAAGTGCCTTGTTTACTTTTACCAGCGGCTAAATCTGACCAAAAATATTTGTAATCTTGACTGGATATAACTTCAGTTGGGCAAAATAGAGCATGTTTTTGACCTTGAATCTCTGCTAGTGAATATCCCACGGTATTGAGGAATAATGAATTAGCGTCTAACACTGTGCCGTCAGGTAAAAAATTAATAGTTGCACAAAACTTTTCCATCGCTTTGATGAAAGCCGAATCTTCGTTCTTAGGTATGGTTTCTTCGTTAGCTTTCTTTTGTTTCGTAAAAAACATTACAGTTCCTCGCTTGGGATGTTTCGTCAGTAAGACAGCTGTATCCCCCTGATTTCGTGTAGGCATATTCCTACAGTATTGGTTGAATTTTACACTGTAATGCTTGGCTTTAATGTGTGATAAGTGTCATATACGCGTGATGTTTGTTAGTGGTTCACTAATACTGAGTAACACTGTGTGAATAGATGTTGTCTTTTGGGGAAGAAAAAATGATTAGCTATGAGTGGCCCTGTAGATAAGGAAGTTAGCCTTCTCTAAAGGGCCTGAATAAATTATTTTTCAGTCATTCGAGAAAACATGGTTTCAAACTGACCGATATTCTGTTGAATATAGTCAATAAAAGAACGCATCGCTGGGGTTGGGTGACGTCCTTGTGGATGGATTAAACACCAAGATCGGCGAAGGGGAAAGTCTTTGATCGGTACTTCGATTAAGGTGCCAAGAGTTAATTCAGAGAGAATGCATAGTCTGGGCAATACAGCCACACCAAGCCCTGCAATAACAGCGTGTTTTATGGCATCATTGGAGCCAATTTCCATTTCTGCTTGCAGGCGAATGCGTTGTTTTTGGCAATGCAGTTCTAGTGCTAATCGACTGCCTGAACCCGCTTCTCGAAGTAGTAAATTGTTTTCTAAAAAGGTACTTAATGAGATCTCTTCTAGAGTGAGAAGAGGGTGGTTTTGTGGTACGACAGCGATTAACTCATTGTTCAAAAAAGGTATACTAAACATAGGCTTATCATTCTGTACCATGCCCATTATTGCTAATTCATCATGGTTTTCGTTGAGTCGTTCAATGGCCGCCGCGCGGTTCATGACTTTCACATTTATTGTGACGTTTGGATGCAGGCTGGTATAAGCCCGAAGTAAGTAAGGCACCACATATTGCGCTGTACTCACAGCAACCAAGGTTAACTCACCAGATATCAGCCCCGCTTCTTCTGATAAGTCATCTTGAAAACGTTGTATTTCATCAAACATGGCCTGAATGCATTGAGCTAATCGCTTCGCCGTCGCAGTGCTGTAAAGCTGGCGACCAACGTATTCAAACAGTGGTTGTTCCAGTGCTTGTTCAAGTTGTCGTATTTGGTTGCTAACGGCAGGCTGACTAAGGCCCAACATATCGCCAGCTCGGCTATAGCTGCTTAATTCATAAACGCTCTTAAATACTTGCAACTGTCTAAAAGTGAGTCGGCTGACTAAACTTTGTACACTTTGAGGCATTGTTTTTATTTCCCCTTGGTTTATCTATTTTTTCTTATCTATCAGCTTTTATCTATCAGGAATAGCTTATACATAAATGTCGTAATATCAATTTTTACTTTGGTTGGTATTTGAGTAGTCTGAATATTCAGAGATATTTGTACAAAAGTTGTGCTGGCTACGTTGTGCAGTGATCTCTTCAAACAAGAAAGGAGTGACTCATGTTAAAAAAAGTGTTGATCGCTAACCGAGGTGAAATTGCGGTTCGTATCATTCGCGCTTGCTCAGAGGCTGGGATTCGCTCTGTCGCGATATTTACGGAACCGGATCGATATGCGTTGCATGTCAAACGTGCAGACG
Organism: Marinomonas lutimaris; assembly: GCF_019426345.1. Taxonomy (GTDB): domain Bacteria; phylum Pseudomonadota; class Gammaproteobacteria; order Pseudomonadales; family Marinomonadaceae; genus Marinomonas; species Marinomonas lutimaris. Next base: position 67,174 of record NZ_JAHLLW010000017.1, read on the forward strand.
AGTCTTACTCGTTAGGCGATGATCCACTTGCCGGTTACTTAGACCCTTTGCGTCTAGTGAACTTAGCCATAGAAACAGGTTGTGATGCGATTCACCCAGGTTATGGTTTTTTGTCTGAAAATGCGCATTTTGCAGAGCTGTGTGAGCAAAAAGGCGTTACCTTTATCGGGCCTCATTCTTCTGTCATTCATAAAATGGGCGATAAAACCCAAGCGCGGGACAGTATGCGTGCTGCAGGTATTCCAATTACACCTGGCTCAGAGGGGAATTTAGCGAACCTTGAAGAGGCGCTTGCCTTAGCTGGGAAAGTGGGTTATCCGGTGATGATCAAGGCAACCTCTGGTGGTGGCGGTCGAGGCATTCGCCGCTGCGATACACCAGAAGAATTAACCTCCCAATATCCTCGTGTTATTTCAGAAGCGACCAAAGCCTTTGGTTCAGCTGAAGTGTTTTTAGAGAAATGCATTGTTGACCCTTGTCATATTGAAGTGCAAATTTTGGCGGATTCCCAAGGTGATGCGATTCATTTGTATGAACGTGATTGCTCGATTCAACGTCGTAACCAAAAGCTCATAGAGATTGCACCAAGCCCACAACTCACTCCAGAACAACGCCAATACATTTGTGATCTCGCGGTGCGAGCAGCCAAAGCAGTAGGCTATGTCAACGCGGGTACAGTGGAGTTCTTATTGTCTGGTAATGAAGTGTATTTTATGGAAATGAATACGCGAGTTCAGGTTGAGCACACGATTACCGAACAAATCACCGGTGTCGATATTGTGCGTGAACAGCTTCGTATCGCGGCTGGTTCGCCGCTCAGCTTCCGCCAAGAAGACATTAGTTATCGTGGTTATGCGATGCAGTTCCGTATTAACGCGGAAGATCCAAAGAACGATTTCTTACCCAGCTTTGGGCGTATTACTCACTACTACGCACCGGGTGGACCGGGGGTTCGTGTGGATACGGCGATTTATACTGGTTACGAGATTCCACCTTACTTTGATTCCATGTGTTTGAAGTTGGTGGTGTGGGCGCTGACCTGGGATGAGATGGTGGCGCGCGGTCGTCGGGCTATTGACGATATGCGTTTGCATGGTATCAAAACCACGGCCAATTATTATCAGCAAATTCTAAAACATCCAGATTTCATCAAAGGGAAATTCAATACTGGATTCGTTCCAGCGCACCCTGAATTATTAAATTATTCCGTTAGACGCCATCCAAGTGATATCGCTTTGGTGTTGGCAGCCGCTATTGCAGCGCATGTTGGTCGATAATCCGCAGGAGGAAGGAAAATGAGTCAAGTTAAACAAAAAATAGAAGTGACAGATGTCACCTTGCGTGATGCTCACCAATCACTTATTGCTACACGTATGCGTACGGAAGACATGTTACCTATTTGTGAGAAACTCGACCAAGTAGGCTTTTGGTCTTTGGAAGTGTGGGGCGGCGCAACCTTTGATGCCTGCGTACGCTTTTTGAAAGAAGACCCTTGGGAGCGTTTGCGTCAGCTTCGTGCGGCTTTGCCAAACACCCGTTTACAAATGTTATTGCGTGGCCAAAATCTACTGGGTTATCGCCATTATGCTGACGATGTTGTGGAAGCTTTTGTGCAAAAGGCCGCAGACAATGGTATCGATGTTTTCCGTGTGTTTGATGCGCTAAATGATTTGCGTAATATCGAAACGGCGATGAAAGCGGTAAAAAAAGCCGGTAAACATGCGCAAGGTACGATTTGTTATACGACCAGCCCAGTGCATACGCCAGCCTTGTTTGTCGAGCAAGCTAAAGCCATGCAAGCCATGGGGGCAGATTCTATTGCTATTAAAGACATGGCAGGTTTGTTAACGCCTTATGCGACTTATGATCTGGTGAAAGCCATCAAAGAAGCAGTCGACTTGCCTTTGGTCGTACACAGCCACTCAACCTCAGGTTTGGCGCCTTTGTGTCAGCTTAAAGCCATCGAAGCTGGTGCCGACCGTATTGATACCGCGATTTCATCCTTTGCCAGTGGCACCAGCCACCCAGCGACTGAGACTCAAGTGGCGGCTTTGAAAGATACCGATTACGACACGGGTTTAGATTTGGCCTTGTTGTCAGAGATTGCCGATTACTTCCGTGATGTTCGTAAAAAGTATCATCAATTTGAAAGTGAATTTACTCGCGAAGATGTGTCTGTTCAGGTTAACCAAGTACCGGGCGGCATGATGTCCAACTTGGCGAACCAGTTAAAAGAGCAAAATGCCTTAGACAAGATTCGTGAGGTGTTTGCCGAGATTCCTCGTGTTCGTGCTGACTTAGGTTATCCGCCTTTGGTAACGCCTACCTCGCAAATCGTTGGTACACAGGCGGTTTATAACGTATTGGCAGGTCAGCGTTATAAAACCATCACCAATGAAGTGAAACGTTACTTGTTGGGTGGCTACGGCCAACCGCCAGCGGCAGTCAATCCAGACGTGCAGAAAAAAGCCGTAGGTAATGAATCGGTTAACGATGCTCGTCCTGCAGATTCATTGTCTCCAGAGCTTTATAAGCTGCGCAAAGAAATCGGCGAGTTAGCGAAATCAGAAGAGGACGTACTGACCTTTGCTATGTTCCCTGAACTAGGCCGTGAGTTTTTACAGCAACGTGCTGACGGAACCTTGGTTCCAGAAGTCTTGCTACCGCCAGAGCAGGCTGGCCAAGGTGCAGCAGCGGGTGGCTTAGCTACCGAGTTCAAGATCGATGTGCATGGTGAAGTCTACAATGTGGAAATCACCGGCGTGGGTGACTTTGGGGTTGGCAAGCGCAAGTTGTACTTGTCTTTGGACGGTATGCCAGAAGAAGTGGTGTTCGAATCTCTGAACGAATACGTTGCTGAAGGTGGTGCGGGTCGCTCTCGTGCCACAGAACCAGGCCATGTTAGCGCAGCAATGCCAGGTAATATCATTGATGTCTTGGTCAAAGAAGGCGACACGGTAACAGCGGGTCAAGCTGTACTCGTCACTGAAGCGATGAAGATGGAAACCGAAGTACATGCCAATGTGGCGGGTACGGTAAAAGGCGTTTTCGTTAAGAAAGGCGACCGAGTTACCCCGGGTGAAATGCTGATTGAGATTGCGTAAACCTAGGTTCGGTTAATACCCTAGAAAACGCTTTAAAAACAAAGCCCCTTTGTTATCGACAAAGGGGCTTTTTATTGGCTGAGCAGGTTTGCTAAGGTTAAAACTCTTCTGTATCGATTTCGGCTTGTTGGGCTGCGGTATATCGCGTGCCGTGGACGTTATTTTGATTAATCATCTCGTCTAGCAAGCTGACTTGTTTGGCATCTAGCTTTAATTGCGCCGCTTCAAAATTGTCTCTCATATGGTTAACCGAACGAGTGCCCGGAATAGGGACAATATTTTCATCTTTTGCGGTGAGCCAAGCCAAAGCCAGTTGCGCTGGAGTACAGCCGATGTCTTTGGCAAGGGCAAAGTAATCGTTCAACAAGGCAAGATTATTCGGGTAATGCTCGGCGTTAAAGCGTGGCATGTTATTGCGAATATCTTTAGCTTCTAAATCCGCGATGTCTTTCAGAGTACCGGTTAAGAATCCGCGTGCTACTGGGCTGAAAGCGACAAAAGTAATATCTAATTTTTTACAGGCTTCTAACACAGCAATTTCTGGGTTACGTGTCCATAAAGAATATTCGGACTGAATCGCGGTAATTGGGAACTCGTTGTGAGCACGAGTTAGCGTTTCAGCAGACACTTCTGATAACCCCACAGCACCAATTTTGCCTTCTTTTACCAGATCGCCCAGAGCGCCTGCGCTTTCTTCGATGGGCACATTGAAGTCCAAGCGATGCAAATAATACAAATCGATATGCTCTGTTTGCAGGCGTTTTAGGCTGTCTTCGCATTGCTTACGGATGTTTTCTGGTCGGCCGTTAATCTCTTTTTTGCCATCCACCATCGCCATGCCACATTTGCTGGCGAGGAAGATTTCATCTCGGCGATCTTTTAGCGCTTTGCCAACCAAAAGCTCATTGTTGCCGCCGCCATATAAAGTCGCGGTATCAAAATGGCGATAGCCCATTTCAAAAGCTTGATGAAGTGCCTTGATAGCTTGATCTTCTTCAACCGGTGAGCCATAAGCATGGGATAGGTTCATGCAGCCTAAGCCGATTTTGGGGCTGGCTAAGTGAGGGTGTTTTGACATAACAATATCCTTAATAAAAACAGGGAGCCGAAGCTCCCCGTTTGAGTGTTGTTGAGTCACTTTAGAGTCTTGTCACTTTAGACTATTGCGCCTTAGGCTTCTAGACATTCTTCCAGGCGATGTAGCGTTTCCATCGCTTCAATGGCTTGAGTCACACAAGAGTTTGGTGCACGACCTTCTTGAATCGCTGCAATGAATTCTCTGTCTTGTAGTTCGATGCCGTTATTTGAAACCGCTACGCCAGATAGGTCAATCTTGTTTTCGCTGCCGTCGAATAGATCGTCGTAGCGCGCGATATAAGTGCCATTATCGCAAATATAACGGAAGAAAGTACCGAATGGACCGTCGTTATTGAAGGACAAAGATAGCGTACAGATTGCACCGTTAGGCACTTTCATACCAATGCTCATGTCCATGGCGATGCCCAGTTCAGGATGGATCGGACCTTGAAGTGCTTGAACCTTGCTTGCTGTTCCGCCAGTTTGGTACTGGAACAAATCCACAGTGTGGCAAGCATGGTGCCATAGAAGGTGGTCAGTCCAAGAACGTGCTTGGCCAAGGGCGTTTTTGTTGGAACGGCGGAAAAAGTAGGTTTGCACGTCCATTTGTTGAACGTTTAATTCGCCAGCCATTATCTTGTTATGAATCCACTGGTGCGAAGGATTGAAGCGACGAGTGTGTCCTGCCATGGCAACTAGGCCAGTTTTCTTTTGTACTTCAACCACTTTGCGAGCGTCTTCAATGTTGTCTGCCATTGGAATTTCAGACATAACATGTTTGCCAGCTTCTAGGCATTGAATCGTTTGTGCTGCGTGCATTTGAGTTGGGGTAGCTAGGATTACCGCATCAACGTCATCACGAGCTAGGCTTTCTGCTAGATCCGTTGTGTAGTGAGGAACACCGCGCTCTTCAGCGAAGGCTTTAATCGCATCGATTTTTGTGCCAACCACAGAAACGACTTCTGCACCTTCGATCGCCTTAATGGCGTCCATGTGTTTCATGCCGAAAGCGCCTGATGCACCAGCGATACAAATTCTCATTAGTCAGCTCCTGTAAATATGAGTCTGTTATTTTAAAAAATTAGGCTTTGATATTATTAAAGAATCTAACATTCGTCGCCTCTTGGGGGTAATCCATTAACCGCATAAGCTATTCATTTTTTGCAATGACAGTTTTTAGCTTTCACCGAAAATGTTCTGAGATATCTCGTAATAAACTCAGAAAGTGGGATTGAGTGACGGTCGGAAGCCAGCTTTTTCGCACACAAAGCCCAATTGGGCGGCGTGTATGGTCCAACGGAAAGTTGATGACATTGAGCAATTCAATATTAATTTCTCGCTCCACTTGGTGTGCCGAGATGAGAGTCAACCGATCGCTTTCGATTAATAGCTCACGAATAAGTATCTGTGAACTGGATTCAACCAATCGTGTTGGTAAGGCGATACCAGCGTCTTTGAAAATGTCTTCGAAAGCTTGCCTAGTCGGTGTGCCTTTGGCGGGAACGACCCAAGCAAACTCGGCGAGGTCTTGTGCGCTGATGGTGCTTTTGCTCATTAATGGATGATCTTTACGAGCCACTACCGACAATGGTGGCGCCCATAATTCTTCCTGAACCACATCATCCGCCGGTGTTGGATGACGTAAGGCACCTAAAATAATGTCGATGTCGCCTTGGCGTAGGTGATGAAGCAAATCCGCATACGGACCTTCGGTTACATTGATGTTCACATCAGGATGACGCTCGTTAAACTGTAAAATCGATTTTGGCAAAATGGTCATACGTGCCAAAGGCATGCTGCCTATTGTGATAGTACTGACATCTTTAAACTGTAAGGCGTTGATCTCGTAAATGCCTTGGCGTAATTCGCTGAAGGCCAATTTTGTTGCTTTTGCTAAGATTTGAGCTGCTTTGGTTGCGCTGGTGCCTAAGCTGTTTTTTTCGAATAATATAACGCCGAGCAGGCGCTCTAAGTCACGAGCCGCACGATGCACTGAAGACTGTGACACAGCTAGATTTCGGCTCGCAATGCTGAAGTTTTGCGCTTCGCTCACAGCAATTAAAGCTCTTAATTGTGTGGTGCTAATTAAGGCGATGAGATTTTTAGGTGTACGTTCTTTTTGAGTCGCGTCTTTAACGATTTCTTGTGTGGCGGTTTGAATATAATCTATGGCGCGACTAACACGGTTTTGCCATACCTCGCCTGACGGTGTGGGATACATGCCATCTGAATGGCGCTCAAAAAGTGGTGCACCTAATAAGCCTTCTAACTTGGCGATGGCTTGAGTGATAGCTGGCTGAGATAAAAAGATATTTTCAGAAGCTCGGGTGATGCTTTTTAGTTCTGCGACTGCTAGAAATACCCGTAAATGCCGTAAGTTGGGAATTGCTATCTCCATGAGACCTCCTTAGTTTTTTATAAACTATATCAAAAATGAATATCAAAGGAATCAAGGATTAAGATTAATCTCTGATTGTTTGATATATGCAACCAGAATGGCCTGATCATCTAGAATACATGGAAATAATGCGTTCTATTTTTCAAATGGTAATAATAGATTTGGGTACAACTTTTTTATTGTTCGTTTGTTTTGATGCCTGCTGTTTGATACAGGTAATGCTGATATAATTTTTTCACTCAAAATACATGTCAAATTGTCATACAACAAAACACGAGTTTTGGTATACGCTTCTTCTATCTTTGATAAAAGAAGCGTTTTTGTATCAGTGACCTGTGTTGCTTACGTAAGACTTAACAAGGGTTTTCGTTCCAGAAGGACTCCTTAATAGAGCATTAACACACTGTTAGTAGCAGCGTTTTTTTATCTTCTAATTCTCAATTATTAACGCTATGACATTCTTTTTTGGAATACGTTGGAGGCAATTACAATGTTACATTTAGGTCTAATTGGTCAGGCTATTGCCGCTTCTCGATCTCCTTCTTTACACATGATGTTGGGTGAACTAAAGCAGTTGCCAGTGGATTATCAGTTGCAAGTGCCAGAAGATGATACGGCGGAATCCTTTAACGCCAAGCTTGCTGAAATTCGTGCCTTAGGTTTTGTCGGCACTAATGTTACTTTTCCTTATAAACAAATCGCCATCGACAGCGCAGACGAAGTAAACGACGCGGTGAAGAAAGTTGGCGCCAGCAATACCTTGTTACTAAAAGACGGCAAAGTGTGTGCTTTTAATACCGATTACACTGGTTTTATTCGTGGTTATAAAGGTCGAGTCGGGGATTTGCCAGCAGGTAAAGTACTGATGATTGGCGCTGGTGGTGTGGGCCGAGCGATTGGATTTGCCTTGTTTGAAGTGGGGGCGACAGAAGTATTAGTCACCGATTTGAGCGAACGCAGCGCGCAATCTTTGGTTGATGCTATTAATGAAGCTGGCTACAAGGCGCGTGTTGTTGCCAAAGAAGACATTGCAGAAGCAGCCGCAGAAGTCGATGGATTGGTAAACTGTACACCTGTTGGCCATTTGAAAAGTCCAGGTATGCCATTGGCGGCAGAGTTGATTCAAGGGCAGAAATGGGCGTTTGATGCGGTTTACACCCCAATGGATACAGAGTTTTTGATAGAAGCTAATAAAAAAGGTCTGCAAATTGTGTCTGGCTTTGACTTGTTCTTTTATCAAGGAATCGATGCTTTCGAAATTTTCACTGGTCAGGAAGTAACGGATGTGAAACCTGTTTGGGATCAATTCCGTGAAAAATACGATGTAGTGAGCTCATTGATCTAGAGAGATTGTTGGTAACTAAATAAATTCATAGAATGAGTGATGAAGAGAAGACGCCAAATGGCGTCTTCTAGTTTGGTTTATCCACTAAGATAACTTTGCTCGTGATATAGTGCAGAGGTCTTACAAGAAAAAGAAAAGGCCTTTAAAATTTTCTATGATTAACTCCGATGACCGTAAATTGGTTGGGCAATCTGTCTATGAGCAGCTACGTTCAGATATCGTAACGGGTAAGCTTTCTCCAGGTGAAAAGCTTAAATTAAACGCCTTGCGTATTCGTTACAGTGCCAGTGTGAATACCTTACGTGAAACCTTGATGCGCTTAGTATCAGATGGTTTTGTACTATTTGTAGATCAAAAAGGTTTTACTGTAAAACCCGTTTCTACCGCCGATTTGCGTGAATTATTAGAGCTGAGACAAATGTTGGAGTTGTCGGCAGTACGCAAATCAATGGAAAATAAAATAGGTCATATGGAATGGAAGTCCGCTTTGATCAGCGCGCATTTTCGTTTGAACTGTGTTGAAAAGCTGATGATGGAAGATGAAGGTAGCCATGTTCAGGCATGGGAAAAAGCTGACCGAGACTTTCACGTTACCATGGTGTCTCATTGTGGTTCGCAGCAGTTGATTCGTTACCACGCATCAGTGATTGAGCTTTATATGCGTTATCAGGTGTTGGCGTTACACCGCCGGCCATTTCGCGGCCAAGCTTCTGTAGAAGAGCATCAGAAACTGCTTAAACACCTTCTTGATGATGAAATTGAGTCAGTATTGACTATCTTAGATTCGCATATTCAGAAAGGGTTGGTCCTACCAGATCCTGAAAAAATATCATTCAATACAAAATCTAAAGCTATCGCTTAACGCTCATTCGATATGATTTCTATGATGAAAGTTCTAGCCGAGTTAAAAGCATATAACGCAATAAACCACGAGGATATGGTGACATGGAAGCCGTAATAAACATCACAGCACCGATCTTTTTTTTGATATTTGTGGGATTTATCTGTGTTCGATATTCCTTTCTGCCGCAAGCTGCAATTCCTGGGTTAAGTCGTTTTGTTTTGTATCTTGCCTTGCCTGCTTTGATTTTTATGAAATTATCAAGCATGGAGCTGAAAGAAGTCCTGCATTTTGACTATCTTGCTGTGTATGCAGCGAGTGGTTTAGCGACTTTTTTTATTACTGTGTTGCTGAGCTGGCGATTGCTTAAAAGTGGTTTGGTTGATGCTGGCGTAAGAGGTGTTGGGGCAACCATGTCAAACAGCGCTTTTATTGGCTTTCCTGTCCTATTACAGTTTTTTGATCCTCCTTTGACGCAGGCATTTGTGATGTCGTTGATGGTCGAAAATATTATCTTTCTGCCAATTTGCTTAATTTTTATAGAAACAGTGTTGGGTAAGAGTGAAAGCAGTGGTAAAGCGCTTTTCATTGTTGTTTTAAAGCGCATCTCGACTAATCCATTATTAATTGCGTTAGTCGCTGGCCTAACGTTTTCTATTTTTGAACTAGGTTTGCCGAACTTTATTGGCAAAGGCTTGGATTTACTGGCTGCATCGGCTTCTGCAGCTGCGCTTATTGTGATTGGCGGCTCTTTAGTTGGCGTATCTATTAAAGGTCAACTAAGCCCTATTTTGCTGGTGGCTGCTGGTAAGTTAGTGCTGTTTCCAGTGCTGGTTACCTTGTTCTTGTTGCTTACACCTAACATGGCAAACGAATTCAAAATCGCGGTAATTATATTCGCTTCAGTGCCTATGTTTAGCACTTATCCCATTGTTTGCGGGGCATATGGCGCGCGCACTTTTTGCGCCAGCACTTTGTTAATAACCACTGTGTTGTCATTTTTTACCTTGAGCGTCTTATTGCGATTCTTTGTATAAGAGTAAGACCATCCCCCAGTTTGTTTGAATATTTATATTGATTTATAGGAGCAATTATTATGTCTACCATCATGGTATTAAACGGTCCAAATTTAAATTTACTTGGCACTCGTGAGCCAGCAACTTATGGTTACGAGACGCTCGCTGATGTTGAAGCTATGTGTCGTGAAGCGGCGGCATCATTAGGTCATGAGGTGGAATGCCATCAATCTAACCATGAAGGTGTTTTGATTGACCTCATTCATGAAGCGGGACGTCGTATTAAAGCGGGCGAAGTATTGGGTGTGGTATTCAATCCAGGTGCTTATACTCATACATCTGTTGCGCTTCACGATGCGATAAAAGGCGCTGATGTGCCCGTGATTGAGGTTCATATCTCTAATGTACACGCTCGCGAAGCCTTCCGTCACCACTCTTATATCTCTCCTGCCGCGGCCGGAATCGTCGTTGGTATGGGCGTTCAAGGGTATGTGTTGGGGATTCAGGGCTTAGTGCATAAGATCAAAGCTTAGTGCTTGCTAATACTTTGTTAAAAACAGATTCAAAATACTCATTTATAATCCATTTTTGTCTTTCTGATGGTCTTAGCTTAAGCCCATCAGAGACAAAATAACGGCAAGCGTGACGAATGACGCCAGTGTGGTGATCAATAAAATACTTGCACAAAGAGAACGGAATCCATACTGGCTACCGATAATGGGATAAATACTCATCATAGGAACGGCCGCAATCAAGATACCACCGAGCAGCAGGTTACGGTCCATTTCTGGCATAAAGAGTGCCACGACAGCAATCATCAATGGATGTAGTACGAGTTTTCCTGTGGTGACAAAGCAAATGTCTTTGGCATTGCCTGTTAGGCTGGTTCCGACTAATGAACCGCCAAGCACAATGAGTGCGAGTGTGGCAGATGCTCCGGATAGCATGACCAATACTCGATCAATCACAGCAGGCAATTCTAGATGAAAGGTCGAGGCTAATACACCGCCAGTGACGGCCAGAATCAACGGATTTTTGATCAACCTTTTTACCACGGTATAGAGCATGTAGGAGGGTTTTAAGCCTTGTCCTCTGGAAGCGCTTATTTCTAGAATCACAAATGTGATTGGCAGAACCAGAATGTTTTCTATGATTAATGACATGGCAAATGCTGCCGTTGGGGGATCACTAAAGGCCAGTAGCATCACAGGATAAGCGAAAAATGCCGAGTTTGAACAGGACATTCCCGCGCCTTTCAACGTACTCTCTATTAAAGAACGCCCCATTATTTTTAAGCTAATCACCATTCCAATAAGAAGGGTTAAGATTGAACCAATGGCGTATGTGGCAAGATAGGTTGGGACAATAACCTCATTAAATTCCATTCTGGCCAAGGTGCTAAAAATCAATGCAGGAAGCGTGAAATACATGACGATTTTCGCCATGCCCGCAATGGTGTCACCAGGAACCAACTTAACGCGAACCGCAAAGTACCCCAACATAATCATGATAAAAATCGGAGTTGTGATCGCAACAATAGTCAGCATCTAAGGTTCCTGTTTTTGTAACTAAAAGAGCAGTTTAAATGGCTGGGCCATCTTTATGGTGATGATCAATCGGTTTGTAGTAGCTGTCTAAGGTTTGTGCCGTATCTCGAATGGCATTCATAAAGAGTTTAAGCGCCATAGACGGCACCGAGTCCGCTCGTGTTGTTAAACCAACCGCCCCTAGCGTTTCTTTTGTGTCGATAGGCAATTCATCCAGTTCGCCATCCGAAATTTCTCGCGCTACTACGCCACGGGAAATGATCCACACTGCATCGTTGTTGCGAATAAACTCCTTACCAAATGAATCTGATACGGTGTCGATTCTATCGGTGAGAGTGCTAACCCCTTGGGATAATAAAAAACGATCTACATAAGGTGCGGTAATGGAACCTTTTGGCGGGTAGAGCACGGTGTAATTGGCAATATCGCTGATTTGGAAGTTTTCTTTTGTTAGCAATGGGTGATTGGGGCGAACGGTAAAAGTTACCTGTTCAGAATACAAATGTTGGAATGACAAGCCAGACATGGCTTCTGGAACGCCTAGGCGGCCAACTACTAAATCCAATTCGCCAACTCTTAGTTGGCTCATTAATAAGGCGTTTGGGCCAGAGACCAAATGCAGACGAACATCAATACCACCGGTACGAAAGCGCTTCACGGATTCCGGTAAAATACTGGTCGCAACGGTTGGTAAAACACCAATACTGATTCGGCTTATGCCTTTTTGTTGTGCTTGAACAACGCGTTCGGTGCCTTCTCGTAATGCCGCAACGCTGGTGCTAGCGTGCTCCAGAAATACATTGCCGAATGGAGTCAACTCAACGCCTTTTTTACTGCGCTCTAAGAGCCTGACGCCTAAAATGTCTTCCAATTCTTTCAGTTTTTTTGATACAGCTGGTTGGGTGAGAGCTAATACATCGGCGGCGCGAACAACGCTGCCTTGGCGAGTGACTTCTAAAAAACATTGAAGGTGGCGATATTTAATACGGTTTTCTAACATAAAAAGTCTCCCATCGTACACGCATGGTTTCAGTCGCTGCTAATTGGTTATTAGGTAGTCAGCCACTAAGTAAGAAACACTAAGGAATCAGGCTCATTACAAGCGCTAATAAGGGAATGATTTTCCTATATTACACTCCTATGTCACGTTTTTGGAAAGATGCTATGTATTCCTTTTTCGATATATTTTTGGCGCTTTATTTCATTCTTAAGATGACGTTCAATTTCAAAGTCTTGTGCTAGCATCAATATTAGTAAATATAGAAGCAAAAAACAGGTTTGTTTCTCATATATCGTTTTCGTTATGAAATGTAGACAGTCAGGGCGTAAGAATGAAAACAGCACTCGCAACCGTAACCATATCTGGCACGCTGAGAGAAAAATTCGAAGCGGCGGCAAAAGCTGGCTTCCAAGGTGTGGAAATCTTCGAGAATGACTTAACTCAGTTCGATGGTTCGCCAAAAGATGTGCGCCGTATGGCGCAAGATCTAGGCTTGGAAATTATTGCTTTGCAACCATTCCGCGATATGGAAGGCATGCCTGAGCCAATGCGCTCGCAAAAGGCAAAGATGTTGCAACACAAAATAGATGTTGCTCATGAGCTGGGTACGAATCGTTTGTTGTTTTGCAGTAACGTGCAGCCTTATTCTTCTGCGGATCGTGATGTTTGCGCGGCGGACTTATTTGCTCTGGCTGAAATAGCTAAAAAAGAAGGCATCATGCTGGGTTATGAAGCCCTAGCTTGGGGTTTCCATATTGCTGATTATCATGAAGCATGGGATTTAGTGAAGCGTGTTGATCATCCGAACTTGGGGATAATTTTAGATACCTTCCACATGTTTTCCCGTGGCAACACGCTAGATGTTCTGCGTGATGACATTCCTTTAAACAAGATTGCGCTGGTGCAAGTGGCTGATGCGCCAAGTCTACAGATGGACGTGTTGCAATACAGTCGACATTTCCGTTGTTTCCCTGGCCAAGGCGACATGCCAGTGGTCGAGTTTCTACAAGTTTTGAAAGACAAAGGGTTTGATGACTATTTGTCTCATGAAATTTTCAACGACGAATTCCGCTCTTCTTCTCCACTGGAAAAAGCCATTGATGGCATGCGTTCATTGATTTGGCTCGATGACCAAACGGTGAGCAAACGTGAAGAAAAAAATGCTCCAATTGAAGCGCCACAAGTGAGTGATGTTGAGTTCATAGAGTTTGCCATTGAAGGCGAAAGCGGAGAAGCGTTAACCAATACTTTGGCCCAGTTAGGTTTTCATGAAACCCATAAACATCGCTCTAAAAACGTTAGCTTGATGCGCCAAGGAAATATTAACCTGATCTTAAACCGCGAACCGAAAAGCCAAGCCCACGAGCATTATCAAAAACATGGTGTGTCAGTTTGTGCAATGGCGTTTGCTTCTGAAGATGTTAAAGCGACCTTGTCACTGGCTGAGCGTTATCGAGTAGAGCGTTTTGAAAACCAAGCCGGTCCTGGGGAATTAAACATCCCAGCGCTTCGAGGTATTGGTGATAGCTTGGTGTATCTTGTTTCTGCAGATGCTGCGGTACGTTTTTTTGAGGTGGACTTTAAACCCATTCAAGGCATTCAAGGTGAAACAGGCGTGGGCTTAACCCGCTTTGATCACATTGGCCAAACGGTTTCCAATACCGATTTTCTATCGGCGACTTTCTTTTATAAGTCCTTGTTTGGCTTCGATATCGATGCCAGTCAAGACTTGCCGGATATTCATGGGTTGGTCGTGAGTCGTACGGCGCTAAGCAAAGACAAGCGTGTACGTATTCCATTGAATATGACCAACGCACGTGGCGCGTCGGCACAGCGTTTTATTCAGAAATCAAAAGGTTCTGGTGTGCATCAAATTGCGTTTGCTTGTGATGATATTTTTGCTGCGGCAAAAAACATTGATAGCGAAAAACAGCTGCCAATCCCACAGAACTATTATCGTGATATTGAAGCGCGCTTTGGCTTGCCTGCAGAGATGATTAAAAAATTGCAGTCACACAACATCATGTATGACCAAAATGACGAAGGTGAATTCTTCCATTTTTATACAGAAGAAGTGCATGGCGTCTTTTTTGAAGTTGTACAACGAGTTGGTAATTACAGCCGTTATGGCGAAGCGAATGCATTTGTCCGTCTTGCCTCACAGGCGCGCCAAGAGAAAAAATAAATCATTGTCATTGCGGGGAATGATGTATTTTAGGCGTATCCTTTTGTGAGGAAACTATGCCGGAGGAAGGAAACTTCCTCCGGTTTTTTTTGCTTTAATAAAGTGAAAAAGACAGTTGCGTCTTTTTGTTATTTGGCGGTTACTTGGAACTGACCAACCAGCGAGTTGAGTTTTAGTGCTGACAATCCAACGCGGGACGAGCGTCTTTGTAGTGCAGCAATCGAGCGTTGCATTTGTTCTGTCGCTGCACCCATTTCATGGGCAGTTTTCGCATTTTCTTTGTTACTTTCGTTGAGCAATAAAATAGCCTCAAACATGGTGTCGACTAAGGCGTATAAAGCACTGTCGCCAGTGTTGGTTTGTTCGTTTGCCATGAGATTTTTATCGACATTTTCTGCGCCTTTTTCCATAAAACTCACCGCACTGCGTGTTTCTTCCTGAATACCTTCTAGCATGGCTTGTATTTCTTCTGCAGCAGCGGCTGTTTTGGACGCTAGACTGCGTACTTCGTCAGCAACGACAGAAAACCCACGTCCATGTTCACCTGCCCTTGCGGCCTCAATCGCAGCGTTTAATGCCAATAGGTTGGTTTGGTTGGTAATATCCGAAATAGTGGTGATGATACCTGCGACTTCATTGGTTTTTTGATCTAGTGATTTTACCGATTCCGCTGTGGCCCGTACTACATCGCGTATTTCTTGTGTGCCTGTTTTGGCGTCTAGCAAGCGAGATTGTGTTTCTGCTGCCACTTGATTCATAGCTTGCTTCAAATCATCCGCGGTTTTCGAGGCGTTTTGCACTTCGTTTATTTGTTGTTGAAATACGTTAAGCATGCTTTCTACGGTGGACTCGAGATAATGTGAGGCTTGGCTAGCTTCTTCATTAGTACGAACCATAAAGTCATTAGACTTTTTGACGTTGGTGCTGGCAGAGATAACTTGTCCCATAGTGGTATCAAGATTATCTATAAAGCTGTTCATCCAGCGTCCCATATCGCCGGTTTCGTCGTTGGCAAGATCGTCGTCAAGACGCTGCTTAAGGTTGCCTTCACCCTCTGCGATGGTTTGAATTACTTCCGTCATTTGACTCATGCTGCTGCTTATTTTTTTGGTGCTGAGCCTATTAAACAGCAGCCCAGCAACGCCTAAGCTGGCGAAAGCCGCCACGCTGGTCAAGACGATGGATAAATTGGTGTAGGCTTGTAATGAGGTACTAACGACAAGAGGAACACTGGAGGCCATTAGGTAGCTTTTCATTAATTTTAGATTGATAGAGCGACGACGATAGACTTCTTCCAAATCGCCTTCACACATCATTCCCCATGTGTCTGGGCTGCCTTTTAACTGAAAGGTGACGCCTTTACCGATAACGGGAATGTGTCGATAGTCAGAATAGCCTGGGTAAGTTACAAAAAGATTCTGACCGTTTTTAATGGTTTCTCGTACCCCTGGATGCAATTCTTTTGTTGCTGGGTCAGTAAAGCGGATTTCAAATTCGGTATGCTGTTGAACTTTTACAGCTCCCCAATTTGTTGTGATTCCGCCTTTTAGATTCTCTCCATGGCTGAAGGTATTGTCTTCAAAACGTGAACGGGAAAGCGCTGTTCCGGGTAGTAGGGATTTGTCGAACTCAGATTTCACCATGAACAAATAGTTGTCGCCGGATTCTTTATAAATATGTCCGGCTTCGCGCTGAATCAGGTCGCCAACAACATCATTGGGAACACGAGCGCAAATGGCACCTACGCTGACACCGTTTTGTTTAATTGGCAGATAGAACATCAGCGTCACGGCATCATGGAATTTTGAGCTGGAAGCACCAATGCTTAGCGTGTTTTGGTCCACATAAGGTCCATGGAGGAACTGATGATTTAAGCCAGCTTCTACTGCTTTAGCTTGTAAGTCTATTTTATTAACGCGATCTTTGTATGTGGATTTGAGCACTTTGCCTTGAGTATCAATCACAAAATATTCGGATACATCAGGCACTATGTTTAGGCGTTCTTCTAGCGCTTCTTGTTCAATATGTGGGAATGAGCCGGTGATGATTTCTAACAAAACATCCAACTGCGACCATTGATTATTTACCCAAGTATTGAGTAGTTTTACCCTTGTGTTGGCAATGCTTTCAAAGGTTTTTTCGATATTAGGATAGGTTTCTTTATTTAAGTAGCATGACCAAAAAAGAGAGAGTCGACCAGTATTGCCAAACCAAGGTAACCAACGACGTTCTTTTGCTGAAAGTAACATCTGATTGCTTTTCAAACTCATGTCTATATCGCTCCATTGCGTTAAGCACTACTTCGTTGCAGGCGCTTAGGGGAGCTTTAAAAAAGCAATTTTTTTGCCATTGTTTTCTCAATTTAAAACTTTAGTTTGATGTACTGCAAACTTATAAAGTGACATTATAATTCGACTGGATATAAAGAATAAAACAGTGTTTTATTTAATCTTGATATTTTAGGCTTGCACCGTATTGGTTTTTTTATGGTTTTTATTGCTCCAGATTGGTTCGTTTTGGCGATAAGAATCAACAATATGGCGCTTTCAGATGTAAATTGAAGGATTAGCCAAGAATCAATAATAAGTATTTTTGAATGGTGGAGCCTAAAAAAAACCGGCTGTGTCATTGATTAAACGAGACAGCCGGTGTTTGTTTATTGCTAATAAAAAGCTATGCAGATGGGCGAAAAACTTTCCGTTTTAACCATTTCGTCCAAATAGGAGATTTAGTAAAGAGGATCAATACAATCACGCTGAACAATACGGTTGATAGTGGGCTATGGAGCATATTGATAAACAAATCGCTCACGCTGCCGCGCTCCGTCAGAATGGCACGACGCCAGTTTTCATCGGTTAGTGAACTCAGAATTACACCTAAGATTACAGGGCCAACCGGAAAACCATAGAGGCGCATAAAGTAGCCAAACACGCCAAAGGCTAACATCCACCAAATATCTGTAATGGCATTGTTAATTGCATAAGCGCCAACAATAGATAAAAGGAAAATCAGCGGAATCAAAATGCCTTTAGGGCATTCGACGATTTTCGAGAATAGTTTGATGCCAGTTAAGCCAAAGATCAGCACGAAAATATTGGCTAATGTTAGGTTGCCGACGGTAAACCAGAACATGTGAGGTTGTTCGACTAACAGCAAAGGACCTGGATTCAAACCATGTATAAACAAGGCGCCAATGAATACCGCGGTTACTGCGTCGCCAGGAATTCCCAAAGTTAACATTGGAATATAAGCACCACCGACTGCGGCATTATTCGCCGATTCTGGTGCGATCAAGCCTTCTTTGGCGCCTTCTCCAAATGGGACTTTTGGATTTTTGGTAACGCGTTTAGCGTGGTCGTAAGCCATCAGAGCGGCAATATCACCACCTGTTCCGGGTAACGCTCCTACAATGACGCCAATGAAAGACGTTTGTAGACTAAGTGGCATGTACTTTTTAATGTCTGACCATTTCGGAATGATGCGAGATATCTTCTGCTTCACTACGGCTTTGTTCATATGGTGTAACTGATGCAAGGCTTCAGAGATACCAAACATACCAATCATCACCGCAACAGGGTTAATGCCATCCCAAAGCTCGACCACGCCAAACGTAAAGCGCTCCTCAGCTGTCATAGGGTCTAGACCAACGGTACCTATCAATAGTCCAAGAGCGCCCGCAAAAATACCTCGTGCCAAACTGCTACCAGACAAAGAGCCTACTAACATAATGCCGAGTATGCCCAACATCATGTAATCACGTGGTTGAAAGGTGATGGCAAACTCACTCACTGTCGGTGCCGCAATCGCCAAGACGATAATGCCGACAAAACCACCGACCACGGACATAACCGTAGACAAACCAATGGCTTCCCCAGCTAAGCCTTTTTTCGCCAACGGGTAACCGTCTAATGCCGTAGCAATCGCGGAAGGTGCGCCTGGGATATTGAGTAATATAGCGGTACGAGAACCACCATAAACTCCGCCCATATAGACGCCAACCATAAGACACAGTGCGTAATTCACGTCCCATGAGAACGTAAACGAGATCAAAATAGAAACGGCCATAGTGACCGATAAGCCGGGAATCGCGCCGACATAAATCCCTAAGAAAGTACCTAGCGCTGTTAAGCCTAGTAATTCTGGGGACAGCCAAGACATGGCGAAATAATTAAAAGCATCCATAAGATGACTATCTCCACAAAGATGTTATTGAGGATAGAATTTCGCGCTCAGGCATTATGCCTTCGGGAAGCACGACTTGAAAAACGAGGCGGAAAATAATGTACACAACAATCAGTGATAGCAATGTAATAGCAAGCGTCGTGAGTGGACTGCGTCGATATAAAAACTGGATGGAAATAAACAGAAAAACAAAGCTTGTCAGAACGAATCCTAGACTTTCTAAAACCACTGAATAGATGAGAATCAACGCCATAATAAACGCCACTACTGGCGGGAAGCAGTGATAAACGAAACGAACATCTTCTGCGGCTGGTGCTTTCAGCGTATTCAAAAACGTTATGCAGGATGCCAGTACCATGGCAGCGGAGGCGGCAAGTGGAAAAGCGCCAGGAGAGCTTAACGAGCTGAAGCCTGAAATTTTATAAGCTTGCCAAAACAGATAAACACTTCCTAAAACCAGCAGAAAACAAAAAATACGCTCGCCGGGTTTGCGAGTTGTTAATGAAGGAGATTGACTGGACATTGTAACTCCAGATAAAACAAAAGATGGGACGCGCTTACAGTGAGTAAGTCGCGTCTAGGATCAAAAAGGAGTGGCTGCCTTATGGTTTACGGATGCCAAACTCTTCTGGTGAGAACTTACTAAAACCAGCGTCATGTACTAGCCAAGAAGACGTTGAACGGTAAGCTTCTAGGAAGTAATCAGCTTCTTTACCAGAAATATTCATGATGGTAAAACCGCGCTTTTGCATTAGGTCAACAAAGTCCTTGTTGTAAGCAGCTTTTTGGAAGGCCGCTTGTAGTTTTTCTACGGCTTCATCTGGTGTGCCTTTTTTTACGAACACGCCAAAGAAAGGTCCCCATGGTAAGTAAGATTTCATACCTGGTAATGCATCGGTAATAGGCGCAAGGTCAGGAAGTAGCTTATTTGACTCCACGTCGACAAGGCTGATGGCTTTCATTCGGCCCGCTTTAATTTGTTCGATGGTCGCGCCTAATACAGCAGGCATTACATCAATAGCACCACCTTGTAGTGCTGTTAACGCTGGACCATCACCATTGTACGGAATGCTGATGTAGTTTAGTTTGACTTGAGAGTCCAGCATGGCAGTCACAATAGAGGTTAATCCGCCAGGGCCTGTAGAGCCGAATTTTACTTCGCCTGGATGAGCTTTTGTATACTCGATGAGTTCTTGCATGGTATTAAATGGTGCGTCGTTGTTTGCCACAATAATTGGCGTCCCACGAGCCAATACATTTATTGCAATCATATCGCTGTAGTCGATATTGGAAAGCCCTAGGATTTTATACATCTGAGGATTTTCGGCACCCATCAGAAGGGTGTAACCGTCGGCTTTTTTCGCATTGACATATTTAGTCGCAATAGCACCAACACCGCCAGTTTTGTTGGTCAGGATGATATCGCCGCCAAGCTCTTTTTCAACGTGTGGGGCAATAGAGCGCATAACCGTATCAGTTGAGCCACCGGCTCCCCATTGGATAATGCCTTGAATGTCTTTGGTAGGATAATCAGCGAGAGTTAGACTGGAAGTAAGGGATAGTGCTGCTAGTAACGCAATTGTTGTTTTTTTCATTAGGGGCCTCTGTAGCGTCCATCTTGCGATGGTTTTGGCTTGGTTAGTGTTTTTTTTATTATCGTCTATAAATACCTGACTAATCCTTAAACAGATATTTTGCAACCGTTGTAACCTTAGCCGATGAGTGATTATTGATAAATACTGTATGTATTCCATATTTTACTCATTTTATTGTCTTTTAGTTATAGATGACTAAGTTTAAATATGTAAATTACGGGAGATTCGGCCAGAAAAAAGTAAGATTGGAGGCTTCATCAATATCAATCCTTTGATATTGATGAAGAAGTAAACGATTTTGCTTAGGCTTGATTGGAAAAGGCGATGCGAGTGAGGTTTTCTGGCTGGTCGTTTTTCACCACGACATTGTCTTCAATACGGATGCCGCCATAAGGCATGAAGTGCTGAATACGTGCCATATCGCAACCGTGATTTGATACCTCTGCCTTCATCTTGTCGATTAGCATTGGAATAAAATATAAGCCAGGCTCTATGGTGATCACCATATTTTTCTCTAATGTTCTGGTGAGGCGCAAGAATGGAGCACTATCGTCTGGCTTGCTTAATGTACCCGCTTGATCAATTTGATGACCGCCCACATCGTGAACCTGCAAGCCAAGCAAGTGACCCAAACCATGGGGAAAGAAAACTTGTGGAATGCGCTTGGTTAACTGCTCCTCAACACTTAACGAGCAAACCTTATGCTCAAGAAGTAACGTCGCAATACCCACTAGTGTGTCTTGATGCAAATCTCGGAAGCTAACACCAGACATGGCGCTGCGGCAAAGCTTTTGCTCCATCGTATCGAGGTCATTGATCAAGGCGTTAAAGTCATTATCGTGGCGGGTAAAGGTACGCGTAATGTCACTGGCATAACCATGCTCGTTGGCACCTGCATCAATAAGTAGCGTACGAGAATTCGCCATTTGCTCTATGGATTTATGTTCATAATGCAGCACAGCAGCGTGCTCGTTTAAACCGACAATGCCTGGATAGGGTTCTTGAAAAGCGCTTTGCTGGCTGGCTTTTAAGAAGGAGAGATGAATTTCTAGTTCGCTCCCGCCTGCTAAGAAGGCTTCTTTTGCTGCGATATGACCGGCAGAGCCGCGCATGCTTGCTTGGCGCATGGCTTGAATTTCGAAATCAGTTTTTACCGCTTTGGCAAAATCTACATAGGCTTTTAAGCCTTCACAGGCCACAGCGAATGGCATCGATTGTGGGCCAAGCCAAGCGGTTTGTTTAGGTAAGTCTGCAAACCATTTATCTGCTTTTCGTGCGGTAACAATGTTCCAATCGTGTTGCCAATCGCCGCTCGGAACGGGGTTTGGAGCGTGCCAAAAATCATCACGAATAGGCCATATTAAGGTCGGCTTTTCGCCCGTTTTTAGTACAACATAGGTTTCTGCACCTAGAGTAAAAGGTAACCATTGCTGTGCGCCAGAATAGGCATGAAAAGGATGGGTGTGATCATCCTGGAAATAATAGCTTTTTTCCCCTGAGGCTAAAACAATGGCGTCTAGGCCAAAATGTGTCATGGTGTTTTCATATCGATTACTGAGAACGGCAAGATGTTCTTGATAGAGTGTCGTCATAGAAGGACTCATGTTTATCTGCAAGTGTTAGCTAGAATGCAGGCTTGTATCCATTCAATCTGCATTGTGTATTCAGGGGGATATAAACCATTAGGATACGCTAAGTTTAGCGCGGATTGGCACTATTTTTTGGCTGTGATTCTATTGAAACCCAGTACTAACCCTTTGAATAAGACGAAGGCACATAGCACAGAAAAGAACGCCAGCAATAAATCATTTTCTACATCAAACAAGGCTTTAAAAGCATAGAAAAATACAATCGTTAAAATAATGCGCAAAAGACTCTCGACCAATTGCATAACTTTGGGGGAGGTAACCATAGTGTTGTATTTCCTTAAAAGAAATGGGTTGAAAAAAACATTTTCCCATAAAACAGCTAAGTCTATTATTTGATGGGTAAATATACTGATGTGACAAAGTCTTTTGAGTTGTTGGTTTGTAATGGCCCCACTTCAAAAACTTCCACACCATAGTGTCGTCGATGAGGTTTCAAATGGTGTAGCCTCATAAAACTGTATAAAACATGCCACCCCAAAGAAAGGTTTTGGTAACTTCCCATATAGCGTAGATGTAAATAACTACCTCGTAAGACAATACGCTCTGGGTAGAGTTCACACGGTACAAGGTTTTGAACGGGAATGCCTAATCGCCCAGAAAAATAATGGTGGGCGATGTCAGCTTTTTTGTACAAGGCGAAACATGGGCCTGCAGGTGGATTTTCTGGACCAAGCTCGGTAATTAAATCGTGGAAACCTTGATCCATTTTTTGTGACATTGGCTGGTTACTTACCACAAAAGGTCGAGTCACCGCATCCACATTATCCAGCCTGGTTCGTTCGAGCCACTCAAAGGCGGGAGCGTTGTATTCATGGCTTGATGCTTTGCTGTATTTGTTTAGGTAAGCCAATAATTTTAGTAGCGCGAGTTCTGTGTCTTTATCTGCGCGGAGGCCGTAGTTTCTTTGTTTCCAACGGCTGAAAAAAGGCAGTTTACCAGTAATCTGGATGGTGACTAAGGTGCGGTCTTTTTGTTTGGTTAGATCAATATTGAAATGCACATCGTTTGGATAAAAAGCTGGTGCTTCTAATAGTGTATGAAAGTAATGAGCGCTAGAGCGAGATGGCTCTAGAGTAATATAGCCATCTTTAATGAGTTTACCTTGCCAAACTAAGCAAGTAGGTAAAACTGAATGAATGCCTGAGTTTAAGTATTCATAGTCAACATAAGCTTTAGGTTCATAAATAAGCCAAGGTAACCAGGTTTTCCAGTTGGTAAGGTCGCTTAAATCTTCTGCTATCACCTCAATAGGTACACCGATGACTGCATTTTGCCGACTAAAAAAGCGACCATTAAATAAAAATAGATACGCTAACAATACTGTGGTGCAAAATGTAATCAGGAATACAATGACAATCATATTTTTGCCCTATCCGTCGAATATTGATAATGCTCAGAGATACGCGTTTATCTGCTAAGTGCTGAAAATAGGCAATCAGAATCTTGCTTTTCACAGCATAGTGTTTAATGTCACCTTTTAGCAAGAGCATGTTTTTTGCACAAGAATGAAATCGGGCGCTGAATATTGGCAGGAGATCATAAAGATGAAATCAACATTAGTGTGGGATTGGCCTGTGCGCATTAGCCATTGGCTGATGGTGCTTTTGTTTACAGGTTTGATTGTGACAGGGAAATCAGACGGTGATTATATTCAGTACCATTTTTATATGGGCTATGGTTTGTCTGCGGTTATTGTTGCTCGTATTCTTTATGGTTTTTATGGCTCTTATTACGCGCGTTTTAGTCAATTTGTGAAAGGGCCAAAAGCCGCTTTTCGCTTTGCTATGTCGCTGCTGTCTGGTCGACCCAAAAAATATTTAGGTCATAACCCGATCGGTGCATTAATGGTGGTGGTTTTGTTACTCGCGCTTTCAGTACAGTGGGGTACAGGACTGTTTACCAGTGATGAAGTGTTTTGGTTCGGCCCATTTAATTCTTTAATTTCAGAAGATTTAGCTAGCCAATTAGCGTCGATTCATCACTTCTTACCTAACGTCCTACTTGGGCTGGTCGCTGTGCATGTGTTGGCTGTGTTATATCATGAGCTATGCCTCAAAGAGCGTCTAATTGAAGCTATGATTCTTGGTCGAAAAAAGCATCACACAGCGACATCTATTGAAGCGGCTCCTGTTGAGGTGAAGACGCCCCGCTGGGGCGTGATCTTTTCTTTATTGATGGGGCTTTCGTGGTTAGCTGCACTCTGGCTGGCACCTATTTAGTAGTGTATAGACAAGTTTATTGTTTGTTCTTGCCGACTCACGATATAATTTCCCCTTAAATTCATGAACATATGGAATCTCTAGTGTCTGACGTAACCGCTCCCAATTTAGCTAACTTGTTCGATGATTTACCAGATGCACCACAGCCTATTTATGCCAAACTAAAACAGGCTATCTCGTTAAAAATTTCATCGGGTGAGTGGCAAACGAATCAACGTATACCTTCGGAGGCGGAAGTCGTTAAGGCATTGGGTGTGAGTCGTATGACGGTGAATCGTGCATTACGTGAATTAACGGCAGAAGGCTACCTTGTTCGTCACCAAGGCTTAGGTACGTTTGTTGCGGAGAAAAAAGCTCATTCAGCGTTATTTGAAGTTCATAACATAGCGGAAGAGGTTGCTGCTCGTGGCCATAAACATCGTTCTGAATTATTAGTACTGGAATCTGCCAAAGCCTCCATGGAAGAGGCAATGACGCTCGGCGTTCGTACAAATCATGGCATTTTTCGCTCTGTGGTTTTGCACTTCGAAAACGATTTACCTATTCAAATAGAAGAACGAATTGTTAATGCAACGTTAGCACCAGATTACGATAAACAAGATTTTGCCAGACACACGCCTTATGAATACCTGATGAGTGTAGCACCGATGACGGAAGGCGAGCATTTAGTAGAAGCTGTCTTGCCTAATGCTGTCGAATGCGAACGCCTACAAATTCAAGTATCAGAACCTTGTTTACAAATCAAGCGTCGTACTTGGGCGGGCGATGAGATCGTCACGGCTGCTCGCCTCTTACACCCTGGTTCGCGTTTTCAACTATTCGGACATTTTGGTCGTTAGTTTTTTGTTTTATTTTGGTGCACAGGAGCCCTTTTTAGTGCATAGAAAGGGCTTTTTTATGTGCTGTACGACCTATTTTGTTTCTTATTTTCTTTTATTTCTCTCGTGATTAGTTTGAAAAAAATGTTGGCATATGGCTTGCTTGTATATACATGTTACTACCATTTGTTGTATAAAATATTATTGATGCAATTAATTCCATTAGGTGTGGGTTAGCTGAGACGCATCGATAACTTGTGGCCAAATTAAAAAAACGAACATGAGGAACGATCACATGAAAGTAATGAGCAAAGTAAAATGTGTTGCTGTGGGCCTTGCTTTAACCGCTGGCGCAAATGCCAGTTTTGCCAGTGATTGGTGCGATTCAGGTAAAGCGGTGAAATTTGCAGGACTGAATTGGGAAAGTGGCATGCTGCTAACTGAGATCATGCAAACACTTTTAAAAGAAGGTTATGGCTGTAAAGTAGATAGCTTACCTGGTAACTCTATCTCAATGGAAAATGCTCTTAGCACCAATGATATTCAAGTGTTTGCGGAAGAGTGGGTAGGCCGAAGTGAAGTGTGGAATAAAGCGGCTGAAGCGGGCAAAGTTGTAGGTGTTGGAGCGCCAGTAGTCGGCGCGGTAGAAGGTTGGTACGTACCACGTTTTGTGGTTGAAGGGGATGCTTCTCGTGGTATTAAAGCCAGCGCTCCTAATTTAAAAAATATTGCCGATCTCGCTCAGTACTCTGCTATTTTTCGAGATCAAGAAGAGCCCTCTAAAGGTCGCTTCTATAACTGTCCTGCTGGCTGGACATGTGAAACAGAAAACACAGAAATGCTAAAAGATTATGGTTTAGAAAACAGCTATACGAATTTCCGATCCGGCACGGGCCCTGCCTTAGATGCAGCAGTACTGTCTAGCTATAAACGTAAAGAACCTATTTTATTCTATTACTGGTCACCAACCGCGCTTTTAGGTCGTGTTGATGTAATCAAATTAGAGGAAAAACCGGGCGTAGACAAAAGCGTTACTATTCAAGTTGGACTATCTAAAACCTTTCACGATGAAGCGCCTGAGCTTGTGAATGTGCTTTCGAAAGTAAATATCCCTATTGATCTGTTAAATACCTATTTAGCGCGTATGAGCGTAGAGCATATTGATGCGCCTGAACTGGCCAAAACTTTCTTTAAAGAAAAGCCTGAGATTTGGACGACGTGGGTGAGTGCTAACGCGGCGAAAAACATTCAAAGCGGTCTTTAATCATGACGCCTTCTCTTAAAGGAAATGCAGAGAAGGCGCATTTTTCGAATAAAAATTAGGTACTGATATGTTTCCACAGCAGTTTACTTTTACAACCGCTAATTGGATCAACGCTTGGGTTGATGATCTTGTAACCAATTACGGTGATGTCTTTCGACATATTTCTGATGTCCTTTTAATTTCCATCGTGAATCTTGAAAAGTTTCTCCGCTTTGTACCCTGGTGGATGATGCTTATATTTGTGGCGGTCATTGCTTTTCATGCGACTAGAAAAATTTTGCCAACGGTGATTCTTACAGGCTTGCTCTTTTTTGTCGGAGCAGTTGGCTTGTGGGATAAGCTCATGCAAACCTTGGCGCTGATGCTGATTTCCACCTTTATTTCGGTATTGATTGGTATACCGATGGGGATACTTTCTGCGCGCAGTGATAGGTTGCGAAAAGTACTTATGCCGATGCTGGATATCATGCAAACCATGCCAAGTTTTGTTTACTTGATTCCAGTGCTTATGTTGTTTGGCTTAGGGAAAGTGCCCGCTATTTTTGCGACAGTTATTTATGCTGTGCCACCTCTTATACGGTTAACAGATCTGGGTATTCGCCAAGTGGATAAAGAAGTTATTGAAGCTGTGCATTCTTTTGGTGTGACTCGTTCTCAGCTGCTCTTTGGTGTGCAGTTGCCTTTGTCCTTGCCTAGCATTATGGCGGGTATTAACCAAACTACCATGATGGCTCTTTCTATGGTTGTGATTGCTTCTATGATTGGCGCTCGAGGATTGGGCGAAGATGTTCTTATTGGCATTCAGACACTAAATGTGGGGCGTGGGCTCGAAGCTGGATTGGCCATTGTTATTTTAGCTGTGGTGTTTGACCGAATCACACAAGCCTATGGCAAGCCAAAATACGGAGCATAAGTATGACCTCTTCAAAGCAAAAAATAGTAATCGAAAACGTATTTAAGGTATTTGGCGACAATGTTCCCGCTGCAATAAAACTGATCGAAAGCTCTGAATCAAAAAGTGATATTTTGGCCAAAACCGGTTGTGTGGTTGGCGTAAATGACATTTCAATGAGCATCGACTCTGGCGAGATTTTTGTCATCATGGGTTTGTCTGGTTCAGGAAAATCTACCTTAGTGCGCCACTTTAATCGTCTGATTGACCCGACAAGTGGTCATATTTACGTAGACGGTGAAGACATCCTGCAATACAACTCAAATCAACTACGTCAGTTCCGCCGTAATAAAATCAGTATGGTGTTTCAAAGCTTTGGTTTATTGCCTCACAAAACCGTATTGGACAATGTTGGTTACGGCTTAAAAGTACGCGGTGAAACCAAAGCGTACCAAGAAGAAAAAGCCAATTATTGGATAGACACGGTTGGCCTGAAAGGTTATGAATCTCGTTATCCTGCACAATTATCTGGCGGGATGCGTCAGCGTGTAGGCTTGGCGCGTGCGTTAGCTGCGGATACCGATATTATTTTGATGGATGAGGCGTTTAGTGCCTTAGATCCGCTTATTCGTACAGAAATGCAGGACCAGCTTTTAACATTGCAAAGCACACTTCACAAAACCATCGTGTTTATCACTCATGACTTGGACGAAGCGCTGCGTATTGGTAATCGTATTGCGATCATGAAAGACGGGCAATTGATTCAGGTCGGCACGCCTCATGATATTTTGAATAATCCTGCGGACGAATACGTTGACCGCTTTGTTCAGCGTCGCGCCGCAACTGTGTGAAAATTGAGCGATATAATGAGTAATAGTGCAAAAGTAATAATTGGCGAACAAGCGATTCGTTGGCAAGACGTTGTGCAAGTAGCGCGTTATGGCACCTTGCTAGAGTTATCGGACTCCATCTGGGAGAAAATTGATAACGCCCAGCTTATTGTTCAATGCATTGTTAAAAGTGGCAAAAATGCTTATGGCATTAACACAGGTTTAGGGTCGCTTTGTAGTGTGAGTTTGACGGCAGAGCAACTGAGTAAGTTGTCTCGTAACACCTTGCTCAGCCATGCTTGTGGCGTTGGGCCAATCTTACCCGATGAGCAGTGCCGCGCCATTATGTGCGCGGCGGTGGTGAATTACAGTAAGGGAAAATCTGGTATTCACCGCAATCTGGTTCAAGGCTTATTGGATTTCTTGAATCGTGGAATAACACCTCAGGTGCCTAGCCAGGGATCAGTCGGTTATTTAACGCATATGGCGCATATTGGTGTTTGCTTATTAGGTATCGGAACCGTTTCTTATCAAGGCAAGGTAGTACCAACCACCGATGCTTTTTTGGCGGAAGGGTTGGAGCCAATTAGATTGGGTGCAAAAGACGGTTTAAGTCTAGTGAACGGCACGCCATGTATGACAGGGTTATCTTGTCTTGCGATAGATGACGCATGGCGCTTAACCAAATGGGCAGATGTTATTAGTGCGTTAAGTTTTGAGGCATTAGAAGGCCAGCAAGATGCACTCGACCCAGAAGTCTTATCGTTAAAGCCTTATGAAGGTGTACAAACGGTTGGACGTAATTTACGAGGTCTGCTCAAAGGTAGTGAAAATCTAACGAGTCATCACGGCATTCGCACTCAGGATGCCTTAAGTGTTCGCTCTATTCCTCAAGTGCATGGCGCGGTAAGAGATCAACTTAAGCATGTTGCTATGCAAGTAAATACGGAGCTTAGTTCGGCTACTGACAATCCGTTGGTGCTTGGCACGCCGGAAAATTATCGTGTGGTCTCGCAAGCCAATCCTCACGGTGAGAGTGTGGCCATTGCGGCGGATTTGATGGCCATCAGCATTGCTGAGTTAGGAGGCATTTCTGAACGCCGCTTGGATCGACTGGTGAATCCATTGGTCAGCGGTTTACCTGCCTACTTGGTGTCTGAACCAGGTGTGAACTCTGGCATGATGATTGTTCAATATGTGGCTGCTTCTTTGTGTGCCGAGAACAAACGCTTTGCGGTACCTGCAGTGACAGATAACTATGTGACTTCTGCCTTGCAGGAAGATCATTTGAGTATGGGCACCATGGCTGCGCTTAAGTTATTAACCGTACTGGAAAACACTAACAAAATCTTAGCGATCGAGTACCTTTGTGCCGCCCAAGCCTGTGAGTTTATTGAACCTGGCAGCATGGGAGAGGGAACTTTTAAAGCGTGGGAGCTGATTCGTGAAAGTATTCCTTCTTATGATGAAGATCGCTGGTTAGCACCAGAAATCGAAAAAAGTAGTCTGTTGGTTCGCAGTAACGCGTTGCTAGCAACGCATTTTGCGGATGTTCAGTAATATTCAATAGTAAGAAAGTCGCTCTAAAAAAAGACCCTTTCAACTTAGATTGGTGAAGTGACCCCATAAAGTTGGACACTTTATTAACCGGC
>NZ_JAHLLW010000018.1 GCF_019426345.1 Marinomonas lutimaris
ATCATTGCAACACTCTGAGCGCCTAGGGCTTGATCCATTAACATGCTTTTGAAGTCGTTAGGAACTTGTGCCAATAATGCTTGAGCCTGTTCCATTGGCATGCCTTGCGCTAAAGAAGCGATAGCCGAAGGGTCAACCAACATAAAAACAGCGCTTGCTGCTTCAGGTAAGCTGCCAGATGCCATCATGTCCAAGAGTTGGCTTTCTGCAATGAGATTGAATAGAGCGGGAGCCGATAGTGTTCCTAATACGATGTAAGACGCTGTTACTGGTAAGCCCATACCCAAAATTAAAGAGGCAATGGCGACTAAAACAATAGTAAAGAACAGGCTACCACCAGCCCAATTGGTAATTAACAATGAGAAGGTGTTGCCAACGCCAGTGGTACTAATGACGTTAACCACTAAACCTATACCAACCAACAGAACTGCGGTGGTAGACATGTTCTTCGCGCCTTGAGCCATAGCATCTAGAATTGCTGCTGGTCCCATCCTGTGTTTGCTAGATAAAAACGATGCGGCAATAACGGCCAAAATACTGATGCCCGCAGCGTATGTTGGTGTAAATCCTTGCACCAACAGCGTGACTAAAACACCAAGTGGCACAACATGATGCCAACCATCTTTGAGAACTTGTGAAATATTGACTGCATCATCGCTTTCTGTCGCGATAACCTTACTGCGTTTTGCTTCGACACGTACGAAGAAACTAACAGATAGGAAATACAATAAGGCAGGAATGGCCGCAACGCTGATGATGGTGACATACGATACTTGCGTATAGGACGCCATAATGAAAGCGCCGGCACCCATAACAGGCGGCATTAATTGCCCACCTGTAGACGCTGCAGCTTCTACACCAGCGGCAAAACGTGCAGGAAACCCCGCTCTGCGCATAAGAGGAATAGTGATAACACCCGTTGATACTGTGTTAGCAACGGAAGAGCCAGAAACCGAGCCCATTAGGCCTGAACCTAATACGGCTACAAAGCCGGGCCCGCCTATCATTTTGCTAGCAAGTGAGCGGGATAGATCAATAATAAAGTCACCCGCACCAGACTTAACTAAAAAGGCACCAAATAAAATAAACATGAAGACAAAGCTCCATGAGATTCTAGAGATAGAGCCGAACATACCATCGGTGCTAAAGAAACTGCGGTACAACAAGGTTTCAACACTCAGTCCTGGAAAGTTAAACATCCCACCAAGCCAACGTCCCCACAATACAACATAGGTTAACGCGACGATAATTAGAAAAGGAATAAACCAACCACTAGTGCGGCGAATTAACTCAAGAGATAACAAGACAGCAATACTGGATACTATCCAATCCGAGGTATTGAAGGTTACACCTCTGGCGTAAAGAGCATCCTCAAAAAAAACGATGTACAGCACCATGCTAATTAGGGCGAGCACAATAGCGCTATCAAAAAACAGAGCAACTTTACTGTCTCGCCATTTAGGATTGGCTGGAATGAGTAAAGCACACAAAATACCGAAGCCTGCAAAATGAAACGCAGATACCCAGAGTTCTGGCAGAGTAGCTATGGTATTGATGTAAATGTGGGCAACAGCCAAGAAAATTGAAAGGGCAAACACAAAACGGTTTAGCCAAGGGCCAGAGCGGTGTTTGGTTTCAAAATCTTCAAGAATGATGTCTTGAGGCGCGGTTGGTTGCGATGAAGCAGTCATAGACAGGCTACCTTTATGTGTACAAAAAACGAATTGTGCAAAGACGCAAAGAGGGCGCCGTACTGATGTACGGCGCTAGAACACGAATGAATAATGTTATTTTGCAATCAGGCGATCAGGTATGTTAATACCACGTTCACGGTAGTAACGAGCTGCACCTGGATGCAGTGGAACAGGTAGACCTGCAATGGCTTTTTCAATAGACATCACGGATGTTGCTTTGTGGATAGCGCTTAAATAGGCCAAGTTTTCATAAAGTGACTTAGTTAGTTCATAAACATCTTCTTCTGATAAATCAGCACGTGTTGCAAGGAAGTTCGGCTGAGCCACTGTGTTGATGTCTTTCGTTTGACCTGGGTAAGTATTCGCTGGAATGACGTAACGGGTCCACAACTCATAGTTGCCGTTTGCCTCTTTGATTTGCTTGTCAGTGAAGTCTAATACTTTGACCTTGTCGCCCATAGAAGCATAAAGTCTAGTGACTGCGCTAACAGGAACGCCCGCTGGCGTATTCATGCCGTCAATGTTGCCATTCTGCATAGCGTCGGCACTTGCTCCATAGCCCATGTAAGCAAGAGCGAATTTATCTGGATCAATATTTAGGCCTTTAAGTTGCTGGCGACCTGAGCCTTCTGTTCCTGAGTTTTTTGTGCCGATTGAGAATTTATGGTTTGTTCCTTCAAGGCTTTTTAAATCCGACATTGTGCCTGTTTTAGTTAGATCTGTTTTTAGCACAAAATGCTCAACGTTTTGCCAAAGCATAGAAACGGAGCGCAATTCAGTTTGTTTGCCTGAGCTTTCAAATGGGCCTTCACCGTCCCAAGCCCATGCGCCGTAAAGTCCTTGTAGAATAGCGAATTGTGCTTGGTCTTCACGAAGCAGTTTGATGTTTTCGCCAGAACCCGCTGAGCTGATTGCTGAAACGGATAGGCCAAATTTAGGCTCTAGTTTTACTTTACTTAAGGTAGCAATAGCAACGCCAACAGGATAATAGGTGCCTCCTGTTGATGCTGTTGCTAGGATGTAATTGCGATTATCTGCGGCAGATGCGCTTGATGCTGATAAAGCGATAGCAGCAGCTGTTGCGCTAGTAAGGATAGTTTTAGTAACAAAGCCCAATTTCATATTATTTTTCTCCTATTGATGGGGTTGGTTACATAATCTAAAGCGATTATCATGCCAAATATATAACTTATTGATATATATTGTTTTTATTTTAAGTTTGGTGTTTTTTTACTTTTTTTATACACATATGCGCTATTTATTGCTTATGGTTGACGTTTCGCTATCGGCAATAAATTGCTCATCATGTAAGTGAGTAAAAACCAAGACTAACATGCTATTTTGTAGCATATCGTTTTATAGTATGAGCAAAATGTTGCCGATGGACTCGAGGTGAGAAAAATAATGACACAAGATCATAATATTCGTGTTGTATTGTTTGATTTGGGAAATGTCTTAGTGGATTTAGGCGATATTTCTGAAATGCATGCTATGTTGAATACGCAAGGTGAGGAATCTGAAGTTTGGTTGCAGTGGTTAAAATCATCGACAGTCGCTGCGTTTGACTCAGGTAAAATTACTTTTGATCAGTTTGCCGATCGCTTACTAAAAGAGGTTGGTAGTAATATAGATAAAGAAGCATTTAAAACGTCTTTTAAGGCGTGGCCAAGAGGTTTGTTTGCTGGTGCGCTTGAGTTAGTTGAGTCAGTGAAGCCTGAATATCATCGTGCTATCTTATCTAATACGAATGCCGCTCATTGGCCAAGGTTAATGGATGAAATGGCCTTGGCTGGTAAATTTCACAGTTATTACGCGTCACATTTAGTGGGGCACGTAAAACCAGATGAAGCGATTTATCATCATGTGATTCGTAATTTACAGGTTGCACCCGAGCAAATTCTGTTTATTGATGATAATCAGATCAATATTGATACGGCTAATGCGCTGGGTATGAAAGCATTTCGGGTTAAAGGAATAAAAGAAGCACGTCTTGTGCTTCATCAACATGGGGTGTTGTCCAGCTAGATTATTGGCTGATAACAGCAATAGAATTGCTTGAAGCCTTAAATTAAGCTGTTGAGGTATAAAATGCTATTTGGTCTAGGGGGCTCTATGCGTACTTTTGATGGGCAATCTTCTACTAGTTATTCACGGACTCGGCCTATGTATCCGGCTGAGCTTTATTATTGGTTATCCCAGCAAGTGCCTTCATCAAGTGTCGTGTGGGATTGTGCCTGTGGTACGGGTCAGGCTTCTGTTGACCTTGCTGCGTATTTTGATCGTGTAGAAGCGTCTGATATTAGTGAGTCTCAAGTGACCGCAGCGACGCCTCATCGCAAAGTAAACTATCAAGTTTTTCCTGCCGAAAAGACGCTTTACCCTGATCATTATTTTGATGTTGTGTGTGTAGCTCATGCGCTGCATTGGTTTAATCTAGAGGCTTTCTGGGCTGAACTTAAACGCGTATTAAAGCCGGGTGGAATGTTTGTTTGCTGGGGTTACAATTGGTTGCAAGTAGGGAAGGCTGAAGACAAGGCGATTGCTGAGTCAGTACTACCGCATCTGGAAACCTATTGGCCAGCAGAAAGTCGTTTATTATGGAATCAATATCGCGATATTAAATTTCCGTTTGAATTAATTGACGTTCCAGCATTTGAGCTGAGCTGTCATTGGTCGGTCACGCAAACGCTGGATTTCATTCGAACTTGGTCGGCGTCTCAATTGCGTATACAAGAATGTGGCGATGATTTTCTATTAGATGCATCACCTATTATCCGTGACGCATGGTCTGAGCCTGCGAAGAAACAAGAAATACATCTACCATTTTTTGTAAAAGCAGGGCGTTTTGCTGAGGCGAATAATTAGATGCTTAAATGAATAGTCTCAATAAGGCTTCCCAATAAGACTAAAGTGGAATAGATCGGGACGTCTAGCGGGTTATAGTAGTTCAGCATCCGAATAACAAATTTAACAATGGAGCGGGTTATGAAGTCATTATATAGCGCAACCTCAAATGAGGCGGCAAAAAATGCCAATGTCAGTCAAGCAGAATTTGAAAAACGCTATCAAGAATCGATTGAAAACCCAGACGAATTTTGGGGTAAAGAAGGGAAGCGTTTAGATTGGTTTAAACCTTATACCAAGGTTAAAAACACCTCGTTCAAACGCGGTGAAGTCAACATTAAATGGTTTGAAGACGGTGAGCTGAATGTGGCTTATAACTGCATAGATCGTCACCTAGCCAGCTCAGCAGATAAAGTCGCTTATTATTGTGAAGGCGACAAAGAAAACGACGAGAAAGTCGCGATTACCTATCAAACATTGCATGATGAAGTCGGGCGTTTAGCCAATCTATTAAAGCGTCAGGGCGTCCAAAAGGGCGACCGCGTTGCCATCTACATGCCGATGATTCCACAAGCTGTTTACGCTATGTTGGCCTGTGCTCGCATTGGTGCGATTCACTCTGTTATTTTTGGTGGCTTTTCTGCCCATGCTATCGCTGACCGTTTAAACGATTGTGAAGTGAAGCTTGTTATTACCGCGGACGAAGGTCGTCGTGCAGGCAACACTATTCCCCTTAAACACAATGTTGATATGGCGCTGAATAACAATGCTTGCCCATCGGTTGAAAGCGTTGTTGTTTATCGTTACACCAAAAAAGATGTGCCTTGGTTTGATGGGCGTGATTTGGATTGGGCGGTTGAAGTAGAGAATGAAAGTACTGAATGTCCAGCAGAACGAATGAATGCAGAAGACCCGCTTTTTATTCTTTATACTTCTGGTTCAACCGGTAAGCCAAAAGGTGTGGTGCACACAACAGGCGGATATTTAGTATACGCTTCGTTAACTCATGAATTAGTATTTGATCTCAAACCAGATGATATTTATTGGTGTGCGGCTGATGTAGGTTGGATTACTGGCCATAGCTATATGGTTTATGGGCCACTTGCTAATGGTGCGACGAGCATTTTATTTGAAGGTGTACCAACGTATCCGGATTCTGGTCGTATTGGCCGAGTTGTAGACAAATTTGGCGTGACTCTTTTGTACACTGCGCCAACGGCAATTCGTGCTTTGATGGCAAAAGGTGATGAAGCGACTCGTTCAAGTAAGCGTGATTCTCTGCGAGTATTGGGGAGTGTTGGTGAGCCAATCAATCCAGAAGCTTGGTCTTGGTATTACAACGAAATTGGTAATGCTTCTTGTCCGATTGTTGATACATGGTGGCAAACAGAGACTGGCGGCATGATGATGACGCCGCGTATTGTTCAAGGTGATATCAAACCGGGTTCATGTACTGGTCCTTTATATGGTGTGCAGCCAGCTTTGGTTGATGCACAAGGTGTTTTGCAAGAAGAGCAGGGTGTTTTAGTAGAGGGCGGTTTGGTTATTACGGATTCTTGGCCTGGTCAGGCGCGAACAGTGTATGGTGATCATGAACGTTTCGAACAAACTTATTTTAGTACTTTCGAAGGCATGTATTTCACTGGTGACGGTGCTTCGCGAGATGCGGATGGTCATTATTGGATCACTGGACGTATGGATGATGTATTGAATGTATCGGGACATCGCCTAGGAACTGCTGAAATTGAAAGTGCACTGGTTGCTCACCCTTCTGTCGCTGAAGCGGCTATCGTGGGCTACCCTCATGATATTAAAGGGCAAGGCATTTATGTTTATGTTAGTGCCATTGCTGGTGTGATTCCAGATGAAGAGTTGACTAAGTCATTGAAGCAGTTTGTTCGACAAGAAATTGGGCCTATTGCTACACCAGATCTTATTCAGTGGGCCAGCAAAGGCTTACCGAAAACACGATCAGGTAAAATCATGCGTCGTATTTTAAGAAAGATCGCCGCAAACGAACATGATCAATTAGGTGATACAAGTACATTAGCTGATCCAAGTGTGGTTGATGATTTAATCGAAAACCGTTTAAATGTGTAAAGGTTTACATATTTAAAAAGGATACACAGTGATTTCACTTGTTATCGCGGATGATCATCCCTTGTTCCGTAGTGCGCTATGTGGTGCATTACGGGCAGAGATTGAGGGTATTGTCATAGTCGAATCCCATGATTTGGATTCGACTTTGCAATGTTTAGAAAATGTAAGTGATCTGGATTTGCTGCTGTTGGATTTAAATATGCCCGGTAGTGGCGAATTGTATGGATTGATCCGAATTCGTAAGGACTTTCCTGATGTGCCTGTGGCAGTTATTTCCGGCAGTGAAGACAGTGTGATGGTTGCCAAGGTAATTGATGCTGGCGCTTTGGGCTTTATTCCTAAAACGAGTGAGCCTGCAACTTATGCCAAGGCGATTCATGCTATTTTGGCTGGAGACATTTGGCTACCTGAAGATCTTAGGCAAGCTGTTGCCAACCAACCTAAGCCTGATTTATCAATGCAGCATAAAGTGACAGAGCTGACACCTCAGCAATACAAGGTTCTTTGTTATTTGCATGAAGGTCTGCTAAATAAGCAAATAGCTTATGAGTTGTCTATTTCTGAAGCCACTGTGAAAGCGCATATAACGGCGATTTTTCGTAAGCTAGAAATTAATAACAGAACGCAAGCGGTATTGGTGGCAAGTGATTTGAAGTTGCAGATGACCACAACGTAACATTACTTCTTTTCTTTTTTAATCAGATCTTTTTCTATTTTTTCGTTTTTACAGTGGCATGAGTCTGGAACTGGGTCCATTCCACCTTCGTGCCATGGATGGCATTTAGACAACCTTTTTAAACCTAGATACACACCTTTAACAATCCCAAATCGCTCAATTGCTTGGATCATATAGTGAGAGCAGCTAGGATAAAAGCGACAGTTATTCCCCAGTAATGGACTAATTAAAAGTTGGTAGCCTTTTACTATTAATATGAAGATTCTTTTCATGTGCCACTTGTCTAGTGAATGATTGGATGACTATCGCGTTATGTCATTTTTGTGTAAATAGTAACGTCTATTTGTTACTGTAGCGGAAATATATCACAGAATCGATTCTACTATGCCAGATCAACATCTTACTCTTGATGCAATGCAGATTGTTGCTTATCAAGGCGAGCCCGGAGCCTACTCGCATCTTGCTTGCAAACACACCTTTCCTGATTGGACCAGCATTCACTGTGCGACCTTTGTTGATGCGTTACAAATGGTGGAGCGAGGTGATGCTTATTACGCCATGATTCCTGTTGAAAATTCAACGGCAGGGCGGGTTGAAGAAATTTATCGGGAACTAAAACGCACACAGTTGTATGTAGTGAAAGAGCATTTCGAACCAGTGAATCATTGTTTGATTGCTCGTCACTCTATGTCCATTGAGCAAATTACTCGAATCGGCAGTCACCCTCAGGCGTTGGCGCAATGTGATACTAATATCAAGGCGTTAGGGGCGAAAAGCCAAGCTATGTATGATACCGCTGGGGCCGCCAAGCATATTGCTGAATTTGATGAGCCTGGGTTGGCAGTGATCTCATCTGAATTGGCCGCAGAGCTTTATGGTCTAAATGTCCTGAAAACTTTTTTTAATGACACTGTAGGCAATACCACTCGCTTTTTGGTGTTTGCTCGTCAGCAAAAAATGCCAGTCTATGAAGACGATAAAACCTATATCACTTCTTTTATGTTTCGAGTACGAAACATCCCAGCAGCACTTTATAAAGCAATGGGTGGTTTTGCGACTCAGGGTATTAACATGCTGAAGTTGGAAAGTTATATGGTGAATGGTAATTTCACCGCGACTCAGTTTTACGTGGATGTTGAAGCACATTTTCAATCTTCCTCTATGCAGGCTGCACTAGAAGAATTGCGTTTTTTTTCAGAAGAGGTGCGCATATTAGGAACCTATTTGGCAGATGGGTATAGGTTGAAATAACAATGATGACTCGTTGGTTGTGTGTTGGTCTGTACCTGTCTTTTAGTATGAATGCATGGGCAGAAATGGAAGCTACTTTTTCGTCTTCTAATGATGGTCTTTCTGGTGATGGGTTTGTTAGTGGCAGCTTTTCAGATTTAGGTTCATACGATGGTTTTTTTGACCATATTCCTGTGGTGGTAACTCCGTCTAAAATGCCTCAACCTAGGGTGGATGTGTCGTCTACTTTGTCTGTATTAGACGGCGAATTTATTCGACGTATCAATATGCAGTATGTGGAAGACCTTTTGCAGTTTGTCCCCGGTTTTTCAGTTGCACCCTATAAGTCATCCGGTCAAAAAGAAGCCTCTTATCACGGTACTCAGTTAGATCAATATCGTCGAATTCAGGTGTTGGTAAATGGTCGTTCTGTTTATAGTGTAGGGCTGGCACGTGTTGAATGGGCGACTTTACCACTAAGTATTGAGGATGTGGCTCGTGTGGAGATTAACCGCGGACCGAATGCTGCCAGTTATGGCATTAATTCTTATTTTGCCGTAGTGAATATTATCACTAGATCTCCGTTAGAAACTTTGGGGGATAGTATTACGGCTTATTCAGGCTCTCGTGGGGATTATCGTTTGTATGGTCAGCATAGTGGGTTAAATGATGATTGGAGTTATCGGGCATCGGCTTCTACCAATAATGTGAGTGGCTTTGATAAGGATGCTGATGGTGATAAGCGTCATGATGGTCATCGTTCGACGATGGGGAATGTCTTTATCCAAAAGGAAACCTCAAACAGTTTTTTTGATTTAGACATTGGCGCGAGTAGTTTAAAAGATAAAGTAGAGCCGATGGAATATAGTCTAGGCTCTAATTTGGGCGGGGTGGATACTAATAAGCCTATGCGCTTGGTCGATCGTGAGCACATTAAGGCAAGTTATAGTAAGCAGGTTTCCTCTACCCATGAACTGAAAATTCAGTATTACTATGATCAATCTGACTTAGACGAATACCACGAAGCACGGTTAAGTCGAGTTTTTTATAACTCTGCTTTTGGTGCAAGTGGAGGTTCAGGTGATGTCGATGTTTCTTATTTAATAGACTTGTTAGAGACGAGACATGATATTGAGCTACAAAGCACGTGGGAAGCGTCTAAAAAACTGCGTTTAATTTCTGCGATAGGTTATCGTTGGGATGAAGCCGAATCCGAGAGTTTCTTGTCTGGTAAAGCGAGCGATGAGGTGTTTCGTCTTTCTTCGAATATGGAATATCTAGCGGGCGACCGTTGGGTGGTGAATGCCGGCGCCATGTTTGAACGTAGTCAAATGGGGGGTAAGTTTTTATCGCCTAAATTAGGTGTGACTTATAAATTATCTGAGCAAGAGTCTATTCGATT
This sequence comes from Marinomonas lutimaris, assembly GCF_019426345.1. Classification (GTDB taxonomy): domain Bacteria; phylum Pseudomonadota; class Gammaproteobacteria; order Pseudomonadales; family Marinomonadaceae; genus Marinomonas; species Marinomonas lutimaris. The sequence continues at coordinate 9,947 of NZ_JAHLLW010000018.1, forward strand.
TAATACGTCAAAAGCGGTGCGAACACCTGATTTGTCAGATCAATATTTCAAATGGCATTATGTACTGTCTAGCGGAGAAGAATCGTTTACGGCTTATGCAGACAAGGGTGAGGAAGAAGAAAAAATTACCTCCTATGAAGTAGGTTACTATCATTATTGGCCAAGTGAGGGGTTGTCACTGGATGTGAAGCTTTATCATGACGAAGTCCAAGATATGGTGCTAAGCCAGAAAAAATTTACCGCTTATCAAGCTGATGCTCCGGTAGAGGAGGGCGTGGTTGAGGATGTGAACATCAATGGCGTTGAGCTTGAACTTGATTGGCGCTTTCGGTCTGGCGCTATTACTCGTTTCACCTATGCTTATCAAGATACTCAAACAGACAATGCCAGCCTTAAAGAAGCCACAACGCCTGTAATGGTGTCTTTCTTTGGTAGTTTGCCGTTGACAGACCGCTGGGCAGTGCAAAGCTATTATTGGTATGGGAAAGAGTTTGGTGGAAATGATTATGAACTTCTCAATGCTTGGTTCTCTTATCGATTGTCTTTGGGAGGCTACTCAAAAGCAACTATGGGTGTTGGAGCAGAAACGCGTTTGGATGATAACGCACTTGTCTCTAAGCACAATAATATGACGGAAGATACGTTTGCTTATGTTTTCACAAACATCACTTTCTAATGTGGATTAATAGAAAAGTGAAAAGGATTTTTACTATTGTTTTTATGTTGCTGGCATCTGTAAATGTGTCAGCAGCTATTTATGTTGTCCATGATATTGAAGAAAGTTCAGTACGTTCTCTGACATTCCAACTTTCCAAATTACTGCCTACGAAGACTCAATTGATTCCAGTGCGCCGTACTTTATTTTTACAAAACGTTTCTGTTATGAAAAGTGATGATGTACTGGTTACCGTAGGAGCAGAAAGTTTTCGTCAGGTTTGCTCGGCGGTATCGGAAGGGGCTGTTATGGCCGTTTTTATCGGTAAAGAGGAATATCTCAGGGTTCGCCCAAAATGTTCTGTTCCAAATAGTGCGGTGTTTTCTGGTGCGCCTTTGGCTAAGCGTTTGGCTTTGCTAGAGGCTGTTTGGTTTGATCGAAAGCCTTTGGCTGTGCTCTACAGCGATAATCTTTTAGTTGATGAGCAAGAGATGATAAATCAAGCTACACAGTATGGTTTTGAGTTTCAATTCATAAAAACAGAAATTGATCGTTTGTCTGTATTGAAGTCGGTTAATTTCGTCTTAGAAGATTCAATGGTGATTTTTTCATTGGTCGATACTGAACTATATAAAAATGGTATAGCGCAGGACATGCTGAAATTACTGTTTCATAAACAGAGAGTGATGATTGGGCCTTCTTTTGCTTTTGTACGCGCTGGCTCGTTGTTTGCTATCTATTCTGACACTGAGGCGAAGTTAGATATATTGGCTGACCGTATTGGTTTGTGGCAAACAAAAGGGGTACTGCTGGATGCTGCGTACCCCGATAAGCTGAGAGTGAGTTTTAATCCATATCTGATTAAATCACACGGTGTTGTATTGCCGTCTCCTTCTTACCTGAAAGACAAGTATGGTCTTTGTTCGGAAACATCCTGTTAGAGATTACTGCAAAAAACGCTTCACAAGACTCGTGAAAGGTAATGGTTTTTCTGCATGTAGCCAGTGTCCTGCACCCGATATAACCTTAAAGTTAGCGTTTGGAAAGAGTGTTGCAATCGCTTCTTGATGCTCTGCTACGATATAGTCTGAGTTTTCGCCTTTGATAAATAGCGTTGGAATATCTACCTTCGCCTCCATCTCTGGTTTTTTCAGAATAGTAGCGTAGCTATCGGCTATGTTGTTCACAGCTAGTTCTAGTTTGAAGCCCTGTTCGCTTCTAACTAGGTTTTTTAATAAGAACTGTCTAACCGCCAAGTTCGATTCGTATTGGGTTAATAATGCATCGGCTTCTTTTCTTGAGGAAGGCTGAGATTCATCAATTACCTTTAACCCTTCTAAGATACGAGTATGGCTAGGCTGATAATCGACAGGAGCGATGTCGACCACGATGAGCTTTTCAATTTGTCCTGTTGTTGCCATTGCCGCCATTTGCATGGCGACTTTCCCACCCATAGAATGGCCGAGTAGGTAGAAAGAGTCGATTTTATTAAGCGCTGTCCAGTCTAGTACGGCTCTTGCCATTTTAGGATAGCTGGTGTCTGGCATACTGTCGGATTTACCGTGATTGGGAAGATCGATACAGTGCACAGTAAAGTGTTCCGATAAGGACTGTGCAATTGAATGCCAGTTGTCAGCATTGCCAAATAAACCGTGTATGACAATAAGATTTGGGCCTGATGAACCATATTTTTTTGCGTGTATCATAGAAACCTTATTATTCTGCTGAGTAAATGGATGGTGTTAGCGAACACCAATATGTTTACATTGTATCAAGTCTTGGAAAGTCCCGTCCCTATAGAATTAAGGTAGTTGTTTGAATGTTAGATACATTTTTTATTAAAAGCCTGAAGTATCCTTTACGCTTAACAGCGTTGGTAATTGATAAGCTAGGTGTAAAAGCGAATTGGATTACCTTGTTGGGCTTTATTATCGGCATGATGGTGCTGCCAGCTTTATATTTTGGTAACACCTCTTTGGCTTTGATATTTGTGGTTATTAATAGAGTGATGGATGGCTTAGATGGTGCGGTGGCAAGAGTGCAAGGGCCAACGGATTTAGGCGGATATTTAGATATCACTTTGGATTTTATTTTTTATTCAGCGGTGATTTTTGGTTTTGCTTTGATGAATCCAGTAGACAATGCGTTAGCGGCGAGCTTTTTGATTTTTTCCTTTATGGGCACAGGTAGTAGTTTTTTGGCGTTTGCCATTATGGCAGAGAAGCGAAAAATAGAACGTTTAGAGTATGGTCGTAAATCTCTGTATTTTTTAGGCGGGTTAGCAGAAGGTACAGAAACCATTGTGTTTCTGATATTGATTTGTTTGTTCCCTAGTTACTTTGCCATCATGGCGTATGCTTTTGGGGTGATCTGTTGGATAACGACAGCAACCCGAATTTATGCAGGCTACCGTACGTTACATTAAAGCAGTGATAAGTCGTTAAAAAAGATCAGTCGAAAAAAGCGATTTCGATGTCGCTTTTGACAATCGCGCAGCAAGCTAATAGATAACCGCTTTGTACCCATGCTAGAGGCTCAAATGGGTAAATGACATTTCCCCATAAGAGCTTGATTGAGCAAGAAGAGCAATACCCTTCACGACACTGATATTCAACGTGAATACCAGCTCGCTCAAGTTGTACTAGTAAAGGTTCATCCTCGGTAACGAGAATTTGCTTTTTCCCTAAAAGTACTCGATGCACTTGATCTTTTTTTTCAGGTACTTTTGGATTAGAGGTCGAAGTCATCGAAGTCTGAATCATCTAAGCTGTTGTCAGTTTGACCCACTAGGTAAGAGCTGATTTCTGCCTCTTGTGGGGCAACTTGAACATTGTCACTTACCAACCAAGCATTAATCCAAGGAATTGGGTTGTGCTTAGTGGCAAAGCACGTATCAAGTCCAACAGCTTGCATACGCACGTTAGTAATGTATTCAACATACTGGCCTAGAATTTGCGCATTAAGGCCGATCATTGAGCCGTCTTTGAATAGGTATGTTGCCCATTCTTTTTCTTGCTCTGCCGCTTCAATGAATATTTGGCGAACTTCGTCTTGGCATTCTGCTGCGATGATCGCCATTTCTGGATCATCTTTACCGGAAGCCATTAGGTTCAACATGTGTTGTGTACCAGTTAAGTGCAAGGCTTCATCGCGGGCGATCAGTTTGATGATTTTAGCGTTGCCTTCCATTAGCGTTCGCTCAGCAAAGGCGAAGCTACAAGCAAAGCTCACATAGAAACGGATCGCTTCTAATACGTTGACAGACGCAATCGTTAGGTAAAGTGCCTTTTTTAGCTTAGGCATAGAAATTTCAATTGGCCCTTTGCCTGGAACCTCAAAGGTTCCCATCCCCATAGTGTTATACAAATTGACCATTTCGATTAGACGGTCATAGTAAATAGAAACACTATCAGCACGCTTGGTGATTTCTTCGTTGGTAACAATGTCATCAAAGATCTTAGTTGGGTCGTTAACAATGTTACGAATGATGTGTGTGTAAGAGCGGCTGTGAATCGTTTCACTGAAAGACCACGTCTCGATCCAGGTTTCTAATTCAGGTAGAGAAACGATTGGTAATAGAGCAACGTTTGGCGAACGACCTTGCACACTATCTAGTAATGTTTGGTATTTTAGATTGCTCAAGAAGATGTGTTGTTCGTGTTCTTCTAATCGTTGGAAGTCTTTGCGATCTGTAGATAGGTCGACTTCTTCAGGGCGCCAAAAGAAAGATAATTGCTTTTCGATTAGTTTTTCAAAAATTGGATGCTTTTGCTGATCATAGCGAGCAACGTTGACATTTTCACCAAAGAACATAGGTTCTTTTGTACTATCGAAGTGCTTACGGTTGAAAGTCGAGTAACTCATGTTTCAGGGTATTCCTCAAAAGCGTAAGGCATGTTCAGTAAGAAGATGCCTTAGTTATTAATAGATTTTAGTATTTCGTTAAAGCGGTAAACGTAGCAGAGCCTCATTGATATGAGGCTCTGTTTGTCAGATCATGCAATAGATCTTTGTACGATGGCTGACTTGTTAGATTTTGCAAGCACCGCCGGCGCAATCATCCATGTCTTCTTGCTTGTCATCGGCACCATCACGAGTGTTGTGATAGTACAGTGTTTTCACGCCAAGTTTATAAGCGGTAAGTAGATCTTTCAAAATCACTTTCATTGGTACTTTTTGAGACTCAAACTTCTGTGGATCATAGTTGGTATTGGCAGAGATTGCTTGGTCGACAAACTTCTGCATGATACCCACTAATTGTAGGTAGCCATCGTTTGATGGAATGGTCCACAACAACTCATAGCTGTCTTTTAGGCGCTCAAACTCTGGAACGACTTGCTTCAAAATACCGTCTTTACTTGCTTTAACAGATACGAAACCACGAGGTGGTTCAATTCCGTTAGTTGCGTTGCTGATCTGAGAAGAGGTTTCAGATGGCATCAATGCAGTTAGTGTCGAGTTACGTAGACCATGAGTAACGATTTCTGTACGCAAGGTTTCCCAATCGTAGAACAATTCGTTAGAAACGATGTTGTCGATTTCTTTTTTGTAAGAATCGATTGGCAAGATGCCTTTAGAGTAAGTCGTTTCATTGAAGGCTAAGCATGGACCAAATTCTTTTGCTAACTTGTTAGAAGCTTTCAATAGGAAGTATTGAATTGCTTCAAATGTTTTGTGAGTTAGTTCGTTTGCACTGCCGTCAGAGTATTTAACGCCATTCTTCGCTAAGTAATAAGCGTAGTTAATAACGCCCACACCTAATGTACGACGTAGTTCCGTTGCACGTTGTGCTGCTGGAATCGGGTAGTTTTGGTAATCCAACAAGCTGTCCAAAGCGCGAACGATAAGCTCTGCTAACTCTTCTAGTTCATCTAGATTTTCAAGCGCACCTAGGTTGAATGCAGACAAAGTACAAAGCGCAATTTCGCCTTCTTTATCATCAATGCTATTCAGTGGCTTAGTTGGAAGCGCGATTTCTAAACACAAGTTACTTTGTTTAACTGGCGCAACTTTTGGATCGAACGGGCTGTGGGTATTGCAGTGATCCACGTTTTGTAGATATATACGACCAGTACTTGCACGCTCAGAAGCAAATAGAGTGAATAGTTCCGTTGCTTTGATTGTTTGCTTACGGATAGAAGCGTCTTGCTCATACATGGTGTATAGGCGATCGAATTCTTCTTGGTCTGCAAAGAACGCATCGTATAAGCCTGGTACGTCAGAGGGGCTAAACAAAGTGATATTGCCGCCTTTGATCAATCGTTGGTACATCAAACGGTTAAATTGTACGCCGTAATCCAAATGACGAACGCGGTTTTCTTCTACACCACGGTTGTTTTTCAGTACCAATAGACTTTCGACTTCTAAGTGCCAAATTGGGTAGAAAACGGTAGCTGCGCCACCACGAACACCACCTTGAGAGCAGCTTTTTACCGCTGTTTGGAAGTGTTTGTAGAATGGAATGCAGCCTGTGTGGAAGGCTTCACCACCACGGATAGGGCTACCTAGAGCACGAATTGCACCGGCGTTTACACCAATACCAGCGCGCTGGCTAACGTATTTAACGATAGCACTTGATGTGGCGTTGATAGAATCTAAAGAATCACCGCATTCAATCAATACACAGCTACTGAACTGACGAGTAGGTGTGCGAATACCAGACATAATAGGTGTTGGTAATGAAATTTTGAATTTAGATACTGCGTCATAGAAACGGCGAATTAGGTTTAAACGTTCTTTTTTGTCGTATTCGGCAAATAAACAAGCAGCGACAAGTATGTAGATAAACTGAGGGCTTTCATATATTGCACCGGTTACTCGGTTTTGTACCAAGTACTTACCTTCAAGCTGTTTCACCGCGGCATAAGAAAAGTCCATATCACGAGAGTGGTCAATAAATGTATTTAGCTCGTTAAAGTCTTCTTCTGTGTACTTTTCTAGCAACTGTGCGTCATAACGCTTTTGTTCAACAAGATTTTTTACGTGTTTGTAAAGGTGTGGTGGCTCGAAATCACCAAAGGCTTTTTTACGTAGGTGAAAGATAGCTAAACGAGCTGCTAAGTATTGGTAATCTGGTGTGTTTTCAGAAATTAGATCGGCTGCAGACTTGATCAGTGTTTCATGGATGTCTGTAGTACGAATACCCTCAAAGAACTGAATTCGTGCTTTTAGTTCTACTTGGGAAACAGAAACATTGTCTAACCCTTCGGCAGCCCATGCGATGACTTTATGAATCTTTTCTAGGTTGATGTTTTCTGTCGTCCCGTTACGTTTAGTAACTGTGAGAGTGCTCATGCAATGACTTCCCATTAGTGCTATATAAAAAAGGAGTTTTACTCTATGTAGTGTGTGTTTTTTTGCTGACACACTATATGTAGTGTTTGGTTATTAATCTGTAGCGAACAATAGTGCTCATTCAGGTGAAAATCAAGGCTTGAAAAAAACTCTTAAATGATAATTGACCACTAGCTAAGTGGTCACTTACTTTAATTCCCTGAAAAAGCGTAAAGTTAGCAATTGGCAATACCATAAGGGCTATTTTTATCTATTTTTTGATGAAAAAAACTAATCTGATTGAACGCACGAAAAGTGATCAAGAAATGAAAGTAAGCACCATTTTGAACGCAGCAACCAGTGAAAATAATACGAGCTGATGGGTCAAGTAAATAGGCAAAGCATAACGCCCCATAAATGCCAAAATCTGGATGGCTAAGTTGTTTGGGGTTGGGCATTTATGCCAATTCAGATAGCCAAGAAGCGGGCCGATTAAAACAACACCAATCCATGGGAAAGGAAATACAATATCGAGTGTTCGGTCTGGAAGTGCTATATAACTTGTTATGGTCGCAAAAGCGTTTGGAAAGTGTAGCCAGTTTGTTGAATGATAGACAAGTATGATGGCTGCGCCAGCTAACGCTGATGGAATAGGCCACTTGGCAATAGGTCTTATGAGCAAAGAGGCTATAAAAATGAAATGTAAAATCCCAAAATAAATCCATTGGTTAGGTATGGTCAGATAAGTAGCCAATGAAATAGCGGCAGCAGAAATAAATAGCTTGATGTCTCGTTTCCAAAAGGACGAGTTGTTAGGTTTACCTAATGTTATATATGTCGACCACCCAATGGCGGTGAGAAACAGTGTTAGGATTAAACTGCGAAAATAGACCCAGAAAGGGTCATAAATGGAATATTCCAAGAAACCAAAGTTTAGTAAATCCCAGCAAAAATGGAATATTATCATTAGTAGCACCGCAGACCCGCGGTATACGTCTAAAAATGCACTGCGTTTGGTTGTCTCAAAAACGGGAGAGGCTTGCATTGAAGTCCAAGGGAAATAATTTTTAATGGGAATTCAGCCATCATACCGATACTCATTTTCTAGCTCAAGCGCGCAGCAGCTTGTGTCGCAGCTTAAGTCGAATCTGTTGTGGGAAAGAGAACGTCTAACGATGTTTGGGCGTGACGTGCTGGTACCGAGACAGGTCGCATTTATTGCGGATGCCGGTGTTTGTTATCGCTATTCAGGCAAGGACCACCATGGTATTGGTTGGCCAGATTGGTTGTTGGCGATAAAAGAAGAGGCGGAGAGTCTTGCTAAGCAGTCATTCAATGCGGTGTTGTTGAATTGGTACCAAGATGGGGGGGAATATATGGGCTGGCATGCAGATGATGAAAAATCACTAGGGCCTGCGCCAGTCGTTGCTATGTTGAGCCTCGGAGCGAGTCGACCGTTTCTATTTCGCCTTAAAGCGAATCACCAAATTAAACACAGTGTGGAATTAGAAGACGCAAGCTGGTTGGTGATGTCTGCTTCAACGCAAGTATTGTGGCAGCATTCTCTACCAGTAAGAAAGCGGATCAAAGCGGAGCGAATAAGCTTAACCTTTCGTCTGCTGCTTTGACTCGCTTCAATGGTGCTACTTGCCGCATTAAATGGCGTATTAAATGACTAGGGTGCTTTGCGTGTTATGAGCCAATCACTGTTATTTTGCGTGTAACAGATCCGGTCATGAAGTCGGCTTGGTCGTCCTTGCCAGAATTCAATAAAACTAGGTTTTAGCACATAGCCGCCCCAGTTCTCAGGGCAAGGTACGTCTTGATCATTAAACGCTTGTTCTTCTGCGTGAAAGGCTTTTTGCAATGCATCACGGCTGGCAATCACAGCACTTTGTTTTGATGTTCTTGCTGCAAGCTGGCTACCACGTGGACGAGTTGCAAAATAGGCCTCAGACGTTTCGCGGGAGACTTTTTCTATAGTGCCCTCTACGCGGACTTGGCGAGAAAGTGCAGGCCAAAAGAAGGTCATGCTGGCTTTGTTATTTTGCGCTAATTGCTGGCCTTTTTCACTGTCATAGTTAGTGAAAAAAGAAAAACCAGCGTCATTACGTTGCTTTAATAATACCACGCGAGAATGCGGCCAACCATCTAGGCCAACCGTGCTTAGCACCATGGCTGTTGGGTCATCTGGGCAAGTTTCGATGGCTTTTTCTAGCCAAGTATCAAATAAAGCAAGTGGATCTTGTCCAGCTTGTTCTTCCAAAAGGTCGTCGAATTGATAGTCACGACGAATAGAATGAAGATCTCTGTTCATGATTAAATCCGGTAAGTGGTTGTGGTCATGACTTTGGATAATTGGGTCATGATAGCCATAATAGGTTGCGGAAACTCGTACCCGCCTGCTTCTAGCGCCATTGCTTTATGTCTGGCTTCATCTATGTGCATTTGTGCCAAAACGGCTTTACTTTTTTCATCTTGTGTTGGCAGGGTTGCCATGTGTTTTTGAAGATGAATGCAAACCTGATCTTCTGTTGCAGCAACAAAGCCTAAACTTAACTTATCACTAATAAGGCCAGCCCCAGCGCCTATGACAAAAGATGCGCCGTAGAACAAAGGATTTAACATACTTGGTTTACTGCCTAGGTCATAAAGACGTTGTTCACACCAGACTAGATGATCAATTTCTTCGTCCGCTGCATGCTCCATCTCTTTACGAACGGCAGCGAGCTTTGCCGTAGTGGCTTGTCCTGCGTAAAGCGCTTGAGCACAGACTTCACCTGTATGGTTGATGCGCATAAGGCCAGACGAGTGCTTGCGTTCGTTCGGATCCAAGTCGGCTTCTTCCAGTTTTTCTGCAGGAGAAGGTCGAGTTGCTTTCGCTGCATTGGGGACAAGTGTTTGCAAAGCGCGATCAAACTGTAATACGGCTTTATCTAGAAAAGAGATCATAGTATTTCCTCTCATTAACCTGGAGGCCATGTCATTGCGCGGCCACCCAATACATGCATATGAATGTGGTAAACAGTTTGTCCACCCATTTCGTTGCAGTTCATCACAACACGATAGCCAGCGTCGCTAATGCCTTTCTGTTTTGCAATTTTTGCAGCGGTGGTTTGTAGTTTGCCAACCACAGGTGCATCTTCATCAGTAAGGTCATTCAACGTGCTAATGTGGCGTTTCGGGATCACTAGGAAATGGGTTGGTGCTTTAGGCATAATATCTTCAAAAGCGATAACATCATCGTCTTCAAATAAAACGTTTGCCGGAATGTCACCTTTTACTATCTTGCAAAATAAACAGTCCATTTCATCTCCTTTGTATTATTCAAGGTTGGTGGTTTTGCTTCAAGGTATTTTGCGCAAAGGGTTGATCCGTGACAAAGATGTGCTCTTTAGTCTGTCTCCCTTTTGGATAAGGCGCGATATTCTTTGTTCTAGGTGGTTGTCTAGTTCAGAGCTGGCTAGTAATTCATCAAAACCAAGCTTTTTAGCATAATCTAGCGACATTTTAACATTGTTGCTGATGAGTAAGCACTGATCTTCATTACGCATTAAAGGGAGTAGTCTTTGTTGCGTAATGTGCGGAATGTGGCCACCGTTATCGAAGACTAAAATAATAGAGCCTGACTCTCTATTGGCCGGCTGCTCCAAATAGTCTAATAGTCTTTCTAGAGCAGTGAAGTGCTCTATTTTATTGATGTGGCTTTGCAAGATGGTTAGCGCTTTTTGTAGGTCGTTGTCCTCTTGGCCGAATAATATGATATCAAAGTGGTGTTGCTGGCTAATATCGTTATTCAAAGGTCGTATGTGTGCGCGTATGGGAAGTTGGATATTAATACTTCGCGTACGGCCATCTTCGGTTATTTGTATCTTGCCTTCTAAATGTTGGACGAGAAGTGTGATGTAGTGCATGCCAAGATCGAAATTGGTTGCAGAAGTGCGAACCTGTGTCGGTAGCGGAAAGCAGCTGAGTTCTAATAAAGTTACGCCATCTCGGTTTATTTCATGGCGGGTAACGTTGATCGTCAATGTTTGGTCGGTGAAATGCTTAAACTCTTGCGCAAGGCTTTCGATAAGGTGCTGTAAAATAGACGCGTTCTGTAAAATCTCAACCTGATCTGTTTTGTAGGTGTTTAGTTCAATTAGTGTGTTGTCTTGGTCTAAGCGTTGGAAATTGTTATAAGCATTATCTATTAATTGATTAAGCGCTAGTGGATACGGCTGATCGGGCGATGTGTTTTCTTTAATGTCGCTGAGTAGATCAATTCGCTCAATTAGATTTTTAAGGTTGTTGTTGGCAGTTAGGCTGCTGGTTAAGAACAGTTTTGTATCGCTTGAAGTTGCTGCTTGCTCAAGATGAGAGAGCGTACCGCCAAGAATATTGATTTGACGACGAAGTCTGTTGGAGAGGTCTGATAAAAGATCGGTCACTTCGGTCGGAGCTTGTTTGCTGTTTTGTGCATGTCTTTGTAGTGGCTTTGTTTGCGCAATTATGCCAGTGAAATGAATCATGGACTCGATAATGATTGTTAAAGTAAGGCCCCATTCAAATAATACTGCGCTGGGAACGATACCATATACTGACATTAGCCAGATAAAGTAACCCAAAAAGAGGGAGAGTCTAGCGACTAAATAATACCCCGAAAAAGGGATGTTTTTCATAAAGGCAACAACAGCATGCACGGTCAAAATGATGAGTGTACTAATCACCAAAAATGAGAGCGCCATGATGCTTATTTGGTCTGGTGAGATGGTGAAAATGAAGGCAAATAGCGCATCAATAGAGCCAATAGAAATTAATAGCTTATCTAATTTTGGCAGATGGTCTTTGGTATCAAGGTAGAGACGGGAGAAAAACACAATGGCGCACAAGCAAGATAGCGCTGTTAGATTGTATATGCGCTCTTGGATGTTGATCAGGTTTGGAAACAGTTGTGAAACTTGATCGTGAAGTGTCAGGTGTAGAATGGCTATACCAATAAGCAAGACACAGTAGATTAAATACATAGGGCGTGATGTTTTGACAAAAAAGAAAACATTACAAACCAGTAAGGTTAACAATATACCAATGAGAACACCTGTGAGCGTTAGATCTTTTTGAGTATCTTGGCTCAGTTGGGAAAGGGTTTTAAGTTCGATTTGTGCGTTGATTGGCAGGTGAGACGATAGCTTAATGTACAAAGTGAAAACAGGCGGTGAGTTAGCTGGAATGGAAAAAATATAGTTTGGTGTTTTAATTTGCTTGTTATTGTAAGGTCGTGCGCCGCCGAATTCTGCTTGAACCTGATTTTCATATAAGTTAGGTAAATAGATATCTAAATATTGAATTCTAGGAGACTTTATTTCCAGTAAAACAGGACTGCTACTGGTGGTTCGTATTGCAACATCGGTACGAATCCAGATGTTGCCTTTTACTAGGCCAAACTGTAAGTAATCTCTATTAATAGGTCGAAATTGTTTTGCATACTCGTCAGATGAGATGTTATCAAATGAGAGGCTTTGGTCTTCATCGATAAAATATGAGCCGCTTTTGCCAATGTTAAATACACTATTTGTATCATCTATGATGGCGATAGTGTTTGAGCTCCAAGCATAGTTGGAGATACTGAGTAAAAGCAGTAAAATTAATCGATAAAACAAAACGCTAGCCTGACTGTATTGTATAAAGGCTATCATTATTAACTAGATAGGGGATCAAATGCTATATCCAATTTTAGTCGAGTATTATGTTTGGTTTAGCATACTGCTACTCGGTGTTACTTGGTTTGCACGACAAGCGAAACCCGCAACGCGAACGAATCTAATGTACGGCTATGGAATGATTGCAGCGTTAGGTTTTGTTCTCGGTTTGGATTGGGTTGCTGGTGTCATTTTCGGTTTATTGGTTTTGGAGTTGGGACGTCTGTTTAAAGCTTGGTTAGACAAAAAAGAGTCGCAGTTAAAAAAGTAAGCACTAAATATTATTCACTATGTAGACATGAAAAAGGCCTCAATTGAGGCCTTTTTCAGCTGATGGCTATTTTGCCAATAGCTGGGTTACTTTTGCTCACGAGCAATGGCGCGATGGCCAATGTCGGTGCGGAAGTAAACTTTATCCCAAGACAGAGTGTTAACAACTTCGTAAGCAGATGCTTGTGCTTGGGCAACCGTATCGCCAAGAGCAACAGCACAAAGTACACGACCGCCATTAGTAACAACTTGGCCATCTTTTAATGCAGTACCTGCTTGAAATACTTTCTGACCTTCAGGAAGTACGGTATCCAAGCCAGAGATAATGTCGCCTTTAGGGTAATCAGCAGGGTAGCCGCCAGCTGCAAGGACAACGCCTAGGCTTGCGCGAGGATCCCAATCCGCTTCAATGGTATCAAGCTTGCCATTGATGGCAGCCAAACACATTTGTGCCAAATCAGAGCGCAAGCGCATCATGATTGGTTGCGTCTCTGGGTCACCAAAGCGGCAGTTGTATTCTAGTGTTTTTGGTGTGCCATCTGGTGCGATCATCACGCCAGCATACAAGAATCCACGGTAGCGATTGCCTTCCGCGTTCATGCCTTTAACGGTTGGCATGATGACTTCGTTCATAATGCGATCATGGATTTCTGGTGTAACAACAGGTGCTGGAGAGTAAGCGCCCATGCCACCAGTGTTCGGGCCCTTGTCGCCATTATCGCGTGCTTTGTGGTCTTGGCTTGTCGCCATTGGCAAAACGGTTTCGCCATCAACCATGCAGATGAAGCTAGCTTCTTCGCCTACCAAGAATTCTTCGATAACAACACGGCTACCCGCATCGCCAAAAGCATTGCCTTGAAGCATGTCTTCAACCGCTTCGATGGCTTCAGCTTCTGTTTGTGCCAAGATAACTCCTTTGCCGGCTGCTAAGCCATCGGCTTTAACAACAATCGGAGCGCCGTGCTGCTTGATGTAAGCAACTGCAGGTTCGATTTCAGTGAAGTTTCCGTAAGCTGCCGTTGGAATGTTGTGGCGAGCTAAGAAATCTTTAGTGAAAGCTTTCGATCCTTCCAGTTGCGCTGCTGCTGCTGTTGGGCCGAAGATAGCCAAGCCTTCTTTTTCAAATGCGTCTACCACACCAATAACCAATGGCGCTTCTGGGCCAACAATGGTTAGGTCGATGTTTTCTTTTTTCGCAAAAGCAACAAGATCGGCGATGTCTGTTACGCCAATGTTAACGTTTTCAACTTTGTTTTCGGTTGCTGAGCCGGCGTTACCTGGGGCAACAAAAACTTTTTCGACTTGGCTGGATTCTGCAGTCTTCCATGCAAGAGCATGTTCACGACCACCGTTACCAATAATAAGAACTTTCATTATCTAATCCTTTGTATTGCAAACCAGAGGCCGCAGCCTCTGGTGACGAACTAAGAAGTCTTGGCTTCTTAGAGACGGGCTTATTAATGACGGAAATGGCGCATTCCAGTGAAGACCATGGCCATGCCTGCTTCATCAGCAGCGGCGATAACTTCTTCATCACGCATAGAGCCACCAGGCTGGATAACAGCTGTAATGCCAGCTTGTGCTGCAGCATCTATACCATCACGGAATGGGAAAAATGCATCAGACGCCATGACAGAGCCAATTACTTCTAGGTTCTCGTCAGCTGCTTTAATGCCAGCGATTTTAGCGCTGTAAACACGGCTCATTTGGCCTGCGCCTACACCAATAGTTTGTTCTGCTTTTGCATAAACAATCGCATTGGATTTAACGAATTTAGCGACTTTCCAAGCAAACAATAGATCTTTTAGTTCTTCTTCGCTAGGTTGGCGTTTAGAAACGATTTTAAGATCGTCTAAAGTAATAACACCGTCATCACGATCTTGGACCAATAAGCCACCGTTAACGCGTTTGTAGTCTAGCGCAGCTGGCTTGTCTTTTGACCATTGGCCGCATTCTAGCAAGCGAACATTTTGTTTCGCAGCAACGATGTCAGCCGCTTCTTTGCTAACACTTGGTGCAATAATGACTTCAACGAATTGACGATCAACAATTGCTTGAGCGGTTTGTGCATCTAGCTCTTGGTTGAAAGCAATGATGCCGCCAAATGCAGACGTTGGGTCTGTTTGGAAAGCAAGATCGTAGGCTTCAAATTGTGTTGCTGCAGTTGCAACGCCACAAGGGTTGGCATGCTTAACAATAACACACGCAGGCTTATCGAAACTTTTGACGCACTCAAGAGCCGCATCAGTGTCTGCGATGTTGTTGTAAGACAAAGCCTTACCTTGGATTTGTTTAGCTGTGCTGATGGACGCTTCTTTAGGATTCGCTTCAACATAGAAAGCGGCTTTCTGGTGTGGATTCTCACCGTAGCGCATTTCTTCTTGTTTATGGAATTGTAGGTTGAAGGTACGTGCGAAGTCTTCGCTACCGCCTTCTACTTTTTTACCTAGGAAATTGGCAATAGCGCCATCATAGTGTGATGTGTGTTCAAAGGCTTTCACAGCAAGATCAAAACGCTGCTCGTAAGTCAAACCACCGTCGGCTTTAAGAGAGGCCAAGATTGCTTCGTAGCTAGAAGGAGACACTACAATCGCTACGTCTTTATGGTTTTTCGCTGCAGAGCGAACCATGGTAGGGCCACCGATGTCGATGTTTTCAATCGCCATTGGTAAATCGCAATCAGGACGTTCAATAGTCGCTTCGAATGGATAAAGGTTAACAACAACCATGTCGATTTCTTCGATGCCGTGCTCTTTCATGATGGCGCCGTCGATGTCACGACGACCAAGAATGCCACCGTGCACTTTTGGGTGTAGTGTTTTAACGCGGCCATCCATCATTTCTGGGAAGCCGGTGTAATCAGAAACTTCAGTTGCTTTAACGTTGCTGTCCAATAAAAGACGGTAAGTACCACCAGTTGAAAGAATTTCAACGCCTTGAGCGGTCAGTTCACGTGCAAATTCGACAATGCCTGTTTTGTCGGAAACACTGATTAACGCTCGTTTGATTGGAGTTACTGTATTTTGATTTGCCATCATGGTTCTCGCAATTAATTTAACACTAAATAAACAAGGGGAAGGTAAGACGAAAAAAAGGGCGAATTCGCCCTTTTTTCTTTGTGCTTATAGCATGCCGTATTGCTTCAACTTCTTGCGAAGTGTTCCTCGGTTTAAACCAAGGATGGTGGATGCTTTTGTTTGGTTATCCTTTGTGTAGCTCATGACAGACTCTAGCAAAGGCGCCTCAACCTCGGCTAAGACTAACTGATATAAGTCTGTTATTGGCTGCCCATCAAGATGAGCGAAATAGTTTTGTAGGGCTTTTTCAACATTGTCACGTAGGGTTTGTGACTGCTCTGAAGAAGCGGCTTGAAACGTATGAGTATGAGTTTGTTCTACCACAGAATGACCTTCTATTTTTAAAGCTAACCATTTATTAATGCACGTTGATCGTCATTGAGAAGGGTGATCTAGGTCTTCTTTTTTGATTTTCAGTACATTAAGTGTAAGGTTCGTTTGCCTATTGGCAAACAAAGAACTCTTCCAATTTATCAAGCTGTTCTTGCGTATTATCAATACGGTTAAACAGACTGCGAAATTGTGTTTTATCCGCTAACGTCTGCAGGTACCAACCAACGTGCTTGCGAGCAATACGCACGCCTAAATAATCACCATAAAATTGGTGTAAGGCGTTCACATGGTTAATAACAAGCTGTCTCACCTCAGATAAAGAAGGAGGTGCTAACAATTCGTTTGTTTCTAAATAGTGGTTTATTTCGCGAAAAATCCACGGTCTTCCTTGGGCGGCTCGGCCAATCATTATGCCGTCTGCTTTAGTGTAATCTTTCACGAACTTTGCTGACTGCGCGTCTTTAATGTCCCCATTCGCAAAAATAGGGATGCTCAAATGATGCTTAATCTCTGCAATTGTGTCGTATTCAACTTGTCCTTGGAATTTACATTCCCGTGTTCGTCCATGAATCGCTAGTGCTTGAATGCCAATATCCTCTGCCATTTTCGCAATCGCAAGACCATTTTTCTGATCAAGGCTCCATCCAGTGCGGATTTTTAGAGTAACCGGAACAGAAACACTATTTACAACAGACTCCAGTATTTCTCGAACAAGTGCTTCATCTTTAAGTAATGCAGAGCCTGCTGCTTTATTGCATACTTTTTTAGCGGGACAACCCATGTTTATATCAATGATTTGTGCGCCTAGCTCAACATTCTGTTGAGCGGCTTCTGCCATCATTTGAGGGTCACCGCCAGCAATTTGAACAGATCTCGGCGAGACTTCCGCGTCGTGAATTAAACGATGACGGCTTTTTGTCGAGTTCCACAGGCGAACATCAGAAGTGACCATTTCTGATACTACTAAACCTGCACCTTGATCATGACAAAGGCGGCGAAAAGGCAAATCTGTTACACCAGCCATAGGGGCAAGAATAACAGGCTTGTCAACGCAATATGGGCCAATAGCAAATGCCATGATGTTCCTGAATACTGGATTGAATGTTAAAGATCGTCGACAGTGTCGAGCGGGCGTGAATAATACCTATGCAATCGTTGTTTTTGAAGTCTTGACAGGCTAAAAACTGACTATTTTTTGTTCTTTTTTTAACCTTTGCACTAAAACAGTGAAAAGAGACCTTTGCACGAAGTCACGAGCGAAGCCAAGACGAGGCAAAAAAAGACGAGAAAGTGGAGTTTATGGGTTATAAATGAGCCCATGTTGTTAAATCCGTAAATAAGCGAGTCTATTTTTAACAAAGTATTGGCGAGCACAGTAGTCGTGCAAAATTCTCAAAAACTAGTAAGAGCGAGTGTCTGTCGGAAAGGCTCTAAGCTGATGAGTGACCGCACGAGCGCCCGGATCTTGTATAGGAATGACCAAGTGGATCGGCGTATTTGGTGGCATATAGGTGATATCAAGAAAGTCTTTATGTAAGTAATCACTTGGTGAAAAGAGTCGCGCAGCTACCGGTAGGCCGTTTAAGTCAAAAAATTCTAAGGCGATTTTTGGCATCGGTTGAGAGAAGTCACTGGTGTTGGTGATGATCGCATTCACTAACAGTATATTTGGTATAGACGGATGACTTTGTATACGCACATGTTGAATGGTAATGGCACTTACATCTTCAAACCCTGGTAGAGCACAGCCTGAGTAAGAGCAAATCGTTTTGTAGATGGCTCTAAAGTTAGATGAGCGACTGCCTTCTTCAAAAAAATGCGAGGCAATTTGTGCGGTCAATAGCGCAATCCCTAATAGAGAGGCAAAGAACCATAGCCAAGGATGTCCTTTTTTCTTATTTGTGAACGATTCACTATCGCCCATTAGTGGGGCCAGGCTTTCTTGAGCGGACAGTTGTTCAAGAATTGTGTGTTGATTCTTTATGTCTGATGGGCGAGTTTGTTCTGCTGCTGTTTGTGCTAAAGAATGCAAGGCAACCATGTAGTCTGGTTCAGGTGTTGCAGGGCTTTCGGTTGGAACTGGTTTAGGTGAAGGTTTTTTTGCTATAGGAGCTTGCTGTGGTGTTGCCTTAAGAGCGGCTTCCACTTCAGCAAGTTCTAGTTCCCATGGCGCAGGTTCATCCTGTCGGGGTGTTTCGGTAGTGGATCTTTTTGCTTGCTCTTGTTTTCGGGCAGACTCTTGATAAGCGTTGTTTATTTCTGCCGTGTCGATTTCTTTGTGTGTGCTGTTATTTTCTGAACTTGTTGTGATTTCGCTTGGTGGCTGCAGATCTTCGTCATCAAATAGTGTGTGCAACCAATCGGGGTTAACAATTTCTTCTGCTGGGGCAAGTCTAGTATCAATGGTCTCGCTTGGCTTTTGCGGTTGGTGAGTCAAATCCGCCTGTATTTGTTTTTTTTGCTCGACCGACTCTGAAGCTAGATCAGTGTTTTTTTGTTGCGGTTGTTCTTTGCTGTTAGCAGGAGTTGTTTTGTTGTTTGCTGCGTCGCTGGCATTGAAAATATGGAAGCACTGACCACATCTGACTTTGCCCTTGGCCATGCTTAATACTTCATCGCTTACTCGAAATGCGGTTGAACATTTTGGGCAGCGGGTTATTAGGCTAGTGGCCGTAGGCATAGGGTTTTATCTTCCTGTGTAAAACTGTACTGGTAAATCGGTTATTATGCGTGCTTAGTGCCTACAATACGAACCCATTCTTCCTTTTCGGTAATGGAATCGATTGTAAACCATTCTTGATATGCCTCAATCACTTCCTGCGCTTGGTTGGCAAGAATGCCAGAAAGGGCTAATTGACCTTCTTTTTTAACTAGTGCGGAAATCGTTGGCGCTAAATGGGCAAGTGGCCCAGCAAGAATGTTCGCAACCACGATATCGGCTTGTAGATCGGATTCGTATGGTGGCAGTTTTACTTCTAAACGGCTTGGGTCGATCTTGTTGCGTTCCGCATTGGCTTCGGTTGCTTGTACAGCTTGCGGATCGATATCGATGCCAACCATGTTGTTTGCACCAAGTAATAAGCCTGCAATGCCAAGAATTCCTGAGCCGCAACCGTAATCTATAATTGTTTTATTTTTGCAATCAATGCTGTCTAACCATTGTAGGCATAATGCGGTAGTAGGGTGGGTGCCTGTGCCAAATGCCAAGCCTGGGTCTAGCATCAGCGTAACCGCATTTGGATCGGGTACTTCGCGCCAGCTTGGACAAACCCAAAGACGTTCGCCAAATTGGATCGGATGATAATTATCCATCCATTCTCTTTCCCAATCTTTATCTTCGACTATCTCTATTTTCATATCGATATCGGTTTCACCAAGGGATTCGGCTTTATGTTCAATTACTGGGCGAATGTGTTCAATATCTGCGTCTGCTTCAAATAGACCAGTCACCTTGGTGTTTTTCCACAGTGGTGTTGTGTTTAGGTCTGGTTCGTATACAGGATCGTCATGTACGTCTTCAAAAGTGACAACCATGGCGCCGCAGTCAAGGAGAGTATCTTCGAAAGCTGGGACGTGATCGGGTGTGGTATGGATACGAATTTGAAGCCAAGGCATAAAGTGAAGTCCAACAAATAAAACAAACAGGAATAGAATAGCGAAGCTTGGAGCGAGAGGCGAGAGGAAAATGATAGCCCCTAGTGATTTATGACGTCACTAGGGGCAAAACTGCAGTCTTTACAGGCCGAGTTTTTTCTCCAAATAATGGATATTAACGCCACCAGCAATGAAATTTGAATCATTTACTAGGTCTTTTTGAAGCTCTATGTTGGTTTTAATACCATCGATGAAAGTTTCATCTAGAGCGCCAGAAAGGCGTTTTAGTGCGGCTGTACGATCCGGAGCATGGCAAATGATTTTAGCAATCATTGAATCATACGTTGGTGGTACTGTGTAGCCACTGTACAAATGAGAATCGACGCGAACACCCATACCGCCTGGTGCATGGAAGTATTCCACTTTACCTGGGCAAGGCATGAAGGTTTTAGAATCTTCTGCGTTGATACGTGATTCAACAGCATGGCCATTTAGCTTGATGTCTTCTTGTTTGAAAGACAATGGCAAGCCGCTAGCAATGCGAAGTTGCTCTTTAACGATATCTACACCTGTTACCATTTCAGTAACTGGATGTTCTACTTGTACACGAGTGTTCATCTCGATGAAGTAGAAGTTGCCGTCTTCGTATAGAAATTCGAAAGTACCTGCGCCGCGGTAGTTGATCTTGATACAAGCATCAACACAAGCTTTTAAACAAGCTTGGCGAGATTCTTCGTTTAACATCGGTGCTGGTGCTTCTTCCAACACTTTTTGATGGCGACGCTGCAAAGAGCAATCGCGGTCGTATAGGTGGACAGCATTGCCTTGACCGTCAGCCAATACTTGAACTTCAACGTGACGTGGATTTTGTAGGAATTTTTCCATATAAACCGTGCTGTCACCGAAGTAAGAACCTGCTTCAGATTGCGTGATACTGATAGATTTTAGTAGGCTGCCTTCGTTGTGAACAACGCGCATACCACGACCACCGCCGCCCGCAGCTGCTTTAACGATAACCGGAAAGCCGATTTCATTAGCAACACGGATACACTCTTCAGGATCAGAAGGTACTGGACCGTTTGAGCCTGGAACGGTTGGTACGCCTGCTTCTTTCATCGCCTTAATAGCAGAAACTTTGTCGCCCATCAGGCGAATTGTTTCGGCTTTAGGTCCGATGAAAGTGAAGCCAGAACGTTCAACTTGCTCTGCGAAATCTGCATTTTCAGCAAGGAAACCGTAGCCTGGGTGGATCGCTGAAGTATCTGTTAATTCTGCAGCACTAATGATAGCTGGAATGTTCAAATAACTTTGAGCGGATGGGTTTGGCCCTATGCAGATAGATTCGTCTGCAAGGCGCACATGTAATAAGTCACGGTCAATCTTAGAGTGAACCGCAACGGTTTTGATACCGAGTTCTTTACACGCACGTAAAATACGTAGCGCGATTTCGCCTCGGTTAGCAATCAATACCTTATCGAGCATGATGAAACCTTTGCGTTGGATTAAATGATAGTAATAAGAGGCTGGTCAAATTCAACTGGCTCGCCGTCTTCAACAAGGATAGCGCCAATTGTACCAGACTTATCTGCTTCAATTTGGTTCATCATTTTCATTGCTTCAACGATACAGATAGTATCGCCAACATTTACTTTTTGGCCTACTTCGATGAAAGGCTTAGCACCTGGCGCAGAAGATTTGTAGTAAGTACCGACCATTGGAGAGTTTACAGTGTGACCAGCGATAGCTGCAGGAGCTTCTGGCGCTGCAGTAGAAGCAGCAACTGGTGCAGCAGCAGGAGCTGCCATCATTGGAGCGGCCATCATAGGTGCTTGAACTGGAGCACCGCCACGGCTAATACGAACAGCTTCTTCGCCTTCTTTGATTTCAATCTCATAGACGTTAGATTCTTCTAAAAGTTCGATTAGCTTTTTGATTTTACGAATGTCCATAATTACTCTCTTCTGTCTGTGTTGGTGTTTCAGTGGTTATGTTATCCACTGACTATTATGAATTCTGTGTACTGCTTGCGTTATCCAACAAACAGGGCTTTTATAAAAAAACGAATTGTAAAAGCTTGTAACGCGAAATTATCGATAAAAAGCGTGATATTGTCCAGTTTTGCGTTAAAAAAACCGAAAAACGTTTCTTGTGGTTTGTTTTTGATCAAAAGTAAACCTGTGTGCTTTTTGGTGAATATTATTGGCCGATAGCACGATTTAAACGATCAATTAAAGTAGATTTGCTTGGTTCTCCCATCAAAGTAAGTGTTTTACGTTCTTCGCCTTTATTGTCTAAAAAAACCAGTGATGGCGGGCCAAATAAGTTGAATTTCTGCATTAAAGCTTGATTTTTTACTGAGTTTTTTGTGACATCTACTCTAATCAGTTGAACCTTATCAAGTAGTGGTAGCACGTCGGGTGAAGTAAACATGTCTTCTAATATTTTGCAGCTGATACACCAATCAGCATAAAGATCTAGCATAATAGGACGAGAGTCTTGATTTGCTATAATTACATCAAGTTCATCTAAATTCGTGATTGTGGCGTCAAATATTGCTTTCTCTTCTTGTGTTGTTGAGGGTGAGGATAGTTTTTTCAAGGGCTGTAGGGGACTGCTGCTACCTATTGTGCCACCAATAAACTCAACACTGCCGATAAGGAAAAAGGCCAAGGCAAAAAACCAGCGAATAGGGTGTGAGGCGATTTGATAAGCTCGATGGATAAAATAGCTGCTTATTGCAATAGAAAGAAGGCTCCAAAGATATAAATGGCTACTTATTGGTAGCCAACGAGTAATTAGCCAGATTGCCATAGCAAGCAAGCCAAAGCCCATCAATACCTTAATGTCGTGTAGCCACTCGCCGCTTTTAGGTAATACTTTCGGGCCAAAAAGACCGACCAGTAACAGTGGAGCCCCCATGCCAAGCGCCATAACAAAAAGCATCATCGCGCCATACCACGCATCGCCTTGACTACTTATATAAAGCAGAGCACCAGCAAGCGGTGCAGACACACAAGGGGAGACAATTAGCGTAGACAAAACCCCAGCGATAAAAATGCTGGTTGTGGATTTCCAAGCCGAGCCTGTTGATTTGGTCGACACTTGAAGGCGTTGTTGCCATGAACTTGGCAGTCTTATTTCATAGACGCCGAACATTGCTAGGGCAAGTAGTACAAAGACAATTGCGCTACCAATTAATAAAATAGGATTTTGTAATTGAGCTTGTAAATTGAGTTGGGTGCCAAAAATACCAACCAATCCACCAATAGCGGCATAGGTTAGCGCCATGGCTAACACATAAACAAAGCTGTAATAAAATGCGCCTAACTTTGAATGACGAGTGCCAACCACAATCGCACTGACAATAGGAACCATTGGGAGCACGCAAGGGGTTAACGACAAAAGTAAACCCAAGCCAAAGACGGCAATAAGTGTTGTCCAAATGTTATCATTGCTAAGTAACTGACTGACGGATTGTGCTTCAGAAGGAGCAAGATCTGCGTTGGAAGATTGGGAGCTTTCTGCTCTAGGTTGTGATTCGGCTAAACGCTTTTCTGGAGACGATAAAGGTTCGGGAACCGTAAATTGAATCGGCATTTTCTGTGGAGCATAACATAGGCCTTTATCAGCACAGCCTTGGTAAGAAAGTATCGCATTTACTTCAGTGCCAGCCGCAAGTTTGATGTCGTAATAAATAGGCAGTGTCAATTTATCTCGATAAACGGTTACTTCACCATAATAAGGATCTTGTTTTGTTTCCCCGGCAGGAAAGGGTGAGAAATGCAGTTTATCCGCCTGTTCTCCAGACAAGATGAATTGTTCTTGATATAAATAGTAACCATCATTGATTTGCCATGTGGCCATTAATTTTCCGTCTTTAGGTGCGGAAATAGATAGCTGAAATGCTTGATCGACGGGTAAAAATTCTGGTTCTGAAAGGCTTGATGTAGGGCCAAACGTAAAAGCATGAGAAATGTTTTGAAAGATCAGCAAAAAAAGTAGAACGAATAGGCGCATAAGTATCTTCAATCAAATTGAGCGTATTGTGTAAATCCATATTTCACCACGCTGGATAGAAGGTGTAGACTATCAATCCACCTTTAAGTTGCCAATCGCAAGGAGACAAATTGAGTAAAAACCTAGTTTCTTTTCTAATTGCTGTAGTTTTCCTGACAGGCTGTCAGGGAAATGTGAAGTCAACAGAGAAAGGTCAGCCTATACAGGACGTAGAAGTCAAAAAAGCTTTGCCTGCTAAGGCTTCTGTTAATCAATCAGTAGATATCGAAAAGCCCGCGACAAAAGCGTCGCAACCTAAAGTAATCAAAGCTCCAACGGCTTTTGAGCGATTAACACAGCGTTTGATCGAGCAAGGCGAAATGGCATTGTCTGAAGAGCGATTTTTAACGCCAGTAGACGACAACGCTAACTTGTATTTTCAAGCAGCACTAGGGCGAGATCCTGGTAACTTTCGTGCAACTCAAGGCATTACTGCCATTGTTGATGTGTATACGCAATGGGCATGGCAAGCGGCTAGAAACGGTGATTATAAGAAGGCTGCAAAATATTTAGATTCTGCACGCTCCGTTAATCCAGAAGATCCTGCCATCATAGAAATGACCTCACGTGTAAGTGATTTAAAAGCAAAACGACAGCAGGCGGCTAAAGTTTCAAAAACAAAGCCAGAGCCGAAAGTGCTAAAGGAAGGTCAGTTTTTATTGCCCGAAACACTTTTTAGTCTAAGTGAAGAAGAGATAATCGCAAAAATTCAGCCTATTATAGATGAAGTGGCAAAAGCAGATCGCCCCGTCGCTATTTACTGGCCAAATGACAAACAAGCACGTTTGATTTATCAAATCATTAATAGCCGTGTTCCCGAATTTCGTGTACGTGCGATGACATACCATCGTGCTGATTACATGGTCGAATTACAACAAGATTAAGGTAGGTCAACAATGTCGTGGTTAGCGAATAAGTTCCAAGGTTTAAAGCCAAGTATTAATTTCTCAAGTGTCGGGAAAGTCGTCGCGTCTGCTGTGCTCATTGCCGCTGTACTATTGAGCTTTTTGGGCATGTATTGGAGCAGCGAACCTGATCAGTTTGATGTTGTGGCTAGTGCAAAAGAACAAGCCACGGAACGCGGTTACTTAAATAACAGTAAAAAACTGGCTGTTGGCTACACGACTGCCAGCACATTGCACACCATAATGGCGACATTACTGGATAAACCAGGTGGCTTCATTAGCAATGACATACTTCCTCCAGGTGTGTTTATGGACAACATGCCAGCATGGGAATTTGGTGTATTGGTTCAGTCTCGCGATTTGGCTAGAGCGTTTCGTAAAGAGTTTAGCCGCTCTCAGTCCCAGTCCACAGAAGACGTGAATTTGAAAATCGCTGAGCCGCAATTCAACTTCGATAACAAAAGCTGGGCCTTGCCGTCTAGTGAAAGTGAATATCGTCGTGGCAATAAAGAGCTAATGGAATACCTTGATCGTTTAGCGGGTCAATCAAATAATAAAGCGCAATTCTACGCCCGTGCAGACAATCTTGCAGACTGGTTGTCAGACGTCAGCACTCGTCTTGGTAGCTTGTCTCAGCGTCTATCAGCAAGCGTAATAGAAGACAAACCTCAGCTAGAATCAGACGAAAATACCCGTTACGTGCGTACGCCTTGGTTGAAAGTGGACGACGTTTTCTACGAAGCTCGTGGTACAAGCTGGGCACTGATTCATATACTACGCGCAGTAGAGGTGGATTTTATTTATACCTTACAAGATAAAAACGCGCTGGTTAGCCTGCGTCAAATCATTCGTGAACTCGAAGCGACCCAAGCCAATGTGTGGTCACCATTCATCTTAAATGGCAGTGGCTTTGGCGTATTGGCGAACCATTCCTTGGTTATGGCTTCTTATATAGCACGTGCAAATACCGCGATTATCGACCTACGTCGTTTGCTTGAACAGGGCTAGCGAGTTAATGTCACCCAGTCATAGCAGGGAAATTCGTCTAGCAGTATTAGACGATGCCCCTGCGATATTAGACATCTTTCAGCATTGCGACCTTTTTGCCAGCACAGGTCATCGACAAGACAATATAGGCTTGATCGACGTCATGGACTGGCTAGAAAGCGTCACCGATAACCACCCTTTGTTAGTCCTAGAAGAACAGGGCAATGTGATTGCTTGGTGCTCTGTCGAACCTTTTTATGGCTTGCCAGCTTTTGATACTGCTTACGAAATCAGCATCTATGTCTCGCCAAACAGGCAAGGAAAAGGAATTGGCACACAGCTATTTCAATACCTAGAAGCGAATAGACCAGAGCTTGGTTTCACTCATCTCGTTGCCTACATCTATGCCAGCAACCTTGATAGCCAAGGTTTCTTAACACGTCAAGGGTTTGATCAATGGGGACTATTACCGAATATTGCTCAGAATGAACAGATTAAAGAAGACGTGTTTATTCTTGGAAGAGAGTTTTAGTTCTTCAGGTATATTTGTTTCCTTTCAAGGGCTTTGCCTTCCTAACCTTTATTCCGCTCTTTAATTCAGGAAAAAGCTGAGCGGGTAACTTTTGCCCTCTGTTTAATTCAGAAAAGTACAAAAGTAACCAAAAGGTCTCTTTAATCGGGCTATCGCCCAAACGTCTCATTCATTTTGTTCTATATTGGTTTGGTAAGACGATTTTTACCGTAAGGCATAGATTGGCTTCTCTGTTTGTGAAAGTCTTTCTGTTAATGACCCTGAAACTCCATAAAGTCGCGCAACTTCGTCGCGTCGAACTGACTTCTTCGTAGCTAATCGTCTACAAATTTATACCCGATACCGTAATACCAGTCGTAGGGCGGATGAGGAAGGTACGACCGTGATCCGCCGGAGAAAGCGGAGCTTTCATTTTCTAAGGTGGTTATCCTTCGGAGCGATAAAAACACCACGGTTAAAATATTTTGTTTTCTAAATAGAGCGATTATCCATTAAGTGACGCATTTGCTCTGTTATCCAATCTGTTAGTTTGTTGTTTGGGCTGTCGAGTCGTTTCACTATGCCTATTTCAATTAATGGATCCGTTAAGAAATCGCTTTTAGCGATTTTTATTTGCTCAAAAAACCAATGAGCTTTGGCAATATGTTCTGGAACAATGGCCCAGCCTTGATTCTGCGTTACCAATTCACAAATCAAATAATAACTGTCTAAATCCCAATGATCTGGGCTTAGAGCATTTTCGCGGTTCTCTCCTGAACGGTTACAGAGTACGAACTGACGGTATTGCTGTAGCTGCGAAAGACTCAGTACGCCTACTTTAGCAAGAGGGTGCTTTTTACCGACAATCAGGATTTTTTTAAAATATCCCAAAGACTGCAAGGTTAACTTTGGTGGCAAGGCACTGTTGCTAATCATAAAACCAATGTCGGCTTTTTTATTAGCAATGGCATTGGCAATATCGTCTTGTGATCCGTTAGTAATAACCAAATGCGTGTTGGGAAATAAATCGCCAACTTGAGAGAAAATAGAGTGAATGGTTTCCAGTGGCAAGGCTTCATCTAGAGCGATGCGCAACGAAATAGGTTCTTTGTTTGCCGCTGATAACGCACGTGAGTCTAAGCGTAAACATTGGTTAAGTACCGCTCGCGCTTCGGGAAGCATTTCTTTGCCAAGAGGTGTCAATACGGGGAATTTAGAGCTGCGATCAAATAATTCAAACCCTAAATCCAATTCTAAATTGGCGATGGCGCTGCTGATGCGCGATTGTGCCTTTTGTAATTGCCTTGCTGCTGCCGAAAAAGAGCCCAGCTCAGCGGCGGTAACAAACGCCAGTAACTGATCCAGTGTCCAATTCATTTCTTTGCTCATAAAATGGTTACTCTCGCGGCATAGATAATGGCTTAATCCATCCTATAAACGGATGGTAACTAACTTTCTTATATCTCAATTGTATATATTATGCCTGCATTCTTACTTTCTGGATATTTAAGTTATGCAAGCCGCTCCACAGGTTCAACCGTCACAATCCGTTGCTCGAACGTTTTGGCGTTTTGCCATTCCTTCCATCGTCGCTATGTTAGTCAGTGGTCTGTATCAGATCATTGATGGCTTCTTCGTTGGTCACTTTGTTGGTGCAGACGGACTCGCAAGCATCAATATGGCCATTCCATTGCTTGGTTTAATCATGGGCTTTGGTTTGCTTGTGGGTATGGGCGGCGGCAGCGTATTGTCTAAATATCGTGGCGAGAACAACCTTGCTGCCACTCAAGCAACACTCGTCACGGCGCTTTTCTTGATCATTTTGATCGGCTTATTGGCCACTGTCGTGTTTATCGTTTTTGGTCAGAGTCTGCTCAATATTCAAGGCGCAACGGGCATCACTCTAGAAATGAGCTGGGGTTATGTGCAAATAATGTCGTTTGGTGCACTGATTTCGATTGGTGCCAGTGCCATGCCGATGCTGGTCCGAAATGATGACAGCCCCAACCTTGCGACAGTATTTATTGTTGCAGGCGCTTTGACGAACATTGTCTTGGACTATGTTTTCTTAGCCCATCTTGATATGGGATTAAAAGGCGCGGCCATTGCCACCTTAATTGCTCAACTGGCGACCTGTATTTTGTGTCTACGTTACTTTACCTCGTCAAAAGCCAAAACCAAGCTAGCGGTTAAACAACTCGATAAAACCATCGCCATTCGTATCGTGCAATTGGGTGCGTCAAACTTAGTGATGTTTATCTATTTTAGCTTCGTCATGGCGTTCCATAACATGCAATTTATGGCCTACGGAGACACTACGCAACTAGCTGCCTTCGCGATTGTTGGCTACTTAGCGAGTTGCTACTACTTCTTCGCCGAAGGCTTAGTTAGCGGCTTGCAGCCACCGGTTAGTTACTACCTAGGCGCCAAGCAATACAAACGCATTACCGAAACCGTAAAACTGGCTTTTTCTGTCACCGTTGGATCCGGTATCGCCTTGGTCATACTGTTTAATATTTTTCCAGAGATCTTTATCAGCATCTTTACCACAGGCAACGACGCATTGCTTGAAGCAAGCAAAAACGGCATTCGCCTACATTTAATGGCACTGTTTTTAGACGGCTTTTTATTTATGGCGTCCATCTACTTTGTTGCCGTCGGTAAAAGCGGGCAAGCCCTGTTTGTCTCAGTCGGCAACATGTTGATACAGTTTCCATTCCTATTCATCTTACCGAAATACCTAGGCATTGATGGGGTTTGGTTAGCCGTTCCTCTATCCAACATCGCCTTCGCATTGATCGTATTGCCGATGCTACTGATCAACCTGAAAGGACTGATGAAAATGCATAGACAGCAGAACAATATAGATGGAGGCGTGGTTGTTTGCCAGTGACATCCCGATAAAGAACACTTTGTTCAAAGTGTTCTTTATTTGCTTCCATTCAAACGCTTTGTATTCCTAACCTTTTTTCCGCTCTGCTGAGCGGGTAACTTTTTGTAAGCGCCCAAAAAGTGACCAAAAATTCGCTTTGTCGGGCTATCGCCCAAACGTCTCATTTACTTAGTTTAATGTTGCGTTTAGCAAGACGATTTTTATCGTAAGGCATAGATTGGCTTTTCTGTTTGTGAAAGTCTTTCTGTTAATGACCCTGAAACTCCATAAAGTCGCGCAACTTCGTCGCGTCGAACTGACTTTTTCGTAGCTAATAGTAGGGTTGTCATGAGCGTAGCGACTCTCTTAATCAAAAAAAACGCTGTTGAAAGCGAAGCTTTCTTGGTTGAGTGCTTTTGATAAAAACAAACAACCTATCAAATTGATATGTTATGGTTCGGTTATGAGAGAAAGTAATGTCATAGTCTTAACTTTAGTTTGGGTTCATTAGGAGTAAAACTATGTATCACTATACAGAATGTGGCTTGCCTAACGTCTATCTAAAAAACGGTTTTACCATTGAGCATATAGACGGCGAAGACTACACCAGCATTGATGATATGAATAACTTACATGTCGCCATCGCGCAAACAATCGCAGACAGTCACACAGCTCTTCGTCCGGCTGAATTTAAGTTCTTACGCATAGAGTTAAACCTATCGCAAAAAATGCTCGGACACCGCTTTGGTGTATCAGAACAAACGATAGCGCGTTACGAAAAAGGACAGTCAGAAATCCCCCGAACGACAGACGCTGCGCTTCGATCTCTATTTATGGAAAAACTAGAGAAAACAAACTCCGTCAGCTACTTTCTAGACCTTTTGTCTGATGCAGAAGCCCAACAAGCCGCAAAGGAAATATTACTGGAAGAAATTGACAACCGCTGGGGGATCGCGGTTTAGCTAGTTGTTGAATTTAAATGTTTGATTCCATTCAAACGTATCCTAGGTCGATAGCTCGGTTCCGCTCTGTTGAGCGGAAAAAAGCTTAGGAGTACAAAGCGTTTGAATGGCGTCTAAATTCCGCGTCGGGCTAAAGCCGCGACCTACTCTAGAGCATGAAAGCTTCGCTTTCATCGGCGCATTACGGTCGTACCTCCCTCATGTCGCCCTACGTTTTTGTTTTCCATCACTGCAATCCCGAAGAAGTCTTTTCGACGCGACGAAGTTGCGCGACTTTATGGAGTTTCAGAGTCAGTGTTTGACTATTCATCTATCACCAAATAAACAATCTATGCCTTTCGACAAAAATCGTTTTGCCAAACTGATAATAAACAAAGCGAATGAGACGTTTGGGCGATAGCCCGATAAAGCGATTTTTTGCTTTCCTTTAGACTGAAGTTTTGCATCGTTTGGCAAAAGTTACCCGCTCAGCAGAGCGGAAAAAAGCTTAGGAATTCAAAGCGTTTGAATGGAACCAAAGTTTGCAACCCCTCCCTAACCCTCCCCTTGGAAGACAAAAGGGGAGGGGATTACCCCTATCTACATTGGCTCAAACACCGAGCCTAAGCTCGGAACAAACAACTTATTGTACATGCGGCTGGCGTAGTCGTCGGTCATGGAGGCCATGTAGTCGCAGATGATGCGAAGTCCGTTTTCTCCGCGTTCTTGGCTTTTTTGCCATTCCTTAGCGATTTCTCTTGGCAGTAGTCGGCTTGGGTCGGCGGAGTAGGCTTCGAACATTTCCAATAACATTTGCTGGCCTTTGTAGACGAGCATTTGCACTTCTGGGCGTTGGATGATGTGTTGCATTTCGAATTGTTTTAACAAGTTTAAGGCTTGTCGTTGGCCTTCTGGCAAGCCGACTTGGAAGCGTAATAGCGGATGTTCAAATTGTGTTTTTTCGATCACTCGACAAGAGGTAATGAACCAGCTAACTAGGCTGCCGATGGCTTCTTTGCGAAGGTGGCTTTGGCGGCTGAACAGTTGGGTGCGAATGTCGTTTAGGTTTTCGGCTAAAAAGGGTGACGCTAATGCGGCGAGTTTGGGTTCTAGGTGTTCTAGCCACATGTCTTTGGTGACCATGCCGAGGACGATGGCGTCTTCTAGGTCGTGAACGCCGTAGGCGATGTCGTCAGCGAGGTCCATGATGCTGGTGTCGAAGCTGGCGTGTTTGGCTTTGGCGTGGCCATCTGGCTCGGTTCGGTTTACTTCTTGTAATAAGCTTTTGTCGGCTTGGCTAAAAGGCTCGATGATCCAATTTAGTAAGTCTTGCTCTTCTTGGTAGACGCATTTTGGTGGCGCCCAGTTAGAAGCTTTGAATTGGCGAAAGTTAGCGGGTTTTTCTGGGTATTTGCCAACCACGCTGGCGTGTAAAACGGGGTATTTTAAAATTCCTAATAAAGTGCGACGTGTGACGTCCATGCCATAAATAGGTGAGTAGGAGCCGCGCTTCCCTAGGATTCTTAATGATTGTGCGTTGCCTTCAAAACCGCCATAAGTTTGCATCATGTAGTTAAGGGCAACTTCACCGCCATGACCAAACGGCGGATGGCCGATGTCGTGACTCAGGCAAACGGTTTCAATTAAAGCATCGTCGGCGAGCCAAGGTTGAAAGTCGGCATCTGCAGGTGAGCTGAATTTAAGTTGGTGAACAATGCCGTTGCCAATTTGGGCGACTTCTAGAGAGTGTGTTAAGCGTGTACGGCTGTAGTCGTTTTGTCGAATGGCAAGGATTTGCGTTTTGGATTGTAAGCGACGAAACGCGGCGCTGTGGATGATTCTAGCTCGATCGCGTTGGTAAGGTGTGCGGTAATCGTTGTCGCGGGATTCTTGATGACCAGATTGTCTTTCGTGCCAAGGTAGCATTGTGTCTTGTGCGGTTGTCATGCTCTTAATCCACTTAGGTTAATAACTTTGAGTCTTTCACGAAAACACGATATAGGTCAATGTTCGTAAAATTAGCATTGGGCATAATGGAATTAACTATAAGGAATCTTTATGCTTAATACACAACATCTCATTACCTTTAAGGCGTTGGTTGAAACGGGTAGTTTTACCAAAACCGCCAAGCAGTTGGGATTAACTCAGCCTGCGGTTAGCCAACATATTCAAAAATTAGAACGAGAAATGGGCGAGCCTTTGTTGATTCGACACGGTCGAACGACGGACATGACACCAGCGGGAGAAGTTTTGCTGCAACACATAAAAGAGCTGGAAGCGTGTTATGAAGGCTTTATGGAATCATGGCATGGTTATCTTGAAAGAAAGTCGAATGGTATTGTTACTGCAATCAAAAGTGCCTGACATTATCAGGCACTTTTGATCTTTTAATAGAAAGAGGCGTTTATTGTTGAGCGGTTGGTATGATATTACCAATATGCAGGCCACATTCTTTGTGTTCAGATTCTTCCCACCACCAGCGACCTTCGCGTTCGTGCTGATTTGGTAGAATAGGGCGAGTACAAGGCTCGCAGCCTATGCTGGTAAAACCTTTCAAATGCAACTCATTGTAAGGTACATCAAACATCTTGATGTAGTTCCAAACGTCTTCAGAAGACCAATTTGCCAATGGATTGAATTTAAACAAATCTTTTTCATCTGTGCTAAATGCGCTGTCTTTTTCGGCAAAAGCTAAGACATTTCGTGTACCTGGGCTTTGGTCTTTGCGTTGTCCGGTTATCCATGCATCTACAGTGGCAAGCTTGCGTTTAAGTGGCTGTACTTTGCGGATTCCACAGCACTCTTTGTGACCGTCTTCAAAAAAGCTAAACAAGCCTTTTTCGCGGGTGAAGTTTTCTAGAGCTTCACGGTCTGGGGAAAGAATGTCTATATTGATCTTGTAGTGTTTACGGACTTGTTCGATAAAACGATAGGTTTCTGCATGTAGACGACCAGTGTCCAGTGAAAATACCTGAATGTCTTTTTTGGCTTTGACAGCCATATCAATTAGAACAACATCTTCTGCACCGCTAAAAGAGATGGCAATGTTGTCGAATTCTTTCATCGCGTTGTGGATGATTTTTTGTGCTTCGTCTTCTTTGTTGTTGGCAATGAAAGACGCTAAATCAAATGCTGACATAGGATGATTTACCATGATCTAGGTTACGATAGCTGTACCATATCAATTTGCGGCGCCGAAAGAAAAGACGAAAGAACACTAACCTTATAATGCTTGACCTATATGGCGTGCTAGCGTTTGGTAAAGTCCATATAAAATGCCCGCTGTTACACCCCAAATGCGAATGTCTTCGTAATCAATTTCAAAATAACCACGAGACGTTGTATCGAGCACTTTCTTTTTAAAACGATAGTTTTGCGGCGTTAGCAAGTAGCGTAATGGTACCCAATGGACGGATTTTACTTCTTCTTCACACAGGCTTAATTCACTTCTACGAGTCATTTCAGCGACGATGGGTTTGATGCAGTAACCCGAGATGGTGCAGTATTCGCCAAGTTCGCCCAATAGGTCGAAACAGTCCGGCGATAGGCCGACTTCTTCTAATGTTTCCCGCAAAGCTGTGTATTGGATGCTGGCATCATCTGGATCATGTTTGCCACCGGGAAAAGCAATTTGACCTGGGTGGTTGCGCATGTGAAGGGCGCGTTGGGTGAGAAGTACATACAATTCGCCATTTTCTGGTTCTCGCCAAATAGGGATAAGCACGGCAGCAGATCGGTAATTCAAATCATAACCGCTGGGGAACATTTCCTCGTCTGGGTTATGGATTTGTTGCGCGTAAGGTTCTCTGTCTAATGCAGCGCGAATATCATCCAAGCTCAGATCAATGGGAGGAGCATTTAAAAACTGCTCAATGTCAGACATGATACGGCCTATTTCAAAAAGTCTTGTTCTAGAGTATGGGTTAATTTGCCCACTTTGGTAAAGGTTTCTTGGTATTCTTCCTGACATTTTGAATCTGCGACCAGTCCACCGCCTGCCCAACAATGCAAGTTGCCATGGTCTGCAACCAGTGTGCGAATAGTGATACTGGAATCCATTTGACCGTTTGCACTGAAGTAAGCGATAGAACCGCAATAGGCTGAACGTTCATGAGGTTCGAGCTCATCGATAATTTCCATCGAGCGAATCTTAGGTGCGCCAGTAATGGAGCCGCCTGGAAAGCTTTGATGAAAAACACGAATTGCTTGATCCGCCTGATCAATTCGACCTTCTACCGTTGAAACCAAATGATGGACGTTGGCATAACTTTCTAAGGCAAACAGTTTTGGCACCTTGATGCTGCCGGTTAAGCAGGTGCGGCCTAAGTCGTTGCGCAGCAAATCGACAATCATTAAGTTTTCAGCGCGATCTTTTTCTGATGCAAGTAACCAATCGGCGTTTGCCTTGTCTTCTTCTGGTGTTTTGCCGCGAGCTACCGTGCCTTTGATTGGTTTGGATTCGACTCTACCTTGATCACACAAGAGGAAGCGTTCAGGCGAATGACTTAGTAAACTTTGCTCTGGCGAAAATTCCATGTAAGCGGAAAACGGTGTCGGGCAAACGTCTCTTAATGCGTGATACGCCGTAAAGGTATCGCCTTGGTAACGAGTGGAAAAACGCTGTGCCAAATTGACCTGATAACAATCACCGGACTGAATGTAATCTTGAACCGCAGCAAATTTTTGCGCGTATGCTTCTTCTGTCATGTTCGAGGTAAAGGGCACTTTTAAAGTAAAAGGCCGTGCTTCATTTAAATCATGTTTTACCAGCACGTCATCACAGGCGCTGGTAAAGCGATTGATTAGATCGGCAACGTCTTCGGAAAGACACCAAGGTGAAATAATCAATTGAGTGTTTTTTTTCTTGTGACAAGTCACCACTGCCCAACCATAGAGTCCAATACTCAAGGTTTCTAGCTGGATGTCGTGCTCTACCGTGTCTGGCAATTGCTCGACAAAGTGACCACTTTCGTAACCGTAATAACCTAATAAGCCGCCAACGAATGGCAAATCTTTTGGGGCAGATTTCGCCCAAGGTTCTTGGCAAATAAGGCTCATTAATTCATTCAACAGGGTCATTGGGTTGTCAGTATTGCTTAGTTCATAAAGCGGTGTGCTGTACCAAGTGATAGGCTGGCTATTTTTAGTTGGATGAATACGGGCAAGTGGATTGGCTACTAAAATGTCGAAGTTGGTATCGGGGAAATGTTCGTGATTGCTGTCGAGTAAAGCGGGATAAGGTAAGTCTCGAACAGCAGAAAAGAAGGGCAGTAACGACGTCTGATAAGGGAGATTTACTTTTTTGATTTCTGACATTTATTTTAATACCTAGTAATATGAGAACTACGCTTATCAATGCTTTGTTAAAAATAGAATTGATTTCGCTCGCAATATAGTGAACAAGGTCTCAATGTATTCGTTTTACTGATCACAGCATTGTATTCTTTTAATAAGGGTCCTCACAGGTTAATTACAAGTGTCTGACATTTTTTTTCTTTCTTTACCCAATGCTCGTATTGCTTACCGCCTTTACGAAAACCCACAGGCAGAAAGTGATCGTGCTTGTCTGTTATTGCATGGCGCAGGTGTTGCCGGTGAAATTACGTATTCTCCTATGTTGCCGTATTTTACCCAGTGGCGTTGGATGCTGGTGCCCGATCTAAAAGGCATGGGCGATTCTTTTCATCATCATGGTGAAGAGGGCGCTGTGTCGATTGCTGAATTGACCGACGAAGTCGAAGCGTTATTAGCTCATGTTAAATGGAACGATTTTGATCTTGTTGCCTATTCTCTTGGCGGTTTGGTTGCGTTGAACTTAAATTATCAGCGTAGCTTGCAAGGCAAAAAGAAAGTCAAAATGGCTTTGTTGGAACCTGCGTCTTTGGATCGTGAAGATTTATCTACCTTGATGGATGTTCGTCAAAAGTATCGGCATGCGTCAAAATTGATTCGTGATACCGGCGATGTGGAATTGGGCGTAGCGAGTTTTATGGATGGCGTGTCACCGAATCGACGCAAGCATCCAGTAGCTGAAGCCACCACACAATCTCGTCTTGCTCATCGACCGTTTGGTTTTGCTTATGCGCTTGATGCGGTAACAGATCATGTGGAAAGTATGGTAAACGAGCCACATATTCGTCAGGCGATGATTGATGCATCCGAACAAGTATTCTTGTTCTCTGGTGAATTAAGTCATGAAGCCTTGCGCCAACACTATGATTTGTTGAGCGAACAGAACGCGGCGTGGCAACATAAAACCATGAGCGCGTGTGATCATTCATTGCCTTTTCAAAAACCTAGACAAATCGCCAATCATATTAATAATTGGTTTTCAGCGCACTAATATCAAATAAGCACTAAGATCAAATAAGCATTAAGATAAAACAAGCGTTACTAAAAAAGGGCAGGAAGCCAGTTTAATTTATGATTTTCTAGAAAGAAAATGTAAAAAAAACAGGAAAACAAGGAGGTTTTCAATGAGCCGTCAACACGGTTTTTCTCTGCTGGAACTACTCTGTGTTCTAGCCATCTTGAGCATTTTAGCTTATGCGGGTTCTGCGCAGTTTCTTAGCGTCAGTCAAAGAACCAAAGATAAAAACACCTTAAAAAATGAAATGAAGCGGCTAGCCGATGCGCTCACTCAAGCGCGTCAATTGGCAGTAATCAGCGGTCAAACGAGCTTCTTGTGCGGCGGCCAAAACTGCAACGGTGGTTGGTCTTCAGGGTTTACACTTTATCAAATCGAGCCTAATAGCGGTGCTGAAAAACACTATCGTCAGATCGTTTTTGATCCTTCCTTGGTGGTATCTTGGCGAGGATTTCCTACCCAGAAAAATCAAATCGAATTTCGATCTAATGGTTTGTCTGGTTATCAAAATGGCACCTTTGAATTCTGTTTGGGAGCATGGCAAGCGGACCTGATACTCAATCAAAGTGGTCGCTTTTATCTCACTGATCCAAAAGGCTCTTATTCTCAGGGAACGAATGGAGGGCAATGCGGATGAATAAATATCGCTTAATGCAGCGATTGTCTAAGCCAAGACAAAAGGGTTGGATCATGCTCGAAGTGATTCTGTGCTTGGCATTATTTGCCGTGGTGTTGCATCTTGTGCAGCGTCAGAGCGAAGTGCAATGGCAATCGGTTCAGCAAGCAGAAGTACAACGTAAACTTGATGAAAATCATCAAAAGCAAGCGGCTATGGTGCAGTTAGCTGGATCGGTTACTTGGCTTGATATGCCGAAGAATTCGCCCGATGAAGGTTATCCTGATTGTCAAAAATGTACAGGCAATGAGCTTAAAAACTGGTTCCATGCTTCACAGCATTTTCTGCCAGAATCGTCGGTATTGAACCTGAGCGAAGAGGGTGAAAAATGAATCAACGACAGAATATCAAAGGCAGTTTGTTGATCGAATTGCTGGTAGCGTGTGGTTTGATTGCCTTGTTTTTACCCTTTTTAGTGATCGCTATTGCGCGTATGCAGGAACGCCATCTTTTGACGCAAACTTACCAAGACCAACAGACTATAAAAGCCGCGATTGATCAACACTTAAAGGCACAATGGGCGCGGCTATTGCCAGCTAGTTGTGCGATAGATGAGTCGTTATTTTTGATAATTGAATCTGGCATGTCACCGCCGATCCGTTTGGCGACACGGCGTATCGACAAAGCCTCAGATTGGGTAAAGGGTGTGGATTATGGTTTGTGTCGTAGCTCAGTCACGGTTCGAAAAAATCCCATGGAAACGACCATGTCTTGCCATTGGAAAGTGGGGGACAGGGCGACTTTTTCGTCTTGCGAATCCCACTACAACGGCCATATTTTTAGTGAGTCTTCGAGTAAAAGCCTGATTCAGCTAGACGATAATTCCGCTATTGGTCAGTCTGGTATTATTCAAAGCGAAGATGGTTTTTATTGGTATGTATCTGAAGGCAAAGACGGTTGGAACGCTTTATGGCGTACGCCAGAGGAAAGCGGTAATTCATTAGAGCTTTGGAATGGTCTTGAGCGCTTTGCTGTTTTCCCTTTGTTGGATGACAGCCAAGATGGTTTGGTAGATACACTGGACACCCAATATGGACGCTTTCCGTTAAAAAATCTACGCGGCTTATGGGTGGAATATCAGTATCGGTTGAGTGATTGCAAAGCCGATCGTGATGCAGAATTTCTACAGGAATACGCTTCTATGCGAGGCGAAAAATGGCATTATTATTCACCTTGTCAGGGCGTGGGTAATCAAATTATTGTGCTGTAATCTGCGTGTTTTTTGACTCTCATGGATGAGATGAAAATCTTAAGGAATAGAGAAAATGAATGGGTTATTGTTTCGTACACAACAAGGTTGGGTGTCTTTGCCGATTATTGCTTTGCTACTGGCGATGTCTAGTTTGTCGATGCATTTTCAGGAAAGGCTCATGGCATCCTATAAATGGCGTGGACAGGTTAACGAGGTGGACGCTAATCTTAAAATATGGGACGACTTCTATCTAGCTTTTGTCATTTCTCCTAGTTTCACATCCGCAAAGGCGAGTGAATGTATTGGCTTCTGTGAGTTAAGCCAACGCTCAAAAGAAAATGGATGGCAAAAAGACGATCAATTTATCTATTATCGCTGGGAAAGTTACGAGTCTCTGCCAGATGAATCTGAAAATACGGATGTTTCCTACCGACTCTGCGCCACACAAAACCAGCAACAATATCGCTGCTGGTGGTGGCGAGAGAGTAGGTTGCTTGCAAACGGTTCAGTTAGTGTTTCTGGTTAAAAGCTTTCAAATGCTCTGCACTGCAAAATGGACGTGCTTCTTGGTCATGAATAGCATGTGAGCGTGGCGTGAAGGTTTTGCATTCTTCACAGCGAACCATACTTTCTTGTGACTCGTCCTTTTTAGAGGAATCCTGCTTTTTTGCTTCCGCAGGCGATTGACTGCGTTTAAAAGCGACAAATTGGCGGTATAACCACCAACCAATAAAGAAAATAGCAACAAAAACGATCAAACGTACGATCATATACTTTACCTAGCTTAGGTTATTCCAGACAATAACGGGCATATTCTAACAGAGTTCACGAGATAGCAACTGTATGACATTACGAATTGCAATGGCCCAGCTGGATATGCTGGTCGGCGACATTACAAAAAACACCCAATCTGTCATCGAAGCGGCAAATAAAGCCCGTGATGAAGAGCGTGCAGATGTAGTGGTTTTCCCAGAATTGACTTTAACGGGCTACCCACCAGAAGACTTACTGCTACGTTCTAGCTTGGATACACGTATTGAATCTGCCTTGGCGAAATTATTAGCCGAGATTCGTGATATCTATGTAGTGGTTGGTTATCCACGTCGTATTGATGGCGAACTATTTAACTGCGCTGGCGTGATTTACCAAGGTAAATTATTGGTAGAGTATGCCAAGCAGAAACTGCCTAACTTCCTAGTTTTTGATGACAAACGCTACTTTAGCGAAGGCCGCGAAGCGGGCCTTGTGGATATCAAAGGCGTAAAAGTTGGTTTAAGTATTTGTGAAGATATTTGGCATCCAGAGCCGATTGCCCAAGCTAAAGCGGCTGGTGCAGAACTGATTCTGAACCTAAATGCCTCGCCTTATCATATTGAAAAAATGGGCGAGCGCGAAGAGCTACTTCATCAGCGTGCGACAGAAGTGACCTTACCTATTGTCTATGTGAACTACATGGGCGCGCAGGACGAATTAGTCTACGAAGGCGGCTCTTTTGTGGTCAACGCCAAAGGCGAGAAGATCATGCAAGCGCCTTGGTTTGAAGCTGGTCTGTACAGCATTGACATGATTGTCGATGAAAGCCAGCCCAATAAGGTTGAGCCAGTTGCTGGTGTTATTGCTCCAGCGCTAGGAGTGGAAGCCAGCGTCTATCAAGCCATGGTGCTTGGTTTACGTGACTACATCACCAAGAACCGTTTCAAAGGTATAGTGCTGGGCTTGAGTGGCGGTATTGACTCAGCCTTGTCTCTGGCTGTCGCAGTAGATGCCATCGGCGCAGACCGCGTTCAAGCCATCATGATGCCTTATACTTACACCTCTTCCATCAGCTTGCATGATGCCGAAGAAGAGGCAAAACTGCTTGGTGTGAAATACAGTGTCTTACCCATTGAATCCATGGTATCCGCTTTTACAGATGTGCTAGCGCCAGAGTTCGAAGGTTATGGTAAAGACACCACAGAGGAAAACCTACAAGCCCGTACCCGTGGCGTCACCCTAATGGCGATTTCTAACAAGAAAGGCTACATGGTATTAACCACAGGCAACAAGAGCGAAATGGCTGTTGGTTATGCCACTCTATATGGCGACATGGTCGGCGGCTATTCCGTCCTAAAAGACGTCTTCAAAACCTTGGTATTCAAACTTTGCCGCTACCGCAATACCTTGGGCTACGTCATCCCTGAGCGTGCCATCACCCGACCACCTTCAGCGGAACTGGCACCAGACCAAAAAGACGAAGACTCTTTGCCAAGCTACGATATTCTCGATGAAATTTTACGCATGTACATCGAAGAAGATCAAAGCGCCGAAGCCATTCTTGCGACCAAGAAATTCGACCGAGAAACCGTATATCGCGTGCTTCGCCTTGTCGACGTGAACGAATACAAACGTCGCCAATCTCCGACTGGTGTTCGTATTACCGCTCGTGGTTTTGGACGAGATCGTCGTTACCCGATTACCAATGGTTGGCACATCGGCGAGTAGCGCTTTTAAAAAAGCGTTCAAAACTTGTCCTTTTCTCGCTCTGCTGAGCGGGGCTTAGTTCCTTCCCCTTTTGCCTTCCAAGGGGAAGGTTAGGATGGGGTTGTTTCTTTGGGCTTAAAGTGTGTTTGTTACTTCTCAATAGCTTTGTATTCCCAACCTTTATTCCGCTCTTTAATTCAGGAAAAAGCTGAGCGGGTTACTTTTGCCAAACGACGCAAAAGTAACCAAAAAATCTTTTATCGGGCTATCGCCCAAACGTCTCATTTGCTTTTTTATGTTGCGTTTAGCAAGACGATTTTTGTCGTAAGGCACAGATTGTTTTTGCTGGTGGAGGGAAGGGTTTTTAACTGACCCTGAAACTCCATAAAGTCGCGCAACTTCGTTTCGTCGAACTGGCTTCGTCATAAAGGCCGATTATCGTAGGGCGCGATGAGGGAGGTACGACCGTGATCCGCCGTTGAAAGCGATGCTTTCATTTTTAAGGTAGGTCGCCTCTAGGCCGAAAATCAGCTGTTCTTGAGTTAATAATGAAAATGTATTTTATAACGCTGAATGGACGCTGAGCTGTTTATAATGGACTAACAAGACACCCATTTCAATGGACTTTAGCTTTCACAGGAGTGTAATTTGAGATTCACGATTTTTTGTATTTTTATTCTGGTTGCAACCCATGTAATGGCTGAGAATGATATTACGTATGAGCATTCTGGCACTGTAGGTACTTCAGTAACTGCTACAAGCCAAGAAGGGTTTAACTGCGCAAAAGCCGCTGGCAAGGTTTATCTTCTTTCAGAGCTTCCAGTATTTTTCTCAGCAGAGTTTGGCAAAGCAGGCCTGCTCAGAAAAGAACATTCAGGCAAATATAAATTGGCACTAGTTATCGATGAAAACTCAGATATCATAGGCTACCAAGTGGCTGAGAATACAGACAAAAACTCACTTTTAGTTAAAACAATCCTAAACTTAGGCTCATTACCACCACTTAGCACATCAAATTCATGTGTTGCCGGTAAGCCTTTTATTTTTGAGTTTACCATCACGTGAAAAGCTAACAAGTCAATCAACTACGCGCCTGCGGCGTCGGAAGCAGCAAAGCTGCGCTGGTTGTGACTTAATGA
Source organism: Marinomonas lutimaris (assembly GCF_019426345.1). Lineage (GTDB taxonomy): Bacteria > Pseudomonadota > Gammaproteobacteria > Pseudomonadales > Marinomonadaceae > Marinomonas > Marinomonas lutimaris. The sequence goes on from NZ_JAHLLW010000018.1 coordinate 51,936, forward strand.
GACACTCATAGAAACTTAATGATAAAAAAACTTAATAAGATACCCATCATAACTTGACGATTTTTTTATACGAACTTTTAGTGTGGATGTCTTTTAAAAGGATCGATAGCGAACTCAATAATAGGCACCAAAGAACGTAGGTCAGATGAGACGAGGTACGAGGCGTAATCTGACGCTGAAAGCGACGCTTTCATTGTGGGTCACGGCTTTGGCACAACAAACAACGGATTCAGAGCGAATAAAAAACTGTATTTTCTGTCTGTATATACAGTTTATTTTTTAAATGGTTACTTTCTTGCGCGTTTAGCTATTTGAAAATAACTAATTGTGTGCGATTTGTACTAGCAGGAAGAAAGAAAGTCTCCTAATATCAATGAATAAGAATCTACCGCACAGAAATAACGCGCTGTGGATAATAGGAATAACGCGCATACTCGTTTTTCCAGTTTTGATTTTTGTGGATATCAGTTAAAAAGTATCATTCTTCAGAAAGTTAAAAGGATTTTTGAGTGAAATTAAAAATGTGCAAACACACATGCGCACTATTAAAATGTTAGGCAACCCTTAAGTTTAGAGTAATCAATGAGCACAATAAAAAAGATACACGATGCATCGAACAGTGCATTGCCATCATTTATGGATAATGAAGTATATTTGGATAGTGACCTAGGTCTATTTGAATTAATAGACCCAAATAATAAGAAAAAATTATTTGTTGATGTACCAATTCGAAATGTTGTCGCCTTAGGAAGAGCTGATTTTTGGGAGCAGGGTAATAACTGGAGAGACGTTACCAAGCATCTTCACGGAACAGGTTGGACAGACGATGTATTTGAATATTTTGAAAACGAAATAGGAGAGAATAACTTTCTAGCACCTCAAAGTCTTGGTGAATTACGACTGCTATGTATTGGTGGGGCTTGTGAATGTGGGAATGGAAATCATAGATTAGTCGCCGCTAAAAGTTGGCTTGCAAATAAGTTTGGGGAAGATGCTACATTAAAAAGTGTAAAAGTTTCTCACTATCCAATTAATAAAATAATTCGGAAATTACTAGTAAAAGCCAAAGAGCAAAATTCTAATTTATATATTTCAAAAGTTGATTATTACGAGCGTAAAAGACTTGCTGTTAACGACGTAGAAGTAACTGCGTATATCCAACTTAGTACTGAAGCTGATCGAGTCTACGCATGGATAGAGGATGAATTGAAAGAGATCCCAATAAAAAAAACTACCTTATGGGAAAAGTTATTTAGTAGAAACACTCAAAGTTGGTTTGATAAGCGAGTTAAAATTACCATTCCCCAAAATATTATTGACGCTTTGCTAGATGATTCTTGGCTTTCAGGAAAAGTTGCCTAACAAGTCAATTCAGCAGGACAAAAAAAAGCTGGTTTTTGCTCGTGCCTCGCTAATTTTAACCAGCTATTTTGTTGCCTCTGATTGAGGCGTTAGCACCTCGGTTCGCCCACCGATTTAGAGGTATAGGAAATAATGAGAATTAAGAAACTCCAGCTAAAAAATGGTTACAAGAGGTTCCATGAGCTGACAATCGACTTAGGAGATGACCCTAAACGTATTGTCGCGTTAGTTGGGCCTAACGGTTGTGGAAAAAGCAGTGTATTAGATGGGATGCTATTTCATAATAACGCACACAATCGCATTGGAGATAAAGGCAAAAAGAATCATGAATATCATTCGATGAACCAAACGCCGAACTATAATTATCAGAACGTAGATATTGAGTTTGTTGATGGTAACTACCGAAAAATCCGAGAGGAAAAAGCAAGTACTGGAAAAGAAAATACTATTTTTTCATTCCGTAGCCCTTATAGGTACAACAGTAATTTGAAGGTTACGCAATCAAAGGCTACAAACGAGATTAGATTGAATGGCTACGGAGCTTCTTCAGCATCTGATCTTGATGATAAGATGGAGGAAAATTATCGGCGCTTATATGTAAAATTCAATAAATATTTACATGAAACGGACTGCAAGCCCAGTGAGGCAAAAACTAAAATAATCGGTGATTTAAACTCTTCAATATCAAAATGCCTCGACTTAGAAATATGCAGCATTGGCGATATTGAAGCTTCACAAGGAACTCTTTACTTTCAAAAAAAAGATCACCCTAACAGGTTTGAGTTTAATGTTCTTTCATCCGGAGAAAAAGAAGTCGTTGATATCCTTCTGGATCTATATCTGAGAAAGGATGAGTATAGCGATACCGTATTTTTATTGGACGAACCAGAACTACATATTAATACATCAATACAAAAAAACCTTCTATTAGAAATTAATCGATTGGTCGGCGATGACTGCCAAATATGGATAACCACGCACAGTATCGGTTTTTTGAGGACGCTCCAGGAAGAGCTAAAGAACGATTGTCAGGTTATCCAGTTTAAAAGTGAATACGATTTAGCCTCCAAGCCATACACCTTGACACCAATGAAAAGCTCAAAGGCTAGCTGGAAAGATATTTTCTCCATAGCTCTTGATGATTTAGCTAATCTTGTCTGCCCTAGACGAATTATATACTGCGAAGGAAGAGATAGCCCTGGAAGGAATGGTACTGAAAGAGGCTTGGATGCAAATGTATTCAATAATGTATTTTCTGAGCAGCATCCTGATGCCCTATTTGTTTCTAGTGGTGGTAATACTGAGCTAGACCAAAGAAGTGATATTGCCATAGCGATCCTTAGCAAAGTATTTTCAGATTTAGATATCTTTGTCTTAAAAGACAGAGACATGGCTTCAGGAAGAGATACTACTGAGAATGATCGGCAAGTATATCTACAGAACAACCCCAATAACCATAGAGTACTTAGGAGATGGGAAATTGAAAACTATTTATACGACAAAGAAGTATTAGCTAGCTACTGCAATGGAAACAATTTGACATTTAATGAACAGGCATATGATCAATTTGTAACGGATATAGTAAATCAAAATCTTAAGGATGAAACTGGAAGAATTAAAAACTTCTGCGGTATTACTTCAAGTATTAACGCTGAAAAGTTTAAAATCACGCTCTCAGAATATCTCACTGAAAATATGGCTGCTTATCAGGATCTTGCTTCATGTGTATTCGAGCGCGGATAGCAAGTGTGCTAACAAGTCAAAGCACTCGGACGCAGCGAAGCTGCGCCGGTGTTTGAGGCGCTATATGAAAAGGAGAGTTTAGTGTTCGTAGTATCTCTAACCTACAAAGTAGAATTATCAGAAGTAGATAAACACATAAATGAGCATATTACGTATCTAGAAAAGTATTACGGGCAGGGGAATTTTATCGCTTCCGGCCGCAAAGTCCCAAGAACCGGAGGAGTGATACTTGCTCATGCAGAAAGTCGGGAAAAACTGAATGCTATATTGCAAGAAGATCCTTTTTACAAGGCTGATGTTGCAAGTTACGAAGTGACCGAGTTTGTTCCAAGTAAGGTAGGGCAAGATTTTGAATTGCTGGCAAAGCTCATATAACAATCAGCTGCTGCCGGACAGTCAAAGCTCCAGCCCAAAGCTGTCTCCTCTTTTGCCTACCACAGAGACAGGCGTTAGCATCAGCTCACGGAAATGGATGTCTATCGGATTGTCCTGATAGAGTTATGGACAAGTTAGGCACTTTAATTATGAATCTTACTAAAGGAAGTAAAGTGGTAGTTGTATTAGCGGTGCTTTCTATAGTGTTGTTTTTATACATGCTTTATTTTCGTGCTTTCATATATGCGGACATGTATATCGCTCCAGATGAACCCTACGGGATATCAGACATCATTGAGCTTTTGCTTGGAGCGGTGTTTATTCTGTTATCACTTGTTTCGGTGGTTGTCTCTTTAGTGTTATTTATTCGTGGTACCACGCAATCCAAAGTTTGGGCTGTCGGTCTAGTTGTCACTCATGCAATTATGTATTTATCGTTTGCTTCAATGCATTCTATGGCAGCAAGCTATGGTTCAGCGTAAGAGGATTAGGCAGCCTTACCTCAGCAAAAACGGGCAGCTCGCTTCGTTCTGTGTCGGCCTAAAGGCGCGACTTACAAAATGAAAGCTTCGCTTTCAGCGTCAGATCACGCCTCGTTCCTCGTCTAATCAGACCTACGTTCTTTGGTTTTCCAGCATCGGGTTTCCAAAGCTGTCCCTTCGACGCAATCCCGATTGCGCGACTTTATGGAGTTTCAGAGTCATTGTTTGACGGTCTATCTCCCACCAAATAAACAATCCATGCCTTATGATATAAATCGTCTTGCTAAACGTATCCTGAAACAAAGCAAATTAGACGTTTGGGCGAAAGCCCGACAAAGAGACCTTTTGGTTACTTTTGCGTCGTTTGGCAAAAGTTACCCGCTCAGCAGAGCGGAATAAAGGTCGGGAATACAAAGTCATTGAGAAGAAACAAATATACCTGAAGAGCCAAAGAACAACCCCATCCTCCGCCTTCCCCTTGGAAACAAAAGGGGAAGGGACCTTAGCCCCGTTCAACAGAGCGGAATAAAGGCGCGACTTACAAAATGAAAGCTTCGCTTTCAGCGTCAGATTACGCCTCGTTCCTCGTCTCATCAGACCTACGTTCTTTGGTTCCCAAAAGGGTAGGACTGAATGTAATAACCCCTTAATACCTTTTCTCTTTCTCTAGCTGTTACAACATAGGACGCTTTAACTAAAACAGGAGAAGGTGTCATGTCGAATAAAAAAATCTTAATGATCACGGGTGATTTTACGGAAGATTACGAAACGATGGTGCCGTTTCAGGCGTTGATGAGTGTCGGTCATACGGTGCATGCTGTGTGTCCAGATAAGAAGTCTGGCGATACGGTGGCGACGGCGATTCATGATTTTGAAGGTGATCAAACCTATACGGAAAAGCCGGGGCACCGTTTTGCGTTGAATGCGACCTTTGCTGATATCAAGGTTGAAGATTACGATGCTTTGGTGATTCCAGGTGGTCGAGCGCCTGAGTATCTTCGTTTGAATAAAGCCGTGGTTGCTATGGTTAAGCATTTCTTTGATAGCAATAAGCCGGTGGCGGCGGTGTGCCATGGCGCGCAGTTGCTTGCGGCTGCTGGTGTGTTGGAAGGCAGGAAGTGTTCTGCTTATCCTGCGTGTCAGCCCGAAGTGGAGCTTGCGAAAGGGGAATTTATGGATATTCCCGTGGATCAAGCGGTGACGGACGGTAATTTGGTTACAGCACCAGCATGGCCAGCTCATCCAGCTTGGCTTGCTCAGTTTTATGTTTTGCTAGATAAATAACAAGCTGAGAGTTGATGAGTCTATTAGGGCGAATTTGATTTTGTCATGAGACAGTAAAAGTTAAATTCGTCCGACTATTTTTTCGCATCTTCGGCTAGACTGTTTGCATTGAGTCATTTCATTCCAATAATAAAAAAAGTCATTTAGTAGGGAAAATACAATGTGTAAGCTCTTTGTGAATTCAGATCCTAGCCTATGGGAAAATGTCACTCGTTCTTTGCGTATTGATGGCATGGTCACCAGTATTCGATTAGAAAGTTTCTTTTGGTTTACTCTGGAAGAGATAGCTCAAAGAGACAAGTTGTCTCTGTCGCAGATGATCGCCAAGCTCAATCATGAAGCCTTGGATGCCGGTCATAACTTGGATAATTTCACGTCTTTTTTACGAGTTTGTGCGATGCGCTATTTGCATCTGCAAACCATTGGGATGTTGCCGCATTCCCATGAAGTGAGCATCGCGTCTCTTAATACAGATCGTATTCTTGAACAGGAGAAATGCTATCTAGAGACGCATCAGTGATCCTTTATCAGTAACCATTTATTGGTCGCTATTTCTGTCCCAGCATTTTTAGTAGTGTTCCGTCTTTTAATACGTATTGATGGAACAAAGCTGCTGCGGCATGCAGTAACACCATCGACATCATGATATTCATGGCGATTTCGTGTACATCTCCCATGATGTGAATGCCTATGTACCAAGCTGTCGCGCCAAAAACGGGCACTAAGAACATTAGTAGATATAAGAATTCATGGACGATGCGAGAGACTCGATCAAGTAAGCTTGCTGAGGCTGTTTTAGTTTTTTTAGACATCAAGCGTACGATGATACGTAGTACAACCAAAGCAATAACAGCCAAGCCAACATATACGTGTAGTGATGCCACTAAGTTGTAGCCTGTGTTGCTGTCGTCTAGGTGTTGGCGAAAAGCGCGTCCCATTCCATCGCTGACGAAATAATTGAAAATAATCAAAGCCGCAATAGCCCAATGTAATACGATTTGGGCTGTGTTGTAGGATCGTTCTTGGTTTTGCATTTAAATCTCCATAGATAACCGATTGAGGTGGTGGCGCTGCTTTTACCAATCAATTCTAGCGAAGCAAGATTAAGACTTTCTTAACAGTTATACGATTATGGATATATTTCTGGTTTTCTGGCTATCTCTCCTAAAATGCACGCGGCGTTTCCTATATAATGAGCGCCATCTCGTTGTTGACGATTCATTCAGTTTAGGCTTTTTCTCAGCAAGAAAAGCTTTTTATTAGGTAAAACGGCACTTTATGTTTAACGCTTCATCTACTCGTTTAAATAAATACATCAGCGAAAGCGGTATCTGCTCTCGAAGAGACGCTGACCGCTTTATTGAACAAGGTAATGTGTTCATCAATGGCAAGCGCGCTTCGGTGGGTGATCAAGTGGTTGCCGGTGATACGGTGAGAGTGAACGGGCAGATTATTGAGCCACAAGACGCAGATGATTTTGTTTTTATCGTGTTAAACAAGCCAGTTGGTATTGTGAGTACAACAGAGAGCTCCGAGAAAAATAACATTGTTGATTTTGTTAGTCATGGGGTACGTATTTTTCCTATTGGTCGTTTGGACAAAGACTCTCAGGGTTTGATCTTTTTGACCAACAATGGCGATCTGGTTAATAAGGTCTTGCGGGCGGGCAATAATCACGAGAAAGAGTATTTGGTGACGGTGAATAAGCCCATTACGGATGATTTTATTGCGGGTTTGGCGGGCGGTGTGCCGATTTTGGGGACGATGACGAAGAAGTGCCCAGTTACTAAGGTTGCGCCCAATGTGTTTAACATCACGTTAGTACAAGGTTTGAATCGTCAGATTCGCCGTATGTGCGAGCATTTTGGCTATGAAGTCATGAAGCTTGAACGTACGCGGATTATGAACGTGAGCCTAAAAGGCATTCCTGTTGGTGAGTGGCGAGATTTAACACAGAAAGAATTGTCTGTGTTGCTTAAGTCTATTGAAGATTCTTCTTCAGAAGCCAGTGCGCCAGCGAAGAAATCTCGTAATGCGACGCGAAAAAACACTCGTAGTGATGGTGCTTCAAAACCGAGAACATCCTCAAAACCAAAAGCGCCGTCTAAACCAACGGGAGCGACAAAAGGAAATACCAAACACCCTAAAGATGATTCTAGAAAACCTGCTGGTTCGAAGGGAAAGGATCGTCGACCTTTTGGTGATGGTAAGAAGCCTGCGGGCAACGGCGCTGGTGGTGGTAAACGACCAAATGGCAAATCGGGTGGATCGCCAAAAGGTAGTGGTAAACCTTCTGCCAATGGTAAGCGTCCATCAGCGGGCAGAGGCTCGCAAAAGTCCTCGCGTCCATAGTGATTGGTAATAAAAAAAGCCCTAATAATATTAGGGCTTAGATGACTCGAATTTAACGCCACCATGATATTATGGTGGCTAGCTGGAGGGATTAATTACCTAATACATTGGTTGGAGATTTTTTGGTCACCTTCGCTGCTTTCTTTTCTTTTGCCGTTAAAAGCGGTTTCTTTTTTGTCTCTTTTTTACTGTTTTGACCCTTGCTCATGATATTCACCATTAGTCATCACTGCATAACCTTTGTTGGTTCTCACCAACGTAAGGACTGTTGCTGCACACGGCTGTAGACGCCGTGAAAGTTGTTTTTCAGCCACTTGAGTATGTGCTTATTGCAGAGCAAGTAAAGGGATACTTGAGACGAAAATAGTATTTTTTTTGTCGCTCCATTTTGCTTGCTTGGTGTTCAAAAAAGTTATTATTGAGGAGCTATTGTAAGTTTGAAGCAGTCGTTTTTATTTTGTTTATAATGAGCGACAAACGGGCAAAGATGTATGGCTTTTTCTGTTGTTTAGCGTTTATCTTTTTTACTTTCGTGTATGTTGTTGAGAACAGAGTATGAACCCTATTGCGTTGAGTGTTTCCCTGCTTATTTGTAGCAATATTTTTATGACCTTTGCTTGGTATGCGCATTTGAAAGAGTTGAACAATAAGCCATGGATTATTGCGGCTCTGATTAGTTGGGGGATCGCTTTGTTTGAATATTTGTTGCAGGTTCCAGCCAATCGTATTGGCTATACTGCGCTGAATGTTGGGCAGTTAAAAATTATGCAGGAAGTGATAACCCTGATGATTTTTGTACCGTTTTCAGTTTATTACTTAAAAGAGCCATTAAAGCTCGATTACCTTTGGGCTGGCTTATGTTTAGTTGGTGCCGTTTATTTTGCATTTCGCAGTAAGTTTAGCGTGTAGTAGAAATTGTATTTAAGGATGGTTATGTACACAGACGAAGATTTAAATTTAGCAGTCAAGAAGGGTGTCTTTTCTGCCACGTCGGTGGAGGAATTTCGCCATCTTATGTCATTATCAAATGACTCTTCAGCGGTGGATGAAGAAAACTTTCGTTTAGTTGGCGGTTTTAACGATATTTTTATCGTGATTGCTTGCGCTTTATTGTTGTTTTCATCGCTTTGGGTGCTGATGTCGATTAACGACAGCTTGGGATATTTTGTGTTTGCTACCCTGTCTTGGGGGCTGGCTGAAATCTTTGTGAAGCGACGAAAAATGGCGTTGCCAGCCATTATGTTATTGCTGGCATTTGTTGGTGGCGTTTTTGGCTTAGCTAGTTCTCTATTTGGTGCAGAGTCTAGTTATGCGGTGATTTTTGCAACAGCGCTTTCAACACTGGCTGCCTATTTTCATTGGCGTCGCTTTAGTGTACCTATTACCGTTGCTGTTGGAACAGGAACTGGGTTGGCGTTATTAGGCTCTACTGTGCTGAGTGTTTTTCCTGATAGTGCAGGGCTTATTATGGTGACCTTGTTTATGTGCGGGTGTGTGGCATTTACCTTTGCTATGTATTGGGATGCGGGCGATACGAGCCGTACAACACGTAAGTCGGATGTGGCATTTTGGCTGCATTTGTTGTCAGCGCCTTTGATTATCCATCCTATTTTTTCAAGCCTTGGGGTGCTGGATGGTAATGAAAGCTTGGGTAATATGTTATTGATTGTTCTCCTGTATTTATTGATGACGATGGTGTCTATCTCGATAGATCGTCGTGCCTTTATGGTGTCGTCGTTGGTGTATGTGATTTACGCGTTGACGAGTCTGGTTGAAAATTACGGTGGTGTTGGTTATAGCTTTGCGATTACAGGAATTGTGATGGGGGCCTCTTTGCTATTGTTATCTATTTATTGGCATACAGTTCGATCCGTCTTTGTACAAAGGTTACCTGAACGTATACAAGGGTATCTTCCTGTTATTAAAAAGGTATAGGGTATGTTTTTTCGTTTTATAGGTATGGCACTAATCGTGCTTTTGTCGGGTTGTAGTGCGTTGCAGAAGACTATGGATGTTCATAAACCTACGGCATCGGTAACAGGTGTTTCGATCGAAAGTCTATCGACCGAAGCGGTGACTTTATTGGTGGATGTTAAAGTAACAAACCCCAATGCGTTTGCCCTTAAAACAGCAGGATTTGATCTGGATTTGTTGGTCAATGAACATAATATAGCGCGGGTAAATCAGCCAGATGCCAAGTTATCCTTGCCTGCAAAAGGTAGTAACAGTATCCGTTTGCCTGTGACTTTGACGTTTGATCAAGTCATGAAAAGCGTAGGTGGGTTAGCAGATAAAACAGAATTGAATTATGCGGTTGAAGGTAGTGTCGCAATCAATTTGCCTGTATTAGGTGATTTCAATATGCCGGTTGATTTTGCAGGTGTGTTGCCTGTTCCTAAGAAGCCAGACGTTGTGTTTAAAAACTTGAATGTGGCTTCTATCGGGTTAAGTGGTGTTAAGCTTAGTGTCGATTTGGAGGTCACCAACCCGAATCGTTTTGATGTAAATTTGAGTGATGTACGCTATCAAGTTAAAACTGAGGGTAAGTCTCTGGGTGAAGGTAAGATACTGAATATCGATTTGTCAGAAGGTAAAACACAGCATATTTCAATACCGCTTTCGATTGCTATGGGGGATATGGGCGCCAGTTTGTATCGCCTTTTGACAAGTTCTGCACCAGTTGCGGTCGATTTGAGCATAGCTGCAGATGTGGATACGAATATCAGTGGTTGGAAATCTACTCCGTTATCGTTTGAGACTCAGCAAATGTTGAGTCGTTAAAAGTGGATAGGTGTAACTTAATGGCATATCTTAGATAGCTTGATTCTTGTCTGTGTCCTCGTGTTAGATAGGTTTTCTTGTAAGACCGTTTCTCTTGTTTGATGGTTTTTTGGGCGTATTTATTGGGGTTTTTTATTAAGTCGTGGTTTTGATATGAGTCATTACGTGTTTCACGAGAATATAACGACTTGTGAAGAGTGCGATTTTGTTAACAGTATTCCGCCACTACAAAGTGGTGAACGTTTTCGATGCCAACATTGTGATCACGTTTTGGTCAGCGTTCATAAACATGCTTCAGCAAGAATTATGGGCGCAGGTTTGTCAGCCTTGCTGATGCTGGCGCTGGCGATGAGTTTTCCTTTTCTTGGCTTTTCGACCAACGGTATTGAGCGTGGCGTAACTTTGTTTAATACGCTGAGTGTTTTACTCAGTCATGGTTATCTTGTGCTGGGCATTATTATTAGCTTGGCTTTATTTGTTTTTCCACTTGTTTATTTGTTTTCGGTTTTATTTCTAGTCTGGTCTTTTCAACATAAAGATGTACTGCGTTCTGCCCAGCGTTATTGTATTCGTTGGATTGTGGTTATTCAGCCTTGGTTGATGGTGGATGTTTTCTTAGTTGGCGTCTTGGTGGCATTGGTTAAGATGAGCAGCTTAGCTGATATTTCATTAGAACTGTCTTTTTGGGCATTTTGCGGTTATGTATTACTGTTGTCAAAAACCGTTATTTTGGTCGATAAACGCTGGTTTTGGAATCGAGTGGCAGGTAAGTCGGCCGATCATTCTGTGATGAACGCGACAGCTAAGCAGCAAGGGTTAATTGGTTGCCATTTTTGCGGTGCTACTTTGCTTGGCGGTGCGAAGCACTGTGACCGTTGTGGTCATTCTGTTGATAGCCGCCGGCCGAAAAGTATCAGCATGACAGTTGCTTTGTTGATTGCTTCTGTAGTGATGTATATACCCGCGAATGTTTTTCCGATCATGCAAACCACATTTTTGGGTAGTACTGAGCCCTCGACTATTATGGGAGGCGTGTTATTACTTTGGTCGTTAGGATCTTATCCTGTTGCCTTGATCATATTGTTTGCGAGTGTTGTGATTCCTCTCGCTAAAGTATTCGCACTAAGCTGGTTATGTTGGCAAAGCTATTCCCCAAGTGGTAAGCAAACAGAGCAGAAAATGAAGCTGTATCGTATTACTGAATTGGTAGGACGTTGGTCGATGATCGATGTATTTGTGGTGGCTATTTTGACCAGTTTAGTTCAAATGGGAAATTTCATGTCTATTTTGCCAGGCCCTGCGGTGTTGTCTTTTACGGCCGTTATTGTTTTAACTATGTTGGCGGCAATGACATTTGATCCAAGATTATTATGGGATAAAGACGACGCACTTAGTGCCTCTTCTTTAGCAAGGAGAAAAGAGTGAGTGACCCGAACAAGCAAGTGGAAAGTATGCGACAAGTCCGATTTAATTCTATCTGGCTCGTGCCTTTAATTGCGCTTTTGGTTGCCGGTTGGATGCTCTATCAAAATTGGTCAAGCCAAGGTCCAGTCATTACTTTATTGGCTTCTAATGCGGAAGGATTAGAAATTGGTAAGACAAAACTTAAATCTCGCAACGTAGATGTGGGCAGAGTAATTGATATCCGTTTGAGTGAAGACTATGAAAACGCGATTATCAAAGTTCGTATGAATCACGGCACAGAACAGATGTTACGTGATGACGCAAGGTTTTGGGTGGTCAAGCCTCGAATTGGCAAAGAGGGAGTTAGTGGGCTTGGAACTCTATTGTCCGGTGCCTATATTGATATGACGCCAGGTGTAAAAGGACATCTGAAAACGGATTTCACACTCCTAAGCCAGCCTCCACTTTCTACTGAAAATGAAGGCGTCCGCCTTGTTTTATCCAGCACAGAAGGTTCTAAATTAGACGTCGGTGCTTTGGTGCATTTTCGTGGTTATGAAGTCGGTTATGTTGAAAAAGTCGGCTTTGACACAGAAAAAGGCGCTATTACTTATCGTGTTGTGATTCGTTCGCCTTATGATGCTTTGATAAACAGTGATGTACAGTTTTGGATGACTCCTGGTCTGTCATTTAAGAGTTCCGCTAGTGGTTTTGAAGTTCGTCTCGATTCATTGGAGACATTTTTAGCAGGTGGTATTTCCTTTGGTTTGCCCCCAGGGCGAACAGCTGGACATCCTGTTAAAGATATGGCCGCATTTCGTTTATATGGCTCTAAAGAAAGTGCTGCCAACAACATGTTCAGTGAATTTATCAATTATGTCTTTTTGTTTGAGAGCAATATCAGTGGTCTAACACCTGGTGCAGCCGTTGAGTTCCGTGGAGTACGAATTGGTACCGTTTTGGATGTGCCTTTTAATGGTATTCCAATGGATTCTTTGACGTCTCTTGATACCCCTTTGATCCCTGTGCGTGCCCGAATTGAGCCGCAACGATTGAATTCTTTAGATACTTCCGGTGCGATGTCATTACAGAAGTGGAATGAATTAATTGAGGATCGAATAAACAAAGGCGTTCGGGCTTCTTTAAAAATAGGCAACTATTTAAATGGCGCTAAAGTCATTAATATTGATTTTATGAAGAATCCACCACCGATAAAGCTGAAAGAGTTTGCGGGTTACAAAATATTTCCGACGGCACCTGATGCCTTTGGCAATATTGAAACAAAAGTGGTTACCATTTTGGATAATTTGTCGCAGGTACCATTGAGCAGTACGTTTGAGCAGCTAGGTCAAACTATGGGGCAAGCCAATGAGACATTGCATCAATTGCAAGAGCTTAGTAAAAGCGTAAAACAGCTCGTGGATAAATCTGAAACACAGCAACTTCCCGCTGATTTGGCCGCTACCATTAATGAGTTGAATTTAACGCTGGAAACCTATCAAGCAGATGGTCAAATAGGTCGCCCATTAAGAGAGAATATGGTGTCGTTAGGACGTGCATTAAATGAACTACAGCCCTTACTAAGACAGTTAAGAGAGAACCCAAACACCTTAATTTTTGATAGTAAACCGCGAGCAGATGTTGAGCCGAAAGCGGCGAAATAGTTCAAAGGAATAAAATGAATATGATGATTTATGGGCGTGTGTTTTTTCTTGCTTTGATAAGTTGGATGATGGCGGGTTGCGCTACACCAACGCCACCTAGCAATGAATATTTATTGATGGATACAGGGCTGAAAAATGTCCAAGCTCAGCTGAGTAAAAAAATGGCGGTTCAGCTTATGCCAATTGTCGTTGCTAACTATCTGGCGGGTAACGAGATTGTGCTAGTGACGAAAGAAGGGGAGGTTCATCGATCGCAGAGTAACTTGTGGGCAGAGTCTTTGTCTCCTCAGTTGACTCGTTTAACACAGCAGCGATTGGAAAAAACCTTGCCTAATATTACCTGGTTTGGTGGGCAGCGGTTGCCTTCTTATGCGATTGCTTTGTTAAATATCGAAGTGGACGACTTTTATGCTGACTTGGAAGGTATGGTGCATATCTCTGGGCGTTGGCAAGTGATTTCAGCAACGGGAGAGTTGGCCGCTTCGAGCACTTTTGACGTCAAAAGTGAATTGAAATCGGATGGATACTCAACCATGGTGCAAACTCTGTCTGCTAGTTGGTTTAATAAGGTAATTGATCCGATGGCAAAAGAAATAGCGCTTTCGTTTTAAAACTAAAAGTCATTCAAAAAATTGTAATAAAAAGGGACAACGAATCAATTCGCTGTCCCTTTTTATTAGTGTAATTAAGGATACTTTCTAGTTCGTTTTATTGAACTCGTTCATGGCGGCAATGTGTTCAGGTCCAATTCCGCAACAACCGCCAATCAAGGTTGCACCGTCTGCAACCCATTGCTTAACCCAAGTTAGGTAGGCTGGTGGTGTTAGATCAGCGCGCAATTCATCTAAACCATCATTTGCCGTAGCATTTTTAGGTTGTGGTGGAAAAGCATTGGCGTAAGCTCCCACTTGGATGCTGCTAGCGTTCAAAGAAGACAATACTGTTTGAGTCACTCGAATCGCTTCTCCGATAATTTCAGGCTGGCTGCAATTAAATAAAATGGCATTGACGCCGATGGCTTGCATGGCTTTTACGGCTTCGACAACAGTTTCGCCAGAACGTAGCAAAGGTTCGGTCGTTGGCTCTGAATCTTCAAGCGTAAAAGAGACCCAGAAAGGTTTTTGATCGGTATCAATTTTATCGACAAGGGCTTTTACGCGAGTGACTTCGTCAATTAAGCTTTGTGTTTCGGATAACCAAAGATCCACGTATGGGTTTAGTGATTCAATTAGCGGCACTGCGAGTTCTTCAACTCGATTGGCTTGATACAGATCCGCTCGGTATGAACCAAACAAAGGAGCAAGAGAGCCTGCTACTTTGGTGTCTGTTTGGCTTTCATCAGCAGCCTCACGAGCGACTTTTCCTGAAAGTGTAGCAAGTGCGCGGCCTTGTTCTTTAAAGACGTCTTCACCTATGTGAAAAGGTACTAGGGCATAGCTATTTGTAGTGATGACGCGAGAGCCGTTTGCAATGTAAGACTGGTGTACTTCCTTCACAATGCTTGGCGCTTCCATCATGGCTAATGCAGACCATTCTGGCTGTTTAAAAGGTGCGCCGCGGCGTTCAAGTTCTCGGCCCATGCCGCCATCAAGAATGGTGAATGAAGTCATATAATGTCCTATAGTGTTTTGGTGTATGCGCGATTTTAGACAGATTTTTAAAGTATTCAATGGTCACGCAAATTATCCACGTGAAACTAGAGATCTTTTGTATAACGTTTAAGCATATCTTCTTGTGTTTCAGGCTCACCTGTAATCGCCAGTTGATCATTGATCATGACGCCCATAGTGGGTAGAGAAGAGCGTTCGATTGTTGACTCACTGGACCAAAGTTTAGATCGCATTAAAGCTTTCGCACAATGTAGAAAAACTTCGGTGACTTGTACTTCAATGCAGGCTTTCGGAGGGTTGGCTTCTTCTGCAAAAAGTGCCAAATAGTTTGCCGCGGTACTGATGCGAGCGGTGCCATTAATACGTAAGCTTTCATCAACGCCCGGAATCAGGAAAAGACAGCCAATATTTTTAGTCTCTACTAAATTCACTAAGCTATCTAAACGATTGTTACCTTTTGACTCAGGAATAACGATACATCTCTCATTGATGATTTTTACAAAGCCAGGCTGGCCTCCACGAAGAGAACAATCTGTACGGCCTTCAGTGTTGTAACTGGCGAGAGTAAAAAATGGCGATAGGTTGATAAATGCGATTGAATGCTTTTCTAATTTTGTTAGCTGCTTGTCTTTTGCTCGGCCTTTGGGAAAATCAAATACTTCTCTTAGTTCCTCTTCCGATTTTATGTACATAAAAATGTCCTTATCTTTTTAACGCATATTTTTTCGTAAGCCGAGAGTGTTGGGTTCGGTAGACGGTTATTCAGTATACTTTAAAAATGCCTGCATGGAATCGAGAACATGCATTGGGTGAGTCATGTGCAAACAATGCCCATTACCTTCGATGATGTCTAGCTTGGCATTCTGTAATCTACTTTGCGTATATTTACCGACACTTACAGCAACTAATGCATCGTTTGAGCTTTGTAATATTAAGCATGGGTGAGATATTTGAGGAAGCAATTCTCGATAATCGGAGAAGAAAGTTGCTTCAGCGAAGGGCTTGGAATAGGTCACATCGGTAGCGCAAAAGCTGCTCAGTAATTCATGTACTAATGTGTCACTTTCTGACATTCCTGGGCCAATAGGCGATAAGTCGCTTCCCATCACCATGGGCGCTAGGTAGTTGCCCCAGCCGATATAGTCTTTATCCATCAACTGAATAAGCTCTTCTAGGTTTTGTTTCTCAGAACCACCTTGGTAATCTTCGTCTAAGTTTAAAAAACAAGGTGAGGGGCAAATAGCGATTATCTTAGAGAATAGATCAGGACGTTGTTTGGCGGCAAGCCATCCAATCGTGCTGCTTACTGAATGACCGACAAAAATAGTGTCTCTTAGCTCTAAAGCGTCGCATATTTCAATGATATCTAACGCATAACCTTCTAAGTGCTGGTAGCGATTTTCCTCATACGCTGAGAAGTCTGAGCTGCCACTACCAACATAATCAAACAGTAGAACTTGATACTCTTTTTCAAGAAAAGGCAGCATGAAGCGCCACATATTTTGGTTACAACCAAAGCCATGGGCTAAAATAATAGTTTGTTCACCTTTGCCTGACAGCTTGACGTTATTGCGTTGCATAATGTTATTGGACTCGTACTTTCCGTGTTGTGTCTTAAACATCATGATTTCCCTTCTTCTTAATCGGAGCTTTTGTGTTAGCTATGTGTTCTATCATAGGTATAACGCCATTTTATAATACCTGTGTGATACGTTTAATGATCTATAGCAAGGTTTATTAAAGTGAAATAACAAAAACGCCAACAAAAATTGTTGGCGTTTTAAGTTCGAATAATGAGTCTTTCGATAGTTACACTATAAAAGACTCTTATCAAAAGGATGAGCTTGTCGTTATTTCGCTTTGTTTTTTGCTGCTTCAATGCTTTTCTGAATCAGAGGCGAAATAGTGAGGCCTTGTACAATGATGGAGAAGATAACCACAACATAAGTAATAATGACGATGATGTCGTGTAAATCTAACCCTTCAATCATCATTTTATTGGTTGGAATCGCTGCGGCCATGGCAAGAGCCAATCCGCCGCGCAAACCACCCCAAGTCAAGATCTTTACAGAGTGTTTATCGTACTCGCGGTAGCGTTTGAAAATCAAATATGGGCTGCCAACACTGATAAAACGAGCCAGTAGCACAACAGGCACCATGACTAAACCTACACCTATTATTTCCCAGGTTAAAGGCATGGTAACGATCAACATACCTATGATTAGGAAAAGCAGAGCGTTTAAGAAGCTGTCTGTCGCATGCCAAAAGTCTTTCACGTAGCGAGTGCCATCTGGACCGCTCTTCTTAGACGCTTTTGCCCGTGTGATGTTGCCAAGAAGAATGCCACTTGTCACCATCGCAAGTGCACCGGAAATCTCCCAAATATTAGCCAAGGCAAAGCCAGCGGAAGGAATGGTTAGAGTAACTAGCAGGCGTGTATTGATATCTTTGCAATTGATAATAACAAAGTGACCAACCAGAGCGATAACAAGACCAAATACAATGCCACCAATCGCGTCGACTAAAAATAGCTCAGCGACGTCTTGGAAGTTGGCTTCAGTACCATAAAATGCGACCGCAAAGATGGTGGTGAAAATAACCAAACCAACGCCATCGTTAAACAAGGATTCACCTTCTACTTGAATCGAAATGCCTTGTGGCGCATTCATTTGTTTGATGATGGCCAATACTGCAATCGGGTCAGTTGGGCTTATCAAAGCACCGAATAGTAAACAGTAGATAAAAGGTATTGGGAAGTTGAGAAGAGCAAATATGTAGTAACTTAAATAGCCAACTATAAAAGTCGAAGCGAGTGTGGAAAATAATACCAGAATGGTGATTTCCCAACGCTGTCTTCTTAATGCTGCAAGGTCGATTTCTAAAGCCCCGGCAAATAACAAAAAGCCTAGCATGCCTTTTAGTAGAAGTTGATTAAAGTCTATGCCAGAAACGACCTGAGTAATGAAAACCGCGGTTTCATCACCAAGCATTTTTACTGCAAGAATCAGTAGTAATGAAATTACGACAGAGCCTGTAGTAATGGCGATCGTAGTTTGCATTTTTAGTATGTATTGGTTGGTAAAAGCGATGAAAACCGCTAGTGCCGATAGAAAACAGATGAGATACCAAGCGTTCATTCGAGAACCTTAACATTATCAGTAAGAGTGAGAGTCATAAAAGGGTGCATGGGGGATGCAGGGGCAGTATGTTATCCCTAGAATTTGCCTCTGTCACTGTTTCGCTGTACAAAAAGTAGTCCTGAAGTGGGTGTTTTTTTATAAAACAGGAAGTTTTATTTCAAAAAGCATCATTTTTGGACGATATTTCGCTTCTTATGTAGGAAAATTACAACGAAACTCAAATTCGGTTGTGCATTTTTCGAATAGTACGAGCAAAAAAATTATTCTTCTTTTGTGTATATCTCTTCTATTCTGTTGTTATGGAGAACAATTAAATAGCAAAACAATTAATAAAAAGAAAAATAAGGAAGCTTACATGTCTCAGTCTTTATACAAATCAAACTTATACAAACCCAGCTTACTTGCCGTAGCTATTAGTAGCTTTGTTGCTTACAGCGGTATCACAAGTGCGGCGAATTCTTCGGCTATTCCACAGTTAAGTGAAGCAAAAAGCTCTGTTCTTGCGACGAGCTGTGAAGGGCTTTCATCTCTTTTAACGGCTAGTAATACAGTAATAAATTCTGTTGAAACTGTGGCGAAAGGGACGTTAAAGTTAGGAAACAGTGATGTTGAGGAGCATTGTTTAGTTAAAGGAAAAATGCATGAGCGTATTGGCGATGTCGACGGTAAGTCTTATGCCATAGGTTTTGAGATGCGCTTACCTAAAAAGTGGAACGGACGTTTTCTTTATCAAGCAAATGGTGGTTTAGATGGCGCAGTGAGAACGGCTGAAGGCGCAATGGGCGGTGGTCCATTAACTGGTGCACTATTACAGGGTTTTGCTGTGATTAGCTCAGATGCTGGTCACGATAAGAGTATTCCGACCTTTGCTTATGACCCACAAGCGAGACTTGATTATGGTTATCAAGCTGTTGCTAAGTTAACGCCAATGGCGAAAACAGTTATTCATCAAGTCTATGGCAAAGGTCCTGATCGTAGTTATTTTGCAGGCTGTTCCAATGGTGGTCGCCATGCGATGGTAGCTGCGACTCGATACGCTAATGACTACGACGGATTTTTAGTTGGTGCACCAGGTTATCGTTTACCGCTTGCGGCAGTGGCAAGTATTGCTGGCGCTCAAGTCTATGCTTCTGTTCCTGATACAGATAAAAAGGACTTGAAAACGGCTTTTACTCTTGCTGAACGAACAACCGTTTCGAAGGCTATATTGGCAAAATGTGATGCTCTTGATGGCGTGAAAGATGACATGATTCAAGATTTTAAGTCTTGTCAGACGGCTTTTAGTATTCAAACCGATGTCGCAACCTGTAAGGCTGAGCGTGACGGTAGCTGCCTTACTCAGCCGCAGAAAAATGCAATAGATAGTATTTTTAAAGGTGTAACTACGAGCAATGGAAAGCGTTTTTATTCCTCTTTTCCTTATGACGCAGGCATAAATAACAGTGATCAGATGATGTGGGAATATTCGGCACCGATTGAGCGAGACTCTGGTGCGGTAGCGATGATTTTTAATACACCACCAGTTGAACTTAAAGATTACAGTATTCGCAATTTCGATGGTGCTGACTTTGTTTGGAAAGCTAATATTGATGATTTAGTGGCAAAAGTGAATGCCGTATCGGGCGTTTATAAAGAGTCTGCTATGTCATTTATGGCGCAGCCTACACCACAAAACATGTCCACCTTACGTGATAACGGAGGAAAAATTATGGTGTACCATGGCGTGTCTGATGCGATTTTTTCTGTGCAGGATACTGAAGCTTGGTATCAAGCGTTAGACGCTGAAAATAACGGTCATGCAAACGATTTTGCTCAGTTTTATCCTGTTCCTGGTATGGGGCATTGTCGTGGCGGTCAAGCCACAGACCAATTTGATATGTTAACACCGTTAGTAGCTTGGGTAGAAAAAGGACAGAAGCCTAAACAGGTAATTGCTACGGCTCGTGGCGAAGGAAATCCTGGTGGTGTAAATGACGAGTTGCCAGCTTCTTGGAGTGCTAATCGTACTCGACCTCTTTGTCCTTATCCTAGTGTGGCAACTTACGATGGCAAAGGCGATGTAGAAAGAGCGCAAAGTTTTGCCTGTAAAGCTCCCCAAAGCATGTAAAGTGTTTTTTATGCATCATGTGATGCATTCTTTTTAGATACAGAAAGGCTTGCTTGTGAAAATAGGCAAGCCTTTCTGTATCTAAAGCCTCTCTTCAATGCGCCATGTACTGTTATTAATGGATGACAATAACATCCCTGATTTTTTCATAGTTTGTAAATCCCTTTCATTTCCTGAAGTATTTTTGCTTTTTTGGTCGTAATTTACTTACAAAACCTAACCAATCGGTTTGTTACAGATGAAGCAAAGGTGTAACGGGAGTATAATCTGCGGCATTTACACTATGTGAGACCTTTGCGCGGCTACTTTGCTCGTCAATACTTAGTAAAAAACAAACTCGAATTACTCATTTATACCCTATTGAGTATGGCTTTTGCGTCCTGCGACGCCATATCACTTACATTCATGTAAGTGTCCGCTTTCTCGTTTATTTTTGCCTCGTTTTGGCTTCGTGCGTGACATTGTGAAAAGGTCTCTTTATGAAATTTAGTGACATCTTTTAGGAGTATATTTATGGCAACACCTTCCCAGCATGATTTGCGTAATGATTTTCGAGCATTATTAGCAAGTGGCAAGTGCTATTACACGGCTTCTACATTTGATCCTATGTCGGCTCGTATCGCTGCAGATCTTGGCTTTGAAGTAGGGATTTTAGGTGGCTCTGTTGCATCTTTACAGGTATTGGCTGCACCAGATTTTGCTTTGATTACTTTAAGTGAGTTTACTGAACAAGCGACTCGAATCGGTCGTGTTGCGCGTTTACCTATTATTGCTGATGCTGATCATGGTTACGGTAACGCATTGAATGTGATGCGTACCATCGTTGAACTTGAGCGTGCTGGTGTTGCAGCGTTAACGATTGAAGATACCTTGCTGCCAGCAAAATATGGCCATAAATCTACTGATTTGATTCCAGTAGAAGAAGCGGTTGGTAAATTAAAAGCGGCTTTAGAAGCGCGTATTGACCCTATTATGAGTATTATTGCTCGTACTAACGCAGGCCAGTTGACGACCGAAGAAACCATTTCACGTGTTAAAGCTTATCAAGCCGTTGGTGTAGATGGTATCTGTATGGTCGGTATTCGTGACTTCGCTCATCTAGAAGAGATTAGCCAGCATATTTCTATTCCGATTATGTTGGTGGCTTATGACAATCCAGAATTACGTGACCGTGAGCGTTTAGCGGCGAACGGTGTGCGTATTGTGGTGAATGGCCACGCAGCGTATTTTGCAGCAATTAAAGCCACATATGATTGTTTGCGCGAGCAGCGTGGTATTGCTGAAGGCACTCTGAACGCTTCTGAGCTGTCTACGCGTTATTCTACTTTGGAAGAAAACCGCGTTTGGGCAAACAAGTATATGGATGTCCAGGAATAATTTAGAAGTGGGTTTCATTATATAGGGCGCTAAGCCTAAGGAGAGTCGTTGGTGCTGCGTACGATGCTAATTTCCGATTATAATCAAGTGATGGCTTTGTGGGGGAACACGGAGTCAATGAGCTTGCGTGGTGTTGATTCTGAAAAAAATATCGCTCTTTATTTAAACAAAAACCCAGGCCTAAGCTTTGTAGTTGAAAAGCAAGGTTTAGTGGTTGGAGCTGTATTGGCAGGTACCGATGGTCGTCGAGGTTATCTGCAACATTTGGCTGTTAACGCTGCCTCCCGCGGAGAAGGGCTTGGGAGACAATTGGTCAAGGCGGTAATTGATGCGCTTGCGGAACAAGGTATCGCCAAAACGCATCTATTTGTTCATGCCGATAATAAGGCTGCTCAAGGCTTTTATGAATCTATGGAGTGGTTTGCAAGAGATGAAGTACGAATGTTTTCATTCAACTCTTCCTCTGAGTTAAACATTTAAATCGTAAGAAGCTATATCTTAGCTTCTTACATTAGGGTAGCGTAAAGGGCCAAGATGATAGGGCCCTTTTGTGTTTTTGTATTTGAACAAATTATTACCCTAGTTGGGCGAGTTGCTCATAAGTATTTCGTAGCCAGACTTTCATGCGTTGGCGCTCGGCAATGTTCATTATGCCTTTATCATTCGCCACAGCCCAAAAACTGCTGTTGTTAAAATCAATCTTTTGAGTCAACTTACTTTGTAGTTTTGGCAGTTCAATGATCAAGGCTTCGCGGCTCACGGCTTTTTTATAGGTGTCAGATTTTTGAAAGCGAGAGAAGTCTGTGCCACGGCCGAGGTTTTGAACAACCACAAAGTCTACAGACGGTTGCTGGTAGCGTTCAAACAGAGCATCCAATAACGCCACGGAATCCGCGCCATCGTCCATAACGTGCCAAAGGCATACTTGGTAGCCCATTTCATCTAGTAAACCAAATACATCGGTTTCTTCTATCCATTTACCCAGTGGTTGAGCTGCTTGAGCTGCTAGGTCAATAATTAAATCACGATCTGGATATTCTTCAATGGCCGCTAACATGCCATCTAAACTGTCTTCTTCACCAATTAAAATAGGAGAAGCGAATTCACTATAGAAACGTGAAAATGTACCGTGCGACGCATCACAGTCAAATCCTAAAAACGGTTGATCGTTATCAATATAGAATTGCGCTAGGACACGAGCAGTCATAGATTTCCCTACGCCACCTTTTTCACCGCCTACAAAATGTACCTTACCCATCTAGATTCCCTCATTGAAGATTAACTTGACCATGTTTTAAAGGCTTACTGAAAGTATTTTTGTATGAAATACATGCTACCAACATTTTTTGAAAAAGCTTGGCGCTTTCATGACAAAGTAACAGAAAAAAGAATAAATGGGTTAGTAGTATAGGGTATTAGGCGGCTTTTCTAGGTACTTAAACAAATAGGTGCTAGTCTGAATAACTGTAAATTACATAATATAAGGATCATTTTATGGAGATCTTAGCTTTTTTGTTTATTGGTGCCTTGGCGGGTTGGTTAGCTGGTCAGTTAGTAAAAGGTGGCGGCTTTGGTTTAATTGGTAATATCGTGATCGGCGTTGTTGGTTCTTTTGTCGGCGGATTTACGTTTCAACTACTTGGTTTGTATTCCGGTAGTTTCTTGGGTTCTCTTGTTACGGCAACTGTGGGGGCTATTATCCTACTTTATGTTGTACGGCTCGCTAAATCCTAGTTTTAGACTTTTTAATAAATCAGCCCGCTCTTAGATGCGGGCTTTTTTATGGGAAATGTTTCCAATATAAAACTTAAATAAGCTCTAACTCTTCCATGATACGTCGAATAGTGGCTTTTGTGCTGTCCTGTAATGGCACCATAGGCAAACGGCATTCTTCAGTACAAAGTCCTAATAATGACATGGCGTATTTTGGCCCAGCTGGGTTTGGTTCAATAAAGAGCGCGTTATGTAGCGCAAATAATTTATCCTGCAATTGTGCAGCTTCTACGTATTTTCCTTCGCGACATAGACGTTGCAATTCCACAACTTGTTTTGGTGCTACGTTTGATGTAACCGAAATACAGCCATTACCACCACCAACGTTATAAGCCACCGTGGTGATATCGTCGCCACTTAAGAAATTGAAAGGTTTGTTAATTAAGGCGCGTTCACGAATAGGGCGCGTCAAGTCGCCAGTTGCATCTTTTACCCCAATTATTCTTGGTAATTCTGCAAGGCGAGCCATTGTCGCTACTTCTAAGCCAACAACAGAGCGAGGTGGGATGTTGTAAAGGATGATAGGTAGTTTGCTGTTGTCGTGTACGTATTTGAAATGTTCGTACAAACCCGTTTGATTTGGACGGTTGTAGTAACCAGCGACATGTAAGGTTGCATCCGCGCCAGCTTGATAAGCGTATTCAGAGTAATTTACCGCTTCAACAGGGTTATTAGAACCAGCACCAGCAAGCACAGGCACGGCCTTATTGGTTTCTTGTACGGTAATTTCGATAACACGTTTGTGCTCGTGTTCGCTTAAGGTTGGGGATTCTCCAGTTGTACCAACAGGAACTAGGCCGTTGATACCTTGATCTATTTGCCAGCGAACGATTTTTCGCAAAGCGTCTTCGTCTAATTGGCCATTACGAAAGGGAGTGATTAGTGCCGTGATTGCGCCGTAGAACATACTTTTGCCTCATTTAGGCCGGTATGCATTCTGCTGAAAAGATAGATAGACCGTCAGCGAGAATGCTGCCGGGGAGTTGTTTAAATCTTAATTCCACACGTCAGCGCCGCAAAGCTTCTTAGCCTTACGTTTATCGCCGTTGCGTTTATTTAAGATATTGTTATTCATAGGGTAATAAAAATTTTCATCAAGTTTTGTATAGTTAGCTTTTCTATGCTGACGTTTTTTCTAAAAAAGGTCAATACGATGGAGGATTTTTATTTAGGAAGATGAAGTAGCGCGATGAGCTAGTTGGTTATGTTTGATTGGTGCGTTTTTGATACCTCTAACGATAATATCTCAGTTTTTGTGATTACGTTTTAGCGTACTTGAAAGCACTCACCCAATAATCAGGCGGCCAATTATTGGGTGAGGGCGAATCAAGGTGTTTATTTTTGAAAAATAAAGCTCTCGGATTCAAGTAGCTTTTGTGTCCAAAGCTCATACGCTTTTGGGTTCAAGTGCAGTCTGTCGCCATCAAACAAGTTTTCTTTTATCTCACCATGTTTGTCGAGCAGGGTAGAGAACAAATCTACGTATTGAGTGTTAGGGCGTGTTTTGGCAAGACGAACCAATTGTTTATTGGTTTGCTCGATAATTTTGCGTACTTTCAATCGTGCAGGGCTGCATTTAATGCTGATTAGAGTGACTGGAATACCGGGTAGATGGCGATCTATTTTTTGTAGTAGCTCAATGTATAGATCAACTACCTTGTTGCTGTCACAATGGTTACCAATATCATTGTCGCCAGCATAAATAACTAATGAGCGTGGTTTGTGTGGCAATATGATACGTTCAAAATAATATACGCAAGCTTCTAATGTTGCTCCGCTAAAGCCTAAATTTATGCCGTCTTTGTCACGGAAATTATGGGCGAAATCATTCCATAAACGTACAGTAGACGAGCCATAAAACGCTACAGGCTGCTCTTTGTATTCTTGATAAGCTAGATGGAATTCTAGCTCTCGCACATCCGATTCGAATTCCACATCGATTTGATTCAAGCTCATTACATTGGAGCGATAGCCGTTTTTACCGCTAAATATAGGGTATTGGCGAATCTCTTTTGATAGCTCAACGGCTTCGTTAACGTAGCCTTTGTAGTCTTCCTGATAAGAAGCTAAGAATCGCGCCAACGCTTTTTTATCTTTGTAATCAACTTTGCTGGATAGTTTAAACGCAGGCTTGATAATGACAGTATAAAGGTTGTGATCCGCGCGTTTATCAAAGTTTGCTACCACAATAGGAACGATCCAAGGCTCTTCGCTTCCCATGGAGCCAGCTAATTCAAAGGCGTGAGGTAGCAAGGCACCTGGAGATTGTTGTGTACTAAAGCTTTGTCCTTCTGGTGAAATCATTAAAGGAAAGTTTTGACGTAGCGTTTCCTGAGACTGCTTGATAAATTCATCATGCTCTGGTGTATCTTTAGTCAGCTCTTCCCAGCTATTGATAAAGATATTGCCAAACTTGCCATAAAAGTCATCGCGCCAGAACTCACTTTCTTTACTGCGTCGTACGACGCGCTGACCAGAAATACCGTATTGCTTGTCGATGATCATGGCGCTAATAAATTGCGCGTCCATAGAAAAGCGGAAACCATTTGGTAAGCGGTTCGTTGGAGAACCCAGTAAATGGTTATAAATGAACAGAGAACCAGCTTTCTTTGGCAGGTTTTCTAGGCCCTTAATGACATAGGGAACTTGCTGAAAAGCCTGTTTAAATAGTTCTGTGCCTAACCGTCTAGCATCCAAAGCTGGTGTATCTTTAGGTAAGCTATTGATTGTGTCATAGACATTTTGCAAGTGACGATAAAAGGCATTTTCACGCTGTAAGTCTTTCAAAATGTCCAGGCACATACCGGAAATAGTGCGCTCTAATACACTGCCAAAGTGTAGGCATTTATAGAGTACGCCGAATGCTTCGTCGGTTGTGATGGCGCTTTTGAGTAATTCACTGACTTTATATAGAGGTGAGCTGACTGGTAAAAGTGCCGCGTTTTGGTCTATTACGTTGCTGACCGCTAATGCTTCATCGTTTGCTATCTGTGAAAGGTAGCGCATTCTAGCAGCTAATAAATGCGCGCCAATCAGCCAAATGAGTCGATATAAGTATTTAACTGAAAATTTAGGACTGTCTTTGAAAATCTCTAGCAAATCATCACGCTTTATAAACAAAACGCTGCTGTCTCTCGATGAAATGATTGAAGTGCGATTCTTCATTTCTTTATTTTGAGTGGCCCAAGCCAGTACGGTTCCTTTGCGAGAAATCGTTCGGGTGGTAATAATGTCCCCTGAGTCAGTTTGGTAGCTGATGACAACTTTCCCCTTGATTAGCAGGTATAAGCCGTCTGCAGGCTGGTCTTGTTGGCTTAATATGTCGCCTTGATGGGCTAATAATATGGACGACTTTTTGGCTAATGTGTGTATTTCAGCTTGCGTAAAGGTCTCACAAAATGGCGCGTAGTTTAGAAGGCTAATGGCATCTTTCAGTGCATGAACTTGCGTTTCAGAATCGATTAATGGACGAGTCTCTTCAAAAGCTAACGACTCATTGGAAAAAAATGGGCGTGTTTGGTTTTGCACATTGGTTAGAACTGGTAAAGACTCTTGGTAAACAAACTGCAGAAATTGACTGGCGAAAAGTAAATTGGCATCGAGAATTTTTTGCAATTCAACAATCGGCCAATAGAGTAATTTAGAAGACTTAGTCGCTGTAAATGTGGTTGCATAACGAGAAGGGTGACGGAAAGCTGACCAACCGATTGGAGAAAGAAAGTTGCTGATTGTGCCGACGTTATAAGACTTGCCAGTATCTTGTAATGGAACCGAAATGGCGACTTCGCCTTCTAAGAGAAAATAGATGTTTTGGCCAATTTCAAATTGTTTAGCCAGAATATCTCCCGCTTTTAGGTTTTTCATGCAGGCTAGATCGGTTAGAGATGACATTAATTCTGCATCAACATCTACCATGAAAGGAAACGTATTTATGTGTTTTGTTATATCCATCTTTTGTACCTCAAATCTGTCTTGCCCTAGTTAGGACGTTTGATCGTCACTGTCTCACCTAAAAGTGCGTAGTCATCGCCACCTAGTCGTGAAAGAGGGTTCAGTTTTTTATTATCGATGAAAATCCGAGACTCTTCTTCGGTTACAAGGTCTTCATCAACGTATAAGTCGAGTATTTCCAAATACACCGCATTGAATGATGCGTTTCCTAATGTATGTATGTCGAACAGTTTGCAGTGAATAGCGACTTTAGCTTCTGCAATTCGCGGTAGTGTCTTGGTGAAGTCAGTTAGCGACAATCCTGCTCTGGGTAGTTCAGATTCACCGTAAGATAAAGTGGCTGCGCTCTCATTCACGGCATTAACTAAATCCCCACTCGGAATATGCAAAACACATTCCTTTTCCCTAATTAGGTTGTGCTTTGTGTCTTTGGCGACATCGGTGGTTTTGTTGCCAATAGAAACCATTAAGAGGGCCGGATCAGATGAGATAGGAGCAAAGTAAGAGAAAGGGGCGAGGTTGAAGCTCTCGTTGTCATTTTTGGTCATGATCCACGCAATAGGGCGCGGTGTAATTGTCTGAGTGATCAGATGATAGCGCTGATTGCCGCTTAGTTGATCAAACTGGAAACGCATAGACTTCCCCGTGGTTATGAAACATTACTTGTTAAATTACTACAAATACCAATCCATTGTGAATCTTTGAGTGGAAACTTATGAAATTTATTGTAAAAAGAGGAATTCGGGATAGATGAAGCGATTATATAGAGCCAACTCAATCCGTTAAGCATTCTAGGAATTAGAAGGCAGAAGGCTCTTAATCTGTAGGTATGTTTTAGATCTTTCGATCAGTAGGCTTCGATGATGGCGTTAAAGGCAATTACGACACGATCTTTATCACCAAAATACGGTAAAGCAGAGTGCTTTAGGTAAGACGGGAAAATGATCACTTGGCCGTCTGTCGGGGTAAAGTCCCAAACGCCATGGCCACCAAGGTAAGCAGTACCTGGATCCGCATAGTGTTCTGCGTTAACTCTTGGATCATAAAAGCGATTTAGGCCACCGTTGCCTTCGATATTGGCATCGCCAGGCTCTAAATAGTAGATTCCGCACCAAGAGCAGTTCGGGTGAGAATGTGCGTCATGGTAGCCGCCTTTTTGCGTGACATGATACCAAGACTCGATAATATGCGCGTCAGCTTCCATGTCTTCTGGCCAAAACGCTTGGTTTACCGATCCTGCAATTTCTAGAATCAACTCTTCTAACGCGCGTTTAGCTTCCATTGCATTTGCATCAGCAAGATCCAAAAAATCCAAAGTGCTTTCGTGCAAAGCGTATTTTGCTTTTGGCGCAATTCGGCTTTCAATTGCTGTGGTTTGAGTCGCTTTTTGTTGATAAACAGCAGCTAAAAGCGCTTCTTTTAGGAAGTCATGATCCGGCATTTGAGTAACAAACAAGGGGGTTGTCCAAACATTAATTTCTTCGATGATTGAGGAGTTTGTCATGTACGTTATGCCTGTAAAAAGGTTTGAGCGAATGGTGTATTTTCGTTATGCGGGAATGTCTAGTTCTGTCACAACAGGTTTGTAGCCGCAAAACATCATCACTAGGTTGCGAAAGCCTGTTTCGCTGTCTGGGCCTTCTAATCCCTTGATGCTTTTATCAATCAAGGCTAAGTAGTTTTGCATGTAAGGCAGGGTGACTTTGTTGTGTCGCGACATAGCGCTTTCATAGAATGGCACGCGTTTGTCCCAAATTTTTTCACTTTGGCAGGCTTGCTTAAAGCTGGAGGATTGCATGCTTTGTAGTAGGTTCGATAAGGTTTGAATTTCGCGATTAAACAGCCAGAGAATGATGCTGGCTTCAACCCCTTCGCCTAACAATTGATGTAAACAGTGCATGGCGTCTTTTGTTTTGCCCATTAATAATCGATCGCTTAAGTCGTAAATAGAGTAACGACTGCTGTCAGCCACGGATTCAGCAACTTTTTCAGCATCAATTTGAACGCCTTGTCCATGTACTAGAGCAAGCTTTTCTAATTCTTGGGAAAGCGCTAAGAGGTTGCCTTCTCCGCGTTCGCAAATCATGCTGGCAGCGTCACGAGTCAGCGATAAATCGAGTGCTTGCGCTCTTTGCTGTACCCATGCCGGTAGGCGATTTGCGTCTATCGGCCAGATTTGCACAAAAACACCTTGTGACTCAAGCTGAGTGAACCACTTAGCTTTTTGGGTTCGAGCATCGATTTTAGGCAAAGTAAGTAGAATGATATTGTCTTCACTAAGCGACTGGCCTAATTGAGCCAGTGCTTTGCTATGCTTCTCGCCCATCTTATCTATTTGAATATCAAACATTCTACGCATAGAAAACAACGACAAACTTTGATTTTCATTAATGACGTCTTGCCAATCAAACTGAGCATCGGCGACGAAACGTAGTCGCTCATCAATATTATGCTGTTGGGCGGCCTTGCGAATGCTGTCTGCCGCTTCTTGGCACAATAAGACTTCGTCACCAGAAATAATATAAATAGGCGCTATGCTTTTTTTTAACTGTGCTGGTAACTGATCAGCTCTGACTTTCATTTTGAGACCTTTGCACTATTACTATGCTCTCCAATACTTTGTTAAAAACAAACTAAAAATGCTCATTTATAACCCCTAAAGGAGGTAGGTGGTGCAATTACAGTGGGGCATAACTTAAGTCATAAACTAATCGATTGGCTAGATCTTCATTCATGCTGTCTTCTTGCGCTTGGTTGTAAGAGATTTTAGCGCTTTCTTCTGCATTTTGATTAGTCAGTGTTTGTGTAGTACTAATGGTTCGAGGACCATAGACAGATTTGCCATCTGCTTGGCGAACAAAATAATGGCTGGTTAAGCGACGTTGTAATTGTGATAGATCATTATCCATGTCACGAGCAAGTTCAATATCAACCTTTGTGATGGGGTTAATTTTTAAGTTGAAAGTGTTTTTGTTTGCATTGGCCTTATCAATAATCACAACGCCAGCTTTGGTAAGTGCGATGCGCAATGATCTATCAAAGCTATCAGAACCACTTTCGGATGTCAGTGTTATCTTTTTAAGCTTTGCAGGCATATTAGCTTGGCCACGTAATTGGAAGCCACAGGCGACAATACTCATGGTCAGTAATGCTAATAAAAGTAGACGAGTTGTTTGTGTAAGAGTGGCTATCATATCCGTGATCTCTGTCTTGTTGTTAAGGAAAAAGGGATGGCTGAGCCATCCCTGATTGTGCCTGGCTTAGTTGGCAACAATGTTGACCAAACGACCTGGAACGACAATAACTTTTCGAACTGTTTTACCTTCAAGGAACTTGGTAACACTTGGATGCGCAAGCGCTTCGGCTTCAATCGTTTTGCTGTCAGCACTGGCGGAAACGGTCAATTCAGCACGCTTCTTGCCAAGAACTTGAACAACAATAGTCAGCTCGTCTTTTATTAACGCATCTTCATCCAATGTCGGCCATGGTGTATTAACGATATTATCGGTATGGCCTAGTTCGCTCCATAATTGGTGAGCAATGTGAGGCACGATTGGAGACAATAACAAGGTTGCTGCTTCTAGCGCTTCTTGTGCTACAGCAAGTCCCAATTCAGACGTATCTTCAAACTTACTGATTTCGTTGCAAAGTTCCATTACGGCCGCAATAGCTGTATTGAAAGTTTGGCGACGCTCGATATCGTCTGATACTTTCTGAATAGTTTCATGTGTCTTGCGGCGTAACGCTTTTTGAGCACCATTCAATTCGGCAATGTTTAGTTCGCCAACTTTACCCGCATTGGTATGACGGTAAGACAAAGCCCATAAACGACGTAGGAAGCGCGAAGCACCATCTACACCGGCGTCGTTCCATTCAAGTGATTGCTCTGGTGGTGCACTGAACATCATGAATAAACGAACAGTATCGGCACCATACTTCTCAATCATTTCTTGAGGGTCAACTGTATTGCCTTTGGACTTAGACATCTTGGTGCCGTCTTTGTTTACCATGCCTTGCGTCAAAAGACGTTTGAATGGTTCATCAGAGTTTACAAGACCTGCATCACGTAATAACTTATGGAAGAAGCGTGAGTATAATAGATGAAGAATCGCGTGCTCTACACCACCAACGTATTGGTCAACAGGAAGCCAGTAGTTGGCTTCTTCTGTCAGCATGGCATCGGTAGAGTCTGGGCAGCAGTAGCGAGCAAAGTACCAAGACGATTCCATGAAGGTATCGAAGGTATCTGTTTCGCGCTCTGCTTCTTCGCCATTAAACATAATGGAAGAGAAGTTCGGATTGTTTTTGATCGGTGAATTAACACCGTCCATGATCACATCTGTTGGCAGTTCAACAGGTAGTTGATCTTGTGGAACAGGAACGACCGAACCGTCTTTTAAGTTGATAGTAGGGATTGGTGTTCCCCAGTAACGCTGGCGGCTAACGCCCCAATCGCGTAGGCGATAGTTTACTTTTACTTCGCCTAGGTTACGTTCTACCATCCAAGCTGCAATAGCATCGAAGGCTTCTTTGAAGGCTAAACCGTCGAATTCGCCAGAATTGCATAGTACGCCTTTTTCAGTGAAAGCGGCTTTTTCTAGATCAATCATTTCGTCGCCAGCAGGCTGAACAACTTGCTTGATTGCTAAGTCGTATTTTTTCGCGAATTCAAAGTCGCGTTGATCGTGAGCTGGAACCGACATAACCGCGCCAGAACCGTAATCCATTAATACGAAGTTGGCGGCGTAAACAGGAACTGCTTCCCCAGTAATTGGGTGAATGGCCTTGAAGCCAGTATCCATGCCTTTTTTCTCAACCGTTGCCATATCCGCTTCAGTTGTCGACATTTTTTTGCTTTCTTCGATAAACGCCGTAAGATCTGCGTTATGCGCAGACGCTTCTAAAGAAAGAGGGTGCTGAGTTGCTACCGCAACATATGTCACACCCATGATAGTATCTGGACGTGTTGTGTAAACAGACAGACGTTCATCTTTGCCTTCGACCGCGAAGCTAAATTCTAGGCCTTCTGAACGACCAATCCAGTTACGTTGCATGGCTTTTACTTTTTCTGGCCAGCCATCTAATTGATCAAGATCGTTTAACAATTCTTCTGCGTAATCTGTGATGCGAATAAACCACTGAGAGATTTCTTTTTTCTCTACATTAGTACCACAACGCCAGCAGCAGCCATCTTCAACTTGCTCATTAGCTAATACTGTTTGGTCTTCAGGACACCAGTTAACGGCAGCGGTTTTTTTGTACGCCAAGCCTTTTTCAACCAATTGCGTGAAGAACCATTGTTCCCATTTGTAGTACTCAGGCGTACAGGTGGCAATCTCACGATCCCAGTCATATCCAAAACCAAGCTCTTTAAGCTGGCTTTTCATGTAAGCGATGTTTTCTGTGGTCCATTTTGCTGGTGCGGTTTTGTGTTTGATAGCCGCGTTTTCAGCAGGAAGACCAAAAGCATCCCAACCCATTGGTTGTAGGACGTTTTTGCCTTGCATGCGCTGGTAGCGCGAAATTACATCACCGATTGTGTAGTTACGAACGTGGCCCATATGCAGGCGGCCGCTTGGGTAAGGGAACATAGAAAGGCAGTAGAACTTCTCTTTGTTGGAATCAGCGACGGCTTTGAAGACTTTATTTTCGTCCCAAAAAGATTGAGCAGCTTGTTCGATTTGCTGCGGATTATATTGCTCTTGCATGATGTATTCTTATCCCGTGATCGACGTAAGGTTGGTAGACCTGTATTCTCTTTAATGAAAAGAGAGCCATTATAGCGACTTAGCGCAAGGTAATGGTGCAATGGCCAGCAGAGTTTGAAAATATCCGTTATTTTATAGAGATGGAGCCCTAATTAGAAGGTGCATAGAGGAGGAGTTATGAAATCTATGAAAAAAGATTCGTCAAA
Organism: Marinomonas lutimaris; assembly: GCF_019426345.1. Classification (GTDB taxonomy): domain Bacteria; phylum Pseudomonadota; class Gammaproteobacteria; order Pseudomonadales; family Marinomonadaceae; genus Marinomonas; species Marinomonas lutimaris. Next base: position 85,255 of record NZ_JAHLLW010000018.1, read on the forward strand.
AAGCGCAATCGATTCCAATTTGGTTGAAGAAGCGCGTAAAACATTGATTGGAGCAAAAGATTGGTTCTTAGAAGACGTTGCTCTAATGACGGCTTATTGGCATGACAAAATGGGTTATACCGAAGCTTGGGTCGATGCGAATTGGCAATATGTGCTTGATGAAAGTCATGAGTTGGTCGAAGAGCTTGATGAAAAAGAAGACACAGCTTTGTTATGGCTGATTAATCACGCCAACAATAATCCTGTGCCACTAGAAGAATGCCACGTGGTTGGTGCAGTGGTTGAACCTGGAAGCTATCATTGTATGTCTTGTGGCCATGATAATGTTATTGAGACAAAGCAAGCGTTAGCGCCATGTGAGATCTGTCACTATGGTTTGATGTCTACTCATGATCATCAGACTAATAAAACTGAGTAATTCATTGTTCCTCGTTCCCACGCTCGGTCTCTGTTCCTGACACCTACATCCCTGTAGGTGTCCTGCGTGGTAATGCATAGCATGAGCCTTGGTATTCAGTTCTTAAAATAGAAAGTACTTGCGCCTGTTTCGCAAGCTCAACGCGTCAGCGTGAATCAAATTCCAAGGATCATTTCTTTATTGGTTATCTGTTTTTGCGGTTTAAAACTAAGCCGTTTAAGTAAGCAAATATCACACATACTCCCAACAGTAAAAGCGTTGGCCAATACCCCCACTGTACATATGGCGTGATGCCAGTAAAGGCTTTGGCTTCGGCGGTTAGCGTTGTTCTTTCAAACTGTGGTGCTTGTGCGACCACTTCGCCTTTTTCATTAATAAATGCTGTGATGCCTGTATTGGTGGCGCGAATGACATAGCGACCAGCCTCTTTAGCTCTAAATTGTGCTATTTGCAGATGTTGCCAAGGGCCAAAGGAAGTGCCAAACCAACCGTCGTTACTAATCGTGATGAGAAAGTCACTGTCTCTTACCAAGCGTCTTACTTGGTCTGCATAGACAATTTCATAGCAAATAAATGGCGCGACACCCCATTCGCCAACTTGCAGGACTGGCTGGTTGTCATCACCGCGTTTAAAGCTAGACATAGGCATGCCGAATACATCAAGAATTGGGCCTATATATTCTGAAAACGGAATGTATTCACCAAAAGGAACCAGTCTGCGCTTGTAATAAAGGCCAAAGCCATCTCCTGTTGCCCAGATAGCATTGTAGTAATCTTTGTTGTCTTCGCTGACATCGGGAATGCCGGTGATGAGCGTGGTATTTGTATCTGCCAGCTCTTTGCTGAAGCCTGCAAAATAGGGTTTGATTCTTGGGTATGAATAAGTGATCGCCGTTTCAGGCCAGACAACTAATTCACTGTCTAAATGCTCAATGGTGGTTTGTTGATAATAAGCTAGAGATTTTGCCGCTGTTTCAGCCAGCCATTTTTCGTCTTGTTTAACGTTGCCTTGTACCAAGGTGGTTTTTAGTGTGCCAGTTTGTTGTACCCATGAAATAGGGAAATAGCTTAAATAGGCGGAGCCTAACCAGACAATAATGAGTGTTGAAATTAGCATGAGCTGGTTACTTCGTTTTAATAACACACTAGCTATTACGCTAGAGGTTAATACAACACTGGCACTAGTAAGCCAAATGCCTCCTATGGGTAAAAGCTCAAACAGCCAAGTGTTTTCAATCGCGTAGCCAGGTAATAACCAAGGAAAGCCAGTAAAAAGCGTACTACGGGCGAACTCACCAAGCAATAAACCTAGAGTGATCCATAGGCTTGCGGGTATTTGTGGTATGCGCTGAATAAGTTTCCATGATGTCCATGCTGAAAATGCCCAAAAAACGCATAGCACTGCGACAAAGGCGAACGTAATGAGTGCAGCGATAATGATGCCTACTTGCCCATATTCAGCAATGCTGACATAGACCCAAGAAACGCCCGCACCAAAAAAGCCTAACGCGACAGAAGTTCCACGCCAGCAGGCAGATTTTGCTGTTTTGCTGCTTAAGATAAGTAGGCTGAATACGATTAGGCTAACGAAATAGCCAGGCCAAAAATGAAAAGGTGAAAAACTTGTTACACCTATGGCGCCAGCAATAGCACCCATAAGGCCAATAAGTGCGGGTGGAAGTTTGGAAATTTTCGCCACCAAGAGAGGCTCCCACCCCGTCTTGGTATTGGTTAAGTCGGGGTGAGGCATGGTCATCTTAATCTGGAGTGTTATTGGTTGGTTTAGTGACTTGAATGGTTTTAATACGGCGCCCATCCGATTTCACAATGCGGAAATGGAAGTCGCTAAAGAATAATTCTTCATCGCGCAGGGGGACGTGGCCAAATTGTTGAACCAGTATTCCGCCAATAGTGTCGAACTCTTCTTCGTTGAATTCAACTTTAAAGAACTCATTGAAGTCTTCAACAGGGCATAATGCAGGAACAAGATAAACACCAGGTTCTGTGGTTACCTGAATGCCTTCGTCATCAAGCTTGTCGGTTTCGTCTTCGATTTCACCAACGATCTGCTCGAGTACGTCTTCAATGGTAACCAAGCCAGAAACGCTACCGTATTCATCTAGGACTAATGCCATGTGATATCGCTTGGTGCGAAAGTCATTAAGAAGGACGTTTAAACGCTTGCTTTCTGGAATGAAGTTAGCTGGGCGTAAGCGCGCTAGAATATCTTCTATCGTTACAACGGTTTCTTTGAATAATAAAGGCAACAAATCTTTGGCAAGTAGCACACCGAGAATTTCATCGGAGTCTTCGCCAACGACAGGGAATCGTGAGTGAGAAGAATCTATTATTTTACGGATTGACGTTTTAGGGTCATCTTCGGACTTAATAACCACCATTTGAGAGGGTGGAATCATAATGTCACGCGCTTGAACTTCAGAAACTTCTAGTGCGCCTTCAACAATAGTGAAAGCGTCACGATCAATAACATCGGATTTCACTGCGGCTTCTAGAAGTTTAACAATGTCACCACGGCTGCGTGGTTCATCGTTGAATGCTTGGGTTAAACGTTCAAACCAAGATTTTTGTTGATCGTTGGATAAACTCGATCGGTCATCACTCATTGGGGTGTTAGCTCACTCTTTAATCAAATAAGGGTCGGAAATAGATAGAGAAGCAAGTAGCTCCGTTTCTATCGATTCCATTTCATCTGCTTCTTCATCATTTATATGATCATAGCCGCGTAAATGCAAGATGCCATGAATAGTCATATGGGCCCAATGATGAAGTAATTCTTTATTTTGCTCTTCCGCTTCTTTACTCACAATTTGAGCACAGATGACCAAATCGCCCAATAATGGCAGTTCTAACCCGGGAGGTGCCTCGAATGGGAAAGATAGGACGTTGGTAGGTTTGTCTTTACCGCGATACTCGTGATTAAGTGCATGGCTTTCTTCTTCGTCGACGATGCGAATGGTAACTTCAAACTCTTCATCTACGTCTGGAAGGGCTTTTTCGACCCAAAGTCTAAAATCCGCTTCGCTTGGCAAATTTGCTGTTTCTTCGGTTGCGATTTGTAGATCAAGCTCTAAATACGCCATTATTTACTACCTGCAGACTGTTCTGCTTGTGCGGTTAGGCGAGCTTCTGTGCGCGCTTTCTTTTCCGCTTCTACTTCAACATCAAACTTGTCATAGGCTTCAACAATGCGCTGAACCAATGGATGACGGACAACGTCAGAAGAACTAAATAAAGTCATGCTGATGCCGCTTACATCTTTCAAAACGTGCATAGCTTGCGCCAAACCAGATGTCGTACCACGAGGTAAATCGACCTGAGTGGTATCGCCAGTAATTACCGCGGTTGAGCCAAAACCAATACGCGTCAAGAACATTTTCATTTGTTCGCGTGTGGTGTTCTGGCTTTCATCAAGAATGATGAAGGCATTATTCAAAGTACGGCCACGCATGAAAGCAAGTGGCGCTATTTCGATAACATTTTTTTCAATCAACTTATCAACCAGCTCGAAACCAAGCATTTCGTACAAAGCATCATAAAGAGGGCGCAAGTACGGATCGATTTTTTGTGATAAATCACCTGGCAAAAAGCCTAGTTTTTCACCAGCTTCTACCGCTGGACGAACCAACATAATACGTTCAACACGATCAGCTTCTAGCGCTTCAACTGCACAGGCCACGGCCAAGTAAGTTTTGCCGGTACCCGCTGGCCCGATGCCAAAGTTAATGTCGTGTTTACGAATCTGTTTGACGTAACCTTGTTGGTTTTTGCCTTTTGGCTTGATGAAGGCTTTGCGAGTTTTAATCACTAGCTGGTCAGCTTTCTCTCTTTTGCTGCTAGTCAGCGATTCTATTGCCGACTCTTGCAGATAAAGATGAATCATTTCAGGTGTGATTTCAGTATTCACCAATGCTTCACGGTAGAGGTTTTCTAGCAGTGTTTTTGTCGCAGCTACGTGCTCAGAATCTTCACCGGAAATATCGAATAGCTCGCCACGGTACTTAATAGAAACATCAAGTCTCTTTTCTATTAACTTGATGTTCTCGTCGAGTTGACCGCATAGTCCAACCAAAGCATCGGCTTCGGCTGGGACTAAACGGATTTGTTGAGTTGTCTGTGTGATTTCCAAGATTTACCTTTGATTATTATTGCAGTACAAAGTCAGAGTCGAGTTCAGAGCCTACTAACTCTCCCAGCAGGGAGTTAGGGTAAGCATCGGTGATAACAACATCTGCGAATTTACCAATAAGTTGTGGATCGAACGCGCGGAAATTTACAATCCGATTATTTTCTGTTCGACCTTGAAGTTGTCCAGGATCTCGAGGTGAATAACCGCTTATCAAAATACGTTGCACTTCGCCAACCATGGACAAGCTAATGTCGTAGGCTTGTTGGCTGATACGACGTTGTAAAATGGCTAGGCGCTCTTTTTTCACTTCTTCTGGAGTGTCATCTTCTAGATTAGACGCTGGCGTACCTGGTCGTTGACTGTATACAAAACTGAACGAGTGATCAAAGCCGATTTCCTGAATTAGATTCATGGTATCAACAAAGTCGTCATCCGTTTCGCCTGGGAAGCCAATGATAAAGTCAGAAGACAAGCTAATTCCTGGGCGCGCTTCTTTAATACGATTGATCTTATCAATGTAATATTGGCGGTCATGACCGCGTTTCATTGCGCTCAAAATGTTATCTGCGCCGCTTTGTACTGGTAGATGTAAATGGCTAACCAGTTTGGGTTGTGTGCGGAACGCTTCCACCAAACTGTCGCTGAATTCCACAGGATGTGATGTAGTGAAACGAATCCGCTCAACACCATCGATTTGTGCAACTGCATGAATGATGTCTGCAAGATCTGCTTCGTCGCCTTCAGCGGTATCGCCTCGGTAAGCGTTAACGTTTTGACCCAATAAATGGATCTCACGCACGCCTTGCTCAGCAAGCTGTGCAACTTCTTTCAAAATGCTATCAAACGGACGGCTTACTTCTTCGCCGCGAGTGTAAGGCACAACACAGAAAGTACAGTATTTACTGCAGCCTTCCATGATAGAAACAAAGGCTTCAGCACCGTCAACGCGAGGAGCTGGCAAGTGATCAAATTTCTCGATCTCAGGGAAGGTAACGTCAGTGATAGGAATGTGTTTTCCGGCTGCGTTCACCATCTCTGGTAATTTATGCAGAGTTTGAGGCCCAAAAATCATATCTACATGTTTAGCACGTTTACGAATAGCGTCGCCCTCTTGGCTTGCTACGCAACCGCCCACACCGATAACTAGGTTAGGATTTTTCTGCTTAAGCTTTTTCCAGCGACCTAGTTGGTGATAGACCTTATCTTGCGCTTTTTCACGAATAGAACACGTGTTAAGCAGTAGAACGTCTGCTTCTTCTGCATTGTCTGTGAGTTCCATTTCATGACTTTCGCCAAGTAAATCTGCCATACGAGATGAATCGTATTCGTTCATTTGACAGCCATGAGTCTGGATAAAAAGTTTTTTTGCCATGTAACGTATTAACCTAAAAATGTGTTCGTCTAATCGACTTTGGCGCTATTATATTGGGCTTTGCTTCCGAATCCCAGAGGTGTTCTGAATTCCGTGTAATTTAACGTAAAAAAGTAAGTTGAAATAGTCGTGTTTTCTTACTGGAGCTTTTGCAAAACATCAGTCACAATAATTGCACAATTTGTTTTACGAGCGTCTTTTTATTGAGAGAGTGTTTTGACCGTATTAGCCCGTATTTTGGTTTCATGTCTTGTTGTTAGTAGTGCTGCCCACGCAGAGAGAGAGCCACCCAACTTTGCTTTTGGTTTAGGTTATGGGCTTTTGGATGAAAAGTCTTTGATGAATATCGACTTTAAAGTGAATATTCCAATTAACGATTATTTATCCACTCAAGTACTGTTAAACAGTAATTATTTGATCACTGGTTCATCAAAAAGTAGCTTTGCACAATCTGAGTTTTCTTCTAATTGGTTTCTTCACAATGATTATGGTCGTTTGGGATTGGGAATTGGTGTCTCTGAACTAGAGCCAATGGATGAAGAGTTAGAAAGTGAACGAGATGTGATTGGGCAGTTTATCGGAGAGGCATTTTTAGGATCTTTCTCGTTGACGACGAACTATATTTCGACCGATACCACTTTGAGTAACGTAACAAGCTCACGTATTGGTGTGGGTTATTACTTCAACGATGATTTACGAACTTCTTTATATCGTGAAAAATACAATGTTGATGAAGTTGGCTGGCGTCTTGAAACCTATTTCCAACCGAAAAAATATCGTCAAATGGGCAGTGTTGGTGTGATTGCAAGAACAGGGAGTGACTACGATTATTTAGGTGCGGTTGTTCAGTATTACTTTGATTACAGAGTATCTCTTAAACAGCGGGATCGAGAGTTTCATTAAAACAGCAACTTAGTATTAACGCTTTCCAAATAGTTAAGACCTTTTCACGAAGTCGCGAGAGCATAGTCGTGCAAAGGTCTTCATTTATTTTTTTAATACAATCGTAATGTATTCCCATTCGCTTTGCGTGATCGGCATCACAGACAGACGACTACCTTTTTGTGTTAGTAGCATATCAGTCAGCTCAGGGTTTTGCTTTAGTTCCGCAAGCGTCAGGATAGACGGCCATTTTTCAACAAATTCCACGTCAACCATAAACCAACGCGGATTATCCGATGTTGATTTTGCATCAAAGTACGGGCTGTTTTTGTCCCAGCTGGTATGATCAGGATAGGCGGCTTTACAGACTTTAGCCGTGCCTACTATGCCTGCTGGAGAGCAACTGGAATGATAAAAAAATATCAAATCACCTTCACTCATTTCTTTCATAAAATTTCGGGCTTGGTAATTTCTGACGCCATCCCAAGGCGATTTTCTTAGGCGTTTTAAATCATCGATGGAAAACGCGTCCGGTTCAGACTTCATAAGCCAGTAGTTTGGCATGGATACCTCGTTTGCATAATGAAACACACTCTATGTGCACGCTTACAAATATTCTAACTACAATAGTAAACGTGGTATGAGATTACCGAATGACTTGATCAGCCTCAATGCTTTTAGGCTGTTAGCTCCTTGTGATGGAAGAGAAAAATGAGCCACTTTGCTTGTAAAGCGTTTTCAGCGTTGGAAAAAGAGCTCAAGGATGACTTGCTAGAATGCTATGTTGAGGCGCAACAAGAAATTGAAGAAAGTATTAATAGCATCGAAAGTGATGGTTTTTCCTTTGATAAATTAGACAAACTTTTCCGTTCGCTACACAGTATGAAAGGAAACTGCTCTGTTTGTTTTCTTGATCCTTTAGTTGGCGTGCTTCATAAGCTAGAAGAAATCGTTGATGGTATGCGTGGCGGGTATATTCAATATCACCCTTATTTGGGTGAACTGATCATTGTTGTTATTGAAAAAGTCTACGAGCTGCTACAGCAAATTTATCAATCCCATGTGGCTGAAATCGCAGTACGTGATCAATTACAGCGTGGCTTGGATGAAATTTATGCCGAAGAAGATGATAGTAAACGACCTGATATGGCAGCGGTTTTGCTGCGACAATGTAATCAAACGGCAGAAGAAGTAAAAGAAGAGCCCGCAGCGACGTCGCTAATTGTTAAAGTTGAATATACCGATGAGCAAAAAAATGACATTGAATTGTTTATTGGTTTTAGTCAAAAATTAAATCGATTACTGGGTTATTCATCAGAACGCAGCGAGCGTATTCTTAAACTTTGCCAGTTGATTAACACTGAATGTAAAAGTCCTGTCGATCCAGCTCAACTTAGTGCTGCGGCCTATATGCACAATATGGGCATGGCGCTGATTCTAAATTGCAAAGAGGATGAAGATGCAAAACGCCAGGCGGAACACAACCACCCAATGGTCGGTGCAAAACTGCTCTCAAAACATGAGGGTTGGGAAGATGCTGTTGCTATGGTGCAAGCTCATAAAGAGCGCTTTGATGGTACGGGGTTTCCTGAAGGTTTGGTTGGCTCTTTGATCCCGCAAGGAGCTTTTATTTTATCCATGGCTGTGATGTTTATCGACAGTGTCTGGGGGAAATCCGGTAGCGATTACAACAAAAGCGCTATGAGAGCCGTGCAAATGGTGAACTTTGAAAGTGGCAAAGGCTTCCCGCCACATCTTATTGAATTCTTTAACAGCGCGATACGAAAAGTCCTCGTTGCTAAAAGTAAATAACAGATATCGAATAGTAAAAGAAAGTAGCGCAACCTAAGCGACCCTTGTTAGCATGAAGCTCTTTCTAAAGGGTTAAGTTATCTGTTTTATGAATGCCGACTTGTTACCGCTCGTTTTCCACCCTCATTACAGTATTCCATTTCCTGCAGGGCATCGTTTTCCCATGCGAAAATTTGGCTTATTGGCCGAATCTTTAAGAGAGCAGGGGGTTCTGACCGATCAAAACGTACATACGCCAGCGCCATTATCACTTAAAGTGCTCATGGCAGCGCATCATAAAGAATACGTACAACGCTTTATTCGTGGTGCGCTGAGCAAACAAGAAGAAAAAGAAATCGGCTTGCCTTGGTCTGAATGGCTAGTTGAACGAACACTTCGTGCTGTCTCTGGCACCATACTCACCAGCGAACTCGCATTTCAACACGGTTTAGCTTGTCATCTTGCTGGTGGTACTCATCATGCTCATCCTTCTTACGGTTCTGGATTCTGCATCTTCAACGATCTTGCCGTCGCCGCACTTGCCATGATCGAGTCGGGCAGGGTGAAGAAAATTCTCATCCTAGATTGCGACGTACACCAAGGTGACGGCACCATTGTCTTCTTTAAAGATAGAACCGACATCGTTCCCGTCTCATGGCATTGCGAAGAAAACTATCCGCAAATAAAACAAACTGCCGGCATCAACATCGCCATCCCCAAAGGCGCAAACGACCAAGAATACTTATCTATTTTACAAAATACCTTGCCTGCGATACTCGCCGAACACCGACCAGACTTTATCTTCTACGACGCGGGTGTCGACGTCCACCAAGATGACCGACTTGGCTACGTCAATCTAACCGACCAAGGCATTTTAGAACGGGATAAATACGTCATCGAAACTTGTGTTGCCCTCAAACTGCCCACCGCCTGCGTCATCGGTGGAGGCTATGACAGACAAGAAGAAAAAGTCGCATGGCGACATAGTTTGCTTCATCAAGCAGCGAATCAAGTTTGGCAGGAATATTTTTTGTAGGTTTTTAAGTGATTGGAGGCTTTTTATCAAGGGCTTGATGCCTTACGGTCAATCGATTTGAGCATTTAGACGGTAATCTTCAAGACTGGTGTTCTATTCGAGTAGAACATGAATTCTGTGTCGGGATAAATCCCGACCTACAAAATGAAAGCTTCGCTTTCAGCGTCGGATTACAGTCGTGCCTCCTTCATCCGACCTACGCTCTTTGGTGGCTTCCCGGAGAAGTTAGTTCGACGCGACGAAGTTGCGCGACTTTATGGAGTTTCAGAGTCATTCCAAAATATCCTTTCGCACATCAACAAAACCAATCTATGCTTCTCATCTGGCTTACGGTATCGGATTTAACTGTTGGTAAGTCTATGCTCAATGCTTTTNCCAAAATATCCTTTCGCACATCAACAAAACCAATCTATGCTTCTCATCTGGCTTACGGTATCGGATTTAACTGTTGGTAAGTCTATGCTCAATGCTTTTGGGATTCTGGCGATTATCCAATACGGCTAAAATCAAGACTTGATCGTCTATAACTTGGTAGTAGATTGAAAAAGGAAAGCTGCGGGCAAGAACTCGGAATCTGCCATTAATGTTAGGATGAATACCTGCGAAAAATCGCAACCTTTCAATATCTAACATCAAACTGTAGTGGTCTAATAAAACCGGACACTATTTTAGGTGGTA
>NZ_JAHLLW010000019.1 GCF_019426345.1 Marinomonas lutimaris
GAACAACCTAATTTACTGTCCGGAATTAGTTGACCACTACATTCAGGAAAGGGCTGAACGTGTAACTTTTTGCCAACTCAACAGCACACCTAATCCCTTTCACTCTTTCAACCGCTCTATCAGCCCCATCGCTCCGTCTTTATTTTTCGTTCTATCTGGGTAGATGAGGTAATAGGCTTTTCTTAGGGGAAGTGTGATTGGGCTGAGTGTGATGAGTTGCCCTGTTTTCAGTGCGTTTTGGATGAAGAGTCCTTGGCCGAGTAGTAGGCCTTTGCCTTGTATGGCGGCGTCGATCGCCATGCTGGAGAGGTTGAATTGTGGGCCTTTGTTGGGTTTTCGGTTGTGGTAACCTGCGGCGGTTAGCCAGTCTTGCCAGTTGGGTAAGTATGGGTTCTCGTCGCCCCAGTCGATATGGATCATTGGTTTTTCCAGTAATGCGTCTAAATCCCCCTGTGCTATTCCGTTAACGAGTGATGGACTGGCGACTAGGTGTACTTCGTCTTGGAATAGAAAATCGTGATTCAGTGATTTGTCTTGTTTACCAAAGCTGATGCTTGCATCACAGCGGCTCAAGTTGAAGTCGATCGCTGTATGGCTTGCTTCCACTCGTATTTCTAGGTCTGGATGTTGTTCCATTATGTGCAGTACTTTGGGCATTAACCACAAGCTAGCAACGGAGGGTAATGTGTGGAGTGTAAAAATCGTTTGCTGCTTTAATTGGTCTAGGCTGGCTTGTCCACGTTGCAGGCTTTCAATCGCTTGGTTGGCAAAGTATAGGTATTGCTGACCTGCTTGAGTCAGTTCCACACCAAGTTTTGAGCGTTCAAACAGCGCTGTGTCTAGATGAGATTCTAGCTGTTTTATTTGTTGGCTGACGGCCGCTGGCGTTATGCACAAGGCTTTTGCCGTTTTCGCAAAGTTGCCTGTGTGTGCTGCGTTTATAAAAGTGATTAGGCTGTTCAGGTTAGGCAGTTTTAACATGATGCTCTCGTAGAATGAAGGCTGTGCAAAACGTGGTCACTTATTAACATTATTGTTAAGCAAAAATTAATGATGAGTGTATAAAATATTGATTTAACTGTTTTGCTAACTTCATTAATCTGGACGATATCCTTGGCAATATAAAAGATCAAAACCTAAAGGGGAACACTAATGTCGTTATCCAATATTATTAATGAGACAACTTACCCTATTGAAGATAATGACTTTAGAGAAGATTGTAAAAAGACGTTGGCTGAAAACGGGGCTTTGGTCTTGCCTGATTTCCTCAATCATAAGGCGGTTCAAGCCGTTATTGAGGAAGGCGAGATGAAGAAGGATCTCGCTTGGTATACCAAGTCCACCCATAACGTTTACTTAACGAATGTCGATCCAAGTTATGACGCTGATCATGCGAGAAACAAGCAGGTCATTTCTTCTAAAGGTTGCATCACGGACGATCAAATTGATGGCGATTCGCCACTACGACAGCTTTATGATTCGGCGGTATTTCGAGCCTTTCTTGCCAGTGTGTTAGACGAAGAAGCGCTGTATAACTACGCAGATAATCTTTCGTCGATCAATTTACATTATGCCAGCGAAGGACAAGAGTTAGGTTGGCATTTCGATAACTCGTCATTTGCCATTACTTTGTTAATTCAAAAGCCTGAGGGCGGCGGTGTGTTTGAATACATTGAAAACATGCGTGACGCCGATGCTGGCGAGATGAATTATAGCGGTGTAAGTGAAGTTCTCGCGGGACATAAAAAAGTCAAAGAATTGGCAATAGAACCCGGCGCTTTGGTGCTTTTTCGTGGTCGAAATGCCATTCACCGAGTCACACCAACACAAGGCAATACCACCCGTATGTTGGCGGTTCTCGCTTATAACTCACAACCCGGAATTGCGCTATCAGAAGCGGCAAGCAAAACCTTTTATGGGCGAGTGAATTAATACGCCTTAAAGCGCTCGAATCATGATCTTGGCGTCTTCCCCGTAGCTCTCATTGGCTTGTTGGTTCTTTAGTTCGACAAAGCCGTGTTTTTGCCAGAAGGATACTGAGTCTTGGACAGAGACGAGTAAGGCTTTTTCAAAGCCTGATGTAGTAGCGGTATCAAGTAGATGCTTAACCATTTTGGTGCCAACTCCCCTACCCGCCGCGTGTTTTGAAATGGCTAGATCGTGTAGGAATAAGATGGTGCCAAGGCTTTCTTCTGGAAGGATTTGGTATAACTTGGGTGGTGTTTCACTGTGCCAAGCGTGGGCCAATAAATAGCCCAGTACGTTTTGCTCTTCTAGTCTGCTTTGTTCTGCTAATTCTGCTTTTGCAAGGTAAACGAAACAACAGCTTGGGGATTGTTGCCATTTGCTTTGCAGTACCTCTAGGCTTTCAGGTTCGATTTCTGAATACACTTCAGCTTGGATTTTTAGTATCTCAGCCCACATGGTTTGGATAATTGGCTGTATGTGTCTGCTTGTCATTGGTTCGCCGCCTTAATGCCCGACTCAATTGATCTCACCATAATGTGCTGTGGCCCTGCGGCTCCGCCGTGGTAGAGCGTGTTGGTGTCCTGAAAGCCACCTTTTAAATAAAGTTCTTTGGCGATGAGATTTTGGCAGTTTACAGTTAAGAAGATATTTAAGTGGTTAGGATAAGCTTCGCTCAGATAGTTTGGTAGCGCCAAGATGGCTTGTTTCGCGTAGCCTTTGCTTTGGTGCTCTTTGCTGATAAAAAAGCTACGTAAGCCAATTGAGTTAGATTGTCTGGCAAAGTCGTAGTTTTTTGCATAGGTAGTATCGATGAGAAAGAAGCCGACAATGGTGTCTTCTACTAGGATCACATGAGGACGAATTTGTGCATTGGCGTTTGCTAGAATGTCTTCGATGCTGCCGACAAACTTTTTCTGTTCTTCCACAACACTCAAAGTAATGACGCCTGCTAAGTGTCGTGTCTTCATCTTTTCAATAGTAACCATGCTTTATCCTCCTAATTCTTTTCTTTTTTACCTTGTTGTATTTATCCCATTAGCCCAAATTATAAGCAGCCATCCAATTTGAAAGTGGTATTCTATGTTTGTCATCAAGCTCTTTGTTGCCTTGATTCTCGCACTTGCTATAGCGATATATCTCGTGAATTTAAACATTAAATCCAAGGTAAATCCTATCGAGGAAGTCACTTCCGCGCCTTATGAAAACTCAAAATTTCATAATACAGCACCGCGTAACCCTATGTCCTTGAGTGATACGGCTGCTTTGTGGATACGTTTTTTTACCGAGAAAAAAGTCGACACCACGCCAGACATCAATATTCCGGTACAAGCTGTGAGTCGAGCCGATTTGGATGCGCTGAGTAGTGATACGCTGCATCTAGTTAAGCTTGGGCACTCCTCTATTTTACTAAAAGTGTATGGCGAATATTGGCTAATCGATCCGGTATTCTCGGATCGCGCGTCGCCCTTTCAGTTTGCTGGCCCAAAACGTTTCCACCAGCCGCCAATTAGTTTAGAAGATTTACCTCCTATCGATAAAGTCTTGATTTCCCATAATCATTACGACCATTTAGACAAAGCGAGCATCAAGATTTTGTTAGCGAAAACTAAGCAATTTTTGGTGCCAAAAGGGGTCGATGGCGACTTAGTTGATTGGGGTGTTGAGGCAAATAAAATCGTCACTTTCGATTGGTGGCAAGAACTCCAGACTCGCCAAGGTTTGATCGCCTTTACACCTACACAACATTTTTCTGGTCGTGGGATGGGCGATGGCAATGCCACCTTGTGGGGAGCTTGGGTAATTAAAACACCTAACGAAAGTATCTTCTTTAGTGGTGATTCTGGCTATTTTTCGGGCTTTAAAGACACAGGCGATAAGTACGGGCCATTTGATCTAACCATGATAGAAACCGGCGCTTATGATAAAGACTGGGCTGATATCCACATGAAACCAGAAGAAAGCGTTCAGGCTAATATCGATTTACAAGGGAAAGTAATGATGCCAATCCACAATGGCACTTTCGATCTGGCGTTCCATACATGGCATGACCCGTTTGATCGTGTGGTTGTCGAATCAGAACGTCGAGGTGTAACGTTAAGTACACCTGAATTTGGTCGTATTTTTCCTATTAACGATTTACCGCCACTAACACCCTGGTGGCAAACAACACCTTAATTTTCCCACTCGTCTTCATTCTTTTCAGCACTTTTACTCTCTGTTTTCAGATAGTAAAAGTGCTGCTAACAAGGCAGTAGAATTAGTACGCTAGATTTAATAAAAAGCCTTTGCCTCTTCTCTTAGATATTGAATCAAGGTCTGCATTTTTTTCGGCAAATGACCAAAAGGATATTGCAGGTAAACAGGTAATGACTTTCCTTTCCACTCAGGTAAACAAGAGACAAATACTTCAGGATGACGCTTTAAATGTTTTTCAGCAAAATAATGTGGCAGTAATCCAACACCTTTTCCTCGGATAATAGCCTCAGCGTGAAGCATGTATTGATCTACTGTAAGACGAGACTTAGGTAAATCAAAAGACACATCTCCCTGCGTTCCATGCTCTAGCACTATGTCATTCTGCTCACTTTTCAGCGTATCAACCCAAGCATATTGATTCAGTTCACTTGGATGATTCAGCATACCAATTCGTTCTAAATACTCCGCACTGGCGTACAAACCTTGGCTTAATGTGCCTATCTGTTCGGAACGTAATTGGTCATTGGCAGGCTCACCAACCCAAACACAAACATCGTTGCTCTTTATTTCTTGGGATGACTGGTTGCCGGTGCGAACTTCAATATTTACTTGAGGAAACTCATCTAAGAAATCAAACATTAGCGCTGAAAACCAGCCCCGAACTAACGTTGTGTGTACATAGACAACTAATGATCCACTTATTTCATCTTTTAATTCTTCGACGGCTTTATGACCTTCATCGGCGACATGGAGCATTTTTTTTGCGAAAGGCAAAAACTTAATACCCGCCTCATTCGCGAAAAGTCGATTGGCTTGTCTGCGTAATAACGGCTGATTTAGTGCTTGTTCCAAATGGCTAATACGACGACTCAGGGTAGATTTAGACACACCTAATTTTTGAGCACTATCTTTAAGACTACCTGTTTCCATAACAGAAACAAACGTTCTAACTTCGTTCAGATCGTACATTCACCTTTCCCCAAATAAACCTTTAAACATCCCTAAGATGCAGTCTAAATTTTATGTATCTATCCACTGCAATGCAGCACTTATCAAACCAACTGTTTTTGAGCTCTTTTGCAGATGTTGCAAAAAGAGGAACAGAACGTGTCACCACAAAAAATGAATATTATCAGATAATACAAATGATAAGCATTCTTAATATCTTTTGTATAGCAGATTATACGAGATAAACACCACTTCTACTACGGAGAAATTGTTCATAATGACCCCTTCAGCTCGCCATTATAAACTGACTACTTTAGCCGCTCTAATCAGCGCCGCAACGTATTCTGCAACGTTATTAGCAGAAGAAAGTACTGTCGACCTAGATAAATTAGTTGTGACGGCCTCGGGCCACGAGCAACAAATCACTGATGCGCCAGCTTCTATTACGGTAGTTACTCAACAAGAACTCGAAAAGAAAGCGTACCGAGATGTTACCGATGCTTTGAAAGATGTTCCTGGTGTTATGGTAACGGGTGGTGGTTCGACAGAAGAAATATCCATGCGCGGTATGAGCGGAAAATACACGCTAATACTAGTCGATGGAAAACGCCAAGGTTCTCGTGAAACAAGACCAAATAGTGATGGCGCAGGAATTGAACAAGGCTGGACGCCACCATTATCAGTTATTGAGCGTATTGAAGTTATTCGTGGCCCAATGTCTTCACTATATGGTTCTGATGCACTTGGCGGTGTCATTAATATCATCACTAAAAAAGTACAGAATAAATGGGGCGGCGAGTTATCATTAAGTACCACACTTCAAGACAATTCAACGTCTGGTGATAGCCAACAAGCAGATTTAACATTGAGTGGACCTTTAGTAAAAGACAAACTCGGTTTGCAACTATATGGACAAGTGTCACAGCGCGACGAAGATGAAATTGTCGATGGCTATGCAGATCAAGAGATTAAAAATGCCACGGCAAAATTATCATGGGCTGTTTCTGAAAACCAACAATTGACCTTTGAAGCCGGTAAAGAAGAGCAATCCCGCTATCGCAATCCGGGTTATTCTATTGCTGCTGATGGAAGCGTGTCTAAGCAAGACTATGATCGAAAACACTATGCCATTACCCATTCTGCAAGAGTTAATAACAATAACATTGAAACCTATTTAACCCATGAAGAAATTGATAATCCTAGTCGTGATATGAATTATCAAAACACAGTACTAAATAACCAAACAGTACTGCCATTTGACTCTCATGTACTAACCGTTGGCGGCCAATATGATTATCAAAAACTAAAAGACGAAGGCAATGAAGCTGGCAATGGTATTGACGAGCTAACTCGCTGGAACACAGCGTTATTTGCGGAAGATGAATACTTTCTTACTGACAACCTTTCAGTTACTGGTGGCTTACGCTACAACGAAGATGAAAACTATGGCTCAAATGTATCGCCACGTTTGTACAGTAACTGGTCATTTGCTCCAGACTGGACATTAAAAGGTGGGATAAGTACAGGCTATCGTTCACCAGATCTTCGTCAAGGTAGTGACGGCTGGGGACAAATATCAGGTCGTGGCTCGGCACTTATTTTAGGCAATTCTGAACTAAAACCAGAGGAAAGTACTAGCCACGAAATTGGTCTTTATTGGGATAATCAGCAAAGTACACAAATCAGCGCAACTTTATTCCACACAAACTATAAAGATAAAATTACTGAACAGCGCATTTGTGACACCACTGCAGGAGATACTAGCTGTTCCTACTCTGGAAACTCTTATACATTTATAAGTGAACGAACTAATGTAGATCGTGTTGAAATGCAAGGGGTTGAATTGACCTTATCACATGAGTTCACTGACACGTTTTTTATCACAGCTAATTACACTTATACAGATTCAGAACAAAAAACCGGAGACTTTGCTGGTGAGCCGCTAAACCGCCTACCAAAACACATGGCTAACGCGACCCTTAACTGGGATACAACACCCAAGCTTACTTCTTGGACTCGTATAAACTACCGTGGAGAATCTAGTGAAGGTTTGAACCGCACATCAATGCAGGAAGCAATTCCTTCCTACACTTTTGTCGATACAGGAATCAGCTACAGCATCAACGATACTATTTCTGTTTATGCGGGAATCTATAACTTACTAGATAAAAAAGTAGATATTGAAAACTACGATACGGTATTAGATGGTCGTAGATACAACGCTAAAGTAAAAATCGCATTCTAACTCCCTACCCCTTAGCTTTCCTTATAGTGCAATTTGTA
This sequence comes from Marinomonas lutimaris, assembly GCF_019426345.1. Taxonomy (GTDB): domain Bacteria; phylum Pseudomonadota; class Gammaproteobacteria; order Pseudomonadales; family Marinomonadaceae; genus Marinomonas; species Marinomonas lutimaris. Next base: position 7,396 of record NZ_JAHLLW010000019.1, read on the forward strand.
AAAAAGACCGCAACCTATTTGCGGTCTTTTTTTGATGGTACTTTTTTTGATGGTACTTTTTGTCATGACTTTTGCTTATAGACCAAACAGCAGGCATAAAAAAACCATACCTATCAAACGAAAGGCATGGTTTTTTATTCATCAATTAAAATTAGTTTTGGTTGATGAAGTAGTTAATAACGTAAGCTGGAAGATCCGCTGCTGGTACAACGATTTGTTCCATTGTATCGCGATCACGAACCGTAACTGGTGCGCCTTCTTGCTCGATAGAATCGAAATCAACCGTTACACAGATTGGCGTACCTACTTCGTCATGACGACGGTAGCCTTTACCTACGTTGCCCGTGTTTTCATAAAGAATACGACCAAGGCCAAGCTTCTGCAGCTTGTTTTTCAATTCCTTCGCAAGGGCTACGATTTCTGGTTTGTTCTTCTTAAGCGGCATGATAGCGACTTTGATCGGCGCTAGGTGCGGTTTGAACTTAAGTACAGTACGAGAAGTGCCGTTTGGTAGCTCTTCTTCCGTATAAGCTTCGGTCATTACAGCCAATAGACCACGGTCTAGACCTGCTGAAGGCTCGATACAGAAAGGTACTTCCCATTTGTTTTCTTCAAGATCACGAATCGCCAACTTAGCGGTTGAATGCTCGTTCTTTTTCACTTTCGCAGAAAGACCGAACTCTTCTTGTGCTTTGGTGTGAGAACCTAGATCGTAGTCAGTACGGTTCGCAACACCTTCTAATTCTTCAAAACCATGTGGAAACTTGTACAAGATATCCACAGTAGATTTTGAGTAGTGAGCCAAATCATCACCAGTCACATATTCAAACTGGATATTTTCTTCTGCTAGACCTTGATCCAACCACCATTGTTTACGAGCGTTAACCCAAAACTCATGCCATTTTTCATCTTCACCTGGCTTACAGAAGAATTCCAATTCCATTTGTTCGAATTCACGAACACGGAAAATGAAGTTACGAGGTGTGATTTCGTTACGGAAGGATTTACCAATCTGCGCGATGCCAAATGGCAAAGTACGAGAAGTCGAATCAACTACGTTTTTAAAGTTCGTGAAGATACCTTGTGCGGTTTCTGGACGAAGGTAAGTGTAAGATTCTTCGTTCACCATTGGGCCAACGTTGGTTTTGAACATCAGGTTAAAATCACGTGGCGCAGTAACGTTGGTAGAACCACAGTTATCGCATACTTTGATGTCTTTCATGTGATCGGCACGCATACGAGACTTACATTCGTGGCAATCTACCATTGGATCGGTAAAAGTATCTTCGTGCCCAGAATATTTGTAGACGTGTTTGTTTTGGATAATCGCCGCATCCAAACCTTCTACATCGTCACGCTCATAAACCATTGAGCGCCACCAAGCGGCTTTTAGGTTGTTTTTTAATTCAATACCTAGCGGACCGTAATCGTAAGCACCTTGCATACCACCGTAGATTTCACTGCCTTGGAAAATAAATCCGCGACGCTTACATAGGGAGACGAGTTCATCCATTGTTTTAGCTGGCATTTCTAAACACACCTTAAGCAAAATTCGTTAATGAGGACATAAAAGCCAATCTGGCATCATGTTCAAGTAATAATAGCCGACCATTGTACTCGTTGACCCTATTTCGCTCAATGGCGATTCCACGCAAGCAATGAATAAGTATTTCCCCTTACTTATTTTACGCGCTAAGACAAGAAAACCGCCCCACATCCAGACAAAATCGACCTAACAAACAGACAAAATCGACATAACAAAAAACTTTACACTTTTATGCATAAAAATAGGACAAAATAAGGAACTATAATGCTGTTTTAAAGTCCATTTTGTTAGATAATTCGTATTGTTTACATATTTGTATTTTTCATTTTTTCATGGGTAATTTCATGCGTTCTTATAAGCTCCTAGCAACAACACTTGCTACATTGAGCATAATCCCTTTTGTCCTGACAACTTATTTAAGCCTTAGCAACCATGCTTTTCTAGGGAAAACAGGCGTCACTCTTTTTGCCATTTATAGCGGCCTATCTCTCAGTTTTATTAGCGGCATAATTTGGGGACGAGTAATAGAGCTACCTGAAAGTGCTAATGGCAAGAGACTACTTATCTCCTGCTATATTCTCATATCTTCAGCTTGGTGCGCTTTACTAATGAATACGCCTGAGCTTTCAGTCGTATTATTACTACTCGGCTTTATTAGTATTTATTGGGTAGAAAACCGTTGGTTGAAGCAATCAAATGCTAATAAGCCCTTTTTGCCTTTGCATTTTGGTTTAACCACTACCATATGCATCATGCATTTGCTTGTTTTGTACCCACGTTATTAAACAAAAAGTGATCTAATTCCCTTCTCTCTGCGTATCATTACTCATCGTTCACACCAAGAGTAATGATACATGCTAACCATTTTCTACGATGGCCATTGCCCTCTTTGCGCCGCTGAAATGCAAACATTGCAGTCATTAGATACGCAAAAAAAGCTGCAGTTAGAAGACATTCACGCAGATAATTTCAGTGAGAAGTTTCCTTATATTGACAAGGTCGAAGCTGATCGATTACTGCACGGTCAACTCGCCAATGGGAAAATAATCAAAGGATTAGACGTCACTTGCCTTGCTTGGAAGCTCGTCGGAAAACACAAATGGATACAAATGCTTCGCTGGCCAGTGATTCGCTTTTTTGCGGACATGGGCTACAAATTTTTTGCACGCTACCGTCACCAAATATCGTCTTTTGTTACGGGCAAACCGCGCTGTGAATCCTGCCTAAAAGATCGCTGTGACCTTTAACCAGCGAGGTTCATTTCGCCTATTATCGGAGTCTTGATATGTCATCCTTTTATGCCTTAGTAATTGGCGCGGCCAGTGCAATCGCTCAAGCCGCTATTCAACAGTTTGAAGCTGATCAAGATTGCCTTGGCATCTTTGCAGTTAGTCGATCCGTACCAAATACTGAAAGAGCGACAAAAACCCAATGGCTAGAATCGGATTACAGCGAAACAAGCATTCAGAGAATTTGCCAATCTCTTTCATCTTATTCTGGAAAGATAAGCAAAGTATTGATTTGCAATGGCATATTACACAATGACAGCATGATGCCAGAAAGAAAGTTAGAAGAAATCAGAGCTTCTCAGCTAGAAGCTATTTTCCATGCTAACACCATTATTCCTATGCTGTGGTTGAGCCAGCTATTACCCATTTTACAAGGTGAACAAGCCACTCAAGTTGCCCTATTTAGTGCTCGAATTGGCAGTATTTCGGATAATAAAACCGGCGGTTGGTACAGCTATCGAGCCTCAAAAGCGGCATTAAATATGCTTATCCAAACCAGTTCCGTGGAATACGCCAGAAGAGCGAAAAACGTTAAGCTCATCGCTTTTCATCCTGGTACCACAGACACGCCGCTTTCCAAACCTTTTCAACGATCAGTGCCGAAAGACAAACTTTTCACGGCAGACTTTGTTGCAACACAGCTTTTATCCATCATGGGAAGTGTCACTATGGACAACAAAGCCGCTTATCTTGATTGGAACAACCAACCAATTGAATGGTGATTTTTCCAATCACCATTCAAAGAAGAAGTAGCCGATCTGTTAAATCATGTCCAAGCTTAAAAACAATCGCTTATTTTCAAGGCTTGCCGAAGGCGAACGATGCACTACACCTCGGCCTAATGACGTAGGCCATTCATCACCTTTCATTAACGCCACATCACCCGCCTTTAATTGATTAATACGGCCTTTGTCATGCAAGCCACTATTGTGATCAGACACATGACCGCCGAGCCCTAAGCGATCTCTTATCACATGAGCTTCATGCAGCCATTCACTACCGCTTCCCACATATGTTGATACTAAGCGACAAGGAATTTTATCTACATGAAAGCGTGGACACATGGCACTGGAGAGAACATTTAACCGCAAACCGACTTCTTCAAGATCAAATAAGCAGGCAAACATATCCACCAACAAGAAAAGATCATCAAGAAACAAAGCTTTATTTTCAGCATCAGGTAGAAGCCCTCTTAACAAAGAAATCAACTCTTCAGCGTTGCCCTGAGATTTGAAGGTGAAGTTTGGCGCTAACGTCAAAAGAGATTCTGCGTATTCCTCTACACCACCCAATTGGCGCTCCCAAACCACCATACTAATATTTTTCTGGTAGACATCAGCCAACACTTCTATATAGGAGGACTTAGCCACACCTAATAATGTTGGCCTTGTCTCTGATAAGCTTTTATCGACCCATTGAAAAGCGTTTGCCCTTTCATCCAGCAGATTAAAATTCGCTTGGCTAAAATCAACAGAGTTCGAAGCAATTCCTGAACTAAGATTCACCTTCATAACGCTTCCCCTAAAAATACAGACAGACACATAACATCAAAAACAAATATGTTACGTTATAACATTTTATAAATAAAGTGTTGAAATGAAGTAGATGAATCCATTACCTTAATCCTGACTTTTCAGAGATGGATTCCATGGAACAGCTAGATTCAACTGATCGTAAGATTCTTAATTTGCTGCAACACGATGGCAGTCTGAGTGCGACTCAAGTGGCTGACAAGATTGGCTTGTCTCAATCACCCTGCTGGCGACGTATTAATCGCCTAGAACAAGATGGCTATATTCGTTCGACACAAGCGATTTTAGACAGAAACAAATTGGGATTGGGCATCGTCGTCTTGGTAAATATCAAACTCTCTTCCCATGGCCGAAAAATGCTAGATGAATTCGAGCAAGCCATTGTCGACTATCCCGAAGTGGTAGAATGTTGGACGATTTCTGGTGCGATGGATTACAGCTTAAGAGTGGTTTCAAATAGCATTGAAAGTTATGAACACTTCTTGCGCAGCCAGTTATTGCAACTGCCACACATTCAAGAAGCGCAAAGTCACTTCACCATGCGTGAAGTAAAAAATATCACCACTCTACCGCTGGACTTGTAATTATTAACCCAGCAACTCTTAATTATTAACCCAGTAACTCTTACTTAAGAAGTGGATCATCTTTAGGTAATAGCTTCTGAATCCACAACGCTAGTTTATGTTTCATGCTTGGCAAGTCTTCTTTGTCTGCTGGTAATCCAACGACTAATTTATCCAACACCAACAATCGATAAATTGCTTCGGTTTTTTCGTTGGCAGACATGGTTGAAGAAAAGCCTGCATAGCCGCGTTTAAGGGCATAGTTCTCGCCAACTTGAATGGCTTTTTTACTTAGGGCTGCTTCATTTTTAATTTTTTTCATAATTTCCCTTATCTGTTGGGTAATCAAACAAACCGCCAAGCGAACAAGCCTAGCAAAGCGATTGTCGACACATTTGATCATAACGATATTCAAACGATTATCTCGACTCTATCAGCTTTTACGACTCAACCAAGCATTTCTAATCGATAAAGCCAAAAAATCACTTAATAAACACAATGTTAGCGGCTTCTATCTCCTAAATCACGCTCACACGTAAGACTAAAGGATAAGAGTAAATTCGACTTATTGTCGACAATCTAACTTGATAAACCGCTAAAACCAGACTATAACTAGCAATATTGTTAACAATAAAGTATTTCGTCTTCTTATGAACAACCTAATTTCGATCAAATCCGCAACACTGTCTGAAGACATAGCCCAGCAGCTCACCAATGCTATTGTGCAGGGGCATATTCCACAGGGCAGTAAGATATCTGAGCCAGAACTCGCCAAACAATATGGCGTTTCTCGCGGGCCATTAAGAGAAGCCATCGTCAAACTAGAAGGTCTTGGTCTAGTCACACGCACCGCCAATGTAGGCGCTCGTGTTATCCAGCTGAACACACAAGATATGCTGGATACCTTTACCATGCGCGAGGCATTAGAAGGCATGGCCGCTCGCTTAGCCGCCAGCAACATGCCATCAGATGAAATAAACAGCTTGTACGCGCTGCTCGACAAACACCAAGCGCATCTAGATGCCAATCAAGACGAACATTACGTGCAACAAGGCGGCAATGACGATTTTCACTTACGCATCATTCACGCCAGCGGCAACGCTAAGCTTATTCGTTTATTAACAGAAGAATTGTACGCGGTAATTCGCATGTATCGACGTCACACGGCCGATCAGCGCAGCGACCCGCGCCAAGCATTAAGGGAACATAAAGCCATTCTCGACGCGATTGCAAATCACGAAGGTGATCTCGCAGAACTACTCATGCGCCGCCATATCAGCCGCGCCAGCCAACTATTAAAGCAAGCGATGGAGCATTCTGCTGTCGCTTCCCGTACTTAATTAAAATCGTTCTAAAGAGAGGAAAATAATGACAATACTTTCAGCAGGCGCCCGTTTTAGACAAGCCGTCGCAACCCAATCCCCATTACAGGTTGTTGGCGCCGTGAACGCTTATTGCGCCATGATGGCAGAGCAAACAGGTCATCATGCCATTTACTTATCTGGCGGCGGCGTTGCTAATGCCTCCTATGGTTTGCCAGACCTTGGCATGACAGATTTACACGATGTATTAGAAGACGTGCGACGTATTACTTCCGCTTCGAATTTGCCATTACTAGTCGATATCGATACTGGCTTTGGTGGCGCATTTAATATCACTCGAACCATTCAGCAAATGGAAAAAGCGGGTGCGGCGGCTGTTCACATTGAAGACCAAGTTCAACAAAAGCGTTGCGGCCATCGCCCGAATAAAGCCATTGTCAGCCAAGATGAAATGGTCGATCGCGTGAAAGCCTGCGTCGACGCTCGTGTCGATGACAACTTTGTCATCATGGCACGCACTGATGCTTTGGCTGTGGAAGGTATGGAGTCGGCCATCGAGCGAGCCATTGCTTGTGTCGAAGCTGGCGCGGATATGATCTTCCCAGAAGCCATGATCACTTTGGATCAATACAAAGAATTTGTCGCGGCCGTGAAGGTGCCTGTTTTAGCAAACATCACCGAATTTGGCGCTACGCCTTTATTCAGTAAAGAAGAATTGGCCAGCGCAGGCGTGGATTTAGTGCTTTATCCACTGAGTGCGTTTCGCGCAATGAACAAAGCCGCGCTAAACGTATATCAGCATTTATTGAACGACGGCCACCAGCGCAATGTAGTCGACAGTATGCAAACTCGTAATGAGCTTTATGAATTTCTCAACTACCATGAATACGAAGATAAATTAGACGCGCTCTTCTCTAAAAAATAAGAGCCTAAAAAATAAGCACAAGCTTCTCTAAACAATAACAAAATGGAGTAGAAAAATGGCTAAAGTACTTTCTGGCGCAGGTCTACGAGGCCAAAGCGCAGGTGAAACCGCACTCTGTACCGTCGGCAAAGCAGCCTCCGGATTAACTTATCGTGGCTACGACATTGATGTCTTAGCGGACAAAGCCAGCTTTGAAGAAGTGGCTTATCTATTGCTGTACGGCAAATTACCCAACCGCACTGAACTGCATGACTACGAACAAAGACTGATGAGTTTGCGCTGCTTGCCTGAAGAGCTTAGAGCCGTCTTAGAACTTATCCCAGAAAGCGCTCATCCCATGGATGTGATGCGCACCGGCTGCTCTTTCTTAGGTAATCTAGAGCCAGAGCTGCCATTTGAAAAGCAACCTTCTCTAGCACTGCATACCGCGGATCGATTGGTCGCGACGCTGCCAGCTATGGTGGTTTATTGGTATCGTTTCAGCCACGATGGCGTTCGCGTAAATACGCACAATGCCAACGTGCCTTCCTTGGCGGGTCATTTTCTCACCATGCTGCATGACAAAGAACCAAGCGCTCTTCATACACAAGTGATGAACGCGTCTTTGATCTTGTATGCTGAGCACGAATTCAACGCTTCAACCTTTACCGCTCGTGTTTGTGCTTCCACCTTGTCAGACATGTATTCATGCGTTACTGGCGGTATCGGCAGCTTACGTGGCCCACTTCATGGTGGCGCAAATGAAGCTGCGATGGACATGATAGAACCATGGAAAACCCCTGACGAAGCCGAAGCGGCGTTGATGCAAAAACTTGCCAATAAAGAAAAAGTCATGGGCTTTGGTCACGCTATTTACAGTGAACGCGATCCACGCAATGACATCATTAAAAAGTGGGCCAAAAAACTCAGTGAAGACGTCGGTGACGATCACTTATACGCGGTATCAGAACGTTGTGAAGAAGTTATGTGGCGCGAGAAAAAACTCTTTTGTAATGCGGATTTCTTCCATGCTAGCGCCTATCGCTTTATGGGCATTCCCACCAAGTTATTTACGCCGATTTTTGTCTGTTCCCGCGTCACTGGCTGGGCTGCTCACGTCATGGAACAACGGGCGAATAACCGCATTATTCGCCCCAGCGCAGATTACATAGGGCCAGACCATTCTGAGTGGGTCGATATCGACGACCGCCATTAACCCAGAATCCGCCAACTTTCACGATTAAGGAAAAGAAATGAGCAACAACGTAGATTTAAACAACCGCCCCGATTACGACCAAGTCATCCAAGATATCGCAGACTATGTACTGAATTTTAAAGTGGAAAGCCAAGAAGCTCTCGATACCGCTCGTAATTGTTTAATGGACACCCTGGGATGTGGCTTACTCGCCCTGCGCTTCCCAGAATGTACCAAGCACCTTGGCCCCATTGTACAAGGCACAGTGGTGCCCAACGGCGCTCGCGTGCCAGGTACGTCTTTATCGCTCGATCCAGTGAAAGCCGCGTGGGACATTGGTTGCATCATTCGTTGGTTGGATTACAACGACACTTGGTTGGCGGCGGAATGGGGACATCCATCTGATAATTTAGGCGGTATTTTGGCCGTCGCCGATCACCTTTCACAAGTTAGATTATCGAACGGCGAAAGCCCGATGACCATGCGTGAAGTATTAGAAGCCATGGTAATGGCCCATGAAATTCAAGGCGTTATTGCCCTAGAAAACTCGTTTAACCGTGTGGGTTTATGTCACGTGTTATTAGTGCGCGTAGCCTCTGTGGCTGTGGTGACTAAAATGATGGGCGGCGACAGAGAACAAATCATGGCGGCGATTTCGCAAGCTTGGGTCGATGGCTCTGCTCTGCGTACTTATCGTCATGCGCCAAACGCTGGCTCACGTAAATCTTGGGCAGCGGGCGATGCGACCTCCCGCGCTGTTCGTTTGGCCGATATGTCAATGCGTGGCGAAATGGGCATTCCTGGTGTGCTTACCGCAGATCAGTGGGGCTTTTATGATGTATCTTTCTCGAAAACCAACAAAGACCAAGTCATCAAGCCCGAAGACAAACGTCAGTTTTCGTTCTCGCAAGACTTTCCACAATATTATGGCACCTACGTGATGGAAAACGTCTTGTTCAAGATCTCTTTCCCAGCCGAATTCCATGCTCAGACCGCTGCAGAAGCCGCAGTGATCTTGCATCCTTTAGTGAAAGATCGCTTGGCAGAGATCGATAAGATCGTGATTCGTACTCATGAATCCGCGATTCGTATTATTTCCAAATCCGGCCCATTGGCGAATGCCGCCGACCGTGACCACTGTTTGCAATACATGGCCGCTGTGCCATTGGCGTTTGGTAATTTGATTGCCGAACATTATGAAGATGACTTTCATGCGGCCAATCCAATCATCGATGAACTGCGTAACAAGATGGAAATCGTCGAAGACAAACGCTTCACCGCAGAATATTTAGAAGCGGATAAGCGTTCTATTGCTAATGCAATTCAAGTGTTTTTTAAAGATGGCAGCAGTACCGAAGAAGTGGTGGTGGAATACCCGGTCGGACACCGTCGCCGTCGCGAGGAAGGCATTCCTTTGTTAGAGCAGAAGTTTAAGAACAACTTGGCAACGCGTTTTCCAAACCGTCAGAGCCAAGCTATTTTCTCACTCTGTAAGGATCAAGCAGCTCTTGAAGGCACTGCTGTAAACCGCTTCATGGACTTATTTGTTATCGCGTAAATACTATTTATCTGTTTAAACAGATCCTAAAAAGCACTCATTTTTATGGGTGCTTTTGCATCTAACTCACAAGTCATACAAACCGTCCTTACTTATAGCCATTTATTACGATCAAAAACCAAGCAAAAGTTTGTAACTGCTTATTCTTACATGTATCTTTCACCGAAAATAAAAACAAACTTCCTAATAAGCCCCCCCTTTTATAAAAATGCCTGCAAGGATTCTTTGTTTTATGATTTCTGTTTTAAAAAAAGCCTCGTTACCAAAACAACTTAGTCTTGGTACATTTATTAGCATTCTCGTTATATTCACTTTGGTTGTTTTTATTATTGATCGGTTATTTAGCTATCAAATCAATAATATAGTCAGTAGCCATCAACAAAAAGAAGCCGCTCTTGTGGCCGAGCAGCTTGAAAGTAAATATCAGCTTTTGAGCAAAACCGCTGATCGTTTTAGCCAAATTCTAGGAAACCAGCTTGAATCGATCACAATCGATAATGAGCGAACTACGCTGATCAATAATCAGCAACTCCCTACTCTAACGCTGAATAATCAAGTTATCGGTGACAACGCGAAATTTCTAACCGACTTTGCTCGTTCTGCGCAGCTTGAAGCAAGTCTATTAGTAAAAACAACTCGAGGTTTGGTAAGAGTTAGCACAACATTAAAAGACCAAAATGGCCGAATAGCCTCAGGCAGTTCCGTTGACTCGCCTAATGCAATCAAAGCCTTACAAAGCAATACGACACAAGTCGGTCAAACACAACTGTGGAATAAGAGTTACATCAGCCATTATGCAAATGTATCAGGTAAGCCAAACTTATTAATTGAACTGCTTATCCCTTACTCTGCTATTCTTGAATCATCTGCCAAATCTATTAATCAGATGCAATTTGGTAAAAGCGGTTACATTTATGTCACTGCGGCTGGGGATAATGAAGGAGATGTCCTTATTCACCCAAGCATGGCGGGAAAGAACCTCTATACAGCCTTCCCGCAGTTAAAAGATACCTTTAAGCAAATGTACCAAGCAGACAGCGGTATTGTATCTTATAGCCTACAAATTGCTGGTAAAGGCAACAAGGCACGCTCATCAAAAGCCGTTTTTCAACATGTAAAAGGCTGGAACTGGGTTGTGACTTTGAAATCCTATAACGATGAATATCAAGAAGAAATTCGAGGCATAATCTGGGATGTTGTCGGAATCTGCATGATCGCAGCCTTAGTACTAAGTCTTATGCTATGGGGATTCATCCGTTATTCATTAGCACCGTTAAAAGAAATTTCTTCTGCACTAGATCAATTAGGTAAAGGCAACCTGTCCTTCCGCTTCAAACACAAAAAAGACTCGGACAGTAAAAACGAAATTGATTTATTACAGAATGATTCCATACGCATGCGTGATAGCTTAATTTCGCTTGTAAATACTATTTTGCACTCCAGCCAAGAATTACTAAAATCGACAGAAGGTATTTCAAACGCCAATAATGATTTACGTATTAGTGCTAATAATAGTCAAGATTCTAGCGCTCAAGTGGGTTCAGCTATCACACAAATAGCCGCTTCTATTCAAGAAGTGGCTCAAAGCTCTAATCAGGTTTCAGAAGAATCGATTGCGGTGAGACAGCTTACGGAAGATGGCAACAACGCAGTCCAACAAGTTGAAAATACTGTTAGCGCACTTTCTTCGGCATTCAGCCAAGCATCGAACACAATTCAGGAAGTAGAAGAAAGTTCGAAGAACATTGGGGATGTTGTCACTGTCATCAGTAATATTGCTGAACAGACCAATTTGCTTGCCCTTAATGCCGCGATTGAAGCCGCACGAGCAGGTGAGCAAGGTCGTGGTTTTGCTGTCGTTGCCGATGAAGTACGTGTTCTTGCACAACGCACACAACAATCTACCGAAGAAATCCGTAAAGTAGTTGAACAACTACAAAGCAATAGCCGTTCTGCAGTGAATGATATGGAACAAGGGCGTAACCAGGTCAACAATAGCGTACAGCAAGCCAATTATGCTCATAGCCTTTTGGCAAAAATTTATCAGTCGATACAAAACGTTGAAATGGGCATAAACAATGTTGCCACTGCAACAGAAGAACAAAGTGTGGCCTCAACACAAATCAATCAAAACTCTGAAGAGCTTCAGCAGTCTGCTATTGCAACACTTGAACTTGCTAATATGTCACAGGAGCATAGCCAACACATTCGTGAATTGGCCTCTCAGCTACAAAAAGACTTGGCGATCTTTACTTTGAAAAAATAGACAGTTTTAAATAATCCTTCGTTGGCACTTCCTTGTGGTCACAGTATGATAATGCGACCACAAGGAAATTTTATTTATATGTCTGACAACCACCGCCATTGTTTTATTTTAAAGGGCTCGCCTAGCGAGGTTTTATCAGACTTTCTTCGTCTGTGTGAAAATTTCTCCACACCGCTTATTACTGCTCATGATGTGAGCCAATATGACGAGCTGCTCGTTCCATCGCTAAAAACAAAACAATTTAAAACCTGTTCTTTTAAACAAACCCGACAAGAACTCGGCAGTAGCTATGACGCAGTTTTAGTGGATTTAACTCAAGGAGTCTCAGCCAGTGCCCTAGCTATTGTATCGGGTACAGTTCGTGGCAATGGCCTTTTCGCTATTGTTTTACCAAACGAAGATTGGTTGAAAATGGCCGATCAAGAGCTATCTCGTTACTTGCCTTGGCCTTATGAGCCTGAACAAGTGACATCGCACTTTAAACATTACCTGCTCGATAAATTACAAGACGCGACATCACCTTTTAAATTATTACTCTCTGGCAAGAATAAAAAACACAGCGTAAATCCGTTACCGACTTTAAAACCAATAGAACCTAACGCGCAGCTAACCCAAGAGCAAGCTGAAGCTCAGTCGTGTTTATTTGCCGAACAGGCTAAATCTTATGTATTAATTGCACCAAGAGGTCGAGGCAAATCCACCTTATTGGGTGACAGTTTGGCTAAGCTGCTCAAAGCAGGAAAACGTGTGGCAATCACCGCGCCGAATCAAGAGGCGATTGTGAGTCTAAAGGCTCGCTTTGAACAAGTTATTGATCAAGATAAAATAACGCTGCCTTTTTTCGCACCTGATGTTCTGGTAAGCGACTCAACTCACTGGGATTTTCTCTTTATTGATGAAGCGTCAATGATTCCTTTACCTTTGCTCATGGCGCTAAATGAAAAAGCCGAGCATTGTCTTTTTAGTACTACAGACTATGGCTATGAAGGCGCTGGTAAGGGCTTCGGCATTCGCTTTTGCCACTACTTAGAATCACAGAAAACCACCAAAGCATTGACTCTGCAGCAGCTGACGTTAAGCCAACCCATTCGATGGGGGGGAAATGACCCACTCGAAAACTGGATCAATGATTGCTTCTTTTTAGCAACGCCTGAACCTAGCTCTGAAATATCAAATAGTGTTGATAAAGACATAATTAAGCAGACTGAATTTAAACAGCTTGCTGGAGCAGATTGGTTAGAGAACGCAAACTTGCTCGCCGATACTTTTCAACTATTGGTCAGTGCCCATTATCAAACCTCACCTGACAACTTGCGCTGGGTGTTAGACGATCCTTCTGTATCGACCTACATTTCTACCTTAGGAAACAAAACGCAAAGCGTTACCGTTATTACTGAAGAAGGCAACCTGCCAAACGCACTCTGCCAAGAAGTCATGCAAGGAAAACGTAGACCAAGAGGCCATTTAGTGCCGCAATCTCTGCTTGCTCACGAAGGCATCGAAAACGCTGGGCAGTACTGTTACTGGCGTATTAGCCGAATTGCGACCGAGCAAAGCCAACAAAATAAAGGTTTGGCTAGTCAACTACTTACGCATATAGAAAAAGAAGCCAATGACCATTGCGACTTTCTATGCACAAGTTTTGCAGCGACTCCCGATGTCGTATCATTTTGGCTAAAGAATGGTTACTTACCCATTCGTTTAGGAACAAGCAAAGACCAAGCCAGTGGCAGCTACTCTTTGATGATGGTAAAACCAATGACAGAACATGCGACTAAGTTAGCTGTCGCATGGCAGGCTCGTTTTATCGAACAATTTCTACTTAACTTGCTACTACAATATGCCGACTTATCCACCGATTTGGTTATGCTTATTTTAGGTCAAAAGCATTATCAACAAAACGAACTTCCAGCACTCGCTCAGCTGTCACAAAAAGATCTGCAAGATATAGCGCTATTTGTAGAGCATCATCGTCAACTTGACAGTATCCGCTCAGTTTTCCTCAAGGCGACACTGTCTCTTGCCTTAACTAGCAAGTTAACGTCTCACGACCCAACGCATCGACTATTAATAGAAGCCGCTTTAGGCCGTAATACCGATCAGACTCGCCAAAAAGCGCAATTATCTGGCAAAAAAGCCATGCACCAAACCTTCAAAAGACTTTTAGCACAAACTCTCAAGTAAAAATGGGTGATTAACCACCCATTAAGAATTTACCCATGTGTGTAATCCCCCCTATTAAATCACCAGCATAAAGTATTAAGCAAACCCACAAAATAAAATTATTGTTAAAAATCAATAATTTAATAAAAACATAAAGACTTGGCATAGATTGTGTAAACAGTATGGATAGCACCACCTGTTTTGCTTTGTCTGCCGCTGATGAAAAATCAGAAAAAATCAGGCTAAAAATCAGGTAAACAATAATAATTCAGTTTTTGGAGTCTTATAAAAATGAAAAAAATCAGCCTTGCTCTAACATCTTTAGCAGTTGCTCTTTCTGCTAGCACAGCGATTGCAAACTGTGATCCAGGTGAGCGTGTTGTCAAATTCAGCCACGTAACAGGTGGTACGACTCACCCTAAAGTGGTTGCAGCGAATAACTTCGCAGAACGTGTAAACAAAGAAATGAATGGTAAATTGTGTGTTGAGGTTTTCCCTAACTCCACGCTATTTGGTGATTCAAAAGAACTTGAAGCCTTACTTTTAGGCGACGTGCAACTGCTTGCTCCATCTCTTTCTAAGTTCGGTTCTTACACTGATAAATATGGCGTGTTTGACCTTCCTTTCATCTTTAAAGACATGGACCATGCTATCCGCTTCACCAAAACACCTGAAGGCAAAAAACTGCTTACCGAAATGGATGATTACGCAGGCTTTGTTGGTTTAGGTTACTGGATGTCTGGTATGAAATACTTTTCTGCCAACAAACCACTTTTGGTTCCTAGCGATGCCAAAGGGTTGAAATTCCGTGTACAAACGTCTGATGTTGCAAAACAAATGATCGCGGCGATGGGCGCGTCTCCTCAAGCAATGGCGTTCTCTGAAGTATACGGCGCCTTGCAAACTGGCGTTGTAGATGGTCAAGAAAACACTTGGTCAAACATCTACACGAAAAAATTCTACGAAGTTCAAGACAGCACAACCGATACTAACCATCAGTTGTTGGCTTACTTGTTCATGACGTCTTCTGAATTCTTAAAGAGCTTATCTCCGGAAGACCGCGCTCAATTCACTCAAATTGCGGATGAAGTTACACAAGAAGCTAACTTGAGTGTTAAAGCTGCGGAAGAAGAAAACCGTCAAAACATTCTTAAAGCTGGCGGTAAGATAAATACGCTTACTCCAGAGCAACGCAAAGAATGGGTCGACACAATGAAGCCTGTTTGGAAGCAATTTGAAAGCTACATCGGTAAAGATTTGATTAACGCTGCTGCTGGCGCGTAATCCATTTTTATCCCGCAGTGAGCTGATCTTAACGGGTCAGCTCTTGTGGTTTTATCCTGTGCTTTCTTGATCCGCAATCTCTCTTCTGCGATTGACCCTAGAACCTACAAGACTCGCCACAAAGCTGCACTTTAACTTGTTCTGGTCCACTTAGTTAAGGAGACCCCCATGGCACATTGGCCGCATCTTTACTTACTTATTTTTATTATTGTTCTTTGGCTATTAGAGAAACGCTTCCCCAAAGTCATGGAACGAGCTGAAGAAAACCTACTGATCATCGTTATTTCCTCCATCATGGCGGTATCGTTCGGACAGGTTATTGCTCGTTATGGGTTTAACACTGGTTGGGACGCTGCGCTTGAATTCAATACAGTCGCCTTCTCTTGGTTGATTCTATTAGGCATGAGTTACGGTATCAAAACGGGCCTTCACCTGGGCGTCGACATTGTTCTCAATGCCGTACCAAAACGCATCACCAAAGCCTTGTCTTTATTCGGTGCTGCAGCGGCCATGCTTTACGGACTTATCCTTCTCGACTCTACTTGGTTGGCAATGCTTGGAGTAGACGTTAGCGGTGGTGCAATCGAATACTGGCTGAAGATGTTCAAAATTGGCATAGGTTCAGAAGAACTTCGTTACCCTGAATTTGTACAAGAAATGTTTGGTTTACGCCCTCGCGTTCACCGCTGGATTGTTCTTGTTATCCTGCCAATCAGCTTGGCTCTACTTTCTTATCGTTCTTTGCAAGCATTCATCGATATTGCCCGCGGTAAACGCGACATGTTGATCAGTGGCCATGAGGCACAAGATCTTGTTAAAGAAAACCAAAACGTCTTGAAAGACTAGCGCAGGAGCGTCATTGTGGAATCACTTATTCTATTTTCATTGGTAATCGTCCTGCTATTTGTCGGTTTACCCGTTGGTATTTGTTTGGGCTTGTCGTCCATACTATTTATTACCTTTTTCTCACACGACTCTTTGTCGTCTGTGGCTATTTCTCTGTTTGGGGCTGGTCAGCATTATACTTTGTTGGCTATCCCGTTTTTCATCATTGCATCGTCCTACATGTCGACTGGCGGCGTAGCGAAGCGTTTGATTAACTTTGCGATTGCCAGTGTTGGTCACTTCCGTGGTGGCTTGGCAATGGCATCGGTATTGGCTTGTATGATGTTCGCCGCCTTATCTGGATCTTCTCCAGCAACGGTTGTGGCTATCGGCACTATTGCCATTGCTGGTATGACTCAAGTGGGTTACTCAAAAGAATTTGCAGCAGGTATCATTGCCAACGCAGGTACTTTGGGGATTTTGATTCCGCCTTCTATCGTAATGGTGGTGTATGCCGCATCCGTTGACGTGTCTGTTGGTCGTATGTTCTTGGCGGGGGTTATCCCGGGCTTGATGGCTGGTGGTATGTTGATGTTAGCAATTTATGTGGTTGCACGTATCAAAAAACTACCCGCTGAAGAATGGAAAGGCTTTGGCAACTTAGTTCGTGGTGGTAAAGAAGCAGGCTGGGGCTTGTTCCTTGTCGTGATCATCATGGGTGGTATTTATGGTGGTGTATTCACGCCAACAGAAGCCGCTGTTGTCGCTGCTGTTTACTCTATGTTTATCGCTTTGTTTGTTTACCGCGACATGGGTCCATTAAAAGGCAAAACATGGACGAACGACAACGATGCTCCGCACGCTCGTGTTGGTTTTAACGGTACGGTTTATGGCGTGTCTTTCTTCCTAGTATGGGAAATCATGTCATTCTTTATCTTCGCAGACAGCGAAACGGTGACTGGTGGTGATCGCGCACTTTGGGGTGCGATTATGTCCGTTGTCTTGGCTATTTTCTATGTTTATAAGCGCTCTAGCAAAATAGAAGAATCTGTCGGTGCTTGTTTGGCTGCTGGCGTACCTATTTGGGGCCGTAATTTGTCCATGATGCTACGTGGCTTTTTCCCTTCTTTGTTTGGTGAAGAATCTCGTAAGGTAATGCTTGAAGGCACAAAAACAACCATCATGCTGATGTTTATCATCGCCAACGCATTGTTGTTTGCTCACACCTTATCTGCTGAACGCATTCCACAAATGATCACTGAGTGGATGCTTGGTGTTGGTTTTAACTGGTTCACTTTCCTCATCGCAGTAAATATCTTATTGTTGATCGGCGGTCAGTTCATGGAACCATCTGGTCTATTGGTTATTGTAGCGCCAGTGGTATTCCCGATTGCCATGGAGCTAGGGGTTGATCCAATTCACCTTGGTATCATCATGGTCGTAAACATGGAAATCGGTATGATCACACCGCCAATTGGTTTAAACCTGTTTGTTACATCCGGTATTACAGGTATGAGCTTGGCCCGTGTAGTGAAAGCCGCTATGCCGTTTGTATTGGTATTAATGGTGTTCTTGGTGATGGTAACTTACATTCCTGCACTATCTACTGCGTTACCGTACAGCATCATGGGGCCAGAAATCGTTCAATAACAATTTCTACCTCAATACAGAAAATCAAGTTTAGCGCCCCTCGGGGCGTTTTTTTTGCGTTGTTAACTATAAAGAGCGCTATAAAAAACGTGATAAAGAATGCACGATAGATAAATTAGACGCTCAATATCCCCCCATAATATTGGGGTGAACATTGAGCGACTAAGGATAGGGAAAGCAGGATTTAACAGACAATCAGATAGGTCGAGGTATTACTAAGTTATTCGCCTTCGAAATCATTTATCTTCAAAGTGACCTGCCGTCGCAAAGACACCACCTTGGTAAAGCAACACAGGATCATCTGTAGGTAAAAGGGGATCATTGCGCAATACCTCCTCTTCAAAATCAGCCGAAGAATCTTTCGGCTGCCATCCGATAAAGTTAGCATGGCTATTATCCCACCATGACCAAGGGTTATCAGACGCACCGTAAATAATCGTACAGCCCAGTCGATTTACTGCGTATACTTTTTTTATCAACCCAGCCAGATCACCTTCACTTAACCAAGTTGATAACATGCGACGATTCACTGGTTTCGGCAAACAGCTGCCAATTCGAACCAAGGCAGATTCAATTCCGAACTTATCAAAGTGATATTGAGCGATTAATTCACCGAAGCCTTTTGAAACACCATATAAGCTATCAGGGCGCATTGGGCTTTTATCATCCAAACGCTCTTCACGAGAATGAAAGCCAACAAGATGATTTGAACTAGCAAAAACAATCCGCTTCACGCCCTGCTGACGAGCCGCTTCATAAATATGGTAAACGCCTTTGAGGTTACCATTCATGATACTTTCAAAGGTCCCCTCAACAGACACACCACCTAGATGAATAATGCCATCACAACCTTTTACAAGCTCTAAAACTGACTCCAAATCCCCTAAATCGCAAGCCACAAAAGACTCGCCTTTATTTAAATCCTTGATCGGCACGATATCGGACAACACAAGCTCTTCGGCCCAGCCTGCTAACGCTTTTCGCATTGCCGAGCCAAGAGTGCCAGCGGCCCCCGTTAATAAAACACGTTTCATTGATAACTCCTCAACTCTTTGATCTTTAAAGACCATTAATCCAATTAGGTAAGGTCATAGATACTGCTGGAACAAAAGTCACTAGCATTAGGGCCGCTAAAATCGCCAAATAAAATGGCCAAATGGTTTTAACCGCTTTTTGGATCGACACACCACCAATCGCACAGCCGACGAATAGACATCCACCAACCGGAGGCGTACATAGCCCTAATCCTAAATTCATCATCAACATCACACCAAAGTGAATAGGATCCATGCCAAGGCCAAGCGCGACAGGTAAAAAGATAGGTGTACAGATTAAAATCAGTGCTGCCATGTCCATTATCATGCCCAGTAAAAGCAGGATAAGATTCATCATCAGCAAGATAACAATAGGATTATCAGAAATAGACGTCAGTGTTGTCGCCAGCACTTTTGGCACTTCATACAAGGCCAACATGTAACCAAATGCAGATGCACAGCCGACTAGAATCATGACCAGCCCTGTTGTTCTTACAGAGCGCACCACGGCAATCCAAAAGTCTCTAAGACTTAAAGATCGATACACAAATCCTGTAATAATAATGGCGTATATCGCACCAATAGCACCGGATTCGGTAACCGTAAACACACCAGACAATGCGCCACCAACCACGATAATTGCCGTAATTAAACCTGGGAAAGAAGCTAAAAAAGCAAAGAAGATCACCTTATAACCCGCAAATTCTTCGGTTGGAAAATTCTTACGAATCGCAATCCAACGCGCCACCAACCCCAAGAAAAAGCACATCAAAATCCCAGGTATAACACCAGCCATAAATAAGCTAGCAACCGACATTCCACCACCAGCGGCTACAACATACAAAATCATATTGTGACTTGGCGGAATCATAATGCCAGCAATCGAAGAAGTGACCGTTACGTTAACAGCATAATCATCATCGTAACCTTTCTCTTTCATCACTGGGATTAACAAAGACCCTAATGCAGAAACATCCGCAACAGCAGAACCAGAAATGCCACCAAACAACATGCTTGAGAACACATTCACCTGACCTAAACCACCACGCATCCAGCCGACAGCCGAGGAAGCAAGACGAATCAAACGCGCCGCAATACCGCCATGCAACATTAGCTCACCGGCAAAAATAAAAAACGGAATCGCAAGCAAAGAAAAGGTAGAGGTTCCAGCTACAATACGCTGAAAGCCAATCATTAAAGGCAAGCCTTCATACCAAAAAGCCGAGATAGCAGCCATCCCTAAAGCAAACGCGACAGGAACACCAATGAAAGTTAGTAATGCAAACAAACCAAGTAAAATAGCCAGTCCCATGTTACTGATCCCCTTTTACGTTAGAAGAAAGTGAATCAGTCGTCTCAGACTCAGGTTCTACAATAAACAACGCCACCACACCAATGACGACTCGATAACCTGAAAATAGCGATATCAAAACACCACACGCGACAACAGGAAAATAGCGGATTCCATCCGAGATACCTAACAAGGGTACTTTTCGGAACCATGCAAAATCGACCAGCTCTTTTCCATAAATTGCCATGGTGATACCAAACGTCAGCAATGACAGATCAATAACAATGTTGAGTAATTGATTGGCACGTTTTGGCACACATAAAGATAGGATGTCGACACTTAAATGGGTGCGCTCATGAATCCCCACCGCCGCCGCTAAAAACGTGATATTGGTTACCAGCAACAATGCCATTTGCTCTACCCAAGTTGGCGTGTCATTCAATACATAACGACCAAATACCAACCAACCAAATGACGCAACAAGAATCACCATAAAAACGCCAGAAAGAACAGTCGCTAAATAAGCCAACACATCAAGAAAGGTTTTTACGGGAGTCTGCTTAGAATAGAAAGAATTCATCGACTTACTCATTTTATAAAACCATCAAACTGGACTTATCCACTATTCAATAGCAGATAAGTCCTCCTAGAAAATTACAATTATTGAGTGTTCTGGATTTGTTCGATAAAGCTTTTTAATGATGGATTGTCTTTTACCGCTTTGGCATAAACAGGTTTCATTGCATCTTGGAATGCCGATTTGTCTTTGATTTCGTTAAACTTCACACCAGCAGCCAACACTTTTTCACGACTTGCAGCATCTCCTTCAGCCCACAACTTACGCTGTAAAACAGAGCTTTCACGCGCAGCCGCTTTGACAGCCTTTTGATCAGCAGCAGATAAGCTATTCCACGCCTTTACGTTGACACACAAACATTCAGGAAGAATTAGATGTTCAGTCAAAGAATAGTATTGAGCTACTTCATAATGGTTACTTGTGTCATAAGATGGCCAGTTATTTTCAGCGCCATCAACGACGCCAGTTTTTAATGACTGATAGACTTCTGAATAAGCCATTGGCGTCGCATTACCACCTAACGCCTCAACCATGCCGACATATAATTCATTATTCATGACACGAAATTTTTCACCCTTCATATCAGCAGGCGTTTGAATCGGCTTGACCGTGTTATAAAAAGAACGAGCGCCGCCGTCATACCAAGCTAAAGAAATAATGCCTTGTTTCGCCATCGCATCACTTAATTGATCGCCAACTGGGCCATCCATAACACGATGCATATGATCAAGATTCTTAAAAATAAAGGGTAAAGAGACGACGTTTACTTCTGGAACCGCATCGCCCATTGGACCTAAGTTAAAACCAGCAAATTGCAATCCGCCAACTTGTAACATCTGAATGGCATCGGACTGACTACCAAGCACACCACCATTGTATACTCGACCACTGACTCGGCCATCAGTAACCTTGTTGGCTTCTTTAATGAAGGATTCCATAGCTACCGTAACAGGGTAGCCAGCATTATGAATATTCCACCCTTTCCACTCAGCTTGAGCCACAGAAGAAAAGGTAAAAGCGGATACTGCCGTGGCAAGAGCCAAGGTAGTAGTGAGAGTTTTTGTGTGAAGCGTTTTTATCATTATTATGTCTCCAGGTTTTATTTTTTATTGTTCGCTTATCTGAACTTCAAGAAAATGATGAATCTAAAGAAACGTCATTTCAAAAAAAATGCATCAGATTAACTTTTTTATTTGTAACACAGAGCAGTATAGACAAACAACAGTCATACTATGAATATTTTTTAAACAGCGCCACTTTACAAGCCATCACATTTAGTAAATAGTCATCGATTACCGTGAAATATTAGTCACTATTAGAAATATTGCGATGCAGCAACATAAAAAAATAGGCCTTAAAACCATGCCACCAACAACAAAAATAAAAAAAAGCTTACCGCAACAAACCGCCGAAAAACTGCGCAAACGCATATTAAATCAAGGGATGAAAGTGGGTGATAAGTTACCGACTGAACCAAACCTAATGATAGAATTTAGCGTCAGTCGAACTGTATTACGCGAAGCCATTGCCACCTTAAAAGCAGAGGGATTAGTTCAGGCAAAACAAGGTGTTGGAGTATTTATAGCAGAACCCAAAACCACCTTACCTTTGCAACTAAGACAAAGTACTCGAACACTTACTGACACCATAGAATCACTGGAGTTAAGGGCCGCCGTAGAAGTTGAAGCAGTAGCTCTAGCTGTCGCACGTTGCTCTCTCGCACAAGAAGCCGATATATATCGTTGTTACGACGCCTACGAGAAAAAAGTACAAGGTGGCGAGAGTGCGGAACAAGAAGATTTTGAGTTCCATCTATCCATTGCAAGAGCCACCAACAACCAACATTTCATCGACTTTTTAGAAGAGCTAGGAAGGCGCACGATTCCTCGCGCCAGACTAAGAGAAGAAGCCGGACTACCTCGCGATCCTGAGATAGATAAATCACTCAATAACGAGCACAAAGCGATTCTTGACGCCATTGTGGCGCGCGATGCCAAAGCAGCTCAACAAGCCGTCCGTGATCATCTTTATAACGGCTGCGAGCGTTATCGAAAATTAATGCGCGATATTGAACGAACTAAGTCATAGTATGACTTAATATTTTCGAGTAATGACATTTGCCACAACACCAACACCACTTACACTTTCTTTTCTCTAAAATCACATCATTGTTTATTTTATGACTTCACGCAGCAACGTATTTTTGTTTTGATGAGAGTAGACCCTTTATACTTCCATCAATAAGGATTATATGATGCTAAAAAAGCGCTTACTACAGGCCTTAACCCTCGTTCCTTTACTGGCCGTTAGTCAATTCAGCATAGCAGAGCAAGCCGCTGATGCTGTGGCGCCAGAAGAAGCAAGTGGCACAGAAAAAAAGAGCTTGGCTCACGCTCAGAAATTTATGGTCGCAACCGCCAATCCAGAAGCTAGTAAAGCAGGTTATGATGTTCTAAAAGCGGGAGGCTCTGCTATTGACGCACTGGTTGCCGTACAAATGGTACTTGGCTTAGTAGAACCTCAATCATCTGGTTTAGGCGGTGGCGCTTTCGTAGTTTATTACGATGCTGCAAACCAAAAACTCACTACCTTTGATGGCCGCGAAACCGCTCCTCAAGAAGCTACACCAGAACTTTTCCAAGACGAAAATGGTGAACCACTTTCTTTTTATGATGCCGTTGTGGGCGGTCGCTCTGTCGGCACTCCAGGTACTGTCAAATTAATGGGAGAGCTGCACGACCGCTATGGCACCATGCCATGGGAGGATTTATTAGAACCAGCCACACAGCTTGCACAAGAAGGCTTTATTGTTTCCCCTCGCTTGGCAGATGCAATCAAAGGTAGCGCGGAGCGATTGTCTCGTTATCCAGAGACTAAAGCCTACTTTTTTAACCTTGATGGCACGCCGCTTGAAGCTGGCAGCCGCTTACAAAACACCCAGTACTATGAAACGTTGCGCTTTCTGGCTACCTACGGAGCAGACGAGTTTTATACTGGACAAATTGCCAAGAAAATTGTCTCTCAGGTACGTGGAGCAATAGATAACCCTGGCGTTTTATCAGAGCAAGACTTACTCAGCTATCGTGTAAAAGAGCGCGCTCCGGTGTGCTTACCTTACAAAGAGTACGATATCTGCGGCATGGGTCCACCAAGTTCAGGCGCTTTAACCGTTGGACAAATCCTTGGTATTACCGAGCAATTTGATCTAGCGTCCTTAGGCGCGAATTCACCTGAAGCGTGGCAAATTATAGGCGATGCTTCTCGCCTTGCCTTTGCTGATCGTGGTCGTTACATCGCCGATACCGACTTTGTACCTATGCCACAAGGTTTATTAGATAAACCTTATTTGGCAGAGCGAGCAAAACTTATAACCAAGGGCAAAGCACTTGAAAATGCTGAACCCGGCGAGCCTGAGTGGCGTCATCCGATTAAACAAGCCGACGATATGGCCATCGAATTACCCTCCACTAGTCATATTTCTATTGTCGATAAAGACGGCAATGCCGTTTCTGTTACTACCACAATCGAAAATGGCTTCGGCTCAAACCTCATGAGCAATGGCTTTTTGCTCAATAACGAACTAACTGATTTCTCCTTCAAATCACATCAAGATGGCTATCCGATTGCCAACCGTGTAGAGCCGGGCAAGCGCCCTCGTTCCTCGATGTCTCCAACGATAGTGATGAAAAATAATAAACCGTATTTAGTGGTTGGTTCACCGGGTGGTTCTCGCATTATCGGCTACGTGGCAAAAACACTGATTGCTCATCTTGAATGGGGCATGGATATTCAACAAGCCATTAACTTGCCAAATATGCTTAACCGTTTTGGAACCTATGACCTTGAAAAAGGCACCGAGGCAGAAACCTACGCAAAAGCCCTAACAGACATGGGCTTTAAAGTATCTGTGCAGGATTTGAATTCCGGAGTACAAGGTATTGTTGTCGAAAAAGACGGCTTACTGGGTGGCGCTGACCCAAGACGAGAAGGCTTGGTATTAGGAGATTAACAAATAACGGGAAACGAAAGGGCATTAGCCGGCCTAGCTCTTTTCTTCCGCAATAGACAGACGATAGCAGTCTCGCCCCGATTCTTTAGCTTCATACAGGGCGAGATCTGCATATTTAAAAGCATTTTCAATAGTGCTTTTATGGTAATTGATATTAATGGAAGCCCCGATACTCACACTAAAAGAGACAGAGATATTGTTATGCTTTACTACAATATCCCTTGTACGCTGACAAATATTTTCTGCCAACATCTCGGCAGAGTCTGCATCCATGTTAGGCACAAATATCGCAAACTCTTCACCACCAAGACGGCCAATAATACTGCCATTTGGCGCCTTTTCGCGCAAAACTTCAGCAAATTGCTCTAGAACCTTATCACCACAAAGGTGACCATATCTGTCATTAATACCTTTAAATACATCCATGTCGAGCACAAAAAAAGCATACTCAGTGTCACGATTTAACTTAGTCCCAAGCCAATCCTCTATTTGTTTATAAAAGAATCTACGATTGCAAACAGACGTCAAATCGTCCACCTTCGCCAAGCGACTCATCTCATTTTCCAAAATATCCAGTTGATAAAACATACCAACCAGATGCCAAGAAAGAAGAGGAGCAAGAAAAATAGGAATGATTGACGCACGAAAAATATCCTCAAAAAATGAGGTTTGGAAATTAAACAGTGCAGATATAAGAAGATTGCCAGCAGACGCTAAAATTATAGCCAAAATAGTAATAACACAAACCAGTCTCACCCGTCCAAGTTTTTGGAGCCGACCTCTCATACTTATCCTCCTCAGCAAAGAGTGTTCCGATTACGCAGTAAGCAAAACGATAGACTGCCAGATTAACCTTAACGCCATTACGGTTAACACTATATTAAAAATTCGATGAAAGTGACGATCTGGCATACGTTTTAGCACTTTAAGACCAACCCAAGTACCAATCGCACCACTGATAATCATACAAAACAATAAAGGCAACCAAGACTCTAACGGAAACCCTGCGACCTGAAATACCGTAATTTTCAACACATGCTGTAAGGACATCGCCGTGGCGAAAGTCGCCACCGTGCGAAAACGATCCACATGAATTTGCTTAACAAAGGCTGCGACTAAAGGACCAGTTGCGCCTGCAAAAAGCGTAATAAAGGTCGTGATAGCGCCGGCAAATGCAGTTCCCCAATGACCCAATACCATTTTAGGAAGCTTCGGCCCCCAACATAAATATAAGATAAATAACGCAATCGTTAGATACATTATAGCTGGAGGCAGAGAAACTAAGACAAAACTGCCAATAAAAGCCCCTAGCATTGCTCCGGGCAAAAATGCACCTATCAACCTCCAATCAATATGTCGCCAACTCATCGCTGCGCGTCCAGCATTTGACCCTAACTGCGCCACGCCATGCAGTGGAATAATAAGCTGCGGTGGCAACACTTGCGCCATGACACCTAACAACATCACACCACCGCCAGCGCCAAAACTCGCAGTAAAAAAAGACGTTAATCCAGACACAACAACAAGGAGAATAAATATATGCGCAGAGACTTGGTCAAAAAGCAGTACAAAAAAGTTCATATAATCGAAAGGGAATCAAAAGGAGTGAAGTCGGCAGAATAGCAAAATAGGCCGCCGAAATCTCAACAGGCCCATTACTATTCGTGATACAGAGAATTACTGTTTATAGATATCCTTATCAAGATCATACTTACGCATCTTGTCGTAAAGTGTTTTACGCGGCAAACCAAGCGCATCCATAGTGTCTTTAATCGAGCCTTTCTGACGCAGCAGCTCTTGCTCTAATAAAGTCTTTTCAAAACGCTCTAACTGCTCAGGGAGAGTCATAACGCCTGGGTTATTTTCATTGATAATGATTTGATCAAACTCAAACGAACCCGCCTCGCCCATTAGGACATAACGCTCAGCAAGGTTACGTAGCTCACGCACGTTCCCCGGCCAATCGTAACTCAACAAGCTGTGCATTCGCGCCGCCGACAGTGGCTCAGACTCGCGCTTATATTGTGCAATCGCCACCAAACAAAAATGCTGCCACAGCAAAGAAATGTCGTCTTTTCGCTCCCTTAGTGGCGGAATATCTACTCGCACCACGTTGAGTCGATAATACAAATCTTCGCGGAATGTGCCGCCTTCGCTTAGTTGTTTTAGGTCAACCTTGGTCGCGGCAAGAATACGTAAATCCAAATCAATTGCCGTATTGGAACCCAAACGCTCTAAGCGTCGTTCTTCCAACACTCGCAACAAGCGAATTTGCATCGACATCGGCATGCTTTCAATTTCATCTAAAAAGAGTGTGCCACCGTTGGCATGCTCAAGCTTACCGATACGTTGTGTCTTGGCATCGGTAAAAGCACCTTTTTCATGACCAAATAATTCAGACTCCATTATAGAATCCGGCACAGCGCCGCAGTTAATCGCCACAAAAGCATGACCTCGGCGAGAACTATGCTCATGAATGTAACGCGCCACTAGCTCTTTACCTGTGCCTGTTTCCCCTTGAATAAGAATATCCGCGCCGGTATCCGCCACGTGCAACAACGCCTGACGCAAACGATGAATACCCGGCGTATTACCAATAATTCTAGGGCCTGGGGCGTTTTGCGCCGCCAATTCCAGACGTAGATTACGGTTCTCTAAGGTTAAATGACGTTTTTCAGACGCCCGACGTACCACTTCAAGAAAGTCTTCATTGGAAAACGGCTTTTCAATAAAATCATAAGCGCCATCACGAATGGCGCTCACCGCCATGCTGATATCACCATGGCCAGTTATTAGAATAAAAGGGATTTCCGCATCAATTTTTTTAACTTCTTCGAATAACTCTAAACCACTTTTACCGGGCAAATTGATATCACTGACAATCACGCCAGACCAATCCAAAGACAACTTTTCCACCACGCCTTGAGCCGATGCAAACTCAGCGACCACAAAATCTTCAAGCTGTAATGTCTGAGAAATCGCCATACGAACCGCTTGCTCGTCGTCAATTAATATTACTTGCTTGCTGTCCGGCATTAGATTTCCTCTTTAGAATCTTTAGAAAGAGATTGAGATAATTGGTGATTGAAACGAGGTAGCCTAACACAAAATTCAGCACCGCCAGACTCTCGATTTTGCGCGCTAATTTGACCGCCCATTGCCTCAACAATACGCTGACTAATCGACAAGCCTAGCCCTAATCCCAGTCCTGAAGATTTAGAAGTAAAAAAAGGCTCGAAAAGGTGTCGAATGGCTTCATCACTCAAACCGTCACCTGAATCTTGGACACAAATAACCACTTGGCTTTCCGTAGAGCTTTGCTCGATACAGACACGTCGAGGATTATCTGATGCTTCTAAAATCGCATCGGCGGCGTTGGCTAATAAGTTCACCAACACTTGCTCCAAAAAGACCATATCACCGTTTACAATAAAGCCTTGATCCTCTGTCACTACCAACTCTATACCCACTTCCTTGTAACGTGGACTCATGATTTTTAGCGCGCCCATAATGGCGGTTTGCACGGCAATCGGGCCTTGATGCACATCACCTTTACGAGCAAAAACTTTGAAGCGAGCGATAATGTCGCCCATGTGATGACCCAACTGACTAATATGCTGCAAGTTGGTATGGGCTTGTTCGTATTGGCCACGATCCAGAAACTTCAACCCATTTCCCGCGAAAGCACGAATTGCGGTCAAAGGTTGGTTCAGCTCATGATTCAGACCTGCGGTTAGCTGCCCTAACACGGCCAATTTTGCTGTTTGTATCAATTCTCGTTGCGTGCCTTTATGCTCTTCAATTTCATGACGAAGACGAGTGTTAGCACCTTGTAGTTCAAACGTTCGCTCTTTAACACGTTCTTCAAGCTCAATACGCGCTTGAGTTATATCTTGTTCGTAGCGCTTACGCTCGGTCATGTCATGAAAAGTCACCAAATAACTCAAGCGATTCGGCAGCTGCATCTTACATAAGGTCATTTCCACTGGAACCGTTTGATCGGAATAACATAAGCGCCCTTCTCGCGTCAGCACTTTAATACCCAAATCATTCGCGGCTTCCAAAAAATCATTCTGAGCCAACAAGGCTGATGTATCTTGCTCATCGGGTTGA
This sequence comes from Marinomonas lutimaris, assembly GCF_019426345.1. Classification (GTDB taxonomy): domain Bacteria; phylum Pseudomonadota; class Gammaproteobacteria; order Pseudomonadales; family Marinomonadaceae; genus Marinomonas; species Marinomonas lutimaris. The sequence continues at coordinate 36,517 of NZ_JAHLLW010000019.1, forward strand.
AATAAAACGCCCAAAGGTTGGCCCACCAAAGGTGCTAACGGCTGACCGAGTAATTTTTCAACCGCGGGATTAAAGGATTCTATTTTGTGATTTTCATCCAAGGTAACCAAACCCGCTTGTGTGTTTTGAATCACTTCACGAATATAGGCTTGATTATGGCGCGTCATCTCATTGGCATCATAACGCTCCCTCAACATTCGTCTGCGCAACATGGCCATCCCCAAGAGCAAAACGGTGATGGTCACACCACCGGCAAAAATGGTACGCCATAAGGAAATTTCTTCGTTAATGGTTTTTAAAGGCGCAAGGATGGAAATTTGAAAGCCTAATAACCGAATCGGACGACTCATTTTCAAAAACGACAACCGCTGCAATTCTTCTGAGCCATCTATAACGGTATTTTCTAATACATCGACAATTTGCGATTTTTCATCAAAAGGCTTTTGATAAACAATGGCTAACTTTTCGATGGCTTTGCCAAAATAACGCTGAGAATCGGCAATACGTTGCAATTCCGTATGAGACAACTCACCCAAGACTCGATACAGCCAGTTAGCACGCGAGCTACTAAACACAATACCATCGGGGTCGAGTAACAAAAATTCATAATGCTGATTGGCAAAGCGTTTTTCGAATTGCGTCAAATCCACTTTTACAACCGCAATACCAATAATCGAGTCGCCTTCATAGACAGGATATGAAAAATAATAACCACGACGATTCGACGTTGTACCAAGCGCATAATAGCGGCCCGGTTGGCCTTGAATAGCATCTTTAAAGTAAGGGCGAAAGGCAAAGTTACGGCCAACAAAACTGGCTGTTTCACGATAGTTAGACGCGGCTATGGTTAATCCGTCGGTGTTTAAAATATAACTGTCCGAGGCTTCGGTAATACGGTTGATTTGCTCAAGCTCGCGATTAAGCTGATTAATGTCCGATTCAAAACCATCTCGTAGGGCTTTTTTCACTCGGTCATTCGATGCCAATAAGGTCGGCATATGTTGGTACTTGGCAATCGCACTTTCTAGCACACTAGCAAGCTGATTTAACTGCTCAAAAGAATCAATACGCAGGGCTTTGATCTGTTGATTCCGTAGGGCTTCACCGCCTTTCCAAATCAATAAAACCACCACAATAAAAACGCCAAGATACAGCCAAATTAACTGCTTAGATGAAAAAAGCCATCTCATGCTAAAACCGTACTTTTCTTTCAATGCGCTCACCTAAAATGCCTTGTTGTTATTATCGCAATACTTTAATTATCAGCTTAAAAGACAAAGCCGTCACATCTTGGAGCAAAATAATTAAGCCCTAGAATGGGCAAAGGGCAACACTTCAGCAATATGCGATTTATGACAGATTAACATCAACAAGCGATCCACTCCTAACGCCACACCGGCACAATCTGGCAAGCCATTTTCTAATGCGGTGATTAATCGCTCATCAAACTGGCGGTTCGCCAAACGCATTTCCTTGCGAGTCTGTTTATCTTCGGCAAATCGTCTAGCTTGTTCCTTGGCGTCAGTGAGTTCATGATAGCCATTCGCTAGCTCCATGCCTTGCCAATAAAGCTCAAATCGCGCAGCGACTAACTGACCTTTTTCATCAAGGTGAGTCTTAGCAAGTGCCGCCTGAGAAGCAGGATAACTATGAATAAAACAAGGCACGTATTTGCCAATAGCAGGTTCTATCACGCTAGAAAATAGCAACTCAAGTAAGGTGTCACGATCATCTTCCTGCAAGCCGTATTCTGTGTGTTCATGAGCACATTCTTGCAACTGGAAAAGTGTTGCTGTGAAAGGGTCCAGTCCAGTATGACGTAAAAACGCCATTTGATAACTGAGTCGCTCGCACGTCAACGTCTCGTCATTTAACAGTACCGACAGCAACTGTTGAATCTCATCCATCAATTGCCAATGATCAAAACCCACTCGATACCATTCCAACATAGTAAATTCGATACTATGGCGACGGCCTATTTCCTCGGCTCGGAACACTTTCCCCAACTGATAAATAGAACCAGAACCCGCACACAATAAACGCTTCATAGCGAACTCTGGCGAGGTTTGTAGATAGTAAGTGAGGTCGTCCCCTTGGGAACGCGTCTTGCTGGTTAATACTTCAATATGTGGATCAGTAATACTGCCAAGTGATAGACACTGAGTATCCACCTCCATCACCTCACACGAATCGAAAAAAGCGCGAATAACTTTCAGTAACTGCGCACGCTTTTGTAAAATCGAAAGATCCGCACTGGGTTGCCACAAAGAAGCGTCGTACATAGAAAAACACTCTGAAAAATAAAGTGCATCATAGCAAATACCGCGTTAAATGTTCATTTGACCACATTAAATCATCTGATATTAACCGCTATGCTGAAAAATTCATTATCACTCATAGTGCTGGCACTCAAATATCAATTGCCCTGTCGGGTAAGGCTCTGATTTATCACCATAATGAAGCAGCTCCAACCTGCTATGCTGCTTACCTTCTCTAGGATTGAAGTAAGATGAACTTAGAGCCCTTACAGGAGCTGCTGGGCTTGGAGGTTGCACTTCTAGGTAAAAGTCCAAAATATATGGCATATTGGTAACATCAACGCGGTTGGCACTAACTATAAAAATATAATCTTTCAAGATGAACAACGGATTAGCTGAAGGATTCAAAGCATCAAGCACTACCGTTTTCTCTTGCATATCATCTAGATCAAAGCTCGGATAATCTATCGGAATCAAATTACAGCTAAGTTCAAGTTGTGAGGAACGAGCATGTGCTGTCACGGTTAGTAAACTGAAAAGTACAGTCATTAGGAATTTGGACATTTAGATGAGCCCTTAGTACAAACAGTAAAAATATAGTAAGCATTATTGACAATATATCATCTTAAATATAGGGTATTTTTCTTCTGGAAATGTTTTTATTATAAAAGGAATTAGAAATGGATATAGCTTCCTCAAGATCTACACCATTATCACTTAAAGAAAAAAAAGAACTTGAAATAAAATGTAGCAATCGTCTGAACTGGACAGATGGTGGGTATTGGATAGGGAGCGGTAAGGCTCCAAACTGTTTTATTAAAGAAAAAGCAAGTAGTAGATCTTCACATACCATCACTTTCCCTACAGATGCTTTAGCAAACAAATGGAATTCTGAGTGGGAAGAAAAAATAAGGTATGGAGGCTATTTAGCATCAGCTTTGTTAGGGCTTGGAACAGGATTTATAGCTAATACAGCTATCTCCTTTAGTGTATCAGTAATATCTAATATTGCTTTGGGAGAAACTCAAGCGCTAGTTGAATACCCTAAAATGGAAAGAGGCTGGAGCTACGAAATCATTTTTGAATATAGTTTTACTTGGTCACCACACCCTTATGGGTCTAGGCAGTTAATTCAAAAAGTTACAGGTATATCAAGAAATCAACTTGATCAAGAAGTGAATCGGAAATCGAATACTCAAAAGTACAGTTTAGACCAACTTCCAGATGGGTTGGGACGCCTCTTGGCAAGCACACCTCCCAAAAATACGTCTTCGGTATATAAATAAAATGTATAAATTCTTTAAAAAATTCACTCTTTTTTTTATTATTATATTATTTTCTAACCCAATATATTCTCAAGAAAATAACTTACAAAAAAAATGGAACATAAAAAAATTAATTTATTCCGACAACAGCGAGCTAAAACTTGACAATGGAAATTTTATAATCATTGATCAAAATAGCATTTCAGAAGTCATGAGTGAATATGGAAATAGACGTTACCCATATTATAAAAAATCAAATATTTTATATTTGAAATCAGGAGGTAGTGAGGTGGAATGGAAAATATTATTTATTGACGATAATAGCTTAACATTAGAAACTCCTATAGGAACGTACGTATTAGAAGAGTAATCTTAAAATTGTCCATTTTACTCGATGGAGCTTAAATATGACACCGAAATGCTTTAACTGTTCAAGTAATCTGTCCCTAGCGTGGTTCACTTTATCATTCAGCTCAACCAAGCATAGGTGTGTAAACTGCGGCACCTTACATGGTTTTACGAATAAACATAAAGCTGTAGGGCTACTGTTTATTATCCCTCTTTTTGCTTTATATATTTTTTCTGAATCGATAATACCTTGGGATATAGTAAGATTTTTAGTTCTACTAGCTTTGTCCCTTTCACTCGTCATTATAGTCCCAGGACAACACATACAAATATTGGACGACAGACTAGATATCAAAAAAAAAACCTAAAGCATCCTGATAAAAAATTTCACCTTATAAATATTTTAAGCGGGTAGTTTTTTACTAATGTTTTTGTCATTAACTGCCCAACTTACTCAGCAGTATTTTAATGCCCGCAACACCAAACATCAGCGTGAAGGCAGCATCAAAGCCGCGTTTCATTTTAAAATAGCTTTGGCGAATTCTTGGATTCGAAAACAACACAGCGTAGCCCAAATTTATGCAGGCACTTTGAATCGTTAATAAGACAATCACAGACAACAAACCTTGTGTGGAAACCGAACTCGGCATCCCCATGGCGAATAACGACCCTAGAAACAAAATCGCTTTAGGATTGGTTAAGTGGATGGCCAAACCACGAAAATAAGCAGCACGTAAAGATGTCTGTTTGGTTTCTAGCGTGGCCAACATTTTGCTCGAATCCGATTTATTCACCATTGCTGAACGACAAGATTTGTACGCTAAAAATAATAAATAGACTGCGCCAACATAACGTAAACTTTCGAATAGCCAGACATTCGCGTACAACACGGCACCTAAACCAAAGGCAGCCGAACAAGACCAAAATAGCGAGCCTGTGAGTATGCCTGATGCTAACGCCAAACCTTGCACTCGCCCCTTATTCATTGACGTTGACGCAATCGCCAATGTCGCAGGCCCAGGACTCGCCATAGCAACAAGCGCACCGATTAATATCAGGACATAGTGGATTTCTTGCATGAATCACCTCTCAGTCTTTTAAAGAAACTCAATTTTGGCAATGCCATCTGCCCGACAAACAAACCTAATAAAATCAGCACAGCAGCAATTATCTGATTCGTTTCTATTGGCTCGTTGTAAAACAAATAACCACCAAAAATACCAAACACAGGCACCAGTAACGTCATTGGCGCGACACTGGATACTGAGTATTTCATTATCATCTTATTCCAAAACCAGTACCCTAATAGTGTCGTTGGGTAAGCTTGAAACAAAGCGGAAAACAGCGTCCATTGGGTAAATTGATTCGGCAACTCAGTGACGACTTGCGTTCCTTCAAAAATAACCGCTAGTAACAACAAAGGCAAAGGTGCAAACAACATTCCCCAGATATTAAAGGCAAAAATAGCTTTGGTATTCGCGCGTTTTACAATCAAGCCATTAACGCTCCAAAACACCGACGCCATTAATACCAGCACTAAACCTTTTCCAGTCACCGAACCACCTTCGGAGTAAATGATCAAAGCAAGTCCAAGTAAAGCCAATCCAGCGCCAAGCAACTTATTGCGAGTAATGGTTTCGTTTAAACATAACCAACCCACCAGCAAACTACTAACAATACTCATATCCAATAACAAAGAGGCCATTCCTGCCGAAACACCAGCGCCAATCGATAAGGTCGTTAATCCCCAAACGCCGACACCAAAAGACAAGCCATAAGCAATCAAATAGCGCCACGGCACATCTGGCTTTTTAATAAAAAAGATCAACGGAAACACCGCGAAACCAAAACGCAATGCTGTGAGCACTAAAGGATGAACACTGTTCACGCCAAGCTTGATCACACTGAAATTCAATCCCCATAACGCCATCAAGGCAAACAGCAAGCCAAAGTCTCGTAGTTTCATTATTCGTTCCTAAATTGTCTAATCAATTGTGAGTGCCACAACATATCAATAACGCCGTGTTTCGATGAGGTAGGCGCTAGTTTCGAAAGGAAGCACCACACTGACTCAACATTGCCCCCCAGTATCACTAGAAAACCAAAAAGAACACAGATTCAATTTTTAACAAAAATAAGAGTACAATTCAGGGAAGAGAAATATTTCTGGAGAGGTTATGACGCTTTACGAAACACTCGCTCAGCATTATATAGACGATATAAAAGCGCAAAGACTGCCTGCGGGAAGCCGTTTACCTGCGCTACGAACCATGGCGAAGCAACATCGAGTCAGCATGACTACCGCGACTAAAACCTACGATTACCTTCAACAAACAGGTTGGATTTATGCGCAGCCACAGTCTGGGTACTTTGTTGCCAACCAAATTGAAGCAATCAGCTTTCCAAGTTTAGACATCAAAAGTATTGAACAGCGGGATCCAAAACGCTTTGCGCCGTTAAATGGCTATAACCCTGCCTCGGCGCTTTTTAGCCCTCTTGGCACCTCGATGATTTCGCCAGAATTACAACCTAGCGTAGCACTGCAACGCTGTATTAAACGTGTCACCCAACGAGCAGGGAAACATCTATTTCAATACCCAGAAACACAAGGCGACAAAGGCCTGAGAAGCGCCCTTGCGGAACATTTCCGACATGACAATCTAGCCTTTTCAGCAGCCGACTTTGTCATCACCAATGGCTGTATCGATGCAGTAAAACTGGCGATAGAAAGCGTGACGAAAGAAGGCGACACTATTGCCATTAGCTCCCCCTGTTTTAGTGGCTTGCTCGATTTGCTGAGCGCTTTGTCGCGCAAAGTGATTGAAATCCCCATTAGCGACCAAGGCTTGGATTTAGACCATCTAGAAACCTTGATGCAACAAGGTTTGATTAAAGCCTCGCTGTTCAGCACATCAAATATGAATCCCACCGGTATGACGCTGCCCGTTGAGCAAAAACAAGCTCTTGCCAAACTCGCCACGCAATACAAAACACCGATGATAGAAGACGACGTCTATTTCGAATTGAGCCACCAGAAACAACTAACTCTGCCAGCAAAATATTGGGATAAAGAGGGATATGTGATTTGGTGCGGATCTTTTTCAAAAACCTTAGCCGCAGGACTGCGACTTGGTTGGTGTGTTCCGGGTCAATATTTAACGCCTTATCTCAATCAACATGCCTTAACCAGCTTTGGCGTGAACGGACTTATACAGTCTTGCATGGCGGAATTTATCAACACCGGTGAATATCGCTCTCATGTGAATAAAATACGTACGGTGTTGAACCAACACATCCACCATTATCAACAATTTTTGCTCGAGCACTTACCCGCCACAGCGAAAATCAGTACGCCACAAGGCGGCATTGTGCTTTGGGTGCAAATCCCCAGTTTAAATGCTGTACAGCTTGAAAAAGAAGCCAATAAACAGAGCATCGACATACGCAGCGGCGCTTGTTTCAGCACCCACGACTTCTATCACGATTGCTTGCGTATAAACTGCGGTTGGCCGCTGGAAAATACTGGGGATAAACACAGTACTTATCAACAATTGATGCGATTGTGCGAAATAATCAACAGTTTGATGAGAATAAAGACTTAATAAGATTGGATCGATTGCACATTTACTCCTTCAATCCTAACCTTTAGATCAATAAAAACAGCCCAACCTCTCTAGGTAAGCATTTAGAAAAACATTAAGAGGAATATTTGATATGTCTTACCGTTCCGTAAAACTGATAAAACGCCCTGAATTAGAAATCACCGAAGATGTCTTCGATATTGTTACTCAAGATATCCCAACACCAGCAGAAGGCGAGGTATTGGTAAAACTCTCTCACCTTTCTTTAGATCCAGCCATGCGTGGTTGGATGAGCCCTGACGAAAACAGCTACATTCCGCCTGTAAAATTAGGTGGTACCATGCGCGCCAGCGGCATAGGTGAAGTCGTTGAATCCAACAATGAACGATTCCCTGTTGGCGCTCGTGTTATGGGGCTTATGGGTCTGACTGAATATGCAATCAGTGATGGTAATGGCTTAAACGTTATTCCAAAAGAATTACCGGCTGCAGCAATTTTATCCGTCATCGCTCTGCCCGGTATTACGGCTTATCACGGTGTGTTTGAAGTGCTTAAGCCAGAAGCAGGTCAGACGCTTATCGTCACCGCGGCAGCAGGTTCAGTTGGCTCTCTTGTCGGTCAAATGGCTAAGAATCTAGGTTTAACGGTTGTTGGCGTGGCGGGCTCTGATGAAAAATGCCAATGGTTAACCAAAGAACTTGGCTTTGATCATGCGATTAATTACAAAGACGCAGACTTTGTTGAGCAACTAACACTAGCAACGCCAAACGGCATAGATCTTTTCTTTGAAAATACGGGTGGTTTGGCACAAGGTCCTATCTTTGAACGCATGAATCCTCATGGCCGCATTGCAGTATGTGGTCTCATTGCCGATTATCAAAAAGCCGAGCCTGCACCAGGGCCAAGCTGGGTTGGTATCATCAAGCGTCGCTTAACTATCCAAGGCTTCACTATGCCAGATCATTTCCATCGCATTCCTGAGTACGGCCAAGCACTAGGCGCCATGTTAGGCAAAGGCGAATTAAAATATCGTGCTCACGTAATTGAAGGCATTGAAAGCGCGACAAGCGGCATTAACCTACTCTTTGAAGGTAAAAATACCGGCAAGTTGATCGTTAAGCTATAACGGCTATCACATAGAAAAACCTTTGCACGAACCTAGTTGTCGTGCAAAGGCTTCTAGCTAAAGGTCAAATTGTGATGGCAACATCACCACATCTCGGATCGTCACATGACGAGGACGCGTAAGCATAAAGATGAGCGCTTCAGCCACATCGCTGGCTTCCATTAAACTACCTTTTGCCTTGGCTTCTGCCAGCTTTTCCGCAGGCCAATCAGATAACAAAGAGGTAATAACTGGGCCAGGAGACACCGAGCCTACACGAATACCGTGTTTGCTGACCTGTCTACGTACCGTTTGCACAAAACAATTCATCGCCCATTTTGACGAAGCATAAACAGGTTCCCAAGGTGTCGGAAAATGACCCGCTAACGAACTGGTTATTAAAATATCCCCAACACCTCGTTCAATCATATGCGGCAAGACATCACGCACGTTCTTGATAACTACGTTAATATTCAGATTCAACATTCGGTCTATGGCGTCATTATCGGCATCAACTAAATCACCGCCCACATACAAACCCGCATTGGCGTGAAAAATATCAATCACATTGGCTTTTTCTAAAATTCGCGGAACCATCGCCGAGCAAGCAGCTGGATCTAACAAATCGACAGAAAGAGTCATGACTGAGTCGCCATGCTTGTCTTGCAAGGCTTGTAATGCTGCCTCATCACGGTCAACAATAACAACCCTCGCCCCTTCAGCAATCATACCTTCAACACTTGCCAATCCAATTCCTGACGCACCACCAGTGACGACGGCAATTTTTCCTGTTAATGATTTAGACATGTCTTATCCTGCTTATTGTTATTAATTAATATGACAACACGCTACCATCCTATAGACCGTAAACTCTGCTACTTTTTTGTCTATAACTAATCCAAATCAACCTTTTAAAACATCAGCATTACACAGAGTGTCACATGTAAAAAAGAGTATGCAAAAGATAGCCTTACACTTAAAAATGAAATAAAGGTCGTAGATAATTATGATAGTTCAATTTTTTTGATCATTAACCTCAAAATACTCCGTTACACTATTCTGTTTTTTTTATATATAGTGCTTACATATTAAGTAACACCCACCCAACACTAAGGTAAATGAAAATGACAACATCGTTAATCCAAAAAATCACTAACACAACTTCTGGTATCGCTAGCACAATTTTGCGTATTCCAGTGGGTCTAATCCTAATGGCACATGGCGCGCAAAAATTGTTCGGTGCTTTTGGCGGTTACGGTCTAGAAGGTACTGGTCAGTGGATGGCATCTATTGGTCTAGAACCTGGCTACTTAATGGCCCTTTTAGCAGGTAGTGCAGAATTCTTTGGCGGCTTAGCACTGGTTATCGGTTTGCTTGTTCGTCCAGCTTCTGCAGTTGTTGCTTTCACTATGCTAATGGCGATCTTCTCTGTGCATATCTCAAACGGTTTGTTTATGGCAAACAATGGCTACGAATACGCCCTAACGCTTTTAGTTGTTGCTGTTTCTTTGGTATTTAGCGGTGCAGGCTCTTTCTCTGTTGATAAAGCGCTTTCAGCTAAATAGTTACCCTTTCTAAAAGCAATGTAAAAAGCCTCGATACTGAAAGGTATCGAGGCTTTTTATACGTTATGAAAATCAGATCAAGAAAAAGGGAAATGCGAATAGGACTACCTGGGGTTATGGACTCAAGTCTGGGTTTTCATTCATCAATGAAGAATCCCAATGCTCCATCGCTTTGCCATCTTTTATACGCCAAGTATCAAACCAAGCGGTGGTGTAAGTACCCTTTTCAGTTTTTACCTTACGAGGTGTGATCACGGTAACTAGATCACCTTCAGCCATCACTTCTGCTACTGGCCAATTCAACTTATCTGCAACGGGCTTAGGCTTAGTTTTAAGTATTTCAGTGAAAAAATACACAACGGCATCACGCCCATTCGCCGCATTTGGGTTATGTTGAATATAATCTTTGGCAATAAATTCTGACGCCCTATCCCACTGATTCGCTTCTAATAACACTTTCAGAATATTATAAACTACCTGTTTATTCGCATGCAGTTTTGGGTCATCACTGACAAACAAAGCATCCGCATCGGCTCTAGCCACGACAGGAGTAGCAGGGGAAATGGCGGCAGATTGTTCAGCGTACGCTGGAATATTTGTCACAGCAGCGAGGAAAGCCGCCAAAAAGACTCTTTTCATAAGGTTATCTCCTGCATAAAATCGTTACTCTTTGTTAGTCTATTTAAAATACTAGATATATATTAGAGACTAATGAGCCATTGTAAATAAGGCAGTTTTTAAGCAGTAAGTAACATAGAGGTAACTACCTAATGGACAATTCAGATCAAACAAACCCTGAGTCAATAACGCCACTGCATAATAAACAGAACACAAAAGCATTTGAAGCTTGTCCAATTCGCGACGTGTTAGATAGGATTGGAGGCAAATGGAGTATGTTGCTACTTCTGACGCTAGCAAGCGAAGCCCACCGATTTAGCGCATTACGTCGCGCAGTTCCCGATATTTCACAACGCATGCTGACCCAAACATTACGAGATTTACAGCATGATGGTTTTATCAGTCGCCATGTTTACCCAACGGTGCCACCAAGTGTGGAATACAAATTAACTGCTCTTGGTCACTCGCTGCTTGAGCCATTACAACAATTAACCAAGTGGGCTGACGCCAATCATGATGCCATTCGTGCCGCACGAGTAGAATTTAAACAGAATGCCGTTTGATGAAAAAACAGCCGTTTAAAGACAAAAAGCCCCGATAGTTTCCTATCAGGGCTTTCATCTTCGTTACGCAAATTCAGCAATTACTTGCCTGTAGCGTGAAAAACATAGTCAACAAGCAATACTTCACCGAGGTTGATAAACAGTGGTACGCGAACCATAGCGCCAGTCACCAAGAAAGCCGGTTTAAAACCGCCGTTTGCGGTATTTTTTAAACAACATATATTGGCAGTGTCTACTATTTTACTGACGATACAAAATCATACCAGCGTGATAAAGCACTCCATCTATAAAGGTGCCATCAGCAGTAAAACCTGTGTCATCCCAATACTCGATATAATCGCCAGAAATTCGATAGCGCCCTTGATAAGCCACTTCTTTATTCCCTCTTGCTTCAATATAACGGTTATTAGGTAATAGTTGATGTCGTATGTAGCTATCCTCTGTCATCCACATACCGACATAAGGATGCGGAACCTCTGGCTCTTTTTTAGCCATAATCTTTCAATGTTCCTTTTTCATCGCATCGTAGTAATGTGCAATATCTTTAGCTTCAACAACCCACGCATAATTCAGTTCTTGATGAATCTTCCATTCGCCAGAATCACATCTCCAGCCCAATTGAGAACGTCCGTTAAATGGAATAACTCCACCACTTTTTTGCGTTATTGTGCCAACAAACCCGATGGTTGTTGACGAAACCTTATCGCCAACAAGTTCACTATGCCCTTCTGTCAGAGCATGTGTAACTGATTCAGCGTTTGCTTGTAAGCCCTCCCAGTTAGCACCATAGATCGCGGCATTATCAAACAACTGATTATCACCTGGGGCAAAGTTATCCCAATAAATACCCGCTGGGTCTTGCAAGTTATAGTAACGGCTCATTTTAGTAGCAAAAATGAACTCGGGGGCATCTGTCTTTTTTTCCCACCCCTTCATAATCCAATGCTTATGAAGTTCCAATGGAGAGTCTGCACCAGTTTGTGCACAAGTATGCTCCGCTGCTTGTAGCTGCACAGAACCTAAACTAAAAAAAAGTACTAGAGAAAGAGTCGATTTGAGATGTGTCATAGATCACCTTTTATATTGTCAGAGTAGAATCGAGACATTGCTATGTCTCAACTTGCTTTAACATTATAAAAACGTGATATTGATTAGAGTAGATAGCCATTACTTGACATATTGGTAAGCAAATTATGACAATGAAAATCGACCTGAATATCCTGCCAGTTTTTATCGCCGTCGCGGAAGAACACAATTTCCGAGTAGCAGCCGACAGATTAGGAATAACACGATCTGCAGTCAGTCAGATGATTAGAAAGCTTGAGGATCAACTAGGCATCGCTTTATTTACCCGAACCACAAGAAGCGTGAAACTAACTGAAGCAGGAGAACATCTTTACAGCCAAATGCGCCCCCAATTAGAGAATGTGAACTCTTCTTTAGAAGATATTACCAGCCACAAATCCCCACGAGGATTACTAAGAATAGCTTCGACCTCTATTGCAGAACCTTTTTTATCTGGAAAGTTTATTGTCGAGTTTTCAAAAAAGTACCCAGACATTGAGTTGGATATTACAGTCACCGATGATGAATTTGATATTGTAAAAGCAGGCTTTGATGCAGGAGTTCGTCTTGGTGACAGCCTAGAACAAGATATGATCGCCCTGCCTATCTGCGGCTTACAAAGAGATATGGCTGTTGCTTCGCCAGACTACATAGCGCAGCAAGGTATTCCAAAACACCCTAAAGACTTACTCAATCATCGCTGCATTGGTTGGCGCCCAAAGCTAAACAATCGCCCCTATTATTGGGAGTTTAGTGAAAACGAAAAAGACTTTGAGGTGTCGGTAGAGCCTCAAATCACCACTAATGACTTCCGATTAATGTTGCGCGTTGCACTGGCTGGGGGTGGAATCACTTTTGCGACAGAAGAAACCTTCCGCCCCTTTATTAAGGCAGGCAAACTAGTCCCCTTACTCGAAGAGTTTCTGCCAACTTTTTCTGGCTTTTACTTCTTTTACCCAAACCGAGAAAACATGTCTCCGAAATTAAGGGCCATGGTAGATTTTGTAAAATCTTGGAAACAAACGAATTGATTACCAAGCTAGCTATCTAACAGTTCACAATCGTATAAAAAAAGCCCCGATAGTTTCCTATCGGGGCTTTCATCTTCGTTACGCAAATTCAGGAATTACTTGCCTGTAGCGCGAGAAACGTAATCGCCAGTACGAGTATCAACACGCAATACTTCACCGATGTTGATAAACAGTGGTACGCGAACCATAGCACCAGTCACCAAGAAAGCCGGTTTAGAACCGCCGTTAGCAGTATCGCCTTTTACACCAGGGTCAGTTTCTTTTACTTCAAGCTCGATGAAGTTAGGAGCAGCAACCGCCAATGGCGCACCGTTGTATAAAGTTACAACGTATTTTTCTTGCTCTTTAAGCCACTTGATCGTGTCGCCAACAGCTGTTTCATCCGCTGCGTGTTGTTCGAAAGAACCATCCACAGCCATGAAGTGCCAGAACTCGCCGTCGGTGTACAAGTACTCCATATCGGTGTCCATTACGTCAGCAGTTTCTAGTGTATCACCAGATTTAAAAGTACGTTCCCAAACGCGACCTGTTTTTAGGTTACGCAGCTTGATGCGGTTAAAGGCTTGGCCTTTACCTGGTTTAACGTGTTCGTTGTCGATAATCGCACATGGATCGTTGTCGACCATTACTTTAGAACCGCTGCGCATTTCGCTGGTAGAAATATTAGCCATACATCCTCACAGTATATTTTTAGAGAAAAGGCTCTGACTGGCGTATCATGTCAGTCCCAAGATCTCTGCAAACTTCTTTTTATATCATTTAGAACCACTAAATAGACAAATAAAAAGAGCGTTTGCAAAGATCTCTGAGAGCCACTGGCCGAGTAGGCCAAAATAAGTTGGCGCAATCATAACCCAAATGAACACAATTTTGCAGATATTTGACGTGATCCCTATTCAAACAAAGAACAATTTAAGCTGGTCGCAGCACCTGTCACAGGCCCTAACCTCCTTACCTGAACTGGTTGAGCATTTAGGCTTACCAAAAAGTCTTGCTCAACAAGGCATAGAAGCGCATCAGAGCTTCAAATTATTGGTGCCTCGCCCTTATTTGTCGCGCATTGAATATGGCAACCCTAACGATCCGCTGCTGCTGCAAGTCTTACCCAGCATCGCAGAGATGCAAAAGGTTCCAGGTTACACAAAGGATCCATTAGAAGAAGCAGACCACAATCCACAAAAAGCCATCGTGCATAAATACAAACGCCGTTTGTTGGTGATTACGACTGGCACTTGCGCGGTAAATTGTCGTTACTGTTTCCGTCGCCATTTTCCTTATGGCGATAATCAATTGGCGCAAGCAGAATGGGACTCGGTAATCGACTATCTAAAAGCCCATCCAGAAGTCAACGAAGTGATCTTAAGTGGTGGCGATCCCTTAATGATGAAAGACGCTTTGCTCGCTGACAAAGTCCGCAAGCTTGATGCCTTGCCACAAATAAAACGTCTGCGCATTCATTCACGTTTGCCAGTAGTAATTCCTGACCGCGTTTGCGACGACATGCTGGCGTGGATCAAGGCAAGTCGCCTAAACATTGTCATGGTGTGGCACATTAATCATGCCAATGAAATGGACGAAGAACTTGCCGAGGCAGCCTATAAGCTGAAAAGAGCGGGCGTTACCTTGCTCAACCAAGGCGTTCTACTAAAAGGCGTGAACGACTCCGTAGAAGCTCAAGTCAATTTGAGCGAAGCCGTGTTTGATGCAGGAATTTTGCCTTACTACATGTTCACGCTAGATCCGGTAGAGGGCGCGGCACACTTTGATATTTCCATCGAAGATGCGCAACGCTTGATGGGAAAAGTCGCCGCTGAATTGCCAGGTTATTTAGTGCCAAGGCTCGCCAAGGAAATCCCCGGCAAACCAGCGAAAAGCATGTTTGCACCACTACTTGGGGACTGATTCGCTTTATCTGAGCAGCGCAATACGACCGACTTTTACTTGCTGACGTCGAATACTTACGTTTGGCGCAAGCTGGTATAAGTCACCATTTCGTCCGATCAATTGATCAGGCACATGGCTGAGCTTCGCCACGTCAGCGTTAGCATCCAAATGTTTCGGCTCACCATGAACGGGAATCGCTAATTGCGGCTGCACCCAAGTATAAAGCTGCTTAAGCTCTTCTCGGCAAGGATGACCACTAACATGAATGGTTAAGTCGGTTTCATGGGCTTGCAAGGTGCGGATTTTCCGACCTTTAAATTGCTCGGCTAATCTGTCTATAGCCTGCTCATTGCCAGGAATGCGCATGGAACTAAAAATCACCAAATCATCGGCTTCAAGACTCAAATCAAAACAATTATCGGCGGCCAATCGGTTCAAGGTCGCCCTTGGTTCCCCTTGGCTTCCTGTGACCACCGCCAATACTTCTTCTCTTGGTAAATAGCCGAGATGCGCGGCGTCGATAATCGGTAAATCATCTGGCCAATGACCTGTCACCCGTGCCGCGCTAACCATGTTTGTCAGCGATCTTCCGATCAAGGCAAGGTAACGACCTGTCTCTTTTGCGACTTGCCCCAATGCCACTAAACGAGCAACATTACTACTAAAACAACCGACTACAACACGGTTCTTTTCTGCCTCAATGGTTTTTAATAAGCCCTGATAACAATCACTTTCAGATGGCGAGAAACCCTCTTTTAGCGCATTGGTAGAATCACACACCATGGCGAGAATATTTTCTTTGGCTAATGCTTGAAAGGCTGCGGAAGAAAACGCATCACCCAAAATCGGCTTTTTATCGATTTTCCAATCACCCGTATGAAAGATACGACCAGCAGGCGTGTCGATGGTCATCGCATAAGGTTCTGGAACAGAATGAGTCAATCCCAACCATTTGACATTAAACACACCAATCTTTTTGGTTTCGTTTTCTTTCACTTCAATAATCGGCACTTGATCGGTCAAACCCACTTGAACCAACTTACGACGCAAAACCTCTGCGGTAAAAGCCGTAGTGTAAACAGGACATTTAAAACGTCGCCACAAAAAAGGTAAAGCGCCCACATGATCTTCATGAGCGTGAGTGATCACAATGCCAGCTAAACGTTCTTTTTGCTCGGTGATAAAACGTGGGTCTGCGCAAACAATCTCAGAAGTCCGCAAATCATCAGGCGCTAACGGTTCATTGAAGGAAACACCACAATCCACCATCAACCATTGGCCGTCATGACCATAAAGGTTCATGTTCATGCCAATTTCGCCGGTGCCTCCTAAAGGCAAAAACCACAAATCCTCTTGCGAGGGAATCAAAGATGAAATAACGCACTCCTTGTGAATACAGGTCAATTGGCTCTATGGTACGCATTTTTCGTAAATATCCCAGCGCGCTCGTTACGATTGGATAAAAGAAACTAAAATAAAAAACCTCTTTCTACTTTTTAGGTAAAAAGAGGTTTTATCGAATCAAGAATATATAAACGATGCTTTATAAAACTTCTTCACCATTAGCTATCACTGTATCTCGTACGGTTTGAGTATAGTCTTGAGCCTCTTTCAAGATAGCAGCTTCATCTACGGTGAGAATTTTTTTGTCTTCCATGAGGATTTTGCCATCGACTATGCTGTGTCGAACATCGCTAGGGTAAGCAGAATAAACCAAAGCAGAGTAAGGATTATACATAGGTACCATATGTGGAGCCTTGGTATCCACTACGATAATGTCAGCTAGTTTGCCGACTTCTAATGAACCAACACGGTCTTCCATATGAAGCGCTTTTGCTGCCCCCATGGTCGCCATATCAATGACTTTAATTGGTGGCATTGCCGCACGATCTTGATTAACCAATTTATGGACTTTAGCAACCTGCCCAAATTCAGCAATGGTACTTAGATTATTGCCAGACATTGGACCATCTGTCCCTAGACCAATGCGCACGCCTTCGTCGTACATTTTTAAAGCAGGCGAAACACCTTTCGCCGACTTGATATTCGCGCTCATGTTATGCGCCACGCCCATGCCACTTTCTTTGACAAGCTCAATATCATGATCGTCTACTAGGATCATATGAGCGCCAACTAAATGCTCATTCAAAGCACCAATATCATGCATATATTGAACAGGGCTTTTACCGTCAGCTCGCTCGGCAATTTTTTCTTGCTCAGTGTGAGATTCGGCTAAATGGATCAATACGGGTACATTTTTTTCTTTGGATAATTTAGCTACTCGCTGTAACACTTCCGTGGTGTTTGTATAAGGAGCATGAGGCGCAAACGCTGGCGTAATACGCGGATGGTCTTTGTACTCGTCAATGAATTTTAACGCATAGTTAATACCTTCTTCGGCATTTTTAGCGTCGGCGACCGGAAACTTAATCACAGTTTCACCAAGTACAGCTCGCATACCAATTTGATCGACTGTTTTCGCTACCTCATCTTCAAAATAATACATATCTGCATAAGTAGTAACACCGCCACGCAACATCTCGACATTGCCAAGATTAGCGCCAATACGCACCATATCACGGGTAATCAGCTTGTTTTCAAGAGGGAAAATATAACGATGCAATCGATCTGGTACGTCGTCTGCTAAAGAACGTAAAACCGTCATAGATACATGGGTATGAGTATTAATTAAGCCAGGCATAACAATATCACCTTGCACATCTAAGACTTTTTTTGCGTCAAATTGAGACGCTAATGACGCGTCGCCAACCGCGAAAATTTTATTACCTTTAATGGCGACCACACCCTGATGATAAAGCGTCTTGCTGTTATCCATGGTCAAAACGGTAGCGTCTTTGATCAACAAATCGACAGATTCTGCACCCCAAGATGGCACAGATAACGTCGTCGTTGCTAATACTGCCAATAAGACACTTTTTTTAAACTGCATTCGATTGCCCTTTATTAGATAATGTTCCAAATAGGTCGCTCTTCAATGACGGCGACATTGTTTAATACTTGCATGTTTCATTCCAACACAAAAAGCATGTTCTAACTTTAGGATTAGAAATTGAATAATAACATCGTCACCAAACTTCAAAGTGGTCTTGGCAAAGCCTTAACCTACTTCATTTTATTATCCTGTTTGGCTATTTTGGTACTCTATCTGGTGCAGCGCTTTGGAACACAATACGCCGAAGACAAAATTCAAGAACAGCTTAATCAATCTGGTTTAGCACCTTTTGTTCATTACGAAAGCATTCATCTTGACCCATTCACTCTGACGCCGTCTCTAGAAAATGTCAGCTTTGGCAACGAAAATTCGCCGTGGTTGCGTTTCGCTAGAATTTCGTTGAATAGCTATCCGATTAAATACCCAGATTTAAATGTGGATTTTTGGATCCAAAAAAGCCCAATAGACAGCTTGTCTCGTGAAACACGAGGCCTAATGCGCGCCGCGGGAGTTGATACCTTGCTTGGAAAAGGTTCTTTTACTTCCAAGGTAGAAGGCGAAAACGTCTCCTCTCATTTCAAATTAGATATAAAGGATCTTGGCAAGCTCGACCTGACTTCTAAAATCAACCTGTTAGACAACAGCATCGTTATGTCTGATTTACGTTCTGATGTGCTTGCGTCTTTTGCACTGGGTCAACCCGAAGCACTGCCAATCATCTATGGTGATGCCATCGAACTGCATTCTTTGGACGTAAGATACGAAGAGTCAGGATTAATCTCTCACCTGTTTCCTCCATCGGTTATCTTACAAGACTCCCCAGAGAACCAGTTGAACAGACTAGAAAACATATGCCAAGCATTAGGGCTTGCGCCAGCTGACTCGGAAGAAGCGGAGCATATTGCCGAGACGTTGCTAGCGTTTCTGAAGCAACCAAAAAAGCTAAGTCTGACCCTATCACCTTCTTCAGCGATCAGCTTAAAAGAACTTGCTTTACTAGCCAGCGAAGGCATGCTCTATAAAGACAGTAAAATGACGTTATCGAACGATTAATAAGCAAAAATTACAGCCCAAGTGTCTGTACACATGGGCTGTAAAAATTATCGAGTCTCTAAAATGGGTTAAACATTTCTCGATAAGACTGGTTAGACGTCGCTCTGGCAATGCCTTTTACCATTCTGAAAATCGACCAAACCCAAACACCAAATAACACGATGTAGCCGATAAAAAAGAACGCCAGTATCACGCCAATCACGCTCCAAAAAATCCCCCACCAAAAAGTACTAATGATATTGGCATAGTGATCTTCAAACAGTGTTCCGCGAGCCTCATCCGCTTTCACCATGGCCCATATCGCACCAATCAACCAAAAGACACCGGTAAAAACGCCTAGCAACATAAAAATATAGGCAATCACTACATTGCTTTTTGCATTTTCCTCTCGCGGTGTTAACTGCCTAAAACGATTATCAGGTTCAAATCCGGACATATATCAATACTCCGTTATTCAATAAAAATGTGTCTAATAAGCATAATGGGGATGCTTTTAAAATTATCTCCCTCTCCTTATTCAGTTTTATGATTTCTTTTCAATACGAATACTTGTAACGTGCTCTGTACCCACTCTGTTTTTCACCCATAACGCCTAGGAATACCATGACAAATGTGACGATTTTAGTCGATGTTCAAAATGTCTATTACACCACGAGACAAGCTTTTGGACGCTCTTTCGATTACAACACCTTTTGGCAACAGGCCACTGAAGGTCGAAATGTCGTCAAAGCCATTGCTTACGCCATAGACAGAGGTGATGAAAAACAACGTCAGTTTCAAAATATTTTACGTGCAATTGGCTTTGAGGTGAAATTGAAGCCCTTTATTCAGCGCTCGGATGGCTCAGCAAAAGGCGACTGGGATGTGGGTATTGCCATCGATGGCATAGAACATGGTAAAGACAGCGACGTGCTTGTTTTGCTTTCAGGGGATGGGGATTTCGATATTCTCGCTAAAACTCTCAGAGAAAAATACCAAACCAGAGTAGAAGTTTACGGCGTTGAATCCTTAACAGCACAGTCATTAATCAATGCGGCCGATGACTTCACCGCCGTCAGTAACAAATTGTTACTTAAATAGATAAAACTCGTCTATATTTTTAAGAGAGAATATGTCCTCTTAAAAATCCTTACTGATTATTTTATATACAGAAAGTGACGAAATGACATCTCAAACAAACTTCTTATTATTAGAAACAAGAGACACCCTACATAAGTGGCTAAGTCTAGTCACAGGTGTACTCATACTATTTTTCAGCTTTCTTAATGTTGCTATCTTAAACCAAGCCACTATTGGCGCCATAGAAGCTATTTTTGGCCTGTTAAACTTATATTTTTTTAGATCTGCTTATCAAGGAAAAATATATAAATGGCATAGCTATATGCTAATTTTTTCTCTAACAACAACCGTCTTTTATGCTTTTTATTTTGCAGATCTAAGGGCTGGTTCTATTTACTGGTTACTTATCTTGCCACCTTTGTATTGCCTACTTACAGGACCAAAACTGGGGCTCTTTTATACAATTCTCCTTTCCATTCCAGCCATATCGATTCTGTTTATAAAATCCGATACTACTGATTTAATTCCCTACCGATCGGTTCTAAATTTCGTACTGGCTTATTTCTTGTCCTACGCAATTTGCTATTTATATGAAACCCAATATGCGAAAAGTAGTCTGCTACTAGAAAAAATGGCCTTTCAAGACCCATTAACAGGCGCACAAAACCGCCATGCACTGAAGCTATTTTTTGACGATTTCAATAAAGATCCAGTGGATCCATTTCAAGAAGAACAAGAAGAAACACGCCTTCTAATTATTGATATTGATCTCTTCAAAAAAGTTAATGACGAATTCGGACATGATGTAGGTGATTCTGTACTGATTGAGATGGCTGAATTATTGCGTTACTGCACAGATAATGATGAGATTTATCGTATCGGAGGAGAAGAATTTTTAATTATATTAAAGGACCACACATCTACTCAAGCATTTGATTTTGCAGAAAAAATCCGAAAGACAGTTGAAAATACAGTGTTTAGAACTCACCAGAAAAACATAAAAATTACCGTGAGTATTGGCATAGCAGAACTCAAAAAAGGCCAATCCTTTAGAGAATTTTTACGAGTCGCCGATAAAAACCTCTACTCAGCAAAGAATAAAGGGCGTAATTTAGTTCACTATGGTGCTATGAGTGTTACCGAAGCGGTCTAGCGGCATTTGTAGCAATACCCGATTATTAACGAGTTTTTTACACCTATTGTGCTTAAGCGAATCAGTCAATGAGTACTAGACGTTATCCGTATTCCTCTGTATCACCAGAGGAATTCCACAAATGGCTAAGCGCGTTAATTTGCGTATTAAACAGCGTCTATTTTTTACTGAATATGGCAATCCTGCAAAAATTGGGAATTGGGGGCGTTCAACTCACCGTCGCAGTATTTGGCGGCTATTGCTTTTATAAGTCATCAAATGGCCTTTACCGACCTTGGCATAGCTATACTCTTCTCGCCTTATTAACCTTAAATATTCTACTATCTATTGCCATCATGGAGCTGGTAGCAGGGGCGACCTATTGGGGCCTTGCCTTACCTTTTTGGTACTACAGCTTATTTGGCCTGAGAAAAGGTTTTGTTTTTAGTGCGGTTATTGTGCTCCTCTGTGCTGTAGTCATATTTCTACGTACTGACACAAATATATTCATGCCATACAGAACAGTATTCAACTTTACCTTAGTCTATTGCTCCATTTGGCTTGTCTGCCATATCTATGAAGTGCAACGCCAAAAAACCAGTGCTTTTCTACACTCACTTGCATTACAAGACGACTTAACAAACCTTAAAAACCGTCATGCCCTAAAAGCCGATTTTCGAGCTATCCATAAAAACTTTCAAAGCATTCACATGCTCATTATTGATATTGATCACTTCAAACACATCAATGATAAATATGGGCATGATATTGGCGACACAGTACTGACAAAGGTTGCCGATCTGCTTATGCAATCCACTCAAGTAAAGGAAATATATCGCTTAGGTGGCGAAGAATTTGTTATTTTACTAAAAGATATTAGTGATGAAGAAGCCCAAGAACGGGCAGAGAAAATCAGAAAGACGATAGAGCTAGGGATTTTCTTCAGCCACAACGAACCGATCAAACTAACAGTCAGTATTGGCATCAGTTCACTACGACCAGAGCATGAATTTACCGATTTTCTTCGCTCTGCAGACGAAAAACTCTATCAAGCCAAGCACGAAGGGCGAAATAGAGTCTGCTGTTAACGGCTAAAAGTATCCAGAAATAATGCTTCAACCTTGTCTCTCGCCCAAGGCGTTTTGCGCAAAAACTTCAAGCTCGACTTAACCGATGGATCGCTTTTAAAACAATTAATATTGATACGAATCGACAACTCCTCCCAACCGTAATGCTCCACCAGATCCGTGACAACCTTCTCTAATTTCACACCATGCAAGGGGTTATTAGCTTGTGTTCCGACCATATCTATTTATTCCTATGACTCAATTAGCAATTTAACCGAGAGTATACAGCAAGCCGAAAAAAGCCGCCTAAACATAATGCGGCTTGACCCGGCTTTATACTTAAAATAACTTTACGCTAACCATCAATCGGAACCCAAAGGCAATTATTTTGGCTCGAATAAACGGTAGCCGTAATAAATCGCATTCCATGTAACCCCGTTGCCAATGTTGGTAAATTAGAATTCGGAGTGGATGTAAACAGTTGCTCAGCAAACTCTCGGTATAAATTCGCAAACGCCTCTAAATAGCCTTCGGGATGACCGGACGGAATACGGGAAACCGATGCGGCCGCATCACTCAAGTAGCTATTGCCTCGTCGAAGGCGTTGGCTTGGCTCACCTAACACCGAATAAATCAGCTCATTAGGCGATTCCTGTCGCCACTCTATGCCGGCTTTATCGCCATAAATCCGCAACGACAAGGCATTCTCATTGCCGGGAGCGACTTGGCTCGCCCACAAGCTCCCTTTCGCGCCATTTTTAAAGCGCATCAAAATATTAGCTTCATCATCAAGCTGACGCCCTTCCCCCCAACTGGATAAATCCGCCAAGACCTCTTTTGCCTGAGTATTAGCAACAAAACACGCCAATTGATAAGCATGACTGCCGATATCTCCCATACAACCTGCAATACCGGATTGCGCAGGATCAGAGCGCCAAGTGGCTTGTTTGTTACCCGTTTGTTCTAATGGTTCCGTCAACCAGTCTTGTACGTATTCCACTTGAATAGAACGAATATTACCCAATTTACCTGCTTTAACCATGGCACGCGCTTCGCGTACCATAGGATAAGCGGAATAATTATGGGTTAACAAAAACTGCGCCTGACTTGCCTCTGCGGCTTGATATAGCACTTCCGCCTCTTCAAGAGTCGCGGTCAAAGGCTTATCACAAATTACGTGAATACCTCGCTTTAAAAACGCCATCGCCACGGGGGCATGTAGATGGTTAGGTGTCACAATGGATACCACTTCAATACCATCTTCACGCTCACTTTCCTGACGCGCCATTTCTTCAAAATCCACATAGGATCGAGTAATTCCAAGCGCTTGTGCTGAACGCTCTGCTTTATCTGATTGGCTCGATAAAGCCCCAGCCACCAGCTCATAATGGTCATCAAGACGCGCAGCAAACCGATGGACTTCACCGATAAACGCACCTTCACCGCCGCCAACCATACCAAGGCGCAATCGGCGTTTGCTTGCTTCAGTCATAAAATCACTCCAGTCCCAACATTCTTCGGTTCGCTAGTGCGTCGATACCACTGTCAGCAAAATCATCAAAGGCCTTATCCGTTACTCGGATAATAAAGTCTTGAATGTGTTGCGCGCCTTCACGGGCACCCTCTTCAGGATGCTTTAAACAACACTCCCATTCCAACACCGCCCAGCCAGCAAAATCATAAGCGGTGAGCTTAGAAAAAATACCTTTGAAATCCACCTGGCCATCACCGATAGAACGAAAACGTCCAGGACGATCTACCCAGTTTTGGAAACCACCGTAAACGCCGCATTTGCCATTCATATTCAGCTCTGCGTCTTTCACATGAAACATTTTGATACGCTCATGATAATGATCGATAAAGGCCAAATAATCCAAATGCTGCAACACAAAATGGCTGGGGTCATAAAGAATATTCGCCCGTGGATGATGATCCACTTCGTCTAGAAAACGCTCAAAAGTCACACCATCATGAAGATCCTCACCGGGGTGAATTTCATAACAAAGATCTACACCAGCTTCATCAAACACATCAAGAATTGGCTTCCAGCGTCGACCCAGTTCTGCAAACGCCTCTTCGACTAAGCCTGCTGGTCGTTGTGGCCAAGGGTAAAAATAAGGCCACGCCAAAGCGCCGGAAAAGGTTGCATGAGCCGTCAAACCAAGACGCTGTGACGCCTTAGCTGCCATTTTAAGTTGCTCCACCGCCCACGCTTGGCGTGCGGCGGGGTTGCCTCTTACGCTCGGATCTGCAAAGCCATCAAACGCTTCGTCATAGGCCGGATGCACTGCCACCAGCTGACCTTGTAAATGCGTAGACAATTCCGAAATTACTATGCCATGTTTGGCTGCTGTCGCAGTTAGCTCGTCACAGTATTCTTGGCTGTTTGCAGCTTGCTCAAGATCCATCAGGCGTTTGTCCCAGGTGGGAACTTGCACGCCTTTATAACCCAATGAGGCAACCCAGCCACAAATAGCATCAAAGCTATTAAAGGGGGCTTCATCACCAACAAACTGCGCTAAAAAAATAGCCGGTCCTTGTATCGTTTTCATAACGTCCTCCTAAAAACAAGCGGCAAGCAGGGCTTTGGCAGCCTCAGGATCAAGTGCTCGCGGGCGATCACAATGGGTGGTCATCTTGATGGATTGTCCACTCTCACCTGACGCCAAAATCGCCGTCATTACTTCCACACCATGTAAAGCTCTGTCCAGCGAACACATATGATCACGCCCCATATGGATCGCCATAACCATTTCAGCCAAACCTGCGGTGCGATAATTCGCCTTTGCGAACTCGCCATGAATTTGATTTGGCACGCCAAACGGGTGGTCCCACACCTTCAAAGGTGTTTCTCGGCCTTCTTGAATCAGCAATACTTTTCCGCCAAAAAAGTTAGGATCAGGCAAATACATAGAACCTTTGTTGCCATATAACTCCATGTGAGAATGCTGATGGGCTTGCACGTCCCAACTAGCCCCCAAGGTAATAACTGCACCATTTTCAAACGTTAAAATAGCGTGAATTGTCGTTGGAGTTTCCACTTCTATCATCTCACCAGATCTTGGTTGGCTGGTAATCTTGCGTTGCTTACGAGGAATCGCTGTTTTGGCAATCACCGACTCTACTGGCCCTAACAGCTGAATCAAGTTGGCAATGTAATAAGGCCCTAAATCGAGAATCGGACCGCCACCCGCCTTAAAGAAAAAGTCCGGATTAGGATGCCAGCTCTCCATTCCTGCGCTCATCACATGGCAAGTACCTGAGTACACTTCGCCAATTTCTCCCTTGTCCAGTAAATGCCGTGCAAACTGATGGGAGCCACCCATAAAGGTGTCAGGGGCACTCCCGACTTTTAGCCCCTTCTTGAGTGAAAGCGCTTTCATTTTTTGCCCTTCTTCAAGGCTTAGAACCAAAGGCTTTTCTGAATAAACATGTTTTCCAGCCTCAAGAGCTTGCATGCTTACCGCATAATGTGCTGCGGGGATAGTTAAATTGACAATAATATCAATATCTTGAGAGGCTAATAATTCATCTACACTGCGCGCTTCAACGCCGTATTTTTGTGCTTTCGTTGCCGCTAACTCAGCGTTTAAATCGGCACAAGCAACAATCTTAAAACCACAGAATTGCGGAGCCAAAGAAAAATAACTGTCCGAAATATTGCCACAACCAATCAGTCCAACATTCAAAATAGTTTTCATGCTGTCGCCCCTTTTAATAAAGCTTTTGCGCCCGTTAATGCACGATTCGCAAAACGTGATAAATCATTAGGGTTATCATGCTCCATCACAAACGCATTGGCTGGCGTTGAACGCACCACGGGCCACCAGTCTCGCCAAGGCAAGGTTCCGTGAGTAAAGTCCGCCCAACCATCTTCATCTTGGCACTCCCCTTCTGGCGCGATGTCTTTTAAATGCACAGCACAAATACGCTCACGATACTTGCTTAGCCACTTAGCGGGATCTTGTCCGCCTTTGACCACCCAAGACACATCCATCTCCCATTTAATATTCGGGCCGCCTTCTAGAATCCACGTCATTGGCAAAGAACCATCGGCTAGAGGCTCAAATTCAAAATTATGATTGTGCCAGCCAAATTCAAAACCAGCGTTGATGGCTCTTTCTCTAATAGCCTCTAAACGCTGCCCCAATTCAAACCAACCTTGCGCGCTGTCAGGACGTTGCTCTGGCAAAATATAAGGACAAATAATCGTGTGCATATTCAAGGTTTTCGCGATATACAAAGCCTGCTGTATGTTGTTTTCCAACATAGCTAGATCAAAGTGCCCTGTTGGCATGGTCAATTGGTGTTTTTCTAATAAGCTTTTTAGCTCATCCAATTGGCCATACAAACCACCATAGCCTTCCACTTGCTGATAACCAGCTTGATGTAAAAGAGCAAATACTTCATCAAGAGATTGAGTATTACGGGCGCTATAAAGCTGAAATGAAAATTCGTTCATATCGTTTCCTTTTTATTTTTATTGCGATGATTGTTGGCTTAAAGCCGCACTTCACTTTGCTTAGAAAAGAGATGAGCTTTTTTCGGATCAAGATAAATATCGACGTCTTCATCCCACTTAAGCTGATGATCTCCATGAACTTTTACTGACCATTTACGGCCCATAAAATCAAACCAAACAATGGTTTCATCACCCATTGGCTCTAAGATATCAATCTTGGCAGAGGTCAATTTTACATAGCCGTCACGAGGCCCAAGCGCCAAATGCTCAGGGCGAATTCCCAAAAAAGAGTTCTCGTCATGATCACCTTGATTAATAAACTCATAACCCATTAAGTTGACGCGATAATCTTGATAAACAAAGTTTTCGCCAACGACACGACCTTCCAATAAATTCATGCTCGGCGAACCAATAAATTGCGCGACAAACAGGTTACAGGGTTTATGATAAATATCCGCTGGAGTGCTCAATTGCTGGATTTCGCCGTCCTTCATGATGGCAATTCGATCCGCCAACGTAAGCGCTTCCACTTGGTCATGAGTCACATACACCATGGTGTTTTTTAATTGCTGATGCAGGCGCTTTATTTCTACGCGCAAATCTGCCCGTAATTTAGCGTCCAAATTCGATAAAGGCTCATCGAATAAAAAGACATCCACATCTCGTACCAAAGCTCGACCTATCGCCACACGCTGACGCTGCCCACCAGACAATTCGGATGGCTTGCGATGCAGAAGTGGCTCTATTTGCAAAATTTTAGAAGCACGATCCACTCGCTCACGAATCTCATCTTTTGCCATACCTTTGACCTTCAAGCCAAAAGACAAATTCTTTTCCACCGTCATTTGCGGATACAAGGCATAAGACTGAAAAACCATGCCAATTCCGCGATCTTTGGGTTCTTCCCATGTCACGTTGCGATCGTTGATCCAGATCTGCCCAGCGGTGATATCCAACAAACCAGCAATGCAATTGAGCAAGGTCGATTTCCCGCAACCAGAAGACCCTAAAAGAACCAAAAACTCCCCCTTTTTAATATCAAGATTAAGGTGTTTTAAAACATGGGCATCTTGGTATTTAAGATCTAACTCTTTAATCGATATACTGTTCATCGTCTTACCCCTTCACCGCGCCAGCCGCTATGCCACGCACAAAATATTTGCCAGACAACAGGTAAATAGCCAACGGCACCAGTGCCGTAAGAATCGTTGCTGCCATGTTCACGTTGTATTCACGTACGCCAAATGTCGTTGCCACTATATTGTTTAATTGCACCGTCATTGGTAGGTTCTCTCGACCGGCAAAAATCAGCCCCAATAAGTAGTCATTCCAAATGCCTGTAGTCTGTAAAATCACTGCAACAACCGTTACAGGAATAGATAAAGGCATCATGATTTGAAAGAAGATCTGCCAAAAATTTGCGCCATCTACTCGCGCAGCTTTAAATAATTCATCGGGTAAAGATGAAAAATAATTGCGGAATAACAAGGTCATGATCGGCATACCAAAGATGGTGTGAATCAAAATAATCCCAGTTAAAGAACCATAAAGTCCCACCTCACGAAGGAAAATGATCAGCGGAAAGATCACCACTTGAAAAGGCACAAAGGCGCCAAATAACAAAAGACCAAACAATACATTTGAGCCTTTAAAACGCCAAAATGACAAGGCATAACCATTGATAGAACCGAGAATGATAGAGATCGCCACACTCGGAATAGTGATTTTTACGGAGTTCCAAAATCCTGTTTGAATACCATTACATTCCACCCCAGAGCAGGCCTCTCCCCACGCTTTTACCCATGCGGCAAAACTTGGGTCACCAGGTAACGCAAAAAGCTCCCCTAAGCGAATCTCAGGCATGCCTTTTAGCGATGTAATCAACATCACGTACAAAGGAATACAAAAGAAAACGGCAGCACTGAATAAAAATAAATAAACGCCAAGCCGTGAGACTGTAGTTTTTTTCGGCTTTGGCCCATGTGGGCCAGTTAATTGAATCTGTTCCATGATCGACTCCTAATGTTTCGTTGGACGAACATATTCGCGATAAATCCAAGGACCAATGACCAAGAGCACTGGAAGTAACATCATGGTCGCCGCAGCCATCCCTAAGCCCACGTTGCCACGGGCTGTAATGTGATCAATAACGAACTTCGCAGGCATTTCCGTCGACATACCAGGGCCGCCACCCGTTTGCGCGACAATAAGGTCATAAACCCTCACCACACCAACAGCGAGCAACACCACAGAAGTAATCATCACTGGTCGCATCATTGGCAAAACGATAAAGAGATAGGTCCTCCATGTTGGAATGCCATCCACACGAGCCGCTTTCCAAATTTCGCCATCAATGCCTCGTAAACCTGCCAACATCAGAGCCATTACTAACCCAGACGACTGCCAAACGGCAGCGATTAATACACCATAAAGTGCGTACTGCGGATCAACCAAAGGCGCGAATTCAAATGATTCCCAACCCATACGTTGAATAACATTTTGAACGCCAAGAGAAGGTTCCATCATCCATTGCCAAACTAGACCCGTTACAACCAAGGACATCGCATAGGGATACAAAAACAAAGTCCTAAAGCCGCTTTCAAAACGGACTTTCTGATCAAGAAACACCGCCATAAAAAAGCCCGAGACTAAACAAAAGGCAATGAATAAAATTCCATACAAAAATAAGTTTTCTACAGACACCACCCACCGGGACGTTCCCCAGAGGCGTTCATATTGGTCTAATCCGACCCAATTAAAGTTTGGAAACAAGCGTGATTTCGTGAACGAAAGCATCACCGAATAACCGACACAAACCACAAATACGCCAATTGCAACAATCGCCATGGGCGCACTTGCTAATAACGAAGAAATTTGAATTCGTTTCGTACGTCGCGGGGTCGATACTTTTATTGAAGTAGCCGTAGTCTCTTCCATTTGAAACTCCTTTTGAAACGCAAGAATTGACCGCCAGGACAGCCCACTAAAAAGCCGTTCAACTAAGTATGTAGACTTAGGACAATTAACAGGCGGTCATTTTTTCACCAAAAAATCATTCGGCGTCTTCGATAATGCCTTTAAAAATATTAAGTGCATTGTCGACAGACATACTTGGTTCGTTCCAAAAAGTAGAGACTAGATCTTGCACCTGCCCATTCGTATCTTCCGTAATGTAATTATTTGCAGGTGTGATAGTGGCTTTGGGGTCATCCAACAAAGCGAGGCCTTTTTTCATGCAAGCATCAGCCACATCTAAATCGACATCGGCACGTACTGGCAAAGAGCCTTTAGTATTGTTGAATTTTGCTTGAATAGTTGGGCTCAACATCATAGAAGCTAACTTCATTTGTGCCGCTTCAAGGTTTTTATCTGAGGATTTAGGGAAGATAAATGCATCTCCGCCTAAAGTGAGAGAAGGACGTTTAGCGGGTCCCGGAATACAGCCATAATCGACTTCGGCAACTTTTCCTGCCGCAGCAAACTCACCACGGGCCCAGTCACCCATTACTTGTGCAGCCGCTTTGCCGGTGATAACCATATTCGTGGCATCATTCCAGTTTCGACCAGGCGCTCCCTCATCGGTAAATTGTCGTAATGCACCAAAAGTTTCAAACACCTTACGCATTTTATCGCTGCTAGCAGCCTTTGGATCCTTATCTTTCCATACCCTGTTCCAGAATTTTTCATCTGTCACGCCAATCATCACTACATCAAAAACATGACGTTCCTGCCAACCTTGTCCACCAAAGGCCAAAGGAATGTAACCCGCTTCACGAATTTTAGGCGCGACAGCCAAAAACTCTTCCCATGTATGAGGTTCTTTCACGCCAACATCAGCAAAGACCTTCTTATTCGTCCAAAGCCATTGATTAGAATGGATATTGACTGGCACACAATAAATGCCGCCGTCTTTCATACAAGGATTTAAGATACTCGAAGGACGTATAAAGTTTGTCCAACCTTCTTTCTCTGCAACCGGAGTGAGATCTAGGAGAAGACCTTCTTCAATCAATTCTTCGAACTGACGAGAGGTGTTGAATTGTGCGGCGCCCGGTGCATCACCACCTAGAATGCGCTGCATGGTAAGTGCTCGCGCGTTTTCGCCTAATGCGACAGCGGTATCCATCCACTTGTCGTTGCCCAGTTTATTAAATTCCTCGGCCAACACTGTGACGGCTTTTTGCTCACCGCCAGATGTCCACCAATGAATGACTTCAACATTAGCCGCTTGGACCGACGCACTCATACATCCTGCCCCAATTGTGGCAGCAAACAGTTTTTTACCCATCATATTATTTTTATCCTCTATTGGGTTTTTGTCCTCAAAACTTCCTTGCGAAAGGCTTGAGCTGAAAACGGTAAAACTTGAAATGAAACCGTTTTCATGAACAAATATTAGACAATAAAAGATCCCCGTCAATACTTTTTACTTATTTGTTTTAAGGGCTACTAATTCAACTTAAGCAGATTGACGAACAATTAACTCAGGGGAAAAGGTCGTTTTTAAAGGGAAATGAGCACCGTAAACGCTGTTTAAAAGCAGGTATGCCGTGGCTTCAGCCATATCGTATAATGGCAGTTTGATGGTGGTAATGCTTGGGGAATAATACTTAGACATATCAAGGTCATCAAAACCTATTATGGCAATATCTTCAGGGACCTTAATCCCTTGTTCTGCACATACATGCAGGGCTCCCATCGCCATAATATCATTGGCAAAAAAGATCGCAGTTGGTCTATCTTCACGCTCTAAAATAGATTGCATGTGAGTCATACCAGAATTCGCACTAAAGTTGCCTTCGAGTTGAAAGTGCAGGGCAAGATCGGCTTGTTGTAGCGCTTTTTGGCAACCTAAATAACGCTGATACGCATCATGCTTCCATAATGGGCCTGTAACAGTCGCAATCTTTTTATGGCCTTTATCAATAAGATATTGGGTCGCCATTTCACCACCCGCAAAATTATCGAAAGAAATATGACGGTCTTCTCCACCAGGAAAAGTCTGATTTAAAACAAAAACAGGACAACGCAAATTAATCTGTGATATTTCCTCTTCGGATAAAAAGTTGGTAATAATCACTAACGCATCCACTTGACGTTTAATCAAAAAGTCGACAGCATCACGCTCGCCTTCTAACGACCCGTTACCACTGGCGATAATCACATGACGATCACCACCGCGTAAGGCCTTTTCAACGCCGCTTGCCGCTGGTCCGTAGTATGCTGTATCGATACGAGATGCAACCAAACCAATGGTGTAAGTCTTATTACTCGCAAGCGAACGGGCCGCCTGATTCGGACTATAAGAGAGTGCTTTGATGGCTTCTAATACACGAGATTTCGTCTCATCTTTGACTGGCGTAACACCACTTAACACTCGAGAAACCGTGGCTTTAGAAACGCCTGCGAGTGTTGCAACTTGATTAATAGTGCTCATCGTTTTTTTCAAACTACTATCCTAGGAAAAGAAAACACCAAAAAATTATTATAAGCCTGCTTTTACTTCGACAGGACAACAATCCTGTGGTAATTCTGTAACCGATTAAAATAAATCATACGACGGAATTTGACTATTACAACAAATCCCCGAAAAATAACGAAAAGTTTAGGAGAACAATTGCATGGGTATTCTATCTAGCCTCAAAGGGCTATTTGCAGGTGGCGAAAGCGCACCAGAAAAAACAGAAGACGTCGTTGAATATAAAGGTTTTTCAATTATACCAGCACCGATGAAAGACAGCGGCCAATACAGAGTCGCCGCAACCATCACCAAGGGCGATGGCGAAGAGCAAAAAACACATAAGTTTATTCGTTCAGATTTAATGCCAAACCGCGACGAGTGTATTGAAATCACCTTACGAAAAGCCAAGCTTACGATTGATCAACTAGGTGATAATATTTTTTAACCAATTGATAAAGAAGACGAATATGAGCGCACCAATAGGACAACACTGGCAACAAGTTAGCGAATGTGAAGACCTATTGGGTGCCGACTTTCGCGCCCGCACCTTTTCTTTTGCTGGCCCTAAGACTCAAGTCCACACTACTCTCATTAATCATATCGGTAACCCATATGCGACAAAAGCTATTTTGTACGTACATGGCTACACAGATTATTTTTTTCAGACCGGTTTAGCTGAGCACTTTGTCGATCTTGGCTATCGCTTCTATGCCTTGGATTTACAAGGTTACGGTCGCTCTATCCGACCATCAACGCCGCCTAACTGGTGTGAATCAATTGAGCAATATGGACAAGATTTAGACATCGCCTTGGCAACCATAAAACAAGATGGCGTAGATCAAGTCGTCATACTTGGACACTCTACTGGTGGCTTAGTGGTATCAACTTATTTAGCTCAGCCCTATGCTCCACCTGAACGCGAAAGCCATTACAGCAAAGCGTTTCCTGAGGTTCTTGGGCTCATGCTCAACAGTCCATTTCTTGCTCTTCCTTTTTCTCCAGCCGTATTAAATTACGTCAGTTGGCCAGTTCGAATCTTGGTATCTTTACTGCCGTTTTCGTATTTACGAGCGAAAAAAATTAATATTTACTCGAAGTCACTACACACAATATATGGCGGTGAATGGGATTACCGATTAGATTGGAAACCCTCGCAGGGCTTCGATTTATCTTTCCATTGGCTAAGAGAAGTCATTATTGCGCAACGTAATCTTGCTAAGCAGCGCCTCCATACACCAACACTAATGTGCCATGCCGAAATCAGCACCATAGGAAAACGCACGGTCGAAGAAGTACAGCAAGGCGACGGCGTGTTAGACGTCGATAGCATGCAGCAAGCCGCCAAAAAAACCTTCATAAACCTCACACAAGCGAGCATACCTCAAGGTTTCCATGACTTGTATTTGTCTCACCAACCTGCTCGTACAGCTTATTTATCAGCCATGACTCAATGGCTAGAAAAGCTAGATTAGCGCTAGAAA
Organism: Marinomonas lutimaris; assembly: GCF_019426345.1. Lineage (GTDB taxonomy): Bacteria > Pseudomonadota > Gammaproteobacteria > Pseudomonadales > Marinomonadaceae > Marinomonas > Marinomonas lutimaris. The sequence continues at coordinate 70,468 of NZ_JAHLLW010000019.1, forward strand.
AACTAGATCGGAAGCACTAAACAGGCTTCTAAAAAAATCTACGCACCTTGGCGTCGCATTACCCAATCCAGCAAGCAAGTTGGTAACACGCGTTTCATCACCACAGCAGCATACGTTGGCATAGTCACGTAATAACGTGCTCTTGGACGAGGTGATTCCAAGGCATGAATCAGTTTTTTCACTACGGCACTTGCTGGCAAAGTTTGCGATGAAGTTACGCCCTCTTTGCTCAAACGAGCAATCGCTTCTGCGTAACCTTTTTGGTGGCGGCTATTTTCTATATCAATATTGTCTTGCAGAGCAAGCAACGCATTCGCACGAAAACGACTTTCAATGGGACCAGGTTCAATCAAACTCACTTTTATCGGCGTATCCGACAACTCCAAGCGCAAGGTATCGGTTAGGCCCTCTAAAGCAAACTTACTGGCGTTGTAAGCACCACGGAACGGCGCAGCAACCAACCCCAATACAGAGCTGTTATTTACAATTCGACCGTAACCTTGAGCTAGCATGATTTTCAGCACCTTGGTTGTCAGCTCATGAGTACCAAAGAAATTACACTCAAACTGCGCTCTTAACGCATCAACCGGCAAATCTTCTACCGCTCCGGGTTGGCCGTAAGCGCCATTATTAAACAAAGCAAAGAGCTGACCATTGGTAATCGCTAATGTTTCTTGCAAGCCTTTTTCTATTGAAGAGGAATCCGCCAAATCCAGTCGAACAACATGCTTAATACCTTGAGCTCGCAATGCCGCTACGTCCTCTTGCTTACGGCAACTCGCCACCACCAAAAAATCACGCTCTTGAAGCATTCTGGCGGCTTCCAGCCCAATTCCTGTCGAACAACCTGTAATAAGAATAGAATATTTCATAGCGCTTCCTTATAAGAAAAAACCTTCAGGCCTTGGATGGTAGCAAAAAGTCATGCTAAGTGCCGTTTTCTTGATTTTAATCACAATACTCACCGTCACTCAGGCTCATAATCCCTGCTTATAAAACAATCATTAATAGGGATATCACATGAAGCTAAGCTCAATCAAAGTAAGCTACAAACTATGGGGGCTTATCGGTACCCTAGTCACATTACTCATCATTTTTAGCGCGATAGCCTATAACGAACTGCACAGTGAATTGCTCAACGCACGTCAATTACAAGTGAAAGAGCAAGTCGATAGCGCTTACTCCCTTGTCAAATATTATGGTGATCAAGCACCTATTATAGGAGAAGAACAAGCCAAACAATCGGCTTTGGCTGCGCTATCAGCCCTGCGCTTTGGTGACGATGGTTATTTCTGGGTAAATGACATGCAAGCCAAACTACTCATGCATCCCTTTAAGCCACAAGATGCAGGTAAAAACATGGCAAATGTGACAGATGTAAATGGCTTCCATCATTGGCAAGCAATGGTGTCTGTAGTGAAAAATCAAGAAGAAGGCTATGTACATTACGCTTATAAAGGTCCACAAGTCTCACAGCCTGAAGACAAAGTATCTTACGTAAAAGGTTACCAACCTTGGGGATGGATAATCGGTAGCGGCGTGCTATACAGCGGTGTCACGGATATTTTTTGGACAGCGGTACAAAAGTCTGCCGTTATCGAACTCATCCTAGTACTCCTCGCCCTAATCGGCAGTGTGACTATTGTACGCAATATCACACGTCCTCTTAAAACTGTGACAGAACACCTTCAGCATATTTCGGATGGCGACTTGACTAAGCAACTAGATATGCAACGAGGAGATGAGATAGGTATTTTAGCCAACGCGGCAAACCATGTATCCGTTTCATTAAACGACACCTTGTTAGAAGTTGACCACGCCATCACCGAGCTGCAAGCTGTTTGCGTGCAAATGCAAGGCAACAGCTTACATACTAAACAAGGCATGGATCACCAATTCCAAGAAGTCGAAATGCTTGCTACCGCCATGAACGAAATGTCTTACTCTATTCGAGACGTAGCGCAACATGCCAAAGATACCGCTGATGCGACTCAAATGGTGCAAACCATCACCCGTCAAAGCAGCCAAGATTTGGACGCGACGAATGAAGACATCCAAATCCTAACCAAGAACATCGAAGGTGCTAACGACGTCATTATTAAACTGCTGGAGCAAACAGGCGACATCGACTCTGTTTTAGGCGTAATTGGTGATATTTCCGAGCAAACTAACCTACTTGCCTTAAACGCAGCGATTGAAGCCGCACGCGCTGGCGAACTAGGCCGAGGCTTTGCCGTCGTGGCCGATGAAGTTCGCTCACTGGCTAGCCGCACTCAAGGATCAACCGTCGAAATCCGTGCCATTATCGAAAAACTTCAGCATCAGTCAAAAGAAGCGTCCACTTCTATGGCAACCAGCACGCAACAAGCAGAGCGCGGTGCAGACAGAATGCATGTTGCCGCTGAAAACCTGAAAAACATGCTAATGCAAGTGGACGACGTATCGGCTCGCAGCCATCAAATTGCTTCAGCGGCAGAACAGCAAGGCACAGTGGCCGAAGAGATTAATAACAACATAATGGGCATTCGAGAAGTGTCTGAAAAAGTACTAGAGGATTCTCAACAAGTGTCTGAAGGCAGCACAATGATTGCCAACATGACCGATGAGCTAAGCAAAAAAATCAAACAATTTCAGTTTGCTTGAACGATCCCTAGCTAGCTACCAAGATAGGTGAATTCAAATATTCACCTATCTTTTCTCTAATACAGTCACAGTAATCCAATAAAAAACGAAGAGGTTTTTAACGTTAAATCCCTCACTAAATAACATTTTGAGGAATTATCTTAGTAACTCATTGTGGATATATGGCCTATATTCATCACTAGATGAATTAATAATTGGAGCCAACAATGACCACCCGAATGGGGCGCCCTAAACAGTCTGATAAGAATCAAGATTCCGCTCGCAGCAGTTTAATTGCTGCCGCCAAGCGTTGTTTCTCTGAACAGGGTTTTGACAAGGTATCGACTCGAAAAATCGCCCTCTCGGCGGGAGTAGATGCGGCTATGATTCGTTACTACTTCGGTTCAAAAGCAGGTTTATTCGAAGCAACAATACAAGAAACCTTGGCTCCGGTTATCGAACAATTCCAAGCCGATATTGACCCCACCCCCTCCCCCAATCCATTGTTACTGATGCAAACCTACTATCGCATGATTGCCAACAATCCCATGCTGCCAAAATTGATTCTGCAGGTGATAAACCAACAAGATAACCCCGAAGCGTTTGGTATTTTGACGGGCATTATCGACAACATCTTGAAACGATCAGAAAAATGGATCGAGGCATTTGAACAGCAAAAACAAATTAACCCCAATCTAAACCCGGCATGGATTCGCCTTAGCTTTGTCAGCTTAATGATTTTTCCGGTATTAGCACCAAAATATCTTCAACAACAACTTGGAGTCGAACTCAAAGAAGACTGGTTATTAAATCTAGCGGTTCATAACCAAACATTGTTAGAACAAGGACTTTTCACCTCTCCATCACCACAACCATCATCCAAAGACACCTAAAGGTGAGCAAGAATGAAAACACGTCATATTCTACTACCCGCTCTTATGCTGACTTTACTTGCTGCTTGTCAGTCCGAAGACAACACTTACGCCATGGGTAATATTGAACGAGATAGAATCACTTTGTCAGCTCCCGCTGCGGAGCAAATTGTTTTAGTAAAGGTCAACGAAGGACAACAAGTCTTTCAAGGTGACATTTTGTTGCAATTAGACTCACGCAGCGCTGATGCACTTATTGCCCAACGTGAAGCCGAGCTTGCCCAAGCCAATGCCGCTCTTAGCGTATTAACTGCTGGCACACGACCAGAGCAATTAAGCGCTTCACTCGCTGCGCTAGAAGCTACTCAAGCCGCCAGCAAAGAAGCGGAGCTAAAATACCAACGCATCGAAAAACTCTATAAAAGCAAGGTCGTTGGCAAAGCCGATTTCGATGCGGCTAAAGCATCTAGAGACAGCAATAAAGCTAAAGCACAGCAAGCCCATGACCAATGGCTAGAGTTAAAAAATGGTGCGCGCGAAGAAGACATTGCCCAATCCAATGCTAAGGTTCAAGCTGCACAAGCCGCTCTTGAATGGCAAAGCAAAGCCCGTGAAGACCTCACCATAAAAGCACCGATTGACGGCACGATTGATACGCTCCCCTGGCACGAAGGCGATAGAGTTACTGCTGGCACTCAGCTAATTAGCCTGCTGTCTTCTGCTCACCCTTATGCAAGAATGTATTTACCTGCCAGCGCGTTAACTAAGATAAAAACTGGCGACGCTATTGAAGTGTTTGCTGATGGTATCGAATCGCCCATTCAAGGCCGTGTGCGAAATATTCGCTCGCAACCCGCTTATACGCCATTTTATGCCCTCAACGAACGAGACAGAGCACGTTTGATGTATCTAACCGATATCGATCTCATCGACGCCGACAAACTGCCCACAGGCTTGGCAGTTGAGGTGCATTTACCATGACCAACGCTTCAGAACAATCAGAATATGCCATTGAAGCCAAGGGATTGAGCAAGCATTTTGGCAACAACATTGCGGTAAATAAACTCGATTTAAACATCCCCAAAGGCAGCATCTATGGTTTTCTTGGACCCAATGGCTGCGGAAAATCCACCAGCATCCGCCTGCTCACTGGGTTATTAGAAGCCAGCGAAGGTGACGTCACCATTTTAGGTAAATCGCTATTAGGCCATGAAGAATCGCTGAAAAAGCGCATCGGCTATATGACGCAAAAGTTCTCCTTATACGACGACCTTACCGTTCAAGAGAATCTAAATTTTGTCGGTGCCATTTATGGTTTTGCCGGAAAGCGCAAAAAAGCCCGTCTCGAAGAGTTACTCGCGTTATACGATTTAGAAAAACAAGCGAAACAGTTTGCTGGCTCCATGAGTGGCGGACAAAAACAGCGCCTCGCTCTAGCCTGCGCCACGCTACATTCGCCTGAGTTGTTATTTCTCGATGAGCCAACCTCTGCGGTTGATCCAGAAAATCGTCGTGAATTCTGGGAAAGATTGTTCGACCTTTGTGCCGCTGGCACCACTATTTTGGTGTCCACCCATTACATGGATGAAGCCGAACGCTGTCACTCTTTGGCAATTATGGAAGAAGGCAATAAACGCGCCGATGGTTCGCCTCAAGCCTTGATGGATGCTATGCCTGCCACCGTTGTGGAAGTCAGTGGCAACAAGTTAAGACAACTCAAACAGACACTAACCCAGCACCCAGAAATCCTCTCTGCAGCACAAATTGGCGCGCATCTAAGAGTACTAGTGAAGAAAAAGGTACAAGATCCTCTCAGCCTTATCTCAAAACTCAGTGATGGCAGAGAAACAGTATTAGCACGTCCTAGCCTTGAAGACGTATTTGTTACCTGCACCGGAGGGCGTCATGGGGATTAGTATGTGGATTAGAGTGTATGCTATTTTCATCAAAGAATTAAAGCAGCTCTCCCGAGACAGAATGACCTTCGGCATGATTATCATGATACCGCTGGTACAACTTATGCTGTTTGGCTATGCAATTAACACCGATGCTAGACACATTCACGCTGGTCTTGTCGACCTCAGCCAAACATCGGAAAGCCGAGCGGTCGAACAAGCGCTGGTGGCCACTCAATCCGTCGACTTTATTGCTCGTTATCGTTCGATCAAAGAAGCCGAAGTCGCCATTACCAAAGGCGAGATCAGAGCCGTACTGTATTTGCCAGCAGACATGACTCGCCGTCTATTCAATCACCCGCTCTACGATCATAAACAAACTGACTCCCAACTTACTCAGCCAATAGGCCAATGGATAGTCGACGGTTCGGATACCGTCATTGCGTCTACCATCAGAGCATTGCGTAATATGCCTTTGGACGAAGTGGCAAACCATACCGCGACACGCACCGCGCCGAGTTTCGAAGTGGTGCAATACTTCAATCCAGAACAAAGAACCGTGGTGAATATTGTCCCAGGTTTAGTAGCAGTGATACTGACCATGACAATGATTTTATTTACATCGTCCGCCATCGTTCGCGAGCACGAACACGGCAATATGGAGTTTCTCATTACCACGCCAGTGCGTTCGATCGAACTCATGATAGGAAAAATAGCGCCTTACGTTTTAGTCGGGCTCTTACAAGTCGCTATTATTTTATGCGTGGGTCATTGGGTGTTTTCTGTGCCGATTAAAGGTAGCATTCTGTCACTACTCGGCAGCTCCATTTTATTCATTTTTGCCAGCTTAACTCTTGGATTGGTGCTTTCCACCATTGCCAAAACGCAATTGCAATCGATGCAGATGACTATATTTATTCTCTTGCCATCAATATTACTCTCGGGATTCATGTTCCCTTACGATGCCATGCCGGTCGCTGCCCAATGGATTGCCGAAGCCCTACCAGTCACGCACTTCATGCGCATGATCCGTGCTATCGTCTTGCGAGATGCCAGCCTGCTTTTATTAGGAAAAGATGCCTTATGGCTAGGATTGTTTACCATAGGTGGAATCATCATTGCATCGTTACGCTTCAAAAAGAAACTAGGATGACTTTTCATTAAAAGAGACCTCTTAAAGTGTCTTTATATATTGACTTGGCGTAATCCCGAATGACTTGTAAAAACGCTGGCTAAAGCGCTCTTGAGATTGATAACCGCAACGCACAGCAATGTCTATTTGTTGACGGTAACCTTGTTGCATCAAACTAATAGCATGATTCATACGCACTCGAGTTAACAAGGTTCTAAACTGGGTATTTTCTTCTTTCAAACGACGAATCAAAGTCGCCCGACTCATCGAAAAATGCGCAGCGACTTGATCCAATTGATAATCTTGCCATGGCGCTTGCTGCAACAGCTCAGTGATTTTTTGCTCAAAAGAAACAGCATGCCCTTCAAAGATAAGATGCAGTTTACCCGCTTCGGCCAATTGTTGGTAAAAGCCATTTAACCAATACGCCTGAGTCGTTTCACTCACACTTTGTGTATCTAATTCCAGCAAGAAATCAAGACTCGCCATCACAAAACGATTAGGTTTGAAGCGTGGCGAGCATTCATTATCAGCCACCTTGATACTCAGCTGTATCATGTCTTCTGCAGGTGGCAATAAAAAGCTCATCTGCACGGACAAAAAACGTTCTTTGCTTGGCTCATTTTCAAACGTCAGTTGTTGTCCTGCTTTCGTTAATAACAAGGTAGAAGAATCAAATTCCAACACATCATCTTGCCAAAATAAACGCTTGCGCCCTGAACGAATTTTGAAAAGGCTAGGAGTAAGAATGGCCACATTACGCAGTCGCTGTGTTTGTAAACCGTACACTTGACTGACTTTAAACATGGGACGCATTTTTACTCCTAATTGGTGATCGATTAACGATTATAAGGTGCGACCAACATAGCCTTACCAATTGCCATACTGCGGACAGTGAAACCTGCTAACGCAGCTGAAGCATCAACGCTTAAATCCAGTTTTTCTACTGGTAATGCCCAAACAGTAAACTGATAACGATGCATATTATCGCCCTTTGGTGGACAGAAACCACCAAAGCCAACGCTACCGTAATCTGATTTCAGCTCTGTCGCACCAAGCTTAGTTAAATCTGCACCTTGAGCCAAAGACGTCACAGAAACCGGAATATTAAACGCCGACCAATGCCACCAGCCACTACCAGACGGCGCATCTGGATCGTACACGGTAATAGCATAACTTTTCGTGCCTTTAGGCGCGTCAGTCCAAGCTAGTTGAGGTGATTTATTATCGCCGTTACAACCAAAACTGTTAAACTCAAAAGCATGCGGCATCTTTTGCCCCTCTTGAATATCTTGGCTTGTGAGTTCAAATGCATTGCTGCTCATAGACACTAAGCCGCTTAACGCTGCCGTTATAAGAAATACTTTTTTCATGTTTTTCGCCTTACTGTTTCAACCATCAGAGTCGTTATAGTAAGGATTCAAGGCAATACAAACTCGACTACAAGTATCTTATTTAAAACATAAAGCGTTTTTTTTGATACTTTACGTAAAATTGCCAGAAAAAAACCAACTATTCTAACTTCCGATACAAGGATCGTAGGCTGATCCCTGCGACTTTGGCGACTTGCTCTTTATCGTCATGATGAAATGCCATGAGTTCTGATAAGTAGCGTTTTTCGGCGGTTTTTAAGTCCAGCCATTCTCGGCCTTCGCCAGCGTCAGTAATACTTAACGGTTGAAAAGCGGATGAAGTATCTATTAGCGGATCAAGTTCACGGTCGATCTCCAAGCATTCTTGAATGGTGCTTCGCTCAATCAAATTCGTATCGGTTAAGAGGATTGCGCGGTTGAGGATGTTGCTTAGCTCACGAATATTACCGGGGAAATCGTGTTGCTTTAACACTTGCATCGCTGAGTCGGTCAGATGATATTCCTTGCGTTGACTGATGCGTTTTAACAAGGTGTTGGTTAGCAAAACAAGATCGTCTTGCCGCTCTCGTAAGGAAGGCACATGAATGGGATAAACGTTGATCCGGTAATATAAATCTTGGCGGAACTCACCTGCTTTGACCATTTGTGCGAGGTTCTTATGAGTTGCACAAATTAATCGGAAATTAGTGTGTTTCACGGTTGAAGAACCGACCGGACGAAATGCCCCAGTTTCAATGAGACGCAATAATTTAACTTGCATTGAGAGCGGAACATCACCGATTTCGTCTAAAAAAAGCGTGCCACCATTGGCCAGCTCAACTAAACCCACTCGGTTACTGTGCGCGCCAGTAAACGAGCCTTTTACATGACCAAACAACTCGCTTTCAAACAAAGAATCCGTCAGCCCGGCACACTCTAACGTCACCATGGAATTACTCGCTCTATGGCCGCCTTGATGAACCGCGTGCGCGACCAGCTCTTTACCGCTACCGGATTCTCCTAGTAGTAAAACAGACGCGTCGCTGTGACTAACACGAGTAATTTTTTCCAGCATTCGATTAAAAGACTTACTCGAACCCACCAATTTTTTGCTGCTGTCTTGCACGCTGGCCACCGACACAGAGCGCAATAGCTCGACAAAAAACAGTAATTGACCTTGGCTGTCATGAATCGGCAGCATTTCTACATCAACATGCTCTTTGCCTCTGGGTGTTTGATGAATGTGCAACACTCGTTCTTTGCGGCCTGATTGCAAGGTTGCCGACAAAGGACAATCTTCACCCGCTTCATCACAAGGCACGCTATAGCCATGGGAAACTTCAAAGCAGCGCTTGCTCTGCTGCAAAGGAACATCACCAAATTCGTCTCGATAATGCTGATTAATGGCAAGAATTCGATAATCCACCGATACTAAAATAGCAGGACAATCGTAGCCCTCTAACATGCTAGCTAGCCCATCAAAGGAAGAAGAATCAGACGCGATAACATCCATAAAATACTTGCCATTTTTGTCAAAGAATAAAGTCAAATATGACAATCAACACTACATTAGTCAATTCTAATTTATTATCTAGATTTAATATTAAAATAATAAACATAAATATCAATGAGTTAATAAAAACCTTCACCTTGGCACGCTTTCTGCCTTATCTAAGTTATAAGCTCATCAAGTGACTAAAACATTTGAGTGTGAAAAATTTGATAACGAGGCGAAACATGACAAACACGATTGTAACCAAGCCTGATGTAGCGGCTTTTTTTGATAAAGACTCCAATACTTTCTCTTATGTCGTTAAAGATCCGGCGTCTTCTAGCTGTGCCATTGTCGACAGTGTATTGGATTTTGACTATGCCTCTGGCGGTACATCCCACAAGGGCGCTGACGCCATCATTGAATACGTCACCACGCACAAGTTAAAAGTGGAATGGCTCATTGAAACTCACGTCCATGCAGACCACCTTTCTGCTGCGCCTTACATTCAAAGCAAAGTCGGCGGCAAAATTGGCATTGGTGAGCAGATCACTACCATTCAAGAAACCTTTGCCAAAGTATTCAACGAAGGCGCCGACTTCTTACATGACGGCTCTCAATTTGATTATTTATTTAACGATGGTGAGCAATTTTATATTGGCGAAATGCAGTGCACCGCCCTGCATACACCGGGCCACACACCAGCCTGTTTCACCCATGTTTTAGGGGATGCTGTATTCGTTGGTGACACCTTGTTCATGCCAGATGCTGGTACCGCACGTGCCGATTTTCCCGGTGGCGATGCGGGAATATTGTTCGATTCCGTACAACGAATCTTGGCGCTACCAGAAGATCACCGCATTTTTATGTGCCATGACTACTGCCCAAATGGCCGTGAATTGGAATATGAAACTACCGTAAAAGCGCAGCGTGAATTGAACATCCACGTTAAAAAAGGCATCAGCAAATCGACCTTTGTAGATTTACGTGAAACCCGCGATAAAACATTGGCCATGCCTCGCCTGATTTTGCCATCGTTACAAATCAATATGAGAGCAGGACACATGCCAGAACCGGAAAACAATGGTTTGTCGTATCTGAAAATTCCGTTGAATGCATTCAAATAAACCGTAACGCCAATAGCAACTAACTATAAATAGCCTAATGACCATTAGGCTAAATAATAATTATATAGAGTGAGAACAACCATGTTACGCAAACAAATCACAGACAACTATTCCGTATCTGAGCAGATTAACTTAGACGATATAGACGCTTTAGCAGAATCAGGTGTCACACTTATCATCTGTAACCGACCGGATGGTGAAGAGGAAGGACAATTACCTTTTGCCGATGTTGCCGCTTATGCAGAAGAAAAAAATATCAAAGCAGAGCACATTCCGTTTGCTGGCGGGCAAATGAAAGCTTCAGACATCACGGCTTTTCAAGCAGCAATACAAGATGCTGAAAATATTCATGCCTATTGTCGAACCGGTAACCGCTCTAGCCAAATTTGGCAAGCGGCTCAGGAAGCTTCACCTGCTGATCCTTCCACTCAAGACAATAAAGCCTCTTCCGCAACAGACGATAAAGCACAGCCTAAAGAAGACAACAAAACAACCGCTCAATACGATGTTGTAGTAGTCGGTGCAGGCTCAGCCGGTATTTCTACCGCCGCCAGTTTATTAAAACGTAAACCTGGCTTGAAAATTTGTTTGATTGATCCTGCTGAAAGTCATTTTTATCAGCCCGGTTGGACGCTTGTTGGCGGCGGTGTGTTTAAAGCAGCCAATACGCGCCGCAACATGGCCGATGTTATTCCAGCACACACAAAATGGCTAAAAGAAGCGGTAAAAACTTTCTTGCCAGATGAGAACCAAGTCGTACTCGAAAACGGCCAAAAAATCGCTTATCAATACCTAGTCGTGGCGGCTGGTATTAAGCTTAACTGGGATGCTATTGAAGGCTTATCAGAGACATTAGGTCGTAATGGCGTGACATCAAATTATCGTTACGACTTAGCACCTTATACATGGGATTTAGTTAAAAACTTAAACGGCGGAAAAGCGGTATTCACCCAACCGCCCATGCCGATCAAATGCGCTGGCGCGCCACAAAAAGCCATGTATCTATCTTGTGACCATTGGTTGAAGAACGACAAACAAAAAGACATTAACGTGTCTTTCTACAATGCGGGCGCTGTATTGTTTGGCGTGCCTGAATATGTTCCTGCTTTGGAAAGCTATATTCAAAAATACCAAGTGAATACTCACTTCACTCACAACCTAGTCAAAGTGGACGGTCCGAATAAACGCGCCTATTTTGCCACTACAGATAAAGATGGTGAAAAAAGCATCGTGGAGACCGAGTTCGATATGTTACATGTTTGTCCACCACAGACGGCACCTGACTTTATCCGCAATAGCCCATTGGTCGATGCGGCAGGCTGGGTCGATGTGGATAAAGAAACCTTGCAACACACCCAGTTCAAAAACATCTGGTCATTAGGTGATGTCAGTAATACGCCAAACGCAAAAACCATGGCAGCGGCTCGTAAACAAGCACCAGTCGTAGCTCAAAATATTGCCGATGCCATAAACGGAAATACGCTAAGAGCCATTTACGACGGTTACGGCTCCTGCCCGCTTACCGTTGAACGCGGCAAAATTGTCTTGGCGGAATTTGGTTACGGCGGAAAGCTGTTACCGACCTTCCCGACATGGTTTAACGATGGCACCAAACCCACTTATCTCGCTTGGGTGCTGAAAGAAGACTTACTGCCTCCTTTCTACTGGCACGGCATGCTGAAAGGCTATGAATGGTTCGTAAAACCGACAATGCGTAAGTAACGAGAGCTTCAATGTTTACGATCAGACGCAAGTCTATTCTTTGCCAACAGACACAAAAAAATCCAATGGCGTGGCGGCCATTGGATTTTTTATGAGTGTTATAAGCCGCCAAATTAGCGTTTTATGTAGATTACTGTTGCGTGTAACGATGAAGGGCTTTGTAATCACCATCGTCTTGTAAACAATAAAACTCTGTTTCCTTTGCGCCTAAGATTTGACAGCTAAAGTCGACACTTTCTTGCGCTTCCCATTCATTTTCACAGCTATTACGGAACCGGATGTTAGAATTAGCTTCTACAATAGACCCCAAAGCATAAGACCATTTGAAGTTACTTTCGAAGACATTACAGCTGTTAGAATCATCTGTATCAACAAATGTACCTGTCCCATCTTGGTTAAAGGTTTCACTGCCGATATCAATCCATTTACATTCTTCGTCTAAGTATTCAACTTTAAATACATTCACCAAATCCTGACGACGTTTAATGGTAACTTTTGACACATCTTTCATCGACATAGACCAAGCACTTTTATAGCCATTGTCGTCAAGATCTTCACGAACCTTTAGTGTAAAAGGCACTGCGGTAAGCGCAGTAGATACGGTGAATAAATCGGTACAATCATTCCCCATGCTGGCGTTGAGTGGTCCCATATTCATAATCAGGTCACCCAGTTTGGTACTCTCCATATTAAAAGCTACAACGCCATTTGGCTTCACTTCCTCCGTCGCTAATTGCTCAGCAACTTGCTTACTCTTTTCGCCTGTGTAAGCCACCAAATGCTTGCCCTTAATTGCAACATAAGCGTCTATTGGCAAACCACTATCGGCTAGATTAATAGCGGAACCATCGGTTGGAACTTGCACACCATTTAAGATTGGCAGAAATTTACTAGCAAGCGCGGATAGTACTTCTGGCTTTTCAGTCGTGATAGTAGCAATGGCATCGTATTGAGCACCTAATTGGCTATTTTCATCTTTTATCAGATCAAAAACGCCCAAGCTAACACCAGACAAGCTTTGTGCCATGCTAGTAAATACCGATAGCATCGCTGGGTTATTTTCACGTAACTTCACTTGTAAATTTTGCAACTGAGCACAGCTGAATTCCGCTTTGGTAAACTGATTCCATAAGCTCGTTAAAACAGGAGAAAGTGCGTCCGCCGACAAACCAACACCAAGCCCTATCGTCAAATCCTTGCTCGTATTTAGGTAGCTTGGAATAAAGCCGCGAAGCTTGCTTAGCTCACCTAAAATGTTGGCATTTTTGATTTCCAGTGCATAAGAAAAATCAAGCGCCATGTTATCGTCTTTTACATCATAACGATTCAGGCCAAAGACAAAACGCGGCACACCAGAAACAATATTAACAACATCAGCTCGGCACTGCATTTGTGCTTGCGTCAAATCTGGTAACTTATCTCCCATCAAAGCCTTCAACTGCTTGTGTGCACGAGCGTCTTTGTCAAACATGGCATTGGCGATGTTCAGCAAACTAACAAAACCATGGGAGTAATCCATGAAGTTATAAGTCTTGCCGTCGTTTTCCCAGCTGTCTGCTGGCATTGACTGTGTAGGTTTCGACAAAGCAAAACGCTGCTCTTGAGCGGCCACATCGTCTTTTTGTGATAATACAGAGATGGTCAGAACACTATCCTTGATCATAAAGCCAAGCGTCAGCACTAGATCATCATTTTTCGCCAGTTCGATAGTCGTTAAAGTTTCGTCGGCAATCGTTTTTGAGCCTAAGGTCAAATCACTTTCTAGCGCAGCTTGTTTTACAAGATCCAAAAATGCTTGTTCATCTTGTAAAACAACACGCATCACAGGGAAAACCCCATCTAAATATGCAACACTT
>NZ_JAHLLW010000002.1 GCF_019426345.1 Marinomonas lutimaris
GACCATCGACGACGCGCAAGATGCGCCAGTGGTGAGCATCGTTAGTACGGCGGTTAATGCGGACGGTGACACTGTGATTGAAGGTCAAGGCGCGGTGTTCACCGTGACGTTAAGCAATGAAAGCACCTCGGATCAAACGTACGACTTCAGCTTGACGAACGGCACAGCGGGCAGCGACGACTACGACACAGACCTGTCGAACGTGACGTTCAGCGGTGGTGTCACTTACGATGCGGACAGTGGCAAGATCACAGTCCCAGCGGGCGTGACCGAGTTCACGGCGACGGTCGCGACGACCGATGACACGATCGACGAAGCGAATGAAACGTTCACGTTGAATGTGGGCGGCGAGAGCGGCACAGCGACGATTATAGACAACGACTTAGATACGCCAAAGGTGTCTATTATTGACGATGTTGATAATGATGAATTTATTAGTAAAGCTGAATTGGGTGATGATAACGTTCAAGTTGAGGTGGCTGTAAATGGTGAGAAGTTGCAGCTTGGAGGTGTTGTTACTCTTACGATTGCTAATGGTGATGGTCAGGAACGTACAGTTTCTTTGTCTCTGAATGTTAATGGTGATTTAGTTGATGAGAACGGCACTCCTCAAATTTCGTTTAGTTATAGTGATGGAGTTATAGCATGGACTGAAAATGTCATGGACGGAGATGCCATAACCGTATCTGCCTTCCAGACAGATGCTCATGGTAATCAATCTGCAATAGGTGCTGATACTGCAACTGTTGATATAACAGCTACAGAAGCTCCAACCGTTACAATCACGGAAGATGTTAATAATGATGGTGTAATTAGTAATGCTGAACTAGTAGGTAAAGTAAATGTCGAGATAGGTTTGCCAACAGGTGCAGTTGCTGGTGATACTTTAACCGTAACTGGGCAAGAGCCTATGGTATTGACGGAGGAGCAAATAACGGCTGGAAAAGTGCAGTTTGAGTTTGATCGTCTTAAAGATGGTTCTACCTTGGTAGTTGATGCAACTGTTACTGATAAAGCCGGTAATGTTTCTGAACCGGGAACAGACAGTGCGAAATTTGATACTTTAACTATCGCTTATATAAATGATAATGGCGCTCCAATAGAGGGTGATAATGCTGAATTTATTGTCACTCTGACTCAAGCTACAAGTTCTGATGTGACGATCAAGTTATTACCTACCTTCGATAGCGCTGCAAGTGCTGATGATGTTGATCTTCAGAATATGACTGCTAGTTATGTTAATTCATCTGGTGATACGGTGATGTTATCTATAACTGAAAATGGAAATGTGACCATCCCTGCTGGTGTGATTTCTATAAATATCAGCATCCCAATAGTTGATGATGCCATTGTTGAAGGGGTAGAGCATTTCAAATTAGCTATCAAGGGGGTAGATGGTGTTGTTGCCTCTGATTCCGCAACAATTGGTATCATTGACAATGATTTCTCTGACGGTGATGAAAATGTTTCCACTGCTGAAGATCATGTGACATCAGGTAATGTGCTTAATAATGTTACTAATCTAGCTAGCATTTTTACGGTCTCAGTCAGCTCTTTTACTGTGAATGGGCAGACTTATAGTCTGACGGATTCCGATTCTAAGATAGCTACTATTTCTGGTGTTGGTACCTTTACTCTTTCTGCTGATGGTGGTTATAGCTTCATCCCTGAACAAGATTATAACGGTTCTGTGCCTGACATTTCATATACTGTTACTAATGGCTCTGGTACGGATGTTACTTCCACCTTGTCTATTGAGGTTACAGCTGTTGATGATGTGACAGTGACTGTTAGCGATAAAGGATTGACTAATGAAGATACAACTCTTTCTGTAAATGCGGCAAACGGCGTTCTGTCTAATGATTCAGATGTAGATAGTGCTTTTACTGTTGCAACGTATTCTATAAATAATGTTACTTATCAAGCTGGTGACACGGTTGTAGTCAAAGGTTCTGGTGATGATTCGGATAAAGACATCGGTTCGTTAACACTTCGAGCAGATGGTTCTTATGAATTTGTGCCAGCTGCTGATTGGTCTGGTGATGTTCCGACGGTTAGCTATACAACATCTACAGGCGAAAGTGCGGATTTGGATATTAATGTCGTTCCAGTTGCTGATGCACCTAAGGTCGAGCTTACTATAACGGCTTCAGAATCGAATGAAGGCTCTAATACTGGTGGCATTACTCAAGTTAACGGTGGTAGTGGTCAACCAGGTGGTTTTGATGTTCAAAACGGCCAAATTATCAAAATTGGTGATGGCGTTCGTGTGTGGTTGACTAAAGGTGATTCAGTACCAGAAATTGCAAACCCAGACTCTGAACATCCTGGCGTAGTAGAGTATTACGGGGATGGCAATCCTCATGGGTCTTCAAGTTACGCTGATATATTTGTCGTTCATCCAGATAGCGGTTGGTTCTATACACAGTCTGATTGGAATGGGCGTGAGGAGTTGAGAGATCTTAATTCTGTATTAGGTGGATCTGTTTCTCAGCAGAGTCCTGATGCAATGAAGGATTATATTTTCTTATCAGGTGATACTACAGGTTTTGATGTAAGTTTCGGTCCAAATAATAGAAATGGTAATTTTAATACTATCGACAGTATTGTTGTTAAATATGATAACCAAACATTGATTAGTGGCAGCAATCAAATAGAAGGTGTTATCTATGGTAATGGTACACTTGACGGCCCTAATCAAGATGACACAACAATTGAAACAATAGCTACTAGCCAAGAGTTTTTGGTTGATGTATCTGCTGAACTTACTGATACGGATGGTAGTGAAACACTTTCTGGTATTACGCTCTCTGGTATTCCTGATGGTGTTGATGTTGAGCTTGTTGGAGCGCGTGCAGGCGTTACTCTTACTCTTGGTGATACAGGTTGGGTTATTAGTAATCCGGATGGAAAAGATTTAACCGGAATTCAGTTAAAAATGACTGTGCCGCAAAATTCTGATGCGTTCACTATTAGAGCGGAAGCTATAACGACAGAGAAAGTAGGCGGCAGTACTGCTGTTGGATCTTATGCAGCTGAATTTGTTGATACTGATACAGTTCCAACTATTACTGTTAATAATGAAGCCCTTGCTAAACTTAATGTGCTTACGGATGACTCAGATCTAGTTGCTGAGAATTCTGTTTCTGCTACTACGACTGATTTTTCTAAAGTGTTCGATATCGGTTACGGTACGGATGGCCGTGGTGATGTTGCTTATGAAATTAAGCTTGCAGAATCTTCAGTTGCCACTGGCTTTACTGTATCCAGGACGGGTGAAGAGATTAGTTTGTCATTAGATGGCGGTAAATTAGTTGGTTTGACAGAAAGTGGAACGAAGGTATTCGAAGTTACTGTTGATGGTGATGGCAAGGTCTCTATGATCCAATATCAAGCAGTTTCACACCCTGATACGAACAGCTCTGATGAACAGGTTTCATTGAAAGATTTGGGTGTTAAATTAGCTATAACAGCTGCAGATGGAGACAGTAATACGTCAGCAGGAGATTTGGGTTATGTTGAGGTTGATCTTGGTTCACATCTTAAATTTGAAGATGACGGTGTCACTATTTCTCAAAATGAGCCGGCAGAGGGTTACCATGTCTCGACGCAAGGCGTAACTCAAGTTGTCACTGGTAGTTATAGCTTCGCGGTAACTGGTGCGGCATGGAGCCCTTCCGATTCTGCGAACTCAGGACATACTGTTAATGGATCTATATATCAAGCTGATGGGTTTACCATTCAAGCTATTGGGTTTGATACAAATGGCAACCTAACCCAAGCGCAAGTCTTCCAAACAGATTATCGTGGTCTGTCTGTTTATAGTCCTGAAGCCTCATCTTCTATTGACGAGCTAGCAAGTGAAATTTCTATTCGAAATGGTCAATCGGAAGAGATTGTATTTAAACTTGAGCCTGGACATTTAGCATTTGGTATTAATGCGCAATTAAGTTCTCTTTTCATCAGTGGTGAACAAGGTGATGCAGCGAATGAAATTGCAAAAGCAGTATTTTATCGTGATGGTAAAGAAGTGGGTTCTACGACTAACTTTACTGCGGATTCATTAGGTGGTCATTTGACGACAGATTTAACCTCAATTCCGGGCGGTTTTGATGAGGTGCATTTCATTGCAGTTGATAACGGAACGAACTCCAATAATGCGACTAATAGTGATTTTGCTATACAGTCTATTTCTTTTATCGGGGTCGATTCTGCTCAGCCTATCGCAAGTGCAACTGGTCAAGTAACCGCAAGCTCAGCTGATGGTATTAGTGATTTCAAATTAACTGGCTTGGTCGATGATTTAGGTTATACCGTTACTCTTAGTGATGATGGCCATACCCTTACAGCGAAAGATACTGATGATCATAAAGTATTTGAAGTTAAGTTAAGTGAAAAAACAGGCGCTTGGGATATTCTGCAATATCAGAATATAGCTAAAGATATTCAGTTTACAATAGCGGCTATCGATAGTGATGGGGATAGTGCAACCACTACAGTTAAGCTTGAATTAGCTGGTGTTGCTAGTGAAGCTCCCACTGTTGAAATTACCGAAGATTCGAATAATGATGGCGTGATTAGTGCTGATGAATTGAATGGTGCAATTGATGTAAAAGTGACTTTGCCAGAAGGTGCAGTGGTTGGTAATACGATTACGGTAAGTAATGGAACAACAAGTACTAGTATCGTATTGAATGCGGCCTCTATTGCAGCGGGGTTTGTGGCGACAACATTTGCGAACCCTGGGGAAGGCAAAGATATCAATGTCAGTGCGACACTTAGTGATAGGTATGGCAATACTTCTGATACTGGTACGGATAGCGCGACAATTCATACCGCAGTTTCTGTATCGGAAGAAGGTTTGGTTAATGGCAACCCTGATAATCTAGGGAATCCGGATACGACAAATAGCGCAACCACATCAGGTAAGTTCTTTGTTCATGAGAGTGATAATTTACCGGTATCGTTAGTTCTACCGAACGAAGATATACAATTGAAATCAGGTGGAGTGGAGCTGACTTGGACGTTGAGCGATGATGGTCATACGTTAACAGGATCAGCTGGAGACAAAACCATTTTGGTCGTTACATTGAACGGAGATCTTGATAGTTCAGGAAAAGGCTCTTATAGCGTGACGTTGGAAGGAGCTCTAGATCAACCTTCGGCTGGTGAGGAAGACACTGTTTCTGTGCCGTTCGAGATTAAAGTGGGTGATGGATTAGCTGTAACGACACAAACAGTTACTGTGTCTATTGAAGACGATTCACCTAGTGCTGTAACAATGAATGCGACGTTTAATTTAGAAGGGGTGGATTCCTACTCTGTTAGTAATTTGGCTGCTGGTTTTTCTTCTTCTTATTATTACGATCGCAATGGTAATAATAACTCTGATGGGATGCAGTTTAATAACACAGACAATGATTCATATCAGGATGCGATAATTTGGGGGAAAACATCTGACTCGGATAGCATATATAGTAGTGTTGTCGTTAGTGAATCGGTTGCACATAGCAATGTTTCAATTGATGATGAGGTAATTGTCGCTTCGATTACCCATAGAAATAATGCGACTTCTCAGAGTGAGGATTCATTTTCGCACTCAAACTTTAATGTGGATGTCACCTTGACCATTGGTGGCAAGCAAATCACAGTAAATCTATCATCATTGTTAACTATTAATGAAACGGCGAATAACACGACTAACAGCGGAGATGTTTTAACGCTAGAAAATAGCAGTAAGACAATTATTGTCGGTGGTGTTAGTTATAATGTTTACCTTGATGGTTTCTTGGTGAATGGCGCTATAACAAATACTGTTACAACACCTGAAAATAAAACAGTCACCTATAATATAGCTGCTCATGTTGAGCCTATTGGCTCAGTCTTAACGAGTTCCATGTCAGGTATGCTTGAAATAGATGCTGGTGCGGATGGCTTAGATAAAGTGATAGAAAATACGACCAGTAACAACAATGGAACCTTTGTTACTAACTCAAATGGAAGCTATGTCTTTACTGCCAGTGCTGCACTTATTGGTTCTTTAGGAAAAGGGCACTCTAAAGTTGTGAGCTATCAATATACAGTGATTGATAACGACGGCGATTCTGTTCTTAACACCATCAATATTACTGTAAATGGAACAGGTAGTACGGTTACTGAGTCAAGTGATACTACTTTTGAAGATATGAGCCATTTGGTTGATCAAGTATATGCAGGAACCTCTTCAATACAAACAGGAGCTGGTTATGATGGAAATATATTTAATACAAATTGGAATGATGGTGGTTGGAGTAATACCCTTTATGGTGGCGACTCTAGTTTATTGAAGAGTGGCAATGATACTATCCATGGTAACGGCGGGAACGATACTATATATGGTAGGGGCGGTAACGACCTTCTTACTGGTGATGATGGTAATGATTGGATAGATGGTGGAAGTGGCAACGACAGCATAAGCGGCGGAGCAGGAAGCGATGAGCTTTATGGAGGTTCTGGTAATGACTTGTTAGATGGCGGAAGTGGTAATGATTACCTTTCTGGTGGAGCAGGCAATGACATCTTAATTGGTGGCGCTGGTGATGATTCGTTACTTGGCGGCGATGATAATGATGTTCTAATCGGTGGGTCAGGTAATGATACCTTAACTGGTGGGGCAGGAGCTGATTTGTTCGTGTTAAATAATGCTTCGATCGATACCATTACTGACTTCAATGCTAAGGACGATGCGCTAGATTTAACAGATCTTCTGACTGGCGTAGCTGGTGACCCAGGTGCTGATGCGTCCGCAGATGCGATTGCGAGCTTCTTGTCAGCTCATGTTACTGTTACGGATAAACATGTAAAAGTGGATGGCAGCGATGTCGCTACATTTGGTTCTGGTTCTAACTTTGATTCAAATGGAAGTGGCAGTGTTACTGCTGCTGACTCCATCAAAGTCATCTACAACGACCAAGAGTACAACATCAATATTGATGGCTAATCTTGCTCTGACATAGAGACCACTAAAAAGGCCGAATCGTTTTTCGATTCGGCCTTTTCGTTTCTGTAACTTGTTCAGTTTAGAGAGTGATCTCCCCGTTAACTAAAAACTACACGCCTAAGCCGATAGGGCAGCTCACGCCAGTTCCAGCTAGTCCGCAGTAACCGTTCGGATTTTTATGAAGATACTGCTGATGATATTCTTCAGCGAAGTAATAAGTTTCAAGCGGTTCGATTTCTGTGGTGATCATGCCGTGACCTGCAGTAAGTAATTCTTTTTGGAATGCAGCCTTACTAGCTTCAATAATTGGCATATCTTTATCATTAGTTGTATAGATAACAGAGCGATATTGGCTGCCTATGTCGTTGCCTTGGCGCATGCCTTGAGTTGGGTCGTGGTTTTCCCAGAAAACCTTAAGCACGCCCTCTAGCGAGATAATAGAGGTATCAAACACAACTTGTACGACTTCGCTATGTCCTGTTTGTCCTGAGCAAACTTCTTCATAAGTTGGGTTGGGTGTAAAGCCGCCAGCATAACCAACAGAAGTGACGATAACGCCGGGAGTATTCCATAGTTTGCGCTCGGCACCCCAGAAACAACCCATTCCAAGAATAACCTCGGATTCATTAGGTTTTTCAGAGCGGACAAACGGTTCATTGTTGACAACGTGTATACCTGAGATTTTTAAAGGCGTGCTTCTACCGGGTAGGGCATCGGCTTCAGTGGGGATTGCTGATTTTTTTAGAATGGCTTCAATATTGCTGGGCATGATTGGCTCCTAACCTATTGGTCGAAAATATTGGATGGCTACCTTTTACCTTGTGGTAGCGTAGGATACAAGTATTTAAGCTTCTCTATATCTAATTAGAGGCTGAGTCTGTTTGGTATAGGTAGATAATGAGGCAGAAAGAGTTTTTTTCAACTAATCCTATCTAGTTCTCTTGCAGCGCTTGACTCTTAGATTAATCTACCTATAATACGCACCTCGTTGGCAAGGGTTGAGCGAATTAGCTTAACCAACAAGAATTGATGAATGATTGTTGTTAACGATGATTAGTCGCGGGATGGAGCAGTCTGGTAGCTCGTCGGGCTCATAACCCGAAGGTCGTTGGTTCGAATCCGGCTCCCGCAACCATATTAAAAAAATGGTCGTTGGTTCACTTTTTAATTAAGAAAAGGGCTCCAGCCAAAACTAATCAAATGAAGTTGTTAGTGATGTAAAGAAAGTTAATTTGTCGCGGGATGGAGCAGTCTGGTAGCTCGTCGGGCTCATAACCCGAAGGTCGGTGGTTCGAATCCGGCTCCCGCAACCATTTATATTTATGTCGTCATATCATTTATTCAGTACTAAAAGATAAAATCTAAACTCTATAAATTGTTTAGTATGTCGCGGGATGGAGCAGTCTGGAAGCTCGTCGGGCTCATAACCCGAAGGTCGTTGGTTCGAATCCGGCTCCCGCAACCATTTATATTTATTTAGTCATATAATTTCTTCAGTACTAAAAGATAAAATCTAAACTATATAAATTGTTTAGTATGTCGCGGGATGGAGCAGTCTGGTAGCTCGTCGGGCTCATAACCCGAAGGTCGTTGGTTCGAATCCGGCTCCCGCAACCATTTTACTATAGGTCGTTGGTTCACTTTTTGTTAAGAAAAGGGCTCACGCAACCATCTTACAGTAGGTCGTTGGTTCACTTTTTAGTTAATAAAAGGGCTCCAGTAACCAAGTGAATTTAGTTATCTTGACATATTTTTATCTTTAATTTCTGCATATAAACTATATAAATCAATAGTTTAATCTGTCGCGGGATGGAGCAGTCTGGTAGCTCGTCGGGCTCATAACCCGAAGGTCGTTGGTTCGAATCCGGCTCCCGCAACCATTTTACTATAGGTCGTTGGTTCACTTTTTGTTAAGAAAAGGGCTCACGCAACCATCTTACAGTAGGTCGTTGGTTCACTTTTTAGTTAATAAAAGGGCTCCAGTAACCAAGTGAATTTAGTTATCTTGACATATTTTTATCTTTAATTTCTGCATATAAACTATATAAATCAATAGTTTAATCTGTCGCGGGATGGAGCAGTCTGGTAGCTCGTCGGGCTCATAACCCGAAGGTCGTAGGTTCGAATCCTGCTCCCGCAACCAAATATCAGATTTGGTCATACAAATATTCAGAAATACATTACTAAAAAGTAAGCTATATCAATAGTTTAATCTGTCGCGGGATGGAGCAGTCTGGTAGCTCGTCGGGCTCATAACCCGAAGGTCGTAGGTTCGAATCCTGCTCCCGCAACCAAATATCAGATTTGGTCATACAAATATTCAGAAATACATTACTAAAAAGTAAGCTATATCAATAGTTTAATCTGTCGCGGGATGGAGCAGTCTGGTAGCTCGTCGGGCTCATAACCCGAAGGTCGTAGGTTCGAATCCTGCTCCCGCAACCAAATATCAGATTTGGTCATACAAATATTCAGAAATACATTACTAAAAAGTAAGCTATATCAATAGTTTAACTTGTCGCGGGATGGAGCAGTCTGGTAGCTCGTCGGGCTCATAACCCGAAGGTCGTAGGTTCGAATCCTGCTCCCGCAACCAAATATCAGATTTGGTCATACAAATATTCAGAAATACATTACTAAAAAGTAAGCTATATCAATAGTTTAACTTGTCGCGGGATGGAGCAGTCTGGTAGCTCGTCGGGCTCATAACCCGAAGGTCGTAGGTTCGAATCCTGCTCCCGCAACCATTTCAAAATTCGTAGGTTCACTTTTAAGTTCAAACAAGTGCTCCCGCAACCATTTCAAAAGTTCGTTTATTCCCTTTCTTATCAAGAATACTGACTCCCTCAGCCATATTTCAAATTCAAAAGTTTCGCTAAAAGTAATACTATATTTATAGTTTATTTTTTTCGTGATAGTCGTTCATCTGATGCCACTTTTAATCTCTTAAGTACAGTCGTTCGAAGGTCGTTAGTTCCTTGTTTAATGAAGCTAACTTATGGATGCTGCTGTGTACATCCTAACTCGTCAACGAAACTTAACGATCAGCGATATGATTGTCTTACCACCACCATTTGATATATCTGTGAATAATAACCAGCCTGTTTATTGTTAGTGACAGTTGAAAGTGATATCTAAGGTGTTTTTATGCATAACAAACGAAGAATTTTTATCATTTGATCAATTTTTCTAAGTTTTTTGCTATAAATTAAAACCACAATAATTGCTTAAAAGGAATTCTATGTATCACGGGAGCTGTTTATGCGGGGCGGTAACATTAGAAATTCATGGTGGTATTGATTCCATTATTCACTGCCATTGCTCTAAGTGCAGAAAAAGCTGCGGCACTGCATATGCGACGAATGGGTTTGTCGCTACAAAAGAGTTAGTGATAAAAACAGGGCAGGAGCTGGTTGCATTTTATGAGACTTCGCCTGGGAAAAAACGTCACTTTTGCAGGGTGTGTGCTTCCCCAATTTTTAGTAGCAACGAACAATCACCGAATCAACTGCGTTTACGTCTTGGTATTTTAGATTCTGATATTGATGAAAGACCGCAATCGCATAACTTTGTGTCATCAAGCGCTAATTGGGATGATTTTGATGCCAATTTACCTCGTTATGTTGCTCACGAACCAAGTCGGAATAAAAGTAATTAAAAATGTTTAGGTGAAAATGACAACTCTTTTGCTTTTTAATAATAAGCACCACGCATACCCTTAATGATCTAAGTATGCGTGGCGCAATACATTTTCTTAAAGCTTAGAGTTTGCTGATTGCTGTAAGTAAGTTCTGGTTAAATGTCTCATCAGTTACGACACCTTTATTTACATCAAAGTTATCGAAGAAGCTCGGTAGTGATATTGCATTGATTACGTTCGCTGCAAAGTAGGGCGCTGAGGCTTGTGCAGCGGCTAAAACACTTTGTGCTCCGCTTGGGCCGGGTGAAGTAGACAGCATTATTACAGGTTTATTTTGGAAGACTTTCATGTCTATTCGAGATGTCCAATCGAACAAGTTTTTATAAGCCGAGGTATAAGAACCGTTGTATTCGGCGAATGACATCACGATGCTATCGGCCGAGCCTATTGCCTTATAAAAATCATGCGCGAGCTGCGGAATGCCTGACTCTTTTTCTCTGTCTTCGCTATAGATTGGCATTTCAAAGTCGTCAATGTCGATTAGTGACACGTCTGCGTTGTTGATTTGCTGGGCAGCATAAAAAGCCAGTTTCTTGTTGATAGAGTTTTTGCTGTTGCTTGTGCCGAAGGCCAGTACTTTCATTTTAGTTTCCTTTGTTGACGTTTGTCGTGAGAGTAGATTGTTTTTTCAGAGTGGCTGCGCCTGCAATGGCTAGAACTAAAGTAAAAGCCCCTGCTAATAAGTAAAAATCGCTGTACCCCAATTTGGCGATAAGAGCTGAGGTGACAAAAGGTGAAACAAATTGCCCAATGAAGATGCTGCTGGTCAGTACGCCAGATGCGAGTCCGCGTTTGTGGCTTGGCACAAGTTCCATGCCTTTTACCATGAAATTTGGCATTACTAATCCCATGCAAGCGCCCATGAGGCCGCAACCGAGAATCACCAAGCTGAACGATGTGGCTTGTGATAGCACGAGCATGCCAATGCTCATGGTAATAAAGCCGATGAGTGCGACGCCATAGCTTTGGATTTTGGCAACCAGCTTGCCAAAAAATACGCCGGTTATCGCGGCGACTAATGTCCCCATTCCGATTGCCAAGCCTGATTTACTTGGATCAGTGATACCAATATCGGCCATAAAAAATGGAATTTGTGTTGGTAGGATATAAAACACGACTAAGTGGCAGAAAACGAGAATAGAGCAGCCAATGAGCGGTAGTGTCCAGCTGGTATTAGTATCGTCTCGTTGGTTATCGCTGGGCTGATTGGTTTGCTTGCTGTCACGAATAGAAAGGAATATGAGCGGAAGCAACAGAATAGCACTGGCGTAGATATAAAAAGGCAGTCGAGCGCTGATGCCTGCTAAATAGCCCGCTGTGACGATGAAAAGAATGCCGCCAATATTAGAGAAAGCTTGTTGCAGCCCCATAAATTGGCTTCTTTTCGGACCAGAATAATAATCGGTGATTAGCGCGGTTATAGCCGTCATGAGCCCAGCAACACATATGCCTAGAATGGCTCGGCTGATAATAATGGCTTCTATTTCTTGTAGCTTTGCACCAGCTGCACCTGCGATGGCAAAGACGATAGTCGCAATGATTATTTGAATTCTGCGGCCGAATTTATCGGCTGTCCAGCCAAGTATTGGAGCAAAAATTACTACAAACAAAGCTGGAATAGGTAATAGCATTTTTACCAAGAAATCGGCAGATGGTGTTCCTGAGAACTCATTGGCCAAACCGGGTAATGCAGGGGCAATAGTCGCGTTGGACATCACCGTTAGCGTGGAGATCAGTAGCAGGCAAAGTGCTCTGGGGTCTAATGGATTTATTTTCATTAAGGCTCTCTTTTTAGAAATAGACAGTATTTTTCCAAGTGCTTTCTCCCGTGCTGAGCTTGAGTTCACTTGGATTTGTGTCTATTCTGCTACCTAAACTTAAGTTGAGGTCAAGCGTGAAATGCGAAAAATAATAATGCCTGAGTGGATTTCAGTGGGAGTGTTAAGTGAAAGGACCGGAGTGTCTGTGTCGGCTTTGCATTTTTATGAAAGAAAAGGCTTGATCAAGAGTCAAAGAAATACCTCTAATCACAGACAATATCCAAAGCATGTCATTCGGATTGTTTCTCTTATTCAGGTTGCTCAGCGGACAGGGTTTTCTTTGGAGGATATTTTATTGGAGCTTGAAGGGTTACCAAACCGAACTCGCGTCACCCTAGAAGATTGGGAAGCGTTGGGGCTAAGGTGGCAAGGTGAGTTAGAAAGGAAGATAACTCAATTAACGGAACTAAAAAACATGATGTCCGATTGCATTGGTTGTGGCTGCCTTTCTCTGGAAAGATGTCGGCTTCTTAACCCATACGATGAATTAGGCGCAAAGGGCACAGGTCCACAACGGATGACCGAATAAGCGACATCGACCTGTTAACGCCTATTTTTCCTCAGGTATGTCTTTGATTATTTGTGAAATTGCAGGGTTGTTGCTGAGATCGGCTAGATCGATGAGGTATTTTTTTCGAGTTCTGGTATAGCTTGATCAGCAAGTAACTCTTTGAGTAGCGCTTCTTCATTATTTACTATGGCTGTTTTGATCGCGGCAAAGTTAGCGATGCTCGGGTTATTTTTATGAGTGGTGTTCGTTTTCATTGTTCTACTTCCTTTTACGTTTAATTAAAAATCGAACTTGGTTTTAATTACCACACTAAAGGGGGAACACTTAAAATGCAAAATACCATCGTCACATCGAATAGGTTTACAGCGTTCTACAAAAAAAATCCATTGACTAAACTGCAAAGTAACCACATAAAAATAGCGTAGTAGATACTGTTAGTGACTATAGTCTTGGTTGGTATTTGATAGCGGCTAGTCATTAATAATCCCAGCCCCGTTAGTCCACTACTGCCTGCGGAAATAGCCCAAGCGCTTAAGAATAAAAAGCCTAATTGAGTAGGATCTGGATGCAGTGGCAGTAGCATTGGACTAGCAATAGCAATGCTTACAACAGGATGTATGCCGATAACGCCAGCGGCAATCATGATGGCAAGCGTTAGCGAAAATAGTATTGGGCTGAAACTAAAACTCTCTAAATTAAAGAACTCTGGATAACTCAATATTATCGCGCTAATGCCATTTGAAAATATTCCCGCCGCGAGAAATAGAGCAAATTGACTGCCGATCTGTGGCAGCTTGTGGTTCACGAAATGCAGTAGGCTTGCTTTTCTAGAGGCAGTGCGCATTAGTAACAGAGTCGCGCTTGGCGCCAAAAGGCAGATAAGTACTAGTATGCTGATATTGGGCCAAATAAAGTGAAAAAATATAACGCTCGAAGCTAAAAACATAGGAATAAAAAGACTTTCACGGCGAATTGGATAGCCGTTGAAATCGCCTTTTGTACGTTTATACGCCTCGATACTGGAAAAAATGATGGCAACTAATCCCATTGCAATGCCTGGAATAAGTGTTTTTTGCCACTGCATGCCTGGTGCATAGATTATAGCTACACCCGTTGCCACGAAGAAGGGTGACCACCAAGCCGCAGCAGAAAAATTACGAGTCAGTATAAATTGTTGTACCGGACTTAATTTGATTATTCCCTTCATGCGATCTGCGAACACCATAATCACCGATAGATTAATCACTGCGCCTAATACTTGAACGCCAATAGCCGTGTTGAATATGGCGCTGAAGCCTTTTGGTAAAGGGCGTTTTTCATCTGTCGAGTTGGTTAAATCTAAAAATGAAACGGCAACAAACATGGCCAACATCGGCAGGTTCACTGCAAAAACCTGCTGCCAAGTCATCCATGTGCCTTTTGACCCTGCGAACAGCAATGCTGCTATTCCTATTGCCATTAGCCAAGTGACTTGGCGTTTCGCGCTTGGCGCTAAAGTATGCCACATGGCGATATTAGCCCCCCACGCTAATAAGGTAGGAAGTAACACAGGGATGAAGTGAGCAACGGATAAGAGATAAAAAACCAAGGTGCCAAGCACAAACCAACCAGTGTATTTTTTGAGTAGATTCATTGTAGTTCTTAGCGTCCTTGTGTCATGTAGGTGCTTTGCTTAACGCTTTCTTGTTAACAATCGTGATCTAAACGGTATTTTAGATAGGCTCTAAATAGTGATGTATCTGTAGGCGATGGGCAAGAGGTGGAGTACTTATTATCGTATATCCGTTTGTATTCAGCGAGACAGTTACGGCTAAATTCAATATTTGCTTACTCTTCATAGCTTTGATATAGATTCTTTCGCTTTAACAAATAATATATCAATCATCTCAAAAGGATAGGATCAGATGAATCATTTAAGAACAATCAAAATCGTACTAGTTGGCTGTGTTGCTCTGTTCGCAGGGTTGGTGGCTTTTAATAATGTTGTGGATTACGGTTCTAACTTTGCGTTTGTCCAGCATGTATTAACCATGGACACGACGTTTGAATGGAATGAATTAAAATACCGTGCTATCGATGAACCTCTTTTGCATCACGGATTTTATTGGTTGATTATCTTGGCTGAAGCTTTAGTTGGTATTTTGTGTGCGTTGGGTGCATGGAATATGTGGCAAAAGAGAAAGTCAGATAAAAAACAGTTTAATGCTGCAAAAGCACTGGCAAATTTTGGTTTAGCACTTGGTGTGTTGCTTTGGTTTACCGGATTTATGACCATTGGCGCAGAATGGTTCTTAATGTGGCAGTCGCAGATTTGGAATGGGCAAGCTTCTGCGTTTCGTTTTATTGTCGTGTTGTTTTTAGTGCTTATCTTTATTAACCAAGTTGAAGAAGAGTTTTAGTTAGCTCGTTCAAAAGCTGCTCTTATGTATCATCAAAGCCCTTTGGATTGGCGTCCAAAGGGCTTTTTTGTAAAAACGCTAAACGGAAACAAAAAAAGATAATACCGCTTATTAAAGCGTCGATTTACATTCGTCTCACTCCATCAGGAGATCGTTCACTTTTAATAAAAATAACAAGGAATGAAAAGATGAAAAAAATCCTTTCCATAAGTTTGCTGGCAACACTCTGTGCAGCAACATCTCTTCCTGCATTGGCGGCGGGTGAGAAAATCGGTTTGTTGATGTCTGACTTACGATTAGAGCGCTGGCAGAAAGATCGAGATTTGTTTACTGAAGCGGCCGAATCTATGGGTGCTAAGGTTTACACACAATCTGCCAATGGTGATGCAAATACACAAATTTCTCAAATTGAAAACATGATTTCCCGTGGTGTCGATGTGTTAGTTATTGTGCCAGAAAACGGTGAAGTACTCGGTAATGTTCTGGCAGAAGCCAAAGCTGAAGGTATTAAAGTACTGGCCTATGACCGATTAATTAAATTCGCCGACATCGATTTGTATGTGTCTTTTGACAATATTCGTGTGGGTGAAATGCAGGCCGAAGCTTTACTGAAGCGTAAACCAAAAGGTAATTATTTTCTGATGGGAGGGTCGCCAACAGATAACAACGCGAAGATGTTCCGTCAAGGCCAAATGAACGTACTGCAACCTGCGATTGATTCGAAGAAGATCAATATAGTCGGTGACCAGTGGGCAATGGGTTGGTCGGCAGAAGCGGCATTGAATATTATGGAAAATGGTCTTACTGCCAATGCTAATAAAATTGATGCGGTTGTAGCGTCTAACGATTCTACCGCTGGTGGTGCGATCCAAGCACTAGCTGCACAAGGTTTGAGTGGTAAAGTGGTGATTTCTGGTCAAGATGCTGATTTAGCATCAGTGCGTCGTATTGTTGCTGGCACACAGACTATGACGGTTTACAAACCGATTTCGAAACTGGCAAAAACCAGTGCTGAAATGGCGGTTAAGCTAGCTCGTGGTGAAAAAATCAAAGTTAATGGCTCGGTTAACAACGGCAAAAAAGATGTGGATGCCGTGTTGTTAACGCCGATTTCGGTTACCAAAGACAATCTAGATTCAACTGTCATTGCTGATGGCTTCCACTCTCGTAACGATGTTTACAATCCTTAGTTTTCCTAATGTATGGCGCTCAATTGAGCGCCATTTGCTTTTCATAAGGGTGTAAATATGAAGCAAACATTATTGGACATGCGTTCCATTGTAAAAAGCTTTTCGGGTGTTCGTGCCTTGAATGGCGTGAGCATTCAGCTTGATCGTGGTGAAGTCTTGTCTATCTGCGGTGAAAATGGTTCGGGTAAATCGACCTTGATGAAGGTGTTAAGCGGCGTATGGCCGTTTGGTTCTTACGAAGGAGAAATCTTCTTTGAAGGTAATCTTGTAAGAGCATCGACAATCCGAGATACCGAAGCGTTGGGTATTGTCATTATTCATCAGGAATTGGCACTCGTTAAAGAATTGTCGGTGATGGAAAATATTTTTCTTGGTAATGAGCTTGGGTCTTTTGCACGGCTCAATGACGAGGAAATGCATCGTCGTACGTCGGAATTATTAGCGCGAGTGAAACTAGACGTATTGCCCGATACGCCAATACGTGATCTTGGTGTGGGTCAGCAGCAATTGGTCGAGATTGCCAAGGCGCTGAATAAAAACGTCAAACTGCTGATTCTTGATGAACCGACTTCGTCTTTGACGACAACGGAAATCGACATTCTATTGAACATCGTCAGCGAATTGAAACAGCAAGGTATTGCGTGCATTTATATTTCTCATAAATTGGATGAAGTATTGGCCTTGTCTGATTGGGTCACCGTGATTCGTGATGGTGACCATATTGATACCAAAGTAGCGGCTCAGCTGACACAAAATGACATCATCAGCATGATGGTTGGGCGAGAGCTAGACGAGCTTTTTCCAAGAGAAGAACATGACATTGGCGAGGTGGTTTTACGTGTCAAACACGCCACCGCCAAACAAGCTGGCGCGACCCGAGCGCAAGTCGAAGATGTCAGTTTTGAATTACGCCATGGGGAAATTCTCGGCATCGCGGGCTTAATTGGTTCTGGCCGTACCGAGCTGATGCAGTGTCTTTATGGTTCTTACGATGGTGACTATGAAGCAGAGATCGAGCTAGAAGGGCGAATCATCAATATTCGTTCCCAGCGTGTGGCGTTAGAAGCGGGCATTGCCATGGTGCCAGAAGATCGAAAACGTCATGGTATCGTGCCCATTATGAGCGTCGGCCGTAATATTACTTTGTCTGTATTGGGCCAATATTCTTCTTGGTTTGGTGCTGTGAACGAAGACAAAGAAAGTAATGACATCGACGATTATATTGAGCAGCTAAAAGTCAAAACCGCGTCCGCTGATTTGTCGATTAAAAACCTCAGCGGTGGCAACCAACAAAAAGCCATTATCGCCAAATGTTTATTAACCCATCCCAAAATTCTGATTCTCGATGAGCCAACTCGCGGCATCGACGTGGGCGCAAAATATGAGATCTACAAGTTGATGTTTGCTCTCGTCAAACAAGGTATGTCCATCATTATGGTGTCGTCTGAATTATCCGAAGTGATTGGTATCAGTGACCGAGTATTAGTGATGCATGAAGGGCGCTTGAAAGGGCAATTTGACTATCAAGGTTTGACCCAAGAAATGATTATGAATTGCGCGATCAAAGAAGGTGTAGCGAATGTTTAAAACAATAAAAACCAGTCAATTACAATTGTTTGCGATGTTAGCGGCGATGCTGCTGATTGTCGTCTTCTTTTCTATTGCGACCGATGGCGCGTTTATTTCGCCACGGAATATTTCGAACTTGATTCGTCAAACGGCCATTGTGGGTGTGCTCGCTATTGGCATGGTGTTTGTCATCATCAGTGCCGAAATCGATTTGTCGGTTGGTTCTATGATGGGCTTATTGGGTGGGATTGCAGCGATTTTGGATGTTTGGTTTAACTTTCCGATTTTACTTACCGTGTTAGTGACCGTCGTCGCAGGTTTGGTTTTAGGCTTGTTTAATGGCTGGTGGGTGGCGTATCAACGCGTGCCATCTTTCATTGTTACCTTGGCGGGAATGTTGGCGTTTCGTGGTATTTTGGTGGGTTTGACTGACGGCGCCACGGTTGCACCAACGTCCAGCTCGCTGGCGATCATTGGCCAAAGCTATATTCCTTCCGGTTGGGGCATCAGTGTTGTTGGCTTGTTGTGCCTAGGTTTGGTGGCAAAAGTGTATGCTCGACGCAAGGCAAGAAAACAACACGGGGTTGAAAACAAAGCGGCAAAGTTTGAATACGCAAAAGCTTTTGTCGCGGTCGTGGTCTTGCTCGTTTTGCTCTATGCCTTAGAAAGTTATCGAGGCATTCCAACGCCTATTTTGATCATGGGTGGATTAATTCTTATTGCCACTTATGTTGCTAAGCGAACTGCGTTTGGTCGTCGTGTGTATGCCATTGGCGGCAATATCGAAGCGACTCGCATGTCTGGTGTGAACGTCGAACGAACCAAAATGTTGGTGTTTGGTTTTAACGGCATGATGGTCGCTGTAGCGGCTTTGATACTGACTTCTCGGCTTGGTGCGGGTTCTCCAGCAGCCGGAAATATGGCGGAGCTGGATGCCATTGCCGCCTGTGTGATTGGCGGAACCAGTTTGGCAGGCGGTGTTGGTGCAGTGTTTGGAGCCATCATGGGCGCGCTTATTATGGCGAGTTTAGACAATGGAATGAGCATGCTCGATGTACCGACTTTTTGGCAATTAATCGTCAAAGGCATGATTTTATTACTCGCTGTTTGGCTGGATGTGAAAACCAAGAAAGCACAGTAAAACTTCGTGCGCGAAGGTTGGATAGGTTTCGTAGGCCTGATGAGGGAGGTACGACCGTGATCAGGCGTGAGACGTTACGTATACCGTTAACCGTCAGATCACGCCTTCGTTCCTCGGCTCATCTGACCTACAAGATCCACAGAAGTCGTTTAGCAATAATTATGACGATTAACAAGATGAAGGATATTTTTTAATGTATATAGGTATCGACCTCGGCACCTCAGGTGTCAAAGTGATTTTAATGGCTGAAGATGGTCAGGTAACAGCCAGCTGCTCATCGCCTTTGTCAGTATCTAGACCATTTGATCTTTGGTCAGAACAAAGCCCAGAAGACTGGTGGCAAGCCACGGACTTAGCCATGTTGCAGTTAGCGGCAGAGCATGATTTGCAGGGCGTTAAAGCCATTGGCTTATCGGGCCAGATGCATGGCGCTACATTATTGGATAAAAAAGGCGATGTATTAAGACCTGCGATTTTATGGAATGACGGTCGTTCCCATGAAGAATGTTTGTTATTACAAAGGCGCTGCCCAGAAGTGCAGGCGATTACCGGCAATTTGATCATGCCAGGTTTTACCGCGCCTAAGTTGCTTTGGGTAAAACAGCACGAGCCAGAGATTTTTGGGCAAATCGCGAAAGTGCTGTTGCCAAAAGATTACCTGCGCTTTCGCATGACGGGCGAGTTTGCGACCGATGTATCCGATGCCTCTGGTACCTTATGGCTAAACATGGAACAACGCTCTTGGAGTGACACCATGTTGAGCGCCACAGGATTAACGGCAGAGCAAATGCCAAACGTATTTGAAGGATCTCAAATCACTGGTGTGATTTATGACGATTTAGCAAAACACTGGTCTATGCCGATTGTTCCTGTTGTGGCGGGTGGTGGCGACAACGCCGCTGGCGCTGTGGGTATGGGGATTATATCGCCTGAGCAAACCATGTTGTCGCTTGGTACATCAGGAGTTATTTTTGCAGTAAGTGATGGTTTTACGGCCAATCCAGCCGCCGCTTTGCACAGTTTTGGACATGCTATTCCTAATACTTGGCACACTATGTCGGTGATGTTGAGCGCCGCGAGTTGTATTAATTGGGTGACGAAATTAGCTCAGTTTAGCAGTGTAGAAGCCGCTTTATTAGCGGCTGAAAATCGAATGGATCACGACAATAGCCTCACTTTTTTGCCGTATTTAAGTGGAGAGAGAACACCACATAATGATCCCAATGCGAAAGGTGTATTTTGGGGAATGACCCATGAAACCACCGCAGCGGATCTTGTTCATGCAGTACTGGAAGGTGTGACTTTTGCTTTGCTAGATGGCTTAGACGCGGTACGTTCTGCACAAAATATCAATGAAAGTATTGATGTTATTGGAGGTGGTGCGAAAAGTACTTATTGGTTACAGATGTTGGCAGATGTGTTTAATGTGCCAATGGATTATCGCGAAGGTGGTGAAGTTGGCCCAGCATTAGGCGCTGCCCGACTGGCGGCGATAGGTTATCAAGGTCAAGAGACAGTAAGCGAAGTATGTACAAAACCCGCGTTAATTAAGCGTTATCTGCCGAACCAGACAGGTGCTGCTCTATATGCCGAAAAACGCGAACGTTTTCAGGCGTTATATCAAAGATTAAAAGGGCTTTAATCAGTAAGAGCGGTGTCTTATGACGCAGCTCTTTTATTAAAACTTTCTTTCATTACGATTTCTGTCATTCCTTTTCTGATTTTTATCATTCTCTAGAACTAATGGACTCTCAGAGAGTATTATCGAGCCAGCAAAAATAAAAATTAGAGACGCTTTTGTATGTTTGAGAAACGCTACCGACTTAATCTGGTGTTCAATGCTAATAAGGTTTACGACCGACAAGTCATTGAAGGCATTGGTGAGTATTTACAAGCCGCGCAATGTGACTGGGATGTTTACTTTGAAGATGATTTCCGCTCTCGCCTTGATGCGCTAAAGCATTGGAAAGGGGACGGCATTATTGCCGATTTTGATAATCCAGAAGTCGAAGAAATCTTAAAAGATACCAGTATTCCAACCGTGGCAGTTGGTGGTTCTTATCATCATAAAAAAGATTACCCTCGTTTGCCTTATGTGGCGACGGATAACGCGGCATTAGTGCGTTGTGCGTTTCAGCATTTGAAACGCAAAGGGCTGCCTCAGTTTGCCTTTTATGGCTTACCAAGTACGGTTTACAGTCGTTGGGCCAGTGAGCGAGAGCATGCGTTTGTGGAGCAAGTTCGCTCTGACGGATTTGAACCTCATGTCCATCAAGGTTTCTGCACATCGGCTGAAATCTGGGAAACTGCTCAACACGAGCTAGAAACATGGTTGACTGATCTTCCTAAACCCATTGGCATTATTGCCGTCACGGATTCCCGCGCACGTCATTTATTACAAGTCTGTGATCATCTGAATATCCTCGTGCCGGAACAAGTTGCCATTGTTGGGATCGATAACGAAAGCATGGCGAGATACTTAAACCGAACTGCTTTGTCTTCTGTTGAACAAGGAAGTAAGCAAATGGGTTATGAAGCAGCAAAAATGCTGCATCGTATGTTGTTAGGTTTTTCCGTTGAAGACTCACTGGTAGTGGTAGATCCAATTGGCATTACCGAAAGACAATCGTCTGATTATCGTGCTTTGCACGATCCTTATGTCATTCAAGCCATGCATTTTATTCGTCACAATGCGTGCCGAGGAGTGAAAGTGGCGCAAGTAGTGGATTACATTGGTATATCAAGAACTAACCTAGAAACCCGCTTTATCGACGAAATTGGCTGCTCAATGCACGAACAACTGCACATGACCAAGTTTTACCGAGCTTGTGAATTGATCACTTCAACCAATTTGCCGTTCGATGAAATAGCCCGAACCTGTGGTTATCCATCGGTGCAATACATGTACACAGTGTCACGCAAAAACTTGGGTATGACGCCAGGGGAATACCGAGTGTCATCGCGTCTTGGTAAAGAATCTTAAATGGTATTTTCCAAAATCGAGCGCCCAAAAAAATAGGCAAATCAGACATTAGAAAAAACTCTTGATGCATTTTATCGATGTCGTTAAGTATACTTCCTGAAATGGTATTAGATTCTAAGTGGTTGTTTTCCTGATAAAGACGAGCGGTAAGCGCTTGATCTATTTATCATTGTTTGGAAAACTTGGCGGCTAAACAATTCAATCAAAACGATTCATGAAAGGGGAGTGTAAGTTTGTCTGCAACAATCAAAGACGTTGCGTTACGGGCTGGTGTATCGACAACTACCGTATCTCATGTTTTGAATAAAACGCGTTTTGTAGCCAAGACGACACAAGAACGTGTTTTCCAAGCCGCTGAAGAGCTGAATTATGCTCCGAGTGCGGTGGCACGCAGCTTAAAGGTAAAAAATACTAAAAGCCTTGGTATGTTAGTCACCACCACCTTGAATCCTTTTTTCGCCGAATTAGTCAACGAAGTAGAGAAGTGCTGTTACCGAGAAGGTTACAACCTTGTGCTTTGTAATACCGATGGTGAGCTCGAAAAAACCAATTCTTACCTGCGAATGCTGACGCAAAAACGTGTTGATGGCATTTTGGTTATGTGTTCCGCCTATGATGATTCGCTGTTTAGCTCTTTGATCGGACAGCGTAATTTGCCTATGGTTGTCATGGATTGGGGTCCATCTGACGATTATGTGGATCGTATACAAGATAACTCGGTGAAAGGCGCGCATTTGGCGATTCAGCATCTAATTGAACAAGGCCATAAACGCATCGCGTACATTGGTGGTCCGTTAGAAAAGTTGCCCGCGAAGCAGCGTTTAGACGGTTTTATTGAAGCCATGGAACAAGCAAATCTGGCCATTCAAGACGACTGGGTGATTGAATCTGACTTCGAATTTGAAGGCGGTAAATTAGGGATGCGCCAATTATTATCTTGTCAGAATTTACCTAGCGCGGTGTTTGTTGGTAATGACGCCATGGCGATGGGGGCTATGAGTGAAGCACAATTATCTGGTGTTAAAATTCCACAGCAATTGTCTATCATCGGCTATGATAATTGTATGTATTCTGCTTATTTTAGTCCGCCGCTAACCACCATCAATCAGCCCAAAGAGCGGTTAGCCGAATTAGCGATCAGCACTATGATTGAGCGGATTGAGAATCCTCGTCAAGAAGGCAAAATGATTATGTTGGAGCCGAACTTGGTGGTTCGTTCGTCGGTAGCTGCTGTTTCTGCAAAATAGCTCCGATTTCTTGTTATTTTCTGTGTATTTTACTTTCAGCTTTTTGAAGTCTCTGCTCGGTTTTAGACGAAAAACTCGTTTTAAGATTGAGAATAGAGCTTGTAAGAAGTCTTTTTATACAGAAAAGTCCTTATAATTCAGTTGCTTGATTTTTTGTAGTTAAATTACACCATATGTTCATGCCTTTATTGTCTTAACCGTTTGATAAATATGATTTTTTTCTTATCGGTCAAGAATTTATTGACAAGCTCCATACGCTTAATATAAAAATAGCAAACGATTACGCAATCGTTTGCTATTCGAATATTTTAATAAAAATAAGCATACCGGAGACATACAATGAAAAAGAAAACCTTCTTGAAATCTTGCCTTGCCGCAACATTATTGACCTTGGCTAGTACCAGCGTTTTGGCTAGTAACGGTTTGATTGCCATCATTACCCCATCTCATGACAATCCATTTTTTAAAGCTGGTGCTGAAGGCGCGGATGCGAAAGCAAAAGAATTGGGTTATGACACCTTGGTTGCTTCTCATGACGGTGATGTAAATAAACAAAACCAATTGATTGAAACAGCGATTGCTCGTCAAGCCAAAGCGGTTATTTTGGATAATGCTGATGCAGACGCAAGTATTGGTTCACTAGAGCGTTTGAAAAAAGCCGGTATCCCAGCTTTCTTATATGACCGTGAAATCAATAAAACTGGTATCGCTGTCACTCAAATCGTATCGAATAACTTCCAAGGTGCTCAGCTTGCAGGTGAAAAATTTGCCGAGTTGATGGGCGACGGTGGTCAATACGTTGAGCTGGTGGGACCAGAGTCAGACACCAATGCGCAAGTACGTAGCGAAGGTTTCCACGACATTCTTGATAACTTCCCAGAATTCAAGATGGTTGCTCGCCAATCTGCTAACTGGAGCCAAACTGAAGCATTCAGCCGTATGGAGTCAATTTTACAAGCGAATCCAAATATCAAAGGCGTGATCACTGGTAATGATTCTATGGCTTTGGGTGCAGAGGCCGCATTGCAAGCAGCTGGCCGTAAAGATGTTTTCATCGTAGGTTTTGACGGCCTAGATTATGCGCGTGATTCCATTCTTAAAGGCTCTAACATCAAGGCAACCATCATGCAGCCAGCTTACGCTCAGGCACAACGCGTTGCTGAACAAGCAGATCTATACATTCGTACCGGCTCAACAGGATTGCCAGAAAAACAATTAATGGATTGTGTATTGATTGATAGTTCTAATGCGAAAAATTTAAGCAACTTCGCTCTAAAAAAATAACAACCTGACTCGAAGCTCTCATTTTTGAGAGCTTCGGCTCCTTGGGTATCATTATGTCTTATAAAAAACTCTTTCAATTTATCGGGCTCATTGCGTGCCTTAATTTGCTGACAGCCTGTACCGTTACGGACTTAGACGCTGACGGCAATCCTATTATTCCTAAAGACCCTAATGCCGTCGTTAGCTTCGCAGACTTCAGTTTGTCTGAAGTGGCCGATCAGCTTTGGGAGCCAAAAGTCTTCCCTGAAGCGACACAAGAGTTCACCCCATGGGAAAGTATTAAATCCCAGTTGGATGCGCAGCAAATTAACACCAAGCAAAGCTTTTTTGTCCGTTTAGATGGCACTATCGAAAGTGTTGATTTAGGCAAAATGAGAGGTGCGATAACGATTAAAGTGGGCGATACCAATATCGATCTGCAAGTTGGTCGCATCATCAAAGGCAATGCCATTCGTGACGCGTCTAAATACGTTTTGTTCGATGATTTTAAAAACCAGATTCGTTTCGCTCAAATCTCACGAGAGTTTAATAATCGTGCCATGGCATCGGTTGGCGAGCCAGATTCTAGTTGGATAGGCGAAAAAGCCACGGTCATTGCAGCGATTACCATAGATCAAAATACCATCAGCGATGCTGTGCCAATACAGATTACTCGTGGAGGCAAATGATGAGCCAAGCTAACGCAGACGTCGTCATTCGCGCTGAAAAAATCTCCATGATTTACCCAGGCACTATCGCGTTAAACGAAGTTGATTACCGAGTTTATCGCGGCAAAGTGAACGTCATCATCGGCGAAAATGGCGCGGGTAAATCCACCTTGATGAAAATTCTGGCGGGTGTTCAGCAGCCAAGCAAAGGCACCATTTATCTAAACGATGAAGCCGTGTCTTTCCAGCATACTCGTGATGCGGCTGCCAAAGGTATTGGTATGGTTCACCAAGAGCTGAATTTGTTTGGCAACTTAACCGTCGCTGAAAATATCTTCTTGGGACGAGAAAAACAGCATGGTCTGATGCCGCTTGATACCGCTGAGCAACATAGAGTCACGGCTGAACTAATGGCGCGCCTTGATCAAGACATCGCACCATCAGAATTGCTGTCTAACTTGAAAGTTGGCCAGCAGCAGTTGATTGAAATCGCCAAAGCCTTGGCTGATGAAGCAGACGTGTTGATTCTGGATGAGCCGACGTCTGCGCTGAGTAAAACCGAGGTCGAGTTGCTGTTTAAAGTCATTCGAGACTTAACCGCTCAGGGCGTTTCTATTATTTATATTTCCCATCGTTTAGAAGAGTTAATGGCGATCGGCGATCACATTACGATTTTACGTGATGGGCATTTTCAGTCTGAAGCGGAAGTCAAAGACATCGATGTGCCGTGGATTGTCAGAGAGATGTTGGGTAGCGACCCTGTGTCTAATTTCTTGAAACCGGGTCGTGAATTTGGCAAGCCAGTACTAGACGTAAAAAACATCAAGCTGATCAACGAAATGGGTCTTACTTTGGTTGATGATGTATCAATGGATGTGAAATCCGGTGAGATCGTTGGCGTTTATGGACTCATGGGCGCAGGTCGAACCGAACTAATGGAATGTCTACTTGGTTTACAAGAATACTCTGGCGAGGTCGAGATAGCAGGACATAAAGTGCCAGCCAAAATGGATACCAGTGATCGCATTCGTTATGGGATTTGTCTTGTTCCTGAAGATCGTAAAAAGAACGGCATTTTCCCCATTTCGTCAGTGAGCAATAACATGACGATTTCTAGCTTATGGCGTCGACTTAAGCATCGTTTTTCGATTGATGACAAAGCCGAAGCCGAAGCGGTAACGTCCGCCATTGGTGATTTGTCTATCAAGGTGTCTTCTCCTGATATTGAAATACGAGCATTAAGCGGTGGCAACCAACAAAAAGTGGTGATTGGTCGAACCTTGTTAACCAGTCCGAAAGTTTTGTTATTGGATGAGCCAACTCGCGGCATTGATATTGGTGCCAAAGGCGATGTGTTTGAAATGATGGTAAAGCTATCTGAACAGGGGATTGGTGTGTTGTTTTCGACCTCCGACCTCAAAGAAATCATGGCTGTTTCTGATCGCATTCTGGTGATGTCCGGAGGCAAATTAACCGCCAATATCGCTCGTTCTGAAGCAACAGAATCTGCACTTGTGTCAGCAAGCGCGCAAGGACTTTAATATGAAAACTTCTCAAAATACTGCATCTCAACAATCGTCTGTTTTCTCTGGCGAAAGCTTGTTATTACTTGCACTAAAAATGCGAACCTTTATTGCGTTATTTTTAATTCTGGCGTTCTTCACCTTCATGGTACCGGGCTTTTTGGCGGCAAGTAGCGTGGTCATCATGGTTAAGCATATTGCCATCAACGCCTTTTTGGCACTTGGTATTACCTTCGTCATTATTACTGCAGGCATTGATCTTTCAATCGGCGCGATTCTGGGTTTTTGTGGCATGGTCGCAGGTTGGTTGATTACCAAAGGGATCGTGTTGCCAATGTTTGGCATTGCTATCTTCCCAAGCGTTTGGTTGGTTGTGCCTATTGTCTTGGTTATCGGTGGCTTGATTGGCGCGATAAATGGCATCTTGATAACGCGTTATAACGTCGCGCCTTTCATTTGTACCTTGGGCACCA
The DNA here is from genome assembly GCF_019426345.1 of Marinomonas lutimaris. Taxonomy (GTDB): domain Bacteria; phylum Pseudomonadota; class Gammaproteobacteria; order Pseudomonadales; family Marinomonadaceae; genus Marinomonas; species Marinomonas lutimaris. The sequence continues at coordinate 27,467 of NZ_JAHLLW010000002.1, forward strand.
TGTATATCGTTCGTGGCGCGTCCATGTTGTTGTCTGGTGGTGAAACTTTTACCGGTTTGTCTGGAAATGAACAACTTGGCAATACGGGTTTTGAATTGATTGGTTCTGCTAAATTATTGGGTCTGCCTTACGCGATTTGGATGATGTTTATCCTAGCTGGTGTGATTGCCTACATCGCGAAAAGAACGCAATTTGGTCGCCATGTTTTTGCCATTGGTGACAACGAACATTCTGCCGAATTGTCTGGCGTGAAAGTTCGCAGCGTCAAAGTTTGGGTTTACACCATTTCAGGTTTTTGTGCAGCGATTGCGGGCATCGTTGTATCTTCGCAATTGGTCGCGAGCCACCCTGCAACAGGTGTCTCTTTTGAAATGAACGCCATTGCCGCAGTGGTATTAGGTGGAACCTCTTTGGCTGGTGGCCGCGGCACCATTATGGGCACGCTAATTGGCGCTTTTGTTATTGGTATTTTGGCCGATGGTTTGGTGATGATGGGCGTGAGTGAATTTTGGCAAATGGTGATTAAAGGTGTGGTGATTATTCTAGCTGTCATCATCGATCAAAAACAAAGTCGCTTGCAGCATAAAGCCGCCATCGTGCAGCAAAAATAGATTATCAATATTTGCTTTCAGCCTATCTGTAATTAGGGAAAAAACATGCTAAAAAATATAGATCCTTTGTTAAGTGGTGAATTACTGAACGTGTTACGCACCATGGGCCACGGTGATGATATCGTTTTGGTTGATCGTAACTTTCCTGCGGCTTCTATGGCGGCTGGAAAGCCCGTTATTCGCTTAGATGGCGTGAATGTCATTCAAGCTGCCAAGGCGATTTTATCGGTATTGCCATTAGATACTTTCGTTGATCAACCAGTGACGCGTATGCAAGTGGTTGGCGAAGACAAATCGGTGATGCCAGAAGTACAGCAAGAGTTCGCTGCTGTACTAAAAACCGCTGACAGTGATAACGCTGAAATGGGCTCGTTAGAGCGCTTTGCTTTTTACGAAGCGGCTAAACAAGCCTATGCTTTTGTTGTGACTGGCGAAGGCCGAGGTTACGGCTGCTTTCTATTGAAGAAAGGTGTGATCTTTTCTTAATATTTTTCGTAAAATTAAGTAATAAAAAACACAGGTCAGCTTTCGTTGGCCTGTGTTTTTTAGTTTTAAGCTGTTTAACTTTTATCTAACGGCTTATTTGAACTCTTATTTAAAGATGTAGCCATTCACCATGTTTTCTAGCATTTCTTGGCGACCAGAAACTGGTTTAGGATCGATGTTATTTTTCTCAGCATATGCCGCAAGGTCTTGCAAAGTATGCTTGCCAGCTAAAATGTCTGCACCCAAAGAGTCGTTCCATTTCGCATAACGTTGATCAACAATGTTCGCCAATTTTTCATCTTCGATCATTTTAACCGCACGTTCTAATGACAACGCCAAGGTATCCATTGCGCCAATGTGACCGTGGAATAAATCCTCCAGATCCATCGACTGACGACGTAACTTGGTGTCGAACATGTAACCGCCCGTTTTGAAACCGCCAGACTTTAGAATCTCATAAGTAACAAGCGTGTACTCTTCTACACTGGTTGGGAATTGGTCTGTATCCCAGCCGAGTTGCGCGTCGCCTTGGTTGGCGTCGACGGAACCAAGAATGCCCAAGGAACAAGCCGTGGCGATTTCATGATGGAAGCTGTGACCCGCCAAGGTCGCGTGGTTGGCTTCAATGTTGACCTTGATCTCTTTTTCAAGGCCAAATTCTTTTAAGAAGCCATATACCGTCGCAGTATCGTAATCGTACTGATGCTTAGTAGGTTCCGCTGGTTTTGGCTCGATCAATAAAGTGCCTTCGAAACCAATTTTGTATTTGTGCTCAACCACCATTTGCATGAATCGACCAAGCTGCGCGCGCTCGCGTTTTAGATCGGTATTCAATAGGGTTTCATAGCCTTCACGGCCGCCCCATAGAACGTAGTTTTCACCTTTGAGTGCTTTGGTGGCATTCATCGCGTGAAACACTTGAGTCGCCGCGTAAGTGAAGATCTCAGGATTCGGGTTGGACGCTGCGCCAGACATGTATCTTGGGTTGGAAAAGGCATTGGCTGTACCCCATAATAATTTCATGCCAGTGGCTTCTTGTTTTGCTTGTAGAACCTCGACCATTTGCGCAAAGTTATTAATGTATTCTTTGATTGAACGGCCTTCTGGGCTGACATCCACATCGTGAAAGCTGTAGTAGGGAACACCCAGCTTTGTGAAAAACTCAAACGCCGCGTCGGTTTTTAGCTTTGCCGCTTCCATTTCTGATGCAGCTTTAAACCAAGGGCGATCAAAAGTATTCGCGCCAAAGACATCGCTACCTTGCCAGCAGAACGTGTGCCAATAACACACCGCCACGCGTAAATGCTCTGCCATGGTTTTACCCATTAGCATCTTGTTCGCATCGTAATGTTTGAAAGCAAAAGGGTTGCTTGAATCCGCGCCTTCGTATTTGACAACGGGCACAGTTTTGAAAAAATCGCTCATATCAGAACTCCAGACTATTGTTATTTTTTATCCCTACGAATGATTGTTTGTTTAGGTGATTGCTTCAATTACGAAATTTTCTGAGCGCGTTATTGAATTTGTCGGGGAGGGTGGGGCGAATAGTGAATAAGTACTAGGGGCTAGCGGCCATGTTACTTGTAAGAGTTGCCTTACTCCTTCACACAAACATAAACCGAGTTAGTTGATTGTCCGCTTTGAAACGGGTTGTCAAGGGGCAATAGGTGGGAGTCGACGCTTGCGAATACGCCGTTTGGTTTCAGCTGTTCTGCCATGCGTGCTAGGTTTTCTGTGGTGTAGACGCCAGCGTTGCTTGGGTTGATAAATTCCGTTGGGGAATAGTCGAAGAGAAAACCAAGTCTCTCACCTTTAGAAGCCAGTAATAGCAAGGGGTTGGGTTTTACTTGGTGACTAAATGCTGCAAATAAAGCTTCTGTTTTTGTAAAAATGATGAATACTGAATAGGTGAGTTTGTTTTGTCTAGTATGAATTGGAGTCGTTATGTCTTTCTTGGTGTCAATGTCAAAGCCCTTTTTTGCTTCTTATATCGAAGAGCTGATCGTACAGTATGCACGAGAAAATGTGGAATCTGGCCGCTGGCAGAAAACAGGATCATTAACTCGATCTAGGCGTGATATCGAAAGACTGTTACCGCGTGGTATAGAAACAGATAACAATCATTTTTTTGAAATGAAAGTACCTGAAGTGAATGAGACAGTCGGTATGATATGGCTGTCGTTAGAGAACAGCAGCACCACGAGTACGGTGTTTATTTACGATTTAGAAATCAAGGCAGAGCATCGCCGTCAGGGTTATGCCAAGCTTGCTCTAAAGGAAATAGAAGATTTTGCGGCAACGCATAATATCGTTAATATTGGCTTACATGTGTTTTCTCACAATAATGCCGCACAAAACTTATACGCTGAAATGGGTTATGAAACCGTTAGCGTTAATATGGTTAAGAAAATTGGCCAAACCAAAGTTTGATTTTCAGAGATAAACTTGTGAATGATAAGTAAGTCAGCCTAGCTCATTACTGAGCTAGGCTGATGGAGTTTGTTTCTAAATATAGAGCGGTATATTTCTATAGGTAATGCAGGGCAGGTTAGTTGAGCATGCCGCGTAATACGTATTGTAAAATACCGCCATGTTTGTAGTAATCCCACTCTTTAGGTGTATCGATTCTTACATCTGCGCTAAAGCGTATTTCTTTTCCGTCGCTATTGGTTGCCACAATGGTAACTTCATCGGTTTTGTCGTGCAGCTCATTAATATCAAATTGCTCTTGCCCTGTTAAACCGAGCGATTCATGGCTGTCACCGTCTTTAAACTGCAAGGGCAAAACGCCCATACCAATTAAATTAGAGCGGTGAATTCGTTCATAACTTTCTGCAATTACAGCTTTTACACCCAACAATAATGAGCCTTTAGCCGCCCAATCCCGCGATGAACCAGTGCCGTATTCTTTACCCGCTAAGATAATAAGTGGCGTATTATTTTCTTGATACTTCACTGCCGCATCGTAAATACTGGCTAGGTTATTGTCAGGTTGAGTGCGAGTAACACCGCCTTCTGTGCCAGGAGCCAGTAGGTTTTTTAGTCTTACATTGGCAAAAGTCCCACGTACCATAACTTCATGGTTGCCTCGGCGAGAGCCATAAGAATTAAACTGCGCTTTTTCTACGCCGTGTTCTTGCAGATACAAACCGGCTGGAGAGTCGGCCTTAATCGAACCCGCTGGAGAAATATGATCGGTGGTGACGGAGTCGCCCAGTTTGGCTAAACAGCGAGCACCTTTAATGCTTGGAATGCCCGGAGGATCGATGCTCATGCCATCAAAAAAAGTGGCTTTTTTGATGTAGGTGGACGCGTTGTTCCAGTCATAAAGTTTACCATCTGGTATTTGAATTTGCTGCCAGTGGCTGTCGCCTTCGTATACGTTGGCGTAGCTTTTGGCAAACATGTCTTTGGTAACGGTGTTTTTAACGAGATCGCTGACTTCTTTAACACTAGGCCAAATGTCTTTCAGGTAAATGTCTTTACCGTTCGCGTCTTGCGTTAGAGGCTCCTTGTAGACATCTATATCGGTACGGCCTGCAATGGCGTAGGCGACAACAAGGGGAGGAGAGGCCAGAAAGTTCATTTTCACGTCTTGGTGAATACGCCCCTCAAAGTTTCGATTACCAGATAAAATAGAACTCACGATGAGTTTGTGTTTTTGGATGCGTCGGATATCTCATTCGCTAATGGGCCAGAGTTACCAATACAGGTGGTGCAACCATAGCCGACGAGGTTAAAGCCAAGACTTTCTAGATCATCCATTAATCCGGCTTTTTCTAAATAGTCGGTCACGACTTTAGAGCCTGGCGCCAATGAGGTTTTTACCCAAGGTTTGACATTTATACCCAGTTGTTTGGCTTTTTGAGCGACTAAGCCTGCCGCTAAAATAACACTTGGGTTTGAGGTGTTGGTGCAGCTGGTAATGGCAGCAATCACACAGGCACCGTCATTCAATTCAAATTCTTGGCCTTTAAAGTTGACGACGGCTGCGCCTTTTATTGGCGCTTCATCAACGGATTCATCAGGATGAATGGCTGGGCCTTCACCTTCTATTCTGGCTTGTTCTTCACTGCTTTTATTTTGACGAGTCATTCTTTCGTCTTGAAAGCCTTTTAGATGATCTCGAATAATGTCACCCGCTTTATCAAGAGCTATTCTGTCTTGTGGTCGTTTAGGGCCGGCGAGACTAGGTACAACATCATTCAATTTAAGTTCAAGTTTATCGGTATAGTTGGCTTCATCGCCATCATTGCGCCATAGGCCTTGGTGTTTTGCGTAGTCTTCAATGAGGTTAAGCTGCTGTTCATCGCGGTTTGTTAGACGAAGATAATTAATGGTTTCATCATCAATAGGGAAGATCCCGCAGGTTGCGCCGTATTCTGGTGCCATATTCGCAATAGTGGCTCTGTCGGCAAGTGGTAAGTCGGCAAGGCCGTCGCCGTAAAATTCGACAAACTTCCCAACCACACCATGGCTACGAAGCATTTCAGTGACAGTAAGAACGAGATCTGTTGCTGTGGTGCCTTCAGGTAGGCGGCCACTTAATTTCACACCGACGACCTGAGGGATTAGTAAGCTAATCGGTTGTCCAAGCATTGCGGCTTCGGCTTCAATGCCGCCTACACCCCAACCAAGCACGCCTAAGCCGTTAATCATGGTGGTGTGCGAATCAGTGCCCACTAGTGTGTCTGGGTAGGCAAACTTTTTGCCATTACGCTCTTCGTTAAATACCACGCGAGCTAAATATTCTAAGTTTACTTGGTGAACAATACCTGTCGCTGGTGGCACGACTTTCAGGTTATCAAAGGCGGTTTGTCCCCAGCGCAAAAACTCATAGCGTTCTTGGTTTCGTTCGTATTCCAGTTTGCTATTTAAATTAAATGCCGCTGCATTGCCATAACCATCGACTTGTACAGAGTGGTCAATAACCAGTTCGGCTGGTGATAGCGGGTTTATTTTTGCAGGATCGCCGCCCAGCTTTTCCATGGCATCGCGCATGGCGGCTAAATCGACAATGGCAGGGACGCCGGTAAAGTCTTGCATGACAACACGGGCAGGGGTAAAAGCCACTTCGGAGGAGGGTTTCGCTTGAGGATCCCAATCTAATAACGCTTGGATGTCTTGCTCTTTAATATTAACGCCATCTTCGTTACGTAGTAGATTCTCGAGTAATATTTTTAAAGAAAACGGCAGTTGCTTGGCTTTGTCTCCAAGCCCTTTCAAGGAATGAATATGAAATTGCTCGCCATTAACAGTGATCTGTTGCTGGGTGTCGAAACTGTTGTTCATTTTTTTCCCCTTTGATTATTAGACAGATAGCTTAAAAAACCTCTACAGTGTGATGTGTTGATAAATTGATGTTGGTTAAGAGTGTAGCAGCACTTTTTTACTTACACGACCGCATGGCGCCAGTACTCTAAGGTTTCATGGCTGAAAATCGGTGTATGAGTCGGATGTCATTGAAAAGAATCTTAATTTTTTCGCATTAAATTGTTACAGCAATAGTAAAACGCATGGATACAATTGTACTATTTGCCACAGCATTCCTTGGATTGGTTACTAGATTCCGTTCTGAAAGCGAAAGTCATAATCAGGTTACATAAAGAAGAAGTAAATAAATTGGAAGATGAAAAGACGAATTGGGCGGTTTGTCCAGAATGTCAGGGGCGTGGTAAGTTTAATATGAAATTTGGCGTTGGTTGAGGTTATTTTAAGATATTGAAGGAGCTCATAATCAGAGTGCGAACAAGATCTGTTTGTGAGTTTACCTGCACTTTATTAAACACACTTTTTAGTTGGCTTCTGACTGTTTGCACGCTGATACTTTTCAAGCCTGCGTAGTCTTGTAGGGATAAGCCGTTTGTTAAGGCTAGCGCTAATTGAGTTTCAGAAGTTGTTAAATTATAAACATCTTTTAGTACTTCTTGTGACATGTGTGAACAAAGGTCAGGATGAGAAATATACATCAAAGCAATATTTGATGTTTGGTTTTTATCTCTTAAAATATCTAAACTCTGCGCTCTTGAGTTGGTAATCGTTATTGATAACGGTGTCATATTGTTGTTATTTTCTAATTGTAACGAAGTCGCTGAAATCTTGCCGTCAAGAATGTTTTGTACTTTTGATTTAAGTGTTTTTTGGGATGATGTCTTGTCAGTGAATAATTGTTTGTTTTTTATATGAAGGCCAAATACTTTATTAACTAAAGATGTTGCTAAGTCGTTGATGAAATGAACCTTCAGATCAGTATCGATTGCAATTAAGCCAAGCGGAACTTTAGCTAATGCACTGCTAAGCACTTCTTTTTTTTCATACAGTTTTTCAAGGGTGTCAGAGAAATAAAATACTCTACGAAAATGAGGGTAAAGTCGTGCTAATACCTCTAGTTCCTTGTCATTAAATTGTTCTTGATCCATCGCTCTATGAATGCCAATGCCAACGAAGTATTCCGTATTGTTGCAAATATTTAAAGCGCTTATGTAGCCGACATTATTAGGTAATAGTAATTTTTGATAAAATTCTGGATGATCTATTTTTGATATTTTATGATCGATTGCTCCAAGCGCGGTCCCTTCGGGTAAAGCTTTCATGATGGTTCCAGTTGCATCATGTACGCCCAATTTTTCTTGGTATTCAGGAGAAAAATCACTCGGTACACCATAACTTCCCAAGACTCGATAAACATTTTTATTAAATTTAATAAAGAACAGTCCAGCGCTTTTTGCTTTGATTGTTTTGCAGAGTACTTCTAGGACAGTGTCCCAATCTCTATGCTCAAATCCGCGTTCATAAATCATATCGACTAAATCCAGTAATGTGCTTTCTTTCATTTTGTATGTATTCCTATCAGAGGACGATATAAATCAGAACTTACCCTATATAGGGTATGACCAAAATAAAGTTGATGTTTATATTTGTAAATAAAGCATTTTATTGTATTTTTCTTAGCGTTTTTAAATGATGTGGATTTAAGTCAGTAGGTATACGAGGTTTACATGATCAGAAATTGGCAGTTATGGACAAAAATTTTACTTCTTTGTGTTGTTGTATCTGGATGTTCATCCAGAAAAACTTATGTAGCACCTGTTGAATCATTTTCTATATTAAAAAATACGGTTATATCAGGAGATAAAGTCGCCTTTGATAATGAGTTATCTAGATTATTGTCGACCGTGGGTGTGTCTGGAATACAAGCGGGGGCAGTCGGAGAAGCGATAGATAAGAATCGTATTGCTATGCTTACCGCCATGTTAGCTGCTGGTGTTGATCCTAATGGTCGTTTGATTAATGGTGAAAGTTTTTTATGGGAAGCATCTAAAGTTGGTAATGTAGAAGCTATTCAACTATTGATTGCAGCAGGTGCAGACGTTGAATATAAAACCAAGATAATGAGTAATATTGGGTCTGGTGTTGACGCCAATTCACCATTATTGATTGCTGCTGAACGAGGTCGTACGTTTGCGATGGCGGACTTACTTGCAGCGGGTGCAAATCCAAATGTTGTAACAACGGGAAGTTCTACTTCATCGCGTAAATCCCCATTACATCGAATTTTTTCGCACTACAACAAGTCCGATCCTATTTTGCAGATGGAAATATTATTAGCTGCTGGAGCGAATATAGATTATAGCGATGATAATGGTATGACAGCATTGATGCATGCAGCTCAATTCTGCAATGCCGATGCGATTAGTTATTTACTTTCTCACGGTGCGGATGCCTATTCTCCAAGAATTGGAAAATACAGCACATTAGATTATGCAATTAATAAATGTGGTGAAGGTTCAAGAGCGGCTAACTTGATTCGTCAGGGTGGCGGTACTCTTAATAAAAGTGCTAACGATGATGATGGGCTATTTGGCAAAGTATTTGCGACAGCAGTGATTGGCGGTATGGCAGTCTCATCAGGTATATCAGCTAATGATGCGGCTCAGGTGATGACAGCCACAACTAAAGATATTTGGAGCCAAGATGGTGAGAAAAATAATCTTGCTGCACTTAAACAATCTTTAGCTCAAACGTCCCAGATATCAGATCCAGCTAAGCGTTCCGTTGTTGAGCGACGCATCTATGCCCCCAATCTTTTAATGGCAAATAAAGAAGCGCTTCAAGTGGTTCGAAATAAGCAAATGAAGCAAGCTGGTAGCGCAGTGGCTGATGATGATTCATGTCAATCCATGAGCGCAAATATTCAAGCTATTAAGAGTAGTACTGATCCTAGTTTACAAGCCTCTTACGAGCATCTAAAAAATGCATATGATGAAAGTTGTCGTCCAACTGGCAATGGTTCTGCGGCATCTGTTAAAGAAAATTATTTCGATGTCGTCGGAAAAGGAGAGTTGGCGAGCTGTGGAAAAAGTAACGAAGATCAAGTCGAATTATTTTGTTTGAATGCAAAAACTTATTATCTTGAATACAGCAAGCAAGTAGGAAAATCTGCACCAAAAGCAACGATTGATAGCTTTTATAAAGCACATGAAAGCAGCGCTGCATTGTATATTAAATTATTAGATAGACTGAAGGTTAATAAATGAATTTGAACTGATTGGAAAATAGGGTGATTTATTATGGCAATTATCTGCGGGCCAATGGTTAGGCATACAACTCGTGAAAAAATTAATATATGGCAAGTTTTAGATCATGAGTTTAATGAGATAAACCTCGCTGTTTATTCATCATTACAGAGCCTTGATAATATTGCTTCTGAGGTGTCACGTCGTGTTGTGCAGCTTGGCTCGTCCTGTTTTGCTGTAATGCTATCAGCCACCATAGCACCATCAGACTCCAATGAAGTTATTTATTATGATGTCATTGTAGATGGCGAAGGCTTGGTAGAAACAGGGCTTAATCAACTGGTTTGTTTAGAGGGAGAAAAACTACCAAGTGTGATGATACCCAAGCAACATCGTTATCTTTATCAAGCGTCTTGCCGTAAACCTCACGATAAACAAGGTATTGATCATTTGGCTGAAATGGCTGATTTACTCAAAGATGCTTTAGGCAAAGAGACAAGGCCTAGTCAGCTGTATCTTACAGGCGATCAAATTTATGCGGATGATGTGTCGCCAATATTACTGCAATCTTTTCAAGCCGTTCGAGAGGCTTTAGGTCTGCCCCATGAAATGATGTATACCGATAAAAATGACTCTTTTGATCCAGATAAAATGCATTTAGATGGTCGGTGGCGTAAGGCTAAACGAAAATTTGGTTTTACTTCAGGAGAGAAAAGGTCCCATCTTTTTAGCTTTTCTGAATACTTTTGCATGTATTTATTCAGTTTTGGTGCCAGTTTACCTAAGCAAAGATTTGCCAAATACAAAGCGCTACAGCCCAGACTGACATCGCTACGACGTAAAGATGATAGGGAATATCATTATAGTTCTATGCAATACGAAAATGAAAAAGTGGTTTTGGAACGATTCGTGCTTACGGCAACGAGTCAGGTTCGTAAAGCGTTGGCTAACATTAGTGTGTATATGATGTTTGATGATCATGACGTGACGGATGATTGGAATTTAACAGAGGAAAATAAACATAATCTTTCTAGTAGTTGGTTGGGCAAACAGGTTTATGTTAATGCTTTGTCTGCCTACGTTGTTTGTCAGCATTGGGGGAATCAGCCTGATGATTTTAGTCCAACAATGCAGCAAAATATCACGGCCTTAGCAAAGCATCCTACTCAGGAAAATCATAAACCCTTAGAAGTGCTATTTAGTAAGTATTGGGGATATTTATTAGAGCAAACACCACCAACACTGGTATTAGATACTCGGACCCAGCGAGTTTATGATGGTGATAACCTTGAGTTGATGTCTGAGCAACAGCTTAATGCTATAGGCGAAAAACTTGCCCTTTTGCCAAAAACATCCGCGTTAATATTGGTTTCTCCTACGCCAATGTATGGTTTTAATGCTATTGAGGCTGCTCAACTTAGTCCGCTATTAACAAAGCTTAAGGCTTTTTCTGATAGAGAACCGTGGATTGCGAGCGAAAAAGCACTTAAAAATTTACAGGATGCTTTGTTGAGAACGCCTGACATAAAGCATGTCATTATTTTTAGTGGCGATGTGCATTATGGCTTTCTGCGCAGGCAGCATTTAGCAGATCAAAATGTAACATGTTGGCAATTTTGTAGTAGTGCTGCCTGTAATTCACCTGTTGGTGGTAATGTCGGCTTGTCTTTGGCTTCTGCTATGGCGAAGCATTTTTACCATGATGACACAAAATATCTAATGCCGAATGGTAAAAGACCTCATTTTTTAACTTCAGATAAAAATATTGGGGCTTTGGAATTAGATATCGTGAATATGGTACTTGTTCCTGTTAAAGCAACCCTTCATTGCTGCTCCGCTTCCGGTGAAATTTATGAGAAATGCTATGATTTAACTGATTGCCATGAATACCCTTCATAGTGTTGGCGATTGGTTAATGTTAATTAGGCCGTGTTGGAAGGTGATGCCATGTCAAATTTTGAACCTAACTTGATTATTGCGTCGAGCGCTGTGATTGTTTTGTATGTTGGTGCGTTGAGGTTGGCTTTTCGTTTTCAAGAGAAGTCACATGATTTGCCGATTAACCTCGCTTTAATGTTAGTCGGAACTTGTGTAGGTTGGCTAGCTGGGATATTAGTCACGCCCTATGAAGGACAAGAAACTCAATTTTCAAAATATGCTGCAGGCCTAGGTCTCTTTGTTTCAGGGTATCTGGTGAGTAAGGTGGATGCGGCCATCGTACATGTTCTTAAACCTGAGGTGCTGTTTACTCCTATAATTGGCTTTAGGGTGCTACTAACAATCGGTTCTATAGCGTTGGCTCTTGTGCTGGCATCATCAATACGCTTCTACTCTCATACTTGTGTGCAGTCGGTTAATAAAGCATCGGAAGTTGTGGAAGATAAAATTAAAAGTGAATGTAAACGTGTCGTTTTGATTCTAGACAAAAGCGCTTAGTTATGAGCCTGCCATTATTTAAGTAGAACTTTAATATAGTCAATTTTTCAGAAGTATAATAACTATCATAGTAATTAAGTCCTTATTCTGGTTTTTCTTTTAGGCTCCTATCCACTGTATCGGTTACTATTTCTTTTATAGAAAGACGACATCATTAGCTTTTTTTAAAGCACATCAAGTGGAAAATTAATCAAGTGGTAAGTGAAGCTAGGAGTTGGACAGCTTGTCCAGAATGTCAGGGGCGTGGTAAAAGAAGCCGTAGGTTGCGCAAAAAAGTACGTTTGCTTTATCTAAAAGAGTTGAGCGAATTTGAAAGATTGAAAGGCGAAGGGCCAGCTCCAGTTCGGCCTAAAGGGCATCTTGAATCCTGTTCAAATTGTGCTGGCTCAGGTTTGGTTGCCTCTGTTAGTTACCCTGAACCAGATACTGAAAAATATCCTCATGTTGCTATTATTGGTGGCGGTATAGGCGGCGTAGCTTTGGCCGTTGCTTGTCTGCATCGCGGCATTCCTTTCACGCTGTATGAACGTGATCACGGCTTTGATGCTCGTTCGCAAGGTTATGGTTTGACCTTGCAGCAAGCTAGCAAGGCGATTGAGGGCTTTGGCATTTTCTCGTTAGAAAAAGGTGTGGTTTCAACTCGACACGTTGTTCATACGCCGGAAGGGAAAGTTGTCGGTGAATGGGGCATGAGAAAATGGCTGCAGTCCGATGCGACAACCTCTCCAAAGCGAACCAATATTCACATTGCTCGTCAGTCTTTACGCTCAGCCTTGCTTGAACAGTTAGGTGGGCGCGATGTCGTACAATGGGGGCATCAGTTAGTTGATTTTAAAGAGGGGGATGATGTTTATCTCAGCTTTTTGGTGGATGGTGAGTTAACTCACGCTAAGGCGGATCTTGTTGTTGGTGCGGATGGTATTCGCAGTGCGGTGCGCCGTTTATTGATTGGTGAGGAAAAAACACCTCTACGCTATCTTGGTTGTATCGTGATTTTGGGGATTTGCCCCTTGGCCGATTTAGATGGTCTTGAGAACGATTTGTTAGATTCGGCAACGGTATTTCAAACCGCTAATGGCAATGAACGCATTTATATTATGCCTTATGACGCTGATTCTGTGATGTGGCAACTGAGTTTCCCTATGTCAGAAGAGGACGCGAAAGCCTTGAGTGCTCAAGGTGTTCAGGCTTTAAAAGACGAAGCCTGTCGCAGAACTCAGTGGCATGATCCTATTCCTCAGATTCTATCGGCTACTCAAGCGGCACAAGTGTCAGGTTATCCGGTTTACGACCGAGAATTACTTACTGCAGAACTACTAGAGAAAGGCGATAAAGTGACACTGATTGGCGATGCGGCTCATCCGATGAGTCCATTCAAAGGTCAGGGGGCGAATCAGGCTTTGTTGGATGCGTTGGCCTTGGCTCGGGAAATATCCAAAGGCTGCTGGTCAAAATCTCAGTGGCGCGAAGCGGGTATTCGATCAAGTGTTCTCACCGAGTTTGAAGCTGAAATGTTAGAGCGTAGTGCAGTTAAAGTAGAAGGCTCCGCTGAGGCGGCCGAGTTTTTGCATTCTGATATTGTGCTTTATGAAGGTGATGAGCCGAGAGGCCGAGCCTTAAAAAGACTAGATAATTAGCTGTGAACGATAGAGCAATTTCGGCCCTGTCGTTTTGCTTGATACAAAGCGATATCCGCTTTCTTGAGCGTTATTTTAATTGTATCGTTGCTATTGCTATCCCAATATGAAATGCCTAAGGAAACAGTGATGTTACCTGCTATAGGTATTTCATATTGTGCAATTTTTACACGCAATTTCTCCGCAAAAAGATGCGCATCAGACTGTTTAGTCGATGGTAATAGGATTAAGAATTCCTCTCCGCCATTACGAAAAATGATCGCGTTTTTATCGCAGGTCTCTTTCATTAGCCAGCTCAACTGCTTTAAAACCTCATCGCCTACATCATGACCAAACAGATCATTAACTACTTTGAAATGGTCGATATCTAACGCAATTACAGCAAAGCTTTGTTTAATTTCCCGCCATTGTTCTAATATCTGATCTAAGCTGCGACGATTGTACAAACCTGTCAAAGGGTCGGTATTAGTGTCTATATTTAGTTGATTGATTTTGTTATTCAAGGCGCCTAAACCGCGAAGAATTGCGCGTTTAAGTTCATAAACCTCAAAATACCAAGATTTAATATTTAAAATATTATGCTCGGCATCAGTATCGTGCATGTTGCTAGCGTGGTGCGCTAATGCTTGTAAAGGCGTTGTAATAAATATACTGGCGACCCAAATAGCTAAAAGTGTTAATAGTAATACGGGTAAGCTTCTCCAAATTACTTCCGTTAATTGCACATCTAATTCAGCCATAACACTATCAAAAGGACGTTGTGTAATGACTCCCCAGCCAGCTCGTTCGATATGTGCATAGCCAGCTAACATAGATATACCTAATGAGTTTATAACGCGAGCACTGCCTGATTTACCGTCTATGGAGGCATTAAGAACCGGGTTGTTTTGAACATGATCTCCAATTCGATTTTTATGCAGGTGATAAATTATTTCTTTGTGTCGGTCTACAACATAGATATAAGAACCGTCACTGTAAGGATGTTGGCCGAGTAGGTTAAAGAATACATTGTTTTGGTGTAGGTAAATGGTGCCCGCAATATAGCCTAAATATTCGCGATTCTTTGTATAAATAGGATGAGAAATACTGACTAGATAACTGCCAGAAGGCGATAGAAATGGATCTGCTACTATTGGTTTTCGAGTATTAAAGGATTGGCGTGCTTCAGTTGGTAATAAGAGTCCTTTCACAGGAACTGTAAGTGGAAAAACAGTCGTGATAATTGCTTTTGAATTAATAATTGAAACAGAGTTAAAGAAGCTTGATTGCTGATATAGTCTTTTGGCTTCTGACTCTAGAAGTGCTTCGTTATCAAAATCTGTTGATAAAATATTTGCACTGTAAGCTAATTGCTTTTGAGCATTTTGTAAAAAATTATTGGTGGTTTCTGCTAGTTTAGCTGCGTAAACACGATTGGCTTCAAGAGTTGAGTCGATCAGTAACTGTTTTTGAACTTGGTAGGTCACATAATAGCTATTGGCAAATGTGAGTAGCACAGCTGCGATAGTAAGTAATAAAAAAAGTTTCCGTAAGTCTAAGCGGAGCAACGCGTATCCCCCTGTGCTAAGCCTGAAATCTTGTGTCAGTGTAGATACGAGCTTTTTATTGTTTTATAAATTTAATCTATCACCATTATAACGAAGGTTAAGCATTATGAGCAGTAAAAAAATCATCGGCTATATGGTAAGGTAGTATTATTTTTATCAATAAATCAAACACATAATTATCCTAGACTATAAGACCACATTATGACGAGAAAAATATTAAGTTTGAAAGGTAAGCGATCTTCAGACGCTAACCCTGTCGATGAAGTGGCCGAGGATTTATATCAGAATGATCCGCAAAAACGTTTTCTAAATGGTGTTGCGGTGCATCCTTCACCCTGTATTCGTCTCGAAACTGGTTCTCAACATCTTTCGATGCGAGCGATGGATCTGATTACACCAATCGGTATGGGGCAACGAGGTTTGATTGTTGCACCCCCAGGTTCAGGTAAAACGACCACGTTAAAGCATATTTGTCAGGCGGTTGGAACGGCTTATCCAGAGATAAAACTCTATGCCTTGCTTATCGATGAGCGTCCTGAAGAAGTAACGGACTTTAAGCGTGGTGTATCCGCAGAAGTGCATGCCTCGTCTTCTGATGAAAGTTACGCCCAACATGTCAAAGTCGCTGATGATTTGCTTGATATTGCTCGCACGCAAGCGGGAGAAGGTCATGATGTGATGATTGTGATTGACTCTCTAACAAGGCTCTCACGGGTCCATAATGCCGACAGAAAGAGTAGTGGTCGAACCATGTCTGGTGGACTTGATACTAGAGCCTTAGAAATTCCTCGTAAGTTGTTTGGCTCCGCAAGAAAGATAGAAAATGGTGGGTCGTTAACGATTCTAGCGACTATTTTGGTGGATACTGGCAGTAAAATGGATCAAGTGATCTTTGAAGAGTTCAAAGGCACGGGGAACATGGAGATTGTATTATCACGAGAAGCGGCGAGTCATCGAATCTTTCCTGCTATCGATATTGCGAAAAGCAGTACACGCCGAGAGGAATTGCTTATTGATGCGAAAGATCTTGAGAAGGTGCGCGCCTTACGTCGTTCACTTACGCACCTTAAACCGGTCGAAGGTGCTCAAAAATTGGTTGAGTTGTTGCAAGAATATCCAACCAATGCCGAACTATTGAAGGCTTTTTCGCCTAGTTAACGCTTAACTACAAAAGTGATTTTAAGTTAGGTGTTTTTGTTTTTACTGATCAAGACCATATTGTCTTCTTGATGGTCTTGATCAGCTATCTCTTTTATGTCGTCTAGGCTACTTAGGCTTTCTTGTTTTTCAACGACCTTGTCAGAAGGGTTGGTGATCCCCATAAATTTTCCGCCTGGTTCGATACTCAAGTTGTCACTGTAAACCGTGCCACTGACTCGGCCACAGCTTAAAATTTCAATATAGGTTGCGTGGCAGATGCCTTCAAAATTGCCATTAATGATCAGGCGTTCTGTAGTGA
The DNA here is from genome assembly GCF_019426345.1 of Marinomonas lutimaris. GTDB lineage: Bacteria > Pseudomonadota > Gammaproteobacteria > Pseudomonadales > Marinomonadaceae > Marinomonas > Marinomonas lutimaris. Next base: position 44,159 of record NZ_JAHLLW010000002.1, read on the forward strand.
TTTCCCCTTGAACATTACCTGATGTACTAATTTTAATTTGATTTTTGGCTTCAATCTGGCCTTCGACGTTACCGTCTATTTGTAAGTGGTTTGCGACACTTATGTGCCCGTTAATTGTGCAGCCTTCTGCGATGAGAGTTGTAGTTGCTGACTGACTCTTAACTCTATTTTGCCCACCAAAGATTCCCATCGTATGCCCCTTACACTTTCAAAAATAGTATCAAAGTTATCAACATCCCAAACTATGAAGGGCTTGGGATCTAGCGCTCGTCCAATGAAGCGTATTTCATAATGTAAGTGCGGTCCTGAGGTTAATCCACTGTTGCCTGAATAACCGATCAAATCGCCTTTTCTGATAAAATCGCCCTTGTTAACAGCAAATTTACTCATGTGTGAGTAAGAACTGGAAAATCCGTATCCATGTAATAAACGCAAGAAGTTCCCTGAGCCTTCGTTACTGGGTCTGGTTACTTCTACTGTTCCGTCCGCTGGCGCATAAATAGGCGTTCCTGTATTTACCGCGAAGTCTTGGCCACGGTGAATCCTTATTGTGCCAAGCACTGGGTGTTGTCTTGAACCATAACCTGACGAGGTTCTGGCATCTTTTACTGGTGGTCCGCTTGGTATTTGCGTCAGCATGGCAATTCGCAATGATGAGTTCATTGCGGCCGTATCGAGTCGTGATTCAAGTTCAACATTTTCTTGATCATCCATGCCAAGAACTTTCTCTAAATCATTTAGCCGATCAGAGACTCCCTGAATACGTTCTTCTCTTTCCGATAGATCTGCTTCCAAACTTAGTTTTAATGCAGTAAGCAAGGATATTTCTTTGGTCAAAGAGGAAGATTTATTTTCCAGTTCGAGTAATTTAAGTTTTGAATATTCTGCATCGTTAACTAAGTAGTAAATGATTCCTGCAGTAAGCAAGATCGCAAGGAAAATAATGTAACTGAAAAATTTGAATGTATGACGTGTCCGTTTTCCGAAACTAAAGTGTTTTGTTCCATCAACTGAAGAAATGGATACCGTTATATTGTCTTTCATCGTTTTACTTTTTTACCAACATCATAATTCATAGCTTAGATATACAGCAAAGCGCCTATCTTTGTAAACTTTTGTATGCATAAGCGCACTTTTTATGCATGTATTTTCAGGTTATCGTAAAGGGGTGGAGGTTGCTTTAGGTAGAAAGCTCTACCTAAAGCGGATCTTCTATAAAAACATACAACAAGGCGTAACTTTAACGGTTTGCCTTGCGAACGTAATTCAGAATTGAGATTGGAACGACTTTTCTCACAGGGAAACCGTCAATCTCTTTGCGGTCAATGATGTGCTTTAGTCGGCTCTCTATGGCGCAAAGGTTTTTAAAGTCACCCATGGCAACGAAAGAAATAGCTTCGCCAGATGCGCCAGCACGACCTGTTCGGCCAATGCGGTGGATGTATTCTTCTGGTTTGAACGGCAAGTCGTAATTGACCACACGGCTTAATTCACCGATATCCAGACCACGAGCAGCAACGCCTGTTGCGACTAGGTATTTTAGTTCGCCAGATTTGAATTGCGCCAAAATCTTTTCACGCATGGCTTGGCTTCTATCGCCATGAATACAATCGGCGACTATTCCGCGTTTTGCTAGCTGATCAACAAGCTTAGCTGCGCCGTGTTTTTTCTCGATAAAGATAAGCGCCTGATCCCATTTTTGCTCATTAATCAAATGACTGAGTAGGGCAGACTTAGTGTCTTTATCAACGGTGATTAACCACTGCTTTATATTGGCGGCCGCGCGGACGTTAGGTGAAATAGATATTTCTGCCGCTAGATCGGTCATTTTGCTGTCTGAAAAATCAAATGCTAGAGCGCGAACATCGTCGGTCATGGTCGCCGAAAATAATAGGTTCTGACGGTTTTCAGGTAAACGTTCCATAATCTTGTTGATATCGCCAACAAAACCCATGTCGACCATTCTGTCTGCTTCGTCCAACACCATGACTTTCAGTTCATCAAAGTGCAGCGCACGCTGATGGGCCAAATCGAGCAATCTGCCTGGAGTGGCGACCAGAATATCAACGCCTTCGATTAGGCGCTCTTTTTGAGCTTCGGTATCCACACCACCATACACGGCCATAGAGGTCAGCTTGGTGTGTTTAGCGTATTGAGCCACACTGGCTTCAACCTGAACCGCTAACTCACGAGTAGGCACGAGAATCAGTACACGGATGCGTTTGCCGCGAAGTGTTCCTGCTTTAGTGAATCGTTCTAGCAATGGCAGAACAAAAGCAGCGGTTTTACCTGTTCCTGTTTGTGCTGTGGCGATTAAGTCTTTACCTGAAAGGATGATGGGAATCGCTTGTTTCTGGACTGGAGTAGGGGTTTTGTAACCCAGTTCAGTAATAGCTTGAACAAGAGGACTGGATAATCCTAGTTTTGCAAATGGCATAAGGTGCTCTGACAGATTGTCGTAAGGTGTGTCGAAAAGAAAAGATGGTGCAGTATAACGTAAAAGTCGTCGTTGGTTGTTTGAAAGTTGTAATTAGCCTGATTGTTATGGATGACGACTAATTTTGTTAGGGTGAATACAAGCATTACAAACAAATTAGGGGTGCTTTTTTATAGTGCGTTTCAATTTTGATGATCTTATTTAGTTCATTTTTGAGTGTTCTCTCTTTAGTTATTTCTACAACATTATTAAATAATTCATGTAAAACAAGGATATATAATGGTTGGCACGGTATCTGCTTTTACTGAAGTGTTCGTACCCTTGGAAAGTCGGACATCACAATTTAGATTACCAATAGAGAGCTAGGGTTCCGATTTCGATTTGATCGAAGTGACTGGTCCGAGAGCTTTCGACCTTGACAGTTTCAGGGTTACACGGCGGGACAAAAGCCCGGGAGACCACATGGCGATATTGCCAAGGGTACTCCGTGTGTAATTAAACAAACTGAAAAGGTAACTTCAATGAAATACTCCGCAAAAAAAGTAACCGTTTTACTGTTTACGCTTCTCCTGTCTGCAAACACCTTTGCTGCCGACAAATTTAAAGTGTGTTGGTCTATCTATGTGGGTTGGATGCCTTGGGCTTACGCTGCACAAGAAGATATTGTCAAAAAATGGGGTGATAAATACGGCATCGATATCGATGTAGTGCAAATCAACGATTACGTCGAATCTATCAACCAATACACCGCAGGCCAGTTTGATGCCTGCGCTATGACCAATATGGATGCGCTAACGATTCCTGCTGCTGGCGGTGTTGATAGTACGGCATTAATTGTTGGTGATTTCTCAAACGGTAATGACGCCGTTATCTTAAAAGACAAAAAGAAGTTAGCCGATATTAAAGGCCAAGATGTCAACTTGGTTGAATTGAGTGTGTCTCATTACTTGCTCGCTCGTGCCTTGGATTCTGTTGGTATGAGCGAAGCGGATGTCAATGTTATCAATACCTCTGATGCCGACATGGTGTCTATATATGGTACAAGTGACGTGACATCAGTAGTGACGTGGAATCCATTGTTAAGTGAAATCACCTCTATGCCGAATTCAAACAAGGTGTTTGATTCTTCACAAATCCCAGGTGAAATCATCGATATGCTCGTTGCTAATACGGATACGCTGAAGGCAAATCCTAATTTAGGGAAGGCATTAGTCGGTGCTTGGTATGAAGTCATGGCATTGATGAATGGCAATGATCAAGCGGCAATCGATGCTCGTACCGCCATGGCAGAAGCTTCTGAAACGGATTTAGCAGGTTACGACTCTCAACTAGCCAGCACGAAAATGTTTTATACACCACAATCTGCATTGGCTTTGACTAACAGCAAAGAGCTGATTGCAACCATGCAGCATGTTGCACAATTCTCCTTTGATCATGGCTTATTAGGCGATGGCGCACCAGATGCGGGTGCCATTGGTATTGAGACACCAGCAGGTGTGTTTGGTAACCCTGATTACATCAAACTTCGCTTTGACCCAACTTACATGCAAATGGCAGCTGACGGCCAACTGTAACCATCCAAAGTAAACGCTCTGTTTATTAAGGATGTTTAAGTGGAGCGCCATGGGAAAAAGCATGAAAAAACTTATAAATTATAAGCCAAACCGAACCAACACTATCTTACTTGGGCTGCTGCCATTCGCCTTATTAATCATAGTGTACATGGTGAGTTCCGATGCGCGATTAGCCATTAACCCAAATGACAAGCTTCTGCCTGCGTTTAGCCAAATGGGTGAATCCATGTATCGCATGGCGTTTGAGCCAAGCAAGCGTTCGGGGGAATTGCTGTTTTGGCAAGATACCACAAGTAGCTTGATGCGCTTGGGATTGGGCGTGCTTATTGCGGGATTCGTCGGATTGTTTGTTGGTTTATTAACAGGCGCTTTGCCTATTTTTGCTGCGGGCTTTTCTCCTTTACTAACCGTGGTGTCATTGGTGCCGCCACTGGCTTTGCTACCGATATTATTTATTGTTGTTGGCCTTGGTGAAGTGTCAAAAATCACCTTGATCGCAATAGGAATAACACCTTTTATCGCTCGAGATATTCAACGTCGTACACAGGAAATTCCAGCAGAACAACTGGTTAAAGCACAAACCTTGGGTGCGAGTACAAGCCAGATTCTGATCCGTGTGGTATTGCCGCAAATTATGCCGAAATTGATTGATGCGATTCGTTTGTCTTTAGGGGCTGGCTGGTTGTTTTTAATCGCGGCGGAAGCCATTGCATCAACAGATGGTCTTGGGTACAGGATATTTTTGGTGCGCCGTTATTTGTCTATGGATGTAATTTTGCCTTACGTGGCGTGGATTACATTCTTGGCGTTCTTGGTGGATTTCTTACTCAGTAAATTAAACCGTCGACTCTTTCCTTGGAGTTTGGAGGCAAAATCATGAGCAAGACAGCATCAAAAGAAACGATGATTCAAGCCAAAAATATTGGCAAACGCTACGGCCAAGATGTCATTCTTGAACGGGTTAATGTCAATGTCGAAGAGGGTGAGTTTATTACCTTAGTTGGTGCATCTGGTTGCGGCAAAAGTACTTTCTTGAAAATGATTTTGGGCATTGAATCGGCCACAGAAGGCGAATTGCTTCTGGATGGTAAGCCGATTCCGAATGAGCCTGGCTCGGATCGTGGCATTGTGTTTCAGCAATACTCTGTTTTCCCGCACATGACTGTGTTGGAAAACGTGATCGCTGCGAAAGGGTTTCAAAAATCTTCCATCACTGGCTATTTGTTTGGCAAAGAGAAAAAAGCGGCCAAGCAAGAAGCGACAGACATGCTAGAACAAGTAGGTCTAGGTCATGCTTTGCACCGCTATCCACACGAATTATCGGGTGGCATGAAGCAGCGTCTTGCCATTGCCCAGGCGGTCATTTGTAAACCACGAATTTTACTGCTGGATGAACCTTTTGGTGCACTGGATCCTGGTATTCGAGCCGATATGCATACCTTGGTGTTGGATTTATGGCGCAAGCATAAGTTGACCATATTTATGGTCACTCACGACCTAAAAGAAGGTTTCTACCTCGGCACACGTTTATGGGTGTTCGACAAGCTGCGTCATGATCCTCATTCCCCTAATGCTTATGGCGCCTCTATTACCTATGACTTGCCCGTCGGACATACGGCAACGCCACTTTTTGAAGAAATAGATCAACGTATTCGACCGCTTAATACGGCGGAGCAGCCCATTTCGAGTATGGAATAGAACGCAGAGGAAAAGACATTATGAATAAATACGAAACCATTATCCCTGCCGCAAGTCATTGGTCATTGCGCGTACGTCGCGGAATGCAAATGACCCTGACAGATATTGAAGGCGATGCCAATGTTGGTATGGTGTTTTATAACCCAGAAAACCTTTTGGAGCGTTACAACGCGCCCGATACCTTAAAAGGTCAGCACACGTTTAAACTGACCAAAGGTCATTGCTTGTATTCCGATATGGGGCGCATATTTGCTTCCATCATTGAAGACACCATTGGTTGGCACGAGACGGTCAGTGGTAATAGTCATGCTTCGCATATCGAGGCGAAATGGGGTAAGCGTGATTATCAAAACGACCGCAATGGTTGGATGCAAAATGGTCATGACGCCATGTTAGTGGAAATGGCCAAATACGGTTTGAGCAAAGCGGATATTGCTGCGAATTTAAACTTGTTTAGCCGAGTTGGTACCGATGCTGACGGCAATATGTCGTTAGTGGAAGGCAATAGTCCAGCGGGTTCCAGCGTTACCTTACGCTTTGAAATGGACACCTTAGTAATGCTGCATACTTGTCCGCATCCATTAAACAAAGCAACCAGCTACCCCAAAAAGCCGATTTCTATTCTGTTAGAGAAAGCCACGCCAGTGGCAGAAGACGATTTGTGCAAAATGTCTCGTCCTGAAAATCAACGTGGTTTTGCCAACAACGAACTCTATTACCTTGGTGCCGATATGAGCACAGACACCGGCGCGGAGGCCTAATCATGATTAAAGAGAGCCAATTAACCCCAGAAAGCGCGAACACGACTTACCATATTGATGCAGGTGATTACTTTATTGGCGTCGTGAAAGCAGGCAGCACCTTTCGTATTGTTGATTTAGAAGGCAACCAAGCGGCAGATACCTTGTTTTACAACGCCAATGATCCTGCCGAGCGTTACAGCGCAACGGACACCATTCGCGAACAAGGCAATGTGTATTTAACCGCTGGGTCTGAGATTCGTTCTAATGAAAACAATGTCATGTTGGAAATCGTTGCCGATACCTGTGGTCGTCACGATACCTTGGGCGGCGCTTGCGCGACGGAAAGTAATACTGTGCGTTACGACTTGGAAAAACGCTGTATGCACGCTTGTCGAGATAGTTGGATGTTGGCGATTGCTGAAAACCCAGAGTTTGGTTTATCGAAGCGTGACATTAGTCACAACATCAACTTTTTTATGAATGTGCCTGTTACGGAAGCGGGTGGTTTGACCTTTGAAGACGGTATTTCTGCACCAGGTAAATATGTGGAAATGGTCGCCAAAATGGACGTCGTCGTGCTGATTTCGAACTGTCCACAATTGAATAACCCTTGCAACGGCTACAACCCAACGCCAGTCGACATGCTAGTTTGGAATGCCTAACTGCGTCGTTTTCTAAGGTGTTTTAACAAGTAATTTAGTCTCATTTTAACGCAGTGGACGACCACTGATGTTTATCTCGCTCCGGGACGGCCCGGCGAAGGTTGAACTATGTTTAACAAGGTATTAATTGCCAACCGTGGCGCCATCGCGACACGTATTATTCGCACCCTCAACACAATGAAGATTGGCTCGGTGGCCGTGTACGCCGAATCCGATGCCAAAAGCCTACACGTCAAGCGCGCCGATGAAGCTTTTTCCTTAGGCGAGGGCGGTGCCAGCGACACCTACTTGGATATGGAGAAAATCCTGCGTATAGCCAAACAATCTGGCGCTCAGGCGATTCATCCAGGCTATGGTTTTTTGAGCGAGAACGCGACCTTTGTGCGTCGTTGTGAAGAAGAAGGCATTGCATTTATTGGCCCCACCGCCGAACAGATGGTGGAGTTTGGTCTGAAACACAGAGCACGCGAATTGGCGCAAAAAGCCAATGTGCCATTATCGCCAGGCTCTGAATTGCTTACCGATTTAGAAAGTGCCTGCCAAATTGCCTGCGAGATTGGTTACCCTGTGATGCTAAAAAGCACGGCGGGTGGCGGTGGCATTGGTATGTATTTATGCCACGATGAGAAAGGGCTACGAGACAACTTTGATTCCGTGCGTCGTTTAGGTGCCAATAACTTTGCTGACGATGGTGTTTTTTTAGAGAAGTTTATTGCTCGCGCCCGTCATATCGAAGTGCAGATTTTTGCCGATGGTAAAGGCGGCGCATTAGCGCTGGGCGAGCGTGATTGTTCGAGCCAACGTCGTAATCAAAAAGTTGTCGAAGAATGTCCTGCGCCAAATTTAATCGACGACGTGCGTAAACAACTTCATCAAACCGCCGAATTATTATTGTCGTCTGTTCAGTACCGTAACGCCGGTACGGTAGAGTTTATCTACGATATGGACACAGATAAATTCTATTTCCTTGAAGTAAATACCCGTTTGCAGGTAGAGCATGGCGTTACCGAAATGGTCTATGGTGTGGATTTAGTGGAATGGATGGTGCGCCTTGCCGCTGGTGAAGACCTTGCGCTGGATGCTAAGCGTGCCGCGTTAAAACCAAATGGCCATGCGGTGCAGGTGCGTATTTACGCAGAAGATCCTTATAAAGATTTTCAGCCTTGTGCTGGCTTATTGAGTCAGGTTGCTTGGCCTGTAGAGGAAAAAAATGCTGGCGTTCGTATCGACTCATGGATCGAAACGGGTATTGAGGTATCACCTTATTTTGACCCCATGCTTGCCAAGGTGATTGTTTATCAAGAGGATCGTGACGCTGCATTTGCCAAACTAAAAGCCACGCTAGAGGATTGCAGGTTATATGGCACAGAAACCAACCTTGATTACCTGAAAAACTTGGTGACCGACCCTGTGTTATTACGCGGTGAAGTTAGCACTCGTTACCTTAATGAGTTTGTTTATCTTCCTGCTCGTATTGACGTTTTAAGTGGCGGCACACAAACCACGCTGCAAGATTTTCCTGGTCGTCAGCACCATTGGAATGTGGGCGTACCACCGTCTGGCCCGTTCGATAATTATCATTTCCGCTTAGCAAATCGCTTGCTTAACAATCCTGATTCCGCCGCTGCTATGGAAATTACTCTGCAAGGGCCGAGCTTGAAGTTCAGTTTTGAAACGCGCGTGGTGGTTTGTGGCGCTCTGATTGAGGCGAGAGTTGATGGAAGCGTGATTGAGCAAAACCAAGTCGTGACCATCAAAGCGGGTGAGATCTTAACCTTGGGCCGAATCAAAGAACAAGGCGCACGGGCGTATTTGGCCGTAGCGGGTGGCTTTGATTGCCCAGATTATTTGGGCTCAAAATCGACTTTCACCTTAGGGCAATTTGGCGGACACAATGGTCGCGCCATTCAAACAGGCGATGTGCTGCATACTCTTGAATCTCAGGGTTCATTGTTTTCTAACGCTTTACCTGCTGAGTTAGTTCCTGTGCTGGGCAATCAGCATGAATTACGTGTGATTTACGGCCCTCATGGTTCGCCTGATTTCTTTACGGCAGAAGACATAGAAATGTTCTTCGGCACGGACTGGGAAATTCACTATAACTCCAGCCGAACCGGTGTTCGCTTGATTGGCCCAAAACCGAAATGGGCGCGCAACGACGGTGGCGAAGCAGGTTTGCACCCATCCAATATTCACGATAACGCCTATGCCTTTGGTAGTGTAGATTTTACGGGTGACATGCCGGTGATTCTTGGTCCAGATGGTCCGTCTCTTGGTGGCTTTGTTTGTCCTGCGACTGTGATTACCGCGGATCTTTGGAAGCTGGGTCAATTACGTGCTGGCGATAAAATTCGTTTTATTCCTGTGACCTTAGAAGACGCTGTGGCGTTAGAAGCCTCGCAAAATGAAGGCTTGGCTAATCTAGCTGCATTTGATCGAAATATTGCCTCTTGTGAAGTGCAGACGCCGATTCTGAAAACCCTATCGGCAGATCGTTTTGGCGATGAAATTGTTTATCGTGCTGCGGGCGATCATTTCTTGCTGGTGGAATATGGCGAGCAAATGTTAGATATCCGCTTACGTTTCCGCGCTCATGCTTTAATGCAATGGTTAGAGAAAAACCCATTAAAAGGCATGCGAGAACTCACTCCAGGGATTCGTTCTTTGCAAATTCACTACGACAGCCAGTATTTGAGCTACACCGATTTATTGGACCATTTGGAGTCAGCTGAGCAAGCCTTGAGTAGCCAGCTTGATGAACTGACTGTTCCCTCTAGAACGGTTTATTTGCCACTGTCTTGGGATGATAAGGCCTGCCAAGAAGCCATCGATAAATATGCCCAATCTGTACGCTCGAATGCCCCTTGGTGTCCAAGTAACTTAGAGTTTATTCGTCGTATTAACGGCTTAGACAGTATTAACGATGTGAAAGAGATACTGTTCAGTGCCAGTTATTTGGTGATGGGCTTGGGGGATGTGTACCTTGGTGCGCCCGTTGCGACCCCAGTTGACCCACGACACCGTTTGGTGACGACTAAATACAATCCTGCGCGTACATGGACAGCGGAAAATTCCGTTGGTATCGGTGGATCTTACTTGTGTGTATATGGCATGGAAGGTCCTGGCGGTTATCAGTTTGTTGGTCGAACACTGCAAATGTGGAATCGCTATCGCCAAACAAGTGCGTTTACCAAGCCTTGGTTGTTGCGTTTCTTTGATCAAATTCGTTTCTATGAAGTGAGCCATGAAGAGTTGGATCAAATCCGTAAAGACTTCCCGCACGATAACTATGGTATTCGCATTGAGGAGAGCACCTTTTCTTTGGCTGACTACCAAAGCTTTATTGATGAAAACCAAAACAACATTGATGAATTCAAGCAAGTGCGTAATCAAGCTTTTGAGGCGGAGTTAGCGCGCTGGCACGCCAATGGACAGTTCCATTTTGATACGGACGAAACCGAAGCCGTCGCCAGCGACATCACTTGGAACGAAGACGCTACCGTCGTCGATAGCCCTGTGTCAGGCAGTGTTTGGCAAACCCAAGTGAAAGAAGGCGATCAAGTACAGGCGGGGCAGCTTCTGGTGATTTTAGAATCCATGAAAATGGAAATTCCTATCTACGCACCCGCCGCAGGCGTGGTATCGGATTTGTTACTAAAAGACGGTAGCCGCGTCAACGCCGGCCAAGCCATTGTTGTTTTGGAAGAATTAGTGGAGAAAGAAGCATGAGCATCAGTATGACGACGAACGATACAAGTGAGAACACATTGGACATGGGGTTTAGTGCATTGCGCGAGTCTTATAAAACAGGCGCTTCCACACCAGCCAGTGTGATGGCGGACATTCGTGAGCGCGCGGCTGAGTATGCGGATCACAATATTTGGATTCATTTATTAAGCGAAGTCGAGCAAGCGGTTTGGCTGGACGCGTTAAAAGACAAAGACATGGCGTCCCATCCTTTGTGGGGGATTCCATTTGCTATTAAAGATAATATTGATCTTGCAGGTATTCCAACGACAGCGGGTTGTGTTGCCTTTGCTTATACGCCAGATGTCTCGGCTCAGGTGGTTCAGCAGTTAATTGATGCAGGGGCCATACCCGTTGGCAAAACCAATTTGGATCAATTTGCTACCGGTTTAAACGGTACGCGCTCGCCCATTGGTGCGTGTCATAACTCGTTTAATTACGACTACATCAGCGGCGGTTCCAGTTCTGGTTCAGCGGTTTCTGTGGCGCTTGGCTTGGCTAGTTTCAGCTTAGGGACAGATACGGCCGGTTCCGGTCGTATTCCGGCTTGTTTCAATAACTTGGTTGGCGTGAAGCCGAGCATCGGTTTGTTATCGGCTACGGGTATGTTGCCAGCTTGCCGTAGCTTGGACTGCATGACGATTTTTGCCTACAACACAGACGATGCCAACATCGCCTTAGCAGTGGCAGAAGGTTTTGATGCACGAGACGGCTACAGCCGTCAGAACCCATTTGATAACCAAGCGCGTCATTATGGTTTACGTACGGGGTCGTTAAAAGTCGGCGTGATTCCAGCTCATCAATTGAAATTCTTCGGTGACGAAAGCTACGAAAAAGCGTATTTGCAAACTTTGGATTTATTGAAAGAACAGGGCTTTGCTTTCCAAGAGATCGACTATGCGCCGTTCGATGAAATCGCCCAACTTTTGTACGAAGGTCCTTGGGTGTCCGAGCGTTATATTGCTACTCAGCCATTAATCGATGAGAACCCAGATGCGATTTTCCCTGTGGTTCGCGAGATCATCGCACCGGGTGGCAAACCGCCAGCAACATCATTGTTTAAAGCACAATACCGCATTAATGATTTGAAACAAATTTGCCTAGCGCAAATGGCGCAGGTCGATTGTTTGCTTACGCCAACGGCAGGTCGTCACTTTACCGTGGCAGAAATGCTGGCAGAGCCGATTAAACGAAATAGCGAGTTGGGTTATTACACCAACTTTATGAACTTGATTGACTTGGCTTCCATCGCCGTACCCACAGTGATGACAGATAACGACATGCCATTTGGTATCACGCTCGTTGGGCCGACTTTTAGTGATCGTATGTTGATGTCCATTGCTAATCGCATTCAGCAAGCGCTTCCACTGAAAAAAGGGGCGTTAGAGGCAATGGCGATGCCGAGCAACACGACACCAGTTGGCAATAATCAAACCATCGATGTCATGGTATGTGGCGCGCATTTAGAAGGCCAGCCGCTGAACTGGCAATTAACAGAACGTGGTGCCACCCTAAAAGCCAAAACCACCACAGCCCCGAATTATCGTATGTACGCACTGGCTGGTGGGCCACCGCTTCGTCCAGGATTGATCCTTGATCAAGACAAGGGCGACGCCATCGAAGTAGAAATCTGGTCTGTACCAACCGCAAACTTCGGTAGCTTCGTTGCAGGCATCCCCGCACCACTTGGCATTGGCAAAATAAAACTCGCCGACGGCAGCCAAGTGGCAGGCTTTATCTGCGAGCCATATGGAATCGAAGGCGCACAAGATATCACCCATCTGAACGGCTGGAGAGCGTATTTGGCATCGTTGAGATAGTCTTATTCAGCGGGGATTGAACGAGAATAAAAAAGCCACTTTTCTAGCGATAGATAAGTGGCTTTTTCTAGCAGAGATAAAAAAAAGATATTATTATCAATGACTAAGTTTTTTACCTCTACTGTTTTAAAAGGGATTAGAGTTTATGTTTTTGAATGTTATGAATATTGCGTTGGCAAAAAGGTGGGGTAATAGGTTATGAAAAGTGTCGCTATGGTTCTATTTCCAGATATTCTAATGCTTGATGTTGCAGGCCCACTTGATGTTTTTAGTATTGCCAATCGCTATCTCAGTCCTTCTGATCAGTATAAAATAACGACGATCGGTATTGATTTTCTACCTTTACCAACAACCAATGGCCTCGCTCTTATTCCTCAAAAAACGATTGATCAAGTATCGATGGACTTTGATTACTTGCTTGTACCTGGAGGCCCTGGAGCCTACAACCAAAAAAATCCTATTCTGGCTTCTTGGTTAGCTGAAGCCGCCCAACAATCTAAGCAATATGGTTCAATTTGTACTGGCGCATTTTTGCTAGGTGAAGCAGGCTTGCTTGATGGGTACCATGTGACAACACACTGGAATTATAGTGCTTGGCTTGCGAAAGAGTATCCAAAAGCTTTTATCGAAACGGATAAAATTTATTTGCGAGATCGTAAACTTATTACATCTGGAGGAGTGACCGCAGGCATTGATTTGGCGCTTTCTATTGTTACGGAGGATTATGGTAAATGTGTCTCATTAGATGTTGCCAAAGTTCTATTGGTAACAATGAAAAGGCAAGGTTTGCAGACACAGTTTAGTCCATTAATTTCAACTGAAATGAAGGTATCGTCACAGATCTCAGAAGTACAAAGTTTTGTTCTTCAAAATATAGCAGATAGCCTTAGCACAGAGAATTTAGCTCAATCCGTTTCTATGAGTAAAAGGAATTTTACCCGAGTATTTGTTCGAGAAATGGGAGTTACTCCGACAGAATTCGTACAAAATACACGCGTTGACCATGCCCGCAACCTATTAGAAAGTACTGAGATGCCAATAAAAACGATAGCCTACCATAGTGGCTTCGGTGATGATAAACGTATGCGTGAAGTCTTCAATCAAAAGTTAGGGCTAAGTCCTTCTCAATATAGGAAAAATTTTAGTGGATGATATTTACCAAATCTACTTTTAATGAAAAAATCCAATTAATTTAATTTTCTATTTTATTTTTCTCTCATTCTGTTCTGATGATTTATATTGCCCGATATAAAAAATAATATATGGCCTGAAGGCTCAATTTATGTATAAGAAATTAGATATTTTATTGTCTCTTTCTTGTACATTTTTGCCCTTTTAAAAACTTAATTTCCTTGTGTTTTGTTATTCTCTTTTTTACTTTCTTTAGACTTAAAATTTCGATTTTGTGATTTTTTCGATTATTTTAATGTAGCCATTGCTTCTAAGTCGTCTATCTTCCCTTCTTTTTAAATATTATTTTGTCTATATCTGAGTGTTATTTGGCCGAATACCCCCCCCAATGTTTTGTTGTTGGAAAAAGAAAATAAGCATTTAATAGTTAGTAGTCGCGACAGATTTACTAAGCATTTCATTGAACAGATGAAAGATTAAATTAGCTTTAATATGAGAGCGGGAGTGGGACTATGAATACGATTACTGTAGCGGATGGAACACAGATTTTTTATAAAGATTGGGGAAGTGGTCAGCCGATAGTATTCCATCATGGTTGGCCACTAAGTTCGGATGACTGGGATGCGCAAATGCTGTTTTTTGTGGCGCAAGGTTATCGGGTAATTGCTCATGATCGTCGAGGGCATGGCCGCTCTACACAAACATCATCTGGTAATGATATGGATACTTATGCCGCAGATGTCTCAGAGTTAGTTAAATACTTGGACCTAAAAAATGCAGTTCACATTGGTCATTCTACGGGGGGTGGGGAAGTCGCGCGGTATGTTGCTAAATATGGCAAAGATCGCGTCGCTAAGGCTGTGTTAATAGGTGCTGTACCGCCCATTATGTTAAAAACGGAGGCGAACCCTGGTGGTTTGCCAATGGAAGTATTCGATGGGTTTCGTAGTGCTCTAGCAGCGAACCGAGCGCAGTTTTTTCTAGATGTTGCAAGTGGTCCATTTTATGGTTTTAACCTTCCTGATGCCGAGATTTCGCAAGGCGTTATTAATAACTGGTGGCGTCAAGGAATGATGGGCGGATCTCAAGCTCATTATGATTGCATTAAAGCTTTTTCCGAAACAGATTTTACAGCCGATCTTACAAACATCGATGTACCTACTCTCATTATGCATGGTGATGGTGATCAAATCGTACCGATTGAAAACACTGCATTACTTGCAAGCAAACTTGTAAAAAAAACAACGCTTAAGATCTATAAGGGATTTCCGCACGGAATGTGTACTACGCATCCTGATGTCATTAATGCTGATTTACTCGCATTTATTCAAGAATAACCTTTATAACGTCTTAGGGATTTAGTAATGAAAATATATTTATTTTCACTGGGTGCTGGCATTTTGGTTGGTGTGGTTTATGCGTTAATTAATGTCAGATCACCTGCGCCACCAGTGGTTGCCTTAATTGGTTTGTTGGGAATATTAATTGGCGAACAATCAATACCCTTAATAAAACGAATGATGTCGTCAGAGCCAGTTAGTTCAAGTTGGATTAAAGAAGAGTGTTATCCTCATGTGTTAGGAAAATTGCCAGGACGAGAAACTTTGCAATGTACAGATAAAAATCAACGGACAAAAAAAGTGGGCTAGATATAAAGCCCTCATGCCTTTGCATGGCTATATCACAATAATGTGGCGATAGCAGTGTGATCTTAAATGTAATGATGTAATTAATTTTTTTAAATGGAGCTCTATTATGAATACAAAAACTGATCTATTAACCCCTGATAATTGCCAGATTATTTTCATTGATCAACAACCACAAATGGCCTTTGGCGTGCAGTCGATAGATCGTCAGGTTTTAAAGAATAATGTCGTGGGTTTAGCAAAAGCAGCTAAAACATTTGGCATTCCTACTACGATTACAACGGTGGAAAGTCTATCTTTTAGTGGTCATACCTTTCCTGAATTGTTAGCTGTGTTTCCTGAAAATGACATATTGGAAAGATCGTCAATGAATTCATGGGATGACCAAAAAGTTCGTGATGCTTTGGCAAAGAACGGTCAGAAGAAAATTGTAGTATCTGGTTTGTGGACTGAAGTATGCAACAACGGTTTTGCGTTAGCTGCAATGGCTGGTGCAGGTTACGAAATCTACATGGTGGCTGATGCGTCTGGTGGAACTTCTAAAGAAGCCCATGACTATTCAATGCAGCGCATGATTCAGGCTGGTGTAGTACCAGTAACTTGGCAGCAAGTTATGCTTGAATGGCAACGTGATTGGGCTAATAAGGGTACTTATGACGCCGTAATGGCGATTGTTAAAGAGCATTCTGGTGCTTACGGTATGGGGGTGGATTATGCCTATACCATGGTTCATAAGGCGGAGGAGCGAGTTACTCACGGTCCAGTATTGGATCCAGTACCAGCGTGTTAATTTTCAGGTCATAAGTGTCATGGCGTACTGAATGATGCCTTCATTCAGTACGTTTTCAATCAGATTAATGGAGGTCTCAGATATGCCAATACTTGCCGATTTGATTTTATATAACGCAAAAGTTACCACCCTAGATCCTGTTAATCCTTCAGCTAGCGCGATTGCGATTGCTGACGGACGTTTTCTTGCTGTTGGCAGTGAAGACGATGTATTAGTGCATCGTGGCGAGAATACAAAATTAGTTGATTGTAATCGCCGTCGACTGATTCCAGGTTTGATCGATTCGCATATCCACGTTATCCGCGGTGGCTTGAATTTTAATATGGAGCTACGCTGGGATGGTGTGCCATCATTAAGTGATGCCATGGCGATGCTGCGGGAGCAAGTTGCTCGTACGCCAGCGCCGCAATGGGTTCGTGTTATTGGCGGTTTTAATGAGTATCAATTTGCAGAGAAGCGTTTACCTACTATAGAAGAGCTAAACGCTGCGGCGCCTGATACGCCAGTGTTCATCCTGCACTTATATGATCGAGCATTACTTAATGGTGCGGCTTTACGTGCTGTCGGATATGACCGAACCACACCTAATCCTCCAGGCGGTTTAATTTTAAAAGATTCTCGCGGAGAGCCAACTGGCTTGTTATTAGCCGAACCCAACGCGATGCTTTTGTACTCTGCTTTAGCAAAAGGGCCAAAATTACCTTACGAATATCAAGTTAATTCAACACGTCACTTCATGCGTGATTTAAATCGTCTTGGTGTGACCAGTGTTATCGATGCTGGCGGTGGCTTTCAAAACTATCCAGATGATTATCAAGTTATCGAAGATTTACATAAAAGCGGCGAAATGACGCTACGTATTGCCTACAACTTATTTACTCAACGTCCAAAAGAAGAGCTAAGTGATTTCGCTGGCTGGACGAAGTCGGTGAAGGTTGGGCAGGGGGATGATTTTTACCGTCATAATGGCGCAGGTGAAATGTTGGTATTTTCTGCCGCAGACTTTGAAGATTTTCGTCAGCCGCAACCTACTCTAGCTCCTGGTATGGAAGACGAGCTTGAGCAAGTTGTTCGCTTGCTTGTGGAGCATCGTTGGCCATTTCGCTTACATGCTACTTATGACGAATCTATCTCTCGTATGTTGGATGTGTTTGAAAAGGTCAATCAAGACATTCCATTTGATGGATTACACTGGTTTTTTGATCACGCTGAAACGGTCTCTGATAAAAATATAAATCGTATTGCTAAGTTAGGCGGTGGTATCGCAATCCAGCATCGCATGGCATATCAAGGTGAGTATTTTGTACAACGTTATGGGGCAGAGGCGGTAAAACGCACACCTCCATTTAAACGCATGATCGAGATGGGTGTACAGGTGGGCGCAGGCACTGATGCAACGCGTGTTGCAAGCTATGACCCATGGACTGCGTTGTATTGGTTGAGTACTGGGAAAACTGTGGGTGGCATGAGCATGTACCCAGGCGAAAATCTTGTCGATCGTGAAACAGCGTTGCGCCTATATACACAAGGCAATACATGGTTCTCAAACGAAGAAGGGCTGAAAGGGCAGATTAAAGTTGGTCAATATGCCGATGCTGTGTTGTTGTCCGATGACTTCTTTGCAATACCAGACGAAGAAATTCGTAACCTAGTCTCTGTGATGACGATTGTGGCTGGAAAAGTGGTCTACAGCGACGATGAATTCTCTCTTATGTCACCAAAGCTGCCACCTGCTATGCCAGACTGGTCTCCAGCTAATTATTATCAAGGCTATTTTAAACCAACTCACAATGTGCAGCACGCTATGGCTCATGCTGGATGTGGTTGCGGTACTGAATGTAATGTTCATGGTCATTCTCATGCTCGTGCGAGCAGTGCCGCAATTTCTGATGATCAGCAGAATGGTTTTTGGGGTGCGCTAGGCTGCTCATGTTGGGCATTTTAAATAATAGCTAAAAGGAATATTCGCATGAAGATACTGGAAGAGTTATTAGCGAAAGTTTGGTTTGAGCGCATTGCCTTTATGGGGCTAGTTATTGTGTTCATTTATAGTGGAATTGATAAGTTGTTACATTTTGATCAGGCAATAGCTGAGTTTTCTTCATTGAACATGGAGCCTGCTTGGTTGCTTGTATTACTCACAATAGGTGTACAGTTGGGCGGTAGTGCACTGTTGTTTTTTCGTCGTTACACTGTATTGGGAGCCTTGATGTTGGCCGTTTTTACAGCCATGGCTACACTCATTGCTCATCGATTCTGGGAAGCGCCAGCGAATAATTATGTACCTGAATTGAACGCTTTTCTTGAGCATTTAGGGTTGATAGGCGCATTTGTACTGGTTGCACACCTTTCTGCGGTACGTAGCTCGCGTAATAATGTATCAGCGTCCTAACTTAATCGATTTAATCTCTAGTAACGGGGGTTTTAGTATGTTTTCAGCAGCAGATATTGAGCGTAGTGCAACAGTGGTGATTACGCATCATGTTAAGGATGATCGACAGGTTGATTATGAGCAATGGCTGAGTGAGATTATTCCGATCAGCAAAAGTTATAATGGGCATTTAGGTGTGCAGGTTATACGTCCTATCACTGATAGTGCCGTTACTTACACTATTATTATCCGTTATGAAACGAAAGAGCACATGCATGCATGGATGCAGTCCAACGATCGCCAAGAGCTGATTAATAAAGTACGCCCGTTACTGAGTGTTGATGATCGTTTTGAGATGCTAGAAGGCTGGGATTTTTGGTTTACGCCAGAGGGAAGTAAGGCACTGTTGCCAACTCGTTGGAAGCAGTTTTTAGTAACATGGAGTGCAATATACCCGCTTGTCTTGCTTATGTCGTTTTTAGTCGGTAAGACATTTTTAGTCCTTGGGATACAAGATAATCTTTATTTGCGTATGTTGTTAGTGACCTGTTTGGTCGTGGCGTCCATGGTTTACATCGTGATGCCACGCTATACCCATTTAGTACATCGCTGGTTATTCCGTTAAATTTATAGAAAAAGGAGGGCGTTCTTTTGGTTATATCAACTAGTTCTCCGTGGGCGCCATTTCGGTCGCGGGCATTTGCTGTGTTGTGGATTGCTACGTTAGCCTCTAATGTTGGAACTTGGATGAATGATGTTGGTGCGGGCTGGTTGATGACCTCTTTAGCACCATCACCACTAATGGTTGCAATGGTGCAAACGGCAACTACTCTACCAATATTTTTGTTTGCTCTACCGGCAGGAGCACTGGCTGATATTATTGATCGGCGCAAACTATTGGTTGTTGTACAAGGTATTATGGCATTGCTGGCGGCGTCGTTATCTGTTCTTGTCTTTACTGATCAGGTTACATCTTCTGTACTTTTGGTTTTTACCTTTTTGCTTGGTACTTGTGCTGCTTTTGTCGCACCGGCTTGGCAGGCTATTGTTCCTTCATTAGTCAAAAAAAGTCATTTGCAGTCAGCTGTAGCATTAAACGGTGTTGGTATTAACATTAGCCGTGCGATAGGGCCGGCTATTGCAGGTTTTTTGATTGCTGGAATTGGTATTTGGGCTCCATTCGCATTGAATGCTATCTCATTTCTCGGTGTTATTCTTGCTCTGATATGGTGGCGTCCAAAACCTCAAATACAAACTGTATTACCAGCTGAGCATTTCTGGAGTGCCATCACAATTGGCATTCGGTATGCTCGTCATAGCGTACCTCTTAAAATAGCTTTAGTTCGCGCCATTGCTTTCTTTTTATTTGCTAGTGCATTTTGGTCATTACTTCCATTAGTGGTTCGTTCGTGTTTGAACGGTGGTCCCAGTTTGTATGGGGTGTTATTGGGTTGTATTGGTATTGGAGCGGTTAGTGGTGCCTTGTTATTACCGCCGTTAAGGAAGCGCTGGTCTGCCGATCGTATGGTCAATATATGTACCTGTCTTATTGCGATTACCTTGCTGCTCAATGCTTTTATTCATAATTCAATTATTAGTGCGGTGGCAAGTTTCCTGTTTGGTATGGGCTGGATTGGTGTGTTATCAACGCTTAATTTAGCCGCGCAAACGGCGGTGCCTGATTGGGTGCGTGCTCGTGGTTTATCTATTTTTCTCATGGTCTTTTTTGGTTCCATGAGTATGGGGAGTCTGATGTGGGGAGGGCTTGCAAGTTTTATTTCACTTCCTATTGCCTTAGCGATAGCCGCCGTGGGGGCATTGATTGCGATTCCTTTAGTGGCAACTAAGAAGTTACATGTCAACGAGGGGGATGCATTGGCACCATCTGTACACTGGCCACAGCCACTGTTAAACGTTGAGGAGCATGCTGATGTTATTCAACATGGCCCGGTGATGGTGACGATTGAATATCATATCAATCCAGATGATGTAGGGAAGTTTTTACAGCTAATGGAAGAGTTGGGTAAAGCGCGTAAACGTAGTGGTGTTTTCGCCTGGTTTATCATGCAAGATGCCGCCAATGCAGAACATTTTACAGAATATTTTATGGAGAATTCTTGGGTTCAACATTTGCGACATCACGAACGAGTGAGTACTGCAGATCAAATTATTCAAGATAAAATCCATCAGTTACATCAAGGCATTAATCTACCAAAAGTCAGTCATCATTTTAAACGATAAAAAACTATTGTTAGGATATTTTTCTGCTTAGATGTTAGAAAATGATCTGGTGAGATATAAGTGAAAGTATTTATATTGAGGCTTGAAGATAAGAGGGGATAAGTACTACTTATCCCCTCTTTTTTATATTTGATTAAGCTTCGACAAATGAATATTAAATAACGAGGCTCTTTTTGACATATTCTTAATGATTTTTGCGCTTTTATGCTTGGCTAGAGGGCGTAAAACCATGTAAATAAGTGCTTTCACTGTCATGTCTCGAGGGCCAAACCCATCAACTAATACTGGAGTGAAAGTGCCATCTTGATTTTTACGCATTAAGATATTCTGTATTCCGTCATCGTGTAGCAGCACACCATATTTGAATACTTTATCTTTTAAATCAGTTATATAAGACAGAGCTTGTTTTAACGTAATAGTCCGCTCTTCCATATAATCTTCCAGACTTTTTGAAACATTCCCATCATGATCAAGAACGATTTGTGTGACTACGCCTTTTCCAAGGTTAGTGTCTATTGTTCCTGCAAAATTGGTGATGAAGTCTAAGCTTTGTTTGCTGTGTTTTTTGTAGAACACAACTTCGGTTATGTTTCTGTCTTTTTCTGGATTATGATTTATTTTGATACATAACTCTTGATTATTAGGGTGTCTATAAACTGTACGACAGCTCCCTTCAGCAAGGTAGTATTTATCACTTAGATTTATGTCCATATGGCCAGCTATATATTAATCAGAGATCGTTAAAATTATTCATCTCTACCTATTTAGAATAGGTAATGGTGACGCACAGAAAGGACGGGAATATGGTATGAGTGGGGTAAAAACTTCACTGCAAATTTACTGCGTCCATTTGGTAAAGCGCTATGTTTTTTATTGTAACGTAAAGGACTAGTAAGAGTTTGTAATGGACGTAACAGTTCATATCTTTTCACTTTTCTTTGTTTTAATTCATTTTTTTTTCACCTTTTTCGCTTTATTTTCACTTTTTTATGTTTAATGACTTAGTGAAACGAATATCTCTCATACAAAAAAGAGAAAGAGGCTCTTATGTAATGGCCATCAACAAGGCGTCTTTCTGTGTGATCTAGGTTGATAAAGGTCTGTCAGAGGGGATAATGTCTGGCTTTATTACTATTTAATGTTGCCTGTTATGCGTCTTGATAAGTTTGTTTGTAAAAGTACTGAGTTGACCCGAATGGAAGCAATCCAATGCATTCATTCTGGTGAAGTTTTCGTAAATGGTGAAGTTGCGACAAACGAAGCGACTCAGGTGCATGAAAATAATTTAGTACTCTTGAATGGCGTTAAGCTTAAAACGCGTGATTTTCGCTACATTTTGATGAATAAACCAGCGGGAACGGTTTGCTCCAATATTGATGAGGTCTATCCGTCGCTGTTTAATTATCTAGAGGTTGATAAAGTCTCTGAGCTTCATATTGCTGGGCGTTTGGATGCTGACACAACTGGCTTGGTGCTGATTACCGATGATGGGCGCTGGTCTTTTAATATTACACTGCCAACGAACGATTGCCGTAAAATCTATCGAGTTAAGTTGTCTCAAGCGATTCCAACAGAGCTCAGCCAAGACCTTATCGCTCAGTTCGAAAAAGGCCTGAAACTCCAAGGTGAGCTGGGGTTAACGCGTCCAGCTAAGCTAGAAATTATTACTCCAAAAGAGGTGCTTTTAAGCATCACCGAAGGCAAGTTTCATCAGGTTAAGCGCATGTTTTCAGCTGTTGGCAATAGAGTGGTTGGTTTACATCGAGAGCAGATAGGTAAGGTTTGCTTGGATCTTGATGTTGGACAATGGCGTTATTTATCTAAGAATGAAGTCGAGTCTTTCAATAATAATTAGAATTCATGGAGGTTAGGTTATGACAGCAAAACGCATATTATTTACAGGTGGATCGGGGAAAGCTGGCAAGCATGCGGTGGCTTATCTTCTTGATCAAGGTCATCGAGTGTTGAATGTTGATTTGACGCTACTGGATCATCCTAAGGTCGATAATCTGATCGCCGATATTACCGACTCTGGTCAGATGTTTAACGCTATGAGTTCGTATGCTGGTTTTGATGAGTTAGAGCCTGGTACAGGTGTGCCTACATTTGATGCGGTGGTGCATTTTGCTGCGGTGCCAAGAATCTTGATTAATCCAGATAACGAAACCTTTCGAGTGAATACCATCGGCACTTACAACGTTATTGAAGCGGCTGTAAAACTTGGTATTAAAAAAGTGATTATTGCGTCGTCAGAAACCACTTATGGTATTTGTTTTTCTGATGGACAAACCAATCCTCATTCACTGCCATTAGAAGAAGATTATGATGTCGACCCTATGGATAGCTATGGTTTGTCTAAGGTAGTTAACGAGAAAACAGCACGTAGTTTTCAGCGTCGTTCAGGAATTGATATTTATGCGCTGCGCATAGGTAATGTGATCGAGCCTCATGAATACGCTGAACTGTTTCCACATTATTTTAAACATCCCGAAGTACGTCGTCGGAATGCTTTTTGTTATATCGATGCTCGTGATCTTGGGCAGATTGTGGATTTATGTTTGCAAAAAGACGGTTTAGGTTTTCAAGTGTTTAATGCGGGTAACGACCACAATGGCGCGATTATTCCTACGAAAGAGTTAGCTGAGCGGTTTTTTCCAAGTGTGCCGTTTACCCGAGAAATGGGTGAGTATGAAGCCTTGTTTTCGAATCGTAAAATCCGTGACGTGCTGGGTTTTAAAGAACAACATAATTGGCGGAATTATGTTCAAGCACCAAGTGAGTAGTTTTTATCATTAATAAAAAATGGCTTCTGTTTCCAGAAGCCATTTTTTTGGGCTTTGAGTCGTTTTCGCTTTGCTTTATAAAATAGGTTTATGCAAAGCGTTTTTCTAGGTAGCTGATGATCTCGGAGGATTCGTACATCCACTGGACTTTGCCATCTTGCTCAATACGCAAGCATGGCACTTTTACTTTACCGCCACCTTCAAGCAATTCTGTACGGTGTTTTGACCCTTCAGGCGCGTTACGCTTTTCGATGGGAAGATTAAGCTTATACATTGCTCTGCGAGTTTTTGTGCAAAATGGGCAGGCTGCGAATTGATAAAGTGAGAAGTTTTTAAGCTCTTGGTTTATCTCTTTTTGTTTCTCTGGTTCACGCTTTTTCTTCGACCCACGGGTAATAAGATCAACCGCTATGATGATGTAGCCTAGTAGGTTACGGATGAGGTTTATCAATATCTTCATGTGGATGCTCGCTTGCTCTTAAAATAGGTGAAGTAGGATAAGTGTTAAATCGCCGCCATTCTAACTGTAAAATGCTAATGTTTTAAGGGTTTGGAGTAATTGATTGCAGATCGTTGCCTTGTTTGTGTCATGATGCTTGAGTTATTTTTTAAAACTATTAATCATTTGGAGTGAATATGAACAATAAAATTATCGGCATCATTTTAGTGATCGCTGGTGCTGCTTTAGCGGTATGGGGCTACAACATATATGATGCAGCTGCTTCTCAAGTAACTCGTGCACTAAGTGGTGAGACACCAGTAGAAGCTTGGGTTGGCATGGTTGGTGGTATTGTTTGTGTTTTAGTTGGCCTAACAAGATTGAAGTAAACGCTCATTTTGTAGGGGGTGGTGGGATGCAAAGGGAGGTTGAAGACTTCATGGAAAAAAGAAGCAAAGCGTATTTGGATAGCTTTCTCCATTCTTTACCTCTAGAGGTTGCCGAAAAATACACGTCTTTTAGTGCAGATTATTATTGTTCCGACGAGTTCAATGCCAATGTTTGCGCTGATTTAATTGTGCGAGGTGAAAAGCAAGCCTCGTGCAGTATGAAATATTGGTATAGCCATGAAGGTGAAGTCATACCTGAGGTTGGTCACTTGCAAGTTGTGACTGACTGGGACGGCAAGCCTGTGTGTATCATAGAAATAACTTCCGTCACAGAATGCCGATATTGTGATGTTAGCGAAGAGTTTGCTGCTGCAGAAGGCGAGGGCGATAAATCTTTAGCTTGGTGGCGTGAAGCGCACTGGGCATTTTTCTCTGCCGAATGCGAGGAGTTAGATATTGAACCAGCAGAAGATATGCTGCTGGTGCTAGAGCGTTTTAAGGTTGTCTATCAATAGAGGTTATCTACTTTTTTACGCTTTGTTCTGGGTCAATCCCAGTTGATTTCAGGAAGAGATTCAAAGCTTGGGCGAGCGAAATAGTAACCTTGAAACAGATGAATGCCCATGTCTTGCAGTGCATGATATTCGGCTTTTGTCTCGACACCTTCTGCGACGACTATCATATTAAGTTCGTTAAATAGGTTGACTAAGTTTCGTACGATAATTTGACGCTTTTTGTCTTGATCGATGTTCTTGATGAGCGCCATGTCGATTTTGGTGATGTCTGTCTTAAGGTCGGCAAGTTGGTTTAAACCGTTGAATCCTGAGCCAAAGTCATCCGTGGCGGTTAAAAAGCCTTGTTGCTGATAATGCTGAATGATGGATTCTAAATGTTTGCTGTCGGTGATTTGTTCATTTTCAGTGAATTCGAAAATGATCTTTTCTTTTGGAAATTGGTATTTTTCTGCGGCGTTTAGTGTCGTTCGAATACAAAGTTCTGGCTTGTAAACTGCGTTGGGTAAGAAGTTAATGCTGAGAAAGCTGTGTTTGTGGATTTCTAGTTCTGCTGCAAGTTTGATTGCTTTCACTCGACAACTTTGGTCAAAACGATAGCGATTAGTTTCATTGACGTTTTGAAAAACCTGAAATGCACTTTCTTGATTTAAGCCACGAACAAGTGCTTCTTGTGCAAAAATAGTTTTGGTTTGGCTATTAATAATCGGCTGAAACGCCATAGTGAAGTCGAAGCCTAAGTCACATCCAGTTGAGCATTCTGCGCAGCCTAGTTTTCGGAAGTCCTTCTGTTTCATGTCGCGATTCTCTTGTTTGATGCTTATATATAGGGGGTAGTTTGATGCATCTTAGGCATACAGTTCCCTATCACAATGATTTTTATAGAATATTAAACAATAGAGCTTTCATTGGTAATTTACCAGTGCTGAACTATTTCTTTTAAATATTTGCTTCCGTGTAGTTTTTATTTCATTTTTTGTTGAAGGATGCCATTAAAGCATCTAGATACGATGAGTTTTAATAGGTGATTTTCATGAAGATTTTGATGTTCCTCGGTACTGTTAGAAACAGCACACCACCACGTCCAGCTCGTTTAGGTGAAAGAGTGGCTAAAGCCTGCTTAGCATCTTTTTCATCTCAGTATGGCGGTCATGAAATAGAGCTGGTTGATGCTTTAGAGTTTCCACTTGAACCTATTTTCAAACCTCATTTTTCCTATTCGAAGAGTCAGGTTCCACCGCAATTAGATGAGTTGGCCAAGAAAATAGCATCCGTTGATGCTTATATTATGGTGAGCCCAGAATACAATCATTCGATGAGCCCTGCGTTAGCGAACTTGCTGAATCATTTTGGTAGTTCTTTGTTTTCTTACAAGCCCAGTGCCATTGTGACGTATTCCGCAGGACAATGGGGTGGTATGCGAGCGGCAATCGGTATGAGAACCTTTTTGTCTGAATTAGGCTGCTTGCCGGTGTCGTCTATGATTCATGTGCCGAAAGCACAAGATGTCTTTTCAGAAGACGGAGGTTTGCTAGAGAGTGAAGACCAAGCTGAATGGTTTGGTTATTTTGGGCGCACGTTTAATCAGCTAATTTGGTGGGCGCAAGCAGCAGCTGATCACAAAGAGAAGATTAATCCTCAAGATATGATTCGAGCCTTCACTCAAGATCCTTCTCAAAGAAACGCCCCTTAGTTTGTTTTTTGAAAAGAGTTATGTGAGTTAGCCCTAAGTTGATGATTAGGGTGATGAAGCTTTTGCCTTTCGATGTTTAGAAAGCTAAGACTTTGACATTTATTTGTAACCTCACTGAGATAGTGTGTTCTTTCAAAGTGGTCATTTGCATGAATATTCAATGCGAGCCACTTGTCTTGAATTCTAGAATAGGTCTATCTGATGAACACTTTTTTAAGAATGGTTTCAAATCGATGTATCCGGTTAGTGGGTAATCTAGTTAAAGTAGTCTCGCATCCTTTTCATTTTTTGTTGCCTAATTTTCGCTTCACAATACCTGAATTTTCCAAAGCTAAACTGAAAAGCCGCAATGCTTCAGCTATTCCAAAAGTGATCTGGCAGACAAATTATTCAAGTCGCTGCACTTTACCTATTTATATGAATTATCTTTTTAATCGCTTAATGTCTTTAGATTATGATTATCGTTATGTGAGTACAGAAAAGCGTGAGTTATATATGAAAGAGCATGCGCCGTTGGATGTCTATCGGGCGTACTTAAAGCTGAACGATGGTGCGGCTCAAGCCGACTTATGGCGGATGGTAAACTTGTATAATAATGGTGGTATTTATATGGATATAGATGCCACACTAGTTTGGCCGATTAGTATGATTCTGAAGGAAAAATATGATGCTCTTTATATTAAGTACAAAAAGAATGATGCTGAATTCACTAATTTTTTCTTAGCGACAATAGCCAAAAATACGCATTATAAAAGTGTTATAGATAAGATTGTCCTCAATATTAATGGATACAAGGGACTGAAAAAGAAAGGCGTCTACAACACTACAGGACCTACTGTATTAAACGAAGTATTGGACAACCAAGAGGTTAATTGCCTACGTAGAGGTTATGTTTGTATTCAAGGTGCGTTTACAAATGAGTATTTTCAGTACTTAGATAAGCCAAGAGGGAAGTGGACCCATAAACACGAGGATGAGATAGTTAAATTTAGTTAAACGCTTGGGCTGATGTTGGCTTTTATTTATAGTGCCTTAACTTGGTAAGGCGTTTTATTGTGTATTTCAATATAAGATTGAATAACATAATTTTTGTCATTTTCTTTAACTATGATTTATATCAGTAAAAGATACGACATAAAACCTTAGGATGAAAGAAAACGGTCCATCTTTCCTGATGATTTCTGTAGATACGAAGGATGGCTCCATCACTGAGCAAGGAAAAGCATGAATACTATTTTGTCTGCATTGCCGATTTTATTACTAATTTGGGCGATGACAAAGCGTAATGCTGTGCCTTCACATATTGCTTTGCCCGCCGTGGCGGTTCTGGTTGCTTTTATTCAGCTGGTATTTTTTCAGGCGAATGCTGGTTTGTTACGTGCGAATGTAATTGCTGGTGCTTTGTCCGTATTGACGCCTATTTCCATCGTTGCGGGGGCGATTTTATTAAATCGGGTGATGTTTTTTTCTGGCGCTGAAGTCTTACTTAGTCAGTGGTTAAAAGGCATTAGTGCGAATAAAGTAGCTCAGTTGATGATTATAGGTTGGGCTTTTGCTTTTATGATTGAAGGGGCGTCAGGGTTTGGAACGCCTGCGGCAATTGCTGCCCCTATTTTGATTGGCTTGGGTTTTCCTGCTATCCCGGTGGCGATTTTCACCTTGATTATGAATACGGTTCCTGTGTCTTTTGGTGCGGTGGGTACGCCAATCTGGTTTGGTCTATCAGGCTTGTCATTATCAGAAATGCAGCTTATGGATATCGCCAGGCAAACGGCATTACTCAATAGTCTTGCTGCTTTTATTGTGCCTTTTATCGCTTTGTCCTTTGTAGTGACATGGGATGCGATTCGTCAAAATACTTTATTTATCTTGCTGAGTATCCTTTCCTGTACGGTTCCTTATGTCGTGTTTGCCCAATGGAATTATGAGTTTCCTTCGTTAATTGGCGGTGCTGTTGGTTTGGGGTTAAGTATTTTGTTAGCAAAACAGGGCATAGGATTAAAGAAAACAACAGATACAGAATTGCCAGCTAAAGTGATGGAAGCAAAAACGATCATGAAGGTTTTTTTGCCTTTTGTGTTGTTAATTGCCATTCTAGCTGTTTCGCGTATTCCTCAATTGGGCGTGAAAGCTTTACTGAATGATATGACACCATGGTTAATTTGGCGCTTAGGTGATGCTGATTTTGAGGTAAGTAGGGCTTTGGTATTTAGCATCAACAATATTTTGGGTATGAATGTAAATTGGCAATATAAAAGCCTTTATGTTCCAGCAGTGATTCCTTTTCTTATTGTTTCATTGGTTTGTATCCCTTTGTTTAGTGTGTCAAAAGGGCTTGTTGTTGCAGCTTTACGGAACACTGGTCAGCGCCTATTTTTGCCTATGTTGTCCCTAATTGGCGCATTGGTGATGGTTAATTTGATGATGCAAGGTGGAAGCCAAGCTCCAATGTTGTTATTAGCTCAAGCATTTTCAGGATTACTGGGCGATAGTTGGGGTTATGCGGCGGCGCTACTTGGGGCGCTCGGCTCTTTTTTTTCCGGGTCGGCAACCGTGTCAAACTTAACTTTTGGTGGTATTCAATTAGGTATTGCAGAGAAGGTCGGTTTGCCTGTTAGTCTGGTACTTGCTTTGCAATCTGCTGGCGCAGCTATGGGGAATATGGTGTGCATTAATAATATTATTGCCGTATCGACAATCTTGGGTGTGAGCAATAAAGAAGGATTTATTATTAAGCGGACGATTATTCCGCTGTTTGTTTATGCGCTGGTGGCGGCATTGTTTTCTATTGTCAGTTTGAATCTATAGAAAGAGCCAGATGACATTAAGGTCAACTGGCTCTTTTTTGTTTTCAATAAAGAATTAAATCTTCGCTAAATCTGACGTTGGTTGAGCAGAGTAAATGTCTTCATTCAATTCATTTTCGCTTTTCGCAACGAGAGTTGAGACCATCAAGTCACCACATACGTTTACTGTTGTACGAGCCATGTCTAGGATTCGGTCTATACCAGCAATAATAGCGAGGCCTTCGATTGGTAAGCCAACGGTTGTTAACACCAAAGACAGCATGATCATGCCTGCACCCGGAACACCCGCTGTACCTATGGAAGCAAGCGTCGACGTGGCGATGATGACAATGTAGTCCGAAAACTCCAAATCAACACCAAATGCTTGAGCGATAAACAGAGCGCAAACACCTTGATAAAGCGCAGTGCCATCCATGTTTATTGTTGCGCCTAAGGGTAATACAAAACTAGAAATACCTTTTGATACACCTAGTTCTTCTCGAGCCGCTTTAATACTTGCAGGTAATGTACCAGAGCTGCTAGTAGTGGTGAAGGCTACGGCGGCAGGGTTGGCAATGCCTTTTAGATAAGGCAATGGATTGAGGTGTCCTAATACACTAATCAAACCGCTATAAAAAATAACCACGTGAATGATGCTGCCAAGATAAACAACTGCAACGACTTTTATGAGCGGTAGTAGAATTTCCAGACCATATTTTCCAGCCACCCAAGCCATCAAACCAAATACGCCATAAGGTGCTAGTTTCATAACTAGGCCGGTTAGTGTGTACATAGCTTCTGCAAGACTTTCAAATACAGCTATGGCTGGTTTTCCTTTCTCGCCAGACAGTGTTAACGCAATACCTAAACCCAGTGCAAATACTATGATTTGTAGAATATTGCCTGCAGCGAGCGCATCAACAGGATTGGTTGGGATCATGTTTAGTAGTGTTTGAACCAATGTCGGAGCTTCTTTTGTCGCTTGAGAAACTGCAGAAGCGTCCATATTCAAACCAGCGCCAGGGCTAAATATCGTTCCTAAACCTAGGCCGATAGTGATAGCTACGGCGGTTGTTCCTAAATACAGTACGATGGATTTTAATCCTACTCGACCCATTTTTCGAGTGTCTTGCATGGAGGTAACGCCAACAACTAAGGAGCAAAATACCAAGGGTACAATGAGCATTTTAATGGCTTTAATAAACAAGGTACCAAGCGGTTTTAGTATTTCTGCATCTGGCCCCATGATGGAGCCCGCTATGATTCCGAGAACCATACCAATTAAGATTTTTTGCCAAAGTGGCATTTTGCCCCAGAAGCTTGTTTTTTTCGTTGTTTGAGAGTCTGTCATCTTAATGCCTTTTTATTTGTTATTTGTTATTTGTCAGGGTGATTAACGCTTAATACGTCGAGTTTGAGGGCGAATCATATTGGTGGGTTTAAGTACCTCGCTGATATCGTCTTCAGTCATGAGTTGCTCGTCACGAATTAAGTCTAAAACTCCACGTCCTGTGGCAAGTGCTGTCTTAGCGATACGGCTAGCGTTGTCGTAGCCAATATAGGGAACAACGGCGGTGATCACGCCGATGCTTTGATCAACAAGCTGCTGGCAGTGCTCTTTGTTCGCTGTGATACCGATGACACAGCGGGTTGTTAGCATGTCCATGGCTTGTTTTAACATGCGCATAGATTCCAGTACGTTATAGGCGATAAGGGGTTCCATCGCATTTAGCTGAAGTTGACCTGCTTCTGCTGCCATAGTAATGGCCATATCGTTGCCGATAACTTGATATGCCACTTGGCTGACGGCTTCTGGAATCACTGGGTTAATTTTACCTGGCATGATGGAGCTGCCAGGTTGTTGTGGCGGAAGGTTTATTTCGTTAAGTCCGCAGCGAGGTCCCATGCTTAAGAGGCGTAAATCGTTGGATATTTTCGAGAGTTTGATAGCAAGACGTTTGAGCATGGAGGAGAACAAAACGAATGCGCCCATATCAGAGCTGGCTTCAACTAAATCGTATGCAGGAACGAGTTGGAAGCCACAGATGTTAGACAGGTTTTTGACTGCCATCGCAGCGTATTCTGGGTCGGTATTGATTCCCGTACCGATGGCTGTGCCACCTAGGTTCACTTCTTTCAGTAGTTCTGATAAACCAGCAATACGATCGATATCTTCTGTCAGGGTCGAAGCAAAAGATTGAAACTCTTGACCCAAAGTCATTGGCACTGCGTCTTGTAACTGGGTGCGTCCCATTTTGATGATGTCGGCAAATTCTACTGACTTTGCTTTGAACGCATCACGCAATGAGGCGAGCGCTGTTACTAAATCACCGTGTTTGAGCAAAATGGCCAAACGAACGGCAGTCGGGTAAGCGTCGTTGGTCGATTGCGACATGTTGACATGATTGTTTGGATGAAGGTGTTGGTACTGGCCTTTTTCATAACCAAGCTTTTCAAGCGCGATGTTGGCAATGACTTCGTTGGCATTCATGTTAGTTGATGTGCCGGCGCCACCTTGGATCATATCGACAATAAATTGATCGTGAAAATGCCCTTGTTGAATGTCTGTAACGGCGTCAACAATAGCGTGATAACGATCATCGTCTAAAAAGCCTAGGTTTCGGTTCGCACCAGCGCAGGCCGATTTCACCATACTGATGGCAATAACAAGCTCTGGAAAGTGGTGAAGGGGGATGCCGCTGAGATCAAAATTCAAACAAGCGCGTTGTGTTTGAATGCCATAGTAAGCGTTGGCAGGGACATCACTGTCGCCAAGCAAGTCGTGTTCGGAGCGAACGGCTTCGATGGTGTTTTCTATCATGGTGCTCTCGTTTATTGTTGTTTTGTATGTGATTTTGCAATAAATAAGAGCAACCATTGTGCCAATTGACTGTAGATTATTTAACTTATTGATTTAATTGTAATTAAATTCTGTATCGTCAAATTTTTTAGATTTGAAAGGGTATTCCATAAAGAATAGTTATATTGTCAAAATGTTAGTTGAAAGCTATATATATCAATGTCTTGAGTGCCATATAACTGCGGTTATAGCTATAACTAAAGTTATATGGGTTTGTTTGCGCAGGCTAACCGGATTTTTTATTCAAGCGTTTACTCAAGGCGGGTTGAGACACACCGATTAGACGTGATGCTAGGGATTGATTACCTTGCGCTCGCTTCATGGCCTCTCCAACGAGTAGGTCGTTGATTTCTTGCATGGATGGTAATGGTTGCTCGGCTGGAAAGAACACTCGTGCGCTAGTGTTTTCAAGGTTTGCTTGTTGTAATGAGAGGTTTTCTTTCGTCAACACGTGACGAAAGGTTTCCATCGAGAGAACTTTAGACTGATGACGGCTTACTGCGTCATAAACGAGTGCTTTTAGTTCCCTTATGTTGCCCGGCCACTGGTAATTGGCCAATAGAATCGGCAGTTCCTTGGGGATAGTGGGTTTGTTTTTGCCCATTTCTTCTGCGGCTTGTGTGAGAAAAAAGTCTAGCAACAGAGGTAAGTCATCGACTCGTCGCTGCAAGGACGGGATCTCAACATGATGGATTTTCAAGCGATAGTATAGGTCTTTTCGAAAAGCTCCAGAGGCCTGTTTATCTGTTAGATTTTGATGAGTGGCGGCGACTATTCTGGCACGCAGGCGTTTAGGTCGGTCACTGCCTAGGGGGTAATATTCACCTTCTTGTAATAGACGTAATAATTTGACCTGTGATGTTGGGCTTAAATCGCCAATTTCATCTAAAAACAACGTGCCGCCCGTAGCTTGTTCAATCATACCTGAGCGAGAACTGTCTGCTCCGGTAAAGGCGCCACGACGGTGACCAAATAAGGTGTCAGAAAAGACGTTGTCGTCTAATCCAGCGACATTGACACTTACTAATGGTCCAGCGGTATTACTTAGCTCATGAATAGCTTGAGCTATTTGCTCTTTACCAACGCCGCTTTCACCTGTTATCAGCACGG
This sequence comes from Marinomonas lutimaris, assembly GCF_019426345.1. GTDB lineage: Bacteria > Pseudomonadota > Gammaproteobacteria > Pseudomonadales > Marinomonadaceae > Marinomonas > Marinomonas lutimaris. The sequence goes on from NZ_JAHLLW010000002.1 coordinate 77,591, forward strand.
GTTGTTGGCTTGATGCAATTGATTCAAGGTACTGAAAAATTGCATGCATGTTTTTGTCTTGAGTTATGATATTGGCGAATACGTTAGGTTGTTCTAATGTATTCGTTAATACATGGCGGCGCAGTGCTTGATTTTCGACGTGCATTTCTTGCATACGCACAGCACGTTTAATACCTTCTATTAGACGCTGCTCTTCGGTGGTTTTTACATAATAATCGAAGGCGCCAAGTCGCATACAATCTAATGCGATTTCTAGCTGATTTAAGCCGCTAATGACAATGACATTTATGTCTGGATATTCTGCTACGATTTTTTGTAGTAGCTTATCGCCGGAAATGTAAGGCATGGTCATGTCTAATAGGACGATGCCAATGGGGAGTTCTGCAATCATAGACATGGCGTCACGACTGTCTTGGCACTGGTATAAGTGGCTAAATCCGGCTTTGCGTTCGAGTGCAATGCTCATGCTGCGTAAGAAAGCTTCTTCGTCATCAACTAGTAAAATACCAAACTGAGGGTAAAGGTTTTTTTGCATACAAGAGTTCCTAAAAAGTCTTTTACAAAGAGTCACGAATGAAGTTAAGCAATTGAAAAGGTCAAAACAGCTTTAGTGCCATGCTTGGGTATCGATTCATAAACTAGGCTGCCGCCATGTTCTTGGACGATTTTACTGGATATAGAGAGGCCAAGACCAGTGCCGCCTTCTTCTCGACGAGTGGTAAAAAATGGATCACATAATCGAGTTAAGTTATGAGGCTCTATGCCTTTGCCTTGATCCCAAATTTCTAAACACAAGTGTTGTTCGTCTTTAAGGAAAGTTCGAATGGTAATGGCTTGATTGGAGGTTTCTAGTGCCTGACACGCATTGACGATGAGGTTAATAATCACCTGCTCAATCTTTTGAGCGCTACCATTAAAACGCGGCAGTGGACGGGTATATTCCACATTGAATTGATCACAGCTTTGGCGAATGGTTTTATCAACCAGACGAATAGCGACTTCTAGAATTTCATTGAGATCAACTTGTTCTTTTAAGTCATCAGGTGTTTCACGAGCAAAGTCTTTAAGATCGTTAACGATTCGGCGAATTTTTTGTGTGCCGGTTAGCATATCTTGCAACATAGAAGGAATTTCATCGCGCATTCGACTGTATTCGAGTCCTGCTATATAAAAATCACCATGCTCTTGATAATGGGCCTCTAGGATATCTTCGGCATCGTCATAAAACTCTTGGATCACGGGTAAGTTAAGCAAAAGTAGGCTGCTTGGGTTGTTGATCTCATGGGCGACGCCCGATACTAAAATGCCCAGCGATGCCATTTTGTCTGCTTGCATTAATTGCTTTTGTTGTTGCTTTAACTCGTCGGCGCGACGGCTTACTTCTCGGGTTAGCATGCGGTTCCAGATGACGATACCACCAAGAATCACCAGCAAGACTCCAGAGATACTGCCTGTTATTAGTCCAATTTTTTTCCAAGGAAAACCGTCTTGCTCTAATGGGCCAAGCCATTTGTCGTAGATTTTTTGCTGTCGCCCAGTATTTTTGAGAATGGCGAGACCTTCACTGAATTGGGCGAGAAGGTCGGTATTGCCTTTCATTACGGCATAACCATATTGCTTGGCACCAAAAGGACGACCAACAGGGATGATGTTGGAAAGTTCTAACTCTTTACCAAGGTACAATCCTGGTAAATTAGCGACCAGAGCATAATCGTATTTACCTGCCGACAGTAAGCGCAGTGCTGCTGCGTGGGTGTCGGCCAAAATCAACTTGGCTTTGATGTCACTATGAAGAAAAAAGTCATGCATCACACCGCCACGCTGAACGATTAGTTCTTTGCCTGTGAGTTCGTTCAGGTCATTTACTTTCGCAGTTCCTTTGCGGGCAAAAATAGATTGATGAACTAATGCATGTGGCGGGGAAAAATCGTATTTTTCGGTTCGTCCTGTTGAATAGGCCATGCCTTGTAAAACATCGAGTTGGCCTTGTTCCAAGCGACTGCGAATATCGTCCCAGCTCCCCAGTTTTATTTCGACTTCAATGCCCATGACTTCGGCGATAGCGCGAGTTAATTCCGTGTTGTAGCCATCAGGTTCGCCATCTTCATTGATAAATTCATAAGGTGGGTAATTGAGATCACCACCCACGCGAATCGGATTGTCCGCTAGAGCGAGATTCGCATTGAATACGCTGAAAAGAGCGAAGAGATATAGGTAAATAGATAGCATTACACTGATTCTAGTGGGCATTTTGATAGTTTGTAATTTTTAGAGGTGGCAAATAATAGCATGCTTCGAACATATGGGAGCTGATGTTTATTTTATTGCTACTTTGTTTGAGGGATTTACCTTACGCTGGTCACTAACCAAAAACGTGTTAGCCGTTTAATGAGGATACTATGCAATCAGTGAAAGTAGTTTTTCATATCGATGAAGTCGAAAAGTGGCCATTGCTTCTCGCGAATGTACGAAATCTTGTCAAGGTAGTGGATGTTGCCGTTTCTGCAATTATTGTATTAGTTAACTCAAAAGCGGTGATTATCTTTGATCAGCAGACTTTCAATGGGCATCCTTTTGATAGAAAAGTCCAACCGAATCATATGGATATTGTCAAAGAGTTAGCCCTGCAGGGTGTTGAATTCGCGGTGTGCCAGAATTCACTAACTGGATCGAGTATTTCAATCGAATCTTTATCTGAATATTTAAAGGTTGTTCCTGTTGGTGTGTTGGAGTTGATTGAAAAGCAAACGCAAGGCTTTGCTTATATAAAACCCTAGTGCTAATTCGTTGTATCTGATTAGAATCGAAGCATATAGCGAAAAAAGGCCAGCTAATGTAAATATAGCTGGCCTTTTTTATATCAATGTTTTTTTGCTTAAAAGCGTAGGGACTATTTGTTCTCTGCAGCTTTTTCAGCTTGTTGCTTGTCGTAACGTTTTTCCCAGAACTCCGCGCCTTTGATACCAAGGGCTTTCGGGTTAAAGGTGTATTCAGTTACTCCAGATGCTTTTTGGTCTTCGTAATCACGCAATGCTTTCATGGTTGGTTTTGCCATGAAGAAGATGGTGATAATACCAACGATGTTTAACCAAGCCATTAAGCCTACACCAACGTCACCTAGGTTCCAGATGTAACCTGCGGTGTTAACCGTACCATAAGCCACCATGAACATGATAAGCAGTTTTACGAAGGTCAGTGACACGTTGATGTTCAACGCACGACGTAGATAAGCTACGTTCGTTTCAGCGATGTAGTAATACGCCAAAATAGTGGTGAATGCGAAGAAGAACAAGGCGATACCGACAAAGACTGGACCTGAACTACCAAATACGCTTGCCAGTGCCATTTGAGTGAAGGCAGGAGAAGCAATGATAGTAGAAGGATCAACGTTTTGTACGATGAATTGACCGTCAGCCAAAGAACCTTGCACGTTGTATTGTTGCGTGATCAAAATCATCAGAGCTGTAGCTGTACAGATGAATAGTGTATCAACGTAAACAGAGAAGGCTTGCACAAGGCCTTGTTGCGCAGGGTGTTGAACTTCTGCTGCAGCGGCTGCATGAGGTCCAGTACCTTGACCGGCTTCGTTAGAGTAAACACCACGTTTTACACCCCAACCAATCGCGGCACCAAAACCTGCTTGAGCAGTAAATGCATCCGTGAAAATTAGGTGGAAAATACCAGGCACTTTGTCTAGGTTTAGGAAAACCACGATCAGTGCCATCACAATGTAACCAAGTGCCATGAAAGGTACGATTACTTGAGTGAAGCTTGCGATACGTTTGATGCCACCGAAGATGATGAATGCTAAGACTACCAAGATAACAGCTAGAGCCACTAATTTAGTTGAACCTACTTCACCAAATGAGCTTGATACAACAACACCTTCACCGAAGATTTGTACTACAGCGTTGCCAACAGAGTTTGCTTGAATGCCTGGTAAGAAAACACCACAGGCAATAATAGAAGACAAAGCAAACAATACGCCTAACCAGCGCCAGCCAAGGCAACGTTCAAAGTAATACGCAGGACCGCCACGGTACTGACCGCCTTCGCTTACTTTATAAAGTTGACCTAAAGTAGATTCTGCATAAGCCGTGCTTGCGCCTAAGAAAGCAACGACCCACATCCAGAAAATAGCACCTGGACCACCAAAACCAATGGCAGCAGCAACGCCTGCAATGTTACCTGTACCAACACGACCGGATAGTGATACCGCAAGTGCTTGGAAAGAAGAAATGCCCTTGTCTGAATCGTTGGAGTTGAACAAAAGTGAACACATTTCTTTGAAATGACGAACTTGAGCAAAACGCGTCAGTATTGAATAAAACAAGCCAGCACCTAAACATAGATAAATTAGGGCAGGGCTCCAAATGACTCCGTTTAAGAAATCAATGAATTCTTGCATAGATAGTCCTCGATAAGATTAGCTCTGTGAGCTTTTTTTAGTTGTTGTAGTAATACTAGAGTGCGGCGGTTGTGGGGATGGCCGCTGTTACTTTGCGGAATATTACCGTTGGAAATGTAAATTGCGCATGAAAAGTGCACCTAAGTGGGGCAAATTTACCATGAAAAAGAAATGAGATCTATTTGTAAAAGAATAGTAGAGGCTATATTTTATAAAAAATATCCCAATGCAAGTAAAAATGCATTGGGATTCAAGGTGATAGTACTTAGATAAAGGTTTTTATTGCGTTTAGTAGGTAAGGGTCAAAGAAGCCTTCTGGAAAGTCCACGTTCATGACTCTGCCAATAGTGACTAAGAATATAACCAGACCAATAGCAATAATCGTTGATTTTAGATAAGACACTTTTGCTAAGAGTTTCAAGAACAAGAGTGAAAATACAAAGGTTGTTGAAATAAAGCCAAATAAGTAATACCCATAAGCAATGACAAAGAAGCCAGCGATATACACCAAATGCATGGATAAGTCTGATGGTATCCTTGTGTGTTTTTCTTTAATGTATTTGCTCAGAATCATTACTACGGAAAATAAGACAATTGCTATGGCAATCATGGGAAATGCTTTTGTTAGCATAGATGTGTCCCAAATATTCGCAAGGGCATAAGTGGCATATACACTCATAATTGCGATTATCCCCCAATCTGTCCAAGAAACCGTTTTGACGATATTGTCTTTTTGGACTTCTTGTGGAGATGGCTCTTCTTTCAAAACGCTTTTCTGCTTCCTTTTTTTCAGAATAGGGGGCAGGACAAAACCGACAATAATGAGTGCGGCAATAGCAATAACCCCAGGACGTAAAAACCAAGAGTAACCGTAAAATTGAATGCTTTGGAAAAAGTAATTCTCCGCTCCAGAAGATAATACAAAGCCAATTAAAAATGCCGGTCTAGGCCAATTTGCCCCTTTCATCATGATACCGAGAGTTGCCACTACACCCAATAAAATAAAGTCGCCTAAGCTTCGTGTTGCCTGATAGGCAGCAAACAAGATAAGAGTCAAAATAATAGGTGTCAGTACTGAAAATTTGATGTAAGTGAGTAGCGATATAGGACGCGTAAAACAAATACAGAAAATTGCACCTAGAATATTAGCCAGAGCAAGAGACCAAATAATGGTGTACGTCAGATCAAGGTGGGTCGTTATCATTGATACGCCCGGTTGGATACCAAGCAACAACATACCGCCTAGAAAAACTGCCGCCGCGCCAGAGCCTGGTACACCGAACAAAATAGTCGGAATCATGCTACCTGATGCGCAGGCATTATTGGCAGACTCAGGAGCGATGACGCCACGAATGTCGCCTTTTCCAAATTGAGATGAGTCTTTACTCGAGTTGATGGCAAAGCTGTATGTCATCCAATCGACGACTGATCCACCGAGGCCTGGGATCGCGCCAATTAAACTGCCGAAGATAGAGGATTTACCCACTAATGGAAGGTTTGCGAATACGTCTTTAAAGCCTTGTTTTAAGCCATGTCCCAGTTTATTTGGTGAAGAGGCAATCGCACTGTTTTTCACTAATAAGCTAATAATTTCAGGTAAAGCAAAAATCCCTAAACCAACCACTACCAATGGAATGCCGTCGTAAAGATAGTCGATATCTAGAGTGAAGCGGAACTCGCCTGTCGCTGGTGCTCCGCCAATAGCGCCTACCAAAAGACCGAAACCACAAGCCGCTAAGCCTTTGTAAACATTGGCGCCGGAAAGAGCAGCGACAACGCTTAGTCCTAATAGCGTAAGCATAAAGAGCTCCGCTGAGGAAAAGGCTAAAACAACAGGGCGAGCGACGAGAATAAAGACACTTAGCACTATTGCTCCAACCACTCCGCCTATCATTGATGATAAGAACGCGGCAGATAGTGCACGAGCTGCTTGGCCTTTCTTCGCAAGAGGAAAGCCATCCATGACTGTTGCTTGCGATGAACTTGAACCAGGGATACCCATTAACACAGAGGTAAAAGTATCACCAGTAGGTATTACTGCAACGAGTCCCATCAGCATACCAAGACCAACGGAAGGTTCCATCCCATATAAAAAAGGTAAAAGTAAGGACATACCGGCGATGCCACCAAGTCCGGGAATAATGCCGACTACTAATCCAACCAATACACCAGCAATTAGGTAGGTTAGATGGGCAACTGACATTATTTGATCCAGGGCGCTGAGGAACTCAATCATTAACAATCACTCCTAATTTAAAACTACAGCTTACAGCTTGTAATCAAATTTCGTTTTTAGCCAATCGGAAATCCAAGTGTACAACTCAGGAGAAACGGTAATGGCATCGCTAAGATATTGAGCAGCATCAATACCTACAACGTTTTCATAAGGTCCTACTTGTATCTCTGAATCTTTGATAAAGGCAGGATCTTGTAGCATCTGTTTTACTGAGTTTTGGTATGTAAGGATGATGTCACTTGGTGTATCCGCAGGGATGAAAATGACTTTCTGGAAGGCAAATCCAGCCGCTAAGAATTTCTTATAAGCTGTGTATTCCATACCAGATGGTTGTTTACCAAATTTTTTGAAATAGACTTCTTCAAATGTCGGAAGGTCTGCAAAAGCAGGATCTCTAACGATTTCGCCTTTATTATTAAGAATGCCTAATGAAAATAGCGGAATCGCTTTTTTATTATCAACAAGATCAACGACAGAGCTTAAGTAGGCAGAAGACGTTTGAAAATCTATTTTGGCTTCGCCACGCTCAAATGCAAGGCGGCCAGCCCCTCGGCTTTTCATTCCAAAAACGGGTTTTATATCAAGCCCTAACATTTCGAAAGCCAGAAATACGGGTAGTTCTAAACCTGTTGGGCTTTGAGAACCAAACGGTAAAGTAACACCGTTAAGTTTCGCAATATCATTGGCAGAAGAAACACCTAGATCTGGTTGTACGTATACGACACCACCAGTTGGACTAGCCATCAACGGAATCCATTTGTCAAAGTTATAGCGAACACGTTTATCCCCTAACATAAATGGATAAAGTGTTGATGCCGATGTTCCTAAGATATCCTCGCCATTACTTTTTGCGCGTTGAAAAAAAAGATTAGTGCCTGTGATAGAGCCGCCACCCGGTTGGTTTTTTATAACCACAGTTGGGTTACCTGGTAGGCTTTTGGTTAAATGTGGAGCAACAAAGCGAGCCCAAACATCAGTACCACCACCGACCCCAAATGGAATCGTCCAGTTAATGGTTGACGGAAGTTCAGTATCTTGTGCTTTTGTTGGTAACGCCAATAGGCAGCCAAAAGTTAAGACAGAAACCCCTAAGAGCTTAGAAAGTTTTTTCATTGAATTCACCTTTCTTGTTTTTATGAATGTTTAATACGTTTATTATTTTTTGTATTGATAGTTAATTAAGATAAACCGTACCTGAGAGTATTTTTCTTGCAGTACGGATTACCGATACACTATTTAACGCAGATAAATTGTCTTCCTTGCGTTGAGCGCTAAGCTCGATCTTTCCTGAAGGGTGTTCAAGGGTGAAATGGGACTCGGAGTCTTTATCACCAATGAGTTTTGAGGCTACGGTTCCTGGAAGGCAACACGCAGTCACAATAGCGATACTTCCCGTAACGGCTAATGATTTATGGCATTTATGTGGGACAAAGTAGCGAGCATTGATGGTTCCATCAAAACGAGCTGGAGAAAGTAAAATAGGCTTAGGTATCACAGAGTCTGAAACATTCCCCATACCCATTAGCTCACCTGCCTGAAGGCGAATAACTTCTAAACGAGTCATAAACTCAATATCGTTATCTAGCTCTGCTGGCGTTTCATAGCCGGTTTTTCCAAGATCACTTGCTTGGATTAAAACAACTGGTGTCGCAGCATCAATACAAGTAACTTCTACCGAATCGATAATGTTCAGAGCACTACCAGTGGGTAATAACTTACCTGTTTTTGCGCCCTCTACATTCAAAAATGTTAACTGAATTGGGGCGCCAGGCGAGTTCGTACCGCTAATAATAGTATTTCCGGTATATTCTACTTTGCCTTGAGGAGTTTGTACTGTTGAATGAATAATCTTTCCGGTGTTTAGATTATGAATGCGTACCGTCGTCGTTCCTTCGCTAGCCGGGAATAAGCCAGTTTCTATGGCGTAAGGCGCAACACCCGCAAGCATATTTCCGCAGTTTGGCGCAAAGTCTACCGTTTTATCCACTATGCCTACTTGAGCAAATAAATAATCAACGTCCGCATCTGGGTGAGTTGAGGCGCCAACCATCGCCACTTTGCTTGTTAAGCTATTTCCTCCACCAATACCATCAAGTTGAAGCTCATGGCCGGATCCCATGATTTTTAACAAAACATCTGCACAGGCATTCCGATCTTGAGGGAGGTCTGAGATCTGTAAATAGGGTCCTCTTGAGGTGCCGCCACGCATGATGATGCAAGATATGGTTTGTGACATTGTGATAAACCTTTGTTGTTGTAATAGCTTGTAGCTAAAGTCTCACAATCTATATTCGTGCATCAAATGCAAAGATACGTCATAATTGATGTGTAAAACGAATCAATGGGGGCGGTAATGCATCAAATAGAATTTAAAGATTTGGTTATCTTTATACGTATTGCGGAGACAGGGAATTTTCATGATGCCGCTGAATTAACCTTTTTATCTCAGCCGGCTTTGAGCCGGAGGATGCAAAAATTAGAGGCTATTTTAGGTACGCAATTATTTGAACGAACGACTCGAAAAACTTGGCTAACCTCCGTAGGTCGTGAGTTTTTGCCAAAAGCCCGCCGCATGGTAGAGGAGTTTGAGTTGTCTGTTCTAGGCATAAAAGACATGGCTTCTCAGCAGAAAGGTAAAGTCACTATTGCCTGTATCCCCACCGCTGCATTTTATTTTTTGCCCAGTGTTATTAATGTCTTTAATGAACGTTATCCCGGTATTCGTATTCAAATTTTGGACGAAAGTGCCAATCATGGTTTGGAATCAGTTATTCGTGGAGATGCGGACTTTGGTATAAATATGGCCATAGCTCAGCATCCAGAAGTATCTTTTACGCCGCTTCTTGATGATCCATTTGTGGTTTGTTTACGTAAAGATCACCCATTATGTGAGTTAGATGAAGTTTCATGGACGGATATGGAGCCGTATAAATTGATTACTGTAGGTCGTGCCAGCGGTAACCGAATTTTATTGGATAAATCTCTAGCAAGAGATCAAGTGCAGCTGAATAGCTTCTATGAAGTTCAGCATCTGTCTACATCACTTGGTTTGGTGGAAATGGGTTTAGGCATATCTATTGTACCCAAATTAGCCATGCCATTAAGTAGTGCATCGGTATTGACTTCTAGACCGCTCAAAGGCCAAAAAATTGACCGCTCGATTGGTCTTGTCAAACGCAGTTCAACATCGGTATCTCCTGCGGCAGATCTATTTATTAATATCCTGTTGGAGCGCTGGTCGGTTAATTAAGCATGAGATACTGAAAAGGGGCGATAGAACTAAACTTAGGATATTTTAAATAACACAGCTAGTATGGTGTTTCAGTTTAATAGCGTTTGCTATTTCCGTGCATCATCTAGGGCTTCTATGTCTCACTTTCGTGTTCGTTATCAAACCATTGAGTTTGATAAGACCGATATTCATGTGCGTACACTGCGTGATAATCAAGAGTTTTCAGATGACGACAATATTGCGTTAAACCTTGGCATTTCATCTGCAGTATGGCCTTTGTTTGGCGTGATTTGGCCATCTGGTGAAGTGCTTGCTCATCTAATGTTTGAACATGAAATTGATGGTTTAAAAATACTAGAAGTTGGATGTGGTATTGGGTTGGCAAGCTTGGTGCTTAATCATAGATTTGCTAATATTACGGCCACGGACTATCACCCTGAAGCAGGCAATTTTCTTAAAGCAAATACGCTACTGAATGGCGATCCGCCGATACCTTTTATTAGGGCGAGCTGGCAAGATCCGAGTACTGACTTAGGCAAATACGATTGTATTATCGGCAGCGATATTTTGTATGAACGGTTCCATGTCGATCTTTTATCCGCTTTTATTGAAAAGCATGCGGCAGATAATTGTTTGGTGTTACTGGTGGACCCTGGTCGTGGCCACCATGCTCCTTTCAGTAAAAAAATGATTCTTTTGGGCTATTCTCATCATCAACGAAAACCTGGCGCGACAAATTACTTAGCGTCGCCATTTAAAGGGCAAATTTTGTCGTACCAGAAAGGCGTGGCTAAAACCTAAATATCCTAATTTGAGTTATCAATTGAATATAAAAATGCCGAGCTTTCGTTCGGCATTTTTATGACGATGACTTATTTGGTTCTGCGTATGTCGTATTTTTTCTCGTTGTAAAGCCAAGTTCCTAACAGTGGATGTGCAATGGCTTGGTTTATTAAATCCTCACTGACGTCTTCATCTGGTATTAGGATCGTACTTTCATAGCTGAAGGTTTTTGGCAATTTTTTCGGCTGCAATATAACAACTTTACCGTTTTTTAAGAAAGCTTGGTTTTCATTGAATTGCGTAATCGCCCGTCCCACATAATCATCACCGACTTTTGTTAAGTCTTGGCCAATCATTGGGTGTTCGGAATCAACGCCAATTAATGATAAAAGTGTTGGCGCTAAGTCTATTTGGCTAGCCAATCGACTATCTCTTTTAGGTTTTATTCCATCGCCTATGATTAAAGCAGGTATATGAAAGCTTGGAATGGGCACTAAATCAGAGCGGGTGGTGCGTGCGTCATGATCGGCAACCACTAAGAATACGGTATCTTTCCAATAGCCCTCTTGTTTTGCCAGTCTAAAAAAGTGACCTATTGAATGGTCTGAGTATTTAACAGCATTCTCTCGAGTCGCTTTTGGTGAATTGTAAAGCTCAATTTTGTTGTCAGGGAATTCAAATGGGTCGTGGTTTGAGGAACTAAAGACCAAGCTGAAAAAAGGTTTTCCTGTCTTTGATTTTGTGACAAAGTCTTGATTGGCTTTCGTGAAAAGGTCTTCATCGCTTACTCCCCAAGAGCCTACAAATTCTGGGTTTACAAAGTCTTTCTCTTCGATAATGGAGTTGAAGCCATTGCCTAAGAAAAAAGTTTTCATATTATCAAAATGAGCCCCTCCACCATAAATGAAATTGGTGTCATAACCTTGTTTACCAAGTAACTTGGCGATCGTGAAAAAGTTAGTTTGTGAATTAGGGAGTTTTACTGTGCTTCGCGCTGGAGTAGGAACAAAGCCAGTGATAACTGCTTCTATGCCGCGTACTGAGCGAGTTCCTGTCGCATATAAATTGTTGAATGACCAAGCTTCAGGCACTAATTTATCGTATTCAGGTGTTAAAGGAAGTCCACCCAGACTGCCAACGAATTGTGCCCCTAAGCTTTCTTCAAGAATGATAACGAGGTTTTTTGGGCGATCAAAATGTAACGTTGCTTGTTGTGTGTGCAAAGTCGGAAATTCTTCTGATGTAAACTGATCTTTTTCTAGCCCCATAGCCTTATGAATTTCAGTAATCACCTTGTCCTGATTCATTTTTGGGTATAGTTCAAATGAGCTTACTTCATCGGCCATTTGACTCACCGCATACATAAGTGAATAGGTCGAGTTAAGCGTTAAGCTGTTGACTAGAGGGTCATTAGTAAATGCGGTATAGCTTGGGTTGATTGGTCGGTGTTGTAGACTGGAACGAGCGCCAAGAAAAGCAAGGCAAAAAATGATCGCAACTAACACGGGGCGCTCGAACCATTTAGGTTGCGGACGGTTGGTTATGCTCTGTTTTCGGAAAAACTGGTAGGCCAAAATAACAGTGATAGTGGTAATTAATGAGGTTAGAAGTAAAGTGAGCTTATGGCCTTCAATAAGCATAGAAAATACTTCTTTCGGGTAGAGCAAATATTCTACGAAAAGGCGGTTAGGTCTTAGACTGTATTCTTCAATAAAAGCTGGAGTCGAAGCTTCCATGAAAATGAGTAGAACAAAGGTACAGGTTAACCAGACTCGAGTAAGAAAATCCCAAATACGATTGATATAGGGTATGCCAGAGATAAGTAAGCTGATAACCGCTGGTATGCCAATGATGTATGAGATGGACGCGATATCGATACGTAAGCCGAAACCAAGCAATGTGATCCAATCGGCAATACTATCGATTCGATCACATTTCCAGATCATCAGTAACAAACGGCTTAGGGACAAGCAAAGCAGGGTGAGAGCTAAAAAAAACAAATACGGTCTGAGAGGAGACAGAGCACGTAATATCGAGCTTTTTTCTTTTGGCATATCTTATCTCTATAAATTATTATATGTGACTAATTTATAGTGAATAAAGTAAAAAAAAGGTAAAAATGGCGTATGTTTTTTTTGTTTTTCTACTTGATTGCTCGGCATTTTTTGTAAAGATCCAGCTCTGGCTTATAGATGGATGTTGTTACATCCATTATGCCAAGCAGAGAGTGGAAGATGTAATCTTGCGATATACTACTATTCTGAGCTTCATTTTTTAGGCAAGCTTGATCTATATTTTTGGTTTTTTCGAAGTCGTCAGACATCCATAGCATGAGCGGAACTCTGCGTTGGTAAATTGGGGCAAATGAGTAGGGAAGGCCGTGCAAAAATACGCCATTTTCCCCTAATGACTCACCGTGATCTGAAAGATATAAAAGCCCAGTATTATACTGGTCGCTAACGCCTTTAAGTTTGTCAATAAGTTTGCTAATGACAAAATCGGTATAATGAATGGTATTATCATAAGAATTTATAATGCTTTCTGAAGAACAATTTTCAACATCATTTCTCTGACAATCCGGTGCGAACTTTTTTTGATTGTCTGGATAGCGTTTAAAATAGTTTGGTCCATGGCTTCCCATCAAATGTATAAAGATAATTCTATTGCCTTGCATGTTGTTAATGTCGGAATCTAAGTTTTCCAATAGAGCCATATCGTAGCAGCTGTTGCCATTACAGAATTCACTTATTTCTTCACGATTTAATGTTGTTTTAGTTATATTGTCAGCGACATCTTTATCACCGCCATCATTTTCTTTCCAAAGTAATGAAATACCTGCCCTTTTAAGAATGTCGATAGCATTATCTTGGTGCTTGGCGATAGATTCCTGGTATTCCTCTCTTGTTAGAGCGGAAAACATACAAGGTACAGATACGGCGGTTGCTGTGCCACAAGAGGCGACATCTTTAAATGAAATAACATTTTGTTTGCTAGTGTACTCATTGGTTGGTCTTGGGTAGCCGTTCAATTGATAGTTTTGTGAACGTGCTGTTTCGCCTAGAACAAAGAAAAATAGCGTTGGCTTTTTTGACGTGTTGCTAGAGATTTGCTTTGCATCTTCACCGATCTTTTTGTAAACCACTGGGCTCGAAAAATAGGTGTTTCTTATGTATTTATAAGAGCTTGAAAGGTAGTAGGTTGGAACGATCATTTCTTTCAACTCACTGTTTTTCCGACCAATATAGCTTAAATCTTTAAAGTAAAAAAAAGCGATAAGAAGAATGATAAGAATAGAAATAAAGATTGATACTAGTTTTTTTATTATACTAACTCGTTTTTTTATCTTCACAAAAGCCACCACTAATGATGGAATGATACCGGTAATAGTAACCCAAAATATAGAGTGAACACTTAAGTAAGACTTGGCTTCACCAATATCAGTCTCAAAGGTGTTCTGAATCATTCCATAATCGACAGATATACCATAATTATATATCACATAACTGACTATGCTGGAGGTTAAAATCAGGAAGATAAAAATTGGTTTAGCAATATAGGGCCAACTAATCAGATTGAATAAAATATTGGTAATAGCGAATATAAAAATTGGCATGGATAAAAAAAGACCAATATTCATAGAATTAGATTTTTCTAAAATATCGTATAGCTTGATATAGAATGGAATGTTTATAATTAAAGCATAATATAAAGCAATCAATATGGACAATTGGAAATAGGATGTTTTATTGATTTTTAATAATGATTCTAATTTCAAGTTCATCTGAGATTGCCACTTTTTGCTAAATTAACAGTAAGCATAAGCTTAGTTTCTATTTTTTTTATAGCAACTTTTCTTTTGTGGATTAAAAAGTATTTTTAGTGTGTTTTTTGTTTTTTGCTGTGGTTTTTTTATATTTTTTTCATATATTGAGTGTGTTTTTGAGAAAAAATGGATTTTCGTCTAGGGTAGAGATAATAGGGAGAGCAGCCTTTCTTCAATCGCATTAAAATAAGATAGTAGAAAGGCTGAAAGGCGAGTGGGTTTGCATAGTTAAGAGTAGGAATTTTTGCTTAGTCTTTTTTCTCTATGGTGATTTCTAGCGTCTTGCTGTTGCCCGCAAACCACTTCTGTACATAAAGCGACCCCATAATTGGGGCTTTTCCTTCTTCAGGTACTTCTTGATAACGCACGCTGTTTTTAGTTTCTTTCTCGTATTCGAATGTGACAGTTGTTTTAGACATTGTTGCTTCCTTAATTAGTTAACTTTTCATCAGATGTTTTCTGAAATATAAGTGCTTTTAGTCCGCTTTCGATATCGATATCTAAAAACTCTGGAGGATTAGCGAGTCGATATTGATATTCTAAGTTTGGTGCTTCTTCACGCATGCCATCAATTAAAAATTGCGCAGGAATGCTTGGGTCGTTGACACAGGCAAGTACTTGACCATTTTCGGTTAATAACTCAGGTAAGCGGCGCAATATTTTTTGATAATCTTTAGTTAAAGCAAAGCTGCCACGCTGGAATGTAGGCGGATCTATAATGATAAGATCATATTCGCCATATTTTTTGATTTTGCCCCAAGATTTGAAAATATCATGGGCGAAGAATTTCACACAGTTTAAATCATGTTGATTGAGGCGGTGGTTTTCTCTGCCACGGCTCAGAACCGCTTTAGCCATGTCTAGATTAACCACGAAATCTGCACCACCCGTTATGGCAGCTACAGAGAAGCCACAGGTATAAGCAAATAGATTGAGTACGCGTTTGTGTTGGCTGTTTTCTTTTACCCAGCGTCGTCCGTATCGCATATCTAGAAAAAGACCTGAGTTCTGATTCTTACCTAGATCGAGCTGAAAAAGTAGATCTTCTTCGTTAACGATCTGTTGCTCTTGATAATTCCCCCAGAGGCATTCAGTCGGGCTTCGTTCACGGCTTCGGTGCTGAAGTAATAGCGATTGTGCTTTGCTATCGTTCCATTCAGGTTTATTTGTCCAATTGATGATTTCTTCATTCAGTTTGTCTAGTTCATCGAATGTTGGCTCTTTAAATAGAGCTACCAAGATTTGCCCTTCAAGCCAGTCTACTGTGATCTGTTCTAAACCTGGAAAACAGCGTCCTCGCCCATGAAATAGTCGTTGAGCACCTTGTGGAAGTTGGGCTAGCTTGAGCAAAACGTGTTCAGTAAGTGTTGCGAGTGACTGCGTGTCCATAAAATAAGTATTCTGATGGTGATGAAATAAGAGCACGTATTTTACTGATAACAAGCCAAGAGGCCAGAAAAAGCCAAAATAAGGTGTTCAGAAGGGAGATGTTCGGTGTTTCGGTAGAAAATATTCATCGAGCCATGGTTGGCTCGATGAATATAGGGCTGCTAGAAATAAAGTTATTGACGCTTCCAGCGATAAACATCAATTAATAAAAAGGCGAGTAAGCTAACGCCCATAACTGGCATGCTTATACCCAGTGCAATGGCGATTAGTACGGTGATTATTTTTTGTGGACCAGTCAGTCTTGCCCATGCTTGCAATAATGGTTTAGACGTTGATCCGGCCTGTGGGCGGCGAATCCACCACATTCTGTACCCCCAAATAATCATAAAGCATAGGGATAATCCAAATGCCGTCAGTATTATTTGGTTTACAACACCAAACAAAACACCCATGTGAGCATCAATGCCCCAGCGAATCAGCTTGGCAACAATAGGGAAAGTGGCAAAATCGGCACGACTGGTGACAGTCATAGTACTAGCATCAACGGCAACACTGTCTACTTGAGTCGGCCAAGATCGATCGATCTCACTTACTCGCCATGCTTTGTCTTTTGTTGATGAAGGTCTTATTTCTAGCTTATTGGCATCAATTCCTGCGTCTCTTGCTGCCTTGAGTACACCATCAAACAGAGCATCAACATTTTCAAATTTTTCCGCCGTTTGCTTCTTTGTCTGCATGTTGTGATGACTTGAATGATTGAGATGATCTGCATGCTCATCTGACATCATCATATTGTGATCTATAGTTGTCAGGTCTTGTGAGACTGAAGGTGTTATCCAGCCAATGCTATTGCGCAAAGTACTGATGTTATCGCCAGCCCATTTTGACCAAGTTAACCCCGTAATAGAAACAAAGATCAGGCCAACAAAAAGACAAAGACCAACTTGATAATGGCGGCGGCGCTTACGCAGATGTTCTGTTTTGTTCGCGAATTCTGCTTTGTTTTTCTTGCCCCCCTTATACCAAAGGAAAAGTCCACCAAGCGCTGCAATCCAAAGCCAAGATGCGGCAAGCTCACTGTAATAGCGACCGAACTCTCCCAAGAGCAATTGGCGATGCATAAAGTCTATGGTCGTTCTAAAGGGTAATACACCGCTTGTACCGTAAACAGGTAAGTTGCCTGTCACTTCAAGTGTGACTGGATCAATAAATATTGCTCTAGCACCAGATAGCTCAGCCTCTTTATCAAGAAACATCACGCGTGTTGTATCACCTTTTTCTGGTGCTGGGCGAACAGCGAATAGGGTCAGATCTTTTGTTAGCTGAGATTTCGCTACTGCAATTTGTTGGGAGAGAGGCTTATTCTCGCCCACGCTTTGTGTTGTTAGAACATCTTTATAGATGGCGTTTTCAATTTGTGGCGTAATCACATAGATAGTTCCCGTGAGAGCCGCTACAAAGATGAATGGGCCTATGAAAAGGCCAATATAAAAATGCAGTCGTGTAATTAAAAGTAGCATCGCATTTGAAGAAGATTCGGATGCCTTGTTATTCGTTTTTGTCGACATTGTAATTTCTCGTCTTATAGAAAAGGGCAAAATAACGCCTCTGAGTGACAATCTCACTTTTCTATCATCATGAAAGACGCGCACATAAATATCTGTTCAGTGTTGAATCTGAATAGGGCTGCGTCGTTTTTTTTATATAAATTATGGTACTAATTAGACCGAAATTACAGGTGGTGCTCTGGGGAGAATGGAGGTGAAGGGCACATTATATTTGTGCGAAATAGTCGTCGTTACCATGTTTGGGTAACGGCTTTGTGTTAGTGGAACAAGTTCAAAGGTTTTGGCGTCCATCCAGTTTAGATGGAAGAGCAGGGAACAATAACCGCAGGCTTCTAATAAATTAGCGCTTTCACCGTGCGCGTGATGCCCGTGGTGACTAATATGTGCAGAGCTTACTCGTTTTTGCTTGCTGTTCGCTTGCTCGGAAAGCATTTTGGCATGGTCGTGCCCTGGCATACCCATGGCTTCCATCTCCATGTTTTCCATAGACATTGGCGCCATGGTTGGCTGGGACGAAAGTGCATTGCTTATTTGTGAGAACAGCGGACCAAAATAAATAAGAAAAACAGCAAACAAGCAAACACACACAGCGAACTGTGTGAGTTTATTTCGATGGCTCTTGAGTTGAGAGCTTTTTGATTGAAAGTACACTGTGCTTGTCTTTGCTATCAGCAATAGCGACTAGCTTTTAAGATCAGCGGCATGTTCTTCTGCCGAAGAAACAATACATTCACCAGCTAGATTTGGTGCTACACCGACAGAAAAACCATCCCCTTGCATACCTGGTAGCCATTTTTCAGCCCAGTCTGCGGCGTTAATTTCTAAGCTATTAAAGCCTTGATAATCTTTCTCACCCCAAGCGGTTGCTAAGGTTTCAGCTGGCCAAATTGGTAATACTTTGTCGCTACCAAGATCTATGATCAAACAGCCTTCAGCGTCAGCAAGTGTCCATACAGAGGTGCCTTTTTTTACCAAGTTCAAAACATGGTCATAGCGTTCGCTACTAGGTAAGCGGTAGAAAGTATCATCAAGAAGGATTGGGTTCGACATTGGATTGGCTCAATTCGGTAAGATAAAAAATGGCATCTTACCACATTGACCAAAAGAGTGATTAATTCAATTTTTCTTAATCAATGTGGCAGATAAAAAAACAGGTTATTTGAACAAGATGTTTAGTTGTTTTAAATGCTGTTCTTTGTGATGGTCTTCCATCCAACTACCAGTGATGCCATTTTTGGCTAGTTGAAATAATTCTTCTTTACTAATTCTAGTGCCATTAATTAACGAGGCGTAGTTGTCGTTCATATAGCCGCCGAAATAGGCTGGATCATCTGAATTAACCGTTGCATTTAGGCCAAGTGTTAACATATTTCTAATTGGATGATCTTTCATGTCATTAACGACACAAAGTTTTAAATTAGAAAGAGGGCAAACTGTTAGTGTTAAATTGCGTTGCTTGATCGCTTCAATTAGCTTGTCATCTTCCAAAGCTCTATTGCCATGATCAATTCGATCAACACCGATTTGATCGATGGCTTGCCAAACGTATTCTGGTGGTCCTTCTTCGCCAGCATGTGCCGTGACTTTTAATCCGAGGTTTTTGCATGCTTCAAAAACACGCAAGAATTTTTTCGGCGGGTGTCCTACTTCCGAACTGTCTAACCCAACGCCATCAATCCATTTTAGATGAGGTTTTGCCAGTTCAAGGGTTTCAAATGCACTTTCTTCACTTAGGTGCCTTAGAAAAGACATAATGAGTTTTGATGTCATGCCCCATTTTTTCTCCGCGTCTTGAAGGGCGTTGTAAATACCTTGGATTTGAACATCAAAACTGACACCGCGAGACAAATGACCTTGAGGGTCAAAGAAGATCTCTACGTGGACAACATTTTCACTGCGCACTTTTTTCAAATACGCCATGGTAAGGTCATAGAAATCGGCTTCATGAAGAAGTACTGACATGCCTTGGTAATAAAGGTCTAGAAAATCTTGTAGATTGGTAAATTGATACGCCGCTTTTAGGTCATCGACAGTGTTGTATTTTAAGGCGACCTGATTGCGCTGTGCTATGGCAAACATCTGTTCTGGCTCAAAGGTGCCTTCAATGTGTAGATGAAGCTCAGTTTTGGGCATTTTCTTTGATAGTTCGATCAGTGTTTCCATAGTTTTACCTTTTGATGCTTGCCTTGGATTCTTAAATATAACGATAAAAACGAAGATGAAAAAGAATGGGCGGCAGTGTTTGTGGAGTAGTCGTTTAAAAAAGCAGGAGAATATACAGCCAGCAGAGCTGGCCGTATATAAAAAAGTATAGGAATACAGGTGTTAGTGAGGGATTTCGTCTGTGATACCTTCAACATACCAGTTAACTTGAGCAAGCTCTTGATCTGTTAACGAGTGGTTAGCAGGAACTGCTATATTGCCTTTGTTATCTTTGATTGGTCCTGTGAATGGTTTGAATTCGCCAGACTTGATTGATGCTAATGTCGTATCAATTTTAGCGCGAACATCTTTAGGAAGATTCGGATTAATCGATGCTAGCGTTAGCATGTCATCGTGGAATCCACCCCAGAAATCTTGAGATTTCCAAGTGCCATCCATAACAGCCTGAACTTCTTTGATGTAATAAGGTGTCCAGTTGTCTCGAACTGAGAAGATATGCGCGCTAGGGGCAAACTTGCTTTGATCTGAAGCCTGGCCGATAGCACGTAAACCGCGTTTTTCTGCCGCAATCAGTGGAGCAGGGCTATCTGTGTGCTGTAGCATTACGTCTACACCTTGGTCCATTAGAGCATTTGCAGCGTCCGTTTCTTTGCCTGGATCGTACCAAGTGTTGGCCCAAACAATTTTCATTTTCACATCAGGGTTAACACTTTTTGCGCCCATATATGCAGCGTTGATGTCACGAATAACTTCTGGGATTGGGAAAGAACCGATATAACCAATAGTATTGGTTTTTGTCATCATACCTGCTGTTACGCCAGAAATGTAACGACCTTCATAAGTACGAAGAACATAAGTGCCTAAGTTTTTATCAAGCTTGTAACCCGTCGCATGTTCAAATTTCACTTTAGGAAAGCGTTTTGCCACTTTCACTGTTGGGTTCATGAAACCAAAAGAGGTGGTGAAGATCAGGTCATTGCCTGCTTTGGCTAGTTGAGTGATAACTCGTTCAGCATCAGCGCCTTCTGGCACGTTTTCAACGTAAGTTGTTTTTACTTTGTCGCCAAAATATTCTTCTAAACCTTTACGGCCCATGTCATGCTCGTAACTCCAACCCAAATCACCAACGGGTCCCACATAGACAAAACCGACCTTCAATGGCTCTGCTGATTGAGCAATACTTGCTCCAGCTAAAAGACCTAGACTTACCAGTAAACTTTTAAGTTTCATTGCTTGCTCCTTTGTGCCCGAGGGCGTTTTATTTAATGTTTAAATTTTTATTTAAAATCAGGCCATTTGTCTTGGATCAAAAGGTTTTCCTAGTGCTCTAGGAGCCAATAATTTCTCTTTAAACTTGTCTGCGCTGATAATAACCATAACAACCACCGTTGCTACATACGGCAACATGGCGAGTAAGTTTGGTGAAATAGACCAACCCAAACCTTGAAGAACTAAATGCATAATACTGGCCAAACCAAATAGGTAAGCGCCTAGCATGATTCGTCCAACACGCCATGAAGCGAAAACAACCAAAGCGAGTGCTATCCAGCCGCGTCCTGCTGTCATATTTTCTACCCACATTGGCGTATAAACTAAGGACATGTAAGCACCAGAAATACCAGCCATTACACCACCGAACATAACGGCTAAATAGCGAACTCTTAGTACTTTTATACCAATAGCATTGGCTGCATGTGGGTTTTCGCCAACCGCTTTAAGAGTTAGGCCTATACGAGTTTTATTCACCACAAACATGAGCACAAAAGTCATCACAAAAGAGGAATAAACCAATATGTCATGGCTAAACAAAATCTTGCCGATAAAAGGAATGTCGGATAGTAATGGGACAGCAATGGGTTGGAAGCCTTGTATGGTTTGGCCAACCACACCTGAGCCGATAAAAGCGCTCAAACCTGTACCAAAGATGGTTAAGGCCAGCCCTGTTGCGACTTGGTTTGCGCCAAGATGAAGTACAAGAACTGCAAAAATAAGGCTCATTACGCAGCCCATTAGCATAGCAGCAAGTACGCCTAAACCCGCGCTCCCTGTGCCGTAAGCGGCTAGAAACCCAACTACTGCACCCATGAGCATCATGCCTTCTTGGCCGAGATTTAATACACCGGACTTTTCGCAAATTACTTCGCCTAAGGCTATGAAAAGTAGTGGTGTGCCAGTTTTCACGGCGGCAAACAATATTTGTACAATTAGATCTGAGTCCAAAATAGGCTCCTAGTTTGTCGCTTGATTCGAAAAGGCGAGACGATTATTGATAAAAAAGTCACAAGCCAAAAGAAAGAACAATAAAACGCCTTGAAACATGCTGACCACAGCAACGGGAATACCCATTTCAATCTGGGCTAAATCTCCACCCATATAAAGTACGGCCATGAAAACCGCCGCTAGGATGGCGCCAAGAGGATGTAACCTTCCCAGGTAAGCGACAATAATCGCTGAATAGCCGTAGCCTGGAGATACGTTTGGCACTAATTGTCCTATCGGCCCTGTTGTTTCACTGACCCCCGCTAGTCCTGCTAAGGCACCTGCAAATAACATGACAAACCAACTTAACTTTTTACTACTAAATCCTGCGTATCTTGCTGCCGGCTCATCGGAACCAAAAACTCTAATTTGAAAACCAAGATGGGATTTACTCAAAATAAACCAAGCTATAAAAGCAGACACAATGGCGAAAACAATTCCGAGATGAATTCGGCTGCTTTCAAATAGAGTTGGCAAGAGTGTTGAGTCAGCGAACATCGCAGATTCGGGGAAGCCAAAACCTTGAGGGTCTCGTAATGGTCCGTGTACGGCCCAAATAAGAAGATACAAGGCAATGTAGTTAAACATGATGGTGGTTAAAATTAAGTTAGAGTTAAAGCGTAACTTCAAAAAAGTCGGAATAGCCGCCCAAAGCATGCCTGATATAATGCCGGCCAATAAGGTAATGGGAAGGGAAAAGGCAGACTCTGAGTCGATAAAATAAAGTGCCATCGCAGAACCGCCTAATGCGCCTGCCAGTAATTGTCCTTCCGCGCCGATATTCCACATGTTGGCTCGATAACATAAAGATAAACCGACGGCACAAAGTAACAGAGGCCCCATTTTGACGAACATTTCACCGATGTTATAGCTGTCTGCCAAAGGTGCAATTAGTAGCACATGTAAGGCTTGAGTCGGAGATTTGCCAATAGCCGAAAAGAGAATGCAGCCGAAAATTAGGGTTAATGTAATAGCAAGTAATGGCGAGACTACTTTCATGATGGAACTTGGCTCAGTACGAGCTTGAATGCGGATCATGCCTTGGCCTCTTGGGTGCGATTCGATGTGTTATTAATGAAGGTTCCTGCCATCCATTGTCCTATTTGGTCTATATTGGTCGCTTCGGTTCTTACCACGGGCGATAAGTAGCCATCACAAACTGCAGCCATGCGATCTGCTAGTAAAAATAATTCGTCTATGTCTTCTGACACAAGAAGAATGGCCGCACCTTGATCACGAAGTTCTAATAAAGCTTGATGAATGGCAAGTGCCGCACCAACATCCACGCCCCAGGTAGGATGAGCACAGATAAGTACTTTTGGGTTTTGGCCTATTTCTCGCCCCATAATGAACTTTTGCAAGTTACCACCGCTCAAACTTTTGGCTTCTGAAAATTCGCCGTGGCATTTCACTTTATATTTAGCGATTAGGGCAGAGGTATACTCTTTGACATTTTGCCATTCCACTAGACCGTTTTTTAAGAAGCCATCGCTGTGAGTCAATAAGGTATTTTCCGTTAAGCTCATATCTGGAACAGCACCTCGTCCTAATCGTTCCTCAGGAACGTATGCCATACCAAGTTTACGACGCTCACCGGCATGTAAATGGCCTATGTCTAGATTGTCGAGTGAGAGGCTGTGTTTTACATTACGTTCGTCTTCGCCACTGATTATTGCCATCAGCTCATCTTGGCCATTGCCTGCAACCCCTGCAATGCCGAGAATCTCACCAGACTTTAATTCGAAATTGATATTCTTCAGAGATGTACCAAAAGGCTGTTTGGCTGGAAGAGATAAGTTTTCAACATGAAAGACTCGTTCATTGCCTTCTCTCTTAGCGTATCCAGCATCTTGTTCTGCAAGGTCACCGACCATCATTTTGGCAATAGAAGCTGGTGTTTCTTCATTTGGTACGCAGGTGTCGACTACTTTTCCGCCACGTAAGATAGTTGCTTTATGGCAAATTTCTGTCACTTCATGGAGTTTGTGGCTGATAAATAAAATACTGCAGCCTTCTTTAGATAATGTTCGTAAAACGCCAAATAGCCCAGCTACTTCTTGCGGCGTAAGAACTGAAGTGGGTTCGTCTAATATCAGCAGTTTTACCGATTGAACGAGACAGCGCATGATTTCAACACGTTGTCTTTCTCCAATAGAAAGTGAATGTACGTAGCGGCTTGGATTAACGTTTAAACCATACTCTTCAGAAAGTTGAGTAATTTTTTTTGCTAAATCGCCAATTTTATTTAATTGCGTTTTACTTAAGCACAATTCGATATTCTGACTAACGGTAAGTGTTTCGAATAAAGAAAAGTGCTGAAATACCATGCCAATGCCTAAATCACGCGCAATTGATGGCGATTTAATATCAACTTCTTTGCCATCCCAGATTATATCGCCCTTATCTGGAGCGACGACACCATAAATGGTTTTAACTAAAGTGCTTTTTCCTGCACCGTTTTCCCCTAATAGTGCATGAATTTCACCTGGCATCAGCGTTATGCTGATGTTGTCGTTGGCAAGGCAGCCAGGGTATTGTTTGGTAAGGTTCACAAGCTCAAGGCGTGATACCAAATTATGTTTTTTCAATGTTCCAGCACCTTTTTATAGAGATTGGGTAAGTGAGGCCGCTCATGTTTCGATCTTTTTTATTCTGTCTTTTGTTCTAGTTCAAAAAAAACAAATCGCCGTGCGCTTTTTTGGATTCTTCTGTGCACCAATTTTGTGCAATGTTGCTGATGATTTACGATATTTGACCGATTAGTTAATGTTTTTGGTTGTCTTAGTGATGTATGAGTTTATTTAATCAATATTCATGCCAATGAAGTGCTTGATTGTGCCTGCTTAGAATACGGAAATTTAAAGTGCTTGTCTTTATTCAAGGGTATTTTATGGTAGGGAATTGAAGTATTTAACCTTTGGGTTTAAAGATGTTTCTCATTGTTTGAATTTGTATGAAAAGTGATTGATATTCTGTAGAATGTTGCGTTTAGCCTCAGCATTCTAGAAACCATATTTTATGGGAAATATAGCGATTCAAGCTTGATTGCTTTTAATGTAGACAATAAGTGTAGGGTACTGTGTTCTCATCGATAAAAAAAATCATATATAAACTATTAAATATCGGCTTTGAGGACGAGTTTGGGAATGACCTCAATCAGAAGCATGTGGTGAATTTTTCCTACATTATGTTCTGCATAAGCTGTGTGTTCATGCTTGTTGTGTTTTCGCTGCGTCAGATGTCTTCGGTTGCTATTTTTTCTTTGATTGGCTTGTTGATCGGTTTGGTTGGTTTGCGTTACAACTACATTGGGTATTTCTCTCGTGCTCAATTATTAATGCCTATTCTTAAAATTTCTCAAATATCCATTCTTAGCTTATTTTATTTTGGTACTAATAGCGGATTTCATTGGTTTTTTGTCAATGTTATTGCTTATTCCTTTGTCGTTTTTAGGGCCGATCAACGTTTTGCCAAGTGTTGGATAGTTGTTGTGTCTATTGTGATGTTCTTGGTGTGTGAGCTTTTAAGTACACGAGGAATTTATCTTACTTCGTTCGATCAAAGTGTCGTGATTATTTTGGTGTTCCTTGGGCTTTCGTTCAATTTTGCCATGGTTATTAATTTGGTGATGAATCGATTGAAGTCGGTGAATAGTCACCTGCGGACCTTAGCTGAAATAGATGAGTTGACTGGGCTTTCAAACCGAAGAAAAGTTTTGGCTGATGCGGTTAATATTTTTGCCGATTCTGTTATCAATAGAGAGTCGTGTGTTTTTGCGATTGTCGATTTAGATCACTTTAAAAAAATCAATGATACCTTTGGGCATGAGGCGGGAGATTTGGTTCTGGCAAAAGTGTCTGCCATGATGGCGTCGGTTATACGTCCCCAAGATGAAATAGGTCGTTATGGTGGTGAAGAGTTTATTGTCATTATGCCTAGTACTTTTTTGAAGGATGCTGAAGTGGTTATGGAGCAAATGAGGTTGGCGGTCGAAAACATGCTGATCGAGACTGAGCATGGTATTGTTATCCCTGTAACCGTCAGTATTGGTGTTGCTTCTATTGCTCCAAGTGTTTCACGCTATGAAGAAATTCTAGCGCAAGCTGATAAAGGTTTGTATGCGGCTAAACGCAGTGGTCGGAATCGCATTTCTGTGCAATCAGACTATCAAAGTTAGAATATATTTACTTATCTGTATTGACATATGAGTTGTCCACTTTCTCTGTGGATAAACTTGTTGGCTAATCAATTTTTCCTTTATTTTTCGTGATGAGGCTCATTTGCTCCAGATACTATTTTGCTCTGTTGATTATTGGATTATTGAAAAGCCTGCTGGTATGAGTTTTCATGCGGAGTCAGAAGAGTTGGGAGTGATGCAGGCTCTGGCTATTACTTATCCGCACCAGGATTTTTACCCTGTTCATCGTTTAGATAAAATGACATCAGGTCTGTTGATAGTTGCTTGTCACGCAGCGGCAGCTGCCGTGTTTGGGAGGATGTTTGAAAATCATGAGATGGAAAAGCGCTATTTAGCCTTGTCTACAAAAAAGCCTAAAAAGAAACAAGGGACCATCGCTGGTGGTATGGTGCCAAGCCGAAGAGGCCAGTGGAAGCTGACTCAAGACAATCAAAACCTAGCTGTCACGCAGTTTTTTTCTGCCTCATTTCAAGGGCTTAGGGTATTTATGGTTAGGCCTTTAACGGGTAAAACGCACCAAATACGTGTTGCATTAAAGAGTTTAGGGTCGCCTATTTTAGGGGATCTTAGGTACAGTGGAGAAGAGGCAGACAGAGGGTATTTACATGCTTACTCTTTGCGGTTTCAGTGGCAGGGTGAAGTGAAGAGTTACGTCAGTCTTCCTAAGTCAGGGGAGCGTTTTTCATCTGAGTTATCTGATTTTGTTGCGACTCAATTTGATGAGTCTTTATTAAAATGGCCCTCTAAAAAGTAATTAATATAACTCAGTAGATGCTATGTCTGACTGAGAAGGAATTTGAATGAAAAATGTTTTGGTTTACTGCCGTCAAGGCTTCGAAAAAGATTGTGCGGCAGAGCTATCCGAGGTGGCTAGTAGTAAAGGGTTTTATGGCTACGCTAAGGTGGTTCCTGATGCAGGTTACGTTGTGTATAACTTTGATCAGCCGGACGCTGGTGAAACATTGATCCAGCAGTTGGATTTTAATCGTCTCATTTTTGCCCGCCAGATTATTGCTGTTAACGATGTAATTGAATTAGAGCAAGGTGGTCGAGTTGAGTCATTGCTTGAGGCGGCTCGTGAGTTGCCGTTAGCGGAAGAAATTTGGATTGAAACGGCTGATACCAATGAGGCCAAAGCTCTGTCTGGCTTGATTAAAAAGCTGGAAAAGCCTTTGCGAGAGGGTTGGAAAAAATCTGGTGTATTGCGAAATAAGGCGGTAGGTGTTCGTCACCATGTATTTATGTTGGATGGTGAAGCTGCTTATTTAGGTGTGTCTTATGCTGCATGTCGTAGTGAGTTTCCAATGGGAATTCGTCGCTTACGTTTTCCAGCAGCTGGCCCGAGCCGTTCAACACTTAAGTTGGAAGAGGCTTTTTTGCAGTTTGTTCCTGAGCGATCGCGTGACGCTGATTTGACTGAAGGGATGACGGCAGTTGATCTTGGTGCAGCGCCAGGTGGCTGGACGTATCAATTTGTTAAAAAAGGCATTCATGTTATCGCTATCGATAATGGGCCAATGCAAAAAGAATTGATGTCTACTGGTTTGGTTGAGCACGAAAAGGCTGATGGTTTTAAATACGAGCCACCTTACACCGTGGACTGGTTGGTTTGCGATATGGTTGAGCGCCCAATAAAAGTCGCAGAGTTAATGGCTAAATGGCTGGCGAGTAGCTGGACAAGAAGAGCTATTTTTAACCTAAAGCTGCCAATGAAAAAGCGTTATCAAGAAGTGACTTTATGCTTGCAGACCATAGAGGATTTGTTGAGAAAGGCAGGAGTAAGTTATCAGTATCAAGTGAAGCATCTTTATCATGACCGAGAAGAAGTGACTGTTTGTATTATGGTTAAATAATGAAATCGCCTTAAGTATCATTTGATCTTGATCTATTAAAAAGCCCCATAAACTGTGTTTATGGGGCTTTTTATGTTTTGCATTTAAGTGCTAATAGAAGTGATTAAATTGAATCTCTAGGGCCAAAAGCAGAATAGCCCATTGCTTCTTCCATCAGAGCATCTCTTTCGTAAATGTCGTTACGGAATTCCAGCATGCCATTGGCATTTGGTACAACAGTAAAGTAAACCAAATATACAGGAATATAGGTTGGCAATGTGATAACCGTATTGCTGCCTGTTTTTAGTGATTTGTTCATGTCATTAAATTGTTTGCTGCCTTTTGTTATTTCTTTGGCAAACTCTGTAGGGTTTTCTAGGCGAACGCAGCCAGAACTAAAAGCTCTGTCTTCTTCACGAAATAGATGTTTTGCAGGTGTGTCATGCAAGTAAATTTCATTTTTGTTAGGGAACATGAACTTGTATTGGCCAAGTGCGTTGCCTTCATCTGGTTCTTGTTCGAAACGGAATGCTAACTTGTCTTCGCTAATGCTTTTCCAGTTGATTTTGGTGGAATCTAGTTCTTTCGCGCCAATGCTCCAGCTTGAGTAAACCTTGTAGCCATGTTTAACCAGATAGTTTGGATCGGCTTGTAGCTTAGGCAATAAATTCTCTCTGGCAATGCGGTGAGGTACGCGCCATGTAGGATTGGTTACCATGTAAGTCATCAGGCCTTTAAATACCGGCGTTTTTCTATCGGGCTTACCGATGACGGCTTTCATCGAGGTGAGTTCACCGTTTAGGTGCATGTCCACTGTATAATTTGTTAGGTCAACCCATATGCGGTTAGCTTCTAGTTCGCTTGGTAGCCAGCGCCATCTTTCTAAGTTGTAAGCAATTTGTTTTGCGCGGGCTTCTAATGGAATGTTGAGCATTTCAATGGTTTTCGAGCCTGCGGCTCCGTCTGCGGTAAGATGATGGCGCTGTTGAAAGCGAATAAGGGCTTCTTTTAAGCGTGTATCGAACTGCTCTTCGTTTACCTTGCGAGTTGAGAAGCGAATGTCTCCGAGTTGCACAAGTCTTGCTCTTAATTGGGCAACACGTGGACCTTCGTCGCCTGCAGATAAAGGAACACCTGCGTTAACAAAAATGTCTTTTTCTTTCGCTGCTAGATCTTGGTAATACACTAACCACTTTTGTAAGATTTGGTATTGTGGGCTGCGAGGTGCTAATAATGGCAATGAATTGACCATGTCTGTTGCTGAATCTAGATACAGCAAGTCTTTCCAGTTGTTGTTGGGTGCGTCTAGCTGCCAATTAGGGTCAATTAGCTGTGGCTCATAGCGGCCATTGCTTAGGTCATGAGCGTAACTCGTTAATGCGATTGTGCTTATAACGTCCATTTCGGCCAATTGCTGAGGTGTTGGCTGCTTAAGTGCTAAATACTCTTTGATAATGCCTGTATGGTAGTGAATTGGATTTAGGCCGTGTGTATAAGATTGCTCAAGTATGTCGACCAGTTTGTATATCGACATATTGATTTTTTTATCTTTTATCCAAATTGGGTCATAACCACGATTTTCGTAAGCCTCAAGTACACTTTGATTGGGTAGTGCTTGACCGGCTACGGGTGTAAATGCGTTCAGCGTTAGTGATACTTGATCTTTTACGCTGCTTTCTATTTGTGATTCGCTTGGTGGAACGACAACAAACTGTTTTTTTGAGCCAGATGAAGAACAGGCGCTAAGCAACAAGCTGACGCAGAGTAAAGAGAGTAGCTGTTTCGCTGAGGTCATTGATATTTCCTTTTTAATGAACTGGTATTTGTTGGGCTTGTTGCATCTTCTAAGTGCGACAATATGCTGATGGCTTCTTCTCTATTGCTACCGCATGCGTATTCTACCGCAGTAAAGTCTGCGCATACTTTTGGTCTTGAGGGATCGCCAAATATAGCGCAGCGATAGTCATCCAACAGTTGTATGCAAGGTTCTCCTGCCGCTTTTCCATTGGGCATTCCAGGGATTGGAGAGGTGATGGAAGGTGCTGTGCAGCATGCACCACAACCTGACCGACATTGCATAATAAACAACCTTGCTTGGAATGAATAAGTGTAATCTTTATGTTATTAACTTTGCTGGTTATTTACAAAACAGCATCTTGATGATCATTTTAGAGTATCGTAATCGTAGGTCATAGGGGATAATCAAAAAATATAGTTAAAAAGTACAGATATCGCTTTTTAGGATAGGGTTTTACAAATGATGCTAGAGAAAAAAATATTGGTGGTTGAGGATAGTCCTGTGGTGTTGAAGGTCCTTCATCATTTGCTGTCTCAGAATCCTGTTTTTACGCCAGTATTGTGTGCTTGTTATAAAGAAGCAGAAGATAAACTAAAAGACTCTGAGTCTGAGTTTTTCGCCGCTATTGTCGATTTAAATTTACCGGACGCAAAAAACGGAGAGATTGTTGATCTTGTATTATTTAACAAAATTCCATGCGTTGTATTAACTGGGAATTTTGATGATAAATTGCGCCTCAGTCTTCTTAATAAAGGTGTTTTGGATTACATCACCAAGGATAGTCGATATTCTTTTAATCATGTTATTAAAGTGATTGAGCGTCTAAGTAAGAACCAAGGAATTAAGGTGTTAGTGGCGGAAGATTCGTCTACGAGTCGCTTGTTTATCCGGATTTTGCTAGAGCAGTATCGCTTCAATGTTGTAGAGGCTGAAAATGGTCAAGAAGCATTGGCCAAGCTTGAGGAAGATGCAGAAATTAGGATGCTGATTACTGATCATAATATGCCTTTGGTGAATGGGTATGATTTGGTTCGTATGCTTAGATTTAACTCTCGTTTTCAGGATTTGGTTATTATCGGCTTGTCTGCGGAAGGGGATAATGCTTTGTCTGCCAAGTTCATTAAGGCGGGCGCGAATGATTTTCTAAAAAAGCCGTTTTACCATGAAGAGTTTCATTGTCGTGTGGTTCATAGTTTAGAGGCGCAAGAAATGCTTGAAACCATTCGTGATTTGGCAAACATTGATCCGCTTACTAAGCTCAAAAATAGACGTTTTTTATTTGATCAATGGGAGCTTTTGTTTCGTAATGATCCATCTGATGTCGTGTTGGCTATTATTGATCTTGATCGTTTTAAAAGTGTTAATGACATGTATGGTCACATTGTTGGTGATAGCTTATTGGAAGTTATAGGGCGAGAGATTAGTAATGCTTTTCCAGATATGCAGGTGTGTCGCTTTGGTGGTGAAGAGTTTTGTATCATGGCTAAAACTGATGGGCAGGATTTGATCGAAAGGCTAGAGGTCTTTTTAAGTCGCTTGCGCCAAAAAGAACTTACAGAGGCTAAAATATCGCTAACATGTAGTGTTGGGGTTTGTTGTCGGCCAATGAGTTCTCTTGAAGAGTTGATTCGAGAGGCAGAGCTGAATTTAGATGCGGCGAAAAAATTAGGCCGAGATAGGGTGGTTGCTCATCAAGGCTAGCTGTTGTTGGTCAATAGTGTTTGTTTTGCAATAAAAAATCCCGCGCAAGAAATGCGCGGGATTTTTGTTTTTGCTTATAAATAAAGCGAGCTAGTTGGGGTGGTTAGCCTTTTAGCATTTTCACAAGAATTGGATTCACTAAGCCTGGGTTGGCTTTGCCTTGCGATGCTTTCATAACTTGCCCAACAAAGAAGCCGATCATTTTCTTCTGCTTGTCTTCGTCAGCGGCGCGGTATTGCTCAACCTGTGTGGCATTGGCGTCTAAAATAGTTTGGATCATAGCTTCAATTGCACCAGTATCCGTTACTTGTTTCAAGCCTTTTGCTTCGATTATTGCATCTGCTGACCCTTCACCATCCCACATCGCTTGTAAAACGTCTTTCGCTGTTTTGCCATTGATGGTGTTGTCTTTGATGCGAACCAATAATTCCCCAAATGTCTGCGCACTGACCGGAGAATTTTCGATGTCTAGCTGCTCTTGGTTAAGAAGCTTGCTTAGTTCACCCATTACCCAGTTTGCGGTTAGCTTTGGGTCTTTCACTACATTGTTGGCATTTTCAAAGAAATCAGCCATAGCACGAGAGGATGATAGAACGTTTGCGTCGTATTCGCTTAAACCGTGTTCACTTTGGAAGCGAGCGGCTTTTTGGCTTGGCAGCTCAGGAAGTGTGGCCTTGATGTTGTCTACGTATTCTTGCGTCAGCACTACTGGAAGTAAGTCTGGGCATGGGAAGTAGCGGTAGTCGTTAGCGTCTTCTTTAGAGCGCATGCTGCGAGTTTCGTTCTTTTCTGGATCATACAGGCGGGTTTCCTGAATGATGCGACCGCCATCTTCTAAAATGTCGGCTTGGCGTTCGATCTCAGTGTAAATGGCTTTTTCGATAAAGCGGAAAGAGTTGACGTTTTTGATTTCGGTGCGCGTACCGTATTCTTTTTGGCCTTTTGGTCGTAACGACAAGTTAATATCACAACGCATTGAACCTTCGGCCATGTTGCCATCGCAAATGCCAAGATAAGTCACAATAGAATGAATCATTTTGACGTAAGCTACCGCTTCTTTTGCGGAGCGAATGTCTGGCTCGGATACGATTTCTAGCAACGGCGTGCTAGAACGGTTTAAATCGATTCCGGTCATTCCTTGGAAATCTTCGTGCAAAGATTTACCAGCGTCTTCTTCAAGGTGGGCGCGAGTAATGCCAATGCGAGAGGTGGTGCCATCTTCTAGCATGACATCGAGATAGCCTTTACCCACAATAGGGTGATCCATTTGGCTAGTTTGGTAGCCTTTTGGAAGATCTGGATAAAAGTAGTTTTTACGTGCAAAAACCGATGTCATGCCAATTTCAGCATTAATAGCGTGGCCAAACATAACGGCCATGCGCAAAGCTTCTTTGTTGAAAACAGGTAATGCGCCAGGCATACCTAAATCAACAAGCGTGGTTTGTGTGTTTGGTTCTGCGCCAAAGCCAACGGCAGCACCGGAGAATAATTTTGATTTTGTAGAGAGCTGAGTATGAATCTCAAGGCCAATAACAACTTCCCAGTTCATGCTTATGCTCCTTTTGCCATAGTTGGTGTTTGTAGGTGCCAATCGGTGTGTTGCTGATATTGATGCGCTACGTTTAATAGCTTGGCTTCGGCAAAATAGTTCCCCATTACCTGAAGGCCGACTGGCATGCCATCAGCAAAGCCAGCTGGGATAGACATGGCCGGGATGCCTGCAAGGTTAACGGATAGCGTATAAATGTCTTCTAGGTACATAGCAACAGGATCGCTGGTTTTACTACCAAGACCAAACGCGGTGGTTGGTGCAACAGGGCCCATAATGACGTCTACTTCTTCGAGGGCTTTAACAAAGTCCTCTTTAATAAGGCGGCGAATTTTTTGTGCTTTCAAGTAGTAAGCATCGTAGTAGCCTTCTGATAGTGCATAAGTACCAATCATGATGCGTTTTTGCACTTCGGTGCCAAAGCCTTCAGCGCGTGAGCGCATATACATATCAAGTAAGTCTTTTGGATCGTCGCAGCGATGGCCGAAGCGAACGCCGTCAAAGCGAGATAGATTCGAAGAGGCTTCAGACGGTGCGATGACATAGTAAGATGGAATACTAAGTTGTAGGTTTGGCAGTGAGATCTCTTTTACTGTTGCGCCTAGTTTTTCAAACTCTTTTACGGCTGCCATGATGACGTCGGCCACTTGTGGATCTAGACCTTCACCGAAATATTCTTTTGGCAGGCCAATTTTTAAGCCTGTTAGTGGAGTATTTAGGTTTGCTAAATAATCGTCGGCAGGTTTATCTGCTGACGTTGAGTCCTTTTCATCAAACCCTGCCATGGCTTGCATTAAATGCGCACAATCTTCAGCACTTTTTGCCATTGGGCCGCCTTGATCAAGGCTGGATGCGTAAGCAATCATACCAAAACGGGAAACGCGACCATAAGTCGGTTTAAGACCTGTGATGCCGCAGAAAGACGCAGGTTGGCGAATTGAGCCGCCTGTATCTGTGCCTGTCGCGGCAACGGCCAATCCCGCGGCAACAGCAGCAGCTGAGCCACCAGATGATCCGCCAGGAACCATGTCTAAATTCCAAGGATTTTTCACGGCCCCATAAAAACTGTTCTCGTTAGAAGAGCCCATGGCGAATTCGTCCATGTTAGTTTTGCCCAACATGACAGCGCCAGCTTGTTGAATGCGGCTGGTGACGGTGGATTCGTAAGGAGGGATAAAGTTATTCAGCATTCTAGAGCCACAAGTTGTTAATGTGCCTTCTGTGCAGAACAGATCTTTATGGGCGACAGGGATGCCTGTCAAACTGGTGCCTTTTCCGCTTTGAAGAAGTGCATCGGCTGCCGCAGCTTGTTCTAAGGCGCGTTGTTCGCTAACGGTGATGAAGCTATTTAGTTGTGGGTCAAGTTTGGCTATGCGCGCTAGGAAAAGGCGGGTTAGCTCAACACTGGAGATGTCTTTGTTGCGTAATTTCTGTGCTAATGTCGAGATGCTTTGTTCGAACATGCTTGTCTCTCTTAATCGATCACTTTCGGTACTAGGAAAAGGCCGGCTTCGGTCTGCGGTGCGTTCGCTAAGAATGCGTCACGGCGATTTTCTTCGGTGACTACGTCTTCTCTCAATCGTTGAGTCATTTCAAGCGGATTGGATAACGGTTCAACGCCATCGGTATTAACAGATTGCATTTCTTCAACAAGTGATAAAACGCTAGAAAGCGATAGTTGGTATTGATCGGCATCTGCCTCAGTAAGCGCGAGGCGTGCCAAGTGTGCAATTTTTTGCACGTCTTGTTTGTCTATGGACATGTTCCACCTGATGTTTTGATTATCGTAAATGGCCGCCATTGTATCTCTTAGTTGTATTGCTATAAAGCAAAGAGGGGTAAAAACAGGGCTTATTTTTTATTTATTAAAAATTTTTTAGTAAACAATGAAATACATGGGAACTTTTTTCAGTTTTACACTGAATCAACTTGCCCATTGGCCCCGTGGTTGTTACATTTTGACGCTGTTCGTATCGTATTATCAGGGTGTAAGAATTCATGTTTAAGAAAATCAGGGGAATGTTTTCAAGCGATTTGTCCATTGACTTAGGAACGGCAAATACCCTTATTTACGTTCGTGGCCGTGGAATTGTGCTTGATGAGCCATCAGTTGTTGCCATTCGTCACAATGGAAATCAGAAAACAGTAGCATCAGTTGGTACCGATGCGAAGCGTATGCTAGGCCGTACTCCAGGCAATATTACGGCTATTCGCCCGATGAAAGATGGCGTTATCGCTGATTTTCATGTTACAGAAAAAATGCTTCAGTATTTTATTTCCAAAGTTCACGAAAATAGCTTTTTAAAACCAAGTCCGCGTGTTTTGGTTTGTGTACCTTGCAAATCTACACAGGTTGAGCGTCGAGCTATCAAAGAATCAGCGTTAGGCGCAGGCGCTCGTGAAGTTTACATTATTGAAGAACCAATGGCTGCAGCGATTGGTGCGGGTCTTCCTGTTGCGGAAGCATCAGGTTCTATGGTGATTGATATCGGTGGTGGTACTACTGAAATCGCTATCATTTCCTTGAATGGTATCGTGACATCTGAATCCATTCGAGTTGGTGGTGATCGTTTTGATGAAGCCATTACAACTTATGTTCGTCGTCAATATGGCAGTTTGATTGGTGATGCAACTGCAGAACGAATCAAAACTGAAATCGGTATGGCTTACCACACTGGTGAAGAGTTACAGATCGATGTTCGTGGTCGTAACTTAGCAGAAGGTATTCCACGCTCTTTCGTTTTGAGTAGTACTGAAATCCTAGAAGCACTACAAGAACCTTTGGCGCAAATTGTTCAGGCTATTAAAGGCGTTCTTGAGCAGTCTCCACCAGAATTGGCGGCAGATATTGGTGAAACTGGTTTGGTGTTAACTGGCGGTGGCGCTTTATTGCGTGAAATTGACCGTTTAATCAGTGAAGAGACTGGCTTACCTGTTATTATTGCTGATGATCCACTAACCTGTGTGGCTCGTGGTGGCGGTATGGCCCTAGAATTAATGGATAAGCACGCATCTGAGCTTTTTACTGCGGACAATGAGTAAAAGTTAGGAGCGCACCATTAAAAATTCGCTTCAGTATAGTGGCAAAGTTTCTAGCGCGCGTTTTGTTGTGCTGGTTATTTTGTCTATGGCGATGATCACTGCAGATGTTCGTTACTCTGTGTTCGCACAAGTAAGGCCATATTTGACCTTACTTGTCACGCCTATTCAGGTTGTGGTGAACACACCTCAGAAAATGCTCAATTGGGCTGGTGAACATCTTGCAAGTAGAGAAGGGTTGGTTAAAGAGAATCAGTCCCTGCAGTCAGAAATTTTATTACTGCGCAGTCGCCAGCAGCGTCTTGATTCCCTCCAGGCAGAAAATGTTCGTTTACGCGAGTTGCTAGATGCTTCTCAACGAGTAGATGAAAAAATTGTCATGGCGGAAGTTATTGGCTTTGATCAAAATGCATACAGTCATAAGTTAATGATAGACAAAGGTTTCTCTTCGGGAGCCTACGTTGGTCAGCCTGTATTAGATGCAACGGGTGTTCTGGGGCAGGTGGTGGAAACAGCAGCATACAGCAGTCGAGTTTTACTGATTGCTGATGCAAGTCATTTTGTTCCTGTGCAGCTTACTCGAACAGGGTTTAGGGGGATTTTGAGAGGGACAGGAGACTTAAAACGCTTAGAGTTGATGAGTGTTCCTCGTTCTGTCGATATTAAGAAAGGCGATATATTAACCACCTCAGGCTTGGATAAGCGTTTCCCTAGTGGCTACCCTGTTGGTGTGGTCAGAGGCGTTAAGTACACGCAAGGTAAGGCTTATGCGGATGTTGACGTTGTTCCTTTAGCTCAATTGGGGCGTAGCCGTCATGTCATGCTCATTGAAAAGCCGAAGGCAGGGCGAGAATGAAACCGATTTTTGTTTTTTGTATTACTCTGTTAACAGCATTAATGCTTGAGGCGATGCCTTTTCCAGAAGAGCTCGTTTGGTTCCGTCCAGAATGGGCTTTGCTGGTCATCCTTTATTGGGTTATTGCTTTGCCATTTCGTGTTGGTGTGGGCATGGCTTGGTTCCTAGGTTTAATGGTAGATTTATTGCAAGGTGGGATAATAGGCCAACACTCGTTAACCTATGTCATTATTGCTTATACCTGTGCTGTATTTTACAAGCGATTACGAATGTATCATCGCTGGCAACAGGGCTTTTTTATCTGCATGCTAGTCAGTATTAATCAGCTGCTTGATTTCTGGATCGATCATTATCTTGGTCATGCTGAGCCAACTTTAATGATCTTTATGCCTGCGGTTATTACAGGGCTATTGTGGCCTTGGTCATTTATTATTTTGCGTAGCGTACGACGTATTTATGCTATCCGTTAGGCCGTTTTTAGGGAAAGTTTATGCTTGTTTTGGCTTCAGCTTCGCCGAGAAGAAAAGAGCTACTTAGCCTTCTGGTGAAAGAATTTGAGGTATTGCCTGCCGATATAGATGAGACTCCAAATCATCAAGAAAAGGCTGAAGACTATGTTGTTCGTATGGCGGTTGAAAAAGCCAAAGCGGCTTCATTAAAATATCAACAGCAGGCTAACTTTAATGCGACTGCTATTTTTTTGGCTTCAGACACTAGTGTCGTGGTTGATGGTTGTATCCTAGGTAAACCAGATTCTCTTGAAGATTCCAGATCTATGTTAAGGCTTCTTTCCGGCCGCTCCCATCAAGTTATTACCTCGTTATGCCTTTGTAATTTAGAACATGAGCATGTCGCAACTCAATGTGTTATTAGTGATGTGTTGTTTCGTGAAATTTCAGATGTCGAAATAGAACAATATTGGAAAACCCATGAGCCCAAAGACAAAGCTGGCTCTTATGGTATCCAAGGGCTAGGTTCTGTGTTTGTTCGCTCTATTTCAGGATCTTACTCTGCAGTCGTCGGTTTACCTCTTTATGAAACAGCGCAATTATTAGCCCAATTTGGAATTCATTCGCTAGAGGAAATGTCTCATGAGTGAAGATGTACTCATTAATGTTACTCCTATGGAGATTCGTGTCGCTCTAGTTGAAAACGGTGTATTACAAGAGGTCTACATTGAGCGCTCAAGTCGTAAGGGAATTGTCGGCAATATTTATCAAGGAAAGGTCGTTCGTGTGCTTCCTGGCATGCAAGCCGCTTTTGTGGACATCGGTCTTGAAAGAGCCGCGTTTATTCATGTGTCGGAAGTAGTGAGCCGTGATGCTGTTAACCCAAGTGATCAGATTGGTGATTATTTGCGTGAAGGGCAATCGCTTGTGGTTCAAGTGACGAAAGATCCTATTAGTTCTAAGGGGGCACGTTTAACTACTCATCTGTCTATCCCTTCTCGTTATTTGGTTTACATGCCTGATCAGGCACATGTAGGCGTTAGTCAAAGAATTGAAGACGAAGTTGAGCGTGAACGTCTTAAGTCGCTGGTATCTGAAGCCTTAACCGATGCTGATGAAAACAGTGGTTATATATTGCGAACAGCGGCAGAGCGCGCAGGTGAAGAAGAAATACTTGCTGATATTAAGTTTCTGACACGCTTATGGCAGTCTGTTAAACGTCGAATGCAAAATGCAAAAGCACCTTCTATTATTTATGAGGATCTTCCTTTGCATTTGCGTACTATGCGCGACTTAGTAGGGTTAACAACGGAAAAAATTCGCATAGATTCTAAAGAAAACTACGCTAAGCTTCGGGCATTTGCCGAAGACTTTATACCTGAGTTGAGAGATCGTATTGAGTATTATCCAGGTGAGCGTCCGATTTTTGACCTGTACAGTGTTGAAGATGAGATTCACAAAGCATTAGACCGTAAGGTGCAGTTGAAATCTGGTGGTTATTTGTTGGTTGAGCAAACTGAATCAATGACCACAATAGATGTCAACACAGGTGCATTTGTCGGCAGCCGAAATCTTGAAGAGACTATCTATAAGACGAATTTGGAAGCCGCAACGGCCATAGGAAGGCAGCTTAGATTAAGAAACCTTGGCGGTATTATTATTATCGACTTTATTGATATGGAAGATGAAGAACATAAGCGTCAAGTGCTGCGAATGCTCGAAAAAATATTAGATGCCGATCATGCCAAAACCAAAATCACCGGTGTTTCTGAACTTGGTCTAGTCGAGATGACTCGTAAAAGAACTCGTGAGAGTCTTGGTCAGACGTTATGTGAGCCTTGTCGCTCTTGTCGTGGAAGTGGCCTAGTAAAAACACCAGAAACGGTTTGTTATGAAGTATTTCGCGAAATTTTAAGAGCGGATCGTGCCTATAATTCGCAAACATATACCGTATTGGCTGCAAGTACTGTAGTAGAACGCTTTCATGATGAAGAAAGTGCTGCTGTTGCTGAATTAGAGGCTTTTATTGGCAAAACGATTCGTTTTCAAGTGGACTCTGTCTATACGCAAGATCAATATGATGTTGTATTGCGTTAGCAAAAAAAGGACTTAAAATGCGTTGGTTGTTGCGTAAACTGATCCTTTTTACTTTCTGGGCAGCGATTGCTTTCTCTGTATTGCTTGCTATTTTTGCGGTCAGTGTAGGGCAGCTTCTTCCTTATATGGATCATTACCGCCCTCAGATAGAGCGAAACCTTCAGCAAATTACGGGTTATCCCGTTACGTTAGAAGGAATTGATGGACGCCTTGAAGGTGTCGATCCGACGGTATCGGTTAGTGGCTTTAAATTACTTGCTAATGGTAAAACCTCGATTAGCGTTGATGAAATGCGCGTGCGTCTTGATACGGTTAAATCCATTCTTAGTTTGAGTCCTCAATTTACTTATTTTCGTTTTGTACGTCCTTCAATTGCCTTACAAGAAAGCGATGGGCAGTGGCGATTGAATGGCGCTAAACCTTCTCGTAATGTTGGCAATGACGTAGGCGTTGAACGTGTTCTGGATTATTTGTCCGCACAACGAAATTTTTCTATTTTTGATGCCGAATTACAGATTGATAGTGATCAATTTGGCCAGCATTCTGTTCGCATCCCCCATGTTTATATATTCCAAAAATCATTTGAGTCTTTATTAACCTCAGAACTTTATTTAGACGAGTACCAATCTCCGATTCAAATAAATGCTCGTATCGAGGAAGCTCTTAGTTTGTTTGGTAGTTATCGAGTTAAAGCGTCTATTAAAGCACCTCGTATTTCTATTCCATTAGCTGATATGTTTCCAGAGAATCCATATTTACTTTCTTCTGTTGAGCTGGGAGGTGATATCTGGCTGGATGCATTAGTTGGTAAGGAGTTGGAAATAAGAACACAAGCAACGCAGCTAGATGTAGCATTTGATGATGGTCAGCAATATGAGGTGACGTCCTCTGTTAAACTTCGTTACTCTCAAAAGCATCCGAGTGTACGAATGGATGTTCACAATATACTCGTCAAAGATAAAGATGGTTTAACATACCCAACAACCGATTTATCGTTTGATTGGTCGTCGGTGACAAATCGTTCTAATGTGCGCTTTGATCGAGCAGATTTAGGATTAGCCCATAAAATAGCGGCTCATTTTTTGCCTGAAGAAACAAATGCGTCAAAAATTTTAAACGGACTTGATCCTAGCGGCATGGCCAAAAATGGCTCTGTTAGCTTATGGCGTGAAAATGATGAGTGGTCTTTTCAGTTTCTAAGTAATTTACAGTCTGCTTCTATCAAAGGTTATAACGGCATTCCTAAGGCGAGTAATATTAATGCGGTATTCAGCCTGTCTAATGAAAGTGGTTACGTTGACTTTCGTGGAAGAGATAGCGAGATAGCCTTTGACACTATATACGATGAGTCTTGGCGTACAGACTTTCTGTCAGGTTATGTGGGCTGGCAGCAACAGCAAGATACTTTCTTGGTTGAAGGGCGTGATCTAGCTATTCAACGTAATGGTGCTAATGTAAATGGAGGCTTCCGGCTAGAAGTGCGAGAAGACCAGCCTGATTGGATTGCACTAGATTTACATGGTCGTAATTTATCGGTTACTGATCGTTTAACTTACCTTCCTCCCAAAGCTCTTAGTGGCGATATCATGTCTTGGATAAAAGAGGCGTTCGCAGATAAAGGTAAAGTTGATAGTGTCGATGTATTAGTGCAAAGCGAATTATCTGATGGCGCTGAACCACATGTTCGTGTGCAGCTAGCTGTAAGCGATGCGGATGTGACATTTGATAAGAACTGGCCTACAGCAACCAATGTAAATGGTCTATTTGAGTTTGATAAAACGGGTGTTTCTGTTCAGGTTAAGTCTGGTAAGTTGCTCGATTTACCCGTTAGTAATTTACTGCTAACAGTCCCTATCACTAATGGGGCTGCGGATTGGTTAAACCTAAAAGGAGAGGTTAGCAATAACGCGCCGCTTATTTTAGCAACTTTGAGAGCAACGCCATTAGCTGACTCTGTGCTGCAACCGTTCGCGAACTGGCAGCTAGATGGCAAAGCCAAAGGGCGTTTTGATGTCGCGGTTCCTTTTAAAGAAGGTGTTGAGCCAAAAGTCCAATTGGATCTTGATTTTAAAGATAACCCCTTAACGATTAATGATATTGATCTTTCTACTCAGGTTAAAAATGGGCATCTAAACTACAGTTCAGATAAGGGAATAACTAACTCAGAATTTGATGTTCAAGTTTTGGGTGGTTTATCGCATCTAAAATTGTCTTCTGCCGTAGCACCTAATGGCGGACTTGCGGTTTTAGGTGATTTTTCTGGTGATGTGGATATAAAACAGGTTGCTGCGTGGAAGAAATTGCCAGAGGCTGCGATTAAAAAAGTATCTGGCAAGACATCTTATACTGGGCGTTTATCGGTCAATCAGTCCCAGAATGGCC
The DNA here is from genome assembly GCF_019426345.1 of Marinomonas lutimaris. Classification (GTDB taxonomy): domain Bacteria; phylum Pseudomonadota; class Gammaproteobacteria; order Pseudomonadales; family Marinomonadaceae; genus Marinomonas; species Marinomonas lutimaris. The sequence goes on from NZ_JAHLLW010000002.1 coordinate 119,353, forward strand.
AAGTTGATTTAGCGATTGATAGCGAATTATTAGGAGTTGCTCTCAACTTGCCAGCCCCTATGGGAAAAGGTGCTGAAGAAGCTAATGCTTTGCGAATAAAAGTGATGCAGCACGAGAAAGATATTGTAATTGATGCTGATTATGCGGCCTTATCTAAGGCAAGATTTTTACTACAAAATAGTGAATTTGTTGGTGGTGAGTTGATGCTGAACCCTAACAAAAACCAAACGTTAAGTGCAAATATTCCCAAAGGGCTGGTTCTGACCGGTGACTTTGATCGTTTCTATGTTCAGGATTGGCAATCTACTTTTTCTGATTTATCAGGTGGTGCATCAGCCTCTTCAGAAGGTGCAGAAGTTCCAGAGCTTCCTAAATGGTTAAGTAAAGTAGACCTTATTGTAGATGAGGTAATCGTTAATCCTAGTAATACTTGGCATAATTTTAAAGTGGCTTATAACTCGGCTGCAAATAAATCCCTTTTTGTCAGCTCCGATGAAATGAACTTTTCCTTACTTACTGAGGAAAATGGTAACCCAAATCTCCACTTTGGCTTTTTGAGCTGGAATACGCCACCATCCGACCCTTCTGAACCAGTCTCAAAGGCATCGCCAATTTCAGCGAAACAAATCCCCAATATGATGTTGTCTGTTGACCAGCTTTATTTTAATGAAAAGCCTTATGGTGACTGGCAGTTAGCTATTTCCCGAGATAACGATGTGGTCCGGATAGATCCTATTTCGTCTAAATTAAAAACAGGTAATCTAAAAGGCAGTTTGTTTTGGCAAGACAAAGGCAATAACTCCAGCGTTGAATTAGTTCTTTCGGCAACTGGTGCTGATCTCACTGAATTGACGAAAAAGTTTTCTAACGAGGCGATTGTCTCTTCGAAGAACTACAAAATTGATGTCGGCTTAAGCTGGAAAGGGCATCCGTTCTACTTTGATCGTGAGTCTGTTTCTGGTCGTATTGCTTTTTCTGCTAATGACGGTAATTTCAAAAATATGGATGAGCTTCCAGCATTCTTAAAGGCATTAGGTATTTTTAATATTGGAGCACTCAGCAGGCGTTTGTTGTTAGACTTTTCTGATGTATATAAGCCAGGGCTAACCTATGACAAATTTAGTGGTGCGCTTTCTCTTGATAAAGGCGTCTTAAAAACTGTATCGCCTATTTCAATTATTGCACCTTCGGCTGAGCTCGTTGTTACGGGGGAAGCCAATATTGTGACGGAAACCCTAAATGAAAAGCTTACTGCAACTTTCCCTATAAGTGGAACACTGCCATTAGCAGGGTTGTTATGGGGCACACCGCAATTAGCTGGCTTGCTGTTTATTACCGATAAACTAATCGGTGATCAGCTATCTAAAGTAACCAGTGTTCAATATAAAATAGAAGGCTCATTTAATGATCCTGTTATGACGCCGATCCGCTATCAACCATTAGAGAAATCGAAATAATGAGTGCTTTGTGTGTTGCAGCCCTTCAATTAACTAGCACGATCAGTTGGCAAGACAATTTGCATGAAGTGAGGTGTCTTGTTGCTTCAGCAGTAAAAGATGGTGCTCGTTTGGTTGTATTACCAGAAAATGTATTTTTATTTCATGGTAAAAGAATGCGAGGTTTAGCGGAGTCTGATGATCAGAGCGTTATATTTATAGAAATCTCAGCACTCGCTAAAGAACACTCAATTTATCTAGTGGTCGGATCCCATCCTTCACTATTAAGGCCAAATGGTGATCTGGTTGCTGATAAGCGAGTGAGGCAGACATGCTGGGTGTTTGGGCCAGATGGTCTTTTACTTGAGCGCTATGACAAAATTCATTTGTTTGATGTCACTGTCGATGACAAGGCCGCATCGTACAAAGAGTCAGATGTGATCGAGCCAGGTGAGTTAGCCTTAAAGGTAATCGACGTAGATGGTTTTAAAGTCGGCTTAAGCATTTGTTACGACTTGCGTTTTCCTGAGCTATACAGAGAACTAACTAAGTTAGGTGCTGAAGTATTGCTAGTGCCTGCGGCATTTACCTATGTGACTGGCAAGGCTCACTGGGATATTCTTTTGGCGGCACGAGCCATCGAGAACCAGTGTTACGTTCTAGGTGTTGGTCAATGTGGTTGGCATAACGAAACTAGACAAACCTACGGGCATAGTGTTTTGTACTCGCCCTTTGGTGAAAGTCTAGCCAATTTGCAAGAAGAGCCTGATTATTTTGTATTTAATATAACAAAGACAGCATTAAGAGATTGTCGACAAAAAATGCCTTGTTTGTCACACCGTAGACTTCTATAACAAGCCTTCTAAAGGCCTTTGAGAGGGCATCAATTTTAAAATAATCACTATAGATTGTAGAAATATTAATTCAGATTATTTGCTTTTACCAAATCAGATATTCCCTGCTAAGCTTAGGATTCCTGTTTGATTAGCCTGAGAATGGAGGGCTGTCTAATGTATCTACAAACTACACAAACCATAACACTACCAAGTATTTTCTTTATCTCAGAGCCAGCCACTGCTAGTCATTATTCTCTAAGTGATGAATACGACGAATTTGATGAGTTTGACGACGAAGATGATGGCGAACCATACTATGGCGACCTAGATGACAGCGACGATTTCTGGGACGATTCAAACGACGACTGATAATTTTTAAGCCGAAAATAAGCTTTTTCTGGTTCTGATAGGGTGCTGCTGCACAACTTTTGTACTAAGAGCCTCAGATGAGGCTCTTTTTTTATCTTTTTACGATTAATTTCTGGAGAATGTTACTTGTACTCTTTTCCGTCCCAATTTTTGTGGCAGATCTGCTGCCTCTTCTATATGCCCAATACGGGTATATGAGTATGAGGTATTAAACGTTTTGTAAAACATAACCATAGTGCGTGACCCCCACAACATTAGATCGCCATTTTTAATCGTAGCAGGTCGATAGGTATCCGTCGTCAGTGCCTTGGGTAAATCGGCTTCCTTCTCGTTACTGTTCAGATCATTCATGTCTAAAGTCAGCGGTAACATAGCTGCAAATTCACGTGCCGCATCAGTGTCGGCTAAGGTGGCGGCGAAGCGACGTTCTCCAATGGTTATCCATATACGTGATTCCTCCGAGTTTATGGATGCTTGTTGAGTAGTGGCAGGCTGTGTTGTTGACTGCGCTGCATAACCGTTACAGAGCGTTAAAAAAAGCAGCAGTGAAAGACCAACTCTATTAAGGGTTCGTGCTTTTTGGCGGCTGGCTATTAAGGTTAAAGTGTTTATGTTATCAGTGTTGACATGAAGGTTTTTATTCATAATAGGAGCCTCATTACTTTATTTTGTATATGGTTAAGTGCTTTACTGCGTTTGCATTCGATAAGCTTGAAATGTCAGAAAAGCACTAATGAGTAAGACTGCCGCACTGGCAATAAAGGTGCTTTGGTAGCCATCTGCATCGAAGAGTATGCCACCTATTGTCGAGCCCAATGCAATGGATAATTGAACCACGGCAACCATCAGACCGCCGCCAGCTTCAGCGTTGTGTGGCATCGCTTTCGCCAGCCAAGTCCACCAAGCCACAGGCGCAGCCGTAGCGACCAATCCCCACATTGCGAGCAATAGTACAACCGGTGCAATATAGCTACCAGCAGGAATAAGTATAAGAGCAATGGCAGCCATAAAAACTGGGATGCCAATAAGTAGGCCATATAGCGTGCGTTTTAGAATTGAACTGATGATTAACGTACCGATAAATCCTGAAAACCCAATGGTGAGCAATAGAAGAGACAGTGTCGATACGCTAGTCTTAGTAACGGTTTCAAGGAAAGGGCGTAGATAAGTGAAGAGGGCAAACTGGCCCATAAAGAAGGCACCGCATCCAGCCATACCATAGGCAACGGCACGGCTTTTTAGTGCCTTGAGAATATTGCCTGAACCTGGTTCGCGCGCCTTTCCCTTCATAGAGGGTAATGCGATCCACTGCCAAATTAAAGTGATTAGTGCGATAGGTATGATGGCTAAAAAGGCGCCTCGCCACCCTACAATAGAGCCCAAATAACTTCCTAATGGCGCGGCAACTACTGTTGCTAGTGCGTTACCGCCATTAAAAATAGCCAAAGCTTTAGGTACTTTGGTAGATGGAACTAACCGAATAGCCATGGCGGCTGACATTGACCAAAATCCACCGATAACCACACCGATGAGCGCACGACCAATCATATAAGCTGAGTAGTTTGGAGCCAGCGCGACAATGCTTCCAGATATTCCCATCAAGACTGTCAGTATTAGCATTAACTTTTTACGGTCCATTGATCCAATTAGCATAGGAAGTAAAAGGCTAGTTAATACGGCAAAGGCGCCAGAAATTGCAATACCTTGGCCTGCCATTCCTTCTGTAATTTGTAAGTCGTTGGCAATGGGCGTTAGCAGACTAACCGGCATAAATTCGGACGCTATTAGCGTAAATACGCATAGCGACATGGCAAAAACGCCACTCCAATGAGCCGTGTTATTAGTCTTGTCTGTTGATGTTCCATCATGAGTATCAGATGTTGTGAGTGCCATAGTTTTTTGTTACGCCTCGATTTTTACAAAAAAAGCACCACGCGAGCCCTTTGAGCTCGTGTGGTGCAGAAGTTACTTTAACTATTCTGATTACGGTTAAGCTAGGTGTTGCTTAAAGAAGCTTGTTAGCTTGTCGAATGGGATGACATCCACTTGATCATATAAATCAACATGGCTTGCCCCTGGAATGATCATCATCTCTTTTGGTTCAGCCGCATTTTCATAGGCTGTTTTGCCCATATAAAGAGAATGTGCCTTTTCGCCATGGATGAACAAAACTGGACGAGGAGAAATTTCAGAGATATAGGTCAGTAAAGGCATGTTCATAAAGGATAGTGGTGTCGTCTGTGACCAAGCGTTACCAGAGTTGACCGCGCGCGGGTGATAGCCACGAGGTGTCATATAGTAATCATGATAATCGACCATGAATTGCGGCTCGCCACCTTTTAATACGTTGTAGGGGGCTTGGTAAGCTGGAGCAGCGTTACCTGCATCTTCCCAACGTTGTTGGCTTAGTTGTTCTAATCCTTGTGTACGTTGAGCTAAGGTGACACTGTCGTTATAGCCTTTTGACATGACTCGAGTCATGTCGTACATAGTGCTTGCTACAACTGCTTTGACGCGTTTGTCGACCGCGACGGCATTTAATGCCATTCCACCCCAACCACAGATGCCTATCATCCCTATGCGTTCACGATCCACATTGCCTTGCATACCAATGCAGTCTACTGCAGCGCTAAAGTCTTCTGTATTGATGTCTGGCGAAGCAATGTTACGAGGCTCACCACCACTTTCTCCTGTATAGGATGGATCAAACGCCAGCGTGACGAAGCCACGCTCTGCCATTATTTGAGCATACAGACCAGAAGATTGCTCTTTCACCGCACCGAAAGGGCCACCAACGACAATGGCTGGTAATTTGCCAGACGCATTTTTGGGTTGGTAAAGATCAGCGGCAAGGGTAATACCATAGCGGTTCTTGAACGTTATTTTTTTATGATCAACCTTGTCACTTTTGGCGAATTTTTTGTCCCAGTCATTATTTAGTTTTATCGACGAAGCAAAGGCTTTGCCACTGGTGAGCGAGGCAACACCTAATGCCACCATGCTTGCCCCTGTTAATTTCATCATATTGCGACGCCCTTCGTCAGGAACATCCTTTTCAGTTAAAGCATTTGTAATTTCAGTATGTTTATCCATGGTCATTCTCCAGATAAGTAAGTTAGGCAAAACGGTTGTCGATCACAAAGAGTTATTAAGCATCGTCTTTCTGAAAGTATTCATTAGTATCTAGTTTTACAGCTCTGGGTATTTGGGGGTAGCAGGATCCTGCTTGATTCTTGCCTGATACTCCTGAATGGCAGAATTTCTCGTGACCTAGGATTTGGCTCAAACTATTATTAAAAAATTATCTTTTGAAGATATTCCGTACAAGCAAACGCATTTCCATTATTAGAAGCAAATACATGAATAGAGATATCAGCAGCATACAAAATGATTTGGCTAAGACAATCGAAGAAAAAACAATAGGGCAGGAAGATTGTCCTACGTTAATCGACGGATTATCTTTTTTTCGACGAGAAGCAATAACAGAACCTTGTCCTTGCACGATTGAGGCAAGTGTTCTTTTTGTTGTTCAAGGTAGTAAGCAGCTGTTGGTTGGGGAACAAGGCTTTATTTATGATACTCAGCATTTCTTATTGAATTCACTTGATTTACCAGCGAGTTCGCAAGTTCTAGACGCCAGTACAGGGAGTCCTTGTTTAGGGCTAATGCTCAAGCTCGATATGCTACTTATGGCGGATATTATCTCTCAAAATGGCATGCCTCCTCCCTATGAAGGTTCTATTAGTGGAAGCTCGGCAATAGGAACGGTTACAACATCTTTATTGGAGCCTTTTACTCGTTTATTGGCTTTACTTGATGAACCAGATGCTGTTGCAACGCTCTCTCCACTCATTGTCAGAGAAATTCATTATCGTCTTTTGAATAGTGATCTAGCGGGTCGGCTTTGGCAGATTGCTTCCACAGGTAGCCAGGCCCACAGAATTTCAAGAGCCGTCACTTGGCTTAGAGCACATTATGCAAAATCCTTTCAGATTGAAGAGTTGGCTGCTTATGTTCAAATGAGTAGCACCACTTTGTACCATCATTTTCGTGAACACACAGCGATGAGTCCTTTGCAGTATCAGAAATGGTTACGACTAAATGAAGCACAGCGCTTGATGCTGAATGATAGTCTTGATGCTTCAAGCGCTGCATTTAAAGTAGGTTACGAAAGTCCTTCTCATTTCAGCCGCGAATATACTCGTCTTTTTGGGCAATCGCCAAAGCGACATATCGAAGCATTACGAAAAGGTGCGTAACCCTTGTATTACAATGCTTGCGCTGTTGGTCGGAAAATTATCTCATTCACATCAACATTCTCTGGCTGACTAATTGCAAAGGCAACCATATCTGCAAAGCTAGAAGCTGGTATCCCAACTTGACCTACATAGTCTTGGTTGGCGCTTTGAACGTCTTTATCACTAATATGATCAAGTAATTCTGTTGTAACTGCTCCAGGGCTAATTAATGTGGTACGGATGTTGTATGGCGTTACTTCCTCTCTTAAACCATTGGTTAGTGTACGAACCGCAAATTTAGTGGCTGAGTATACTGATGAGGCTGGAAAAATAAGGTGAGCTGCTACAGATGCTGTATTAATAATATGTCCAGCTTTCTGTTCTATCATCTTCGGTAATGCAGCAGCGATACCGTATAGAACGCCTTTGATATTGACATCAATCATCTGGTCCCATTCATCCACTTTGATACTTTCCAGCATAGAAAGAGGCATTATTCCTGCGTTATTGATCAGAACGTCAATGCGTCCATAGGTATTAATCGCCGTATCAACTAAGTTTTTAACATCGTTTTTATTGGTAACGTCAGTCGCTAACGCCAGCGCTTCACCACCATTTGCTTTAATCTCAGCAACCAATTTTTCAATGCGATCAGCACGGCGTGCACCGAGAACCACTTTCGCTCCCATAGCGGCAAGATGACGAGCGGCTGCTTCGCCCATACCACTAGAGGCACCTGTTATTACGATAATTTTGTTTTCTATACTATTACTCATTTTGAATCCTTAATGTGTCTAGTTTTAAAATTAAGATGGCTTTCTTATTTGCTTGCTGCTTCGTATTGCTCGTCAGTGACTTTATCTTTCCAAATGACATTCTCACCATTTTTTGACGCTGTAATAACAAGATGTGTCATTGCAGCATCAGGTGTAGCGCCATGCCAATGATCTATTCCCGGCGGACACCAGACGCTTTCACCTTCATGAAAATGAATGACTTTACCGTCACGAGTTCCAGTCATAGCAACTCCTTTTGTTACTATCATATGCTGTCCCGCGGGATGGGTATGCCAAGCTGTTCGCGCCATTGGTTGGAAGGTGACATACGCAGCACTGTAATTCGCAACATCATTTTCTGGAAACAAGATGCTAACGTTAACGTTGCCAGTAAAAAGGTTGTCAGGGCCTTCAAAAGACTGAAGATCACCAGTTCTATAAACTTGCTGTTCTGTTTTGGTTTCGGCTTCAATACTTGTTGCTGAAACCGCTGTTATACTTGATAGTAATGTGGCCTTTAAAGTCGAAGATATATTTTTTTTCATGATATTAGCTCCTAGTTACGTTATGGAAACATCATCAAAGAAGTGGGTTCTGACATAATATTTCTTACTTGTTTTCAAGTACCGTTTCGAGTACTTGTTGAGCGTTTTCGGCAACCTGAGTACCGAAATGCGTTTCAATAATACGAATGAATGTCTTAAGTTCACTGATGGATATATTGTTATTCATACTAATGTTGTAGTGAGCACTTAACTGATTGTTGGCTCCTTCTAAGCTTGCTAAAGCGGCTATGGTGGCAATTTCTCTTTGCCTCCAGCTCAAGGTATCTCGTTCGAAAATATCGCCGAATAAATGCGCTTTCAGGTAGGTGTTAATTTCGGGAGAGAACTCAAATAATGGACCTTTTACTTCCGTACCAATTAGCTTGGTTTGGTTATCTGTACCGAATTCGAGGCTGGTACGGTCTGGCGGTAAAGGCTTGGATTCATGCCCCACAACATCTGTAATACCCTTTGTTTGTCGTTCATCCAATACTGTCATAAATGCAGAGAGACCATTTAAGCTACGAGGAAAGCCTGCGTAGGCATACATTTGAACCAGAATTTCTTTAATTTCGTTGATTGTTAGGCCTGCATTTAGGCCTTTATTTAAGCTTTTTTTAAGTTTGTTGATGTCTCCGTTTGCAGTAAATGCCGCAATTGGGATGATGGCTTGATCTTTAGTATTTAGAGTGTTCGCAGCTGAGGCAGTCGTCATAAAAAAGGTCCCCACTAAGTTGATGATTAGAAAAGAGAAGGCTTTCGAAAAGTATTGAAAATTAGTCATTTAAGTGTTCTTTTGGTTGCTTGATATGAACAATCTACCGCTAGTTTTAGCTGTTTTAGCTCCTCTGATTTATTAACTGTTTTATGTGAATGTGACCTCTTAATAGTTGTTAGGGTGTCGTTAGGATCTGGATTTAGTTTAGTGCTTTAACGATGATACTCGTTAGCCTGATATTATTTAAAAATTGCCTAATCCTCTCGGCTCTATAGTTTCACCACTAGAGATGAAAGAGAGGGCTGATTTAATATTGCATAAATAAAATTTAACCTATTGTTTTTTAAGGTTATTTTTTTTGTTTCTCGATTAATCTTATGATATTTGTATTTGCCTAATATTCTTTTATGACTTGGGTTGTGTAGAATAATGACGGAATCAATAAAGATTACTAACGTCGTCAATAGGGTGATTATGGGTAGCTTAAAAAGCAAAACTCTTGCAGCAGAAAAACTCGCTCAGCAGATTAATAAGTGGATAGAGAACGGCGCTAATCAAGTTGATACGGAGATTCCTGGTCTTAGGTTAACCCGATGGGAATCGATTACACCGCCGACGAGCTATACCCACAATCCTAGTATTTGTTTGATTGCTCAGGGGAAAAAACGGGTTCTTTTGGGGGAAGAAAGTTACGTTTATGATGCGAGTCATTTTCTTGTATCATCTGTAGATCTGCCCATCATTGCTAACATAATAGAAGCCACTCCAGATACACCTTATCTAGGCTTGATCATGGAACTAGATTTACAAGTAATTTCTGAGTTGATTGTGGAGAGTAAGCATCTTTTTAGTCATAACATAAAAACGTCAAAGGGAATCGCCGTCGGTCTCCTTTCTGAGTCGTTGCTAGATGCGTTTACTCGACTGCTGGGATTATTAGACGAACACGATAATGTCAAAATCCTTGCTCCAATTATCCAGAGAGAAATTCTTTATCGCCTTTTAACAACAGAACAAGGTGTTTTACTTCATCAAATTGTCACGGCTGAGAGTCGTAGCTATCAAGTTTCAAAGGCAATTGAATGGCTTAAAAATAATTTTTTTAAACCGCTCATTGTTAGTGAGCTGGCGACTTACAGTGGAATGAGTCTATCTGCATTTTATACACATTTCCGTTTAGTGACTTCTATGACGCCTCTGCAGTTTCAGAAAAAGCTACGCCTTAATGAAGCTCGTCGCCTCATGTTGACCGAAAATCTAGATGCGACAGAGACTACGTTTAAAGTAGGCTACGAAAGTCCTTCTCAGTTTAGTCGAGAATATCGTCGTTTTTTTGGTGAATCCCCATTAAGAGATATAAAAGCGTTGCGTGAAACAGACCAAACTTTAAAAGCTAAGGAACCATCTGCAATGTTCGAAGAGTCAATTTCGTAACTGTTTGGAATAGGCAATTAAGCTCGATGATTTCCCTATCAAAAGCATAGCATAGTGTGTTGCTATGGCGGGAAGGCTAATTATTGCGATCCAATGTCCGAAGAATGGTGATACTGAATCGGTAAAATCCCAGAATGCCAGACTGTATGTGAAGGTTAATTTATTCCAGATATCAATGGGTGTTAAACTATTGATACCCAAAATAAAAATAAACGCAGCAGCTAAACGAAGTATCCATGCGCTGATCATATTGGGCTTAGGTAATTTCAACAAGAGACATAACCCAGAGATAACTCGTTTCCAGTGTAGTCCTACATGGATTCCAACAGTTATCATCACCCAATACGCTGAAAATAAGTGAATTGTTTGCATCGTGGTGGTGCCTGATACCGCAAAAAAGGCAAAAATGGATTTTGATACAGCGACGCTGGTAACAAATAACACGGTCATGTTGGCTATTAGTAGTAGGTGCAACAAGGTAGAAAGCGAACGCCGTAAGTTGTATCGTCCTTTGAATATGTTCTTAAACCAAAGTCTATTGCTGACAATGTGCCATGATAAGAATGCAAAAAGGATGCTGCCGAACAGCTCGTGTGAAATATTGTTAAGCCACCAATAAGCCAAAGATAGTAGTAGGAAAATCAACATGGCAGAAGGTAATGCAAGACGTTTAATTGCTGTTGATTGTTTCATCTTCAGTTTCCTATTCATCTAATTTTTCTTATCATTGCTCGAATCGCTGTGCGTCTCGGTAAGTAAACATAAACTGTTCATCACGGCGTGAACGCTGATGACAAGCATAGCATTGCTCAATATTTTCGCTGGTCTTGACTGACTTGTCTGGCCAGAACCATTGATATTCCCAATCATCGATGCCTTCATTCATTTTTTCAGCGACTAGGTAGCGAGTTAAAACGTCATCTTGATAATCGACGAGAACAACATGTGTTCCTACAGGAACAGGTTTTCCTGCTTTTATTGCAGTAAGCGCTGCCGGATTGGTTAGCATATGCTCTCGAGTAATGCCGCGTTTAACCGTTGTATAATGCTCAAGCTGATCAAGAGCGGGGAATGTCACCGCATTTTCTTCGGCAAAAGACACTGCAGGACGCAATATGAAGTAGCTGCCGACAAGCACCGACAAACTTAAAACTATCGTGATCCTAATAGCTAGAAATTTAGACTTCATGATAAGTGAGTCCTTTTTTTGATTTCATGGTCAAGATTTTAATAGGGCTGTATAGCCCTATTTTAACTTGATATCTTCGCGTGTTTTTTAGCAAACGGTTATCTCATTCCTCTGTTTTTCTTGCCTGATTCTTTAAAAAATTCGACATGATAATTTAAATAAATGACAAAGCTCGAAACAATCACTAAGTTGTTAGGCGTTTTTGGCTGCAAACTAAAAATTACGCTAATTGATTAAAAGGAATGAGCCAGAATTCACCAAGCCAACTAGGGCAATTCATCAACTGCCAACTCGACCGACCCAGCCGCAGCGCCATCACCGGCGTAAAAGCCAACTGGACAAACAACACAGGGGAAGAACACGGTACACGTCGGCACCGCACCGTATAAGAAACGACGCCAAAGTTACGACAACCCAACCACCGCCCAACAAGCCTGCCAAGACGACCTTATCAAAAGCCAACGCCAAGGTACCAGCGTCACACTCGACGCTCTTATTGACTAGGTACGGGCAACCCAACTCGTCGCAGAAGGCATCCTCACCCTAAACGACACCTTCCCACCCGAAATGAAAGGCAACTGGTCCATCGACAAAGTCACCGCACACGGCGACAGCAAAGCAGGGTATCGGTGTACCGTTGTCGCGAGTGAGGTGGTTTAGGTGTTTTGTTGTTGGAAGGTGCAGGGTAAGAGGTTAATATCAATAAATAACAAAATTGACATAACTCATGGAGAATAGAGTGATAAAAAACGCAAAAATTTGGATTAGTCTGGCTAGTCTTGTTATTGCACTAGCTGGTCTTGTCATTGCAATTGGTGATTGGCTCTTTCCTGTTAATTCTTCCAGTAATATAAATTCTGTATCAAATGTAGTTTATGGTTCAAATAACGTCGTTAACTCTAGTATTGTCACTACGAGCGTAGTTAATAATGTTGGAAATTCATATATGAATGCATCAGTCCCCAGTTTGCGAGTAACTCAAAGTTCAGTTTTTGAGCCAACAACTGAACAGTTATTTGATAAAACCAATATTTTAGCCCCTACGCTTACCGTCTCAGGAATGGATACAGAAGTTAAAATTTTAGTTGGCCCTGATGATACTGTTTTTACGGGCGGAATAATTGATAGTATGGATGCTAAAAGCATTATTTATGTTAAACAAAAGCAACATATAAATTTAATAATATCTGGAATGGATACAACAGTATGGGTTCAATCAGCGTTAATGCCATACATAAATGTTAGTAATACTGCAATGGGCGCAGCGGTACGTGAACTATAGCAACAGCAGATACAAGTGCAAAATCATAGCACGCGGCTACAGCAAAGCAGGGTATCAGTGTACTGTTGTATCTAGTAAGGTAGTTTGATTTCTCTAAAAGATGATAGCTTTAATTCTCATTTTTCTGGTTAAAACAGAGAAAATACTATAATAAATCAGAGTCTATGGTGTAGTTTGTTTAGGATAAAGTCACATGTGTTCTCTTAAAATTTTTATTGGAAGTCAGTAATGGAGAGGCCGATTTGAAACTTAACTATGACGGGTGGTGTCGAAGGATTGATTTAAATTTTCGATCTAGATTTCCATATCTAAATACTAGGTTATTCAAACTTAATGAATCTAAATACCAACTTTTTTTAGTTGACGATATTGATGATTTTGACGAAATTAAGGCTATTTTCGATAGAGAAATAAGGTTCTTAACAGTTCCTATTAAGTTGGTAATGGAGCTTCCAAAAACTTATGTAATTGAAATTGAAAAAATTAAAGATGATAAAATACCATCGAAATTTGAAGGCTACCCATTAAGTATTCCTCAATTATATAGTCATATTCTTTCAATTCATCCTAATGTAAAAATTAATAATATTGAAGAGGATCATGATGATCGAAAAATAATTGTAGAGCTTTCAGGGGATTATAGTTCAAAAATAATAGAAGGTGTTGAAGAGACAGTGACTGCTCTAAAAGCTCCATACTCTTTTAAAATTAAAAATGGAGGAGAAGCAGTTGATTACAGTTTTAAATTTAGTGATGAAGTCTTTAATATTGCTCCATCTCAGACAAAAAAAGAATTGAATTGTGCCTTTATCGAGAGAGATGAAGCTTTATGGTTTGAGAATGTTGAAAGTATTTATAATGGCTCGTATAAAAAAACTGATCTTTATTTTTTTGATCCTAGTAAAACAGCATGTCTTGTTAATTTTTCTAAATTTCAGAATGCAAATTTGAGGAATCACCTACTGCTATATGATGTAGTTTATTGTGTTCTTCCGTTAGCCCAAGAGATGTCGAACTTCCTTGTAGACCAAAAAATTTCACGAGATGAAATACTTAGATTAGTTAAACGAGGAAGGCTAAAAATATTAAACATGCAGCCTGAGAGTAGGTTAGACCATGGCTTTATAAATGAGGCTTTTCAAGAGAATCCATCGGCTGTGGTTAGTAGGCGCGCATTATCAGCTTTATGTGCAATTGATTTAGTTGAAATGAATCAGTCTTATGCTTTGAGCGACCCTGAGATATATAGGTATATTTATCCGTTATTACAGGAGCTTTCAAAATTTACAGGCAAAGATATTGTTACTATTAGTGATTTTTTACTGTGGCCTAAGCAAGCACTAAGAAAAAGTCTTGATACATTAAATCGCGCTGGACCAATGGGTATATCAAATTATGGGGTTAATATACCTATTATTAATTCTTTGCCTACAAAAAATAAAGAAAAAATCGAATTTGAATTTATTGTGAATAGTGACCAAATTCACCTTTCACATGCATTGGATGCTACGTATTTTCCTTTTTTTGTTGATGATAGTAAATACTCTGATCATCCTTATGCTCTAATGATGGGTGAGATGCTTAATTTCTTTAAAAATTCAAATTGTCAAAATATTTCTAATCTAATTGATGTTGATGATATAAATTCAGTTCGAAATCCTAGTTTAGGACTTATCTCTACTTTTGATATTAACGATTACATCCCTGTTTTAGAGTTTGAGGAAGAAGTTTCTAGTAGAGTTGTTCGTAAAGGCATGAGTTCATTATTCTCAGAACTGAATTTACTTAATAATGAGGAAAGGAGGCTGCGTATCGCTGATTATAATATTGAAGTAGATAAAGCTCTTAGAAATAAAAAAGTAACTAAACATGGATTAGATTTAGGTGAGGATACTTTAGGCTTGTTTATCCCCTTTTGGGGAACAGGTAAAAAGCTACTAAAAGGAGGTACTAAAATGGCTAGGGATTTATTTCCAGCAATAAATAATATATCCGAATTCATTGAAGATAAGGCCACTAAAATGACTGATAAAAATAGTGACATATCTGTACTTACTAAAGTAAACCGGGTTGCTAAATTGAAACGTGAATTCAAGTAAGATAGTAGATATATTACGTAATAATAAGCTGTAATTTGACTTAGGAATTTAGCTTGGTTTTTTTAAGATATTTTCCTGATTGACCCCACCCGCATCTTGATCTAGTATTTCTCTTGCGCTGGCAAAATCCAGTGTCGGGAATACCAC
Organism: Marinomonas lutimaris; assembly: GCF_019426345.1. GTDB lineage: Bacteria > Pseudomonadota > Gammaproteobacteria > Pseudomonadales > Marinomonadaceae > Marinomonas > Marinomonas lutimaris. The sequence goes on from NZ_JAHLLW010000002.1 coordinate 134,422, forward strand.
CCCGTCTGCACCAAAGCATCCTAAAACACGCATCGCGTGTTTTTTCGTGTCCAAATTTTCGTCTGTTTTACCTGATCTTTGTCGCGGAACTTCAGCCATTGCCGTTTTTATTTGTAAAAACTATTTCGTTTGACATTCATTCCCCCAAATCCCATCCACAAACTCTGGATGATCTATAAACGGATTCCGACTTCCCTGTAGCTCTTGCACTCGGTCGTTGCGGCGTTTTTCAAAGGCGGTGACGGGGAATGTATCGTTCCACGCAACGAGTGTACAAAGGTCGCCGATGCTGGGTTGTCCGCTTTGTTTGTCGTTGCCTTTGGTGATGATTAAGTCGGGCATGTTCTCTGGTGAGGCGTTGTCGCCAGTTTCGTATCGAGCCGCCATGTAGAAGACCATGCGGGCGATTTGGCCCTTGGCTCGGTCGGTTGGTTCGAAGGATTGTTTGCGTTTATCTAGGTAGGCGCCAGACAGTACTTTGCTGCCGTCGGCCAGCTCGTCATATACCGGTTCGCCACCCATGCCGTAACCATAGTTACTGTGCGCACCGTTTAGGTTGCGGTCAGCAGGGCGCAGGTGATGCAAGTCTGTGTAGCCGTCTTGGCTTTGTTTGGCAAAGCCGCGTGATTTTGGCCAAACGTGTTCTCTGTCCCACGCATCGTCTTTGCTTTTGCCTCGGTTTGCTTGGTTGATGTTTCTCACGTCATCTAGGTAAAGCATTTGCACTAGGCCGCATTTTGGTTTGTCATCAGGGCAGGCTGAATCGGTGTAAACCAGTGCTTCCCACACGTCGATATTCTTGCCGTCGTACCAATCAGTATTTCCGCTTTGCGTGTATTTAAGTGGCTTTTGGCCATCGATGATGCTGTGCAGTTTTGCTTTAAGCGCATCGCCCGTTAACCCTTCTGTACCATCGTAATAACCTGCCGAAGCATACGCTGAACACAACATAAAAAACACAAACAGACTGCGTAACATAATTAGCTCTCAAGATAAGTAATGCAGCGGATTGTAGGGAAGTGCAGGGCGTTTAGATTCTGGGGATTTGAAAGGATTTGTTAGCAAATGTGTGTTCTTAGTAAAGACTTGATCCTGATCATATTAAATGGGCTTTTTTTTCTATCTGCGGTGATGAATTTTTAAACGTTCGTTACCGCACAGAGTCGCATCTTCCTATCGTTATAGAGTGAACTATCGAGTTTGTTTAAAAGTCATCTGATTTTCGACGCTGAACATGGAGATTGATATGTATAACGAATATTGGAACGGCTGGGGTTGGGTATTGTGGATTGGTTTTTGGTTCTTGCTGATTTCTAGTTTTGGGCATTGGGGTTACAGCTATCGCTCGAATCGTCGTTACTTTGGGCTAGCCAATAAAACGGCGCTGGATATATTGAACGAGCGTTATGCTCGCGGTGATATTGAGCAAGCAGAGTTTTCTCGCATCAAGAAAGAAATCGCCAGCAAATAATAGGAGCATCTCACTGTGCCAAAAACCACGATGCAAACCGCAGCACTAACACCGAATCAATTAGGCTTAATGGACCGATACTGGCGAGCCAGTAATCAAGTGCGAAAAGAGAAAGGCCAGCTACAGGAGCTGACCTAAAAACTGTCAACCTATTTTAGGACGACACACACTGAGTAATTAAACAACAGGGCGTTCTTCGTATTGCGGGATATCATCGCAAATTTCATACCATTCGGCTTTTGAACCAACAAAGATATGTGAAGACGGTTTGCCTTCTATTTTTGTATCAAGTGTGCCGATACGAAGGCGAAGCAGTTCTGGCATGTTTGGGCGTCGGCTATAAAGTGGTGACGCGCATTGTTTGCAAAAAACACGAAAAACACCAGGAGTCGATTCGTATTCAGCCAGTAGCTCTTTGCCTTTTAAAAGTGTGAAGGCAGTGGTTGGAATAGCAGCATTGGCGGCAAACGCTGAGCCGTTGGCTTTACGACATTTTTGACAATGACACTGCATGATGTCGCCCAATTCGCCTTTTATTTCGTATTGCACGCCATTGCATAAACAGCTTCCAGATAACATGTTTTTCTCCTTAATTGAGGTTGGCCTTACCAGTTTCCAGTTAAACGCTTTGCTTTGGGCAGACGACTTTTGCTGCTTTTAGGTGATACATAGTCACTTCTGGATGGCTAAAGAAACCCATTTCCCAAGGGTTTTTCTGGATAAAGAGTTCTTGGATTTGTTGGAAAACTGGGTTGCTTTTGGGGATTTCATAAACATCACTTTTGATGATGCTGTAGTTCCATTCGATGGCTTCTTCAAAAGTAAAAGTCGCTCGACCATCAATGGCAAAGTAGCACTGATTATTGCGGCTTAACAGTTTAGCCTTGAATGTACTCGGGAAAGTGATGAAGAAAATATCATCGTCAACAGAAGATAAGAACGCCATCACAGTAGAGTGTGGCTGTTGTTTGGCGAAGGTCATCAAAACGCCAATTTTATTGTCGTTTTCACTGTCATCAATTTCGGGCGCAGCGGTAAGCGGGCTGTATGGCAAATCAACAGCAGGGCGATTGTCGCTTGGGTGCTCATAGTTATCCGCTTGGAAAGATTTAACGATGCTGGCGCCGTAGTAAACTTCGTATTCGATGGCCGTTAGTTGTGCTTTTCTTCCTGTTGTTGAGGCAACGATACCTTTGAAAGAGGAACGATATACTTTTAAATCTGCATCGTATTCAGATACGCCGGTGCGATTGTCTAAATGTACGGTAACTTTCTGGTTGGCTTTGAGTTGATGTCCATTGGGGAAGAAAAGCTCCAATGACGTGTCAGATAGAATGTTCACACCGCAAATATAAACATCCATTACGTTTTCTCGGGAGCCGTAAGTGCCTGCTACACCGAGTACTTGTTTGCCAATGAGATCACTTAAAGCCAATTGCGTCATTGTGTCTTCCTTTGTACTTGCCAAAAAATATGCGAGCTATTGTTTGTTACTTATGCAGAAAAGTGTAACAGAAAAAATGTGTTCAGAGCTTATAAATAAGCGTGCCTACATTGAATGAGTTGAGTACTGATTAATTTTGGTTTTGATCTCTTTTGCTTCTTCTTCTAGTGCTGCAATAAAGTCGTCTAAAAAAGGGTTAAAGGGGCGGTGTAAGGGCAAAAGTATATTGATGGTAAATGGATAAGACACATTTAATGGACGAATTTGCAGACCATGATCAATGAAGTCCAATGCTGTTAGTGGATTGATGATAGCAATTCCCGCGCCTTTACTTACCAGCTGACAGACAGATACGGCAGTTGGTGTTTCTATCACGGTTTTTCGATTAATCCCAAGCCGATATAGATCTTCATCCAATTTTATTCGATATGGATCGTTAGGTGATAAGTTAATAAAAGACTGGCCTTCGAAATCACGAATATCAATGATGTCATTTGCTAATAATGGATGGTCATTTGGCAAAATGCACACCTCATCAATGCTTAACAAAGGTTTAAGTGTGGTGCCTGAAGGTGAGTAGTTGTTTTCAGTCAACCCCAGATCATATTGCTGATAAGTTAAGCTTTGTTCTAAATATGGCGGCTCTTGCACAGAGATGGAGATACCGACATTTTGGTTTGTATCTAAAAACTTCAGACATGCACCCGGTAACAGAGACTGGGAAAAAGCTGGCAATGTTAGTACTGAGAGTCTTCCTATCTGATCTGTGCGTAAATCCTCAACGGTTGACCAAATTCGTTCTAAGCCAATATACGAACGTTTTACTTCTTCAAAAAGTGTGTAAGCCGCGTTGCTGGGTTTGAGTCGGCCGCGCACTCGTTCGAATAGGCTGAACCCTAATACCTGTTCAAGTCTTGCCAGTTCTCGGCTAATGGTCGGTTGTGAGGTATGCAACATGTCGGCGGCGCTGGTTACGCTTTCTGCTGTCATCAAAGCATTGAATATTTCAATTTGTCGGAATGTTAGTTTCATAGACCATATCAGAAATGAATAGAATTTGAATAAATAGATATTATTTGTATTTTTGGTCGAGCGCTATGATTGATTCATCTTAAATAACTTAAAAAATTGATTCGAGTGATCTATAGGAGTAAGGCTAAGTGACTATTTTTAATCCCAATACATTAGTAGAAATAACCCAGCAGTTTGGTACGCCAGCTTGGGTATACGATGCGGCTACTATTCGGCAACAGATAAAACAGCTAAGGGATTTTGATGTCATTCGTTTTGCACAAAAAGCCTGCTCAAATACACATATTTTACGATTGATGCGAGAAGAAGGTGTAATGGTAGATGCGGTGTCTGCTGGAGAAATTGAAAGAAGTTTAGTGGCGGGCTACAGCAACAGTGACAATCCTGAAAGCATTGTTTTTACCGCAGATCTGATAGATCGCGAAACAATAGAATTGGTTATTCAACACGATATTCCTGTCAATATTGGCTCTATGGATATGTTGCATCGAATTGCAGAAGTCGCTCCTCATCATTCAGTTTGGATTCGTGTGAATCCTGGGTTTGGCCATGGTCATAGTGAAAAAACTAATACTGGTGGACCAAATAGCAAACATGGTATTTCGCTAGAAGATTTGCCGCAGACTGTTGCTCTGATTCAACAATATGGTTTGGACTTAATTGGAATTCATATGCATATAGGTTCGGGCTCTGATTTGGAACACTTGTCACAAGCCTGTCAAGCCATGGTAGGGATAGTGAAACTTGCTAACGTGGATATTCGTGCAATTTCAACAGGAGGAGGGTTGCCAATACCTTATTCTAGTCATGAAGATAAATTAGATACCATGACATTTTTTCGCTTATGGAATGATGCACGTAAAGAGATAGAAAGTCATTTAGGTCATAGTGTTAAATTAGAAGTAGAGCCAGGGCGCTATTTGGTCGGCAATGCCGGTGCTTTATTGGCAGAAGTGCATTGTTTGAAATCAACAGCGGAGCATAATTTTGTTTTAATTGATGCCGGTTTTAATGACTTGTTAAGGCCAAGTATGTATGGAAGTTATCATAAAATAGAGGTGGTTCATCAATACTCGAATCAGCAGGGTTTAGAGTCAATTTCTAATGCTCTTGAATATGCTGTGGCTGGGCCTTTGTGTGAATCTGGCGATGTTTTTACCCAAGATGCCAGTGGCGTGATTTGTCATCAAATATTAGACAATCCTAAGGTTGGTGATTTATTGGTATTTAACGATGCTGGTGCATACGGTGCGTCAATGTCTTCAAATTACAACAGTCGACCGTTGGCGCCAGAGATTCTGATTGATGATGGGCAGTGTCGTCTTATCCGAAAACGACAAAGTATAAACGACCTGTTAGCGCTAGAAATGGTCTAGATTGAGTCGATGATCTTACCTTTTAGAATGAGATCAAACGGAGAAGTTGCCGTAAAATGGATTGATTTCATTCTATTTTGCTGGTTACACTGAATATGCGATTACGATCATTCATCCATATATAAAGGGGTTGCCAGTGAGCCAGACATTTGAGTCGATATTCAAAGACAATATTAAACGTATGCATTATCAAGTTGATGGGCTGAGTTCGGATAAAAGTCATATTCAGGTTGTGATTTGGCCAACCTTTTCTGGGTTGACGGATTTCGAAAAAGGCATTGCTGATCGTATTGCATCATTAGGTTTTTCAGCAACCGCGTTGGATTTGTATGGTATCGATCAGAATCCGGTCGAGATGGATGAGAAAATGGCGAAGATGGGGGCTTTGCTTGCTGAAGCCGATACTCTACATGATTTACAAAATGAGCTGACGCAATCTGCTTGTGATGCCATTCATGGTAAAACCATTGTCCACGTTGGTTTTTGTTTAGGTGGTCGCTTGGCTTTGGAAGCAGGTTTGCATCTTGCTGATAGTGCTGGTGCAGTGAGCTTTCATGGTTTGATGAGTTTTTTCCGTGCTCAGTCAGAGGAAAAGGCCAATACTAAAACGAAAATCTTGGTATTAAATGGTCATCAAGACGCTATGGTTACTGACGAAGATGCTCAGGAAGCGAAACGTTATTGGACAAGTTTAGGGATGGATTTCCAATTTGTTGATTTCAGTAATACTGTTCACTCTTTTATGCTGCCAAGCGCCAATAATCCAGAACATAACAGCCAATACAATCCAGTTGTGGCGAAACGTGCTTACAGTTATTTAGAAAACTTCTTGGAAGAGTTTGTATAAACAAACTGATTAGGGTTAACGGAGGCAAAGAAGCTTCCGTTTATTCTTTTTGCAGTGATGAACTCATGATTAGAGTCTACTCTAGCAATACCTTTCGCAATATGGTTATGGTCCCTTCTTTTTATTTTTGAAACTACTATACGACAAAATGTTTTTAGAAACTGTGTGTTTTTCAAATTTGCAATAGGTTTTGCTCGTCAATATGTCGATGTTTGCACAACTTTTAGGTAAATAATAAGGAAAATTTATATCTCATTTATCATCCTGTTTATAGGATGATAAGTCCCATTTTTCGATATTGTTCTTGTTGTTTTATCGCCTTATTCTTAGCAGATTAAAATCCTAATTTGACTGTTTTTTGAGAGTATAGGCGAGCGATGACTGAGATAGATAAGCATTCACTGAAGAAAAAGAACACCATTGTTTTGTTGGCTCTAGGTGTCGTTGTTGTTTGTGTTGGTATTTATATTTGGTGGACAAAAATAGGACGATTTTACGAAACAACAGAAGACGCTTATGTGTCTGGCAATATTGTTAATGTCATGTCTCAGGTCTCTGGAATGGTCACAGATATTATGGCTGATAATACCAGCTTGGTTGGTGAGTCGGATGTGTTGGTAAAAATCAACCCAGTGGATGCTCAGTTAGCCCTGTTAGAAGCAGAGGCGAATTTTGCCAGCACTATACGATCTGTGCGTAATAGTTTTGCATCACTGGAAGAGCAAAAAGCCAATGTGGATTTAGCTAAAGTTTCTTTAGATAAAGCGGAAGCAGACTATAAACGTCGAGTGAATTTGAAGAAAAACAACCTGATTTCAAATGAAGATCTAAGCCACTACGAAAGCACGCTAACCAGTGCAAAAGCCTCTTATAATCTGGCACTAAAGTCATACGATACCAATAAAACCAAGGTGGATAACACCACAATATTAACTCATCCCGATGTGCTAAAAGCGCAGTCAGCCTTGAAGGCGGCTTGGCTGACGTTGAATCGAACTACGATTCTTTCTCCCGCAAGTGGTTACATCGCCCAGCGTAGCGTTCAAGTGGGGCAGCATGTCTCTGCAGGTAGCGCGTTGATGTCGGTTATTCCATTAAAAAATGTTTGGGTTACGGCCAATTTTAAAGAAACTCAGCTTGGGAATATTCGTGCTGGGCAGGAAGCAACCTTGAACTCTGATGTCTATGGTTCGAGTGTGACTTATCATGGCAAGGTAAAAGGCATTGAGCCTGGTACGGGCAGTGCGTTTTCTTTACTTCCGGCTTCTAATGCGACAGGTAACTGGATCAAAATAGTACAAAGGGTGCCTGTGCGTATTGTGTTAGATCCTGTGGAGTTAAGAGAGCATCCACTGCGCCCAGGTTTGTCTATGAGTGTCAATGTGGATACGCATAATGCAGGTGCACCAGTATTAACTTCTCTTGCTAAAAGCCAAACGCCTTGGCGGACGAATGTATTTGATCACCGCGACGATGATGTCAATGTGATTATTCAAAAGATCATTAAAGAAAGTATGTAACGAATGATCAGCCGAATTAGTCGTCATAAATATGTGCCAGCGCCATCCCATGAATGGTTGATGTTGGCGACTATCTTTTTACTTATGCTGCTGAATTTTTTACAGACTGGCATGATAGTGTTTGCAGCCGCGCCTTTGATGGGAGAGCTTGGTGTTTCACCACAAGAGTATAGCTTAGCGACGGCAGCATACGCATGTGTTGCCGTGGTTACGATTTCTAAGCAGCGCTGGTTGGTTGAGCGAATGGGCTGGAAATATTACATATTGGGCTCTTTGTTCATCTTCTTTATAGGTTGTATTGTTGGTTTTAACTGTCGGAGCTTCGATGGCTTTTTGACGGGTTATGTCATCATGGGGTTTGGTGGCGCGGCTTTCATGACAGGTGCCCGTGTCATTATCAATTTATTTCCCCCAGGATTGATTCGTTTAACCGGAATTAAATCTTATGCTTATGGACTGACAATAGGCTCTGCGCTTGCACCATTTTTGGCAGCGCATTTGTTCATGACTGCTTCATGGCATTATCTGTTTGTTATTTTGATGGTTGTGAGTTTATTGAGTGCGATTACTGCTGCTTTTTGTTTGCCAGGAATACCTGCTAAAGAAGAAATGCGTAGCCAAAGCCATCCCTATATTTTGATGGCATTAGCTGCAGGGTCTTTTTTGATTCTGTATGGTTTTCAGCATGGAAACTATGCTTTTTTTAGTAATACGGTTTTGGTTTGCGTATTTTTGTTGTTGGGCTTGAGCAGTCTTTATTATTTTTTGCGCAGCATGGTTCGTCATAATGAAAACCGACCATTGTTATCGCTGAAATCTCTCTTTAGTAGCAAGCTTTATCGTAATGGTGTGATGTTGTTCTTTGTGTGTTACTTGATCATGGGCTCAAACAGTTATCTGATACCACAAATTTTGCAGCAAGGTCTTGGATTTGGCTGGAGTACAATTGGTAATTGGTATGCTCTTGGGCAGGCCGCAGGGGTTTTGGGATTGATCATTTTGATGAAGATTCTCCCTAAAAGACCTAATGGCAAAAAATTCTATGTGACAGGGTTTTTATGTTTGTTGGTTTATGGCTTTGTCATGATGGGATTGACGCCGACTACAAGCCTTCAAACCTACATAGTCCCCGCCTTGTTTGTTTTTGTGTTTTTCACTGTGTGTGTTCAAGGAACGGTAGCGGCAAAAGCATTTGCAGAACTGCAACATGACGAAACGATTTTCTCTCATGCTCAACAGGTGAAAAATATGGTGTCTCAAATGAGTGTGGCGTTGGGTATATCTTTGGCGAGCATTGGGTTGCAGTGGCGTACTACGATTCATTACGGTGTGTTGAATCAGCATGTTGCAACGAATGATCCTGTTTTTGTTAAAACTCTGAGTCAAATATCCAGCGTTTATAGCACTCATATGAATAGCGACTTAGCGAGTAAAGCCGGTTTTGCATGGATTGCCAGTGAGGTGCATAAAAATGCAGTTATTCTTGCTGGGATTGATTATTTTTCTCTGTTGTTTGCAGTCGGAATCATTGGTGTGATTGTTATGAGTCGTCAAAAAAGCCTAAACTAGTTTGTTTTCAATTTCTTTTTTAGGGCTTTTTTTCAGGGTGATGAAGCGATTTATGGATTTTAACGATATCTACTATTTTTACCTGACCGCTGAAAATGGTGGTTTTACCGCGGCCGAGCGTGTGTCAGGTATCACCAAATCTTTATTGAGCCGTCGTATCGCACAGTTAGAAGACAAGTTGGGGATTCAATTAATTCAGCGTAACAGTCGAAAATTTACCCTGACTGATGCTGGCCTGCAATTATATGAAGGCGCTATTAATATGGTGGCGGAAGGCCAATCTGCTTATGAGTCTGTGGCGTTATTGCAGTCTGTGCCTTCTGGTGTGGTTCGGGTGAGCTGTCCTGTTTTATTGGCGCAACACCACTTTTCGGTCTTTTTGCCTGAGTTTATGAAGAAGTATCCCAAGGTTTCTGTGTATTTGGATGCAACGGATAGAGATGTTCAGGTGTTGGAAGAGCGCATTGACATCGCGTTACGAACACGAGGCGCGATAGTAAACGAAGCCGGCATAGTCGCTAAAAAACTAGCCACTAGTAAGATGATTTTGGTGGCTAGTCCGCAATTTATTGAAGAATTCGGTATGCCTAGTCATCCGAGTCAGTTGTCAAAAATGCCGACTTTAACAGAAACATTTGGTAAACAAGAGTCCTTGCATCAGTGGGAATTGCTTGGTCCAGAGAGCTCTATCTGTTTGGTGCAGCATCATCCAAGGCTGGTATGCTTGAATCGTGGGTTATTACTTAGTTCTGCTCTGCAAGGTGTTGGTGTCGGGTTGGTACCAGAGATAGTGGCGAGCGAAGACATAGAATCGGGAGGTTTAGTGCGTGTTTTACCTGATTGGACAACCAAGGTGAGTATTGTTCAGGCAATATATTCAAATAGAAAAAGTATGACGCCAGCGCTAAGGGTATTTTTAGACAGTATGATGCACTACTTTTCTGAAGTGGTTAAAAGTAGTCGTTTTCACTAAAGCATATTATGGTGCTGATTCTTTTTTCGCTTTGAAAAAAATAGCCCTCATCGAAGGCTATTTTTTGTTGAAGTCTTGTTTTTATCTCGCTGGGACAGGGCGATCAACCAGTGCTTCACCACCACGATTAAACAAGTAACAGTCTTCTTTTTTGATGCCAACTTTTACACTTTCGCCATTGCGAGTGAGGTTAGAGCCGCTGACTTCAATGGTAAGTTTGCTGCCTTCAAATTGGCCGTAAAGATACGTTAGGCCACCTAGGTGTTCGGCCACATCAATATCAAGGTCAATAGTCAGATCGGCATTTTGGGTGTTTTCTTTGACATGTTCTGGTCGAATGCCAAGTTTGACGGTTTCGTTAACAGAAATCTTGGTGCCATCCACTTCCATCTCAATGCGCTGACCTGCTATATCAATCACAGCAACATCTTTATTGTCGATGCTTACTACTTTACCTTCGAGGAAGTTCATGCGCGGTGAACCAATAAACCCTGCTACAAATTCGTTGGCAGGGTTGTGGTAAAGCTCTAACGGAGAACCGACCTGCTCTACGTTACCTGAACGTAGTACGACGATTTTATCAGCTAAAGTCATGGCTTCAACCTGATCATGTGTCACGTAAACCATAGTGGCTTTTAGCTTGTTGTGCAGCTGTGCGATCTGAATGCGCATGTCGACACGAAGTTCTGCGTCTAGGTTGGAAAGCGGTTCGTCAAATAGGAAGACTTCTGGTTGACGAACAATGGCGCGGCCGATGGCAACACGCTGACGCTGGCCACCAGATAATTGTTTGGGTTTACGATCCAGCAGTTCATTCAGTTGTAGGATGTTGGCGGCATTGCTGACTTGGGCTTTTATTTTTTCTGGGTCTACACCATTCATGCGTAAGCCAAAGCTCATGTTTTCTTCTACAGTCATGTGCGGGTATAAGGCATAGGATTGAAATACCATAGCGACTCCGCGATCGGCGGGCGCCACGTTATTCATGTTGGTGCCATTGATTTCTAGTATGCCATCGGTAATGTCTTCTAGCCCTGCGATTAAGCGCAGTAGGGTGGATTTACCACAACCAGATGGACCTACAAAGACCACAAATTCACCGTCTTCTAGATCTAAATTGACGCCATGAATCGTTTCAATGTCATGAAATCGTTTGATGACGTTTGTTAGTTTTATCGTCGCCATAATGGACTTTCCTATGCTAGTTAGAGGCCATAGCCCCCATTCGGGTGGATACTTTCTTACAGGCGTCTTTGACCAATGTTTGAAAGTGTTGGAAACGCGCGTCGTCTACACGAAATTTGGGTGCGGTAATACTGAGCGCGGCAATGGGTTCGTTTCTATGGTTTAAAATCACCGAAGCAGCACATTGAATGCCTTCTTCATGTTCTTCTAAATCCAAGGAAATTTTGCTTTCACGAATCTTGCGAAGATCTTCTCTTAACATGTCTTCGTTAATCAGCGTGGAATCTGTGTGCTTGATAAAGTTTTGTTCTTTGATGGCGGCAGCCAATTGATCTTCACTGAGAAAGGCCATCATGGCTTTGCCGACACCTGTGCAATAGGCAGGGCCTTTTTTGCCGACGGCTGAAAATAAGCGCAAGCTTTTCTGGCTTTCCAGTTTGTCTATGTAAATGACGTCCCCACGATCTAAAACGGCAAGATGGATAGTTTCGCTCGTTTCATCCCACAAATGTTTGATCTGATCCGCTGCAATATCGCGCACATCAATTTTAGACCAGGCTTGGTGAGCTAATTCGAGTAATCCGTAACCTGGATGATAAAGAAGCGTTGCTTCGTCAAAGCGGATCAAGCCTTTCTCTGTCAGAGAAGTTAGAGTCCGATGCGCTGTGGCTTTTGGTAAATCAGTTTTTTCAACCAGTTCGGCAAAGCGCAGTGGTACAGGTGTCATACAGACTTCCTGCAGTAAGCTAAGAGCTTTATCTAACGATGAGCCTCCGCTCTTAGTGTCTTGCTCCGACATGGTTAAGTTTCCTTAATCTCTGTTTTTATATTTTTTTAAGGTTAATTTGGCCTCAAAAAAAGAGACCTGAAAAAATGTTCTAAATTCAGTATTGCAAAAAATGGAACTTTATTCCATTATTTTATTGGGCTGGTTGTTCGTTGATTGAAAACGGGTAACAAGTGGGACAATTTATAAACTAATAAAAATAAGAGGTATGTGCACCATGCAAAAGTTGCATAGCAAGCAACAGCAATGGATGCCGGTTTTATTCTTAGCGCCAGCAGTCATTTTGTTTGTGGTCTACGTTATCTTTCCTATTTTGCAAAGTATCTGGTTGAGCTTTTATGAATGGGACGGAATTGGTGAAAAGACCTTTGTCGGTTTTAGTAACTATCTAGAACTTTTTGACGATTATCAGTTTTGGGTGGCGTTAAAGAACAATCTATATTGGATGGTTTTCTTCATGTTGGCGCCGCCAATCGGTTTGGGCATTGCGCTTTTCCTTAATCAAAAAATCATGGGCATACGTTTAGTTAAGTCTATGTTTTTCTTTCCTTTTGTTATCTCTCAAGTAGTCGTGGGTTTGGTTTTCTCTTGGTTCTATGACCCTTCTTTCGGACTTTTTAATAAGGCAATTGGCTTATTTGGAATGGAACCTGTGGCGATTTTGTCCGATGAAAATTGGGTGACCTTCGGCATTATTGTGGCAGGGCTTTGGCCACAAATTGCTTATTGCATGATCTTGTATCTCACAGGCTTAAATAACTTAAATCCCGATCAAATTGAAGCTGCGCGTTTAGATGGTGCTCATGGTTGGAAAATGTTGCGTCACGTTATATTGCCTCAACTACGTCCTGCTACATTCATTGCTGTTGTGGTGACAGTGATTGGAGCATTACGCAGTTTCGACCTTGTGGCAACCATGACCAGCGGTGGTCCATTTGGTTCATCTAGCGTGCTTGCTTACTTCATGTATGAGCAATCCATCTTTAACTACCGTGCAGGTTATGGCGCTGCGATTGCGACAGTATTGTTCTTGATTATGGATATTTATATCGCCTACTTTTTGTGGCGTATGCTGAAGAGTGAGAAAGCCTAATGTTTCCAACTCCTATAGAAAAAAGATCATTACCCTTTAATTTAAGTTATCGCGTTGCGGTGTGGATTGCTTTATTGCTTTGGTTGTTACCTCTGATTGCCGTCATGATGACCTCGGCTCGTTCAATGGCAGATATTAATGGAGGCAATTATTGGGGAATTCCGACTGAATGGATGTTTTTTGAAAACTACACCATGGTGTTTACGCAAACGCCAATGCTGCGCTATTTGCTTAATTCTCTCATTATTACCTTACCTGCGGTATTTGGCGCTGTTGCCTTGTCGACGCTAGCAGGTTACGCCTTGGCCAAATACAAGTTTCGCGGCAACGTGGCGCTTTTTGCAGCGTTTATTGCGGGTAACTTTGTTCCGTTTCAAATCCTGATGATTCCAGTGCGTGATTTAACCATCAGCATGGGATTGTATGACACGGCGTCGGGTTTAATTCTGTTCCATATCGCTTTTCAAACTGGTTTTTGCACCTTATTTATGCGCAACTTTATTGTCGGTTTACCAGATGAGTTAATTGAAGCGGCGCGTGTTGAAGGGGTGAGCGAGTGGCAAATCTTCTGGCATGTTGTGTTGCCTTTGGTGCGTCCTGCATTGGCTGCTTTATCCGTGCTGGTTTTTACCTTCATTTGGAATGACTATTTCTGGGCTTTGGTATTGGTACAAAGCGATGAAGTGCGTCCGATTACGGCCGGTATTAGTGCATTGAAAGGTCAGTGGATGGCGTCTTGGCAGTTGATTGCAGCAGGCTCTGTTATTGCCGCGTTACCGCCAGTTATTTTATTTTTCGCTATGCAGCGCCATTTTATTGCAGGCTTAACTTTGGGTGCGACGAAAGGGTAAGACAATGAAAAATGAATGGAACCTACGTTTTTATCGACAAGACTCAAAAGACCAAAGCAAGACCTTGGTGATTGCCTGTCCCCAACAAGGTTCGCCAGAATTACTCTACTTTGGTGATGTTTTACCTGAGGAAACAGACTTAAGTGCGGTTTATATGTCGCAACAAGCTGCCATTCCACAAGCCATGATGGACAAGCCTGTTCCTATGTCTTTACTCCCTGAAGCAGGGCGTGGCTGGTTGCAAACGCCAGCCGTGGAAGCCAGTGCGCAAGATCGCCCCACGTGGGCTGCATGCTGGACCTTGCTTGATGTGGAAGAACTAGAAAGCGGTTTTGTGATTCGTTTGGAAGACCAAGTGGCTCAATTGTCGGTTTCGCTGGCAATTGGTTTATTGCCATCAGGCGTATTACGCCAACAATTGAGCTTAACGAACCAGGGGCAGGGGGATGTTACCGTTCAACGCTTGGCGTGTACTTTACCAGTTGCCAGTCAATTTACTGAACGAATGGGATTCTATGGTCGCTGGTGTCAGGAATTTCAACAAGAGCGCAGTGATTGGCAAGCCACTTGGTTGCAAGAAAATCGCAATGGTCGTAACTCTCAAGCAAACTTTCCTGCGGTGATTGTTGGTGAACAAGGCTTTGGTGAACAACAAGGCGAGCTTGTCGGCGCGCATTTGGCGTGGAGCGGTAATCACAGATTAAAAGCCGATTACACCGCCGAAGGTCATCGTTACTTGCAAGCTGAAGTCCTGTATTTACCAGGTGAAATCGTGCTGGCTGCCAATGAATCTATTTCGACACCAGAATTCTTAGCAGCACACAGTGCTTCTGGTTTAAATGCCATGAGCCATCAATTTCATCAGGAAGCACGTCATCGCCTGAAATTAACCAAGCCTCGTCCTGTGCATCTCAATACTTGGGAAGCCTTTTATTTTGATCACGATATGAACAAGCTAAAAGCGCTGGCGAAAGCCGCAGATGACGTTGGTGTTGAACGTTACATTCTTGATGATGGTTGGTTCCGTGGTCGCGATAACGATAAGGCGGCATTGGGTGATTGGTTCGTTGATGAAACAAAATATCCTGATGGCTTAATGCCATTGATCCGTTATGTAAAAGACAATTTAGGAATGGAGTTCGGTCTGTGGTTTGAACCGGAAATGGTCAATCCAGATTCTGATTTGTTCCGTGCACACCCTGATTGGGCTTTGCAATTGCCTCATTACGAGCCTGCACTCGCACGTAATCAGCTGGTTCTCAATTTGGCGAAGACGGAAGCCTATCAATACATTCGCGAGCGTTTGTTTGCTTTGTTTACCGAATATCCGATTGATTATGTGAAATGGGATATGAACCGAGATTACACTCAACCAAGTGGTGATATTGCACCACAGGCTCACGTGCAAGTTGAGGCATTGTATCGTTTGTTGAGCGAGCTCAATCAGGCTTTTCCTGATATGGAAATTGAGAGCTGCTCCTCTGGCGGCGCACGAGTGGATTTTGGTATTTTGAATTTCACCAAACGCTTTTGGGCGTCTGATTGCAACGATGCTTTGGAGCGTCAAACTATTCAGCGAGGCTTTAGTTATTTCCTACCGCCTGAAGTAATGGGATCCCATATTGGCCCTGATAAGAGCCATACGACAAGCCGAGTTCATGATGTGGCTTTCCGGGCGGGAACCGCGATGCTGGGACATTTGGGTATTGAGTGGAATTTGCTGGATGCTAACAGGGAACAAAAAGCCATCATTGCCAAGTGGCTATCACATTACAAACAGTATCGAAGCGTATTGCATGAAGGCAATAACTGGCGTTTGCCTAGTGCCGATGGTCGAGCGCAAACTCAATGGGCGCTGAGCCAAGACAGAATGCAAGGATTGGCTGTTTACAGTCAATTAACCATGCCAAAGCAAGCGCAAACCTTACCGGTTCGCCTACCTAATTTATTACCAGATCAGCTCTATCGAGTGAAGGTTCTGGAGCATAGCCCATTGCCAGGCCATCTTATGAAAGCTTTACCTGAATTGTGGAAAAAAGACCTTATTTTAAACGGTGCGAGTTTGAGTCAAGTTGGACTCAGATTGCCTATATTTGACCCTGAATCTCTAGTATTGCTAGCGATTCAAGCCGAGCCTGAATCGGAAAATTGCGATGGAGAATATAATGAATGATAGGCGTTCCCGCTTTATTGCCGTTGATTGGGGAACCACCAATTTACGTGTCTTTTTGATGAATCAGGATGGTTGTATTCAAGCTCAGCGCGACAGTGACCGAGGTATGTTAAAGCTCGGTTCTGCTGAGTTTGAAAGTGTCTTATCTGATTTGTTGGCTGATTGGCTAACGCCTGATCTGCCTATTTATATGGCCGGAATGGTTGGCAGTCGTGGTGGTTGGCAAGAAGTGCCTTACCAGCATTGTCCTATAAAATTAGACGATTTATCTGATCATCTTTTTTGGCTGACCACGTCGTTACCAAATAAGGTGGCGATTGTGCCGGGCTTACGAGGTAGGAGTGTCGGAGGTTTGCTTGATGTTATGCGTGGCGAAGAAACGCAATTGCTGGGTGCGCTTGATTGGTTAGAAGAGCAAGATCGTGCTGATGAATCCCCCGTATTTTGCTTGCCAGGAACCCATTGTAAATGGGCGCAAATCACTGAAGGCAAGGTGACGCAGTTTTCTACCTCAATTACAGGCGAGCTTTTTGCGCGTTTGAATGATGAATCTAGTTTGGTAAAAGGCTTACCTAAGTCGGATTTGCTGAACGAAGCGGCCTTTAAAAAAGGCGTTTTGGCTAGCCAGCAAGCGGGCGGTGTTTTGCATCATTTATTTAGTGCCCGTAGTCGTTTTGTATGTGGCGAGTTAGCCGCAGATGAAGTGCGAGATTACTTATCTGGTGTGGTGATTGGTCATGACGTGAATGACATTTTGTCATCTATCGATACGCCAACAGCTCCAGTATTTATTATAGGTAGTGAAGCGCTTAGTGCTCGTTACGCTCTGGCTTTGTCTTCGCGAAATCTTCCCTGTGAATTCTTAGCGGCTAACGAAGCCAGTATTCGTGGTCTAAAGCGCTTGGCGAATCGTCAGGCTAGGTCGGAAAACAATTCGACAATAGGAGCTTAATTAAATGAAACATTCTTTTAATGCATTGATGAAAGAATTCCCGATGGTTGCCATTCTTCGTGGTATTAAACCTGATGAAGTGATTGAGCACGCTCAAATTTTAATTGATGCTGGTTTTCGTTTGATCGAAGTACCACTTAACTCGCCTGATGCTTTTACTAGTATTCGTTCTCTTCAGGATAAGTTTGGAGAGCAAGTATTGATTGGCGCTGGCACCGTTTTGACTATGGCGCAGTTGACTGAATTGGTAGCTACGGGCGCAAAATTAATGGTTTGCCCACATACAGATGTCGAGCTGATTAAAGCCGCGAAAGTAGCTGGTTTATACGCTATGCCAGGTTTTTTTACCGCGAGTGAAGCCTTTGCAGCACTACACGCTGGTGCGGATGCGGTGAAACTGTTTCCTGCTGAAGCTTTGCCTACGATCAATGTGGTTAAAGCCTTGGGTGCGGTGATTCCCGCTGAGACTTGGCTGTGTCCGGTTGGCGGTGTGACGCCAAACAATGTGGCTGATTATTTAAATGTTGGTGCTCGTGGCTTTGGTCTAGGTTCGGCTTTGTACAAAAAAGGCCAATCTGTCGAAACGACGAAAGCCAATGCGGAAGCTTTTATGGCTGCTTGGAAGGCTTATCAAAAATAGTTCTTTTTAAGTAGACAAGACAAATTGGAGAATAAAAACAATGAAGCAAATTAGTACTCAACGCCATCAGTTAGCCGAAGGGCCATTTTGGAGCCAATCAGAGCAAGCATTGTATTGGGTTGATATTCCAGCCTGCCAGGTATGGTGTTGGCATCAGGGATCGAATGAATACCAACATTGGACGTTACCAAAGAAAGTATCAGCTGTATTTACGACGCAAAGTGATCGTTTGTTGGTGGCGTTGGCGGATTCTGTTGCTTATTTAGATAAGACGACAGGTGAGTTAGAGCACCTATGTGATTTGGATACCGATATTCCGGGTAATCGTAGCAACGATGCTAAATGTGATCCAAGCGGTGTGTTGTGGCTTGGCACTATGGATGATGCAGAAGAGAAAGCGTCGGGTCGGTTATGGAAGATTACGCCGGAAGGCAAAAAGACATTGATGCTTGAAGGGGTTGGTATTTCCAATACTTTGGCATGGGACGAGTCTCGTGGTCGCTTTTATTTTGGCGATTCCATGACACGAAAAGTGCATATTTTTCCGTACCCAGAATTTTATGACATCCGTAGCCAAAAACCATTTTTTGAGGTGAAAGAAGGCATCGGAGCCGATGGCTCTTGTATTGACTCAGAAGGCTGTATTTGGAACGCCAATTGGGATGGAGGGCGCGTGGTTCGTTATAACCCAGAAGGCGAAGTGCTGCAGACAATTGAATTGCCTTTTTCTAAGCCAACCAGTTGCGTGTTTGGTGGCCCTGATGGCAACACGCTATTTATCACATCCGCCAGTGTGGCGACTAGCGAAGACGACTTGGCTAGGCAGCCGCTTGCAGGTCACGTCGTTGCGATTGATTTAACAACAATAAATATTACTGGCGCGCCGAGCCAGCCATTTGCAGGAGCTTAAAATGAAATTAGGTGTGTGTTATTACCCAGAACATTGGCCAAAAAGTCGTTGGGTTGAAGATGCTCAACATATGCGACGCATTGGTATTCAGTATGTTCGAGTTGGCGAGTTTAGCTGGAGTACGATTGAGCCAACTCCGGGTGAACTGCATTGGGAGTGGCTGGATGAGTCGCTAGATATTTTGCATTCTCAGGGTTTAAAAGTCATTTTAGGTACGCCAACCGCGACACCACCAAAATGGTTGGTTGATCGCCACCCGTCTATGTTGGCAAAAGATGAACAAGGCCGGTTAAGGGGGTTTGGTTCGCGTCGTCATTATACTTTTGCGAGTTTGGAATATAGAGAAGAATGTCGTCGCATTGTGACATTAATGGCAGAGCGTTATGGTCAGCACCCCGCCGTGGCGTCTTGGCAGACCGACAATGAATACGGCTGCCATGACACTATTTTAAGTTATGCCGAGGCCGACCTTGCGGCTTTTCGTCTTTGGTTGGCAGAAAAATACGGCACGGTTGAAGTCCTAAATAAAGCTTGGGGTAACGTATTTTGGAGTATGGATTATCGCTCATTCGATGAAATCGAATTGCCGAATTTAACCGTGACCGAAGCCAATCCTTCCCATCGTTTAGATTTTCAACGTTGCTGTTCAGATCAAGTGGTTGCTTTCAACAAGCTGCAAGTGGATATCTTGCGTGAATATTCTGCCGGTCGAGATTTAGTGCATAACTACATGGGGTTCTTTACAGCATTTGATCATCATAAAGTTGGCCAAGATCTTGATGTGGCGAGCTGGGACAGTTATCCATTGGGGTCTTTAGACAAAGAGCCACTTTATACTGTAGATGAAAAACATACTTATTTGCGAGTCGGTCATCCGGATGCAGGTGCATTTCATCATGATTTGTATCGCGGCTGCGGTAATGGTCGTTTATGGATTATGGAGCAGCAGCCAGGACCGGTGAATTGGGCGCCACACAATCCAACACCTGCCGATGGTGCAGTACGTTTATGGACGTGGGAAGCTTTTTCTCATGGCGCTGAATTGGTGTCGTATTTCCGCTGGCGTCAGGCGCCATTTGGTCAAGAGCAAATGCATGCTGGCTTATTACGTCCAGATGCGCAAGAAGCTGAAGCGGCAAAAGAAGCGACCTTGGTGGCGCAAGAAGTGAAAGTCTTGGCTGAATCAATTGGCCTTGATGCAGATGAGTTAATGTCCCTGCCAAGTGCTGGAAAAGTGGCCTTGATGTTTGATTATGACGCTTGTTGGTCTTTGGATATTCAGCCTCAGTCCCGTGCATATCGTTACTTTTTCTGGTGTTACCGAATGTATGAAGCCATGCGCGAACTTGGCTTATCCGTTGACATTATTCCAAGCTCTAGGTCATTGGATACCTATGAATTGTTGGTTTTACCTGCTCAGGCACATATCACTCCAGAGTTGCAAGAGCGTTTGAATGCTTATCAAGGTGTGTTGCTTGCGGGTCCAAGAACAGGTAGCAAAACAGAAACCTATCAAATCCCAGAAAACCTTGCACCGGGACCGTTGGCGAGCTTATTGCCGTTAACGGTGGAGCGTGTTGATGCTTTGCCTGAGCATACTCAGCCAGCTGTTTCTGGCCGTTGGGGCGCGGGTAACTTGAAGCATTGGCATGAACAAATTAAGACAGAATTGCCTTGTTTGTTAAAAGATGATGGCGGTAATCCTGTGTTGATGGGAGAAGGCCGTCACTATTATCTTGGCTCTTGTATTGATAATACTCTGTTAAAAGCCAGCTTAGCTAAGTTGTCTGAAGTGGCGGGATTATTGACTTACTATTTGCCAAAAGGCGTTCGAGTGAGAGAGCGAGGCAATGTGATTTTTGTATTTAATTATAGCTCAAATACGGTTGTTTTTGAGCCACAAGATGCAGAGCTTGTTATTGGTTCTAAGTCTTTAGGTACCGCTGACGTTGCTATTTGGAAAAAACGATAGACAGTAAAAGTGGCTGTTTAAATGGAACTTTGTTTCGTTTATTGATTAATCGTTTTGTTTGGTCAATACTGAAACTTGGTTCCAATTAATAAAAACAAAAAGAGGGCTTATTTACATGAAAAAAATACAATCCTTATTAGTAGGGGCAATGGCATTAGGTGCTGTCTCTATTGCTAATGCTGGTACCTTGGTAATCAACTCCGATCAGGCTGACCCTGCACCGAAGAAAGCGTTTACGGAAATGGTGCAGAAATTTGAAAGTGAAAACCCTGACATCACAGTGAAATACAATCTGTACGACAAAGAAGGTTATAAAACCGCCATTCGTAATTGGCTATCGACTACGCCGCCAGACATCGTTTTCTGGTACTCAGGTAATCGTATGAAAAGCTTTGTTGATCGTGATCTTTTTGAAGATGTTAGCGATATTTGGCAGAAATTAGGTCTAAAAGAAATCATGCCTGCAGCGACGGCAGCTTCTACATTGAATAATAAACAGTGGGGCATTCCCTATAGTTACTATCAGTGGGGGATTTATTACCGCAAAGATATCTTTGATAAGTTAGGTTTGTCTGAGCCGAAAACCTGGGATGAATTTCTTGCGGTTAACGCGAAGCTAAAAGCCAATGACATTACTCCCATTACGATAGGTACTAAGTATCTATGGACAGCAGCAGGTTGGTTTGATTACTTGAATTTGCGCACTAATGGTTTGGAGTTCCACATCGATTTGATGGACGGTAAAATCCCTTATACAGACCCTCGCGTGCGCAAAACGTTTGAACATTGGAAAGAACTTATTGATAAAGGTTATTTCCTAGAAAACCATGCTTCTTATTCTTGGCAAGAAGCGCAGCCATTTATGTACAACGGCCAAGCAGCCATGTACTTGATTGGTAACTTTATTGTGCCTAACTTTCCCAAAGAGCTAGATGGTAAGATGGGCTTTTTCCAATTTCCTATTATTGATCCAGCTATTCCTATTGCCGAAGATGCACCAATGGAAACAGTTCATATCCCAGCAAAAGCAAAAAACAAAGTTGATGCTCGGAAATTCTTGGAGTTTATGGCACGTGCCGATAATCAAACCATGTTAAATGGTGTCTTGTTACAAATTCCACCTAACAATAAAGCCAAAGCACCGGATGATTTTTTCTTGAATAAAGGTGTAGCAATGTTGAACAGTGCTGCTGGTACCGCTCAGTTTTATGATCGTGATACTGATCCAAGCATGGCTCAAGAGGGCATGAAGGGTTTCCAAGAGTTTATGGTGAAGCCTGAGCGTCTTGATGCAATTCTGAAACGATTGGAAGGCGTTAGAAAACGCGTTTTCAAATAATAGACATGAGATAGCTTTCTGCTTAGTGAGCAGAAGGTAAAATAAGCAAGTTCGTTAAAAACCAGTTCAACATCCGTTGGACTGGTTTTTTTTTGATTAGTACATCAATCAGATAAGTTTTAATAGGTACTTTATTGATCAAATATTAGACGTTAATGCAAGTTGTTCTCAAATGATTGTCAGAATTGTTTAATATGTTATATCATAACTTTTTATTTTATTGTTATGGATAATATGGACATGAGAGTAATACCTTTTTTTAAACGAATATTTTTTTGCGTCTCAATACTGAGTGGTCTCTTGGCGTTGACAGCTTGTTCTGGGCCAACATCATCTAACACTGTATCTGTTAGCGCGGCTTTTGAGTTTACCAGTTTAGATCCAGCCAAAAATGGTTTTGTCTTTAGTCGAATGCAAGTACTAGAAACCCTTTTGGATGTGGATGAAAATGGCTTGCTCATTCCAGCGCTAGCAAAAGATTGGCATATCAGTGAAGACGCGAGAATTTGGACATTTGACTTACGTGATGGTGTTTATTTTCACGATGGCGTTTTGATGGATGCCGATAAGGTAGTGAATAGCCTTTTGATTGCTCAATCTAAGCATGGCGCATTACGCAATGCGCCAATTGAAAGTATCCAAGCGGTAGGAGATCATTCCGTCGTTATCTCTTTATCTCGTCCATATACCTTGTTAGGTGCGGTGTTAGCGAATTATGCCAATGGTATTTTATCTCCAGCCGCTTATGACAAAGATAAAAAAGTGTTGGCATTATCAGGTACTGGTCCTTATAAGGTTTTTCAATTTGCGCCGCCACATAAACTTGTTGTTGAGAAATTCGATAACTATTGGGGAAAGAAAGCCAGTATTCCTTACGCGAGTTATTTAACGGGGCATCGCGCTGAAAGCCGCGTGTTGCAAGCAAGAAGTGGCCAAGTAGATATTGTTTTTGGCTTAGATCCTGCCAGTTTGCCTTCGCTGCAGCGTGTGGATATTTTAAATCTGTACTCAAATCCTATTCCTAGAACGATAGTGTTAAAGCTAAATAGCGGTCATCGGTTTTTAGACGATGTGCGAGCCCGTAAAGCCTTGAGTTTAGCCATTGATAGACAGGGTATCGCCAGAGGTGTGCTGCGTATTCCCGGTTCAGAAACTGAGCAATTATTGCCAGCATCTATGTCTAATTGGTATTTGCAGAATGTCACTTCTGAAACCGAAGCAGATGCTGGTACGCCTGAATCATTGTTGGCATCTTTGGGATGGAAGAAAAACTCACAAGGAATGTTAGAGAGAGACGGTGAGTTGTTTGAATTGACGCTTATAACTTACGCGGATAGACCAGAACTGACTACGGTGGCGACGGCTATTCAGGCTCAGTGGCAAGCTATTGGTGTAACAACAAAAGTAGAAGTTACTAATTCCAGCGCTATTCCAATGGGGCATCAAGATGGTTCGTTAGAAGTGGCGTTGATTGCGCGTAATTATGGCTTTATTGCCGATCCATTAGGCGTGATATTGTCTGATTTTGGTTCCAATGGCGGTGGCGATTGGGGTGCAATGAATTGGAATAATAAGGCGTTAAGTGCTGATTTATTGGCATTAGAACAAACCTCTGATCCGGTTAAATACAAAGAAATTGCTCAACGCAGCGCGCAGATTATTTATGACGAACGTCCGATGATTCCAGTTTCTTCCTATGTTCAGCAAACGTCTGTAAATACGCGAATTAAAGGTTTTCGTTTTGATCCTTTTGAGCGCAGCTTTTATTTAAATGAAATGGAGTTCGTAAAACAATGAAGGCAATGCTGTTTAAAAGGGCGCTTCAATTGATAACTGTGGTCTGGGGGGTTGGCACCTTGACTTTTATATTGATGCGTTCTTTACCTGGTGATATGTCGTATCGAATTGCCGCCAGTCGTTACGGTCAGGATAACGTAGACTCTCATGCCGCTGCTTTAGTGCGTGAAGAGTTGAAACTGGATCAAGGCGCATTAATGGCTTATTGGCATTGGTTGTCTGATCTTCTGCAATTCAACTTAGGTGATTCGTTAGTTAGTGGCTTGCCTGTAGTGGATGCGCTTAAACATATGTTAGGTCATTCCTTGTTGTTGGCGGTTGCTGGACTTATGTTGTCTGTGTTGATTGCCGTGCCGTTGGGTTTATTAAGTGCTTGGCGCGGGAATCCTTTGGATTCTGTGTTGATGGGCTTGTCCAGTGTAATTCGTGCTATGCCGGTGTTTGTATTGGGTGTGTTGTTCATTTTGCTATTTGCATTGCATTGGAACTGGTTTCCGGTTGCTGGATTTGGCACGCCAGCGCATTTGGTTTTGCCGGCTATCACCTTGGCGTTGAGCTTAGCAGCGGTCTCCAACCGAGTTGTTAGGGATTCCGCTAAGAGAACCTTTCAGGCTGCGTTTTACCAATTCTCCAGAGTGAAAGGTTTGTCTGCTTGGCAGACATTTCGTCAGCATGGTGTACGCAATATTGCGGTGCCGGTCGTGGCGTTTTTCGGTATTCAGTTAGTCAGTATGATCGAAGGGATTGTGATGATTGAGTCGTTATTTTCGTGGCCGGGAATTGGTCATGGTTTGGCTCATGCTATTTTTGCTCGTGATATTCCTGTGATTCAAGGGGCTGCCTTGGTGATGGGAATACTCTTCGTTTTGCTCAATACCTTGGTGGATATTATCTGCTTATGGATTGATCCAAGAGGAGCGAAAACCTTATGAAAATGACACATTCCCAATGGTTAGGTTTGAGTGTTTTACTTGGTCTTTTGGCGTTTTCTTTGTTTGGTATTTTGTTTTCACCTTATAGCTTGTCAGAGCAAAATTTAGACGCTATTTTGCAAGCGCCTTCGGCGTCTCATTGGCTCGGCACAGATCATTTTGGTCGTAGCATGTTAACGCGTATGGCGCATGCTGTGGGCTTGTCCTTTGCGCTAAGTCTTTTATGTATGTTGACATCGTCCCTAGTGGGCACGGCATTTGGTGTGTGGGCAGTTTGGGGCGGTAAAAAGGTCGATAATATCTTAGGTATTGTGGTGAATATTTTACTTGCTTTGCCTGGATTGGTGGTGGTGCTGTTATTTGCTGCCATAGCGCCGGGTTCTTTCTTGGTGTTGTATTTGGCCATTTCATTGGTGCAGTGGGTAGAATATTTCCGTGTCGTACGGGCAGTAACGCAGGGTGTGATTCAAAGCCCAGCAAGACAGTCTTCACAGATGATGGGGTTTGGTCGTTGGTATCAATTTAAACGTCATATTTGGCCTGCCATTTCACCTTCGGTTTTTACCTTAGCGGCATTTGGTGGCGCAAACGCGATTTTAACTATGGCGTCGTTGGGTTTTGTTTATGTAGGTATTCAGCCTCCGCTTGCTGAGTTGGGGTTGATGACAGTTGAGTTATTCCCCTATTACAGTGACGCGCCTTGGTTGTTGGCACAGCCTTTGATTGTCATCGCTTTGATGGTGTTTTCATTTCATTTATTGGCAGGGAAACGAGCATGAGTGTATTGCTGAAATTAACCAATGTAGCGGTTTATGTGGGTGACACTTGTTTGCTAGAGCCAATTTCTTTGGAATTAAAGCAAGGTGAACCGCTCACGATTTTGGGTCAGACTGGTTCCGGTAAGAGCTTATTGGCACAAGCTATTATGGGGTTATTATCGGATGATTTAAGTATGGCTGGTGACGTGGAAGTGTTTGGCAAAGTAATGTCGATTGATGAACGTCGGGCGTTGTGGGGCAAAGAGATGGTAATGCTGCCACAAGAGCCTTGGCATTCCCTTGATCCTTTAATGAAGGGGGTGGATCAAGTTAAAGAGGTGTATCAGTTCGTACGAGAGAAGAGTGCGCAAGAGTCTCTTTCCATTGCTGAAGATGATCTACGTCGTGTTGGCTTGGAAGACAGCGGACATAAACGACCAGATGAACTGTCTGGCGGTATGGCACAACGCCTTGCGATTACCGCCGCTACAGCAGGTGGTGCGCATGTTATCTTGGCGGATGAACCAACTAAAGGACTGGATGTATCACGTCGTGATGGCATTGTACAGTTGCTTCAAGCTCGTTCGAATTTGGGCAGCTTACTGACGATTACGCATGACGTAGCGGTTGCTCGTCAGTTAGGTGGTTTGCTATTGGTGATGAAAGAAGGTTGTTTGGTAGAACAAGGCGAGGCGGTTCAAGTGCTTGATTATCCAAAAGACGATTATACGCGCGAGTTGATAGCTGCCGAGCCTAGTGCTTGGTCTGATATGGCTCCAACGTCTAGACAAGACGGCGCCGAAAGTATTCTTGTTGCTGATAAGTTAACGTTAGAGCGAGGTGGACGAATCTTGTTTGATGGACTGTCTTTTACTATCAAGCAAGGCGAGGTGGTTGGCATTGTCGGTGACAGTGGTTGTGGTAAATCGTCGCTTGGTGATGCCTTGCTGAACCTGTTGCCGATTTCGGCTGGGAGTATTCTTCGCTCGAATAAAACAGCTAAGCCGCATCAATGGTTAAAACTGTATCAAGATCCGCCGTCGGCGTTTTCGTCTAGTGTGTCGCTTGGTCAGTTACTGGAAGATTTGATACTTTTGCATGGCATTGATAAAGCTCGTATTGAACCTTTGATGGATCGCTTGAGTTTGCCGCATGGGATTCTTGAGCGTAATTGCTTAGCGGTTTCTGGTGGCGAATTACAGCGTTTTGCTATATTGCGAGCCTTGTTATTGGATCCAGTGTTTTTATTCGCTGATGAGCCGACTTCTCGGCTTGATCCAATCACGGCAAAAGAGGTGACGGCCTTATTAGTCGAGTTGGCCTGTGAAGCAGGCTGCGCTGTGCTGTTGGTTAGTCATGATGCTGCATTGGTTCAAAAAACTTGTCATCAGGTTATTTCGATATAAATGGCCTTATCTTGTTGCGGCATTGAGATGGAAGTTGCTAAGTGCTTTTGCTTAATGTTCGTAACAAGGTGTTACAACGACTTGATGATTTAAACATGTAAATGAGTGATTGCGGCTCAGCTTAAGGTTTCACTTTAGCTTCGTCTATGGTCTAATTTTTCCTAATTAAATAGACTGTTTAGGAAAATATTATGTTGTTCAAAACTTCACTCTCTGTTGGCTTGGTAGGGATCTCTGCATTACTTACTTCAACTAGCGCCTTGGCATTTGACGATTATTGCACGCCAAAGTTAGATGCTTACTTGAGCAACGTTCAAAAGACAGTTGATTCAAAATATGTTTCAGAACGCCAAAAAGATGTCGCGCAAAAAGTATTAGATAAAGTCAAAGCCAGCCGTAATGATACTAAGGATTGTGTTTTGATCGATAAGTTACTGCCATAGTATTTCTATCTTTTGCCTAGCAGAATCCTGATTTTCTGATATGTTTTATAAGTAGGGTGGTGCTTAATTAGTTTTTCTGATTGCGTTTGACATGCATAAGCCAAGGGGAAGTGAATGGGTCAATTTGAGGCTGCTTTAAAAGTAGCTAGGTCTCTTTTAGGTATGTCTTGTGCTGGTTTACTTTTTAAAGATGGTCGTGTGGTTTTATCTGGTGAAGTCGATGGCCTTCATCAGATAAATTGTTCCACTAAACTATTTCGCTTTAATACTTTTGCTTCTTCCCGATATTTCGATATAAAAAGTACGCCTTCCGCTCACGTTTTATTTTCTGATTTACCAAATATTGCTAGCTGTGTTATCGAGCCTTTAGGCATTCATGATGTTCGATTGATTTCCTTAAGTGATACTCCTTGTTTACTCAATAATGAATTGCTGGAAGAGCATATTGATTCCTTGGTAGGTCTTTTTTCAACTTTAATGGCCTCATCTCCAGTGCAATTATCTTCACTGCCGCATGTAGATGGAAAACCTATATCAATTGGTGATGGTGCAACTGCACAAAAACGAACGTTGAAAACGTTAAAGAACTTGCATGAAGTGACGGCCAATTCAGATTTATCATTAGATGAAAAACTGCAAAAAATTCTACAAGTTGGCGTCGAACATTTTGCCTTACCGATTGGGCTTATCAGCTCAATTAACGGCGATATTTATCAAGTGGAATACAGCCATACTCCAAACGGAGAAGTGCTTCCAGGTGCACAGTTTGAGCTAGGAAACACCTATTGTGTTCACACTCTTGGTAGTGATTTGCCGACATCTTATTACCATACAGCGATTAGTGATATTAAAGAGCATCCTTGTTATAAGGGCTTTGGATTAGAAGCTTACATTGGCATTGTTATCTATGTCAGTGGTAAGCGTTGGGGAACACTCAATTTCTCTAGTCCAAACCCGAAGAATCAGCCTTTTGGTGATGATGATTATGAAGTAATGAAATTGCTTGCTCAGTGGGTTGGTAATGAGATGACTCTTGCCTACGATAGATCTGTACAGGCTCAATATGAGAATGATCTGCGCGAGCAAAAAATATTCTTTGAGTCGCTTTTTGAAAATGCGCCAGAGGCGATCGTGCTTGTCGGACGAAATCGTGAAATAAAAATGTTAAATCCAGCTTTCACTGAGCTGTTTGGTTATAGTCTTGATGATTTACGAGGTAAAACCACCCAAGTTTTGTATGCGGATGAAAGCGATTTTATTCGGCAAGGCCAAGCTTATAAAGATGATGTAGAAGATGTTTTAAATCGTTATCGTGTGAGCTATAAAAATAAACAGGGTAAGATTTTTCATACCGAAACGATTGGTAGCATGATTCGAAATGCTGACGGAAGCCTCGGCGGCTATATCGCCCATATTCGTGATGTGACAGAGCGTCTAGAAGTTGAGCAGAAAATGATAGATACCAATTTGCGTTTATCTATCGCAGCGGATGCTGCTGGCATAGGTGTCTGGGAATTCGATCTGCAAGAAAGTACTTTGCATTGGGATGACTGGATGTATCGACTTTATGGTTTTTCTATAGGTGAGCGAGCTCAGCCACTTCTAGTTTGGGATGATTGTGTTTATCCGGAAGATAAAGTCAGATTAAGAGATGTGTTTGCTGGATTAGAAGAAAGCGGAGCGTATTTTACCAGTAAAGAGGATGCTTCCCATATCTCTAAAGATTTAGATTTTGATTTTAGGATCATGCGAAAAGATGGGCAGGTTCGTTATTTGAAATCCAATGCTGCCATTGTATTTGATAAAAAAGGCCATGCATCACATCTTATTGGTGTGAACATGGATATTACTTCTAGAAAAGAAACAGAAGTGCTTTTACGGGAAGCGAGCGATCAAGCGGTTGCAGCCAGTAAGGCAAAAAGCAATTTTCTTGCTACCATGAGTCATGAAATCAGAACACCATTAAATGGTGTATTAGGTATGGCTGAATTACTTTCTGGTAGTAAGTTAAACGCAGAGCAAAAGGAGCAATTGCGCATACTGAAAGAGTCCGGCGAGGGGCTTTTGGGTTTAATTAATGACTTGTTGGATTTTTCCAAAATAGAGGCGGGTCATCTTTCTATCGAACGTGTTGATTTCAATTTAGAAAAAGCCATTTATGATGTTGTGCGCTTATTGCTGATGAAGGCGGAAGAAAAAGGCATCGATTTATTGGTGGAATATGATGAATCTTGTCCACGCTTTTTGGTGGGCGATGTGTTTCGTATTAAGCAAGTGTTAACTAATCTTATTAGTAATGCGATTAAGTTCACCAACTCGGGCCATGTATTGGTATCCGCAAAAGGTGCCGTTGATCAACAAGGGGTAGCCGCCATCACTCTGAGTATTGCTGATACTGGAGTGGGCATTGCAGATCATGTGCAGCCGCAATTGTTTAGTGCTTTTGTGCAAGCAGATAGTTCAACAACACGTAAGTTTGGTGGAACCGGTTTAGGTTTGGCGATTACGAAACAATTGGTTGGTTTAATGGATGGCAATATTTCTTTGTCGAGTCAATTGGGTGTCGGATCTGTTTTTACGGTGTCATTTGCACTATCAGAAAGTCATGCAATGTCTCACATCGAAACTGTGGTTGATGAAAATCTATTACTTGGTAAGAAAACCTTAGTCGTTGACGATAATGAAACCAACTTAGCTATACTTAAAAATCAGCTGAAGTCGTGCGATATCTATGCAGATACAGAGCTAAGCCCTGTGAATGCTTTACGTCTCATTAGGCAATCGATGGATAAAAATGTGCCGTATCAGCTGGTGGTTATAGATTACATGATGCCAGAGTTAGATGGTTTGATGCTTTCTACAGCGATTCGAGAAATGAGCGGCTCTTTGTATCAACCTATAGTTTTGATGACTTCTTCTGCCGGTGAGCTAACTCAAAGTGAGTTGGCTACTGCTGGCGTTAATATGTGTATTGCTAAACCCATGAATGCTTTGGCCTTGAAGAGAGGTCTGATTACGGCATTGTCTGATAATGTGCTTGGGCATCAACTTTCATACGCAGATAGCAGTGATGATGACGAAGTATCAGATGTTAGTGATAATGGCAATAAGAGGGGGCTCATCTTAGTTGTTGAAGATATGAAAGCCAATATGGCAGTAGCGCAGGGAATTTTAACGAGAATGGGTTTTGATGTTATTGGTGCTGAAAACGGCTCGATTGGCGTAGAAATGTGGGGTGCCCATCAGCCAGACCTTATTTTTATGGATTTACACATGCCAGTAATGGATGGATTATCGGCTATGCGTCGTATTAGGCAAGCCGAAAAATACAGTCAACATAAACGCGTGCCTATTATTGCATTAACGGCTGATCTCATGACTGAAACATTATCGGAAGTGCTGCGTGCTGGTGGTGATGGTTTAGTGCCAAAGCCTTTTAAGCAAAAGGAGATTATTAATATGTTGGATGAGTGGTTGCCTCATAGTCATCAATCAAAAGATGATACTCTGGAGAAAACTGTGCAAGCGGCTGATTCTATTTTTGATGTGAAGTCGGATATTGTAATTGATGAATCTGTTTTGAATGAATTAAAAGTTTTGTTGGGAAGTGATTTTACCTTGTTGATTGATGCCTTTTTTGATGACGCAAAAAGCATCATGACATCATTTGACAAGATGTTGAGTGAAGAGGGTGATATCGATTGCGCAGCGGTTTCTCGTCTTGCTCATAGCTTGAAATCTGTCAGCCAAAATGTAGGTGCAATGACGATGTCAGCAATGGCTGCGCAGCTAGAACAAGAAAGTCGTCAGGGGGGTGTGCCTGAACTGAATACTAAATTGCGAGAAGTACTAGCAATGTATCAAAATGTGAAGACTAAACTACAGGATATGCTCTAATGCCAATGAAAGTGTTAGTAGTAGATGATACAAACACGGACCGTTTGTTACTGAAGCTTCACTTGTCAAAGTTAGGCTATCGAACAATAGAAGCCAGTAATGGTCAGGAAGCGATAGATCAATTTTTGGAACATTCACAGGATTTGGATCTTATTTTAATGGATGTTCAAATGCCTTATATGAATGGTTTCGATGCGGTTAGGTCGATTCGTAAAATACAAGAGCAACAACATCAAGAGTGGTTGCCAGTCATATTTCTCAGTGCTAGTGCTGAAGATGATGATATAGAAGGAGCTATTTTAGCTGGTGGCGATGATTATCTTATGAAGCCAATTAGCCAAAAAGTTCTGTCGGCTAAAATGTTGGCTATGCAACGCATTGCCGATATGCGGCGTCGTCTTGTGGATTCAAACCTTGCTCTTGAGCATTTAGCATCAACTGATCACTTAACAGATGTTGCCAATCGTCGTTTTTTTGAACTTATGTTAGATCGAGAAATGTCTTTCACTCGTCGTTATGGCGTTCCTATGGCATTTGCCATGTTTGATCTTGATAAATTTAAAGTCGTCAATGATACCTATGGGCATGATGCTGGGGATGCTGTTTTGGTTGAAGTGTCAAAACGAATCAAAATAGCCCTAAGAGACAGTGATATTATTGGCCGTTTGGGAGGTGAAGAGTTCGGTATTATTCTACATAATGTTAAAGAAGAAGATGTTTTCAAAGTATTTGATCGCTATCGTAGCATTGTTGCCGAGCTTCCAGTTGTGCATGAAGGTATTGAAATCCCTATTACAGCCAGTATTGGTGTAGCTATGTATACAGGTGAGTTAGAAGATAAAACTGTATTATTAAAGCGTGCAGACGAATGCTTGTATGAGGCAAAAGATACTGGCAGAAATAAGGTGGTTTACCACCCTCAATAGAGTTTTATAAAATCAGAAACGAACACATTAAAAAGCCGAAAATCGATTGGATTTTCGGCTTTTTATTGCCTTCAATTTACTAAAGGTAATTCATTACGCAACAGCAGAGTCTTTGTTTTCAGTGATTTTCTGATTCACTGTGGCCAATAGTGCTTGGATTGACGCAGATACAATGTCGTTGTCGATGGCGACGCCATTGTAACGGTCACCGTCTATGTTGGCTTGAACATAGGCAATGGCTTGTGAGTCGCTACCTACCGTCAAAGCGTGCTCTTGATACTGGATGATATCGACACGCATATTGAAGTGCTTGCCTAATGCTTCACTGAAAGCAGACAACGCGCCGTTGCCGTTACCTGTAATCTTAATGCTAGAGTTGTTGCAGATAAGTTCGGCATGAACAGTATCAACATCGTCTTTTGCAAGATCGTATTTGCCCAATTTGTATGGTGTCGTGCCTGTCATGAAGCTATTTTCAAACAAGTTCTTCATAGACTCAGCATCCACAACGCCGCCGTCTTTTTCAGCAAACTGCTGAACGATTGGACTGAATTCTACTTGCAACCAACGTGGCAAAGCCAAACCGTATTCTTGCTCAAGTGTATAAGCGACGCCGCCTTTACCTGATTGGCTGTTTACACGAATGACTTCTTGGTAACTACGGCCGACATCGCGAGGGTCAATCGGCAAGTACGCCACATCCCAAGGTTTGTCGTCGGTTTGGTTAGCCAAACATTTCTTAATCGCATCTTGATGAGAGCCAGAGAAGGCGGTGAACACCAATTCGCCTGCGTATGGGTGACGCGGGTGAACTTGTAATAAGGTGCAAGCTTGAACCACACTTATGATGCGGTCCATATCGCCCAACGCCAACTCTGGATCAATACCTTGGCTGTATATGTTCATCGCCATAGTAACGATGTCCATGTTGCCTGTACGCTCGCCGTTACCTAGCAATGTGCCTTCGATACGGTCTGCGCCAGCCATAACGCCTAATTCTGCTGCCGCTACACCACAGCCGCGGTCGTTGTGGGTGTGCAAGCTGACAATCATGCTGTCGCGCTGCTTAACATTGCGGCAGAAGTATTCAATTTGGTCTGCATAACGGTTAGGAGTGGATACTTCTACCGTTGCAGGCAAATTGATAATGATTTTGTTGTCTGGTGTTGGTTGCCAAACATCGGCAACCGCATTAACGACTTCAATGGCGTAGTCGATTTCAGTGCCAGTAAAACTTTCTGGTGAATACTGGAACACCCATTCTGTTTCAGGGTGTTTTGCGGCGTGTTCTTTTACGCATTTAGCGCCATTAACTGCGATTTGTTTGATGCCTTCCATGTCCATGCGGAATACTTGCTCACGTTGTGTTGTAGACGTTGAGTTGTAAACATGAACGATGGCTTTTTTGGCACCTTTTAGTGATTCATAAGTACGCTCAATTAATTCTGGGCGCGCTTGAGTCAATACTTGAATGTAAACATCGTCTGGTACTTGGTCTTCTTCAATCAACCAGCGAACAAAGTCAAAATCCAATTGAGAAGCGGCAGGGAAGCCGACTTCGATTTCTTTGAATCCAACATCTACTAATAGAGCAAAAAACTGTTTCTTTTGTTCCACTGTCATTGGTTCTACCAATGCTTG
The DNA here is from genome assembly GCF_019426345.1 of Marinomonas lutimaris. Taxonomy (GTDB): domain Bacteria; phylum Pseudomonadota; class Gammaproteobacteria; order Pseudomonadales; family Marinomonadaceae; genus Marinomonas; species Marinomonas lutimaris. Next base: position 168,356 of record NZ_JAHLLW010000002.1, read on the forward strand.
GTTGCCATCACGCAGGTCGACACTAGACCAGATAGGCGCTTTAGTGATTGCTTTATCAGGCCATGTGCGGTTTGTAATAGCGACTGGCTTGAATGGCGTGTACTTTGTATGGTCAAAAGACGACATGATCTTGTCCTTATTAATAGGAGGTCGGTAAACCTCGTTGTTATTAGTGCGTCTTGAGTAGGCGCTTTTTTCTTGGTGTTTCTTTATTTTTCAATTTGTATAGTGTACCCAAAAAATATGAGTAAAAGATTGCGTTTTTTATGAAAAAATCAATTTCTATGGCATTATATTGCGTATTAAATACTAAAATTAGTAATTTGGGGTTGCTGTTATGGGGTTTGATAAAATCGATTTAAATATTTTGCGCGAGTTACAGCAAGATTCTAGCTTAACAAATCAAGAATTGGCGGATCGAGTTGGATTATCGGCATCACCTTGCTTGCGTCGAGTGAAAGTGCTGGAAGAAAATGGTGTTATAGATCGTAAAGTAACCATCTTAAAAAAGTCGAGCTTGGGTTTAAAATTGACCGCATTTTTGCAAATCAGTATGGATAGGCACACTCCAGATCGCTTTAGTGTTTTTGAAGATCAGGTAGATGTTTTTCCTGAGGTAAGGAATTGCAATCTGGTGACTGGCCAAAACTGCGATTACTTATTGGAAGTCGTAGTAGAAGACATGGAAAAGTACCATGATTTCTTATTAGGTAAGTTAACGCGAATCCCTGGTGTCACTGGTGTTCAGTCGAGCTTTTTGTTGCGCAGTGTGAAAGAGAGCACGTCTTTACCCCTAGATCATTTGATTTAGAAGTTATTTCCTTATTTCGCATTGATATTTTAGCTTTTGACCAAATTAATGGGCGTTATACTTGTTACAGTAAAAAAGTCCCTAGTAGAGAAGTAGTATGAGTGATTTGACAATTAAGCGTCGAGTGATGATTCCCGTGAGGGCGGGCGACGTGATGGCAGAATTTATTTCCTTCAATGGAGATGATTCTGGCAAAGAGCATATAGGGATATTTTTCGAAGGTACAAAAGCAAAAGCTGACAACAGCATTCCATTAGTTCGTTTGCATTCAGAGTGTTTGACCGGTGATGTTTTTGGTTCTGGCCGTTGTGATTGTGGTGAGCAGCTTGATGAAGCGATTGATCGTATCAATGAAGAGGGTGGTTATATTCTTTATTTACGTCAAGAGGGTCGTGGTATCGGTTTGTACGCCAAGCTAGAAGCTTATGCTTTGCAAGACCAAGGTTATGACACTTATCAAGCTAATGAAATGTTGCATTTACCAGATGATGGTCGTGATTTTGGTATTGCAGCTGATATGCTGCAAGCGCTTGGAGTTTCCAAGGTGCGCTTGTTAACCAATAATCCTGATAAAGCGCAGCAGCTAATAGAGCATGGTATTGATGTTGCTGAATTGGTTCCGACCAAGGTGCATGTGAATCAACATAATCGTTCCTATTTAGAAACTAAGGCTAAGCGCAAGTTGCATACGTTGAAGTTTGACTGAGAGCAGTGCGGTAGTTTTGCGTTTAGATAAGTAGCGAAATAGAAACAACAAAGGCGCTGGTGAAGCGCCTTTGTTGTTTCTATAAGTGCTGAACTAGCCTTATTTTTTACTAGGGGCTGGTTTTTTCTTTTTCTTCTTGTTGCTTGGTGAGCGAGCTTTTGTTTTTGCTTCAAGTCCCTCAATGCGGCCAAATTTAATGTTGGCTTGCATAAAGCGTTGAATCTTTTCAATCATTGGCAAGTCGTTGATATCAATCAACGAAATACAATCGCCCGGTGCGCCTTCACGTGAAGCACGTCCAGCACGGTGGATGTAAGAGTCAGCTTTACGTGGAAGGCGAAGGTTGATTACCGTATTGATTTCAGGAAGGTCTATTCCGCGTGATGCAACGTCAGTTGCAACTAATACTTGCAAGCGTCCGCGCTTCATTTGTTTCATGTGTTCGCTGCGGTCGCCTTGTTTCATTTCGCCATGCAAACCGTCACACATCAAACCCATTTTACGGATGCGTTGAACCCATATGTCAACATGCTCGCGGTTGGAAACAAATAATACCGCTTGCTGAACGCGCTCTTGTGTTAACAGGTGTTTCAGTACGGCTTCTTTATGTTCTTCGCCATCTACGCGGTAGGCGATTTGTCGAATTTGGCTCGGTACTGTGCGGGATGATTCACCTAGGCGAATTTGTTGTGTCTCGCTGTTTAGTAGGGCGCTGGCAAAACGTCCCATTTTTTCGCCTTCTAGAGTTGCAGAGAACATCAAGGTTTGGTGTTCTTTTGGTAGTTCTTTAGCGATGTGGTTAATGGCGCTAACAAAGCCCATGTCTAACATGCGGTCAGCTTCGTCGATCACAAAATAAGACACATCGGTTAGATCAAGCCATTGTTTCTCGTCTAATTCAACTAATCGACCCGGTGTCGCAACCAGAATGTCACATGGCTCACTCAGTTGCTGCTGCTGCATACCATAAGGTGTGCCGCCAATAATGAGGTGAGATTGAATACGAGTGTGTTGTGTTAGTTGCTCTACTACATTAAAAATTTGACGTGCTAGCTCGCGGCTTGGTGCCAAAATCAATACTTTTGGTGCGGTGGTGGATTGCTCATCACGGTCAAGAATATGCTGAATAGCTGGCGCACAGAAGGCGATGGTTTTGCCCGTGCCAGTCGGGGCAGTTGCAAGTAGGTCAGAACCCTCTAAGGCGATTGGTATAGCTTGTTCTTGGATTTCTGTCGGGGTTTCAAAGCCAAGATCACTAATGGCTTGTTCTATGGTGAAATCCAAATCTAATTCAGCAAATGACATGTAAACTCTCTGTAGCGGGATAAGTGGTACGACCAACTATGATTGTCATAAATTAACTATGAAAATCATAATGAATTTGGGCGTATGACCACTATAATGGACTGTATTAATAGTCATGATACCTTGTTTTCTGAGGATTCGAAATCTAAACCTCTGATGATGGCTTGATAAGTTAGACCCTTTGTACGCTTTGCTCTAAAATACCAACAAATATTTATAAGAAGACACGTTATGCTGCTATCAGATGAATTGGTCACTACCCAAACAATGGCATGGGTAAAAGAGTTTATTGTGGCGTTAAATGTTTGCCCTTTTGCTAAACGGGAAGTGGAGCGGGATAGCGTACGTTGTATGGTATTGCGATCAAAGAAAATGGATGTAGCGCTAGAAGAGTTAATAGCGGAAGTTCAATGGCTGGATGAGCATCCAGAGACAGAAACGACGCTGCTGATTTTTCCGACCTTATTTAAGGATTTTCATCGTTACTTAGACTTTGTTGAAACGGCTGAAAACCTTATGTTCGATCAAGGTTGTGAAGGGGTTTATCAATTGGCAACTTTTCACCCTGATTATTGTTTTTCAGGCGCAGAGCCAGATGATGTATCCAATTATACCAACCGTTCGCCTTATCCAATGTTGCATCTTTTAAGAGAGGCTAGTGTTGATAAAGCGATTGAGTTCTATGGCGATACGACTGAGATACCGAATCAAAATATTGAGAAAATGGAAGGGCTTGGGAGATCCAAGTTAGAGGCTATATTTACTGGTTGTATGAAAGCGGATAACGATTAAATTAAGATTTCAAAATATCTATATGCGCAGACATGTGAAGTGCGTATAGTTCGAAAAAATTGCTTGCCGGAGAACTCATGGCTACACAAATCGGGCGCTTAAATACATTAAGAGTCGTTAAAGAGAAAGATTTTGGTGTGTATTTAGACGCCGACCAATTAGGCGAAATTTTGCTTCCTAAGCGTTACGTACCAAAAGGTGTGACGGTGGATGATGAAGTCGAAGTTTTCGTTTATTTGGATTCAGATGATAAGTTGATTTCAACTACTGAATTCCCTAAAGCTCAAGTTGGGGAATTTGCTGCATTAACGGCAATAGCAGTAAACCAAGTTGGAGCGTTTTTTGATTGGGGGTTACCTAAAGATTTATTGGTGCCTTTTAGTCAGCAGAAAAACCGTGTAGAAGAAGGTGAAACACATTTGCTTTTCATCTACCTAGATCAAACGACAAATCGTATTGTCGCGACTACCAAAGTGGATGCTTTGTTGAACCGCGAAGAAGCGCCGTATCGCGTAGGTGATAAGGTCTCTATCATTATTGGCGATAAAACCAATATTGGCTTTAAGTGTGTTATCGATAATCGCTTTTGGGGTGTTTTGTTTTTTGAAGATGCGTTTAGGCAGCTTCGTAAAGGCGAAAAGACGGTTGGTTTTATAAAGCAGATGCGTGAAGACGGCAAGATCGATTTGAGCTTGCAAGAAGTCGGTTACAAGAAAGTACGCAATATCTTGGATGATATTCTGGATTACTTAGATGCTCATGGTGGTGAATCTCCATTGACCGACAAGGCGTCACCAGAGGCCATTTATGCCGTGTTTAAAGTAAGTAAAGCAACCTATAAAAAAGCATTAGGTGCGCTTTATAAAGAGAAGAAAATTCTTCTTACCAAAGAGAAAATTTCTAAAATCTAGCTTGCATTGATCAATAAAAAAGCTGCTAAGGAAGACTTAGCAGCTTTTTTTTGACCTCTTCACGCTGTTCTGCACAAGCAACACCATCGAAAAGCAAACGCTGTACTGGTAGTTCAATAGGGCTGTTGTTAAGTAAAAAACCTGATATAAAGCTGTTTTCGGTTTGGCGCTGTAATCGAATATCTTCATGCATTGAAGATCGATTTAAGCGAGTAAGTTGAGCAATAGTGTGCACCCGGTTTTTGAGATTTTCTTGGGTGAGGTGTTGGCTTTGTTGTGAATAACTAAATTTCGGATGAGTAAAGACGTTTGATAATTCAGACAGAGTTGCATCGATTAGCGGCTTAAATTCATCATTGAGAATATCGCCATTATGAATGTTGAAAATTGCAGTGATTGGATTGATTACTGCGTTAACGGCGAGTTTTTCGATCATTCTTTGGTGAATGTTAGCAACTGTTAGGCTCTCAATTGGAAAGGTCTTTGCTGGTGTCGTTTGTCGCCATTCACCAAAGTAGCTGTCACCTAAACCTGTGTGTTTGATATGGTTCGCTTCAATTTTTAAAACGCCTTCACTGGTTGTTCCGGCCCATAGGGTTTGTGTGTCTAATAAAATGCTTTGAAGTTCTTCTTGTGCACCTATGCCATTGCATAGGCAAGCGACGTCCGCATCGTCACTAACATGAGCTGCTACTTGGGCAAATGCATTTTTAAGATCGAAAGACTTGGTGCAAATTAGTATCTTGTCATATTGTTCGGTAAGCTCCTCTGCTTTGAAGCTTTTGATCTTATGTTTAGAAATAGAAACTTGTTGTTGACCGTCTTCATCGGTTAATGATTCTAGGGTGATTTTTTTTCCCGGACTCTCCGATCGATACACTAGATGGACTTTATTGCCGAGTTTTTCTAGCTTACAGGCCCAAAAAAGACCGATAGCGCCAGCGCCGATGACTAACCAAGGCGTATTCTTCATAATAGGTTTCCATTAGGTGTTTTATTTCAATCCCTGTTATTATCGCCCCAAAATACATTATTGGAAATGCAAAGGAGCAGAAAATGCCATCATTTGACGTAGTATCTGAGTTAGATTGGCACGAAGTCACTAACGCAGTCGATCAGGCAAACAGAGAGATTACAACGCGTTATGACTTTAAAGGCGTAAAAGCGCACTACGAAATTAAAGACAAAAAAAGCGTCGTCATGGAGGCTGAGGCAGAACCTCAACTTCGCCAGATGTCTGATATTTTAAATCAAAAATTGGTTAGCCGTGGCATTGATTTAAAAAGTTTAGAAAAAGAAGATGTGATTAAGGGGAATATGCGCGCCTCCCAAGCGGTTAAGATGAAAGAAGGTCTTGAAACAGACGAAGCAAAAAAAATCGTTAAAATGATCAAAGATAGCAAAGCGAAAGTTCAAGCGCAGATCCAAGGTGACCAGCTTCGCGTTACTGGTAAAAAACGAGATGATCTTCAACAAGTGATGGCGTTGCTGCGTGGTGCTGAGTTGGCTCAGCCAGTTCAATTTACCAATTTTAGAGATTAAATTTATTTTAAGAGTCGCTGCCTATTGTTAGGTGGCGGCCCCTTCACTTTTTTATTGGCTTCTCATTTATGGTTAATTTGTTACCCACAATGACCCAACCTTCTTTTTCTAACTTTTCTTTTTGTCTTAAATAGCCGTCCGTGTTTTCGCCAAAGCTAATGCGACGTTGAGCATTCACGACTCTATACCATGGCAGTTTGGTGTCTTTAGGTAGATTTTTCATTAAACTGCCAACTTGTCTTGCATAACCTGGAAAACCCGCTAGTTTTGCAAGTTCTCCGTAAGCAATGCATTCGCCCTTAGGGATTTCACTTAAAATATGAAACACCTGAGATTTAAATCTATCTATCGGTTGATTCGTCATTTTTTGCCCTTAGATAAATAGCTACATTTAAAATAAAGAAGGTAAATATGAGATTTGCACTTTTGCTTTTCATACTCATTCCCGTTATTGAGCTATCCGTATTAATAAAAGTTGGTAGTCAAATTGGTGCATTAGCAACAGTTGGTTTGGTATTCCTGACAGCTATTTTAGGCGTGACCTTAATTCGTAAGCAAGGCTTAGAAACATCTCTTAAAGCGCAAGAGAAAATGCGCCGCGGCGAGTTGCCAGCCTCTGAAGTTGCAGAAGGGGTTATGCTGATTTTTGCAGGCTTGTGCTTATTAATGCCAGGTTTTGTGACAGATATTATTGGTGGTTTATTATTAATTCCACCATTGCGCAAATTATTTGCGGCAGGTCTATTGGTGAATTTCGTTGCATCCATGGTTAAAAAAGGATCTAAATGGGCTCCGAATGGATCTTATGGTGCTCAACCTCAAGGCGAAACCATTGACGGCGAGTACTCGAAAGAACCTAAAGATGACAATGACTTAATAGATAAAAAATAATTTAATTTAAGGGTTGAAATCGGTATGTATAGCCGTATATAGAACCTTGTTAAAGATTCCTACTATGTATGCAGTAGGGTTATCCAGCCAGGGGAGTCCTGGTATCGTTTTTAATTGGAGAGATTGATCAATGAATATTCGTCCTTTGCACGATCGTGTCGTTGTTCGACGTAAAGAAGAAGAAACAACAACTGCATCTGGTATCGTCCTGCCCGGATCTGCTAAAGAAAAGCCTACTCAAGGCGAGGTTTTGGCTGTTGGCACTGGCCGTATTCAATCAAATGGCGATGTGCAAGCTTTAGCCGTTAAAGTTGGTGATACTGTGTTGTTTGGCCAATACTCCGGCCAAACCGTTAAAATCGAAGGTGATGAGCTACTTATCATGAAGGAAGACGAAATTTACGGCATTGTTGAAGCCTAAATTTCCTCCTGTAGCTCTATTACGATTCATAGCATTTACAACAGTTAAGGTATAAGAAAATGGCAGCTAAAGAAGTTAAATTTGGAGATAGCGCTCGTCAGCAAATGCTGAAAGGTGTGAACGTTCTTGCAGATGCAGTTAAAGTAACATTGGGACCAAAAGGTCGTAACGTTATTATTGAGAAATCTTTTGGCGCACCGCTTGTTACTAAAGATGGTGTGACAGTAGCGAAAGAAATCGAGCTTGAAAACAAGTTCGAAAACATGGGCGCGCAAATGGTGAAAGAAGTTGCTTCTCAAGCCAATGATGTTGCCGGTGATGGCACAACAACAGCGACTGTACTTGCGCAAGCAATTGTGGCTGAAGGCCTTAAAGCCGTTGCAGCGGGTCGTAACCCAATGGATCTTAAGCGTGGTATTGATCAAGCCGCTGCTGCGGTAGTAAAAGAGATCGCTGCGCAATCTACGCCTTGTACTGATACTCGCGCTATTGAGCAAGTTGGTACTATCTCTGCTAACTCTGATTCTTCTGTTGGTAGAATCATTGCAGAAGCGATGGAGCGTGTTGGTAAAGAAGGTGTTATCACAGTAGAAGAAGGTTCAGGCTTTGAAGATGAGCTAGCTGTGGTTGAGGGTATGCAATTTGATCGTGGCTACCTATCTCCTTACTTCATCAACAATCAAGAGACTATGAGTGCGGAGCTTGAAAACCCATTCATCCTTCTTGTTGACAAGAAAATTTCTAATATCCGTGATTTGCTACCAGTATTGGAAGGCGTTGCCAAAGCGTCTCGCCCTTTATTGATTATTGCTGAAGACGTTGAAGGCGAAGCCCTAGCGACTTTGGTTGTGAACACTATGCGCGGCATTGTAAAAGTAGCTGCTGCTAAAGCACCTGGTTTTGGTGATCGCCGCAAAGCAATGCTTGAAGATATTGCCGTTCTTTCTGGCGCTACCGTTATTTCTGAAGAAGTCGGCTTGAGTCTAGAAACGGCTACTCTTGAGCAGCTAGGTACGGCAAAGCGCGTTACTTTGACAAAAGAAAGTACAACGATTGTAGATGGTGCTGGTAATGCAGCAAACATCACCAGCCGTGTTGAGCAAATTCGTGCTGAGATTGCTAACTCTTCTTCTGACTACGATAAAGAAAAACTTCAAGAGCGCGTTGCTAAATTGGCTGGTGGGGTTGCTGTCATCAAAATTGGCGCGGCAACTGAATTGGCAATGAAAGAGAAGAAAGCACGTGTAGATGATGCTCTTCATGCAACCCGTGCTGCGGTTGAAGAGGGTGTTGTTGCTGGTGGCGGTGTTGCACTTGTTCGCGCTCTTACTAAAATCGTTGACCTAAAAGGCGACAACGAAGATCAAAGTGTTGGTATTACTCTTGCGCTACGTGCGATGGAAGCACCAATGCGTCAAATCGTAATCAACGCAGGCGCTGAAGCTTCTGTTGTTGTTGATAAAGTGAAAAAAGGTGAAGGTAACTTCGGTTACAATGCTGCCACTGGTGAATACGGCGATATGTTGGAAATGGGTATCCTAGATCCAGCAAAAGTAACTCGCTCTGCACTTCAAGCGGCAGCATCTGTAGCAGGTCTTATGATCACTACTGAAGCAATGATTGCTGATTTGCCAAAAGACGACGCTGGTATGCCTGATATGGGTGGTATGGGCGGAATGGGTGGTATGGGCGGGATGATGTGATCCTTCTCTAACTCATTGATAATAAAGAAAACCTCGCTATTTGGCGGGGTTTTTTTTTAAATTAATTTTCATGCTAATGAGTGTTATTCTTGGTCTTTGTATTAGGGTTTTTCTAAATGGATGTGTTGTCACAAAAGGTGTTGTTGGAGTTGGTTGAATCTAAACGATTTGGGGTTGAGTATCAGCCCATTGTGGAACTGAAAACGGGCGATGTGTTCGCGTATGAGGCTCTTTCAAGATTTAGGTCTGTGGCTGGTGAATTAATAAGGCCCGATTATGTGTATGCTGCGCTACACGACAATCCATTGCTATTATTTCAGGTTGAGCTCGCTCAAAAAAAGATACAGTTGGAGCATCTATCCAATTCAGAAAATGTTTTTGTTAATTTAGATCAAGATGCTTTTTATGCCTGCGGACAGGATTCAGAAGATAACCCTTTTGTTGATCTGATACAGTCAGCGGGGCGAGGTCGAGTGGTAGTTGAATTAATAGAAAACTCTGAAATGAGTGATGCTCTAATGAGTTTATCTATGATTGAGTTGTTTAATGGGTTGGGTATTCGTACTGCATTGGATGATTTGTGTAATCCAAAATCTATGCTATCTGTTGCGGTGTTGCAGCTAGTGGAGTGGGTAAAGTTGGATAAATGTGTGCTAGAGCAGAGATTAGATGCTAATTTTATGGTGTTTGTATCAAAGATCATAGAATTTGCTCATGCTACAGGTAAGCAAGTTATTCTTGAGGGAGTGGAAGTGCAGGATGACTTAGCTTTTGCTCGAAAGATAGGTGTGGATTTTGTGCAAGGGTTTTATTTTCGAGATGGTTTCTTAAGTCATTAGGGGGAAAAAATGTATTGCTTTTGCGTTTTTTATCTTTCTCTTGCGTTTAGTGCAAACCATTGATTCTAAAGCTATTGATAAATGGTCACCTGTGTAAGATACTTGTTTAGATATTTATGTCCATAATTTGTAAATAAAGGGAAGCTTATGCTCAGAAAAACCCTCGTTAGTATTGCTGTGTCAGGTGCGCTATATGTGTCCAGCAGTTACGCATTGGAACTGGGTGAGTTGACCTCTCAATCAAATTTGGGCGAACCTTATCGCGGAAAAATTGAACTTTCTGATGTTGGGTCTTTGACAAATAACGATATATTGATTCGTTTGGGCAGTGAAAGTGAATTCCGCCAAGCTGGCTTTGCACAGACTAGAGTTCTATCTCAGTTGAAATTTGATGTCGTTCGCGATAACGGCAATCTTGTTGTTTCTGTTTCGTCTGATCAACCTTTACGGGTCGATGAGCTGCGTTTCGTATTGGCTGCCCGTTGGCCTAGTGGGCAGGTTGTTCGAGAATATCAAACACCATTAAATCAATCTGCTCTCGTTAAGAAATCTCAAAAAGAAGTGGTTCAATCTGTACCTGTTGCATCTGCTTCCGCTATATCTAGTCAAACAGTCTTCCGTAAAGCGACTATTGCTGCAGAGGAACTATCTTCTAAGGGTCAGCTTAATGTGGCCAAAGGAAATACGCTCTGGTCTATTGCAGGGCAAAATCGCCCCTCGAATCAGCTGACCATTTATCAAACAATGATGGCGATACAGGCACTTAATAAAGACGCTTTTTATTCAGATAATATAAATTTATTGAAGGAAGGTGCCATTCTGCGTTTGCCAACTCAGGATCAAATTGCACTTTTTAACAAAACAATTTCAGAGACAGAGTTTAAACGTCAGCATGATGCTTGGATGGCGCTAAAAGGTTCCAACGGTAGTGCAGCTATAGAGCAGGCTCAGTTAAATACGCAAGCGAAAGCGAAAGCCGCGGCTAATGCGCCTGCAGCTGGCGGTGATAAGTTAACCTTAGCTTCTGGGCAGAGTTTATTGCCTGAAGGTGCAGCGAGCTCTAATACTGGGGATGACAGTAACGCAACACTAAGCGCTTTACAGAGTGAGCTGTCCGCTTCACAAGAGATGCTAGATAAAGAGCAGCGTGAAAAAGGCGAACTATCCGCTCAATTGGGTGATTTGAACAAACAGCTTGAAACTCTTGAACAGCTGATTAGTTTGAAAGATAAGCAAATGGCAGACTTGCAGCAGCAATTTGCTAGCGCTCAGCAGGCTCTTCAGGAACAAAAAAATACGGTAGATCAGCTTTTGGAAGCCGATCAAATTCGTCGAGAAAAAGAACAGGCAGAAAATAATTCAATTGTAAATAAGATATTCGGTAATCCAATTGTTGTATCAATTGGTGCGGTAGTCTTGTTACTGCTTGGTTTCTTGATAGGTTTGGTTATGCGTAGGGCTGGAAAGAAACAAGAGGAGCAAGAATCATCAAAAAAGGATGAATTTGATCTTTCGCCAGCCGCGGTGGCTGCTCCAGTCGCCGCCGTTGCGGTGGCCGATTATGCCCTAGACGATGAGCTCGAAGAAAAAGAAGAGTTAAAAGAAGAAGATCCTTTCGCATTTGATTTTGATACACCGGATGAAGATGATGATCTTGAAGATTTCGGTTCTTTCGGAGAAGAGATTGCTTCTGTGGAGTTCACGGATCCAACGGTTGATGACGAAATGGATTTTTCTGATGATCCGGAAGATGAGCTTGAGGGCGCATCAGAAGACGACGCTATTGATGATGATATGTTTGCGTCTGATGATTTGCCAGATCCAGTGCTTGATCTTGATGAAGAAGATGAACTAGATGATTTGGAGGCCTTCGTTGAAGATGATATACCAACAATGACGCCGGAATCTGCTGAATCGATTGATGATGAAGAAGTTGAAAGCGAAGAAGAGTCTTTTGTTTCGAGTTTGCTAAATGACGCAGATCAAGATGATGTTGATGAATCGTCTATTTTTAGTGGTGCTCCAAATGATTCCTTAGCTAATTCAATAGAAGAAACATTGGCGGAAGCTCAGCAAGAAGAAGATGAAATGGAAATTCCTTCATTTGGTGAGGCTGAAGCGGCCGCAGATGAAGAAGTTAGTGATGAAGAGGAAGAGTTCGATTTCTTTGATGCCAGCGGTGATGAAGTTGCAACCAAGCTAGATTTAGCAAGAGCCTATATGGATATGGGGGATGAAGAGGGTGCACGAGTTATTCTGGATGATGTTATTGAGTCAGGTAATGAGCAGCAAATCGCTGAAGCACAGAATATGATGGAGCGAATGTTCCCAAGTGACTAAAAAAGTAGTACTAGTTGTTGAATATAATGGCTCTGAATATAAGGGCTGGCAAGCGCAGAAATTTGGTGTTCCAAGTGTCCAGGAGAATTTAGAAAAAGCGTTGTCTGTCATTGCAAACCATCCTGTTAAGGTGGTTTGCGCTGGTCGAACAGATTCAGGCGTCCATGCAAGTGCTCAAGTTGTTCACTTTGAAACTGATGTGGAGCGAAATGAGCGAGCTTGGACAATAGGTGTTAATACTTATCTTCCAGCTGATATTACCGTTGTGGCTGCAAGTTCTGTATCAGAAGACTTTCATGCACGTTTTAGTGCTTTAAGTCGTCGTTATCGGTATGTCATATATTCGTCGGCTTTTTGTCCTGCTATATTGGCCAAAGGTGTGACTTGGACATATAAGACACTCGATGTTGATGCCATGAAGGCTGCTGCGAAAGAGTTTTTAGGTACTCATGATTTCTCCTCTTTTCGTGCGATTGGCTGTCAAGCCAATACGCCTATCCGAACGATTTTAAATTTCGATGTGCAGCAGCTGGGGCAATATATTGTCTTGGATGTTCGAGCCAATGCTTTTTTGCATCATATGATTCGAAATTTCGCCGGTGTCTTGATGTCTATTGGTGCAGGTGAAAAGCCTATCTCTTGGGCAAAACAGACCTTAGAGGCAAAGGATCGTACCAAGGGTGGTATCACAGCACCGCCAACTGGGTTGTATTTTGTTGATGCTCAATACCCCGATGTCTTTAATGTACCTAAACGACCTTTAGGTCCTCATTTTTTACCCTATGTAGACGAGCCAGCCTATGAACTGCCGAGTTAAAATTTGCGGGATAACAAATCTAGAAGACGCGCTTATGGCGTGCAGTCATGGTGCTGATGCTTTGGGATTTGTTTTTTACGAAAAAAGCCCCAGATATGTATCGTCTGAAGTGGCAAACTCTATTGTGTCTCAGTTGCCGCCTTTCGTAACGCCCGTGGCTTTATTTGTCGATGCTGATGGGACTCTAATTAATTCTGTAATAAGTGGCAGCTCGCGCTGGGTTATTCAGTTTCACGGTAGTGAGTCTGAATCTGAATGCTTTTCTTATCAGCGTCCATATATGAAAGCATTACGAGTGCAGAAGGGGGATGATGTTACAGCTTTGGTGAATCAATACCCGAGTGCTAGCGCTATGTTGTTGGATGCCTATAAAGCAGGTGTGCCTGGCGGAACTGGCGAGGTGTTTGATTGGTCTTTGATTCCAGATAATTTGTCTAAACCGATTGTGCTGGCGGGTGGCTTAACCCCAAGTAATGTCGAGCAAGCGATAAAACAAGTTAAGCCTTACGCCGTAGATGTTAGTGGTGGTGTTGAGTTATCAAAAGGCATCAAGAGTGAGCCTAAAGTTCAAGAATTTATTAGTGGAGCAAAATGTGGATAGCAAAGATATTAATCTAGATTTACCTGATTCTCATGGTCGTTTTGGTCCCTATGGCGGCATATTTGTTTCTGAAACGCTGATGTCGGCGCTAGAAGATTTGGCTGAAATGTATGAGCGCTTATCTAAAGATAGTGCTTTTCAAGCAGCCTTTGACTATGACTTGGCGCATTATGTTGGCCGTCCATCTCCGCTCTATTTTGCCGAGCGGCTAACAGAAAAAGCCGGTGGTGCGAAGATATACCTGAAGCGTGAGGATTTGAACCACACGGGTGCCCATAAGATAAACAATACAATTGGGCAGGCCTTGCTAGCTAAGCATATGGGCAAGCCAAATATTATTGCAGAAACTGGAGCGGGACAGCATGGCGTCGCTTCTGCGACGGTTGCGGCTCGGTTGGGGTTGAAGTGTAAGGTGTTTATGGGGGCTGAGGATATTCGTCGTCAGTCACTTAATGTGTATCGAATGAAGTTGTTAGGTGCGGAAGTCGTTCCTGTCGAATCAGGTACTAAGACATTAAAAGATGCGCTTAATGAAGCGATGCGCTATTGGGTAGGGAATGTAGATGATACCTTTTATATTATTGGTACTGCTGCTGGCCCTCATCCGTATCCTAAATTAGTTCGAGATTTTCAATCCGTTATTGGTCGTGAAACGAAAGCTCAATGTTTGGCGCAGGAAGGTCGTTTGCCTGATGCTGTTGTTGCTTGTGTTGGTGGTGGCTCAAATGCCATTGGCATGTTTCATCCATTCATCAAAGATGAAAGTGTCGCAATGTATGGAGTTGAAGCGGGTGGTGATGGTATTGAAACCGGTCGTCACGCCGCTCCATTGAGCGCTGGTCGTCCTGGTGTTCTTCATGGGAATCGTACTTATGTCATGGCTGATGACGATGGTCAGATCATTGGTACTCATTCTATCTCTGCTGGTTTAGATTATCCTGGTGTCGGTCCTGAGCACGCTTGGTTGAAAGATATTGGCCGTGCTAACTATGTGGCGATTAATGATGATGAGGCGATGGATGGCTTCCGAGATTTAACTCGTTTGGAGGGGATTATGCCTGCGCTTGAGTCAAGTCATGCCGTTGCTTATGGCATGAAGTTAGCGGCGACGATGGAAAAAGATAAGATTGTTGTGATTAATCTTTCGGGTCGTGGTGATAAAGATATTCTTACCGTTGCTGAATTGGATGGGATTGAAGTATGAGTCGCATTAAACAATGTTTTGAGAATTTAGAAAAATCTGGTAAAAAGGCGCTCATTCCGTATATTACCGCTGGTGATCCTAGTCCTGATTATACAGTGACCTTGATGAATGCTTTGGTTGAGTCTGGCGCTGATGTTATTGAGATTGGTATGCCTTTTTCTGATCCAATGGCGGACGGCCCAGTCATTCAGTTGGCTTGTGAACGTAGTTTAGCTGCTGGAACCAGCGTTAAAAAAGTACTGCAAATTATTACTGAATTTAGACAAGGTAATAAGCAAACACCGGTTGTTTTGATGGGCTATTTGAACCCAATTGAGTTTTTTGGGTATCAGGCATTTTCTGATGCTGCAAAAGAAGCGGGTGTTGATGGCATTTTATTAGTAGATCTGACTCCTGAAGAGGCAACAGATGTAGTAGAATGCTTCCGAGAGAACGAGATAGATCTTATTTATTTGCTGTCACCTACGACAACACCAGAGCGCGCAAAGAAAATTTGTGACTTGGCATCAGGCTATGTTTACTACGTTTCTGTGAAAGGTGTAACTGGTTCTGCTGAGCTAGATGTCGATAGCGTTAAGCAGCATGTTGATGCATTGCGCAAAGTCACGACATTACCTATTGGTGTTGGTTTTGGTATACGCGATGCAAAAACTGCAGCTTCAGTAAGTAAATGTGCTGATGGCGTTATTGTTGGTAGTGTATTAGTTAATGCTATCGCTGAGAATAAAGATCATCAAAAAGAATATGTGGCTGACGCTCTAAGCGCTATTTTATTGCCTATGCGTAATGAAATGGATGCTTAAGCGACAGCAAACGAGAAATGTGGAGAAGTAAATGAGTAGCTGGTTAGATAAATTTGTCCCTTCCATTGTGCGCAGTGAATCAAAGCGTAGTACAGGTTCTGTGCCTGAAGGTCTTTGGAAAAAGTGCCCTAAATGTGAAAATGTTCTATATCGTCCAGAGTTGGAAAAAAACTTAGATGTTTGTCCAAAATGTAATCATCATCTTCGTGTTGGTGCTCGTCGTCGTTTAGATATTTTCTTGGACAAAGAGGGGCGTCATGAAATTGGTGCTCACCTTGAGCCTGAAGACAAATTAAAATTCAAAGACTCAAAGCGTTATAAAGATCGTTTAGCTGATGCTCAAAAAGCGACTGGCGAAAAAGACGCCTTGGTTGCTATGCAAGGTGCTTTGAATGGTATGCCAGTGGTTGCAGTAGCGTTTGAATTTAGCTTTTTGGGCGGTTCTATGGGCGCTATTGTCGGAGAGCGTTTTATCCAAGCGGTTAACGTTTGTTTAGAAAAACGTATTCCGCTTGTATGCTTTTCTGCCAGTGGTGGTGCGCGTATGCAAGAGGCGCTAATTTCTTTGATGCAGATGGCAAAAACAAGTGCTGGTTTGGAGCGCTTGAAGCAAGAAGGTATCCCTTATATTTCTGTTATGACGGATCCAGTTTTTGGCGGTGTGTCTGCTTCTTTGGCTATGTTAGGCGATTTGAACGTTGCTGAGCCAAATGCTTTGATTGGTTTTGCTGGCCCTCGCGTTATTGAGCAAACCGTTCGTGAAAAATTACCAGAAGGTTTTCAGCGTAGTGAGTTTTTGTTGGAAAAAGGCGCGTTAGATATGATTATCAAGCGTGATGAAATGCGTAACCGCTTATTCAATATTTTGTCTTTGTTGACCAACAAGGCGGCTTAATTAGATGACGCACACGTCATTAGCTAGCTGGCTCTCATATATTGAGAGTCAGCATCCTTCGGAAATAGAGTTAGGTCTAGAAAGAGGGAGCAAGGTATTAGCTCGACTAAACTTATCTAGACCTAAGCATAAAGTGATCACTGTAGCTGGAACAAATGGCAAAGGATCAACTTGCGCCATGCTGACTCAGTATCTGTGTTCACAAAACTATTCTGTTGGTACCTACACATCTCCCCATTTTCTTGCTTTTAACGAACGGATTGCATTGAACGATTCGCCTTGCGACGATGAGATTCTTTGTCGTGCTTTCGAGGTCATTGAGGCTGCGCGAGAAGATATTGCCTTAACGTATTTCGAATTCAGTACGCTCGCTGCGCTATGGATTTTTGATCAGTCTGAGTTGGACTATTGGGTGCTTGAAGTAGGGTTAGGAGGGCGCTTAGATTCTGTCAATATGATAGATACTGACGTTGCTGTTGTGACTTCTATTTCTTTGGACCATATTGATTGGTTGGGTGATAACTTGGATGTTATTGCTCGGGAAAAAACAGGCATTGCGAGAAAAGATAAGCTGCTTGTTAGTGGAGTGGTTAATCCACCCAGTACTATCGCGAGTACAGCGCTAGAAGTCGGTGCACATTTACGCCAAAAAGGTCTCGATTTTCATTTTGAGCTAGGCAAACACACTTGGTCTTGGTCTGGTGATGGTGTTCAATTTGAGAGTTTACCTATTCCATCGCTACCCTTGCAAAATGCAGCTACTGTTGTTGCAGTCTTGGTGTATATGGGGCTTTCTCCTACGCATGACGATCTAGTTTCTTTATTTAGCCGTGCACAGCTAATGGGGCGTTTTCAGAAAGTGGCAACGTCTCCTGATGTATACATTGATGTGGCTCATAATCCTGAGGCTGCTATTGAATTAGCTCATCGTATCAGCAGCTTGCCACGTAAGCCGGTTGCTGTTTGTGGTATGTTGAAGGACAAAGATATTGCTAGTGTGATGGTGCATCTGGCTGACAGTTTTTCAGATTGGCTGTGCTGTGATCTGGCTGGGCCCAGAGGTGCGAAGGCAAGTGAGCTTGTGAAGCATATTATGCATAGCTCTCCAGGCCTTGTGTCGAAGACAAATGCCTTTTCGTCTGTTGCTAGTGCGTTTCATGCTGCGTTATCAATAGCTCAAGCAGAACAGCGCTCAGTGATTGTTTTTGGTTCCTTTGTAACTGTCTCGGATTATTTGGCGCTTAATCAATCAAAAGAGTGATTTATGATAGATAGAACCGTTACGTACAGACTTATTGGTGCCGGTATCATGGTGCTATCGGCAGCAATAATATTGCCTTTAATTTTGGATGGTGAGCGTCCAGCAGAGTTGGATGCTCAAGTTCAAGTTACCACGCCGCCAGCTTTCCCTGTTGTGGATATCGCCCCTGTTCAACCTGTCGATAGTTTGCCTGTTGAGCAATTAGTTGGGGAAGAAAAGGCCGCCGAAGATATTCGTTTGATTCCAGTTCCTCAATCAGCAAAAGATGTGGCAAGCATTAGTAAAGCTGAGTCTACTGTTTCTGCTAAGTCTGAGGCTAAATCCGAAGTAAAGCCTGAAACAAAACCTGAAGTGAAAGCGCCCGTTGAAAAAGCGACACCAGCAGAAATTGCCGACCGTTGGGCGCTGCAAATCGCGACATTTAAGGGTAAGGATAATGCTGTTCGCTTAGTCGAAAAGCTTAAAGGGGCTAATTACGATGCCTATAGCTTGACGACTAATTCGCTTTATAAAGTGTATGTTGGCCCCGAGTTCAAGCGGGAAACCTCTGAAAAAATGCGTGATGATATTAAGAAGAAATTTAACTTAAACGGCATTGTCGTTAAATATTCAGTTAATTAGTTCGAGGTTTTGTGTCTCGGTATTTGGAAAATCTTAGGCATCTGTTAAACTCCGCAGCGATTTTTAGAGGTATTCATGGAGCAAGTAAGTTCAATGTCGACGATTGATTGGTTGATAATTGCTGTAGTGGTTCTTTCCACGCTTTTAAGTTTAAAAAGAGGCTTTGTTAAGGAAGTTTTATCGCTTCTAACTTGGGTGGTTGCTTTTGTTGTATCGGTTAAGTTCTCAGATCAGATGCAATCTCTGCTTATTGATCAGGTTCAAAATGATCAGATCCGCTATATTGTTTCATTTGTTTCCTTATTTATAGCTACTTTAATTGTTGGGGCCTTGGTGAGTTTTTTGCTAGGTTCCCTTATTCAAGTAACCGGTTTATCGAGCACTGACAGAGTATTAGGCATGTTATTTGGCTTTGCTCGTGGTGGCTTGATTGTCGTGGCTTTTGTTTCTTTATTGAGCTTAAGTCCAGCTATTGAAAAAACAGAGTTTTGGAAAACTTCACAATTGATCCCTCAATTGGGACAGTTGAATGACTGGACGCGTGATATGTTAGGCAAGAGCTCGAATCTTATGGATTCGTCTCTCATTGACCGCGCCCTTGGAAATTAGTTGCTCAATGTAGCAGCCAAATAGATAAAGAACCTTTGCGGCGTTTGTCGCAATTCCCCAACACGAGGATCTAGAACATGTGTGGTATCGTTGGTGTCGTAGGCACGTCTGTGGTTAACCAAGCAATTTTTGATGCGTTAACCCTTCTTCAGCATCGTGGGCAAGATGCTGCGGGTATGGTTACAAGCCATAACGGACGATTATGTTTACGCAAAGACAATGGTCCGGTGAGTGAGGTATTTCGCACTCGCCATATGAAAAAACTACACGGTAACATAGGTATAGGCCATGTCCGTTATCCAACGGCAGGGACTTCTAGTTCAGCAGAAGCTCAACCATTCTATGTTAACTCTCCCTACGGCATTTCACTTGCACACAATGGTAATTTAACGAACACCGCTAAACTGAAGCAGGAAGTATTTGAGTCTGACTTACGTCACATCAATACGACCTCTGATTCTGAAGTCTTGGTAAACGTCTTGGCTCACGAACTTCATGAAGAAGGAAAGTTGGTGCCAACCCCTGAAGATATTTTTAATGCACTTGAGCGTGTTTATAAACGTATCGAAGGTGGTTATGCGGTTGTTACCTTGATCACAGGTTATGGTATTTTGGCATTTCGTGATCCAGATGGTATTCGTCCATTGATTTATGGCTCTCGTCAAACAGATGAGGGTGTTGAATACATGGTTGCTTCTGAAAGTGTGGCGCTTGATGCGGCAGGTTTCAAAATTGAGCGTGATATCCAGCCAGGTGAAGCAATCTTTTTTGATCTAAACCACAACGTTCATGTACGTCAGTGCACACCGAAAAAAGTAGCGCGTCCTTGCTTGTTTGAATATGTTTACTTTGCTCGTCCAGATACGGTTATTGACAGTATCTCTGTCTACAAAGCACGTATCAACATGGGGGATCGTCTTGCAGCGAAAATTCAGCGTGAATGGATAAATCACGATATTGATGTGGTTATTCCAATTCCAGATACAAGTCGAACTGCTGCTTTACAAATTGCGCAAGCATTAAATATTCCGTTCCGTGAAGGTTTGGTTAAAAACCGCTATATCGGTCGTACGTTTATCATGCCAGGTCAGGCTATTCGTAAAAAATCTGTGCGTCAAAAGCTGAACCCTGTGCCTTTTGAGTTTAAAGATAAAACGGTACTACTTGTTGATGATTCCATTGTTCGTGGTACGACAAGTAAAGAAATTATCGAGATGGCACGAGAAGCAGGTGCGAAGAAAGTATATATCGCATCAGCGGCACCAGAAGTTCGCTACCCGAATGTTTACGGTATCGATATGCCTGCGGCTAAAGAACTTATTGCCCACGATCGTAATGTCGATGAAATTTGCGAATTAATTGGTGCGGATAAATTGATATTCCAAGATTTGCAAGATTTGATCGATGCATGTATTGATGAAAAACACTCAGATGTTCGTGAATTTGATACTTCTGTGTTTGACGCAAAATACATTACAGGCAATATTGATGCTGCTTACTTAGCGGGTATTGAAGGCGCGCGTAATGATTTAAATAAAGCTGCGGTCGAAGACCAAGAAGCTAGCGATATGATGCATCCTATGTAATATTTGCATTATCTTGTGACGGATAAAACTAAGCCAGGTCACGCCTGGCTTAGTTGTTTTTGGAAAATGATTTTTTGAAAAGTGGCTTGGAGTGAAGTAATGGCTGATTATAAAGACGCAACGAATGCGATTCGTGCAGGTATTCGTCAAACGCAAGAGCAAGAAAACAGTGAAGCCATTTTTATGACCTCGAGCTTTGCTTATGGCAGTGCAGAAGAGGCGGCAGGAAAGTTTTCTGGTGAAGAGGATGGTAACGTTTATTCTCGTTTTACCAATCCAACCGTTGAGTTATTTGAAAAACGCTTAGCCACTTTAGAAAAAGGTGAGGCGGCCATTGCGACGAGTTCTGGTATGGCTGCGCTAATGACCTTAGCATACAGTTTGTTAAGTGCAGGTGACCGCGTTGTTTGCTCACGCAATATTTTTGGTTCTACGGTTAAATTCTTTAATACTTACACAACAAAATTTGGCGTCGAAGTAGTTTATGTTGATGCGACAGACTACGCCGCGTGGGAAGCAGCGATTAACGAAAACACACGTTTTTGTTATTTCGAAACACCATCTAATCCGCTTTATGAAGTAGTAGATGTTGCTCGTGTGGCCGCATTAGCGCATGCCAAAGGTGCTTTGCTTTGTGTTGATACGGTTTTGGCTACGCCAGCATTGCAGAATCCTTTGACGCAAGGTGCGGATATAGTGATGCAATCAGCCACTAAGTTCATTGACGGGCAAGGTCGCTGCCTAGGTGGTGCTTTAATTGCCAGCCAAGAGATAGTTGATGTCTTTACCGCCTTTATGCGCAGTGCTGGGCCATGTATGAGCCCGTTCAATGCGTGGGTGTTGTTGAATGGCCTTGAAACCTTGTCTTTACGTATGACAGCGCATTCAGCAAACGCTTTGAAGTTGGCAGAGTTCTTAGAAGCACATCCTAAAGTGCTTAAAGTGAATTACGGTGGATTGCCTAGCCACAAATACCATGAACTTGCTAAACAGCAGCAAAAAGACTTTGGTGGTTTGTTATCCTTTGAAGTTGATGGTGGTCGTCAGGCTGCTTGGACGGTAATCAATGCTACTAAGCTGATGTCTATTACGGGTAACTTAGGTGATACCAAAACCTTGGTGACTCATCCAGCTACCACGACTCATGGCCGTTTGACGGATGAAGAAAAAGCCAAAGCTGGTATTGCAGAAGGCTTAATTCGCGTATCTGTTGGCTTGGAAGATATTGACGATATTATTGCAGATGTCAAAGAGGCGTTAGCACAGTTGGTTTAATGTTTGCCTGCTGCTAATAACAAGTTATAAAAAAGCGGACTTAGAAAATACTCTAAGTCCGCTTTTTTGTTTTCAGTGAATTCTCTTCAGGGAGGCTGGGCTTAACTGTCTTTTGTTTCTTCCTGTTGGGTTTGCTGGTCTAAAGCTTGCTCCTCCAATGCTTGGAGCTGTTTTTGTTCTTTGCGGCGATAACCTAGAACCAATAAACAAGGCGTGAGAATAAGTGTTAATGGTGTGGCAAAGGTGAGGCCGCCAGCAATGGCGGTGGATAATTGTGTCCACCATTGAGCCGATGGTGCGCCAATGCTAAAAGACTGGTGAATAAGGTCAATATTAAGCTGAAAAACCATCGGTACTAGTCCAAGAATGGTTGTGATAGTTGTCAGCATAACCGGTCTTAGGCGCTGAACACCTGTTCGTATCGCTGCTTCCCGAACCATCATGCCTTGCTTGCGGAGCCCATTGAAGGTATCGATTAAAACAATGTTATTGTTTACAACAATACCTGCAAGGGCGATCACTCCAACCCCGCTCATTACAATGCCAAATGGCTGTCCTTTCACCATAAGTCCAATAAAAACACCCATGGTCGAAAAGATGACTGCACTCAATATCAATAGGCACTGGAAGAAATTATTAAACTGGGTGACTAAAATGATAGCCATGATGAAGAAAGCAACAGCAAAGGCTTTAATCAAAAATATCATGGATTTTTGTTGGTCTTCGGTATTACCACGGAACTCATAGCTAACGGATTTATCAATGCCAGCAGCATCCAGTTTTACTTTTATGGCTTTGATTACTTCATCGACTACTAAGCCGTCTTTTACATCGGCTTCAATTTTAATGGTTTTCTTGCCGTCCGTTCTGTTTATGACACCTTGTTTAGGAGCGGCATACCGATGAATGAAGTTGCTGGCTGGAATGCTGCCTTGATTAGTTGGAATCTGCAGTTGATCCAATTGATCCAGACTGCGTTGATTAACTGGATAACGTAAAACGATATCAATTTTGTCATCCGCACCTTCAGGTAAGAAATCGCTTAATGTAATGCCTGTGGTGACTAATTTAATGACGTTGCCGAGACTGTTAACGTCGACACCGTAACGGCTGGCTTCTTCGCGATTGATGTCGATACGCCACTCAATGCCTGCAAGAGACCTGTCATCATTTACTGTTATTATCTCATCTCTGATTAAGAGCTGTTTGCTGATTTCGTCAGCAGCAAGATTAAGGGCTTCAGAATAGTTTGAACTAAGTTGCAATTGGATGTCGGCACCAGATTGCGGGCCGCCTTGTTCTTTTTCTGCACTGATCTCGATACCAGGGATTTGCTTGGTTTTTTCTCTTATTCTATCCAGTATAACGCCCGCAGAGTCGCGTTTGTACCAGTCAATAAACTCCATGCTTATTGAGCCAATGCTATCTGGTGCGGCATTGTTTCCAGGTGTTGAGTAGGAAGTGGAAACAACACTCTTTAGTTCTCGTGTGCCAATGATTTGCTGTTCAACTTGTCTGACCAATGCATCCTTTTCTTCAAGAGAAAGGTCACCGCGAGCTCGTATGTCTAAATTAGCAGATTCGGGTTCGATGTTAGGGAAGAATTCAATGCCCTTGCCAAACTTGCCATAGCTAACAAAAATGCTAAGCAGTAGAGCAATAGTGAACAATAAAACCCAAATAGGGCGTTCTACTAGGCGAGTTAGCATTCGACCATAGAACCCAGTTGGACCAGTAAGCTCTTTTAAGTCACCGGTTTCTGCAACTCGTAAGGCATGTATTGTTTTTTCTGTATAGGCGCCTTTTTTGCCGATAATGGAACCTATAGTTGGTAATACAATTAACGCCATTACCAAGGATGAGGAAAGCGTCGCTATAATGGTTATAGGCATGAAACGCATGAATTCACCGGCGATATCTGGCCAAAATAATAAGGGCATGAAAACAGCTAGAGTGGTAGCTGTAGAGGCGGTGATTGGCCACGCCATGCGTTTAGCAGCCTCACTGTAGGCTTGTCGTTTGGATGCTCCTTCTGCCAGCCTGCGGTCAGCATACTCAGTAACAACGATAGCTCCGTCTACTAGCATGCCAACACTGAGTATTAAGGCGAATAAAACAACCATGTTAATGGTGTAGCCTTGTAAATCGAGAATTAAAATACCGGATAAGAATGCGCCGGGGATGGCTAAGCCAACCAATATGGCGCTGCGTACACCAAGTGCCCAGACAATCACTATCATTACTAGCAATGTCGCCGCTAGCACGTTATTGAATAGATCGTTTAGTGATGTCTCAATATCGGTGGATTTATCGCCAGTAAGGTTGTATTCGATGCCTTCTGGCCATTGTTCACTTTCGTTTTGCACCGCGGCTTTAACAGCATCTATGGTTTCTATGATGTTAACGCCGACTCGTTTTGAGACAGCGAGTGTGATGCTGCGTTTGCCTTCTACACGTGCGTAACTGGTCGGATCTTCAAAGGTCAACTCGCCGGTAGCTATATCCTTCATAAGAACGACTTGGTCGCCATCTGCTTTAATAGGTAAGTTTAGAATGTCTTCTTCGGTTTTAAGTAAGCCCGGGACTTTTAGCGAAAAGCGTCCGGCTCCTGTGTCTAGATTGCCTGCCGCGACTAGACGGTTATTGCCAGAAACGAAGTTGGCAACGTCAGACAGTGAAAGATTGTACGATTCAAGTTGCTCAGGGCGAATGATGATCTGCGCTTCTTGTTCACGGTCGCCACTGATTTTTGCTTCTAACACGCCATCAATGGCTTCAATGGAGTCTTGAAGGTTTTTTGCTGTTCGACTGAGTGTGGCGAAGCTTACATTGCCCGATAAGTTAACTCGCAAAACAGGGAAAGTTGAAAGGTTCACTTCCGTTACTGTTGGCTCATCGGCATCGTCAGGTAGCTCGCTTTTGGCTCTATCTACCTTGTCTCGTGTATCACTAATTGCTTGGTCAATGTCTACGCCAGATTCGAATTCAAGAATGATAGAAGCGTGGCCTTCTGAGGCAGTTGATTTCAGTTCTTTTAAGCCTTCCAGTCCTTTGAGTTCTTTTTCTAACGGATGGACTAGTAAGCTATCAGCATCTTCGGGCGAGATGCCTTCCAAAGTGACAGAGACATAAGCCATCGGAATGGTAATGTCAGGGTCGCTTTCTTTCGCGATTTCAATGTAAGAAACCGTACCCATGATGAGAATGAGCACGAAGAACATCATAACGGTACGAGAGCGAGCTAAGGCCGCCTCAATCAATGTTTGCATATCGGGCCTCCTTAGTTTTGATAGTGAGCTTCAACTTTATCGCCAGCAGACACGAAACCTTGTCCTACGGTAATAATGTTCACATTATCTGGAAGGCCGCGCACCCAAACTTGATCGCGTTCTGATTTGACGATTTCCACTGGTGAAACAACAACCTTGTTGTCTATATCTATGGTTTTTATGGCTGTTCTGCCGGAGTCATCTAATGTAAGTAATGCAGGGGAAAAAGCATGAGCTCTTTGTTCATCGAGAATAAAGTCCACTGCCGCAGTTAAACCGGCAGGAATAACATTGTCGGGATTATCAACCTGCATTTCTACTGTAATGGTTCGACTAGATTCGTTAGCCGTTGCGCTAATATAAGAGACAAAACCTTCAGCTTCATAGCCAGATTCAAGACGTATATTGCCTTGAGTGCCAAGCTTTATTAATTGAATTTTATTTTGCGGAATATTCACTGAGACTTTTATTGGATTAACCGAAACCAATGTACCAATAGTGGCGCCGACGGCTAACACTTGTCCTTCTTGTACATCCAGAACGTTTAAAATGCCGGAGAATGGGGCAGTTAGGTTTGCATTTTCTAAATCAACTAAGAGTGCTCTCTCTGTTGCTTTTGCTGAGGCAAGGTCTGTTTCGGCTTGGGCTAAGTTCACCTTTGAAGCTAAGTTCCCCGCATTTAATTTCTTGATGCCATCTAACTCAAGTTGTCGCTGTTTGACGAGTAAGGCTGCTTGCTCTATTTGGATTTTCAGTGTGCGAGTGTCTATTTGTAGGAGGGAAGTGCCTTTTTTTACAAAACGACCTTTTTCTACTGGTAGTTTTGTAATTCGTCCCTGATAGCTGTTTATAAGTTGTAGTGTTTCATCGGCTAAGGTTTGTCCACTTAGCGGTAAATGCATTTCAATGCTTTTGGTTGTCAGGGTTTTTGCTTGGACTGGGTAGGCTGGTTTGCTCTCTGTTGATTGTGACGTAGCGGTATTTTCTTTAGGGTTTGTGCCTGTTGGACTAACTGTAATGCCATTGCCTCCTGCAATCATCCAAGTTACGGCTGCTACGGTAACGACCACTGCAGTAATTGGCCCTACCTTACTTTTAAACTCCATTTAACACTCCATGAAATAGAAAATTTATCATTTGGTGTGCTAAGTATATTCGCAAATATTGAGGAAGGAAGAAGTTTTGTTTAAACCTTGTAAATAGAATAGCAATGTTAAGTCTCTATTTTACGAGCAAAGGTGCCGAAAATATTTTCTTTCTATGAAAATTCATTTCTTTTTAGTGACTAGACACGTCTATTTGCTGAACCTTCGCTTAGAAGGATGATACTATACCGCCACAAAATTTTTACTTTATATGGATAGATATGAGTCTATTGTCGTTAGAACAGATCAGTGTTGCTTTTGGGCATAATCCGCTGCTGTCAAAAATCAGTTTTTCAGCAGAAGCTGGAGAGCGTGTTGCTATTATCGGTCGTAACGGTGCAGGTAAATCCACACTGTTAAAAGTCATTTCTGGTGAGCAAGTTGCCGATGAAGGTGTGGTTCGTCTAGAAGGCGGTATGACCATAGGACAGTTACCTCAAGAGCTGCCTGATGCGAATGAAAAAACCGTACGTGAAGTCGTAAGCGAAGGTGCTGGTGAAGCGCATTCTTTAATGACACGTTACTTCAAATTATTAGAAGATTTCGAGAATGATCACTCAAATGAATTAAGTGATATTCAAACTGAGTTAGATCGAATTCAAGGTTGGGATTTAGAACAGCGTGTGAATCACATGATTCAGCGTTTGGCTTTGCCAGCTGATAAGCTGATGTCAGAGCTTTCTGGTGGTTGGCGTCGTCGCGTTATTTTAGCGCAAGCGTTGATTTCTAACCCAGATGTCTTGTTACTAGATGAGCCGACTAACCATTTGGACGTGCCAACCATAGAATGGATGGAGCAACAGCTTCAGCAATTTCGTGGTTTGATCTTGTTCATTACCCATGACCGTCGTTTCCTAGAAAAATTGGCTAACCGCATCATCGAATTAGATCGCGGCAATCTTATTTCCTTTAGCGGCAATATCACCGCCTTCCTTGCTTTTAAAGAAAAAATGCTTGAAGAAGAAGAGCGCGCCAACGCTTTATTCGACAAACGTTTGGCTGAAGAGGAAGTTTGGATTCGTCAGGGTATTAAAGCGCGTCGTACTCGTAACGAAGGCCGAGTTCGTGCTTTGAAAGCGTTACGTGAAGAACGATCTGAGCGTATTAGTCGCCAAGGCAATGCAAAAATGGCAATTGAGACCAAAGACAAGTCTGGCAAGTTAGTGGCGGAATTCACTCAAGTTGGTCACTCCTTTGCTGACAAAGTGATCCTACAACCAATGGATTTTATTGTGAATCGTGGAGACCGAATTGGTCTGATCGGTCCAAATGGGTGTGGTAAAAGTACCTTTCTGAAAATTCTTTTAGGGGATCTAGAGCCAGAGACAGGTTCTGTTCGTCAAGGTACTAAACTTAACGTGGCGTATTTTGATCAGTTACGTGAGCAACTTGATCCAGAACAAACCGTTGCTGAAAACGTTGGCGAAGGCAAAGACGTTATCGAAATCAATGGGCAGAACAAACACGTTATCGGTTATCTTGGCGATTTCCTTTTCCCACCTGAGCGTGCTCGCACGCCAGTAAAAGCCTTGTCTGGTGGTGAACGAAACCGTGTATTGCTGGCAAAACTATTTACTCGCCCAGCTAATCTTTTGATTATGGATGAGCCAACCAACGACCTTGATGTAGAAACATTGGAGCTTCTTGAAGAGCTACTGATGAACTACGATGGCACCTTATTATTGGTAAGCCATGATCGTGCTTTTCTAGATAACGTGGTCACTAGTGTGATTGCTTTTGAAGGCGAAGGCCGAGTGAAAGAATACGTTGGCGGCTATCAAGATTGGATTCGTCAAGGTGGTAAATTCCCAACAGAATCTACTTCTCAAACAGATGACGCGCCAAGCAAAAAAGAGAAAGCAAAAGCAGAAGCGAAAAAAGCGGAAGAGGCTAGCCAGAAATCTACTGTGCAAGCTAAACCAAAAGCCAAGCTAAGTTATAAAATTCAGCGCGAATTTGATGATATGCCAGCGACCATTGCGAAGTTGGAAGAAGAAATTGCGGCTTTGCATGTAACAACCAGCGCACCAGAATTTTATACTGGTGATGCGGATAAAGTTCAAAAAACCTTGGCAAAGCTAGCTCATAAAGAAGAAGAGCTTGAAACAACCATGGAGCGTTGGTTAGAGCTTGAAGAGATGCAAAACGGATAAACTGCGCAAAACGGGTAAATTATGACGAATAAAGTAAAACCAGTTTCATTTGTACCGCGCTTTTTTGGCGCATTTGGTCAGTTTTTTAAATATATGGGGAGCGGCGATTACGCCGCTCGCTGTCAAACGGTTGGTCAAGGCGAGCAATTTGCCTTTGAAGTTGAACCAAAAGTCATTACAGAAGAAGTCGAAGTAATTCGTGAAATCGAAGTCGCTGCGCCTGTGTTAGATACGGTTAACGCCGATGGTGCGCATCAGTTATTGCAACTATTGCAACAAGAAGCGCGCTTTATCGACTTTATTCAAGAAAGCATAGATGACTACAGCGATGCGGATGTGGGGGCAGCATCTCGCCAAATCCACGCTGGTTGTTCGAAAGTATTGAAGCAACACTTTACCATTGATGTCGTATCTATCGACGTAGTGAACACAGCTGCGGAAAACAGCCGCGTAGAAGTACCATCAGGTTATGATGCAAAACAGATCAAGCTGGAAGGTCGAGTGGAAGGCGATGGCCCATACGTTGGCACGCTGATTCACCCTGGTTGGAAAATAACCGAAACGCGTCTACCAAAAGTAACCAATACTGAAAGTCTGAACATTCTAGCGCCAGCTGAAATCGAGGTATAACTCATGAGTCAATATTTTATTGGTATCGACCTAGGTACCACGCATTCGGCTGTCTATTATTCTCCATCTAATCAAGCTGAAGTAGAAACTAATCAAGTCGGGCGTATTCAACAATTGGCGATTCCGCAGTTTATTGCGGCAGGCCAAGTGGATGCTCGTCCTTTATTACCATCTTTTGTGTATTTTCCCCATAAAACTGAATTTTTAGAAAGCGATCTGCAATTGGCTTGGGGCAAAGCGCCTTCTATTGTGGGTCAATTGGCTCGTGAATTGGGCGCAAAATCTTCTGGACGATTGGTGCAAAGCGCTAAAAGCTGGTTGTGCCATTCTCGTGTTAGTGCTGATGAAGCGGTTTTGCCGGTGGATGCATTGGAAGAAGTCGAAAAAGTCTCTCCAGCGCAAGTCACGGAAACCTTGCTAGCGCATTTAGTCAGTGCCTGGGCAAATCAATTTCCTAATGCGCCGATTACTGAGCAAACAGTCGTCATTACTGTGCCAGCCTCATTTGATCCTGCGGCTCGCGCTATCACCGAGCAAGCGGCTGAAAAAGTTGGCTTGCGTGCTCGCTTGATCGAAGAGCCATTAGCCGCGTTTTACGCATGGTTGAGTGACCAACAAAATTGGTCAGAAAGCCTAGAGGTGAACGAGCATATTTTGGTTGTCGATGTGGGTGGTGGCACGACAGATTTATCCTTGATCAAAGCAATCGAACAAGAGGGTGCTCTTGGCCTCGAGCGCGTGGCGGTTGGTCGTCATATCTTACTTGGTGGCGACAACATGGATTTGACCTTGACCTACCATTTGGCTGCTCAATTAGCACAAAATGGAACTAATCTTGAACCTTGGCAAATCAGCGGTTTGACTCAAGCTTGCCGTGAAGCGAAAGAACGTTTGCTATCCAATGCTGATCTAGAAGAAGTCAGCGTTGTTGTGCCAAGTCGCGGTCGTAGCTTGTTCAATAACAGCATTAAAGCGACCTTGACGCAAAACGATGTGCAGCAGCTTTTGATTGATGGTTTCTTCCCGCAAGTGCAGTTAGGTGAGCAAGCTCAAAAAACAGCCCGCAGTGGTTTTAGTGCGATCAATTTGGATTACGAAGGTGATCCAGCGATTACCCGTCATATCAGTGAGTTCTTAGCTCAACATGATGTGACGCCTACGAAGATTTTGCTAAACGGCGGTGTGTTTAACGCCAATGCGATTCGCAGCACGATAGAAACTCGTTTGGATGTAATGTTGTCTGAGTCGTTGAGCGGCAGAAAATTAACCATGTTGACACCATCGCATTTGGATCACGCGGTTGCCAAAGGCGCGACTTACTATGCTCAAGTGCAAGCAGAGGGCGGTGTTAAAGTTAAAAGTGGTTTAGCGGCTAACTATTACATTGGGGTGGCTAGCCCAATGCCTGCGATTCCAGGTATGGCACCACCAGTGGATGCTATCTGTGTAGCACCTTTTGGTTTGGAAGAAGGCTCTGAAGAGCAAATGCTGCCGAATGAGTTTTCACTGATTGTAGGTGAAAGTGTGACCTTCCGTTTCTTCCAATCAAAAAACAGCGAAGCGCAATCTGTCGGTAAAGTTATTGCGTCTTTTTCGGTTGCGCAACTCGATGAATTGAATCCTTTGTCGGTTCGTTTGGATGCGGGTCATTATCAAGCGGGTGACATGGTGCGAGTATATTTAACCGCTCGTGTTACCGAGTTGGGGTTGTTGCTATTGCAAGCGCACGATACCCAATCTGACCTAAGTTGGACAATTGAGTTTCAAGTTAGGGAGTCTTAAACCATGGCACAACCAGCTTTTCATTCTGCTTATCGAGTTGGGATCGATTTAGGGACAACTAATTGTGTCGTCTCTTACGTTCCCGTAGCGGAACATTCGAATGCAAATGCGCCAGCCTTGATGCCTATTCCGCAAGTGATGGCGGATGGCTCGGTACAAGAGTTTACTTATTTACCGAGTGCAATTTATGTGTTGGCGTCAGATGAGATGGGTAAAATTGATCCAGTTTTGCCCTGGCGTCACCATGATAAAGAACGAATCGTTGGTGTTGGAGCGTTAGCTTTAGGCCAGCGTCGAGCTGGGCAATTAGTACAAAGTGCGAAAAGCTGGTTGAGCCATCGTCAGGTAGATCGTCGTTCGCCGATTTTGCCTTGGGCGAGCGAATTTTCTAAAAAGCTCAGCCCACTCGAGGCGAGTAAGATTCTTTTATTACATATTAAGCAGAGCTGGAATCATCGCTTTGCTGATGCACCGTTAGAATCTCAATCCATAGCGTTAACCTTGCCGGCATCGTTTGATGAAGAAGCGCGAGCGTTAACCTTGGAAGCAGCCAAACTGGCCGGTCTAAACGATTTATATCTTCTCGAAGAGCCGCAAGCGGCTTGTTATCACTACATCAGCGATGACGAAAAGCTCGCTGCGTTAGCTGATAAAAAAATGCTCTTGGTGGTCGATATAGGTGGTGGTACCTGTGACTTTAGTCTGGTTGCTATTCAGCCTACATCAAGCAAGGCGAAAGGTGTTTCTCTTAAGCGTATCGCAGTAGGTGAACATCTGTTGCTTGGTGGCGATAACCTTGATCAAGCCTTGGCGTTTCAGTTAGATCCTAAGCAGATATCTGCGTTATCTGCTACGCGTTTAGCGGCTTTGGTTCAGCAAACTCGTCAAGCTAAAGAAACCTTATTAGGTAAAGATGCACCGGAATCGTTAAGTATCACCGTACTTGGTGGTGGTAGTCGTTTAATCGGTGGTTCGCAAAAATTTGATGTATCAAGAGAAACCTTGTTGGAACAAATTCGTAGTGGATTTTTTCCTTTGGTTAATCAGGATGAAAAGGTGCAAAAGAGCGATTATGCCATGCACACCTTGGGCTTGCCTTATGAGTCAGATCCTGCGTTTACGCGGCATTTAGCGGCATTTTTACAGCAACATAAAGCAGTAATCAAAGCGGCAACTGGCTCGGCTATGCCTGATGCCGTGTTGTTTAACGGCGGTTTGTTTAATAGCCCTGTGTTAAAAGCTCGCTTATTAGAGCAGCTGAATATTTGGTCTTCTGAGCCTATTCTTGCCTGTTCTGCAGAAGAACCTGACGATGCGGTTGCCAAAGGCGCCGCCATGTATTTAAACGCTTTGGCAGGCGAAAGTACACGCATTGAAAGTGGCGTGGCGCACAGCTTGTATTTAAAAGTTGGCGAGGATCAATTCGTTGGTATCTTGCCAAAAGATACTTTAAAAAGTGAAGCCATTTGCTTAGAACAAGAGTTCTTTGTCACTCTGGGCCAGCAAGTACAGTTCCCTTTGTATCGCTCTGACGATCATCTTGAATGTGTGGTTGGCAGAGTACGTGATCAAGATGGATTGCACTATATTTCTACCTTGATGACCGAGCTGGATGGCTCCATCGATTCGCAAGAAACGTCGGTAACGCTATCGGTGCAAATGACCGAAGTGGGTGTGTTGCAAGTAGTGTTAAACGCGAACAACCAGAAAGACCAATGGCGTTTGGATTTTTCAACCCAAGCTAGTTCTTCGCAAGACTCTGAGCAATCTGATGAAAGCGGTTTACTGCATGCCAATATGGGCCAAGCGGAAGAGCATTTAGCGAAGTGTTTTTCTAGTGCGGGTCAAAAGCAAAATCCTGATTTGGTAAAATCCCTTAAGCAGGATTTGGATCAGTTACTGGGTAATCGTGATGATTGGAACCTTGCCACATCGCGACGTTTGGTCGATAAGCTTTTAAGTCTTAAATCTGGTCGGACCAAAAGTGCTCAACATGAGCGTCAATGGTTGCAGTTGATGGGCTACTGTCTTCGCCCTGGCTTTGGCGCTATGGATGACTTGGCTCGTGTACAGCAAGTGGTGAATGCCACTAAAGCTGGTGTTCAGTTCGACACCGCGCCAGTTTGGGGGCAGTACTGGACCTTATATCGCCGCATCGCAGGCGGTTTATCTATTGAACAACAAGCGTACTTGTTCAAACAATTTAGCCAATACTATTCGCCAACAGGGCAGCGTTCTCGTGACAAGATGAAAGCTCTGACCACTAAGTCCAGTGACGATTTAATTCGTTTGGTTGGTGCGTTAGAGAGTTTATCAAATGAAGATAAAACCACCGCAATAGATTGGTTACTAAAGCGTTTGCAGAAAACTTCTGAGCCAGACACGGCTTGGTGGACGATAGGACGAATTGCCTCCCGTCATCTATTATCTGGAAAGCAAGAGCAAAGAATTGCTGAGGATAAGCTCTTTCCTATCCTAGAAGTTACGCTTAAAGAAGATTGGAAAAAGCGTAAGCAAGCAGGTTTGGCAGCCGTTCTGATGAGCCAAGTCAGCGTTGGTGAATCCGATAAACTCAGCGCTTTACGCAAAAAAGTGGCGAACAAACTCAAAAAAGACAAATGCCCAGCTCAATGGCTTGAGCGTTTAGAAAGCCAAATTGAGATTAACAGCGACGAACTTAATGCCTTAGTTGGTGAAAGTTTGCCCATTGGATTACGTTTGTAGTGCCTTTCAAGTAGGCCTTGTATAGTAATCAGGTTTAGGTTCTATCTTTAGTTATAAAAAACGCTCGATGTATTGCATTGGGCGTTTTTTACTTATGCAGTTTGATGTTGGTTATCAGGTAATAAGCTTATCAGTAATGCTGATTATCTGTTTTATGTTTAGATTGTTATCATGTCAGCCAGAGCATAAATTTTGTGTGCTCTACTGCTTAATTTTGTTAGATAAAGCGGTCTGATCACTCTAAAACAAGAACATCAAACAATAACTCTAAAAAATCCACTTATTTTAATTACTAAAGAGATCTATATTTTTATATAGATAACATGGCTATTGTTTTAGCTTATTCTTTGACATTCATTATTTTACATACAATGAACCGATTATCAGGATGCTATATTTATGAAAAAACTATTAGCAACAAGTTTGCTGGTTTGTGCCAGTAGCTTTTCTGCTTTTGCAGCAACGCCACCAAATGCCTTAGTTGTGGCACAATCATTAGACGATGTTACCAGCTTAGATCCAGCACAAGGTTTTGAATTAACCTCAGTACAAACCTTTACCAATGTTTATCAACGTTTGGTTCAATCTGACCCACAAAATCCAACCAGTCTGGAGCCTACTTTGGCGTCTAGTTGGGAATCAACATCCAACAGTTTAACGTTAACTCTGCGCAAAGGTGCGGAGTTCGCTAGTGGTAATCCAGTTCGTCCAGAAGATGTTATCTTTTCTTTGGGGCGCGTGGTTAAGCTGAATCTAGCGCCGTCGTTTATTTTGACCCAATTGGGTTGGGATAAAGACAATGTTGATAGTCACATTCAGAAAATTGCCGATGATAAAGTGAAAATTACTTGGGATGTGAGTGTTGGACCTTCATTTGTATTGAGCCTATTGTCTGCACCTGCGTCTTCTATTGTTGATGAGAAGACCGCAATGGCGAATGCTGAGAACGGCGATCTTGGTCATGCTTGGTTGAATAATCATTCAGCAGGTAGTGGTCCTTTTCAGATTAAACAATACATTCCCCATGAAGCCTTGGTGTTGTCTGCGAATAAAACTTCGCCAGGTGGCGCGCCTAAGCTAGATTTGATTTTGATGAAGAATGTGCCTGATGCGGCAACTCGTCAGTTATTGATTGAGCAAGGTGATGCAGACATTGCCCGTAATTTAGGTTCGGATCAGTTTCAATCATTGCAAGGTAAAAAAGGCGTGAAAACTTTGGCTTTACCTTATGCTTCTTTGTACTACATTTTGTTTAATACCAAGGTGGAAAATAACCCAGATTTGGGCAATCCAAAATTTTGGGAAGCCGCACATTGGGCGTTTGACTACAAAGGTATTGGTGTTGATTTGATGCGCGGTCAGTTTCAAGTTCAGCAATCGTTTTTACCAGTTGGTTTCAATGGTGCGTTGACTGATCAGCCATACAGCTATGATCCAGAAAAAGCGAAAGCCATCCTGAAAGAAGCGGGCATTAAAAACCCTCACTTCAAGTTAATTGTCAGCAATCAGCCGCCGTATTTGGATGTGGCGCAAGCTTTGCAAGCGAGTTTTGAGCGTGCAGGCATTAAAGTGGAATTGATTCCGGGCATTAGTAGTCAGGTTTCTAGTGAAGTGAAGAGTCATAATTTTGAAGCCACAGTGACTGCTTGGGGCCCAGACTATTTTGATCCAAACACCAATGCATCAGCTTTTGCGTATAACCCTGAAAATGGTTCTAAAACGCTAGCATGGCGTGCTAACTGGCAGATTCCTGAATTAAGCAAGATGACCATTGCGGCTCGTGCTGAAACAGATGAAGCAAAACGTACTGAAATGTACCAAGCCTTGCAGAAAAAAGTTCGTGAAAGTTCACCTATTGTTGTTGGCTTGCAAAACAAAAAGCTAGTTGCGATTCGAGAAGACTTGCAAGGCTACGTACAGGGCATCATGCCAGATATGGTTTATTACAAGAACGTTTCTAAATAATGGGCACCTCTAAACAATGAGCGCTTCAACACTGTCAGTCGGCGCGAAAACGCGCCGACTTTGGATAGGCCGCGTCCAGACTCTGGCGAGCGGCCTTGTTTCATTGGCGCTGACCTTATTCGGCTTGCTGGTTTTTACCTTTATATTGTCTCGTGCTGCACCAGTTGATCCTGTTTTGCAGCTAGTAGGAGATCATGCCAGTGAGGCGACGTACCAACAGGCTCATCATGAATTAGGTTTAGATCAGCCTTTACCAATGCAATTTCTTCATTACTTGGGGCGATTATCTCAGGGCGATTTGGGTGTTTCTCAGTTAACTCAGCAACCAGTCGTTAGTGATTTGATGCGCACTTTTCCAGCGACGATTGAGCTGGCAACCTGTGCCATGTTTTTCGGTGCTTTCTTTGGTATTTTGCTTGCTGGAATGGCGGTGTATAAGCCAGGTAGTTGGATGGATCATTTGGCGCGATTTGTGTCCTTGCTGGGTTATTCTGTACCCGTTTTTTGGCTTGGTTTATTGGGGCTATTATTGTTTTATGCCACTTTGCATTGGTCAGCAGGGCCTGGCCGATTAGACGATATTTATACCTATACGATGACGCAAAACAGCGGTTTTATTTTAGTTGATGCCATTCGTAGTGGGGATGTGGAAATAATTAAAAATGCGATTGCGCATTTATGGTTACCTGTGGCTGTACTGGCGCTACTTTCTATGGCGTCGATTACGCGATTGTTGCGTGCTGTCATGCTAGAAGAGACCAATAAGGAATATGTGATTTTGGCGCAAGCTAAGGGCGCAAGTCGTCTTCGAATTCTAGTGGTGCACGTCTTTCCTAACGTATTGGGCACTTTAATCACAATTCTGGCTTTGTCTTATGCAAGCTTGTTAGAAGGTGCCGTATTAACAGAAACGGTATTTGCTTGGCCTGGGCTTGGTCGTTACTTAACCAGTGCATTATTTGCTTCGGATATTTCTGCGATATTAGGTTCAACGTTATTAATTGGTACCTGTTTTATTTTGCTAAATACATTTGCCGACGCACTCACTAAATGGGTGGACCCAAGAACAAGATGATGGATTCAACAAATAACCTTACCCCTCATACAGTACAGAAGAAGCGTCGCTTTCGGTTACCTCGCTGGTTGAATACTT
The DNA here is from genome assembly GCF_019426345.1 of Marinomonas lutimaris. Lineage (GTDB taxonomy): Bacteria > Pseudomonadota > Gammaproteobacteria > Pseudomonadales > Marinomonadaceae > Marinomonas > Marinomonas lutimaris. The sequence goes on from NZ_JAHLLW010000002.1 coordinate 205,110, forward strand.
TTAATATCGGCTTGATCATGGTGATGATGCTATTAGGCTTGGCTTTGCTAGCGCCGCTTTTATCACCCTTTGATCCTAATGTTCAAAATATCCAAGACAGATTATTGGCTCCCGATGCCGTGCATTGGTTTGGTACTGACCGTTTTGGCCGCGATTTATTCTCCCGCGTCTTATTTGGTGCTCGCCCAACACTTATTTTAGTAAGTTTGGTTGTCATTCTAACGGTTCCTATTGGCTTGGCTGTGGGCATTTTTGCAGGCTATTTTGGCGGTTGGGTCGAGCGCATCTTGATGCGTATTACTGACATTGTTATGTCTTTACCTAGTTTGGTTATTGCATTGGCTTTGGTTTCTATTTTAGGACCAGGCTTAATGAATGGCGCATTAGCTTTGGCGTTTACTAGTTGGCCTTCATTTGCGCGACAAGCGAGAACAGAAACCTTGTCTATTCGTCGCAGTGATTATTTGTCAGCGGCTAGAATGCAAGGTGTAACAGGTTTACGTTTGATTGTGGGTCATATCTTACCTTTGGTTTTGCCGAGTGCGATTGTTCGAGCTGCGCTGAATTTAGGGGGGATTATTCTTGCTGCAGCTGGTCTTGGCTTTTTAGGTATGGGCATTCAGCCGCCGACGGCAGAGTGGGGGTCTATGGTATCCAGCGGTAGCCGCGTGATATTTGATCAATGGTGGGTTGCTGCGGTGCCCGGTTTTGCTATTTTGTTCGCTAGCCTTGCTTTTAACCTGCTGGGTGATGGACTTAGAGATAAAATGGATCCTCGTCATGACAAATAATTCAAGTTTGATTCGCATCGAGAGCCTGAAAATTGGTTTGGAAGACGGTACAGAATTGGTCAAAGGCATTGATTTTTCGATGGGGCGTGAACGGGTTGCGCTTGTTGGAGAATCTGGCTCAGGAAAATCACTTACCGCACGTTCGTTAATGGGATTGCTACCAGATTCTTTACACGTTCAGGCGGATCGCTTTGAACTGCTTGGCGAAGCCGTCTTGCCTTATAATCAAAGACAATGGAATCAATTGCGTGGCAAGCAAGTTGCTATGGTGCTGCAAGATCCTAAATACGCGTTGAATCCGACACAAAATATTGGCCGACAAGTGGCTGAGCCTTTGGTGCTACATCAGTCTTTATCGAAAAAAGTGCGAATCGAAAAAGTCGAGCATATGCTGGATGCCGTCGGTTTACCGAATCCAGCCCAACTACGCAAGATGTATCCTCATCAGTTGTCAGGCGGAATGGGGCAGCGAGTGATGTTAGCAATAGCATTGATCAATGATCCGCAGTTTTTGATTGCTGATGAACCAACGTCGGCACTAGATCATGCGGTGAGAGATCAGGTCTTAGAGTTAATTTCTTCCTTGGTTGAAGAGCGCAATATGGGCTTGTTATTGATTAGTCATGATTTGCAGCAAGTGGCAGATTATTGCGAGCGGGTATTGGTTATGTATCAAGGTCAGTTGATTGACCAGTTGGCGGCATCTGAATTATCCAACGCGTCACATCCGTATACGAAAACCTTGTGGTCATGTCGTCCGAATATTGATAAACGAGGGGAATCATTGCCTATCTTGGATCGGAAACAGATAGCCAGTTTAACCGAAGGAGCCGCTCGATGAACTTGATCGAATTAAATGACGTCAGTATCAGTCATGTTCAAGGCTCGGAGCGTAATACCGTTGTTCATGACGTAAATTTGACTGTTAAAGCTGGCGAGTGCTTTGGTTTGGTTGGCCCTTCTGGATGTGGTAAGTCGACTTTGCTTTGGGTGTTGGCAGGGTTAAATCCGCATTGGAGCGGTAGTATAAACATGTTGGATCAGCCATTGAGTGCTGGCAAGGTGTTCACTGGTGACTTGCGCCGTCGTGTGCAAATGGTATTTCAAGATCCTTATGCTTCTTTGCACCCGAAACATCGTCTGCGTCGTGCTTTGTCAGAACCTTTGAAATTGCTGGGTTATCAAGATATTGATGATCGTTTGAGTGAAGGTTTTAAGCAGGTTGGTTTAGCTGAAAACATGATTGATCGATATCCCCATCAATTGTCTGGCGGCCAGCGTCAGCGAGTAGCGATTATTCGTGCCTTGTTGCTGGAACCAAAGCTTTTGTTATTAGATGAACCCACGTCAGCCTTGGATATGTCTGTGCAGGCGGAAATTCTGAATCTATTAAATGATTTAAAAGCCAAGCGAGATTTAACCATGGTGATGGTCAGTCATGATCCTGATGTAGTGGATTACATGTGTGACCATGCGGTTACAATGAAAGCTGGACGGATTGATCAAGAAAAATTCTATAATTAGAGGTGTTTACTTAGATTAAACGCCCTTTAGTAAAGAGATAGCTAAAGGGCGTTGAAAGTTCATTTTACTTCCAGAAACTAAAAAACTAGTTTCTAACTCGCTTCATATTAATAAGAATCGGGCTGCCAGTCATCGGATCTGGAATCAGGTCGCATTCAACGCCATATAATTCACGCACCAGCTCTTTTGTCATCACCTCTTTTGGGCTGCCTTGGGTGATTATCTCGCCTTTTTTCATAGCAATAATATGATCCGAATACCGGCAAGCGCTTGGTAGGTCATGAACTACCATAGCGAGAGTTTTGCCTTGTCTTGATAAATTGCGTATTAGCTCGAAGACTTCAATCTGATGCCCTAAATCCAGAGCTGAAGTTGGCTCATCCAATAAGAGCAAAGGCGTTTCTTGTGCAATTGACATAGCAATCCAAGCTCGTTGGCGTTGTCCGCCAGAGAGCGTGTCCAGCAGTCGATTTTTTAGCCCTTCTAAATCTGCGGCGTTTAGGGCGTAGTTTATGGCTTGTTGGTCATCCATAGCCCATTGTTTTAGTAGACTTTGGTGGGGGTGACGGCCAAAGCGAATCAATTCTTCAATGGTAATGCCATCCGGTGCTAAAGTGTCTTGTGGTAATAGTGCGAGTCGTCTAGCGACTTCTTTGGAAGGAAGAGAATGAATGTCTTTTCCATCGAGCAGTACAACCCCAGAACTTGGTGAATGAACGCGAGATAAGCCATTTAACAAGGTGGATTTACCGCAGCCATTTGGCCCAACAATAGCAGTGACTTTCCCTTCTGGAAGAGAAACATCTAGATTTTCAATAATGCTGGTTTTGCCATGTTTTAGGGTGAGCCTTTCAGCCCCGAGACGAGCTAGGTTGTTTATTTCAGATGTCTGTTTAAATTGTAGAGACGTGGCCGTCATAACGAAGTCCTTGAAGTGCGTCGTACAAGTATCCAAATTAAGTAAGGACCACCTATAACGGCAGTGACTATACCAACGGGTAATTCTATTGGTGACAATATCGTTCGACCAAATAGATCGGCTAGAATCATCACCAAGGCGCCAGTGAGTGCAGAGCTTATCAAGGGAATACCACGATAACGTGCCAGAACTCTAGCGATCTCAGGGCCAACCAAGGCAACTAAGCCGACAGGGCCAGCTACCGCAACGGCAAGGCCAGTTAGTGTGATACACAAAACTAAAGCGGTGATTCGAATGTGTTTGATATTTGCGCCAAGACCTGTAATGACTTGGTCGGAAAAGGGCATCAAAGCAAACTGAGAGGCCAAAAATAAGCAAGCTACTAAACAGATGCCAAGCCCAATGCCTAACACTTTTACCATCATAGGATCGCGAGCACTCAAGCTACCAACCGTCCAAGGATAGGCGCTGTTTGCCACATCGATACTGACTTGGCTTAATAGTAATTGCGTTACCGCACCCGCAATGGCACCAATGCCGATACCGGCAACGATGAAGCGATAGCCCCGTGTGCCACTGCCACCAGCAAGGCCAAATGCCAAAGCGGTTGCTGTTGCAGCACCAGCCAATGCCATAGCAGAAGGCGCGAGCGAAACCCCCATACCAACCACTGACGACACAGCGAATGCCATCGCAGCGTTATCTATGCCAATTATGCCTGGTGTCGCTAAGCGGTTTCTAGCCATGGTTTGCATTAAACAGCCAGCCAAACTGAAAGCAGCTCCAGTAAATAGTGCAGCCAATAAACGTGGTAAACGTAAATCTTGCACAATGAACTGACTCATCGGATTGCCGTGGCCAAATAATACGGCAATAACATCTTTTGGCGAGATTGGCATGGTGCCAATACCAAGTGTTGCAATACAAGCGACTGATAACAGGATTAGTAGCCAAGTGTTGCGGATAACTGCTTGTTTCTCGATCAATAGCGTCAGATGACGACCTAGAGACAATAAGCTATGACCGCTTGGTGCTGTAGGGTTTTCTTCGTTATTAGGAAGGGAGAGACTTTGATTCATCATAAGGTAGGCATTCTTCGAGATCGCACAATCAACAGTAGTACAGGGGCACCAATAATGGCGGTCAATACTCCTAATGGCATTTCAGCTGGTTGAGCAACAAGGCGTGATACGATGTCTGCAGAAATCACAATAATTGGTCCGAGTGGTAAACATAGCCATAAAGTACGGCGAATATCTGGCCCAACCAAAGCGCGTGCCGCAAAAGGAACCACTAGGCCTATAAAAGCAACGGGACCAGCAATCGCGGTTGCACCACCAACGAGTAAAGCAACAGCTACAATGACAACAGCGCGGATACGTTGCGGCTTGTGTCCCAAGCCAATGGCAACTCGCTCACCTAGTGCTAATGATGCCAGAGGCTTTACTGCGTATAAGATACAAAGTCCCGCAATCAGCATGGAAGGCAAAACCGATAATAGGGTGTCGGTGTCTCTACCTGCAACGCTGCCTGTTACCCAAAAGCGAATTTCATCGGCGGCTCTTTGGTCAAATAGTAACAATAGAGAAGTTACAGCGAGTAACAGACTTGAAAGCGCGGCGCCAGCCAGAACTAAGCGAATTGGGTCGTTTTGCTGTCCTTGCATTCGAGCGACGCTAAGCACACACAAACAGCCTAGCAAAGCGCCAAATTGGGCAATACCAACCGTTAATGTTGCCGTGCTGGCACCTAGAACCAAAGTAATGGCAACTGCAAGGGAGCTTCCAGCACTAACGCCAAGTAAACCAGGTTCAGCCAATGGATTGCGTGCTACAGCCTGCATTAAAGCACCAGCAATGCCAAGTGTTAAACCAATAAACAAGCCAATGACTGTTCTGGTTGCGCGTAAATGAAAGACAGTGAATTGATCGTCTGCGGAACCATTGCCGAGTAGTGTTTGAAAAGAAGCTTGTAAACTTAAGCCGCCAGCGCCAAACAATAAACTGCAGATACAGCAAAGTGCCAACACTAAATGTGCTGACACAAATACGCTAAACAAGGGGCGTTGTGCGGGAGGTATATGAAACCAACTAATCATCTAGGTTATTTGTCTAATTATTTTATTGTGCTATCAATGATATTTTGAATGTCATCAAGAATGGCATGGGCAGCAAGCGGGCCAGCAGCGCTCGTCCATAATTGGCCATTTACTGAAAAAACTTTGTCTTCTTTTACAACATTAAGACGTGAGAAAGAGGGGGAAGTTTTGGCTGCTTCAAGTGCGTCTTTACCTTCAGTATTTAGTGTTGCTAAGAACAACCAGTCACTGTCGATTTTAGATAAATTCTCTAAACTAAGAGGGCTACTATGGGGGCGGCCTTCTTTTATCACGCCTGCATCGTTGATGATAAATCCAGTTGCTGCGAGAACATCGGTAGAGAAAATCTGTGATGACATTACGATAGGGCCTTGTGGCATCCAGCGCGCTAATGTTGCAGAGCGTTCGTCTTTTGGTAGTTTTGCAGTAATGACATTTCTCAGAGCGTTTTCACGAACTTTTATGTTATTCAGGATGTCATCCATCTGCTCGCTTTTGTTTAGTGCTTGTGCATACACTTTGGCCACCGTGATCCAGCTATCAGATACCATTCCAGGGGAAAGAGGGACGATAGTTGGCGCAATTTTAGACAAGATGTTGTATTGATCCTGAGGTAAGTTCGCCGACGCTAAAATCAAATCTGGACGTTGTGCTGCAATAGCTTCTAAGTTGTTTTGACGAGAAGTGCCTACTATATTAACGCCACTAGCGCGTTGTTGAATGTATTCTGCTACAGAATCTCCACCACGAGTCGCAATAGCGCCTAGCGGTTTCACACCCAGTGAAATTGCGCTGTCTAGGGCATCTTCAGACAAGGTGACGACGCGCTTCACTTCATTATTAACTTTTACTTCGCCATATTTTGTAGTGACGTTATGTTCACCAGCAAAAGCATTTAATGAAGCCGTAATGCAGGCACAGAGCAAGATTTTCTTAAAAGAGGGGCGATTAAGCAACATAACGAATTCCTTTGGTTTGAATATCTATAGCAGCTGTATGGTTGTTACTGAGCAACAAGTAATCAACAACGCAGAAGTGCTTTAGTAGGATAATAAGCGGCGCTAATGATAACGCTTCTTATTATTCTTTTTAACTGGTTATGCTTAATTAAGTATGACGGGATGCGGAACGCATCGTTTTACAAACTGCATGCTTGCATTCACATCTAGGTGGAGGCGGAAATGAAATTTATTGAAAAAAGCGCTCGTTTACCGAGCGCTTGAAGATATTAATAATAAGCCTTGATTAGGCACTTAATGCTTCTGAACTCTGTGTCGTTTCTGTGTGATAACAACAATCCAAAAGCATTCGCGTATAAGGCTCTGAGGCACCATGGTTAGCAAGATTCACTGATGAAATGGTTTCGACAATATGACCATTTTGCATAACGGCAATGCGATCACATAGATAAGTCACCACACCAAGATCATGAGTCACCATTAGATAAGTCAGACCTTCTTTTTCTTTTAAGTCTTTTAGTAAGTTGAGGATTTCTGCTTGAACAGACACATCCAATGCTGAAGTTGGTTCATCTAACAACAGGATTTTAGGCTCAAGTATCAAGGCTCTGGCAATAGCAACGCGCTGACGCTGACCACCAGACAGTTGGTGCGGTGAGCGGTAACGGAAGCTGTCATCCAGTCCCACTTTTTTGAGTATAGCGCTAATTCGCTCGTCTCTATTGTCTATTTTGTGAATTTTTAACGGTTCAGCAAGTGCGGTTTCAATGCTGTGTCTTGGGTGTAAAGACCCATACGGATCTTGGAAGACCATTTGCATATCGATGCAGCGTTTTTTGTCGAGCTTATGTAGCAGACGATTACCATTAACAGAAAGCTGCCCAGACCAATGATTGTATTGTCCTGCTAGACAGCGTAGGACAGTGGTTTTTCCAGAGCCAGATTCACCCACTAGACCAAAAGATTCGCCTGCTTGAATCTGGATGTTTACGTCATGCAAAATTTTGCTTTCGTTTGCGCCCGTACCAAAAGATAGGTCGAGCCCTTCAATGTTTATCATGTTCATAAAAACGCCCTCAATTATATAACCAGCTAGGATCTCGCTCTAAAGTAGGGAGGCGGTTGCGAATGTCGCCTATTCTTGGTGGTGCTTTTAGCAAACCTTGAGTGTAAGGATGTTGAGCATTTTCCAGCTCACTGGCTTTGATAGATTCCACGACACGACCAGCATACATAACGAGTACGCGATCACAATAATTGCGTACCAGATCGAGGTCGTGACTGATAAAGATCAGTCCGATGTTTCGCTCGCTGATCAGCTCATCAAGTAAGTTCAGTACTTGACGTTGCACTGATACATCAAGGGCAGACGTTGGCTCGTCGGCAATGATAATTTCTGGCTCAGGAATCAGCATCATAGCAATCATAACCCTCTGACCCATACCCCCAGAAACCTCGTGAGGATAGAGCGAATAGACCCGTTTAGGATCACGGATTTGAACTTTTTCAAGCATGATTAAGGCTTTTTCTTGTGCGATTTTTTTGCTTACCTTGTAATGGGCTAAATAGGCTTCGGCAATTTGGTCGCCTACTTTCATAACAGGATTCAGCGAGTATTTTGGGTCTTGCATTATCATTGATATACGACGACCACGAATATCGCGCATGGTTTTTTCGCTGGCATTTAACAAGTCAATATCACCAAACAGCAGTTTTTCTGCTTCAACGGTGGCATTTTTAGGATGCAACTTTAATAAACTGCGTCCTACCGTGGATTTGCCTGAACCTGATTCTCCTACAATAGCGAGCTTCTCTTGTCCTAGCGTAAAGGATACGTCGCGTACCGCATTCACTTGGCTCCCTTCATGAGAGAAACTAATTTGGAGATTTTTGACTTCTAACTTTGTATTTTGCATAAGAAAGCACGCCTTTAGTTTCTAGGGTCGAGTAGGTCACGTAGACCATCGCCAAGTAAATTGAACGCTAGACTGACAAGCATAATTGCAGCGCCAGGAGCGGCGACGAGCCACCAGTTTTCTAACATATAACTACGGCCAGTGGAGATCATTGCACCCCATTCAGGTAGTGGTGCTTGTGCCCCTAAACCTAAGAAACCTAAGCCAGCGGCTGTCAAAATAATCCCCGCCATGTTCATGGTAAGACGCACAATAACGGAGGATAAACACATAGGAACAATATGACGGAAAATGATACGAGTAGAAGACGCACCTTGTAACTGAACGGCCACAATGTAATCCGCTTTGCGCAATTGCAGGGTTTCTGCACGAGCCAAACGGGCGATTGGCGGCCAGCTGGTCAAGGCAATGGCAATCACCGCATGCTCTAAGCCAGGCCCTAATGCCGCCACAAAAGCAAGCGCAAGTATTAGTCCAGGGAAAGAGATAAAGATATCGGTTATACGCATGAATATGGTATCGATTACACCGCCGAAGTAACCAGAAATCGTTCCAATGGCTAAGCCTATTGGGCCGACAATAACAGTGACTAAGGTAATGATATATAAAGTAATGCGAGAGCCATAAACAAGGCGACTAAAGATATCGCGACCGAATTCATCGGTACCAAACCAATGTTCGGAGCTAGGCGCTTGCAAACTGTTACTAAGTTCCTGAGCAAGAGGGTTGTGTGTTGCAATCCATGGTGCGAACATCGCGACGATAAGCAATAACATCACGACAACAAGCCCTGCTGCGGTCAAAGGATTACGAATAATTCGTTTACAGCCGTGTGCTAGCGTTTGTAATAGCATCAGCATGCTAGCACTGGCTGATTTTGAGGTGGCGGATGGCGCCATAGTAGAGTTTGTAATCATTTTCGTGTCCTCGGATCGAATACTTGATAAAGCAAATCTGTCAGCAAGTTCATTGAAATAAAGATAAGACCAATGAGTAATACTGAGGCGACAACGGCATTCATATCACCAAGTAAGAGGCTACTGGTGAGATATTGACCAAACCCTGGCCAAGCAAAGACAGTTTCAATTAACACCGCACCTTCTAATAGGGATCCATAGGATAGAGTAATAATAGTGAGCAATTGCACGAGAATATTGCGAAATGCATGACGCCAGATGACTACATGTTTAGGTAAACCTTTAACTTGAGCGGTTAAAATGTACTCTTGTGAAAGTTGCTCTAGCATGAAGCTACGCGTCATACGAGTGATAAACGACACTGCGTTTAAACCCAATATAAAGGCAGGTAAAATAATGTGCTTGATGGCGCTTTGAAAAACATCCCAATCTTTTGCTAGGGCTGAATCAATTAGCAACATGCCAGTGACTGGATCGACAAAACCATCGTAGGCTAAATCGACACGACCTGAACCGCCAACAACATTAAGCCAAGCGTAAAATATGATCAGGCCTATCATGCCGACCCAGAATACAGGTGTTGAGTAGCCAAATAGACTAATAACACGAATGATATGATCCACCGTTCTCCCTTTATTGACGGCAGCGTATACGCCTAAAGGAATGCCGATAAAAATACCAAAGATAATGGCAACCGTGGCAAGTTCTAAGGTCGCTGGAAAGACACGTGCAATATCTTCTATGACTGGACGGCCAGTGAGTAGGGCGTTGCCAAAATCACCATGAGCAAGATCATTCAAATAATAAAAGTACTGAACGTAGATGGGCTTATCTAGACCCATTTCTTGATAAACTTGCTCATACGTTGAGTTATCAGCATCGGGCCCGATAACGGAAAGAACCGGATCGATAGGCATGACCCGACCGATAAAAAACGTCAATGCAAGCAGCCCCAATAGGGTGATGGCGACGGAGCTTAGGCCGCCAAGAACGCGCTTAATGCGCGAGTTAGATAAATGGAAAGTAAGCAAAATAAGTCTCCAAAAATAAAGAGGATAAGCCACCAGCACCTAAGTGCTTAGTGGCTAGTACTAGCAAAATCAGGCCAATACTTTAGTTGGAAATGTCATTCCTTAACGCTCTTTAGTGACTTCTCTTAGTCGTGTCGTAGCGGCTTGGTGACCTTCGTAGTGCTTCACATCGGTTCTGAGTAGAACGGTATCAACCATTTGTGAAATTGGGAAAATGGCGCCAATTTGAGTGTCATAAAGGTTCTGGACGTCCTGATACATTTTGATTTGTTTCTGAGCGTCTTTTTCCAATAATGCCGTTTCAATCAGAGTGTTAATTTCTGGGCTGTAGAATGCTGTGCGCCAGCCTTGGAAATTGGTTAGTTTTGCTTCGTCACTGTTGTCTGGGTTGTAGACCAATGAGCGCAGGTTAGAATGAGGATGTGGTTCGATACCGCCGCCACCACGACCGACTAGCATTTCAAAGTTACGCTCGCGCATCGCGCCATAAACCTGATTGCCTGTACCGGTAATAATTTCAGCATTAATGCCAGCTTGAGCCAGTGTGGATTGCACGCTGGTGGCGATATTGATGAAAGGTAATTGCGACAGCACTCTAATGCTAGTTTTGAAGCCATCAGGGTAACCGGCTTCTGCCAATAATGTTTTGGCTTTTTCGATATTTAAGGCATATCCAGGTTCAGGAAGGGTTGCTGGTAACCCTAATTTGACTGGACGTTGGTGCAAAACACCGTAGTTTGGCATGATCGAATCATTGATGCCTTGATAATCAATCAAATAGCGTACGGCTTCGCGTACTTTTTTATTAGAAAATTTCGGATCTTTCATGCTCACAGCAACGTAATAAAGTGTGCCGCGAATGTCTGCTTCAGTGCGAACATCATCGTCCTTTTTTAAGGCTTCGATGTCAGGAATAGACATGCCCATGGCAACATCTATATCGCCACGTTCTAGCATTAGACGTAGTGATTGAGACTCTGTCATATGGCGCATGACGATGCGTTTCATTTCAGACGGCGTACGCCAGTAATCATCAAAACGATTCATTAAAACGCGATCTTTTGCACGCCAATCTTTTAGCTCAAATGGACCAGACCCTGCCACGTTTGTAGTTAACCACGCGTGAGCTAAATCGCCATTTTTTTCGTGTTTTAACGCTTCTTTTTTATCAATGATAAAAGCACTTGGGGAACTGCCTAATGTGTATAGTATTAATTTAGGGTCGGTTTTTTCCGGAAGCGTTATTTCAAGAGTGTAATCATCCGTTGCTTGGATAGCTTGCTCGACATTGTCGGCACTAAAACCATAGGTTTTCCAAGTGGAGGCGAGAGCTAAGTTGAGCTTTAGTACACGTTGCAATGACCAAGCAACATCTTGTGCCGTTAGCTTATTGCCAGAGTGGAAAGTGACGTCATCACGTAATTGGAACGTGATGTGAGTGCCATCTTCACTGATTGTCCAGTTCTTAGCGACAGCTGGCGAAATTTGTGACGCATCTTTTGGCGCAAGTTCGACTAACATGTCATACAAGTTTGAGTTGACACCAACTACATCCAGACCGCTTGCTGAAGCAGGATCTAGCGATAATAAATTGTCCATGCTCATACCGATAACCAGTTGGTCGTCTGGTGTAACAGCGTATGCACTTGGTGCAATCGCTGCACTGATTGCCATGGAAAGCGCGCAGTATTTGAGTAGATTTGAAACGTTCATTTTGCTTCCTCTTTATTTTTGTAATGGATAAGCATTGCCGCTGACGTGTGTGAACCATTTGTTTCAAGCAATGGACAGCGGCGTTTCATTTGTTATCTGGTTTGATTAATAAGTTTCTACCGTGTTGTTAGCGATGTATTCAAAGTTAATGTCTTCACCTAGACCAGGTCTTTGAGGAAGGTGGACATATCCGTCTTTATCCATAGGATCGACAATGCTATTTAAGTAAGCTGGAACGTCATCGTATTCTAGGAACGGATGCAGTAAGCCACGCTCATACCAAGCACAGTTCTTAATCGCACCTACAACCGCAAGGTTAGCCGCACCGTTACCGTGGATTTCGCAGTTCATTCCGAATGAATCAGCAAGGTGAGAGACCTTCATACAAGGCCCAATACCACCCACACCAGCTACGCCAGCACGTAAAATGTCACAGGCTTCATTTTTAACCCAGCTTGCACGGCTAAAGTGTTTACCAGATAGAGATTCTGGTCCTAACACAGGGATATCTAAGTTTTTTGCTAACCAAGCATAAGATTCGGTGGACTCTTCTGGCATAGGTTCTTCGATCCATTCAAAGTTAAGGCGTTCTAGTTCTTTACCAATTTTGAATGTGTCAGTACGGCTATACCAATGGTAACCATCAAGCATCAAGGCTATGTCAGGCCCAACCGCTTCACGCACTGCGGCACAGGCACGAATGTCCATTTTTGGGCTAGGAGCGAATGAAACAGGAGGCATCCAAGTGTGAAGTTTGATGGCTTTGTAACCACGTTTTACCAATGTTTCGGCAAAGTTTGCGTAGTCTTCCGGCGTTGCTAGGCCGCCTTTAAGTTCATCGCCACACATGGTACTGCCGTACGCCAATACTTTATCGCGGTAACCGCCAAGTAGTTGATAAACAGGAGTGTTAAATTTACGGCCGATAAGATCCCACAGGGCTTGTTCAACTAATGCGAGGGCACGGTCTGTTAATTGGCCAGCACTGCCACGTTGCCAATGAGCAAGCTCTTGCCATAAGCGCTCTCTGTGCATGGCGTTTTGTCCGATAAGTACTTTTCGAGCAAAGGCATCTAAGATGTGTTTGCGAATAACTTCAGGAGGGCCAAAGGCATAACCTTCGTCACCAGACTCGGTAGTTATGCGCAGCATAGCCATTTTGGTTTGCTTTTCATCGCCAGGATGAGCATGGCCAGCGGTATCTACTGATCGACGGCTGAGAAAAGTAAAAACGTCCACTGAAATGGATTTAATGATCATAAAGTAAGCATCCTGTTTAATATTTTTATCTTTTAAGAAACTTTTTTGTATATGAGGCAAGATAAATTCGCTTGCTAAAACGATAGGTTTTTAAAAATAAAACGCTATTTCATTTATCTTCCAGATAAGTTGTATGATGTATTACCAATAGAGTCAATAGTTGTTTGATAAAAGTTAGTTATCTGTTTGTTTTATTTTTCAATAAAAACATTTAGAAACAATTAGTTAAGTTATTTTCTTAAGGTGAAGAAATATTAAGTGAGTTGAATCGGAGGACGGTTGGTGATGGTTTTTTGTTAAAAAGTAATACTAAGCGCTTATTTTTTGGTTCTGAAAAGCAAGAATACGACGTCTAATGATTATTCAGACGTCGTATTTGGAGGTTTTGAAAAGTAACGAGAGGACGACTAAGATTAATCGAACGAAAAGCCAAATAGATTTAGGTCGGTTTTATAAGGGATTTCTTTCGGGTTGGTTTGTAGCTGTTCTATTAGGTTTAAATAAGTGGTCATTTGATGCGCCAACAGATTTTTGTCACTAGGAATAGAGGTTGTAAACTTGGTGGCTCGCAACATGCTTTTAATCCCATTAGTTTGGGTGAACTCTTTTCTTTCTAACAGAATCACTTCTTCGCCCATGTGCCAAAAAATATCTAAGTCTCTAATTTGCATAGGGCTAATGGGTGGCACCAAAGGCACAATGTCGTTAGGCGTTACCACTCTAATCAAAGGTAAGTTATCAAACTTATTCGCGCCTGTAACATTGGTGACTTTAGGCTGACCAAAGGTAATTACCTGTTCTATTGGATAGCCATCTTTTTGCAAGTACATAGCCAGAATAACGGCAATAGCACCGCCCAAACTGTGGCCTGTTAGGTGAATTGGCTGGTCTTTCGTTAGGAAAGGTTTGATGTCTTCGTAAACGGCTTTTGCGCCAGAGCCAAAACCTTGATGTAGTTTTATATCAAGAATGGCGTCTGGCTTTAACTCTAAGTCTAAATCCAACATGGCATTTTCTAGGTTTGCGGTGCCCCGAATGGCAATAGTCTGAACGCCATTGGTGCGGCTTAAAAAATAACTCACTTGAGATAAGGGAATTAAAGACTGATGTACTAATGTTTGGCCTTGTTCTTGAAGGCGTTGTTCGAGCGTATTGGCTTCTAGATAGGTATCGTCTGATAATTTGGCTTGGGCTTTAATAATGGCAAAATCAGGTGCTGCAAACGCCAATTGGAAAGGCATTACAGTCAAAAGAGACAGTAAAATTAACGTGTTTTTTAGCATGAGGAAATAAAAGCAACATAGTAAATAGGGAAGCGCAGAGTACTAAAAAATGGCTTTTACGAACAGCGGTTTATTATCCTCTACTGATGGCTTTGGTAAGTTCGTACATGACTTACCAAAGCATCGAAGAGGAGAAGGTAACGCTGAATTATAAGTCGCAACCGCTCCAATTTATACGTCTAACACCGCCAATATTGAAAGTAGATAGTTTGTAGAAGCTGCCTTTCATCATGTATACCGCATAAGCGCGAGCCAGTGTTTTTTTGATTTTTTGTAGGCTGTTTTTTGTCGCCATTTTTTTCATGGTTTTTTCCCCTTCAGGTTGGTTTGTGCACTGATAATAGGGCCGCATATTCTGCTCAACAAACGACGTATTTTCACTAAAATGATGAAATAAACTCACTGATCATGGTGTTTTTATATGACATTTAAATTAGCGCTAAATAACCGGAAAATATAAGGTTTTTTGCATGTTTCATTCATAAAACTAATGGAATGTGGTGCATTTGAGGATGTTTAAAATTCAATGTTTTGACCGATTGGATATAAATGTTGAAACGCATCAAACATTGTTATAACGCTTCTATCAAAAAACTTTAGAAGAAGCGCCAAGTGATACAAAGAGCAAGGTTTGAGCTTATAGATTGTTCTTATATTTCAGCATGAACGTCGCTTTGCCTTTTTTAGGATCGAACAATTTATTTAGGTTTTTATCATTAAAGCTATCGAACTGCCCCATCTCTTTTGTTGATTTTCCAGAACCTCCCAAATCATCGTTGTTCATGGCAACTAAATAATGGCTAACGTCAGAGACCGCTTTGCGATAGCCATCTTTTGTGGTTAAGTCATACTTATCGAGATCAATGTCTTTGCGTAGTTCTCGTGACCAATAGAACTCTAGAAAGGGCACTGGCTCTGCAGGTTTATCCCAAGCAATATCTCGTGAAAAGTACATAAGTGAACGATATTTATCGTTTTCGAAATGCTCCATCCCCAGTGATGTTGGCAAGGTTTTATAAGTGATGTCGTTACCCTTACTGTTTTGTAGCCAAGTATTGCCATCCGCTATCATCGCGTTCCAGAATTGACTCATATTGGTTAGATTACGATAATCTTTGGCGACAACGACATTTATTTTAAATTGCTCTCCGCCACCTTGCATATGCCAAAATGCATTTAAAGTATGGTGGCCATCTGTTAAGTAGTAATGACCGTTAGGGGCAATCACAATGGTTTTCATGTCTTTAAGGCGCGAACCTACTGGTTCATCGCATTGAAAGCTTGTGGCATCGTTTGGTGTTGAGTTTGTATCGAAATGCGCCAAGCCCTTTTGGCCATTTGCTTCACAGATTTCATCAAATTTTTTCTTACTATCCAGCTTATAGCGTCCCAATTTGTAATACACCTGATCATAGCCAATTGATGGTTGAGTAGGGATCAAATCGCGAAGCGTTACTTGAGTTACCTTACCGGCGTATAACGTCTCGGCATTGGTAAACGTAGAAACAATAATTAATACAGCAGAAAGCAACGGCAATAGAGCTTTAAATTTCATTAAATGGTTCCTTAGGGCTCAATTCAATGTGGGCATTCTACAAAGCTATTGTGACATTAATGTTTTGATGGTCGTATTTGCAATGTTATTGATGCCGTTATTAACCAATATAGATTTTATAGGGAAATATCATGATTAAAATTCGTCCATATCAAGCTAACGATGCTGAAGCCCTGTGGCATTTATTTTTTAATACGGTTCGTGTTGTGAATGCTCGGGATTACTCTCAAGCTCAGATTGAGGCTTGGGCGCCAGAGTCTTTTGATATGTCTGTTTGGCAAAACAAGATGACGGACCTCCAACCTTTAGTCGCTGAGTTAGATGATGTGATTGTGGGTTATTGCGACTTACAGCCAGATGGTTTGATTGATCATTTCTTTTGTCATCATGAATATCAGGGGCAAGGCATAGGAAGAGTGTTGATGAACTATATTTTATGCTTAGCAGACGAACGAGACGTTTCTCGTCTTTATGCTCATGTCAGTATTACCGCACGCCCTTTCTTTGAGTGCTTTGGCTTTTCGCTTGTGAATGAGCAGAAAATTTCTGTGCGTGGTCAGGAACTGACTAATTATGTGATGGAAAGAAGGTTTGAATAAACACTTAGAGGACTTATTTTCCGTCTTGATATGGAAAAAAAGAGAATGGTACCGAGTACAAGCCGATACCATTCGGTGGTTTTAAGGACGAACAATAATTTTCACAGCGGATTCATTGTTGTGAATTAAGGTATCGAACCCTTGAGAAATCAGGTCATCTAATTCTATTCTTTGAGTAATAAAAGGTTCTAAGTTTACCTTTCCTTCTTCAACCAGTTTAATGGTTTCTGCATGGTTGTTTACATAAGCAATCGTACCGCGAATATCCAGTTCTTTCATGACAACGCTATGAACATTGACTGTAGCTGGATGACTCCAAATGGAGACAATCACAATTGTCCCTGTCGCTCTGGTGCTTTCAACCAAAGTATCTAAAACCTTGTTGTTACTGGTGCATTCGAAAGAAACATCTACACCACGGTTTTCCGTAATCTTCATTACTTCGTCTGTGACGTTCACTTCAGTTGGATCTAAAATGTAATCCGCTACGCCTGTGTCGAGAGCTTTTTCTTTTCGCTTCGCACTTAGCTCTGTCATGATGACAGTGATGCCTTTTGCTTTTAAAACTGCTGATAACAATAAACCGATAGGGCCACCGCCGCCAACTAACGCAACATCACCAGCTTTTGCTCCACTGCGGACAAACGCATGGTAGCCAACGGCCAACGGTTCAATTAAAGCAGCTTGATCTAAAGGAATTGAATTCGCAATAGGATGAACCCAACGGCGTTTTACAGCGATTTTTTCGGATAAACCACCACCGCAGCCACCAAGACCAATAAAGTTCATATTCTTAGAAAGGTGATAATTTTCGCCGGGGCCAGTCGGTACATCATCGGCAATAATATATGGTTCTACGACAACATGTTGACCGACTTTAATGTCTTCTACGCCTTTACCAACCGCGTAAACAACACCAGAAAACTCATGCCCCATGGTAACTGGTGCAGATTCTCCCGAAATAGGGTGAGGATGGCCGCAAGGCGGAATAAAAATAGGTCCTTCCATAAATTCATGTAAATCTGTACCACATATACCACACCAAGCAACATCAATGCCTACCGTGCCAGGTTCAACACTAGGCTCTGGGATATCCTCGATACGGATATCACCTCTATCGTAAAAACGAGCAGCTTTCATTTGGCTTTCCTTGTGTTTGATTAAAAAAGTGACTCAGCCAAGCTACGGAGCGCACTGTTGGAAGTCAAATTGAATGAAAAAAATCACACCTATTACTGACAATTATCAATTAATTCGAATAATAAAGTCATGGTATGAGTAATCTAGTGATCTTTTTTAGCGAGTTGGATTGTCGGTTATGCATGGTCTATTTACTTTTGTTCAGAGATAAAAATTGACTGGTTTGGAAGTAAAGCAGAGATTCTTATTTGCTGGGTCTAAATAGCTCCAACTATCACCAAGAGTTGTAATGGGTTAAACTGCGTGCCCGCAATTTCCCCTAACACTAACCCGAGTATCTAATGAGCGCTGAGTTTTCTATTTTATCTGCCACCTTGTTGTTTTTGTTTGTTATCGATCCGTTTGGCAATATTCCTATTTTGTTGTCGGTGATGAAGGGTGTTCCGCAGAAACGTCAATACCAAATTGTGGTACGCGATGGCTTGATTGGTTTGGTTATTTTGGTGTGTTTTTTGTTTTTTGGTGCAGAGTTTTTGGCCCTGCTGCATTTGGAAACGGAATCCATTTCTATTGCCGGTGGTGTGGTATTGTTCGTGATTGCCTTGAAGATGATTTTTCCATCGCCTTATACGAAAGACGCAGGTCCCGTGATGGAGCCTTTTATCGTGCCAATTTCTATTCCTATGTTGGCAGGGCCGTCCACTTTGGCGACGCTGTTGGTAATGGTAAAAAGCTACCCAAATGATCAGCAAGACTTATTAATTTCAGTCGGTGCGGCTTGGGCTATTTCTGTGATTATTTTAGCAATGGCACCTTTGTTGAATCGAATACTGAGAGAGAAAGGCTTGGCAGCGCTAGAACGTTTGATGGGGATGTTGCTATTGATGATGTCGGTGCAGATGCTAGTGAACGGTGTGCGTAGTTTGTTTACCCACACGCTAGCTTCATTGTAGCTGACATAAATGAACCATAAACCCTTCTACGGAAGGGCTAATGGTTGTTTGGATACAGCAATCCCATTTAGGTCGCAATAGATATAATCCCCCTGGGCGATCGTCATTCCCGCAAAGTGAAGTGTTTTACCTAAATCGCCTAAGCCGCGCTTTTCCGTTGGCATTGGGTGCGCGCATAAAGCGTGAATGCCGATGTTTAGTTGTGATTGAGCTGCTATGTCACGAATGGCTCCGTTTATCACAAATCCTTCCCAACCATTGTTGACGGCTTTTTCTGCCAACATATCGCCAAGCAAGGCACGTCGTTTACTGCCGCCGCCATCAATAACCATGACTTTTCCTTTGCCATTTTCAGCGACTAATTCTCGTACTCGACTGTTGTCTTCAAAACACGATACGGTGACCACTTCACCATAAAAGTGAGTGCGTTTTCCGTAAGAGGTGAAAATAGGTTCTGCGATTTGCAGTTGTTCTGGGTACAGATCGCATAGATCAGGGAGGAGGTCTTTCATGTTTACACCCGTTTAGAATCAAAAGTGGTGTTATTGACTCTAAACAGGTGATTATTAAATGGCCAGTTTTTCTAGCGGATATTCAATATTCAGTGATCTGATTAGTCTTCTATTGCAGGAATGTCGCTTGGGTCGATTAGAGCATGTTCTACCGCTATTTGTAGCAGCAAAATGACGAGTTCATCTGGTGGTAGCAGGTGCAAAGGCGTTGTTTGGCCTTGTTCTGCTACGGCATCGTCTAGGTCAACGTCCCGTTCTTGAAACCACGAGTGAATACTTTGTACTTCGAAACTTGGTTCTAGTCCTTTTATCTCGTAAGTGGCTTCGACTAAAAGATTAAGCGATTCTGGCTCAAGGGCATAAATCACATCGGTATCAAATTCATTGATCCATTCTGCCAATATGTCGCTGGCTTCAAAACCAAATTCGTAGAGTTGTTGTTCATCAAGGTCGTGTGCGTTAGGCTCGATACGATGGTTTTCTAACCATTCGTCGTCAGGTATCACCAGTACCTCTTTGACTTGTGCTTCGTGAGTCGACCAGGTAAAAAGTAATGGAAAGGCTGGCTCGTCGGAAGAGTTGGCGACAGCCGTCATGAATATAGGTAAACTTGCCATAATTTAGAACCAATGTTTGATTGTTAAGGAAGAGTAAATGACCAGCCGAATCAAGATCAGTAGTGCGTTTGATGGCGGTAACATCTCCGTTATTAATGCTTCGGAGCCGGACAATATTAGAGTAAAGATCCCTAATGATACAAACTCTAAATTTTTGCAGTGGTTTTATTTTCGTTTGCAAGGCGGAATGGGTGAGCAATGTGTCATCCAATTTGAGAACGCCAGCGACGCAGCTTACCCAGATGGCTGGGTAGATTACCAAGCTGTAGCGTCTTACGACCGTGAGTATTGGTTCCGCGTACCAACCGAATATGTAGACGGTAAATTGGTGATAACTCATCAGCCTGAACAAGACAGTGTTTATTACGCGTACTTTGCACCTTACAGCTACGAGCGTCATTTAGATATGATTGCTTGGGCAGCCAGCAATGAAGATTGTATTACCGATCATTTGGGCGAAACAGCCGAAGGTCGTGATATCACTTTGTTGGAGATTAGCAAAACCCAAGGCTTGGCAAAAAACATTTGGATTATTGCTCGCCAGCATCCTGGTGAAACCATGGCGGAATGGTTTATCGAAGGTTTACTTGAGCGTTTGTTTGATGAATCGCACCCGATAGCGCGCTCGCTTTTAAAGCAATGTCGCTTTTATGTTGTGCCAAATATGAACCCAGATGGCGCAGTGCACGGTAATTTGCGTGTGAACTCCAAAGGCGTAAATTTGAACCGTGAGTGGAAGAATCCAACCGCAGAATTCAGTCCAGAAGTGTTGGCAGTTCAAAAGAAAATGGCTGAAACTGGCGTTGATTTATTCTTGGACATTCATGGTGACGAAGCTTTGCCAGTTAATTTTGTGGATGGTTGCCAAGGCGTACCGTCGTTTGATGCTCGTATGGAAGCGATGGAGACTCTGTTTAAAGATGTCTTTACGGCGGTCAGCCCAGATTTTCAGACCGAGATCGGTTATACGCCATCACAATTTGGTGAAGCGAATTTAACTGTGGCAACCAAATGGGTAGGGGAAACCTATAAGTGTTTGTCTTTCACCCTAGAAATGCCATTTAAAGATAACAAAAACTTGCCTGATGATGTTGTTGGTTGGTCTCCGGAGCGCGCGAAAATTTTGGGAGCAGATGTCTTGTATCCAATCCATCAAGTGATTAATAGCGCTCACATGAAAGCGAATGATTGATTTATGTCGGTTGTAAATAACGACTCATTAGAGTTATTAAAACTCGCCATGCGCCAATTCGCACAGGAAAGAGAGTGGGAGCAATTCCATTCTCCTAAAAACTTGTCTATGGCCTTGGCGGGCGAGACAGCTGAATTGTTGGATTGCTTTCGCTGGTTGACAGAAGAGGGATCTTATCAATTGGATGATGATCAGATGTCGGCAGTGAAAGATGAGCTTGCGGATGTGTTGCTTTTTACGGTTCGTTTAGCGGATAAATTGAACGTCGATTTATTTTCGGCAGCAAAAGACAAAATTGCCAAAAATGCCGAGCGTTATCCAGCCGAAAAAGTGAAAGGTAGCTCGAAAAAATACAATCAGTATTAACGCTCGGCCTTTAATTGTTCTATTTGTGGCTATTTTCCGTTAATTGTAGAGTAAATCTTGATTTGGTATCTAGCGAATTTAAGCAAACTGGATTAGGATCTGGCTTTCAAAATTGCAATGAATTTAATGCCCATATTTATTTTTATAAAACGTAATTTTAGGACGAAGAAAAATGCCTAAGGCAAGTGAGATCAAAAAGAATATTGCTATCAGCTATGACAATAAAACGTACATAGTAAAAGACATTGAGCGTTCTGTACCACAGGGCCGTGCTGGCGGTAGTCTTTATCGTATGCGTATGTACGATGTGGTAACTGGCCGTAAATTGGATGAAACGTTCAAAGATTCCGATATGATCGACCTTGCCGATCTTGTTCGTCGTCAAGTAATGTTTTCTTATTCTGATGGTGATGAATATGTTTTCATGGATAACGAAGACTACACGCCTTACAGCTTGAATAAGAGTGCTGTTGAAGAAGAAATTCTTTTTGTTAACGAAGAGACAGTGGGTATTCAGGTTGTCTTAGTTAACGACGTGCCTGTTGTTATCGAATTGCCGACTAACGTCGAGTTAGAAGTCGTCGAAACCGATCCTTCTATTAAAGGCGCTTCTGCAACCTCTCGTAACAAACCGGCTAAATTGTCTACTGGTGCGGTGATTCAAGTGCCTGAGCATATTTCTACTGGCGACCGTATTAAGGTTAACGTAGAAGAGCGTAAGTTTGCAGGTCGTGCTGAGAAGTAATTCTTCCACCGTCTTTGTTAAAATTAAAAAATGCAGCCAATCGGCTGCATTTTTGTTTTGGAAATCAAGAATAAGAAAGAGCTTACTTACTCTTTTTAGCCGCCTCTTTCATTGCGTCTTTGGCTTTTTTCTCTGGATGATTGTTTGCTTCTGTCAGTCCAGCTTCGCGTTGTACCGCAGCCAATACTCCGCGCAAAATCCCCAGTTCTTGTTTCTCAGGACGAGAGCGATTAAAGAATCTATGCAGCTTGTCTAAAACTTTACCTGGATGGCTACGGATGATGAAGTTGATGCCATACAGTGTTTCTTCTAAATGTTCGTAGAAAAGATCCATGTCTTTCTTATGTGGGTATTCAGGCGTTTCTTTTTTGTAGTTTTCTTTATTTTGATTTGCCATCCATATTTCATAAGCAACAATTTGTACGGCTTGCGAAATATTCAACACCGGATATTCATCGTTAGCGTCGATATAGACTTGGCGGTGACATTGAGCGATTTCATCGTTTAATAAGCCGGTCGTCTCACGGCCAAAAACAATAGCGACATTATGATCAACGGCTTCTGGAATCACGCTTTCGGCGCATTC
The DNA here is from genome assembly GCF_019426345.1 of Marinomonas lutimaris. GTDB lineage: Bacteria > Pseudomonadota > Gammaproteobacteria > Pseudomonadales > Marinomonadaceae > Marinomonas > Marinomonas lutimaris. Next base: position 227,786 of record NZ_JAHLLW010000002.1, read on the forward strand.
ACGAGCATTCATAATAGGAAGCTGAAAAGTGCGATGACGAGCGCTTGTGCCAATGACAAGACTGCAGTCTGCGATGGCTTCTTCTAAGGTAGAAACGATAGTAGCATTTTCAAGGAGATCAACAGCACCGGCAGCGCGGCTGGTGGCTTCTTCCGATGGATAGTCATTTGGGTCAACCAAATAAAGGTTGGTTAGTCCCATATTCTTCATGGCTCTGGCAATAGCGCCGACGTTACCAGGATGAAAGGTGTTGATCAGTACGATTCGGATGTTACTTAGCATGGGTCGTGAAGTACTCAGGGTTGTTTATCAGTTAGGGTGATTATGGCTTCAGCGTGAGTGATTGCTCGGTGCTGGCGAAATCGACATTGTCTAAGATGACTTTGGTTGTGTCATTAAAGAGGAATTGGTTACAGGCGTGATGATACAGGGAACCTGTCTCCAACACCAACCGGTAGTTGCCTCTTGGGATGTAATTGGCTGCGTAAGCTTGTTTTCCATACAAATAGATGGAAAAGGGTGCTTGTCCGTCATAGGACTCGAAGGTGAGCATGCTGTGCTCAGGTAATTGATTGAGAATGCGTAAGCGGCTACTTCCGTCAGCTACACCAATTAACTCACCATGCTGAGGTGCGGCACCGGGTTGACCGTAGCAGCCAGTTTGGATTGCATGTTGCGCGCTACCAAAGCCGATGTTTTTTGCTTGTACCCAGCCGCTCACACCGTTATAGCTTACGGTTAACCAGTTGCCTTGTGATTTAATGCTTTGTAGGTCAGATTGTACTGGGATGGTTTGCAAGATAGCACTGGATACATCTGGTTCAGCATAAAGCGTTGTATCTGCCAAGGTGTAACTTATTCCGACACGAAACTGCGGATATAAGCCACTTATGTAGGAGGCTACTTTTTGCTCGGCAGTTGCCTCTTGCTTTGATGATTGCCAATAGAGTGTGCTGTAAATACCGGCAGCAAAACAAGCAATATAGGTTGCTGCGCGAAAGGCGGCTTTTGCTGCGTCTAATCTAATCGGCTGGCTCACAGGATCGTTATAGAATGACTGCGTGGATTGAGTAAATTCTTCTTCATCGTCAACAAAGGATTGATAAGGCGGTATGTCTGGTTTTTCACTGCTTTGGTTGTCGGTGTAACTGTAGCCTTGTGAAGTGAAGTTTTTAGATGCTTTGAAGGCTTCTTCGTAAAGGGCTTTAACACGCTTTTCATTTAGGGTATTTCGTGCTGCTTTGATGGCATCGTTACGTGTTTTTTCATGGTGCGCGTTGTTACGCTTCATTTCTTCGTAGGCACGTTGCCGTTCTTTGACAAAGGCTTCTTGTTCTTTGTCTGTGGTGGTCGAATAGTTTGTGTAGCGATTTTTTGCACCAGAGCTCTGCGTATTTTCTTTGGTGAAAGTAAAAGGTTTCCAGTCGTTGACTTGTGCCCCTTGGCGAATAGCATTGGTGACATTTTCATAAGCGGCCTGAAGACGCTGGAAAAGTTCTGTTGTGTCTTTGTCAGGATTTTTGTCAGGGTGATAGCGCCTCGCCAAACGTCTAAACGCGGTCTTTGCTTCCTGCTCGCTGGCGGTAGTTGGAATTTCCAGTAGTTGATAATCGTCTATTAGGCTCATGCGATGTCAGCTATTAACCGTGTCTTTGTAGTGGATGGGTTGGTAGATAAATGTCTAACGCATTATGCACGATTTGTTGGCGCTGACAAAGGTGGAACTTTTTCATCTAAAAGCGTTAGATAATCGGTCGGTGACATAGGTTTGTATAAGTGATAACCCTGTCCAACTTGGCATTGCCATTGTTTTAATAACTGCAATATCTCTTCTGATTCTATACCTTCTGCAACACTAACAATATTCAGAGCCTTGCAGAGATCTATCATATTGCGACATAAGGTCTGGCTTTGTGAATCGTTTAGTAAGTTCATCACGAAGAACTGGTCAATTTTTAACTCATCTGTTTCTAAGGCTACGAGGTTTTGCATAGAGCTATAACCGACACCAAAATCATCGATGGCAAGCCTAAAGCCTGCTTGATGTAGCTGTTTAACGTTGTCATGAACTATATCGTTATTTTGAAAAATACTGGTTTCAGTGATTTCTATTGTGAACTTGCTGGCCGCTAAACGGTACGTTTGAAGTTGATCAATAACGCGCTTGGCAAAGCCTTCTTGTAGTAAATCCAACGCAGATATATTGATGGATAGGCTTTGTAATGATAAAGCTTTAGGGTGTTCTGATGTCCAATGAAACACTTTTTCAAACAACATATCGGTGAGCTTATATATAAGACCAGTTTGTTCTGCTAGCGGAATGAACTCTGCTGGTGATACTTGCCCTAAATGTTCATTGTGCCACCGAATAAGCACTTCACCACCGATAATACTTCGATCAACTAATTTGACTTGAGGCTGAATGTGAAAATAGAGCTTTTCATGTTCAATATCATTTGTTAACTGAGTAATTAAGCCCAATTGATGAGCGTGGTTACTTTTTAGATTATCGGTAAATGCAACCCAGCTCCCAGACGAATAACTAACAGAATGATTGGCGATGAGTGCATTTTGATAAAGCTTGTCTAGATCTAATCCTTGTGAAGGGTAAAGAGCACTACCAATTTTGTACTGATGCCTGAAATGAATTTTGTTAACCAATGTTGGGGCATCGAGAATTTCTTGAATGTGAAGTATTTGTTGTTTTATTTGCTCTGGCTTTGTACTAATCAAAATAATGTTGGTTGCCGTTATCCGAATGACTTTGTAACTGTTTTTATTGGGTAAAGGGAAAGATAAAATGCCTTCCATGTTTATCAATTGTCGTTGAATATTTTGAATTACTTCTGATATAGCGGAGTCTGCTTTTGCGGGACCAAAGGCTTGGCATAGAGTTTGATAGTTACTGATGTCTATCATGATAAGTGCTAGCTGTGGTGGATTTTTCGCCATTTCTGCAACTAATGCTGGCAACTTACTGAAATAGTAGGTTCGATTCGGTAAACCTGTTGGTGAATCGGTTAGTGCCTGCAGTTTTCGATTGCGTTCAAATTGTTTCGCTTTATCAGCAAAGGCAAAAGAAAAACCAAGTAATTGAAGTATGCTAAACACAGGAAGAATCGACTCTGTGATGAAGTTTATTGGCAGTATTTTCCAAAAAATTAGCGTGTTTAGTATGCTGCCGATGATCAAAAAGAACCAAGAAAATAGATAAAATCGAACTGCTATAAAACCCTTAACATAAGCCTTTATGCCCCAATAGGTACAAATCAGAAACATGAAAATTTCTATTGCAGCAAAAAGAAAAGCCACGTTTTTTACTGATAGCAATTGAGTAAATATTAAAAAAGTGATGAAAATAGAATCGCCATATTTTCTAATCAATGACTCAGGGGAGGGGATTTGAACTTCTTTTAAAAAACGCAGACTGAAGCGAAAGAGTATCCAGGCTCCTATGCCAAATATGACAAATAGGTTTTTAATAATCCATTGACTAACCTCTTCTGAAAAAATCCAACGACTGAATCCAGTAACAACAGATAGGGCAATAAATATGACGATGTTTAAGCCTAGGTAGTAAATGAATCCGGGCTGTCTGAGCAAGATAAAAACAAATACGTTGTGGGCGAGTAAAATAGCCAAGCTACTGATGATAAAGGTCCAGAAAATGAGCTTTTGCTCTTTTTTTGTTTCGGCACTTTTATTGTCAAACAACTTAAATGGCGTCAGTAGTGGGCTGTTACCCTGCTTGCGTATTAATAGGGTTGTATCATCATGATCTGAGAGTAAAATTGGGATCCAAATACCTTCGTAGTGCGGCGTACCACCTTGCCAGTTTTCTAAAGCGCCTCTTTTCCATTGAGCTTGAAGTTGCGAGCCATGGAATAAATAAAAATCTAGATATTCAATTACGTAGTAATTTAAACCAAGATAAATCGATTTCTTTGCATTTGGTGTTGTTACTTTTGGGAAACTTAATTTATGCCAATAAGCATCTTTCGAAAAACCTTGAGATTCGTCATATGTAGTTTGTTTGAATTTACCTGTTAGTAGGGCATCCTGAGCAGAGATAGCATGTGTTTCTTTGAATGTTGGAATAGGTGTATTGATTTTTTCCTCTATCTTTCCTGAGAGCATTACACCTTGCGCCCACAATGATGATGCTAGAAAAAGGAATAAAAGAGTACATCTGGATACCATTCCTGCTGTTCCTAATTGAAAATTTGATGGTTAGTGTGTTTGCTTTAGAGCAATCATATTGCTGTGTTAAGGTGGCAGCTTGTAAGACTTTACTTGCAATCCTATTGGCTTTCTTAAAATATAGGCCACATTTTTCATCTCTGTACACTGTTTAGGATTTTTATGAGCGACAAACTTACTCACTTAGATCATCAAGGCCATGCACACATGGTCGATGTCTCTGATAAGGACATTACAAAGCGCACTGCGACTGCTCAGGCTATTCTTTTAATGCAACCTACGACATTAACGAAAGTAATAGAAGGAGGCTTGCCGAAAGGTGATGTGTTGGCAACGGCACGTATTGCTGGTATTCAAGCTGCCAAGAAGACGTCTGACTTAATTCCTTTGTGCCATCCCTTAATGCTAACGAAAGTGACGGTAGATATTAATGTCATCAGCGATTGCGAGTTGGAAGTGTTATGTACTTGCTCTCTATCGGGTAAAACAGGTGTTGAAATGGAGGCGCTAACGGGAGCTAGTATCGCAGCCCTAACACTTTATGATATGTGCAAAGCGGTTGATAAGGGCATAGTTATTCAACATGTGTCTTTGTTAGAAAAAAAAGGTGGCAAAAGTGGCAATTGGAGTAAAGGAAATGCCTAAGGTTAGAGTGGTTTTTTTTGCATCTCTTAAAGAAAGCATTGGGCAGAGTGAATATATCGCAGAGTTAGCATTACCTTTGAGCATTAGTGAATTAAAACATCAATTAGCCAATGAATTAGATAATGGACAGGCGCTTCTTGCAAAAGGAATTCAATCCTCAATTGATTTTGAATTCGCAAGGGACTTAGATGTTGTGCCTAATACTGTTAATGAAGTGGCTTTTTTTCCACCAGTCACCGGAGGTTAAATGATTCTTGTACAGGAAGAGGATTTTCAAGTTGATACTTTATATAAAAGTTTACTGAAAGCTAATCAAACAGGTGCTGTGGCTATGTTTGTTGGGTTAGTGCGCCAGTTTTCGGACTTACCCAAAGAAGCTTGCAGCTTCGAGCTTGAGCATTATCCAGGAATGACTGAGCGGAATTTACAAGCTATTGTTGACGAAGCTAATGCTCGTTGGCCTTTATTAGATGTTTGTGTTGTACACCGTGTGGGTCGTTTGTCAGTTGATGATCAGATTGTTTTTGTTGGTGTCAGTGCATCTCATCGGGCCGAAGCTTTTCAAGCGTGCGATTTTATAATGGACTACCTAAAAAGCCGAGCCGCGTTTTGGAAAAAAGAATCTGAAGGCTCACAAAGTCATTGGGTAGAAGCTAATACTAATGACGAAGAAAGTCTGGAACGCTGGTCTAAATAGCACAACTCACAATAAAGAGAAGTGCTGGTTCTTGTTGTGAGTGGTAGTTAATGAGGCCGAAGCGTTTTCTTTCGGCCGCTAGCATGACGTTCTCGATATTCTGTATCAATGTATTTATCAGTCGTGGCCATGCTGGCATGGCCGGCATCTTCTCTAACATGTTCTTTTGGCCTTGTTTTTACGTCTTCTGATATGCCTGTGTGGCGTAACCAATGGACGGTTGCTACGCGGAGGTCGTCTGCATCGGCTTTCATGCCATCTTCACACATGCGCTCGTAAGCCTTGTCAAAGCAGAGCTGAACTATGTTGCGAACCTGTCTTGAGCTTGTCATTGCACCTTGGCCGCGATTTTTAGGTACGAGCGGTGTGTTTTCTGCAATGGTTGGCAGTAATGGCAGATCACGGAACTGTCGATAGCGTTTTAATGCATTCAACATGTCATCAGATACAGCTACAAGTCTTTCTTTGTTGCCTTTTGAAAGAACTTTAAACCACCAATGTCCGTCAGAGTCTTTTATGAAGTCTCCCATAACGGGCGCAGATCGTTCATCGGCGACGAGTTCAGAAATTCGTAAATACATACCGAGTAGGGCGTTCATGATAAATAGAGTGCGTTCGTGATGTGCTGGGTCTTCTTCTGCCAACATTTCAGCGGTTTCGATTACATAATCCCATTGTAAATTTGAAATGCGTCTTACTTGTTTGCGTGTCACTTCTTTTTTAACGAATTTACTTTTTTGACGAATTAGAGCAACTGGATTCTGTTGGGCGGCATCTTCTTGCATAAGGAAGCCATAATAAGACGATAAAATAGAAAACGTTGCTCGAATAGCAGCTTGAGATAATGAATGTTGTTTTATTTCTGGAATATCGCCGTTTTTAAATTCTAACTTACTAACGTGGGCAACAAATGGGCGCCAATCTTTATTGGCAGATCTTTGTCCCATGTGCAATTTAAAACGAGCAACGTTTTTTGTACCGATCCAGCTTTCTGGCGGTGATATACAAAAGTGTATGAATTCTTCAATTTGGTCGCGCCGTAACTGAGTAGTTGGGCAGTTGGCTATATTCCATGACCAAAGTAGTAATCGTTCAACTTCCCGGCGGTATGAATTAAATGTTGCCAGAGAACCGTTGTAGCTATAGATAAAGCACAACGCGAGCTGAAGATCTCGACGATACTCAGGGTCATTAAGTTGAGGGGTTGTTTTTTTTAGATGGTCGGCAATGCCTTCGAACTGAGTAAAAGGATTGGGTAAATGTTCCAAATTATCTATTAAAGCAAGCGGAGTCATAATCTTTTATATCCAAACAGATGATCCATATTAGCAAATTTTTCGATCTATCCCTATCGATTTGTCCTCAACCTGTATTCGGCCTATGTCAGGCGGTCATAGTTTGTCTTTTTATTCCTTATTCAGTGGTCTTTTAGTCTTATTTATTTAGCTTTGTACCTATTTTGTGTGATTTTTAAGCAATCTTACATTTATTAATTCGTATTTGAAACAACAGTGGAAGGTAAGGTTTGGGGCTTTTTATATTTTTATAAAAGACTATTATGAATTTATCGAAACGTTACACAAATTTAGATTTTAAATATAAACGAATATTCTCTCAAGGAGATAAATATGAAAACTTTTACTAAAACAACTCTAGCTCTATTAGCTGCTTCTGTAATGACAACAGCTGCGTTTGCTGAAACAGGTACTGAACGTGTTCAAAGTGCAAGAGGCAGTGTTGAAGCATTAGGTGCTACTTTAGAAAATATGGGTGCTACTGTTGATACTAGTGTTGATTTAAATGGTGCTTATACTTTTGATCAAAAAGCAGCTGTTTATAAAGCTAAACATAATGAGCTTCAAGCACAATTTGATTCTCTACATGCTCAATCAGCTGAATAATTATCTTTTGATTAAAACTAAATTTATTACTATTTAATATTAAGGTGACTAATATGAAAACTCTAAATAAAACTATCCTAGCTCTATTAACGGCTTCTGTAATGACAACTTCTGCTTTTGCTGAGACTGGTACTGAACGTGTTCAAAGTGCAAAAGGTAGTGTAGAAGCGTTGGGGGCAACTCTAGAAAATATGGGTGCTAATGTAGATACAAGCGTTGATTTAAACGGTGCTTATACTTTTGATCAAAAAGCGGCAATTTACAATGCAAAACACGAAGAATTGCAAAGTCAATTCGATGCATTACGCGCTCAATCAGCTGAATAATATACGCATTAATAGATTATAGAGGACAACACTATGAAAACTTTAAACAAAACGATTTTAGCATTAGTTACAGCATCTGTTATGGCTACAAGCGCGTTTGCTGCTTCTGGCGAAAACCCAACTGACCGTATTCAAAGTGCGAAAGGTAGTGTAGAAGCATTGGCTGTTACCCTTGAAAACATGGGTGCAGACGTAGACACTAATGTTGACTTGAATGGCGCATACAGCGTTGATCAAAAAGTTTCCGCTTACAAAGCTAAGCACGCTGAATTGCAAGCACAGTTTGATGAGCTTCACGCTCAATCTGCAGAGTGATGCTGCTGATTTGCTGTCGATAAAAAAGCCAAACTTCTAGTTTGGCTTTTTTATGTCTATTTTTTAGTTGTTATTTTCTTCGTCTAGATCCTCTTGTTTTTCTGCTTCATTAATGATTTTAAATCTTGCCGATGTCTGTTGAATGGTGTTTTTTTCATTCTCTTTTGCATCATTTTCAGCACGTTTAATTAGATACTCTGCTGTCTTGTCTTTTCCTTGGCTGAAGTCTAATAATGCTCGATAGTTTAGTGCCATAGGTATGTTATTTATAGACTGGTAATATTGGATGTTTGCTCTCCAAATTAAGCGCTGCTCATAGATATAGTTAGAATAAACTGAAATAGGTTTTGATTTTTTTAATTCTGCATCTAACATCGAAAAAGGGATGTTTTTTGGTGCAAGTTCCAGTCGCATATTAGTAATTTTAAGCCCTTGATCTTTTTTTCCTGCAGCCGCATAACTTAGAGCTTCTAGGTAGTCCGTAAATTGATTGTGATTTTCTAGTTTTTTTAAATAATCTAGAGCACGGTCAGGAGATTGAATGAGATAGGAGAAAAGCCCTTTGGCAAAAATCTTCGCATCGTTGTCTTGAATCTTTTGGTCTAAATAGATGAATGGCTTATCTTCAATGCCGGCTCTGTAAGCTAGTAGAGTTGCTCTAAAATATTCAAAGTCTGTTGTTGTCTTGTTACTTAATATTGTTTCTTTAGTTGCAGTACTAAAAGAATCAGATAGTCTTGAATTAGGTGACGGGTGAGTCGATAAAAATTCTAGTTTTGGACGGCCTAATGCTTTTTTAAAGAAAGCCTGAAATAGTTTTGTCATTCCTTCTGGGGCGAGCCCTGCGTTGATTAAATATTCACGACCGCGACGATCTGCTTCTTGTTCTTGGTTGCGGCTATAGGTTAGAGTGTTTTCCGCTTGGTTGGCGATGCCTCCCAACCAAAGTGCTGTTGTTGCATCACCACCAGCTCCAGCTAGGGCTGCAGCAATACCAGCTCCCAGCATTACTAATGTTTTTTGTAATTCTTCACCTGAATGTTTGGTCTGGCGCTCGTAATGCCGAAGATCTAGGTGGGCGACTTCGTGCGCCAATAGACCAAATAACATATCTTCACTGGTAATCATTTCCATAATGTCTGAGTAAATGAAAAGGTGATTGCCAGGAATGACAAAGGCATTGCTCTGGGAACTATTTAAAAGTGTCATTTCGACTGTGGTGTTATAAAGATTCGTTTGTGGAAGAATCCGCGATAACGCATCTTTCAAATAGTCGTAGGCTGGGGGGAAATCGATTAATGCCCGACTGCCATTGAGCTTGCGAAACCAATATTGTCCTAGTATGTAAGATGGGTTCGATAGGGCTCTTTCATCTTTGTTTGCTTCTAAATCAGGGATGCTCGCAGAGCTTACACTGGATAAAGTGCTTGTAAAAACAACAGCTAAGATGGTTAAGCCTGTTGTAAGGTTTGAAAATAGTCTCATAATATGGCTAATGCATTTATTGGGTAAATTATAAAATGATGATCAATCTAGGCAATCAGTATGACGTAATCTTGGATGCAAGAGAAGATCGTTGCCCAATGCCTTTGTTAAAGGCGAAAATGGCGTTAAGTAAGATGGCGGTTGGAGAGTGTTTATGTGTGACGACCTGTGATGCAGGTTCGTTAAAAGATATTCCTCAATATGTTGCTCTTGTCGGATTCTCTTTATTGTCAACATGTGAAGACAATGATGTATATACCTTTGTGATTCAGAAAAGCTGAAACGGACTCGATATGTTTAAAATTGTTGATACGCTGATTAAACGGTATTTTTCTAATGAAGAAGTGGTGGTCTTTCTTTTATTGATGATTGCTACACTTTGTGTGTTGGCATTTTGGGGCGGGATTCTAGCGCCAATTTTGATAGCTATTGTTTTAGCATTTCTATTGCAGGGGTTAGTTGATAGGTTGCAACGACTTAGACTAGGTCATCTTCCTTCTGTTTTTATTGTGTTTTTTAGCTTCCTGACAGCATGCAGTGTTTTTATCGGTGTCATGGTTCCAATAATATGGCGTCAGGCTGTGCGACTTGTCCAAGACGCTCCAAGGATGTTTACGGTTATCCGTAATGAAGTACAGCAGTTTGCTGATGGGCACAGTGAACTTGTTAGCCAAGCGGCAATAGATGAAATAACCAACTCACTAGCTAACGAATCAACAAATCTTGGGCAATGGTTGTTGTCTTTTTCATTGTCGAGTATTCCGTCATTGTTTTCTGTCGTAATTTATGTGGTATTGGTGCCTTTGGTGATTTTTTTCTTGTTAAAAGACCAAAGCAAAATCCTTAGTTATTTGACGTCATGGTTGCCAAAAGAAAGAAAAATGATGCGCAATATTGCCCATGAAATGAATGGACAAATTGCAAATTATATACGTGGTAAGTTTATTGAGATGTTCGTCGTTGGCGTGGTGACTTATGTTGTCTTTTTAGTATTTGGTTTAAAGTACGCAGAATTGCTGGCTTTGCTTGTTGGTTTATCAGTATTGATTCCTTACATTGGGGCGGCTGCCGTTACTATTCCGGTTGTATTGGTGGCTTTCTATCAATATGGCACACAGAGTGAATTTATTTATGTGGTGGTTGCATATTTAATTGTTCAAGCACTGGATGGTAATGTGCTTGTTCCTTTGCTTTTCTCAGAGGCTGTGAATCTGCATCCGTTGGCTATCATTGTCGCGGTGTTGTTCTTCGGTGGTATATGGGGGTTCTGGGGGATATTTTTTGCGATCCCACTGGCTACTCTGGTAAAAGCCATTATTAATGCTTGGCCAAGTCAGGAACAACTAACCTCTTAGTCATTTTTTTAAAACTAACCAACTAAAAGGCTCACTCTTAAATTTTAGAGTGAGCCTTTTTTGTATTAGAGGCGTTGTGTCTAGAAAAACCTTACTTTAAGACGGATGCGATTAAAATACTAAATGGAGGAAGTATGACAGTGTTGCCGTCTATGTATCCGCTGTGTATTGCTTCTGGCAATGTTAATGCTGATAGCTTAAATTCGATTGGCAAAATGATGTCTTGGTTGGCGGTATTGATGGCCACATAAAGGCGCTTGCCTTTATAGCTGCGCAAAAATGTCAGCGTTGTCTCATCGTTGTAGATAAATTTAATGTCACCATGACGTAACTCCGGATGATTGCGTCGTATATGAAGAAAGTCGCGATAAGCATGCAAAACGGAATGGCGGTTGCCTTCTTGTTCACTAACCGCTAATGCTAGCTGATCTTTTGCAATAGGTAGCCACGGTTGAGTGGATTGAGTAAAACCTCCCAATGTTTCGTTTTTCCATGGAATAGGGGTCCTGCAACCATCTCGGCCTTTAAACTCTGGCCAAAAGGCAATGCCAAAAGGATCAACTAGTTGGTCAAATGTTAGTTCAGCCTCAGGCAGTCCAAGCTCTTCACCTTGATACAAGCAAACACTACCTCGTAAAGTTAAAAGCATCGCCATGTAGATTTTGCTTTTGGCAATCGGGTCGTGATTGTTGCCCCAGCGGGTTGCTACTCGTTCTACGTCATGATTACCTATCGACCAACAAGGCCAGCCATCGCCTAACCCCGCTTCTATTGTTTCCATTGTGTTGCGTATGTGCGTCATAGAAGAATCATGCGTTAATAGATCGAATGAGTAGCACATATGCAGCTTGTCTTTGCCTTGCGTATAAGCTGCCATGGTTTCTAATGCAAAATCGCATCCCACTTCACCAACTGTTGTGGTGTTTGGGTATTGATCTAACAAGCTGCGTAAGCGTTGTAAAAAGGTAATGTTTTCAGGTCGGGATTTATCATACAGGTGTAGTTGATAGGCATATGGATTATCCAGGCGAACACCGATACTGCCTTCAACCACTTCTTTTTTAGGTGGGTTACTTCTTAGCTCAATGTCATGATAGTAATAATTTGCTGTATCTAGTCGGAAGCCGTCTACACCGCGTTTTAGCCAGAACTCGACGGTGTCAAGTAGAGCATCGACGACATCAGGGTTGTGGAAGTTTAAGTCAGGTTGGCTGTCTAAAAAATTATGAAGGTAATATTGGCGACGACGGCTGTCCCAATGCCAAGCCGGACCACCAAAAACAGATAGCCAATTGTTAGGAACAGTACCGTCAGGGTTAGCATCAGCCCAAACATACCAATCAGCTTTGTCGTTGTCGTGACTATTGCGCGATTCTACAAACCAAGGATGCTGATCTGAACTGTGATTTAGAACTTGGTCGATCATCACTTTAAGGCCATGATGATGTGCTGAAGTAATCAGCTCATCAAAGTCAGCTAGGTTGCCGAAAATAGGGTCTACGTCGCAGTAGTCGGAAACATCGTAACCAAAGTCTTTCATTGGCGAAGTGAAAAAGGGCGATAACCAAATAGCATCAACACCTAATGAAGCGATGTATTTCATCTTCGCAGTGACACCAGGAAGGTCGCCGATGCCATCGTTATTTGAGTCGAAAAAACTACGAGGATAAACTTGATAGATTACTGCGCCACGCCACCATTCTTGTTTGTCTGTCATGATTGTCCTCGCTGTAAAATAGGAATATTTCTGATATAAGCATTAACAGAATTGCTTAAATTTGTAGAGGATTTACGCCATTACCTGTCGTGCTTTTTCACAATATTTCCAGCATACTTAATCATTATAGTTAATGCATGATCTTTGTTGTCTTATTTGGCAGTAAACATCACAATTTTTTGGAGCCCTGATGTTTTCTGAAAATGCTCGTCCTGTCGCTTGGCCTTTATTTTTCTTTTATTTTTTCTTCTGCGCGCTTGTTGGCGTGATGATGCCTTATATATCGCTGTATTATAAATCGATTGGCTTAACGGCTTCTGAGATTGGCCGCTTGATGTCTACATTTACTTTATCTGGCATACTGATTCCACATTTTTGGGGCTGGTTAACGGCGAAAGTAGGTTTACCAAAGCGGATCTTACAAATAGCAATACTAGGTTGTTTTATTGCTGTTATTCCATTCAATTGGAATGACCAGTTTGAAACATTATGGCTGCTAACTTGTACTATGGCGCTGTTTTATTCTGCTTTGATACCAATGACAGATTCGTTAGCGGTTAGAAGCATTCGCCAACTAGATGTGCCTTATACGCGCTTAAGGGTAGGTGGTTCGATTGGTTATGTCTTTGCGGTGACGGGCGCTGGCTTTTTGATCGGTCAGTTTGGTATTGGCATTGTTATTCCCACAATGTGTGTGTTTTTGGCGCTTGCCGTTGTCACTTCGTTTTTTATTAAAGAGCAGGCTTACGAGGTTCATACGCAAAAGGCCACGACTTCTTTTCTGTCCTTGCTTAGAACGCCTGAGTCCATGTTGTTTTTCGGATTGGCTTTTTTGGCTTTTATGTCTCATGCCCCTTTTAATGTGTTTTTTGCTGTCCATCTGTCGAACTTAGGCTACAGCGGTCAGTACATAGGCTTGTTAATGGCTTTGGGGGTGGTGATTGAAATTTTCTTGTTTTTATTCTTCGGTAATACCATCAAGCGTTTTGATGTGGTTCACATCATCACCCTTTGTTTTATTTGTGGCATCGTTCGTTGGTTTCTGGTGGGGTGGTTTGCATCGGTAGTTTGGGTGCTTATTCTAACTCAGTTACTTCACTGTATTACCTTTGCTTTGTTTCATATGGTGTCCATCGAACAGATTCGACGTCTTTTTCCAGAACGTTTTGCTGGTCAAGGGCAAGCCATGTACAGCGCTTTTGCTATAGGATTGGGCGGCGGGCTAGGAATGGTTATTTCTGGATATTTATGGGAATGGATCGGTGGAGCATGGGTTTTCACTTTGGCTGCTTGTGTTAGTGCGCTGGCGCTAACGATTCTTTTAATTAGTCAGCGCCGCTAGTTAGTCAAGGTGTTATTATCTATAAGCTGCTGCCATCGCTTTTTAATAATTCAATAAAGGCAATGGCTGCACGGCTTAATGTTCTTTGTTTGTGGTGAATGACCCCTAGTTTCCTTTCTACGTTCAAATCCGGCAAATTCAACACTACTAGCTTTTCATCAACTAAGGTAGAAGGCAGTAGTGACCATCCCCAACCAATATTCACCAGCATTGCCAATGTTTCTAAATTGTTCGTATTCATTCGTACTTGGGGCTTTAGTCCTTGTTTACCAAAGGCTTGCTCGGCAATTTGTCTAGTGAAGGTATTTTTATTAGGTAGAACACAAGCATGTTGGGCTAATTCAATTAGGCTCAGATTTTTAGAAAGTGCAAGAGGGTGATCTTTACTGACGACGCAAGTGAGTGGGTCAGACCAAATAGGCAGAGACTCAATGAGCGGATTTTCTTTGTTGGATAACGTAATGATCCCAAGTTCTGCTCGCCCTTTCAGAACATCTTGGTAGGCTTCTTCAGATTGCGCAAATTCAATTTCCAATTGCGCGCTGGGAAAATCTTCTTGAAATCGTTTTAACGATTTAGGTAAACGATGCAAGCCAACGTGATGGCTGGTGGATATGCGTAATTCACCGCTTACGTCCTGCATCTGTAATGTCATGCTGCGTTTTATATCTTGTAAGTCTTCCGCCATTTTTCGAGCTTTGGGTAATAGACGAATGCCAGCTTCGGTTAATTGAACCTGGCGACCGATGCGATCAAAAAGCCGAACGCCTAAGCTGCTTTCCAGCGCGGCGACGCGTTTACTAACGGCTGGTTGCGTAACAAAAAGCTGTGTACCAGCTTCTGAGAAGGAGCTGGTTTCGGCGACTTTTATAAAGGTAAGCAGTTCGGCAATATCTATCATTCCAAAAAATTATCCAAAACATGAAAAATATGAATTTGAGTAATTTAAGCCAAAGTTTTAGGATAGCGCAATAGATTTCTGAGGAGAGAACTTATGTCCGGTAAAACCCTTTATGACAAGTTGTGGGATAGCCACCTTGTTCAGCAACGAGATGACGGCAGTGCATTGATTTATATTGATTTGCAATTGCTCCATGAAGTGACATCACCGCAAGCTTTTGAAGGGCTTCGATTGGCTGGGCGTAAGCCTTGGCGTGTGTCTTCAAGTTTGGCAACGCCAGACCATAACGTACCAACGACCAAGAAAGAACGTATTTCTGGCGTAGATGGTATTGCTGATCCAGTATCTAAAATCCAAGTAACAACGTTAGATGATAACTGTAACGAATTCGGCATCACTGAATTCAATATGAAAGACATTCGCCAAGGAATCGTTCACGTAGTTGGGCCAGAACAGGGTGCAACGCTTCCAGGTATGACAGTGGTTTGTGGTGATTCCCATACATCGACACATGGTGCATTTGGTGCTTTGGCGCATGGTATCGGTACGTCTGAGGTTGAGCATGTATTGGCAACTCAGTGCTTAGTACAAAAGAAAAGCCGCAACATGTTGGTTCGTGTTGATGGTGAATTATCGCTTTGGGTGTCTGCGAAAGACGTTGTTTTGGCGATTATCGGTGCGATCGGTACAGCGGGTGGTACTGGCTACGCGATTGAATTTGGCGGCACTGGCATCCAATCATTATCCATGGAAGGCCGTATGACGGTTTGTAACATGGCGATTGAAGCGGGTGCTCGTGTTGGCTTGATTGCTGTTGATGCGACGACGATTGAATACGTCAAAGGTCGTCCCTATGCACCAAAAGGCGAGCATTGGAAAATGGCTGTTGAGGCGTGGAAAGATCTTGTATCTGACAAAGATGCACAGTTCGATGAAGTTGTTGTAATTAAAGCCGAAGATATCAAGCCACAAGTAACCTGGGGAACTTCCCCTGAAATGGTTATCGCCATTGATGAGCCAATTCCACGTGCAGAAGATCAAAAAGATCCAGTGAAAAAAGAAGGTTACGCTCGAGCTTGGAAATATATGGGGCTCGAAGGTAAATCTATGTTGTCTGACATTGTGCTAGACCGCGTTTTCATTGGTTCCTGTACGAACTCGCGTATTGAAGACCTTCGCATTGCTGCTCAGGTTGTCAAAGGCCGTAAAGTGGCATCAACACTTAAGCAAGCTATTGTTGTTCCAGGTTCTGGTTTAGTCAAAGCACAAGCTGAAAAAGAAGGCTTGCATGAGATTTTTGAAGCGGCTGGATTAGAATGGCGTGAGCCTGGTTGCTCTATGTGTTTGGCAATGAACGCTGACAAACTTGGTTCTGGGGAACATTGTGCGTCAACTTCAAACCGTAACTTTGAAGGTCGTCAGGGCTTTGGTGGTCGTACGCATTTGGTTAGTCCTGCGATGGCTGCGGCGGCTGCGATTGCTGGTCACTTTGTTGATGTTAATGAGTTTGTTAAACACTAGGAGAGAAGAGCATGCGTCCTTTTACTAAACACACAGGTTTAGCCGCTCCTTTGGATTTGGCAAACGTTGATACCGATATGATTATTCCTAAGCAGTTCTTGAAATCCATCAAGCGTACGGGCTTTGGTAAAAATTTATTTGATGAGCTTCGTTATGAAGACGAAGGCCAGCCGGATCAAGAATGCGATGGTCGACCAATACGTAAGGATTTTGTGCTGAACCAAGATCGCTATAAAGGTGCGAGCGTATTATTGGCTCGACAAAACTTTGGTTGTGGTTCTAGCCGTGAGCATGCGCCTTGGGCATTGGATGATTATGGTTTTCGCGCGATTATTGCGCCAAGCTTTGCTGATATCTTCTATAACAATTGCTTCAAAAATGGCTTGTTGCCTATCGTTTTACAAGCAGAAGAAGTAGATCAATTGTTTGCAGAAGTGGCATTGCGCGAAGGTGCTCAAGTGATTGTCGATCTTGAAAAACAAACGGTCACATCGCCTTCTGGTGCGACATTTGAGTTTAATGTCGATAACTTCCGTAAACATTGTTTGTTGAATGGCTTGGATGATATTGGCTTAACCTTACAACAAGATTCTGCGATTCGCCGTTACGAAGAAAAACGTATGAATGATGCGCCTTGGCTTTTCTTGCCACGCGGTCAGTAAATAAAAGACATAGCTTTTAAGGGTTTAAAATGACTAAAAATGTATTGGTATTACCGGGTGACGGTATTGGTCCAGAAATCGTTGCGCAAGCGGTTCGTGTGTTAGATGCGGTGAACGAACAGTTCTCATTGAATATTCAGCATGAAAGCGCCTTGGTTGGTGGTTCTGCTTACGATGAAACGGGTTCACCATTGCCAGAAGCGACATTAGCAAAAGCGAAAGCAGCAGATGCTATTTTGCTTGGGGCTGTGGGGGGTCCTAAGTGGGATAAGTTAGACATGTCTGTTCGCCCTGAAAAAGGCTTACTTGGCTTACGTTCTAATCTTGAGCTGTTTTCGAATCTTCGTCCTGCAATTTTGTACCCGCAGCTAGCGGATGCGTCTAGTTTGAAACCAGAAATCGTTGCTGGCTTGGACATCCTTATTGTTCGTGAGTTAACGGGTGGTATTTATTTCGGTCAACCTCGTGGTATTCGTGTATTAGAAAATGGCGAACGCGAAGGCTTTAATACTTATGTTTACAATGAGTCAGAAATTCGTCGCATCGGTCGTTCAGCTTTTGAAGCGGCTCGACAACGTGGCAAGCGCGTCTGTTCAATTGATAAGTCCAACGTGCTAGAAGTAACGGTTCTTTGGAAAGAAGTTATGGAGGAAGTGGCGAAAGAGTATCCAGACGTCGAATTGACTCATATGCTAGTAGATAATGCTGCAATGCAGCTTGTTCGTGCACCAAAACAGTTTGATGTAATGGTTACTGGTAATATGTTTGGTGATATCCTTTCTGATGCTGCTGCCATGTTGACAGGTTCTATTGGTATGCTACCTTCTGCTTCTCTAAATGCTGAAGGTCGCGGTATGTATGAGCCATGTCACGGCTCTGCGCCAGATATTGCAGGCAAAGGAATCGCTAACCCATTGGCGACAATTTTGTCAGTTGCTATGATGTTGCGTTATTCTTTAGACGCAAAAGATGCGGCGGATGCTATTGAAGCGGCAGTAAGTAAGGTTCTAGATCTAGGTCTAAGAACGGCAGATATTGCATCAAAAGGATGCGAAACGGTTAGTACGCAAGCCATGGGCGATGCCGTTCTAGCAGCATTAAAAGCTTAATATCATAACGATATTGGGTATTCATTAGGGATACTGCTCTTGGTATGAGTGGCCCCACAAAAAAAGGTAACGTTAACCATGTCAAAACAAACTGTAGGTTTAGTCGGATGGCGCGGAATGGTCGGTTCCGTGTTGATGCAACGAATGATGGAAGAAAAAGACTTTGATCATATTGATCCTGTTTTCTTCACTACATCTCAAACGGGGCAGAAAGGTCCAGAAATTGGTAAAGATATTCCATTACTTCAAGATGCAAGCGATATTGAAGCATTGAAAAAGATGGATATTATTATTACCTGTCAAGGCGGGGATTACACCAAGGCTATTTACCCACAGTTGCGTAATGCTGGTTGGAAAGGTTACTGGATCGATGCGGCATCTTCTCTACGTATGGATAAAGATGCCATTATCGTGCTTGATCCTGTTAACTTAAATGTTATCAAGCAAGGTTTGAGCAATGGCGTAAAAACGTTTGTTGGCGGTAACTGTACCGTTAGTTTGATGTTATTGGCGCTAGGTGGGTTGTTCGAGAAAGGTCATATTGAATGGATGACCTCTATGACTTACCAAGCCGCTTCTGGTGGCGGTGCACGCCACATGCGTGAATTAATCAATCAAATGGGCATGCTGCAAGATTCTGTTGCCGGAGAGCTCGCTGATCCTGCTAGCGCGATTCTTGAAATTGATCGTAAGGTCGCAGAAACAATGCGTTCTGGTAAATTGCCTACTGATCAGTTTGGTGTGCCACTGGCTGGCTCTTTGATTCCTTATATCGATAGTCAGCTTGATAATGGTCAAAGCCGCGAAGAGTGGAAGGCACAGGCTGAGTGTAACAAGATCTTAGGTATTGATGGAAAACCAATACCAGTTGATGGTCTCTGTGTTCGTATCGGTGCGATGCGTTGCCATAGTCAGGCTTATACTATCAAGCTAAACAAAGACATTCCTGTTGCGGACATAGAAGGCATGCTCGCTCAGCATAACGATTGGGTGAGTGTGGTTCCTAATGATAAGCAAGCGACTATGGAGCGTTTAACTCCGACAGCGGCAACAGGTACATTGAACATTCCTGTTGGCCGTATTCGTAAGTTGAACATGGGGCCTGAATATATCAGCGCTTTCTCTGTTGGTGACCAGCTATTATGGGGTGCAGCAGAGCCATTACGTCGCATGTTACGCATCTTACTAAATGACTAGATACATCTAGTTTGGCTTTAAATGAAAGCGCCAGTCATTCGTGACTGGCGCTTTTTTTTGCTTGCTTGGTGGGTAAGGGCATGATGTTATCAATGAGTTGCATGCTCCATTTATTGATATGTAGGATTACGTGGCCAAGACAATATAGAAGCTCTAGGAGGGTGTGTGTTATCAAGATTACCAAAGTGGGTAGAGTACGGTGCATTTTTGCTCGCTTTGATCGCTGGAAGTGTTAATGCCGTTGCTTTATTGGGTTTTCAACATCAGGCCGTGTCGCATTTATCGGGGACTGCTACACTTATAGGTAGCGCGTTGTTAAACCCAATACCTGAGACACTTTTGCATCTAATTGGAATACTGCTAAGCTTCTTATTTGGCTCTGCGCTTTCTGGTTTTATGTTGACGGGAACATCGTTGAAACTGGGTCGCTTGTACGATGTCTTATTAATTGTTGAGGCCGCTTTTTTATTAATTGCTATGTATTTTTTGTTAAGTAATCATACCTCTGGACATTATTTCGCGTCAGCAGCTTGCGGCCTGCAAAATGCTCTTGCAACGACCTACAGCGGTGCTGTAGTGCGAACAACTCATTTAACAGGGATCTTTACGGATTTAGGGATTATGTTGGGAGGGGCTTTGCAGGGAAAGACTCTTGATAAACGCAGAGCTTTTTTGTTTATCATCATAGTGACAGGTTTTATTTTTGGCGGATCAATAGGCGCATGGCTATTTCATCAGTTTAGTTTTTATGCGTTATCTGTACCGGCTGGATTGTGTGTATTTCTTGCGATTCTCTATCGGTTGTACAGTAGCCGTTTGATGCGAGATGTAGAGCCAGTTTAGGCAAAGAAAATGGCTATTTAGATTTGTTATGGTGATGCTTGAGTTTGTTGCAGGGAAAATAATTGCATATTTTAAAATAATATAGACTGAAATGTTTGCTAGATATTTAGACTTATGATATTGATATATAAAGTGTTTTAAGGAGGTTTATTTGTGTTGGAATGTAAATTATTGGGTTCGTTCATGATCTTGAACAAGTATTTACAATCTGAGCATTGAAATCTGATCATACCATCCTTAGATTATAGGTAAGGGCAGCAGAGGAGGAACAAGACTTAAGTTAATAAAAAAACCTGACCAAAACAGAAGGAAATTCTCTATGTATACATTGAATATTAGCGGTCACCACGTCCAATCTGGTGAAGAAGTTCAAGAAGTAGTAAAAGAAAAAATGGATCACTTGGCGCGTATCAATAATCAGATAACCACCATTAATGTGACCTTAAATACAGAGAAGCATGGGACTCATGAATTAATAGTAGAAGCCAGTGTTCATATTCCTGGTCATGACCTTTTTGCAATGGTACAAACAGATAAACAACTCAAACCTGCCCTTGACATGTTAGTTGGCAAGTTGGAGAAACAGTTAATTAAACATAAAGCGAAACATGCTGGTCGACAGCACCATATTAACGCTAAGGATGTGGAAAGCCCTATAGAGCGTCAGCTGCAAGCTGAATTTGATGAGCTTGTTGAGCGTGAAGTTATTTAGTTAACCAAATCTTCTAGGATAAAGCCTCGCTTATGCGGGGCTTTTTTGTTTTTGTTGGTCGCTATCTTGTAAGTTACTGGTTTTATCGTTTTAGCCCAATAAAAAAATGCCGGTGTTAACCTCTACGCATTGCCTGTAAGGCTTTTTGTAGATTAACACCGGCATTGCATCATATTAGCAATATGATTTTACTGTAGGGTTTAGATGTTGTTTACAGGAATAAACTCTACTGGAGCCATTGTCATTGCATCTAGCGGTGGAGCGAAATCCGTTAGTGTAATGCCTGCTACAGCAGCTTTGTATTCTTCTAATGTTGGGAAACGTCCCAATATTGTAGAAAGTACAACGACTGGAGTGGAGCCAAGCAAAGATTCGCCTTTCTTCTCTTTAGAATCCGCTACAACACGACCTTGGAATAATCGAGTAGAGGTCGCAATAACCGTATCGCCTGGCTCTGCTTTCTCTTGGTTACCCATACACAAGTTACATCCAGGGCGTTCCAAGTACATGATGTTTTCGTATTTAGTACGTGCTTCGCCTTTTGGTTTAGCATCGTCAAATTCAAAACCAGCATATTTCTTCAGAATATCCCAGTCACCCTCTGCTTTTAGCTCATCAACGATGTTATATGTTGGTGGCGCAACAACTAGTGGCACTTTGAATGATACGCTACCATTTTGTTTTTCAAGGTTGCGAAGCATTTGAGCGATGATCTGCATATCGCCTTTGTGAACCATACAAGAACCAACGAAACCTAGATCAACAGGTTTATCTTTATAGAAAGATATTTGGCGAATCACATCGTGAGTGTAACGCTTAGAAACGTCATCGTTGTTAACGTCTGGATCGGCAATCATTGGTTCAATGATTTCATCAAGGTCAACAACGACATCAGCATAGTAATGGGCATTGTTGTCTGGAACCAAGGCAGGTTGTTCGCCTGAAGTGATACCGGCAATACGCTTGTCAGCAAGAGCAATCAAGCCATGAAGCGTTTGAGCTTCATTCTCCATGCCTTTATCAATCATGATCTGAATGCGTTTTTTTGCTAATTCAAGCGATTGAATAAGAGTCTTGTCTTGAGAAATACAGATGGAAGCTTTTGCTTTCATCTCAGCAGTCCAGTCAGTAAAGGTGAACGCTTGGTCAGCCATCAACGTGCCGATGTGTACTTCGATTACACGACCTTGGAATACGTTTTCGCCGCCAAATTGTTTAAGCATCTGAGCTTGCGTAGCGTGTACAACGTCACGGAAATCCATGTGGCTCTTCATTTCGCCTTTAAAGGTTACTTTGACAGATTCAGGGATTGGCATAGTTGCTTCACCTGTCGCTAAAGCCAACGCAACTGTTCCAGAATCGGCACCAAAAGCGACGCCTTTAGACATGCGAGTATGAGAGTCACCACCAATGATGATCGCTGTGTCATCAACAGTAATATCATTCAAGACTTTATGAATAACGTCAGTCATTGGAGGATAAACGCCTTTTGGATCACGACCTGTGATTAATCCAAATTTGTTCATAAAAGACATAAGTTTTGGAATGTTAGCTTGCGCTTTTGAATCCCAAACAGACGCAGTGTGGCAACCAGATTGGTAAGCACCATCAACGCTTGGAGAAATGACAGTAGCTGCCATAGACTCTAATTCTTGGGCCGTCATTAAGCCAGTCGTGTCTTGCGAGCCAACAATGTTTACTTTTACGCGAACATCAGACCCAGCGTGTAGTGCTTTTTTAGATTTAACACCCACTGCATTTTTGTTGAAGATTTTCTCAACTGCCGTTAGACCTTGGTCATCATTAGATATTTCTTGTGCAGGAGCATAGACAGTAGGCGTTGGGATACCTAGTGTTTCAGCGGCAAACGTTTGTAGTTTCTTGCCAAAGACAACAGCGTATGAGCTACCGGCTTTCATAAACTCAACTTGTTGTGGAGTGAAAGCGGAAGAAACATCGACTAATTCTTTATCGCCGTTGTAAAGTTTCTTTTCTTTAGTGTTGATTGTTAAAACAGTACCTGTCTCTACTGAGTAGGCTTGCTCAAGAACTGTATCGCCATTAGCATCAAGAACTGGTTTACCATTAGCATCCACTTTCTTAACCCAGTTTTTCAGGTCTAGACCGATACCGCCAGTAACACCAACAGTCGTCATGAAAATTGGGGAGATGCCGTTCGTGCCCGCAACAACTGGAGCAAAGTTCACGAATGGAATGTATGGGCTTGCTTGTTGACCAGCCCAAAGCGCGACGTTATTTACGCCAGACATACGTGAAGAACCAACGCCCATTGTGCCTTTTTCTGCGATAAGCATAACTTTCGCTGTTGGGTGTTTGATTTGTAATGCTTTGATTTCTTGCTGAGCTTCAGGTGTGATCATGCACTTACCGTGAAGTTCACGGTCAGAGCGTGAGTGAGCTTGGTTACCTGGAGATAGCAAATCTGTAGAGATATCACCTTCAGCGGCAATGTAAGTTACCACTTCAATTTTTTCGCTGATGTCAGGAAGCTTAGTGAAAAACTCTGCTTTAGCGTAGCTTTCTAAAATGTCTTTAGCGATAGTGTTACCAGCTTTGTAATCTGATTCTAGGCGCTCCATATCTGCTTCATACAGAAATACTTGGGTTTTTAAAACTTCAGCAGCAGGAGTTGCAACAGAGGAATCATCTGACAATGCAAGGTCAATCAATACTTCAACTGATGGACCGCCTTTCATATGAGAAAGTAGTTCTAGAGCGAACTCAGGTGAGATTTCTTTTACATTACTTTCGCCTAGGATAATTTCTTTCAAGAATTCTGCTTTAACGACTGCAGCGCTTGTTGTGCCAGGCAAGGTGTTGTAGATGAAAAAGTCTAGAGATTCTTTACGGTGTTCATGCTCGGTGTCTTTGATTTGAGCGATGATTTCAGATAATAAGTCGCCGCCATCAATCGGTTTAGGATGCAATCCCTGGCTTTTACGATTCTCTATTTCTTGTAAGTACTCTAAATATAAGCTCATTTGCACCTCTGAATAATAATTTACGATAATGTTATGTGCTAATAATGGAATTTAGGTTAACTATATTTGCCCTAAAGAAAATAGTGCGACTAACCTTATTTCTTCATTCCTTTGATTAGCTGTTTCTATACAGATCGTTTTTTTGCATCAAGGGGTAGATGCAGGGATGTCCCCCAATACAAGTCTTTCGACCTGTCTACAATATGTTATTAGCATATTGATTCCCCTTAGTTTAATTTTTTGACTTTACAGATCTCAATGTTAAAAACGCCGACTTGCTTTAAAACAAAAAATAAGTCGTGAGATGCTTTTATCATTTTTTGATGCACTTATTTTATAGAAAAAAAGCGCTCAAGACTTACTATGCGCCATAACAATTTCGAATAGGTGACATTTAGCGGAATTATTCTGATTTAGCTAAATCATCAGCTTGCTGAATAATCCTCACCACCCTAAAGCCCCAATTGCTGGCTTTTAAATCAGGTTGAGCTCTATAACGAGTAGAACTACGGCCAACTCGTGGGATATCAAACCAAGATCCTCCCCGAAGTACTCTGTTATCACATTGATTGGCTAACCAAACCTGATTTTTAGTTGGCGCACCGTCATACGTGTCGTGATAGCAGTCTTCTACCCATTCTGCGACGTTACCGTGCATATCAAATAAGCCTAGTGGATTACTCGCTTGACTGCCAACTGGCGCAGACGATATGCCGTCCCACTTGCTCCCACAGCTATCACAGACGCTATAGCCTTGTTTTACATTATCGCCATACCAGAAGGCGGTGCTTGAATCTGCTCTGGCGGAATACTCCCATTCTATTTCTGTTGGCAAACGGTATTCAGCATTCGTCTCGCTAGATATCCAAGCAGTGTAGGCCTTGGCATCGTGCCAGCTGACATTAATGACGGGGCGTTCTCCTCGCCCCCAACCATTGTCTGGAGGAAGTTCTCTATTGGTCGCTTTGGCGAATTTGTCATATTGGTCAAAGGTGACTTCATATTTACTGATGTAAAACCCATTAGGTATGTCGACTTCATGAGCCGGTTTCTCATTATCGTCACCCATATGACCTTGATCGCCCATAATAAAAGTCGCAGGAGGGATTTTTTCAATTTTAGGTGCTGTGCCACCAGATATGAGGGGTTCTTCTAATACTTGTGGCAAGGCTTCGAATGGCGTTTCTATTACAACTTCCGGTTGTTCTGCTTTAGGAGTAATAACCACCTTTTCAGGTGGTGGTGAATCAGGCCATAGGACAATCGCCGCAATAAGGCTTGTGGCGATAAAAGCGCCAGCACCAAGAGTGATGGGCGACACAGTACGAATATAGCGTTTCACTGCTCGTTTTGTTGCTGAACTATCACTTACTTCTGGTTTATAAAGATTCGCTCGGATGATCCGAATTACTTCGGTTAAGGATTTAGGGCGGTGGCGTTCGTTTTCACGACTCCATTTTAGTAAACGGCTCCATGTAGCATCGCTTAAATTAGGGTGAGTATCTGGAAGTCCAGTAGTGAAATCTTTATCAAGAATAGACTCGCCCAATAGTGCAGCCATCAAGAGGCGCATAAAAGCAAAGCTATCTGAAGCGGGTGTGCGCTGTTGCTCTTTTTTTAGATATTCAGGAGGAAAAAAACGAGAGTCCATCTCACTGGACTCAATTCTTTTCATCCAGTTATGCGAACCAAACCCTGTCATTAAACCTAGTCCATTCACTACATGGATAGAGTTTAAATCTAAATGACCATGGAATAGACCGTTACGATGGACTTGATCCAATGCCTTGGCAATATTGTCGAATAAGCTAATGACAACATTAAGAGGTGCTCCGTCAGGATATTTGCCTAAAAAGCTGTAGAGGTTTTCACCACCACAGACAGCAGAACATGAAAAAACCCACAAATTAGAATAAAAAGGCGGGTAATTTGGAGTGATTGCAGGGTGTTTTACGCTGGCGTATTTCCTAGAGTTTTGTAAAAAATCTTCAACCTTTCCTTTGCTAGATTGAAAGAAACGCAGCACAAAAGGGCGCCCACCCTGATCTGCAACCCAAGTGGTTTTATGGCTATCCATAGGGTAGTTTAAAACATACGGATCTAGCTCGACGCCAACATGTTGGCCAATTTTCAGTTTTTTGGGGTCATAAAAATCATTCATTACGAATTTGATATCCAAATCAAGACGTTGCTGCCTAAGTGCTTAATACAGGGTATAATCACGTTTTTTAACATAAAAAGGTAGAGTAATGTTATCAGCGTACCCAGAGCTTGTTGAATTTCTTCCGTGTGAGTCTCCTGAGGCATGGGTAAATTGGGCTCTAGAAAATCAAACTCTGCTATTAAATGACCATGCTCACTGTGAGAAAAAAGCGGCTTCAACGGCTATGAGTCTAATGTATCGCTACGTTGATCGCGATAACTTGCTTCATAAAATGTCTCGTTTGGCCCGTGAGGAATTATTGCATTTTGAGCAAGTTCATAAAATTATGCGCAAACGAGAGATTACTTACGATCACTTGTCGGCCTCACGCTATGCTGACGGTCTTCGCAAACACATTCGAACCCATGAACCTGCGCGTCTGGTTGATACTATGATTATCGGTGCTTTTGTTGAGGCACGTTCTTGCGAGCGTTTTGCTGCCTTGGCTCCGCATCTTGATGAAGAGTTGTCGAAGTTTTATATTTCATTGCTAAAATCAGAAGCAAGGCATTTTGAAGATTACCTTGAGCTTGCAAAAGAATATTCAAACGAACCAATTGATGATCGCGTGGCTTTTTTCCGCGATTTAGAAGAAAAGCTTATCACTGAGCCTGATGAAGAGTTCCGTATGCACAGTGGCCCACCACAAGCTTGATGTAAGTTACAAAACGCCACAATCTACTTTCGCATCTTAATGGTGTCTTTTCATCAGGGTGCTACACTCATATTATTGTCAGAGTTTCTGGAGAATATAATGGGCATTCATAAGAGCGAAACCCTGTCAGATGTTACGTATTGGCTTGCATTGGAAATTGCGAAAGTAGACCCTTTGGTAGACTTGGACGTGATGTATAAAGGATCTCTTGAGCTAGATTTCTTGTACCAATTGCTTACTTGTAAAGTGCAGCAATATTGGTGGCAAGCTTACGGTATTCAATTGAGTCCGGTGATTGTTAATAATGCCTTTTTTCGTGCTGTAGCAATGCTGCACAATCGCAATGTTGAATTTAGTCGATCTCGTAATTCAGAAGAAACGCTTTGGGTGAGAGAACTTTTGAATCGTTAAATGAGCATTAAAAAATGCCAGCTTAAGCTGGCATTTTTGAGTAGTGCTTTTCAAAATGACGAGTGCGATATCTAATAAAGCGTTTCTTTATGAATCGCTTCTAGTCCAGCTAATCCGTTCTGCAAGAAATTATCTACAGAAGCTTTGCTTTGAGTGTAGGTATTACCTTCAATGCTCGCTAGCCAGATAGAGTCATCCCAATCACCAAGTACACAGCGCAGATGCTGATCGCTTTTGTGTACATTAGGGCGATGTGTGTGACCATGTATCAATGTTTTGCAGTGGTGTTGCGCTAAAGACTCTTCAACAGCCGATGGCGTGATGTCCATGATTAATATGGATTTATCAGATGCCATTGATTTGCTGTCATTGCGAAGTTGGGCTGCTAACGCGACACGTTGCTCAAGCGGCAAAGCAAGAATATGTTCCTGCCAAGCGCTGGAGCGTACCGTTTTCCTGAATGCTTGGTATTCAGTATCTTCCAAACAGTATTCGTCACCATGTGTTAACAGCACAGCGTTATCTTCAAGAAGTAACTTGGTTTGTTCTTGAATAAGCGTAGCACCAACACGACTGATCCAATCGCTACCTATCAAGAAGTCTCGGTTGCCATGTAAAAAGTACAAAGCGATTCCAGACTCAGACAGCTCAGTTAAGGCATTTTCTATTTCAGTATTCCAATTTGCCTGATAATCGTCACCGATCCAAGCTTCGTAGAAATCTCCTAAAATATACAGTGTTGCCTTTTCTTCACGTGCAATAAGCTCTTTACTCATTTGTACAAACGCTCGGATTAAATCCGGGCGTTTGTCACTTAGATGTAGATCTGAAATAAAATAACGAATCATTAGCCTTCGCTTTTTACCAGTTCAGCGCTTTCAATGATAACGTCTTCAGCAGGAACGTCTTGGTGTCCTGACTTCATTGTTGTTTTCACTTCTTTGATTTTGTTAACGATGTCCATACCGGCGGTTACTTTACCAAATACTGCGTAGCCCCAACCATCTGGTGTTTTGCTGCGGTGGTTTAGGAAGCTGTTGTCTGCAACGTTGATGAAAAACTGCGCAGAAGCCGAGTGTGGGTCCATGGTGCGAGCCATCGCTAATGTGCCAACTTCATTTTTAAGTCCATTGTCTGCTTCGTTTTCAATTGCAGTACGAGTTTCTTTTTGAGTCATACCTGGTTCAAAGCCACCACCTTGAACCATGAAGCCATTGATTACACGATGGAAAATAACACCATCGTAAAAACCTGAAGTTACGTAGTCTTCAAAGTTTTTAGCAGATTTAGGCGCTTTTTCGTAATCTAGTTCAACGTGAATGTCACCGTGATTTGTGTGTAGAATAATCATTTAAGATTCCTTGTTTAATTAATAGTAAAGTGTCGTTTATCTAATCAATGTTGAGCATTTTATGTGTTTGTAAGCTAAGACGCCACCGTGGATGCGATAAACAATAATGTAAAGTGGCTTGTTGAGTGTCAACGAGTGGAATTTGATCTGCTGTTAAGTGACTTTGATCCATCGGTTGAAGGTAAAAGTGCTGAAAATTTAGCTTTTCAAATAAATCAGGTGAAATATGTGATTGTGGATATACCAGCTTGAGTTCATTGCCTTTGGTTACAACTAAGGGTTTAGCTGTTTTTGGGCTAACACATATCCAATCAATCCCATCGGGTAATACCATAGTGCCATTCGTTTCAATCGCGATGGTATAACCGTATCGCTTCATTTCAGCAATCAGCTCGGTATCCAGCTGAAGAGCAGGTTCGCCGCCAGTAAAAACAACGTATTTGTGTCCTTGACCTTCCGGCCAAAGCGCATCTATATGGGCCCGTAATAGTTCGGCGGTTTTGAATTTTCCGCCATGTTGCCCATCTGTACCGATAAAATCGGTGTCACAAAACTGGCATTCGGATTTAGCGCGTGTTTTTTCTAAGCCAGACCATAAATTACAGCCGGTAAAACGACAAAATAGAGCAGGGCGTCCAGCATGCGCACCTTCGCCTTGTAACGAATAAAAGGCTTCTTTAATAGAATACATTTGGTTATACCTATTACATACTGACAAGCAGCATCTCGAAAAACAGTCGAGGTAAGGGTTATAACTTTAGTTGATAATTTAATCGCCAAATTGGGGATTTGTGGAACAAAAACCAATCGGCACTAAAACAAACACACTAAAATCAGGAATAATTCTTTGTCTAACTTCTTGTTTAAGCTTCGTAATCCAATGGATCTGTTTGGCCTTGTTCTGCAAACGCTTCTAAACGTTCGTAGCAAGCGCCACATTTACCACAAGATTTTTCGCGACCATTGTAACAAGTCCATGTATTGGCATAGTTAAGGTTCATATCCAATCCGGCTTTTAAGATCTCACCTTTTGATGAATGTAAAAATGGCGTGACGATTTCTACAGACTGATAATTGGCAATTTTAGATACCGCGTTCATCGCTTCCACAAATTCTGGACGGCAATCAGGATAAATATGGTGATCGCCTGAATGAGCACCGTAATAGACTTTGCCTGCTTCTAATGAAACGGCATAAGCAATCGCCATAGAAAGCAAGACCATGTTGCGATTTGGCACTACGGTAGACTTCATGTTGTCGTCTTCGTAATGGCCTTCTGGAATTTCTGCATCACTGGTGAGCGATGAGTTTGCCATTAGGCTATTGATTGCGGTGATATCGACAACTTTATGGGATACGCCTAATTCACGGCAGGCTCGTGCGGCGACTTCTAATTCTTTACTGTGCTTTTGTCCGTAGTTAAAGGATAAAGCATAAACATCCAATCCGTTTTGAATTGCTGTATTCAGAACGGTAAATGAATCCATTCCTCCTGAATATACAACGACGGCTTTTTCAGACATCTTTTGGCTCCTCAAAATAAACCTCATTAGCCTCTGTAAAAATTACAGTAGCAAGGCGAGGGTTGATAAAGCGCGGAGTATAGCAGACAGCCAATCATTCAAACTAGAAATCTAAGAGGAAATAGGGCTTGTAACCACTTAAGCTTTGCGATAATTTTATTTGCGTAACTGGTTACCTATTTTTTTATGTTTTTTATTAATCGAGTTTGTATATTGGAAATCGTATGGAACAATTTGGAGTATTAACACTAGGTAGTCGATTGAAGCGGTTAAGTGATCACTTGTTTATTCAAGTACAAGAAATCTATTCCCAGTGCGATATACCTATTTCAGCAACCTACTTCCCCATCCTTAGGTTATTGCAAAAAACAGGCAGTTTGTCCGTGATGGAAATTGCTGAACGCTTGCATCTAAGTCATCCAGCGGTGAGCAAGCAAACGACTAAGATGATCAAAGAAACCTTGTTAGAGAAAATAGTGGATGAGCAAGATCAACGAAGATCTTCCTTGCACCTTTCTGAGTTTGGCTTAAATGCTATGCAGCGCGTGGAGCCTGTCTTACAAGAAATGAAAGTTGTCCTTGAAAAAATGACGTGTTTTTCTAGTGAAAATTTTATGGATGGTCTGTCTTACCTAGAATCGCAGGTTTTAAGCGGAAGTTTGGCTGACAAAGTATTGGATCGTTTAGGGTCTATTGAGATTGTCTTACTGGAACGTCAGCACGAAAAAGCCTTCTATGATCTTAATATGGCTTGGCTTGAGCGTTATTTCCCAGATCAGATCACCGATAAAGATCGAAGTATATTGCGAAATCCGCAACAAGAAATTATTGAAAAAGGCGGAGTGGTTTGGGTAGCAATTCGCAAAACAAAATCGGCCGATTCAGTCGTTGGAACTATTGCTTTTGCTTCTATAGAAGATGGTTCTTCAAATAATAAAAAAGGCGAAGTGTTTAAATTGTCTGTTATTGAGCATGCTCAAGGAAAAGGAGTGGCTCAAGCTCTACTTTCTACAGCCATTGCATTTGCCCGCCAACAAAGTTTTTCGGTGTTGTCGCTAGAAACTGCTTCATGCCTAAAATTAGCAAGGCGTCTCTATGATAAAAATGGCTTTGTTGAGAAAGAGTTCCCCGCTCCTTCTTTGTACGCAAGAGCGGATGTTTACATGGAAAAATCATTAATATTAAATACGTATCGAGATCTTTCATGAATACAATGCAAGATATGCGTCGAGGCGCTGTAGCTTCCATTCCTATGATTATTGGTGGCATTCCTTTTGGTTTGCTGTTTGGTTCGTTAGCATCCAGCTATGGATTGAGTCCTTGGTTTGCTGTTGCTATGTCGGCCTTCGTGTTTGCTGGCTCTGCACAATTTGTCGCACTTGGCTTGATCGCATTACATGCACCCATCTGGGTAATTGTTTCGACAACTTTTATCGTTAATCTACGCCATCTTTTGTACGCAGCAGATCTAGTTAAGTTTGTGAAACATTTACCTATGTCGATGAGAATTGTCATGGGCTTTGGTCTGACTGATGAAACTTATGCAGCGGTTCGCCCCATGTATGAAGTAGGTTCAGCGAATGAAAAAAATGGACATAAAGTCTACCTCGGTTCGTTTCTCTCGTTTTATGTAATGTGGAATGTGACCACGGTTTTGGGTGTACTGTCTGGTGAGCTAATTCCCGGGATGAGCGAATGGGGGTTGGAGTTCGCTATGGTTGCCACTTTCATAGGCATCATTACACCATATTTGAAACATAAAGCTTTTTGGTTGTGCTTGTTAAGTGCTGGTGTGTCGTCAATTATCCTATCTGATTTGCCAAATAATTTAGGGCTGCTGGTCTCTGCGGTAATCGGTGTGGCAATGGGATTTGTGAGTGATTCTTCTAATAAAACAATTTCAAAATCAGAAGCAAGTATGCAAGAGGTAAGCAAATGACTTTGTGGCAAGGGACTATCATTATTCTTGGCATGTTTGCTGTGACCTTTGGCGTGAGGTTTGTTTTGTTTGCACGAGCAGATAAAGTTGTCATGCCTACTTTTATTGAAAAAGCGTTGAAGTTTGTTCCCGTTGCGGTTTTGACAGCCATCATCACACCGATGATTTTGATGCCAACGCAGCAGATAGATATTTCGCTATCTAACCCTTGGTTACTTGGTGCGTTAGCGGCTTTTGTTGTGGGTATTTGGCGTCAGCAGCAATTGCTAACTATTCTAGTGGGCGTTTTGGTTTTTTTCGTGGCGAAATACGGATTTTCTTTATAAAAAAGAGAAAAAGGCAGAAAAGATTTTCTGCTCAATATCCCATGGAAACCTAAATACTATATACTTGCCGATCAAAGTAACAATATTGTTAGACCAACACTTATCGGGACTTACATCAAACATGTCAGAAACGTCTAAACCAGGTAATTTCATTACCCAAATCATTGATAAAGATAACGAATCAGGCAAGCATGGCGGTAAGGTTCTTACTCGCTTTCCACCTGAACCAAATGGCTACTTACATATCGGCCATGCTAAATCTATTTGCCTTAATTTTGGCTTAGCGCAGCGTTACAACGGTCAATGTAATCTACGTTTCGATGACACTAACCCAGAGAAGGAAAGTGTTGAATACATTGAGTCTATTAAGCGTGATGTTGAATGGCTTGGTTTTGAATGGAAAGGCGAACCTAAGTTTGCTTCAGACTATTTTGATCAGTTATTTGATTTTGCTGTGCAGCTTATTCAGGCAGGCAAAGCTTATGCTTGTGAACTTAATGCTGAGCAAATGCGGGAATACCGTGGCACCCTAAAAGAGCCAGGTAAAAATAGCCCATTCCGTGATCGTACCGTTAAAGAAAACATGG
The DNA here is from genome assembly GCF_019426345.1 of Marinomonas lutimaris. GTDB lineage: Bacteria > Pseudomonadota > Gammaproteobacteria > Pseudomonadales > Marinomonadaceae > Marinomonas > Marinomonas lutimaris. Next base: position 260,711 of record NZ_JAHLLW010000002.1, read on the forward strand.
CTATTTTTATGGACATGAGAAATGGTAAATACAAAGATGGCGAAGTGGTTCTGCGTGCTAAGATTGATATGGCGAGCCCAAATATCAATATGCGCGATCCGATCATTTATCGTGTTCGCCATGTGCACCATCACCAAACAGGTGACAAATGGTGTGTATACCCAATGTATGACTTCACTCATTGCTTGTCTGATGCATTGGAAAACATTACTCACTCTGTATGTACATTGGAATTCCAAGATCATCGTCCTTTGTATGATTGGGTATTGGAGACGTTAAAAACAGCTCATCCACAGCAAATTGAATTTGCTCGTTTGAACTTAAACTACACAGTGACAAGTAAACGTAAATTGAAGCAGTTAGTGGATGAAAAGCATGTACATGGTTGGGATGACCCACGGATGCCTACGATTTCTGGTTTGCGTCGTCGTGGTTATACATCTTTGTCCATCCGTAACTTCTGTGAACGTATTGGTGTGACCAAGTCTGACAGTGTTGTGGATGTTGGTATGCTAGAACATGCTATTCGTGAAGATTTGGATGCAAGCGCAAATCGCGTCATGGTTGTGCTAAATCCTATTAAGGTGACCTTGACCAACTACCCAGCAGACAAAGAAGAAATCTTCACTGTTAGCAATCATCCGAAAAACGAAGATGCTGGCACTCGTGAAGTGCCGTTTAGCAAAGAGTTATACATAGATGCTGCGGATTTTGCCGAAGTGCCTCCTCGTAAATGGAAGCGTTTGACACTTGATGGTGCTGTTCGTCTTCGTGGCGGTTACGTCATTACTTGTGATGAAGCGATTAAAAACGAAGCGGGCGAAGTGGTCGAATTACTTTGTCGCTATGATGAAAACACGCTTGGTGTGAATCCAGAAGATTACAAACCAAAAGGTGTGATTCATTGGGTGAGCGCAAAACATTCAGTAGATGCAACAGTTAATCTTTATGATCGTTTGTTCGTAAATGAAGCGCCTGATGCAAATTATGAAGATAAGAATTTCTTAGACTTTATTAATCCAGAGTCTTTGACGGTATTGACAAATGCTAAAGTTGAGCCATCTTTGTTGGCGTCTGACAAAGGTCAAGGCTTCCAGTTTGAGCGTGAAGGGTACTTCTGTCGCGATCTGAAAGAAGACGGTATGGTATTTAACCGTACTGTGACATTACGTGATTCTTGGGCGAAAATCGAAGCAAAAGGAAATTAATCGCATGTTGAAGATTTACAACACCCTAAGCGGGAAGAAAGAAATTTTCAAACCCATTGAAGAAGGCAAAGTGGGTATGTATGTCTGTGGTAACACGGTATACGACTTCTGCCACATTGGACATGCTCGCGCGATGATCTCCTTTGATATTATTTCGCGTTTTATTCGTCATCTCGGTTATGAGCTGAATTACGTTCGCAACATTACCGATGTTGATGACAAGATCATTAAGCGTGCAGAAGAAAATAACGAATCAACGCAGTCGTTAACTGAGCGTATGATTGCTGCACAGCGTGAAGATGAACTGCGTCTTGGTAATAAAATGCCAGATCGTGAGCCAAAAGCCACTGAGTTCATGCAAGAAATTATCGATATGGTGCAAATCCTTATTGATAAAGGTTTTGCTTATCAGGGCACTTCAGGTGATGTTTATTATCGAGCCACTAAATTCAAAGATTACGGTAAGCTGAATAACCGTAAGCTTGAAGATATGTTAGCTGGTGCGCGTATTGATGTTGAAGTAGCCAAAGAGCATCCAGCAGATTTCGTTTTGTGGAAACAAGCGAAAGCTGGCGAAGTATCTTGGCCTTCTCCTTGGGGTGATGGTCGTCCTGGTTGGCACATTGAATGTTCTGCCATGTCGACTAACTGTCTTGGTAGTCATTTTGATATTCATGGCGGCGGGCCTGATCTTAAGTTTCCGCATCATGAAAACGAAATTGCTCAGTCTGAAGCAGCGACTGGTAAGGATTATGTTAACTACTGGATGCACTGTGGTGCGGTTCGTGTTAATAACGAAAAAATGTCAAAATCTTTGGGTAACTTTTTTACAGTGCGCGATGTCTTGGCTAAGTTTAACCCTGAGGTGGTTCGTTACCTGATGGTTTCAAGTCAATATCGTAGTGCGATTGATTACTCCGATCAAAGTTTGATGGAAGCTAAGGTTGCTCTAGAGCGTCTTTACACTGCATTGCGTCAGCAGCCAGTTGCTGAATCATTTGAGCCGACAGTCTTCACTGAGCGCTTTGAAGAGGCTATGAAAGACGATTTTAATACAGCGGTTGCTGTTTCTGTGTTGTTTGAGCTAGTTCGCGAACTAAATAAAGCAAAAACAGAAGATGCAGACAAAGCGTTAGTGTTGGCGGCAGAGTTACGCTCTTTGGCAGAATTGCTTGGCTTGTTGTATCAAGATCCAGAGTACTTTTTGCAAAACAGCACTGTGTCTGAGGGATTGGATGAAGCTGCAATACAGGCTTTGATCGACGAAAGAACGCAAGCTCGCAAAGATAAAAACTTTGCTCGTAGTGATGAGATACGTGATGAGTTGGCTGGTCAAGGAATTGAACTTCTCGATAGTCGAGAAGGGACAACTTGGACCAGAAGTTAAGGTATTGATCTAAAACGAAAAAGGCGATGGGATCATCGCCTTTTTTATTGTGTGATTAGTTTACGTTAGTCTTTGTCTTTAGCCACTTTAACCGCTAATACGTCGCATGGTGCGCCGTGAAGAACGCCATTTGCTGTGGATCCTAGTAATAGAGCAAGACCGTGACGACCATGACTTCCAACTACAATCAGATCGACTCGTTTCTCTTCGGCTATGCGGTGTATTTCGCTTTCTATGCCGCCTTGAGAAATGCAGCTTTCTTGAACAGGAACATCCAATTGAGCTTCAAGGATGGCAATTCGCTCTTTGGCTGTTTCTTGTAGTTGTGCTTGGATATCTGTGATATCGATTGGGACATCACCACCATAGGCATAATTGAGTGATTCAATAACATGAAGTATGGTAAGTTCCGCACCCGTTGCTTTGCAAAGTGCAACGGCTTTGTTAGCTACCTTGATACTTTCATCGGTTAAGTCAACAGCGAGTAGAATTCTGCTATACATCATAGAACACCTCCAAATTTGGCTCGATTTATTTATTTTAGTTTAAAACTAGAGAGACATTAAAATATGACCGCTCTTATTGTTATTTTCATTACATTATCTTTAATGGGGTCAGCGTTATGGATTATGCCTCCTAAAAAAGAGCGTCAACGCATGGCTTTACGTATGCATGCTCGAAAACTTGGTCTCACAGTTCAGCTTACATCAATTGATCTCCCTGACAAGTGGGATAAATCAATGAATAGGCAAAAAACAATTGCTTATGCTTTTTACCGATTGAAGCCTGTGACTTCCTTGCCAGATTGTATTTGGCTGCTACCTTATGAGGTATGGAAATATAATGCCTTGCTTGATGGGTGGTGGTCTAGTGAATTATTTCCATTGACTGCTGATGCCCAAAAAGTGTTGGAAAAACACGGGGCATTGCTTGTGGCGATAAAAATAACACCAGAGAGTGTGTCATTGTATTGGGATGAGGCAGGCGATGAGTTGGTCTTGGATGAGTTGTCTACACTAATATATTCATTGGTAGAGTTAAAAAGCGTCACGTAATTGCGTGACGCTGAAAGGCTTAAGAGTTCTTAGGGATTTCTAAGTTTTGAAGGAGTTCGCTCAATACGTCTTCTGGGTTGTCGCTGTCTTTCATTGCTTCAATTTTAGGTGACAGTATTTGTTTCATTCGATCTGTTACGAAGTTTTTGAGAGTATTTTTTTCTGGTCGTTCTGTTGCGTCTGATTTAATGTGTGACAATATTACGCCATACAGGGTTTGTGCAACGCGCATATCTCCGCTGGCAAAGTTTTTATTTGCTTGAACCATTTGGCGGTTTAGTTGAATCCACAAATTGAGCCAGCGAAGATATTCATAACAGGCTTGATAGTGTGTGTTACTTATACGTCCTTTGCGACGTAAATAAAGTAACATTTTAGCCAGTTTCGTAAGGCGTTCTTTATAATTTGTTTTTTCTTGGAAGCTAAAAAGATCGGGCTCTGGGTTAAATTCAATCGGATCGTTATCTCGACCTTCTTCGGCGGTTGCAATGCGTACTTCGATCTTTTCAGGATCATCAGAATATTGCAGAAGCTCTCGAAGTGTGTCTAGATAGAAATCATAAAGCACATCGGTGGCAATGGTATCGGTATTAATATCCTTTAAACCGCGGATATGTTGCTCAACGCGATCCGCACGATTTGATAGTTGCAATTGTTTTACGCGTCTTTCAGTAATTTCTTTTTCTTTTTGATGTGCGCGTGATCCAATGACCACAGACAAAAGTACAATAATGATCAAAATTGCAATTGTTAATATTTGAAGGGTAGCCATGATTGTCCTTAAGCAACGAATTCAGTATGTTAAATAAGAAATACTAAGTTCAGCAAGATTTAATATGTGAAACAATACAGGGATCGCTTGTCATATAAAAGGTGTTTGCTTAATATCAGCGCCCCTAGAGATTAAACTTCGTGCAACGTGGATTTGCAGACCTACTTTATTAAAAGGCTTACACAGTTCAATGGGAAAATCACTGGTTATCGTGGAATCGCCAGCAAAGGCGAAAACCATCAACAAATACCTAGGTAACGACTTTATTGTCAAATCGAGTGTGGGACACATTCGTGACTTACCTTCAGGTACAACTGCCACCTCTACGCCTCAAGAGCGTGCAAAGCAAGCTGCTTTGACGCGTAAAATGAGTCCGGAAGAAAAACTTGAGTATAAAAGTAGCAAAGCGCGTAAACAGTTAATTTCTAGAATGGGAGTTGATCCAGAGAGTAACTGGAAGGCTCACTACGAAATTCTGCCGGGTAAAGAAAAGGTTGTTGATGAATTAAAGCGTTTGGCAAAAAATGCTGACACCATCTATCTCGCAACCGATTTGGATAGAGAGGGAGAGGCAATAGCATGGCATCTTCGTGAAGCCATTGGTGGTGATGATAGCCGCTACAAGCGAGTGGTATTTAACGAAATTACAAAAAAAGCCATTAAAGCAGCATTTGAAACACCATCCGAATTAGATATGGATCGGGTGAATGCTCAACAAGCTCGTCGTTTCTTAGACCGAGTGGTTGGCTTTATGGTGTCGCCGCTACTTTGGTCAAAAGTGGCGAGAGGTTTATCAGCTGGCCGAGTTCAATCGGTTGCTGTGCGATTAATTGTCGAGCGCGAAAAAGAGATTCGTGCGTTTATTCCTGATGAGTTCTGGGAATTGGATGCAATGCTTGCGACGCCATCGAAAGAGGTTATTAAATTCGAGGCTGCAAAATACCAAGATAAAGAATATCGACCCGTTAACAAAGCGCAATCTGATGAGCATGTTGCTCGTTTAAATGATGCGAAATACCTGGTTAGTAGTCGAGAGGACAAGCCAACAAGCAGCAAACCATCTGCGCCGTTCATTACTTCTACGTTACAACAAGCGGCAAGCACTCGCTTGGGCTATGGTGTTAAGAAGACCATGATGCTTGCTCAGCGCCTGTATGAAGGTGGTTATATCACTTACATGCGTACTGACTCGACCAATTTAAGTGTTGATGCGGTAGAGGCGTTGAGAGGCTATATTCTTTCCAACTTTGGTGAGGCTTATTTACCAGCTGATCCTATTCGTTACAGTAGCAAAGAAGGCGCTCAAGAAGCGCATGAAGCCATTCGGCCTTCTGATGTGAATGTGTGTGTGGATGATTTACTTGGCATGGAAAAAGACGCGCATCGCTTGTACGATTTGATTCGTAGCCAATTTATGGCCTGCCAAATGACGCCTGCGGAATACACCTCTACAACTATTACTGTGACCAGTGGTGAATACGAGTTTAAAGCCAAGGGACGTATTTTGCGCTTTGATGGTTATACTCGCGCTATGCAGACGGTTGCTAAAAAAGGCGAAGATAATATTTTGCCAGACGTGGGGCAGGGTGAATATCTGGCACTTAAAGAGTTATTTCCTGAGCAGCATTTTACTAAACCTGTAGCGCGCTTTAGTGAAGCAAGTTTGGTTAAAGAGCTTGAAAAGCGCGGAATTGGCCGCCCATCAACTTATGCCTCTATCATTTCTACGATCCAAGATCGTGGTTATGTGCGCGTTGAAAATCGTCGTTTTTATGCTGAAAAAATGGGTGATATCGTTACTGAGCGCTTGGTCGATAGCTTTAATTCTTTGATGAATTTCAGTTTTACGGCTCAAATGGAAGAGCAGCTAGATGATATTGCTCAAGGTAATAAAGATTGGATTAAAACGCTTAATGCGTTTTATAAAGATTTTAGCTCGGTGTTAGCTAAAGCAGAATCGCCAGAAGGCGGCATGATGCTAAATGAGCCAACGCCAACAGACATAGAATGCCCAACCTGCTCTCGACCAATGCAGATCCGTACTGCGAGTACAGGTGTGTTCATGTCTTGTTCTGGTTATGCCTTGCCTCCAAAAGAGCGTTGCAAAGCAACCATCAACTTGACTCGTGGTGATGAAGCTATTGCCGTAGATGATGAAGAAGGCGAATCGAAAGCGCTTATTAATAAGCATCGATGCAAAATTTGTGGCTCGGCCATGGATAGCTATTTAATGGATGAGCATCGTAAACTTCATGTTTGTGGCAATAATCCGGCTTGTTCTGGTTACGAAGTAGAAACTGGTGTCTTTAAAATTAAAGGCTATGATGGCCCGACTCTTGAATGCGATAAGTGTGGATCAGAAATGCAGCTTAAAACTGGCCGTTTTGGTAAGTACTTTGGCTGTACTAACGATGAGTGTAAAAATACTCGTAAGTTACTGAAGAGTGGTGAAGCTGCGCCACCGAAGATGGATCCAGTACCAATGCCCGATCTTGCTTGTCAAAAAGTAGAAGATCACTATGTGCTTCGTGACGGTGCAACGGGTTTGTTTTTGGCGGCAAGTCAATTTCCACGTAAACGCGAAACTCGTGCACCGTTGGTTGAAGAATTGCTCCCATACATGGATCAAATAGATCCTAAGTATCATTTTTTTGCAAAAGCGCCTAAAAAAGATTCTGAAGGTCGCCCAGCCATCATTCGATATAGCCGTAAGACGAAAGAGCAATATGTCATGACGGAAGAAGAAGGCAAGCCAACAGGTTGGAAGGCATTTTATGTTGGCTCTAAATGGGTGATTGAGGAAGGTAAGAAAAAATGAGCGGAGCCAGTTTAGCTAGCTTAACCAATCAAAAACTCGATACGGCAAGACGCTTTATTAAGCAGAGTCAAGACAGTGATGAGGCATGGTTAAAAGTCGGGCTGGAAAGCTCGGCTATTTTTCAGTTAAGAAGTGCTCTTAATGGTTTGCTGAAAGAAGTCACTGCCGCTTATTCGTTATCTGGGTCGCTGGATGTTGTTAAGTTATTGGCTGAGTCAGAAGATAAGCAAATTGTTATTCCTGTATTGGCAGAGTTGGCGGACTTGTCTTCGCGAACAGATTCCTGGTGTTCTCAGTTGAATCAAGCGTATTTGGTTCAGTTTGAATGCCGTTCTTCTATGTCATCAGTGGTGCAAAGTGACAATCTGATTGGCCGTGGAAGTGATGCGGGTGCGTCTGTGAGTTTCTATTTGACCAAGTTGGTCGAATTGGTATTACGTTTTAGAGAAGAGTCATCAGAGTATTGAATATGAAAGAGTCCTACCTAGAAATTGTTGAGCTGGATAATGGCGATATTGTGCTGCGTCCAGCCAGTGAAGATGGTGAGGAAACCGTTCCATTAGCAACATTACAGATTTCAGATGATACTCGATCTTATTTAAAAGACCGTTATTTTGAGTTGGCAAAATGTATGTTCCATGCGGGCATTGATTTTGTATATTCAGATGATTCGTTTTTTGATGAAGATTCAGAGTATATTGATGACGAAGATTTCCGTCCTAAGATTTTGCACTAAATCATCTTTGATGATGTCGATGGAATGAAGTATGAACTGAAATAAAAAAGCGAAGCCTAAGCTTCGCTTTTTTATTTACAAGGTGCGGATTTGGAGGCTCTTACTTAAAGCCCTTGACGAATCACACCAACAGATAAACCTTCAATGGCGAACTCTTCGCTTTCAAGGTCGACAATGATGTCGTTGAATTCTTCATTCTCTGGAATTAGTCGAACGATACTGCCTTTTTGTTCGAAGCGTTTAACCGTTACTTCGTCACCAATACGGGCCACGACAATTTGGCCGTTGCGCACTGTGGTGGTTTTATGGACGGCTAATAGGTCTCCTTCCATGATTCCGATGTCTTTCATGCTGGTTCCCGAGACAGACAAGAAGTAATCGGCTTGAGGAGAGAACATGTTTGCAGGGATGTTCACATGGGAAGCAATGTTTTCCTGAGCTAAAATAGGGTAACCTGCAGCGACTTTGCCGATAACAGGTAAGCCAAGGTCCGCTGTTGGGTCGTCATTTGAAGCACGATCAATTAAGCGTATTCCCCTTGATGCGCCAGACAGCATCTCTATTGCACCTTTTTTACTTAAGGCCTTTAGATGCTCTTCGGCGGCGTTAGGAGATTTAAACCCAAGCCGGCGCGCTATTTCTGCTCTAGTCGGTGGAAAACCTGTTTCACTAATAAATTCGCGAATGGTTTCTAGTACGTCAGATTGTCTTTTGGTTAATTTAATCATAGGTTATCTGGTTGTTTATACAGTTACTGTTATTATATACAGCATTCCTAACTATACTCAATGATATAAATGCTTTCAGACGAACTAAAAAAACAGATTCAACTTGCATACCGAGCATCTTTGGATGCGAAGTCCCATAAACCAAGGGCTGGACAGCGCCAGATGATTGGTGCGATCGCTCGAACCTTGGGTAACATTAAGCAAGGCTCGGAAGGTGAGCGCCTTGAAGAGAAGCATGTTGCCGTTATCGAGGCTGGAACAGGCACGGGTAAAACCTTGTCTTATTGTCTTGCGGCGATTCCTATCGCAAAAGCCCGTGGCCTCAAACTAATTATTTCTACTGCAACTGTGGCGCTTCAAGAGCAGATCTTACATAAAGAATTGCCTGATTTGCTTGAGCATACAGAGCTGACTTTTAAATACACTCTTGCGAAAGGGCGAGGGCGTTATTTATGCTTGAATAATCTTGAGGGGTTTCTGAGCTCAGAAGAGCAGTCAATGGACGATATGTTTGCTGGGCTTTTTGAGCAACATCTACATTCAGATGATATCAATACGGTTCTATATCAAGAAATGGACGCAGCTTTGCAAAAAGGCGATTGGGACGGTGATAAAGATAATTGGGCTGGCATCGTTCGAGATCAAGATTGGCGTCGCTTAACCACAGATCATCAGCAATGCACTAACCGTAATTGTGCTAATTATTCTGCCTGCCCGTTTTTTAAAGCGCGTGCTGAAATCGAAGTGGCTGATGTGATTGTTGCCAACCATGATTTGGTATTAGCGGATTTGTCATTGGGCGGTGGAGCGATTCTTACCCCGCCAAAAGAAACCATCTATGTTTTTGATGAGGGTCATCATCTTCCTGATAAAGCGATAGGGCACTTTCGTCATGAAGTTCGTTTGCAGCAAAGCATTACTTGGTTGCGCCAGTTGGAAAAAAATCTGGTTAATTTGAAGCAAGAGCTAACAGGCGATGTTAGTTTAACGGGGCAGTTATTATTAAAAATCCCTCAGCAAATCCAAAGCATTGTTAACTTCATCCAATACGCACAGCAAGGTTTAGCTCCTTATATTCAGGGCTTGGGCTTGGACCAAGAAAATAATCAACACCGATTTGAATTCGGTCAGATTCCAGATGAGCTGCGTCAGTTGTCTTATAGTTTGCAAACGTCTTATCAAAAATTATTCAACAACATTGAAAGTATCCAAGACGAATGTAAAAAGACTAAGCAAAATGAAGGGATGGGCGTGACTCCTGAAACAGCGGAAACTTGGCAGCCTATTTTGGGTGTCATTCTTGGTCGATTAGAGCAATGTGTGGGGCTATGGCGTTTGTATTCTGCCGTAGATGATCAGAACTACCCACCTAATGCTCGTTGGTTGGTTTTATCTGGTCAAGGTATGGAGCAAGATATTGAACTCGGTGGTTCTCCTATTCTTGCGGCGAACACGTTAAAGCAGCAATTGTGGGATAAATGTTTCGGTGCTGTTGTTACGTCTGCTACGTTAACGGCACTTAATCAGTTTCATCGTTTTAATATGCGCTCAGGTGTGCCTCGCGAGAGCGAATATCTGCGGGTTATTAGTCCGTTTAATTTTCAAGAAAATGGTCTTTTAGTGGTTCCAGATATGGAGAATGAACCTAATAGAGTAGAGCAACATACCGCCGAAATTGTTGCTTATTTAGATAAGCATGTTAATACGGAAAAGGGCAGTTTGGTGTTGTTTTCGTCTCGACGTCAAATGGAAGAAGTGGCTCAGTCTGTTTCAGCTGGATTGCAAGAGATACTTTTGATGCAAGGTGAGCAATCTAAACGAGTTATTTTAGATTCGCATAAGTCTCGTATCGATGACGGAAAGGGGAGTTTGCTGCTAGGTTTAGCCAGCTTTGCCGAAGGTGTGGATTTGCCAGGTGATTATTTGACCTGCGTATATATCGCCAAGATTCCTTTTGCGGTGCCGGATGATCCTGTTGAAGCAACCTTAGCCGAGTGGATTCAAAAGCGTGGTGGTAATCCATTTATGGAGATAACCATACCGGATGCCTCTTTACGCTTAGTGCAGGCAACTGGACGGTTACTAAGAAGCGAAAAAGACACGGGGGAAATACATATTTTGGATAAGCGCTTGCGGACTAAACGTTATGGTTTGCAGTTAATTAATAGCTTGCCGCCGTATAAGTATCAGTAGCTTTGGAAGGTGCAAATAACAGATTTTTATCCACATGCTGAGATAAGATGTCTTATTCGTACCTTCTCTAGGTTCAACAAAGCGTAAGCAAGGGGTGATAAAGCTTTACCAATTAGGTACACTCCTTGCAAAGATTATTAACCTCAAAACACAATAGAAGCGTATAGATTCCAATATGGAAAACCAAACTCAAGAAGCACCATCAGAAACCACAGCAAAACCAAAACGTACACGTCGCCCAAATAAGCGTCCAAGAAATAATGATGATAGTCCTGCAAGTGTTCAAGCTAATACACAAGTAAGTAATGAGACAAAGCCTGCAGGGAATGCAAACTCTAAAATTTGGTCCATAGAAGATTTTCCTGTTGCTGATGTTGAAGGCAAGATGCGTTTCCACGACTTAAATCTTCCTGATCGAGTGATTAAGTCTATTGCTGAAATGGGTTTTGAATATTGCAGTGAAATCCAAGCTGAAACCTTGCCAATGACATTGTTAGGTTATGACATTATTGGTCAGGCTCAAACCGGTACAGGTAAAACAGCTGCTTTCTTAATTGCGATGATCAGTGATTTTCTTGATTATCCTCTTGAAGAAAAACGAGCGAATAATTTTGCACGTGGTCTGATTATCGCACCAACTCGTGAATTGGCGATACAAATCGCTGACGAGGCAGTCAAGCTAACGTCGAACTGTCATTTGAATGTTGTGACTTTAGTTGGCGGCTTGAGTTATGAAAAACAAAAGATCGCATTAGAAACTGAAAATGTTGATATTTTGGTTGCCACACCGGGTCGTTTGTTAGATTTTGCCCGCAGTCGCAAAGTGCAACTGGGTAAAGTGGAGTGCTTGGTGTTAGATGAAGCTGACCGCATGTTGTCTATGGGTTTTATTCCAGATGTAAAAAGCATTATTCGTATGACTCCGCATAAGGAAATAAGACAGACGATGTTGTTTAGTGCGACTTTTCCGAAAGATATTCAAGCACTGGCACAACAATGGACTTACTTCCCTAAAGAAGTGTCTGTTGTCCCAAAAGAAGCGACAAACCAAAATATTGATCAGGTTATTTATACTGTTGAAGCAGATCAAAAATGGCCAGTATTGCAACAGTTGATCGAAAAAAATGGCGGCCAACGCACTATTATTTTTGCTAACCGCCGTGATGAAACTCGTGATCTTTATGAGCGTTTACGCAAAGCCAATATTAATTGTGCGATATTGTCTGGCGAAGTTGCGCAAGATAAACGTGTGAAAACCTTGGCAAACTTCAAAGAAGGTATTATCCAAGTTCTTGTGGCAACGGACGTTGCTGGACGTGGTATACACGTAGACAACGTTGAATTAGTTGTAAACTATTCGTTACCTGAAGACCCAGAAGATTATGTGCATCGTATCGGCCGTACTGGTCGTGGTGGTGAAACGGGTAAATCTGTGAGTTTTGCCAGTGAAGACGATGCTTTCATGATTCCTGAAATCGAAAGAGTCGTTGGTGAGAGCATCCGCTGTGAGTACATGGTTGATACATCTCTATAAATATCGCTTAATTTTTAAGTGAGATAAGATGAATTTAGAACACCATTTTGCAAGTTTGGGTGAGGCATTTTCTTCGAAAACCCTTATCCAGCCACTTCTAGAGCAGCGATTGGTTGAATTTAACCAATCGCTCGCTACTTTTTTGTCTATTAATATTAAATCTACCGAAACTAAACGCCTTTTGAGTGGCGAAGAGACTTTGCCTTCTAGCATAAGTATGGTCTACGCGGGTCACCAGTTTGGTGGCTTTTCACCTCAATTGGGTGATGGTCGTGGTGTATTGTTGGGGGAAGTTCGTGGTCAAGATGGCCTTTTGTATGATTTGCATATGAAAGGGGCTGGGCCTACGCCTTATTCTCGACGCGGGGATGGTCGGGCTGTTTTGCGTTCTTGCATTCGTGAGTATTTGGCCAGTGAGGCAATGACTGCTCTATCGGTGCCTTCTTCTCGTGCTTTGGCGCTTTATGACAGCCGAGAAGCAGTGTATCGAGAAACGCCAGAGGCCGGGGCTATGCTGCTTAGGGTTGCACAAGGGCATATCCGCTTTGGCCACTTCGAATACTTTTTCTATCAAGGTAAGCAAGCGGAACTGGATCAGCTTATTGAGTATTGCCTTGAACACTATTATCCAGAGTGTTTGGCAACGGATTCCCCTCTAGAAAGCATGTTGACAGAAGTGGTGAAACGTACCGCTAGAATGATTGCTAAATGGCAAGCTGTGGGTTTTCAACATGGCGTCATGAACACGGATAATTTTTCTTTTACTGGTGAGACGATTGATTATGGTCCTTATGGCTTTATGGAAGACTATGAGCCAGATTGGATTTGTAATCATTCAGATCATGAGGGGCGTTATGCTTTTTCTCGTCAGCCGGGTGTGGGTTTATGGAATCTCAATTGCTTGATGCGGTGTTTTTCAAAGCATCTTGAGCGTGATCAGCTTATCGCTATTTTGCAATGTTATGAGCCAGAATTGCAGACTCATTATGATTCATTGATGATGAGCAAAATGGGATTAACTTCTACGCAAGATGTGCATGAATTATTGCCAGCGTTGTTTACAATATTGGCCGCTGAAAAAATGGATTACACAGTGTTTTTCCGTTTATTAAGTCACTATGAACAAGGCGAATTCGCATTTTTACTGGATGAAGTAATTGATCGAGAGCGGCTGTTAGCTTGGCTTGAGCGTTATGAATCTGTGCGAATGAAAAGTGGTGTGGAATGGGCTCAAGTGAGTGCTTCCATGCTCTCAGTAAATCCGAAGTTTATTCTAAGAAATTATTTGGCTCATGATGCGATTCTTGCCGCAGAGCAAGGGGACTATTTGCCCTTTCGCCATTTATTGAACGTGCTCACCCATCCATTCGATGAGCATATGGAGTCTGATGCGTTGGCGCAAAGGGCGCCAGAGTGGGGTAAGTCATTAGAAGTGAGTTGTTCGTCTTAGTGTTGTTCGTTTTTATATAGTAAGACGATATTTTTTAAAGAGAAACGGTCATTATGAAGCATTCTGTGTGTGTATTAGGTGGTGGTAGTTTTGGTACTGCCTTGGCAAATATTATGGCCAAAAATGGTCATCAAGTTAGCCAGTGGATGCGTAATGAAGAGCAGGTTGAGGAAATCAATCTGACAGGGCTGAATAGTCGTTATTTGCCTAATGCTCCTTTGCATCGTGAGTTATTGGCGACAAGTAATCTAGAACAAGCAATCCGCGATAGTGATACGATTTTTGTATCAATTCCTTCTAAATCGTTTGAACAGGTTGTTCAGCGTATTGAGCCTTTATTAACAGCGGATAAAATATTAATTAGCACGACTAAAGGTTTTAATCCAAATCGATTTGAACTTATGAGTGATGTTTTGCGTCGAAACCCTATTACTCAGAAAATTGGCGTATTGAGCGGTCCAAACTTAGCGAAAGAAATCGCGGCAGGGCAGATGACAGGAACAGTAATTGCCAGTGCGGATGACAAAGTTCGTCAGCGAGTTATTGAGCTGTTGAAGTCTCCTACTTTTAGAGTATATGAAAATACCGACAGCACCGGTGTTGAATTGGCTGGAGCGTTGAAGAACATTTATGCGATTGTATGTGGTCTTGCTAAAGCTCTAAATGTTGGCGAAAACACAATGTCGATGATTATGACTCGAAGCTTAGCTGAAATGAGTCGGTTTGCTGTACATTTTGGTGCTAACCCGATGACATTTCTTGGTTTGGCAGGAATGGGAGATTTAATTGCAACTTGTACATCACCTTTGAGTCGAAACTATCGTGTCGGATTTGCTATTGGTTCGGGTCACGACTTAGATGAAGCCATTGGTGGGATTGGTGAGGTCGCGGAAGGAGTTAACACCTTAAAAATGGTGGTGGATGAAGCGCATAAACATGGCTTGTACATGCCTCTTGCGGAAGGTTTATCTAAATTATTATTTGAAGGCGCTAAGCTGGAGTCATTGATTGGTTCGATGATGACTGGCGAGCAAAAATGGGATGTCGAATTTGCGACAAATGAGGGGAATAAGAATGTCTAAGCCAGGTTATGCTGATCAAGGTTTTTGGTTTCGTGTGATTTTTATGCTGCTGTATTGGGTGGTTTTGAATATTACTATCACTGTATTTGGTGTTTTGCTTGTTTTGGTAAGCTTGGTGAAATTAGGCTCCAAACATGAACCCGTTACATTGTCTTCTTGGTTAAAAAGTGTGACGGCTTTTATCGGTCAAATTTTCTCATTTTTGTCTTTTGAGTCAGAAGAAAAACCTTTTCCATTTCAGCCATGGCCTCAGGTGAATACGGATGAAGAAGCTTAAGCGCCTATATGTCTTGCGCCATGGCAATGCTCAACCATATGGTTATGACCATGATGAGCGTCGTGAGCTAACAGAGCTAGGGGTGGCTGAGGTGAAAACAGCGGCCCGTGCTTATCGTAACAAAAGCGAGATGTTTGATGTGGTTTTTGTCAGTCCCTATATTAGGGCGCAGCAAACAGCAAAAGTTTTTTTGGCTGATCTTGATGTTTCTGTTGAGGTGAAAGATTGTCCTCTAATTACACCAGAAGGCCAAAGTATGGATGTGGCTAATTGGCTAAATGATCAGCCTTATGATTCTATTTTGCTAGTGACTCATCAACCTTTTGCTCATCAGTTTATAGATTTTTTAGTTGATGAGCCCTTGCCTGTTAGTTTTGCGATGACAACAGCGACGTTAGCTTCTGTTGAAGGTGAGTTTTTTGCCGGAGCATGCTGTCAATTTCGTTGGTGTGTTTCACCATCATAAATTATTTAATTGAATTTAATGGGTTGGTTAAAAGCAAATATGGGAAATGAAATCGTTTATAAGCTCGCGCATACTGAAATTGCAGCGCTTCAATGGTTACCTAAAAATACATCAGCGCTTAAAGTGTTGTCGCTGCATGGTTGGCTTGATAATGCGGCCACTTTTTCTAATTTATCTCCTCATTTGTCTGATTTTTCTCATGTTGCGTTAGATCTTGCAGGACATGGTTTGTCTTTACACCGTCCAGCGGGAAGTTTTTATCATTTATGGGATTATGTTTTGGATGTGGTTTCTATTTTGAACCAGTCCAAGCAAAGTGTTTGGTTGATTGGTCATAGTATGGGAGGGGCTGTTGCTATGTTGGTGGCGGCTATTGCTCCTGATAAAGTTCGTGGGCTGATTGTGCTTGATAATATGGGGCCGTTAAGTGGCACACCAGAAGATCGCGTGGTGACGTTGCAGCGAGCGGTTAATAAAATGGCAAAATATCGCTTAGGTAGAGACACCAGCTATCCAACCAAAGAAGGTATGGTGCTTGCTCGTATGGACGGTTTCACTCAGTTATCTAAATCTGCGTCGAAAATGCTAGTGGAGCGTGGTGCAAAGCAGAACGTTGATGGAATTTGGACGTGGCGTCATGATGGTAAATTGACTTTTCCTTCGCCATTTCGGATGGATGAAGAAAGTGTTCAGGCTTTTATGCAAGAAATTAAATGCCCAACTTTGGCTTTGGTCGCTAAAGACGGGATTTATCAAAATGATCATCAGTTAGTGGAAAAGCGTGCGGCTCAATTCCCATGGATAAAGTTGAAATGGCTTGAAGGAAATCACCATTTTCATCTTGAACCAGATACTTGTTTTGCAGTAGCGACTGAGATCCAGCGATTTATTGATCAAAACTAATGCGTAACCCATCCTTAGCTAGGATGAAAGGAAGGTTGTATGGTTAAATTTCGTGTTGTGTTATGTCTATTGGCTACTTTTAGCAGTGTTTCTTTTGCTGGGATTTTAGGGATTGAACCTTATCGAGATGCACAGTTAGTTAAAAGTAATTCTCAGGCTGAACAATTTGTCGAGATTCCTTTAAGTAAAATTCGTCGTGCTGGCAGTGGATGGGAGCCTGAGACAGTTATTCGCTTGAAAGGTGACTATTTCTCTTCACTATACAAAATCAATCGCAATGCACTTTTGTCTGATGTTTATGCTCATTACCGTTCGCAGATGTTAAGTGATGGGCGTAGTGTCTTATTTGAGTGTGATAGTCGTAGTTGTGGTAGTAGCAATGCTTGGGCGAATAATTTCTTTGGCGATTATCTCTTGTATGGTTCGGATCAAAGTCAATTTTTACTTGTGGTGAAGAATAAGCAAGATGTCTATCAGGTCTTGTACCTTAATCGTCGCGGCGCGGGCGATGTTATGGTTCGTTTGGATGAAGTGAAATCTACTGAAGCGAACGACACAGAGTTTGAAATTGTTGCTCAAATGGATGCCCAAGATATTCCTAGAATACGTCGTTTTGTTAATGACTTACCTGCAGGACAAAATGTGGTTGGTTTTGTAACTAGCCAGAAAACAGGAAGTTTAAGTGCAATAGAGAGGGGGGATCAACTTATCTCAACTTTATCCGCGGGGTTAGGGGACCGACTCAAAACCAAGGTTAGGTTTATTAATTTAGCGGATCTGGGGCTTGTGTCTCTTGGTGTTAATCGTATCTCTTTTGTTTATGTGCGTCCTTAGGCGGTAGTAGTGAATATGAAAAAAACGGTTGCTCTTGTTTTGGGGAGTGGCGCAGCGCGTGGTAATGCGCATATTGGTGTGATCCAAGCGTTTGAAGATCGTGGATATGACATAGTGAGTATTTCTGGCTGCTCTATTGGCGCTATTATTGGTGGTGTTTTTGCTGCGGGTAAACTGCCTGAATATCGTGAATGGGCAGAATCATTAGACAGAATAAATGTTATTCGTCTATTGGATATGTCTATATTGAACGGTGGTTATGTAAAAGGTGATCGCTTTTTTGAGAAAATTCAAGAAATGATAGGGGAACCAACTATTGAGTCTCTGCCTATAGCCTACACCTCTGTTGCGGTCGACTTATTGAATCAGAAAGAATTTTGGTTTCAGCGTGGCGATTTGATAAACGCTATGCGAGCATCCTCTGCTATACCGTCTCTAGTGCTGCCTGTTACGCTTAATGGTCAAATGTATGTTGATGGTGGGGTGTTGAATCCTTTGCCTATAATTCCTTCTGTGCCAGCTGGAGCGGATTATATTGTCGCGGTTGATCTTAATGGTCCTGCCGAGCGTGTTATTGATAGCGTCTCTGATAGTGATCCAGAAGGACCTGCTTGGTGGTTGAGCACTAAAGGTTTTTTTGGCAAAAACAAAGATGGATTGGAAGAGAAAGCTAAGTATTCGCCAGAAAGTTGGGGAAGGTTACAGACCATTAATATGATGTTTGAGACTATGCAAGAGTCTCTTACTCAGTATAAATTAGCTGGCTATCCACCAGATTTACTTATCTCTATACCTAAGGATATCTCTGGCTTCTATGAGTTTTGGCGAGCTAAAGAGTTGGTTGAATTTGGTTATGAAACCGCTTTAAAAGCGATTGATGGTCTTGAGTCGCCAAAGTCTAGCTATTTTTCTTTCCCTAAAGGCTATTAGCGTTTGCTTTTAGCCTATTGGGTTTACGTCTAGCTCTCTAAGTGAGCGACACAAAGAAATAAGCGGTAATCCAATTAAGCTATTTGGGTCATCTCCTTCCATTTTTTCAAAAAGACAAACTCCCAAGCCTTCGCATTTGAAACTGCCAGCGCAATCAAGTGGTTGTTCAAGATAAACGTAGTGAGTTATCTCTTCTGTTGTCAGTGCCCTGAAGTGGACGTGGTATTCACTTAATGAGTACTGATAAGATTGGTCTTGTTGATTAAAAACACAAAGACCGGTTAGAAAACTTACTTTTTTTCCGCTAAAACTAGATAGCTGCTTTATGGCATTCTCTACCGTATGGGGCTTTCCTAAAATTTGGCTATTTAATACTGCAACTTGATCTGATGTTATAATGAGGTCTTCTGAGTCTTGATTATTTTGTTGACGCTCAAGGTTAACGGCATGCGCTTTGGCAATACTAAGGCGTTTGACTAAATCAACAGCGGATTCTCGTAGGTGTGGGCTTTCGTCAATGTTGGGTGAGTGGCATTCAAAAGGGATTCTTAGGCGTTCTAAAAGTGCTTTTCGGTAAGGAGAAGATGAGCCGAGTATGAGTTTTTTTTGCATTGTTTTCTAATCGTTTTATTGGGATGAAAGAGAATTCTACTTTTTTTTGCCTCTAATGGCTTAAAAAAGTGAAAAAAAGTGCTTTAAGAGCAGTTAGACTTTGACAAAATGGGCCCTTAGCAATATTATCCCCCGCCATGTTGAATGATACGTTACCTAAATATTTTGACCCTCGTAAATACGCTAGCTATGAGCAAGCGTTCGAAGGGTACGTGCCCCTTAATGAATTTAAGGAGCTTTGTGCTATATTAGCCTCTGATGAGGGTAATGCTTTTATTCATCTAGACTTTAGAGTTGATGAGGATAGGCGCTATATTGCTACCGGTTCATTAACAGCTCAGGTACAAGTTGTTTGTCAACGTTGTATGGGGGCTGTTTCACATGATCTGGCGTTAGATTTGTCGCTGGGATTCGTTTATGACGAAGATCATGCTAAGAATCTACCGAACAATTACGATCCTGTTGTCATGACCGATGGTGAAGTAATTTTGGCAGACATGGTTGAGCAAGAAATTATACTTGCCCTGCCAATCGTCGCCTATCACGAAGAAAGTGGTTGCAACCCAACAGCTGTAAAGTATGCCTCGTCTACCGATGACGCACCGGATGACGAAAAACCGAATCCATTTAGTATATTGGCCCAATTAAAGGCCAAGTAAAGTTAGGAGCTCCAAAAAATGGCAGTACAAAAAAGTAAAGTAACTCGTTCACGTCGCGGCCAGCGCCGTTCACACGATGCTTTGACTGGTCCAACTCTTTCTGTAGAAAAGACAACTGGTGAACTTCACCGTCGTCACCACATTTCTGCAGATGGTTTTTACCGTGGTCGTCAAGTTATCACCCCTAAAGGTGAGTAACTAAGATACCCATGATCAGGGTAGCTTTAGACGCTATGGGCGGGGACTTAGGTCCCCGCATTGCATTTGACGGTGCAGTGGAGATTCTTTCTCGCCATCACGATGTCGTCATAACCATCTATTATTCCCCTAATTCCGGTCTTGAACTTCCTGCGCCTCATGAACGTTTATCTCTGATTGCTTGCTCTGATGTTATCGATGGTGATGAAGAGATAGTATTATCTTTGTTTCGTCGTCGAAACAGTACACTGTATCAGTCTTTAAATGCATTGGCTCAGCAGTCTTCAGATGTCGTTGTGACCTTGGGTAATACGGGAGCTATGGTTGCATTAGCGCGTCACATACTGGGTGTGTTACGTCCTAAATTGTATCCTGCGTTAATAAGAGAACTTTATTCTAATCCGTTGCGTTGTTTGGTGGATTTGGGTGCCAATGTTCATTGTCCGCCATCCATGCTGGTTGGTTTTGCTGAATTAGGTGCAGCGTATATTGAAGCGTTAAGTGATGAAAAGCCAAGAGTTGGGCTGCTAAATGTCGGTGTTGAAAGCTCGAAGGGAAGTGCAGTTATCCGAGAAACAGATCGACTTTTAGCTAGTAAAAAATGGCCGGCGTATTTTGGTTATGCTGAAGGTACTGAGTTGTTTGATGGCGATAAAAACGTCATTGTTTGTGATGGTATGGTTGGGAATGCTGTGCTAAAAGCATCAGAAGGGCTTTTGTCTTTTATGATGAGTAAGTTTAAAGGGGTGGACGGTGTGTCATCCTTATTTGAGACTTTTTACCAAACTGAACGCAGGCATGGCGCTTGTTTAGTTGGAGTGCGTGGCAATTTGGTAAAAGGTCATGGTAGTTCAGATTTGTCTGCTATGATCGGTGCAATTGAGTATGGAATTGATATTGCGCGAGCAGATTTATATTCTGCGATAGAAGCGCGTCTTTGTAGTTAGGCTTTATAGCTAGGAGATTAAATGAGCACTAAATTAGCTTTTGTTTTTCCGGGTCAAGGTTCTCAGCAGTTGGGGATGTTGGCTGATTTGGCGGAAAAACACGATATAATAAAGCAAACTTTCGCCGAAGCATCTGATGTTCTTGGTTATGATTTATGGGATCTTGTGCAAAATGATGCTGAGAGACTTAGTCAAACGGATAAAACGCAACCCGCTTTGTTGACGGCTAGTGTTGCTTTATGGCGCCTTTGGGAGCAGCAAGGCGGTGATAAGCCTGCGTATGTTGCAGGTCATAGTCTTGGTGAGTATTCTGCTTTGGTTTGTGCTGGTGTGATTGCTTTCACTGACGCGGTAGAACTTGTTAAGTTGCGTGGTGAATACATGCAGCAAGCTGTTCCTGCAGGTGAAGGTGCTATGGCTGCCATCATCGGTCTTGGTGATGACAAAGTGGTTGCTGCGTGCGTGGCGGCTCCAGGTATTGTTAGTGCGGTTAACTTTAACTCGCCTGGTCAAGTGGTTATTGCAGGTCATGTAGCGGCGGTAGAAGCTGCGATGGTAAATGCAAAAGAAGCGGGTGCTAAGCGTGCTTTGCCTTTACCAGTGAGTGTTCCGTCTCATTGTGAGCTTATGATTTCAGCGGGTGCTAAGTTGGCTGAAAAGCTTGAGACGATTATATTTAATTCGCCTTCTTGTACTTTGGTGCAGAATGTTACGGCTCAAGCAGTTTCTGACCCTTCTGTAATTAAGGCAAACTTGGTTACTCAATTGAGCGAGCCAGTTTTGTGGACGCAATCTGTTATATTGCTTTCCGAGTTAGGTGTAACTTCGACGGTAGAATGTGGGCCTGGTAAAGTGCTTAGTGGTCTTAATAAGCGCATCGTTAAAGGCTTGGAGGTTTCTTCTCTGGGTGATTTGGCTGGGTTTGAAGCGGCTTTATCTGCGTAATAGAATTTTATTATAGGTACTACAAGTGCATGGTTCGTAACAAACGATCCGAAATGCATTTTTTGAAATAGATTGTTGGAGGCAAGCATGAGTCTTGAAGGGAAAATTGCTCTGGTAACTGGAGCTACTCGCGGCATTGGTAAAGCGATTGCTGTTGCTTTGGTTGAGCAGGGTGCAACCGTTATTGGTACGGCAACTAGCGAGTCTGGTGCGCAAAGTATTACTGAATATTTGGGTGCTAATGGTAAAGGCTGGGTACTTGATGTGTCATCAAGTGAGTCAGTTGATGCGGTAATTAAAGAAATTACTGCGGAATTTGGTGCGCCAACGGTTCTTGTTAACAATGCCGGCATTACTCGTGATAATTTAATGATGCGAATGAAAGAAGATGAGTGGGATCAAGTGATCAACACCAATTTAACTTCTGTTTTTCGTGTTACAAAAGCTTGCTTACGCGGCATGACTAAAGCAAAATTCGGTCGTGTCATTAGTATTAGCTCTGTTGTTGGTTCTATGGGCAATGGCGGACAAACCAATTACTCTGCAGCAAAAGCTGGACTAGAAGGTTTTAGTCGTTCTTTGGCGGCAGAGATTGCGTCTCGTGGTATCACTGTAAATTGTGTTGCTCCAGGATTCATTGAAACAGATATGACTAAAGTGTTGCCTGAAGAGCACAAGGCCAAATTGGTCGAAAAAGTGCCTTCATCACGCCTTGGTCAACCAGAAGAAATTGCGGCAGCAGTCGCATTTTTGGCGTCTAATGGCGCTGCTTACATCACCGGCGAGACATTACATGTCAATGGCGGTATGTATATGTCGTAATTTGAGTTGAATTTTATATTTAATTCAACGAAAATACGTCTCCGGTTCATGTCGAGAATCACACTTTTTTTGGTGATCGAATTTTTATAATATGCTCACACTGAGCTGTTAATGAGTAGAGTAGGAACTTCTAATGAGTAGCATTGAAGAACGCGTTAAGAAAATCGTTTGTGAACAACTAGGCGTTAAAGAAGAGGATGTTGTTGCTTCAGCATCTTTTGTTGATGACCTAGGTGCAGATTCCCTAGATACAGTTGAGCTTGTAATGGCTCTTGAAGAGGAATTTGATACTGAAATTCCTGATGAAGAAGCTGAAAAAATCACTACCGTACAAGCAGCGAACGATTACATCAACGCTAACTTGTAAGATATTGGTGAACTGAGTTTTCCGAAAAGCCGCTTGTATTCTTTACAGCGGCTTTTCTTATTAATAGCTCTTAGAGAATTTAGGGCGAATTGCTGGAGAAATCTTATGTCTCGTCGTCGGGTTGTAGTCACAGGAATGGGAATGGTGACACCCCTTGGCAATAATGTGAAAGATACGTGGGATAATATATTGGAAGGCAAAAGTGGTGTATCGGAGATCACTTCTTTTGACGCTAGCCAGTTTTCCACCCGTTTTGCAGCGCAAGTAAATGGTTTTGATGCGACTCAGTATATGAGTGTCAAAGAAGCTCGCAAAATGGATCTTTTCATTCAATATGGTATCGCAGCCGCAGTGCAAGCTTTGGATGATGCCAATCTTAATGCCGATACGGCGGATTTAAACCGTGTAGGTTGCGCTATAGGTTCAGGAATTGGTGGTTTGCCAATGATTGAAAAGAACTTAGAGCTGTTGAATGAGTCAGGCCCAAAACGTATTTCTCCTTTTTTTGTTCCAGGCGCGATTATTAATATGATTTCAGGTCATGTTGCAATTCGTTTTGGTTTTAAAGGCCCTAATATTTCTATAGTTACTGCATGCACTACTGGTACGCATAATATTGGTATGGCTGGCCGTATGATTGCTTATGGCGATGCTGACGTAATGATTGCTGGCGGAGCTGAAATGGCCATTACCCCATTAGGTATTGGTGGCTTCGGGGCGGCTAGAGCTTTGTCTACTCGCAATGATGACCACAAAACAGCAAGTCGACCATGGGATAAAGACCGTGATGGTTTTGTTATGGGGGATGGTGCGGGTATTTTAGTGTTAGAAGAATACGAACATGCTGTCGCTCGTGGTGCGAAGATTTATGCCGAACTCGCTGGCTTTGGTATGAGTGATGATGCATATCATATGACAGCACCACCTGAAGGTGGTGAAGGCGCAGCATCTGCGATGAGAGCAGCTTTGAAAGATGCGCATCTCACGCCTTTAGATATTGATTATATTAATGCCCATGGTACATCGACACCTGCCGGTGATCTTGCGGAGACACAGGCTGTAAAAGCTCTTATGGGTGAAGATGCTTCGGATGTTGCTATGAGCTCGACTAAATCGATGATAGGGCATTTGCTTGGTGCTTCTGGGGCAGTCGAGTCAATATTTTCGATACTTTCCATTCGAGATCAGGTTGCACCACCGACGATTAACTTAGAAGAGCCTGGTGAAGGTTGCGATTTAAATTACGTTCCTGGAACGCCTCAAAAACGTAAAATAGACGTTGTTTTGAACAACTCGTTTGGTTTTGGTGGGACGAATGGAACGCTGGTGTTTAAGAAAATATCTTAGGCACTACTGTGTGGACGGATTATTATCCGTCCACCTTAGCTAACTTTTTAATGGATTTGAGTTGGTGTGCCGCGTAATGCACTAATTTCTTTTGATATATCATAGCTTTTATTTTGACTGTCTAGCTCATATAAATGATCTTCTAGCTGTTGATAAAGAGCAATTTCCTCATCACCTAGAAAATGCAGGCATTCGCCACCGATAAACCATAATAGCTCCCTCTTTATTAGTGGGACTAGATTTGCGTAGCATCGTATGAAGCGTGATAATACTTCTTGGGCATCAAAAGTATAATCATGGGTGTTTTCCTGAATATTTTTTATCAGGTCGTCCCACTTTTCTAAGAAGTCTAATTCTTCTTCTGCCAATTCTGGCTGATCAAAAGGTGTGTGTTCTGCGATGCGCTGACGTAAATCAGCAAAAGCGTCAAGTATGTATTGTGTGCGTGATTCCACGTAAAACCCTATTTAATTAAGTAACTATTTAGTCGGCTACTGCCGTACGAGAACTTCAATTATGACATATGCAATCGAAATTAGTGACCTTAAAAAGCGCTATGATAGCGGCTTTGAAGCACTAAAAGGTATCGATTTAAAAGTTGAAAAAGGAGATTTCTTTGCGTTACTCGGCCCAAATGGAGCGGGCAAATCTACGACAATCGGTATTTTATGCTCGTTAGTGAATAAAACATCGGGCAATGTTTCCATTTTTGGTACAAATATTGATAAGGATTTTGCTAAAGCTAAAAAATATTTAGGTGTTGTACCTCAAGAGTTTAATTTTAACGTTTTTGAAACCGTCTTTAATGTGGTGGTAACTCAGGCGGGCTTTTATGGCATTAGTCGCTCCGTAGCAGAAGAGCGAGCGGAAAAATATTTGAAGCAGTTGGATCTTTGGGATAAAAGAAACGATCAATCGAGAATGTTATCTGGTGGTATGAAACGTCGCCTGATGATAGCAAGGGCGTTAATTCATGAGCCTGAAGTGCTTATTCTAGATGAGCCCACTGCAGGGGTTGATATTGAGCTTCGTCGTTCAATGTGGGAATTCATTAAAAAACTTAATGAGCAAGGTACGACAATTATCTTAACCACACATTATTTGGAAGAAGCAGAACAGTTATGCCGCAATATTGCCATTATTAATGCTGGTGAGATTGTTGAAAATACCAGTGTGAAGGCTTTGTTGAAAACACTTAATCAAGAAACCTTTATTTTGGATTTAGATACTAGTCTGCCCAATGGCTGGGCTTTGCCTGGCTTCAGTGTGGTAATGAGTAAAGATGCGAGTACGATCGAAGTTGAAGTGATTAAAGGGCAGTCTATCAACGCTATTTTTCAAGCGCTTGATGCAATTTCCGTTAACGTCGTGAGTATGCGTAACAAGTCTAATCGACTCGAAGAGCTCTTCGTTAAATTAATTAAAGGCTAGATAGATGAAAAATTCGGAAATTTGGGTCGCATTTTATACGATTTTGGTAAGAGAGATTCGTCGATTTACTCGTATTTGGCCACAAACATTATTGCCGCCAGCCATTACGATGACATTATATTTTGCTATTTTTGGAAACTTAATCGGTGATCGAATTGGTGAAATGGGTGGCTTTAGTTATATGCAGTACATTGTGCCGGGCTTGATTATGATGTCTGTCATTACCAACTCCTATTCGAATGTTTCTTCGTCGTTTTTCTCTGCGAAGTTTCAACATAGTGTGCAAGAATTATTGGTTTCACCTACACCAAATTGGGTGATTCTAATGGGATACACGCTTGGCGGTGTGGCTCGTGGTTTGTGTGTTGGTTTGATTGTTACCGTGCTGTCGTTGTTTTTTACTCATTTAGCGTTAGAGAGTTTGTTTCTAACCATTCTTGTGGTGTGCTTGACTGCAATTATGTTTTCTCTAGGCGGTTTTGTTAACGCTATATACGCTAGAAGTTTTGACGATGTATCTATTGTTCCGACTTTTATTTTAACACCGCTCACTTATTTAGGCGGGGTTTTTTATTCTATCGATTTATTGCCTGATTTTTGGCAATCTGTTTCGCTATTAAACCCAGTTCTTTATATGGTTAATGCGTTTCGTTACGGTATTTTGGGT
Source organism: Marinomonas lutimaris (assembly GCF_019426345.1). Lineage (GTDB taxonomy): Bacteria > Pseudomonadota > Gammaproteobacteria > Pseudomonadales > Marinomonadaceae > Marinomonas > Marinomonas lutimaris. The sequence continues at coordinate 287,079 of NZ_JAHLLW010000002.1, forward strand.
GTTTCTGATATCAACGTATATTGGGCACTTGTCATTGTTTGCGTATTTATTGTGGTGTTGTTTGGGTTCGGTCTACGTTTGCTCAATCAGGGCAAAGGTATTAGAAGTTGAGGTAGTGTTATATGGGCTTTTTACCCTTAGGTCAGCAAACAGAATATGTTTCTGAATACGATGCAGGGTTGCTTTACCCCATTGCAAGAGTTGATAAATGGACTGAGATGGCTATTGAGTCTGAGCGTCTACCATTTTTTGGTGAAGATGTTTGGAATGCTTATGAGTTGTCATGGCTAAATTTGAAAGGTAAGCCAATGGTTGCCTTGGCTGAATTTCGTTTGCCTTGTAATTCGCCAAATATCATTGAATCCAAATCCTTTAAATTGTATTTGAATTCATTGAATCAAATGCGGTATGGCTCAGTTGAAGAAGTGCAGGCCATACTCGAGAAGGATCTTTCAAGTGCTGCTGGTGCAGAAGTGACGGTTATTATTCGCGATGTTGATTCAATGGCTTCATTGGTGGTATTAACGCCTGATTATTGCATCGATGAATTGGATGTTGATATATCAGAATATCACCCAAATTCTGGTTTGTTAGAAACTGATGAATCAATGGGGGTGGTCGAAGAGAGATTAGTGAGCCATCTTTTAAAATCAAATTGTCCTGTGACCAATCAGCCAGATTGGGGATCAGTTTTTATCGATTATAAAGGGCCTAAGATTCACCACGAAAGCTTGTTGAAGTATGTTGTTTCATTTCGTGAGCATACGGACTTTCATGAGCAATGTGTTGAGCGGATTTTTATTGATATCATGCGTCAGTGTAAGCCTGAGAGTTTAATTGTCTATGCACGCTATGTAAGGCGTGGAGGATTGGATATCAATCCATATCGTTCAACAGCGCCATTGGTGTTAGGGAATGATCGTTTAACGCGCCAGTAAAGTTTGGTAATTTATAAGGCTGGAAGTACTGGAATGAAAAACCGCATAATGTCAAATTGTGCGGTTTTTTAGTTTTTAAATTTGCGCTACATTAGGCCAAGTTGTTTTTTGACGCTTGGTAATGCTGGTTTTCCATCATAAGTTGTTACACCTTGTAGCCATTTATCTAATATTTCAGGATGAGCTTTAATCCAGCTGGCGGCTGCTTGCTCTGGTTTTTCAGCTGAAGCGATTATTTCATTCTCCATCTTCAGGCCAAATTCTAGATTGCTTAGTAGTTTACCCACATTTGGGCATTCTTCTGTATAGCCTTTGCGAGTGACTGTCCTTATCGTGGCACCACCGTAATTAGGGCCAAAATATTTATCTCCACCTGTTAGGTATTTTAAATCGAAATTAACATTCATCGGATGAGGCTCCCAAGCAAGGAATACAATGAAGTTATCGCGTTTTACGGTTCTTGCTACTTGAGATAGCATAGCCTGTTCACCAGACTCGACAACCTTCCAGTCTTTGAGGTCAAAGTCATTGGTATCTATCATGTTTTGGAGCTTTTGATTTGCTGGTGCGCCGGCGTCAATACCATATATTCGCTGACGAAACTCTTTGCTGAATTTGGCTAGGTCTGAAAAATCTTTAACACCTGCGTCGAAGACATATTTAGGCACGGCCAAAGTGAACTTCACGCCTTCTAAATTGGTACGGATAATATCGATATTGTCTTTGTATTTATCCATGAAAGCAGATTGGGCTGGCATCCAGTTGCCCATGAAGACATCAATCTCGCCATTCTTTAAACTCTCAAAGCCGACGGGAACACCAAGAAGGTAGACTTGTGTCTCATATCCCATTGCTTTTAGTAGTGTGGTGGCGACACCATTTGTTGCGCCGATATCTGTCCAACCAGGATCACTAAAAGTGATTTTTTTACATTGCTCGGGTTCAGCAGATAGGGCGGCGCCACTTCCTAAAAGTAGACTCGCTATACCAAGCGTTTTTAATCCTGCGCTAAAAGAAAGTACTTTCATTCTCGTGCTCCTATTTGTGATTGTGCTTTTTTAAGATGTTGTTTACTGTGCTTTAGGAAATCTGGATCGGCTTTCTAGGTCGTCTAGATCAATATGATTTCTCATGTACATTTCACTACTATCAAAGATTGGTTGATGATCCCAAGCTGTTTTTTTGCCTTTGCCCATGGCTTTTACTATCAAACGACGACGGCGCTGGCTGATAAGTACATCTTGAGTTAATACCGTAGAATCCCATCGCTCCAGTGCTTCATTTTTGAATGTCTGTAATAAATCGGCGTATTTCAGGTCTGTCGCTAGATTCACGAGTTCATCAGGGTCATTTTCTAGGTCGAAAAGCTGCTCTGGGTCAATATGGCAATAGACATATTTGTACTGTGCTCTTCGTATCATAAATAAAGGAGCAATTGCGCCTTCACCAAAATATTCACCAATCACTTCATCGTGGCCATCTGTTCGACCTTCGATGTGAGGCATTAAGCTTCTTCCTTGAATAGGCATGGCATAGGTGTGATCAGAGGTGTTAGTGGCTATCTCTAGAAAGGTAGGCAATAGATCCATTGTGGAAACCGACTCTTTAACTCGCTTAGGTGAAAAATGTTTAGGTGCATGGACTATCATTGGTACGCGAGCAGAGCCTTCAAAGAACGACATTTTGTACCAAAGATTTCTTTCGCCCAACATGTCGCCATGATCACCCGAGAAAATAATAATTGTGTTGTCGTCTAAGCCGGTTTCTTTCAATGTTTTTAATAGCATGCCTATTTTGTCATCTACATAACTGATCGCTCCGTAATAGGCGTGTCGAGCATTACGTACTTGATTTTCGCTCAGCTCCTGATCGTAGTAGGCATAAACTTCTTGTAGACGAGCAGAATGTGGGTCTTGATCTTCTCTGCTGATGGATATTTTTGGCATGTCTATTTCGTCATCTCGGTATCTATCCCAATACTCTTGAGGGGTTGCGTAGGGATCGTGAGGATGTGTCATGGAAACAGTTAAACAGAAGGGTCTATCTTGCTCACGTCTTACATAATCATAGAGATAACGCTGAGCATGAAAAACTACTTCGTCATCAAAATCTAATTGATTGCTGCGTACACAGGGGCCTGCTTGAGTAACTGAAGACATGTTGTGGTACCAGGTTGGGCGCGTTTTAAGGTCGTCCCAATTTGGAAACCAGCCATAATCTGCTGGGTAAATATCTGTAGTGAGGCGATCTTCAAAGCCGTGTAATTGGTCTGGACCACAAAAGTGCATTTTGCCAGATAGCGCTGTCTTGTAATTCTGCGCACGAAGGTAATGAGCGAATGTGGGAATGTCAGCAGATAAATCGGCAGCGTTATCATAAGCGCCAATTTTACTTGGCAGTTGGCCTGTCATAAGAACATATCGAGAAGGTGCGCAAAGGGGGCTGTTGCAATAGGCGGAATCAAATACAACACCTTCTTCTGCCAGCTTGCTTAGATTAGGTGTCTTTACGACTGGATGGCCATAGATTGGAAGGGCGGATGTCGCTAGTTGATCAGCCATAATAAAAAGAATATTAGGTTGTGTTTTTGACATGGTTTTTCCTAATGGATAAAAAGTTAAACTTTGATGTAATTGGTGATCTTTGCTTTATTCTAGATACATTGCGCTATGATAGAGATGCTGTAAACTGACTAAATTCTTATACATCGGATAAGTTGTACTTATGTTAATGAACTCGGAATTACCACCATTGCAATCGCTTGTCGTTTTTGAGGCATCTGCAAGGCTGTTGAGTTTTACCGCTGCCGCAAGAGAGTTGGGGACGACACAGCCAGCGGTAAGCCAGCAAATAAGGGCGTTAGAGGTCTCACTTGGTACGCCATTGTTTGAGCGAATTTATCGTGGCGTGGTATTGACCGATGCGGGTCATATTTTGCTAAAAACGACACAGTCGAGTTTGCAGGACTTGCGAAATGTGATGCAAAAGATAAAGCAAAAGCCGAAATCTCAGCGTATTACTGTCGCAACGGATTTCGCTTTTGCCGCTTTTTGGTTAATGCCTCGCTTACCTGAGTTTCGGCGTCTACATAAAGATATTGATATTCGTATCCAAACCTCTCAATCCGAAGTGGATTTGGTTTCTCTTGAGGCGGATGTGGCAGTCTTATTTGGCCATGGTCAATATCAAGGCTATCTGACAGAAAAGCTATTACCTGAAGTCGTGTATCCTGTATGCAGTCCTAAGCTACTGGGTGAGTTCTCTGGTTTTACAGATTTGGTCGATTTGGTAAATGCGCCGCTCTTGAAGCTGAATGCTGATATGGGACAAAAATGGATGGATTGGGAGTTGTTGTTCCAACTTAATGGCTCTCAGTGGCAACCATCAGAATCTGTGATGGAGTTTGATAATTATACATTGCTAGTGCAGGCTGCCATTTCTGGGCAAGGTATTGGTCTTGGATGGTCGCCTCTAGTAGATGATTTTATAAAAAGTGGTGTATTGGTCGCACTACCAAACTTTACGGTGCAATCTGACAATGGTTATTACATTGTTCTTTCAAAGCAACAGGCTCCCACGGCCCCCGTTGCTGCTTTTCTAGATTGGCTAAAATCTTAGTTTTTCTACCGTACTTTCCTATAAATACAACCACCACAATAAGCCAACAGCACAAAGTGAAAGAGGTAGAGATAAAAGAATCATAAGAGCGATTTCATCAACTGGTCCCTTAAATTTGCTTGCTAGCATATAGCTAATAACAGCGACTGGCATAGTGTTTAGTACAATTAATACAGAGCCTTCTAAGGGGCTAAGTGGTAAAAAGTAAACTACCAAACATGCACAGAGTGCGCCTACTAAAGGGCGAAATAGTGACAAAAGAGTTGCCCGACCTATTTTGTCACTTTCTTTTACTGACAGGCTACTGATGGATTTACCCAGTAGCATTAGCATAATAGGTAATGTTATATGGCTGAGCATGTTCAGTGTATTCATTAAGGGCGTGGGTAAGCTAATGTGAAAACTTAGGAAAAGGGCGCCAACCACTAAGGCAATAACGGGACCATTTTTTATAAGCTGCTTAGGGTGGTAGGTTCCGGACATAAAGCCAACGCCTAGTGTGAAATGACTAATCTGAACCACGGATGAAATTACTACCGCGATGGCCATGCCTTCCGCTCCAAATAATGCATAAGCGACAGGAATGCCAAGGTTGCCAGTGTTAGGATTGACCAAGGGGGGTAAGTAAAAACGCGTAGGTAGCTTGAGCGCTTTGAGAAAAACAAATGAAATCAGCGATACTAGAGCCAAAACAATAATGGTTGCAGCGATAATTTTAAGCATGCTGAAAACTTGCATCTGCATTGATAGAACAGAATAAAGCAACAGGGCGGGTAAACCCAAATTTGAGACTAAAGCCCCTAAGGATGGACTTTCTAAATAGTCTGTCTTTTTACCAAGGAAAAAGCCCAAAGAAATAAGCAGTAAGATAGGAATGAGTGAGTTGGCTAATGCTGAGAGCATAGAAATCCTTAGTTAGGCATTGTTATCTATGGCCTCTATGTTAAAGGCTTCCACAAGGTAGTGCACTAATGCTTTTACCCTAAGACTGATATTTCTTGATTGAGGATAAAGTAAAGTGACATCAGAATTAGGTAATTGCCAGTCTGGTAGAAGCGTTATCAATCGACCCGATTGAATGTCTTGTTTTACATAATAGGAAGGTTGTCTAGAGATGCCAGTTCCTTCTAGGGTTGCCAGTTTTACCACATGTCCGTTTGAGCATTTTAATTTACCTTGCGCTGGAAGCTCATACTTCTCTTTGCTGCCAATGTGCGTGAACGACCATCTTTTTACTGAGCCATTGATTAACGTGTGATCTAGCAAATCTTTCGGGCTGTTTAGTTTCGGCATGCTGTCAAAATAATCAGGACTAGCAACTAGATAGTTGGTGTAACTCGTTATTTTTCGACCTATTAAATTTGAATTAGTAAGCAAGCCCATTCTGACAACAAGGTCGTATTGCGACTCAATCAAATCTTCTCTTGTGCTAGAAAAACTTAGTTCTATTTCTACTTTTGGGTTTTCGTTCATAAATCGAATTAAGATGGGGGCGAGTATTTCTTCGCCAAATAAACCGCCCACGGAATTGATTCTGATTTGTCCTCCAATACTCGAATGAGCATTCTGAGCAGACAAAACGGCATGCTCTAGCTGGTCAACACCTTGACGAGACAGTTGGTAGAAAGTTTCGCCAGCGGGTGAAAGGGAAAGTGAGCGTGTGGATCGATAGAGTAACTGGACACCTAAGTCTTTTTCTAGACGGCTGATTATTTGAGACACTCTTGCGCGAGAAATGTTGAGTTGTTCCGCAGCTTTTGAAAAGCTGTGTACTTCGACTACGGCTAAAAATTCTCTTATACCTTCTGGGAAATGCGCACTCATATTGTTAAGCCTTGTTAAACAATAAATTCAATGTATCGATAATTATAAACAGTTAAAAGGCTCGTATAGTAGTGGCATTCGTCATTAATTCGTTTATAGGAGTGTTTATGAAAACCAGAATACTAGGAAAGACAGGATTTGAAGTATCAGAAATTGGCTTGGGTTGTTGGCAGCTTGGTAATGATTTTGGTCCAGTAGAAGATAAAGAAGCGAATGCGATACTGCAAACAGCAGTAGAGGAAGGTATTCGCTTTTTTGATACGGCAGATGTTTACGGTGGTGGCCTAAGTGAAGAAAGAATAGGGCAATGGCGTAAGTCGTTGAGCCAATCACCTGTTATAGCAACCAAAGTAGGTAGAAGTGCTGAGCTTTACCCTGATGGTTACAGCAAGGCAGCTGTGAAAAAAAGCTTGCAGGCTTCCGCTCAACGTCTAGGTGTTGAAACAATCGACCTTGCTCAATTGCATTGTGTTCCTCGCGATGTCTTGTTTTCAGGTGATATATTGGCTTGGATGGAAGACCTCAAAAAAGAAGGTGTCATTAAACATTTTGGTGCCAGTGTGGAAATGTTGGATGAGGCGATGTTTTGTTGTAATCATTCAGAATTAGCCAGCTTACAGATATTGTTTAATGTATTTCGCCAAGATGCAGTTGAGTCATTATTCCCTCTAGCTGAAAAAAATGATGTTGGCATCATTGTTAGATTACCATTAGCAAGTGGTTTGCTTTCAGGGAAAATGGGACTGAATCATATTTTTAGTGAGCATGATCATCGTTCTTATAACAAGGATGGCGCGGCATTTCATGTGGGAGAAACCTTTAATGGCATACCGTTCGCAAAAGGTGTTGAGCTAGTTGAAACGTTAAAGGGAAAACTGCCAGAAGGGCATAATGTATTGGATGTATCTCTACGCTGGATTCTAGATCAGCCTCAAGTTTCAAGTATCATTGTTGGCGCCAGTCGATCTTCTCAAGTGTTGCGCAATGCCGCTGTATCGTCTCTACCGCCTTTGAGTAAAGAATTGCATGCGTTATTAGCGGATTTTTATCGGGAAGAAGTGAGAGAGCATATTCGGGGTGGTATTTAAGTTTGGTGACTAAGTAAAAAATGGCGCGAATATTACCGCGCCATTTTTGTCCTGTTTACTTCAAGATTTGCTCAGCGTGGGCTTTGGTTTTAACTTTACTGATGATATCCGAAATGATGCCGTTTTCATCAATGATAAAGGTCGTTCTTACCGTGCCCATTGATTCCCGTCCCATGAACTTCTTCAGCTGCCAAGTACCATATAGCTCATGAACTTCTTTCTCTGTATCTGCGATCAGTGGAAAAGGTAGATCATATTTAGCGATAAAGTTTTGGTGCTTCTTCTCAGTGTCAGTACTGATTCCAAGAATCACAAAGCCTTGGTCTAGAAGTGTTTGATAATTATCTCGCAAGTCGCAAGCTTGGGCGGTACATCCAGGAGTGGAGTCTCTAGGATAAAAATACAAGACGACTTTTTTGCCTTTGAATTGGCTAAGTGTAATGGTGTCGCCGTTCTGATCTTTGGCGTTAAAATCCGGTGCAGTTTGTCCGATTTCGATTGTCATAAAGTTACTCTACTGTCCAACGAAATATTGAAAGAAAAATAGTTTATCTATTAATAGTATTTGTTTAACAAGCAATAGCTTAACAAGACCTAAGTGAAAAATCCCCTCGAATACTGTTTCTTGTTAATTTACTCCTGCTTTACGTCCGTCAATTATTGTTAAACCAGAGTCTGGACGTTACTATAGGCGCGCTTATAATTTTATCGGAGACTCGAAATGATCACAGGTAGTTTAGTTGCGCTTATTACACCTATGTCACCAGATGGCGCTGTAGATACTAAAAAATTAGATGATCTAATAGAGTTTCATATTAACGAGGGCACTCACGGGATTGTTGCTGTGGGAACCACAGGCGAATCTTCTACTCTGACACCAGAAGAACATGCTAATGTAATTCGTCAAGTAGTTAATACCGTAAAAGGTCGAGTTCCTGTTATTGCAGGTACCGGTGCTAACGCTACTCATGAAGCCATCGACCTTACTCGTCGTGCTAAAGAAGCTGGTGCAGATGCGTGCTTACTCGTTACCCCTTATTACAACAAACCAACTCAAGAAGGTTTGTATCAGCACTTTAAAGCGATAGCTGAAGCAGTTGATATTCCTCAAATTCTATATAACGTACCGGGCAGAACGGCGTGTGATATGCAAAATGATACAGTCGTAAGACTTGCTTCGGTCAAGAATATTGTTGGTATTAAAGATGCCACTGGTAATCTAGAGCGTGGCGAAGCATTAATTAACGCCTTGCCTGAAAGTTTTGCCGTATATTCTGGTGATGATCCGACTGCTGTCTCGTTGATGCTGTTGGGTGGTAAAGGTAATATTTCTGTTACGGCAAACGTAGCTCCAAAAGCAGTCGCTCAAGCCGCTGAATCAGCATTGGCTGGTAAAGCTGACCAAGCACATTCAATTGACACGACCATTTCTTCGCTCCATAAGAATTTGTTTTTAGAATCTAATCCTATCCCAGTTAAGTGGGCTTGTAGTCAATTGGGACTATGCGAAGAAGGGATTCGATTGCCACTTACACCTCTTTCTGAACAGCATCATTCAGCCGTTCGACAAGCCATGATAGAAGCTGGAGTTTTATTAGTATGAATAAGTTTACTTTAAAGTTAATGGGCGCAGGTTCGTTAACCATTTTATTGTCAGGTTGCAGCATTTTCTTTACAGATCACTCAGATGATTATCAAGAAGATAAGCCTGTAACCTCTACTTTGGTCGTGCCAGCGGGCTCTACGCCATCGAAAGACGTGTTAGTTATCCCTAATGAAAAAGACATTGCTAATTTAGAAGAAAAGACAGTTTACACCACGCCAAGAGCACCGTTTGTATTTTACCCTATGGTTGCCGTTGATGTTGCTGAGCAAGACGATGCGATAGAATTTACTGCTCCTGCCAATTTGGCTCAATCTAAACGTATCGTGACGGATTTTCTAACAGCGTTGCATGGTGCGGGCACTTCAATTGCTTCACAAACGGATAATCAAATTACAACGGTTCCTTTTGATTTTCATCCACAAGGTTGGTGGGCGTCACTATGGAGTAACATCACCCGTATTCCACCAACTAAAACAGCCTTCTCTTTTCGTTTTAATGAAATAGAAGATGGCAAAACAATCGTATCCGTTCAGTTTCGTGATGAACAAAAAGATATAGAGCCAGGTAATTGGATGAGCCCAGTTCAGAATGATGATGCCTATTCCGTTGCTGTGCGTTTATGGGGGACAATGGGGCGTCAATTGAATCAATCTTCAGCTTATCTTTCTAACCGTGGTGATGCTTCTTCATACCCAGTTTGGGTTGATCATCATGGTATTTTCGCAATTTACCTAGGTAATGACCTTTCATCTGCTGATATTGAAGCTAAATTAAATGCTGCAGGCTTTTACTTAATGCCTGGATCTGATCAATTGTTAGCGCCGGTCCCACCAGAGGACGTTGCTCGTGTAGGTGATGTAATAGATTTAAATTTACCATTGGTAAGTAAAGAGCAGACGAAATCTCTTAAGACTAAGCGTCGAAACTTAGACGATGTTAGCTGGGAAGAGCGTCAATATCCTTACGAAATCACGTGTCAAAAAGCCGGTGAATTTTTAGTTATTGATGTTTCTGGGATGGACTCACCTGAAGTGACTTCATTTCATTTAGCACAACGCTTTGTAAATTAAATACGATTAACCCCTCAAAAAGAAAACTGGAGACCCTCCAATGGAAAAACGACAAGAGCTATATGCAGGTAAGGCAAAATCTGTATTCCGTACAGATGATCCTGACAAAATGGTTCTAGTGTTTCGTGATGATACTTCTGCATTTGACGGCAAAAGAATTGAACAGCTTGACCGTAAAGGCATGGTGAACAATAAGTTCAATGCATTCATCATGACAAAACTACAAGAAGCAGGTATCCCAACGCATTTTGAAAAGCTTTTAAGTGATACAGAGTCACTTGTTAAGTGCCTTGATATGATGCCTGTTGAGTGTGTCGTTCGAAACGTTGCTGCCGGTAGTCTTTGTCGACGTCTAGGCGTGGAAGAGGGTATTACTCTTACGCCGCCAACATTTGAATTGTTTTTAAAGAACGATGCGTTGGGTGATCCAATGATCAACGAATCTCATGTTGAATCATTCGGTTGGGCAAAAACAGCAGACTTGGCTAAAGCAAAAGAGCTTACATTCAAGGTGAATGATGTATTAAAAGCGATTTTTGCCGAAGGTGGTATGATTCTAGTTGATTACAAATTGGAATTTGGCCTATATAAAGGTGAGGTTTTATTGGGTGATGAGTTTTCACCTGATGGTTGCCGTTTGTGGGATGCCAAAACCAAAGAAAAATTAGATAAAGATCGTTTCCGTCAAGGCTTGGGCGGCGTGATCGAAGCTTACGAAGATGTAGGTCGTCGTATAGGTATCGATTTCGACGCATAAGCGGATTGGTAACTTAGTCCAAAATAGAGGAGCCTTGCTCCTCTATTTTTACCATGCAAGCTTGTTATACAAGGACATACATTGATTAACTTCCTCCCTTTTGCTATCGGTTTGCGTTATGCCCGAGCAAAACGCTCCAATCACTTCATTTCTTTTATTAGCTTTTCTTCCATCGCTGGTCTTGCACTTGGCGTGATGGTTCTTATTACTGTTCTATCTGTGATGAATGGCTTTGATCGTGAATTACGTCAACGGATTTTAGGTATGGTTCCTCATGCTACTTTGTGGGGAGATCCTGTATTAAATGATTGGCGTGATACCGCAAAATTAGTTGAAAAAATGCCAAATGTTGTGGGTGTTGCGCCTCATATTCAAGCGCAAGTTATGTTTCAGTCTGGTGAAAGTGTTCATGGTGCGATTCTAAATGGCATCAATCCAGAAATGGAACAGAAGGTCTCTATTATTGGCGACAATATGGCTTCAGGCTCGTTGGATGCACTTAATGAGACAAGCTTTGGGATTGTTCTAGGTGCTCAGCTAGCCAAAATGTTAAGAGTCGATATTGGCGATAAAGTAACGGCAATACTGCCCAAGGCCAATGTGTCTATTGCAGGTGTCGCGCCTGTCTTAAAGCGATTTACCGTAGTAGGAACCTTTGAAGTTGGGGCGGAGTTGGACAGCAGTCTTGCCTACATTAACATTAAAGATGCCGCTAAGTTAAAGCGCTATAAAGACGATGACATAGAAGCACTACGAATTTCATTTGATGACTTGTTTGTAGCGCCGTCACGTATTTGGGATATTGCTCGTGCAGTACCAGGCCAAAACAGAGTGAGTGACTGGACCCGCACCCATGGCAGCCTTTTCCAAGCGATAAAAATGGAAAAAACCATGATTGGTTTGTTGTTACTGTTAATTGTTGCTGTGGCCGCTTTTAATATCGTTTCTACCTTAGTTATGGTGGTGACAGATAAGCGAAACGACATCGCCATCCTAAGAACTATGGGGTTAACCTCAAGTCAGGTTATGTGGATCTTTGTTGTGCAAGGTATGTTCATCGGCATGCTCGGAACACTTATCGGTGTTATTTTGGGTGTAACCTTAGCGCTCAACGTGAGTGAGATTATTGCTGCTCTGCAGACGCTATTAAATGTTCAGTTCTTGAGTGCAGATGTTTACTTTATTAACTATTTACCCTCAGAGCTTCAATGGTCTGATGTGAAGCTAATTGTTATATCTGCATTTATTATGACGGTGGCCGCTACTATTTACCCAGCTTGGCGAGCTTCGAAAGTAGAGCCAGCGGAGGCGTTACGCTATGAGTAATAGTATCGTTTTAGAATGTCGTGAACTTTCTAAGCAATATCAAGATGGTAAGCAGGTGGTAGATGTTTTTCGTTCAATCGATCTAACCTTAAGTAAAGGAGAGGCTTGTGCCATTGTCGGCTCATCAGGCTCTGGTAAAACGACCTTATTGAATTTGTTGGCAGGTTTGGATTTGGCTACAACCGGCGAGGTGAGTTTGGCGGGTGTATCTTGGTCTAGCATGAAGGATTCAAAGCGAGCTAAGATGCGCAACAAGGAAATGGGCTTTGTTTATCAATTTCACCACTTGCTACCAGAGTTTACGGCATTAGAAAATGTATTGATGCCAATGTGGATTGCTGGCATGGATAAAAAAGAAGCTCAGCATCGTGGAGAAGAGCTTTTGGCTCAGGTTGGTCTAAAGGATCGTTTAAACCATAAACCTTCTCAATTATCAGGTGGCGAGCGTCAGCGTGTTGCTATTGCGCGCGCTCTAGCAAATCGCCCAGCCTGTGTGTTGATGGATGAGCCAACGGGTAATCTAGATGAAACAACATCTTTAGAAATCCAGAATCTAATTAATACACTCAAAACCACTTATGATATGGCGTTTCTTGTCGTTACTCATGACGAGAAAATGTTGAGTTGGATGGATTCTGCTTATCGTTTGTCGCAAGGGGCTTTGCATCCGTTAAAACAAGCGAATGCTTAGTTAAGGTTGGCTAATTTAGTTACAAAAAAACCAAGATTAAAGAATCTTGGTTTTTTTATTTTTACTGAATAGGTTATTTACTGTTTCTAAGTTTACGCTCTTTCCAGCGTTTAATGACATGAAGGCGCCATAAAATAGTGATTACGGCGTAGCTGATCGCACCAACAATCAAACCTGATACAATTGAGCCAACATAAAGCGGCATCCAAATGTGTTCCATTTTATCCCAGATCCATTCAACGGAGAGTTGAAAGTTTTTCTCATCGTGAGAACCTAAGATTAATGTGCCAACCTTGTAGTTGAAGTAAAATACAAATGGCATAGTGAGGGGGTTGGTGATCCATACAAGAGCAATAGACAGAGGTATGTTCGCTCGCAGCGGAACCGCAAGTAAGGCTGATGCAAGCATTTGAAATGGCATCGGAATAAATGCCCAAAATAAGCCATTAAAGAAAGCTCTTGCCACAGATTTACGATTTAGATGCCATAAATTAGCTTCGTAAATTTGAGCGCCTAAAAGACCTAAAGCCTTGCTTTGCTTCAACTTTTCTGGATTTGGTATGAATTTTTTTAGATAATTCTTCGGCATAATCAGGTAAAAAATAATTTAGCAATTTAAGACAAGGAGGTCTTATGTTACTAAGTAGTTTGTCCATATTGATGGGCGCCATATTGGTGCCGAGCGATTATTTGTGGGTGTATTCTACTCATATCATTCTGGTGTGTCTCTACTTAATGTGGTCAAAGCGTTTAATAGTTTTGTTTTTGACACTTCTCTCCTTTATTTCCATCATTTCTAGCGAGCTTCTACCAACATCACCTTTGCTTTTGCGCGTTGGTAGCGTTGTATTGGTTGATTTTGAAAGAAAAAACTTAATCATCAATAAGAATGAAATTCCAAGTGTCGTTGCTTTAACTAAGGAGTTGCCTGTCAGTATTGTGTATTTTTCTGGTCAGGGTCGCAGGCAAACTATTGATGATTTTTCTTTAACCTTTAGCAGCATGGCTTCAATTCACGAAGCCCAATCGAATGCCTCATATCGAGGTGAAGTGACCAATATCTTGCTACCAGATAAAAACGGTCCTTGGTGGCAAAAGCAACTCTATGTAAAAAAACAAATGGCGCAGCTAACTATTCAATTTGCGGACGAAGATATATCCAGCATTGATCAAGTTCATTTTTCTTTGCACGACCAGTTATTTACTAAACTTGATACCTTGTTTGGATCTTTTAATTCTTGGCGGTTTTCTAAAGCATTGCTGTTAGGGCAGGACGATTTGTGGAGTGAGCGAGATACTTGGATAATTCGCACTCTTGGCTTGGCTCATCTATTTGTCGTTTCAGGGTTGCACACCGGTTTTATGTTCGCGATTGGTTGCTTGATAAGTCGAATGGTTTGGCGATGTCTGCCCAGCCAAATAATGCTTTCTGGTCTTACGCGTTGGCATTTTGATGCCATCATAGTTATGCCTTTACTATTTACTTATGCCTATATAACACACTGGGGCGAGCCAGTTGTAAGGGCTTCTATTATGCTCAGTGTTTATTTATGCGCTCGCATGTTGGCTTTGAAAGTTTCGCCTTATAGCATTATTACTTTTGCTTTATGGCTAGTGCTCTTATCTAACCCAAGGACAGTGCTAAGTCCAGGCTTATGGCTGTCTTTTAGCATGGTGTATCTGTTAATCGGTTACTGTCAAACATCTACTAAAGTGCCCAGATTATTTATGGTGCAGGTTATGCTGAGTACCGCTTCAATGGTGCTAATACTCGGCTGGCAAGATGCTATTTCTAGTGTCTCAATTTTAGTGAATGTGTTGTTGATTCCGTTTGCGGCTTTTGTATGGTTTCCATGGGGTATGGTTTCTGGTTTGGAGGCGTTGGCTATAGGGTCAACCCATAGCTACGAATTATTAGATAGGTTACTTTATTATGTAATCATACCTGTTGAGTGGATTGCTTTTAACTTGCCTTTACTATTTTTTGAGCAATTTGTATCGAGTGTTCCACGATTTATTATGCTGCTGTTAATTGCTTGTTGGGTCTATCAGAGCCCCTTAAAGCGAGGTGTTGTAAGTGCGCTTGGAATTTGGTGTATTTTATTTTCTTCCATGCTGTTTAATGTTTCAAATGCAGATATAACACTGGCGAATAGAGAAAACACATTGACTCTTTCTGACCGAAATGGCGTTTTGTTGTCCGATTCGTGGACTGGCATAGATCTTTCGCGATTAATGATTGGTTCTTATTTAAAAGTGGATAGACAGCATGCTTACATTCTATCACCCAGTTCGGTAAAAAACCTCTCGCCACAAATGCTGTTAGATCATGGCATTGAATGGGTAATGTTTAAAAGAGAGGAGTCAGAACAAACACAGGTGATGCTGGATGCACTTAATGTAGATTGGTTAGTAATTTCGCCGGGTGAATCCTTAGCATTTTATTTCCAAGGTGACTATATCTCATTGCGTCATTCATCCTGTATCTATTCATTTTTTCTCTTAAAATCTGACACTTGCAAACGTGTAGAAAAGTTAGAGAGTGTGTTAAATTACGTTCAAACTTAAATTGGAGAGCGAAGTGTTAGCCTTTATTCAAACTGGTGGTTTTTTCATGTGGCCCTTAATGGCGTGTTCCATCCTAACGCTGGCTATTATTATTGAGCGTTTTTGGACGCTTCGCAAAGCGGGGGTTGCGCCAAATGGTCTTTTGTCGGATGTGATGGCGAGATTACGAGATGACAGAATGACTATTGAGTATATTCGCTCAATGCAGGCTAAAACAGGTTTGGCGTCTATTTTTGCAGCAGGACTACTAAATTCAAAACATGGTCGTGGAGCAATGAAAGAGAGTGTTCAAGAAGCCGCTAGCCATGTGATCCATGAATTAGAACGCTTTATGAATACGCTAGGTACTATCGCAGCGATTTCACCGTTGCTCGGCTTGCTGGGTACTGTTGTAGGCATGATTAAAGTATTTTCAGTATTGATGGAAAGTGGCGCAGGCAATACTGCTTTATTAGCGGGCGGTATTTCTGAAGCTTTGCTAACAACGGCAGCAGGCCTTGGTGTCGCGATACCGGCTTTGATTTTTCATCGTTTTTTCAGTCGTCGAATCGATGAGCTGGTTGTTACTATGGAGCAGCAGTCTACCAAATTGATTGACTCGCTACACGGTGATCGAGATAAGTCAGGAGTCGCACAGTGAAATTTCGTCGTCAAAAAATAGATGACGTTCAAATCAATATAACGCCTCTGATTGACGTCGTCTTTTTATTGCTTATTTTCTTTATGGTCAGCACGACTTTTAATCAAAGTACTGAGTTGACAATTGATTTACCAACGGCAACATCAAATGCCCCAAGTTCAGATCGTTCTAAGAATGTCGAGTTGGTAATTACTGCAGATGGTCAATATGTTATCAACGGTCAGACATTGATTAATGAAAAAGTAAGCACCTTGATCCAAGGCTTAAAAGAAGTAAGTGAAGGCGATTATACTCGACCACTTATTATTACCGCTGACGCAAAGGCCTCTTATGACATGGTTCTAAGAGTATACGATGCAGCCGCAAGCCTTGGTATTACGAAACTTGCGCATACTGCTCAGAAAGAGCCTGCCCAGTGAGTGTAGAGTCTTTATTTACACGCTCATGGTATGCTCGTTACGGTTGGACAAATGTATTTCGGCCGCTGCAGCCTTTGATAAAAAAAGCAGTAGTGAATAAGCGCAAAGCGTTTTTATCTCACCCTGAATTATCATATAAAGCCCCCGTTCCAGTTATTGTTGTCGGTAATATTAGTGTGGGTGGAACTGGCAAGTCACCTATGGTTGTGGCTCTGTGCAAACTCTTAGTCGAGCATGGATATCGTCCAGGTATTGTTTCTCGTGGCCACGGTGCAAAAGTTGAAACGCCGACCCATGTTTACCCAGATAGTCTGCCTCAAGATGTGGGGGATGAACCTGTCATGCTGTCTCGCCGAGCGGCTTGTCCTATGGTAGTTTTCCCTAAAAGGGATGAAGCGGTAAAGTTTCTATTGAGTACAACAGATGTGAATGTTGTAGTGAGCGATGATGGTATGCAGCATTATCAGCTCAATCGAGATATTGAAGTCGCGATGCTAGATGCCACCCGTGGCGTTGGGAATGGGCATCTGCTACCTGTAGGTCCATTGCGAGAGCCTATTACGCGTCTTTCTGAAGTCGATTTTGTGGTTAGTATTTCTGAGTCGATGACTAAGCCTCTAGAGGCCTTAAACTTGCCTATTACGCTAGCACCATTAGTGCCCACTAAATTGGTGTCACTGGATGGAAGTAAGAGTCTAGATTGCCATGACGTTTTTGCAGCAAATTCAAATTGGCATATTATGGCGGGAATCGGTAATCCTGAGCGCTTTATGGCAACCCTAGAGCGTTTAGGATTACACAAGAACAACATCACTCATCAATGGTTTACTGATCATCATGCGTTTGAAGAAACTGACGTTCCTATTGATGGCGCAGTGGTGATGACAGAGAAAGATGCAGTTAAATGCCAATCTCTTGAGTTATCGAATTCAAATGTTTGGTATTTACCCGTGTCTTTGGTATTGCCAATAAGCTTTCAGCAAGCATTTTTAGAAAAACTTAACCTTATTAAAAATGGATTACTCCCATGAATAAAACCTTACTTGATATCCTTGTTTGCCCTGTAACTAAAGCTTCTTTGACGTTAAGCAAAGACGGAACTGAATTGATCAGCAAAGTGGGTGGAATGGCTTATCCAGTTCGCGATGGTATTCCTGTTTTGTTAGAAACAGAAGCGCGCACCTTAACTACTGATGAGCGCTTAGAGTCAGGTTCGGCAAAATGAGATCCTATAAAGTGCTAACGGTATGCTTAGGCAATATTTGTCGATCACCCGCGGCGCAAGGTATTTTAGAAAACGTTGCGGCTAAGCATAATGTATTTTTAGAGCTTGATTCAGCTGGAACGGCGGCTTATCACGTAGGTAATCCGCCAGATGCACGGTCAATTAAAGCGCTTCATCAGGTTGGCATTGACATCAGCCGTCAACAAGCTAGACAAGTTACTAAGGCCGATTTTGATGAGTTTGATTGGATTTTGGCGATGGACAGAGAAAATCTGTCTAACCTTAAGAAAATTCAACCTAAAAACAGCAAAGCGACATTAGTTATGTTTGGTGAGTTTTATGATCATGCTGCATTTGGTGAAGTGGCGGACCCTTATTATGGTGGCGACGAAGGTTTTTCTGAGATGAGAAAGCACCTTACGAATATTGCCGACGCGTTTGTGCATCACCTTCATTCCAATAGAGAAGATTAAACTAGACAATGAAAATGCGATTCAATACCGAAGATGCCTTTGCGCAGCGCATTGAAAACTCCATTCAAGAAAATGTTTCCCTAGCAACTTACAATACCTTTCGTTTTGACTACTCTGCTGAATATTTTGCAATAGCAGATACTTTAGATTCCTTAAAAGCCTTATTGGCTTGGGCGAAATATTTTCAAAAAAACGTGACCATGATTGGCGGTGGCAGTAATTTGCTTATTTCGGCCGATGTATCTGGTCTTGTTATTATTAATCGATTATCTGGTATTAGCGCAAGAGAGCACGCGGGAAATCTTGTGAGTTTGACGGTTGCGGCTGGTGAAAACTGGCATAAAGTAGTCGAATACGCTGTCGCTCAAAGGTGGTATGGAATTGAAAACCTCGCTTTAATTCCAGGTACTACCGGTGCGGCTCCAGTACAAAATATCGGCGCTTACGGTGTTGAAATAAAAGATGTCTTGGCCCGTGTTCAGGTCATCAATCGAAACACTGGTGATGTTTACTGGATAAATGGTAAAGACTGCGGTTTCGCTTATAGAGACAGTTATTTTAAAGGCCAATGGAAGAACTTGTTGCTCATTACTTCGGTTGAGCTGTCTTTGAAAAAACAATCAGAACTATTATTAAACTATGGTGGCTTGTCCGAAAAAATTGAAGGAAAGCCAAGCCTTCAGACCGTTTTTGATACAGTGTGTCATGTTCGAAATGAAAAATTACCAGATCCTGCAGTACTAGCAAACTCCGGCAGTTTCTTTAAAAACCCGATTGTTAGTCCGGCTCAGCATGATGAGCTAAAAGATCGTTTTCCAAACCTAGTGTCTTTTCCATTTGAAGAGGGTTTTAAATTGGCAGCAGGGTGGTTGATTGACCAAGCTGGCTGGAAAGGTAAACAATATCAAGGCGTGGGAGTTTATGAAAAACAAGCCTTGGTGTTAGTAAATCATTCAGAAACCAACGCTACTGCTTTGCTGGAACTGGAAGCGCAAATAAAGCAATCCGTTTATGATAAATATGGTGTTCAGCTGGAACGAGAGCCGGTCCAGTTGCCTCTTGGTATGGAGATACTTAAGTGAAAGTTGGCGTGATGGATTCTGGGGCTGGAGGCTTAACCATCCTTAATGCCATACATCAAAAACACCCTTATCTTGATTTGGTGTACTTGGCTGATGATGCCTTTGCGCCATATGGCAGCAAAAGCGCTGAGCAGTTACAAGATAGACTTGTGAAAGTCGGACGTTTTTTTGAAAATGAAAAGGTTTGCGCAATTGTTGTTGCTTGTAATACCGCCACGGTGACAGCTATTGATGCGCTTCGAGCTTGTACCTCGCTACCGATTATTGGTGTCGAGCCTGCTGTAAAACCTGCTTTTCGCCTTAGTAAAAAACGTAGAGTGGCGGTACTTGCAACACCAGTAACGGCAGAAAGCCCGCGCTTAAATCAATTGATTGATCTATGGAAAGCGGACAGTCATGTTTCTATTATGTCCAGTTCAACATTAGCCTTTGATATTGATGCCTGGCCAGAAACAGAAGAAAAAGTTAAGCAAACAATTCAGCAATTAAGCCAAGAAATGCTCGCACAAAATATCGATACCTTGGTATTGGCTTGCACTCATTATCCATTGGTTAAGCATCTGTTTGAGCAAATACTTGGAAACGAATGCGAGATCATAGAGCCTAGTGAAGGCGTGACAGCGCAACTAATTCGTCGCCTAACTGAGTCTTATTCTGATGAAATGAGCCAGTTACTTGATGCTGCTTCTAAACATAAGGTCGACAGCCAAAATCAAGACAACAGCCAAAATCAAGGTGGCATCGAGCTTTGTAGTTCTCTAGGCTTTCAAAATATGCAGCGTCTGACTTCATGGGTGATCTCATCCGACGCTATTAAAGACCGCAGACATGTATTGATTTAGTGGTTAATTATTCTTTTCAAAGAAAGCGATAATTCTATCTTTTTCCCACATAGCATCTTGATACCCTAAATCCATTAATGCCCGACAATATTGTGGGGTGAAGAGCAAATAGCTCGCTGCAGAACTGATTTTTTCCCTGGTTGAGCCTCCTGCTGCTTTTAACAGAATTCTAATGTTTTTAGGCAGCGTAGTTATGTAATGGTGAGCTATCTCATTCAACTCTTCTGATGGAGAAATAATTAATGTCTCAGTAGGAAGGTTTTGGTGATTGGCTTGTTTATCTTTTGGAAGGTCCCGAATAAGGC
Source organism: Marinomonas lutimaris (assembly GCF_019426345.1). Classification (GTDB taxonomy): domain Bacteria; phylum Pseudomonadota; class Gammaproteobacteria; order Pseudomonadales; family Marinomonadaceae; genus Marinomonas; species Marinomonas lutimaris. The sequence continues at coordinate 307,551 of NZ_JAHLLW010000002.1, forward strand.
TATTCATTATTTCTAACTGATAGATGTCATCTTCAAGATTGTCAATGAACGCACTGTTTAACAATTGGCCGAGTATTTGCGCCATGCTTGGCGCACTCGTATCGACATCTTTTTCTTGTGTTGCCCATTTCTTAGCGCTTCGGTTGCCACTCACACCTATGATAAACAGCTTATCTGCGCCTAATTTAAGGGCTGGATAAATGGCTGATTTCTGCCGTATCGCACCATCGCCATAATAGTGGTTATGGATTTTGTGCGCGGGAAATATTGTTGGAATCGCACTAGATGCTAGTAGATGATCGACACCTAGACTGGCCGCCACGCCTTTTCGGCGATTTCCTTGCCATGCCTGTAATTCAGGGGTGCCCTGGAAAAAAGTAGTCGATTCACCAGTACTGTAACTCATGGCAGTGATGGCCAAGGCTTTTAACTGCTGCTTATCAATAGCATTCTTTATTCTTGAAAAGTCTAAATGATTTGTGAGTAGTTCTTTTAACGGCGAGTTATCCATCAGTGCGATAGAGTTATCGTGATTATGGAGATGGAATAACGATAATAGAGTTTTGGTGAGAGAGCTGGCCACAGGCCATCGGCCTACAGTGTATATTTGATCTGGCGTTAGGTGACGCCAGACAAAAGCCAGTGAAGATACGGCTTTGGAAAAATTATCAGCATGAGAGGCGAGCATAGTGGCATTTAACGCCCCAGCTGATGTGCCACATAATATGGGAAAAGGGAGAGGTGTATGTTTAGGGCGCATTTTCCCCATTGCTGATAAAACGCCCACTTGATATGCCGCACGAGCGCCACCACCAGATAATATTAATGCATTGTTATTTGTCATAAAGGCTCGCTTAGTCTGAATCTGTTCAAGCATTCCATGTGTCTTATAAAATACTGCTTTCTTCTATTAAAACAATCACTCGCTTGTATGTAGTATGGTGTGACGCAGTGAATAATGCCATATCCAGATATAAGTATTTTGAATAATATGGCGCCTTTATTATTACTAATTGTGGACTGTCTAGGTAATCTATTCCACAATCCCATCTATACTCTTTAAATCACTATTTAAAAAAATAAATTGATACTTTTTGAATAATAAGAAAAAGGATAACTCTATGAACTCTTCTGTCGTCATTAGCGGTGTTGGTCTTTGGACACCCGCGCACAGTATTAGTAATGAAGAACTGGTAGACAGTTATAACGCTTGGGCTGAACAATTTAATGCCAAAAATTCTGATGCTATTGAAAAAGGCGAAATAGATGCTAAACCTCTTTCTAGTGCCGCTTTTATTGAAAAAGCATCGGGTATAAAAAGCCGCTACATTTATTCAAAAGAGGGCGCATTAGACATTAATCGTATGCGTCCTATTTTGGAAGTGCGCAGCGATGAACAAATGTCTCATCAAGCTGAAATGGCTATCGCCGCTGCGAAAAAAGCGTTAGCCGCAGCAAACAAAAAAGCCAGCGATATCGATATGGTTATTGTGTCTTGCGCGTATACTCAGCGCTCTTATCCAGCGATTGCCATTGAGGTGCAAGCGGCATTAGGTATCGAAGGTTTTGGTTTTGATATGCTGGTTGCCTGCTCGGCCGCTACTTTTGGTTTGCAGCGGGCCGTTGATGCAATTAAAGCGGGATCGTCAAAAGGTGTGTTGGTTATTAACCCTGAACTGACATCGCCTCAAGTCAATTACATGGACCGAGATTCGCACTTTATTTTTGGTGATGTGGCAACCGCAGTGGTGGTTGAAAGCAGCGAAACTTGTCAGTCCACGCATTCTTTTGATGTACTAAGCACTAAGTGTATAACTTCGTACTCGAATAATATCCGTTCTAATTTTGGTTATACGACTCGTGTTACCGATGAAGACCCTTATTCGGCAGATATGTTGTTTCATCAGAATGGTAGAAAAGTTTTCAAGGAAGTTTGCCCGATGGCAGCAGAACATATTGAAAACCATTTGAAGAGCCAAGGTATTCAAGTGTCACAATTAAAACGCTGGTGGTTACATCAGGCCAATATCAATATGAACTTATTGATTAGCAAGCGACTGCTTGGCCGAGATGCCACGCTTGAAGAGGCGCCAGTGGTTCTTGATGAATACGCGAATACCGCTTCTGCTGGTTCTATCATCGCTTTTGCTAAGCACCATGAAGACTTGGCTGTAGGTGATATTGGTGTGATTTGTTCATTTGGTGCAGGTTACTCAATAGGTAGTTTGATCCTTCGTAAACGTTAATTTAGACAGCAAATTACTGATTCTTTTCAATGCAGAATAAATTGTCTAAGTTAAGTAATACCTAAGTTAAGTCATTGAAACAGATGTGATTATAAGAGAGACTAATTGCATCGGTTTCAATGACTTAATAGGGCATTTAAAATATGGCAATTCATCCTCAAGCAGGGCAGCTTGCTTCTCACGATTTACTTGTGAACCTACCTGAACTTATGTCGGCTTATTATCTGAAAAAGCCTCGAGTGGTTACTCACCCAGATGAACGCGTCAGTTTTGGCACATCCGGTCATCGCGGTAGTGCTTTTTCGACCCGCTTCAATGAGAACCATATTTTAGCCATTGCTCAGGCGATTGCGGAATATCGCTTGTCCAAAAACATTACTGGTCCATTGTATTTAGGTAAGGACACACACGCCTTATCGGAAGCCGCTTTTCAAACGACAGTGAGCGTGCTCACGGCCAATGGTGTTCGTGTACGAACTCAGTTAAACGGCGGCTATACGCCAACGCCGGTTATTTCCCATGCTGTGTTAACTCACAACAAAACACAAACAGACACTAGTGATGGTATTGTGATTACGCCTTCTCACAATCCACCAGAAGATGGCGGTATTAAATATAATTCCAGCAAAGGTGGCCCAGCAGACAAAGATATTACCGATTGGGTAGCAAAAAGAGCGAATGAATTACTAGAGGCAAACCTTAAAGGCATAAAACGCTTCTCTTTAGATGAAGTGGAAGCCAGCGGTTTAATAGAGCCTTTTGACTATATTAATCATTATGTGAACGATCTTGAAAATGTCATTGATATGAAAGCCATTGCTGATGCAAAGATTCGCATTGGTGTGGACCCGATGGGCGGCTCAGGCATTCATTACTGGGAACCTATCGCGAAAAAATACGGCTTAGACATTACCGTCGTTAATAAAGAAGTCGATCCTACTTTCCGTTTTGTGCCGCTTGATAAAGATGGTCGCATCCGCATGGATTGTTCCTCACCTTACTCCATGCAAGGTTTGTTAAAGCTAAAAGATGACTTCGATATTGCAGTGGGTAACGATCCTGATTATGACCGTCATGGCATTGTGTGTGCAGGCTTTGGATTGATGAATCCAAATGCGTATTTAGCGGTTGCTATTGAGTACTTATCCCAGCACCGAAAGCTGTGGCCACAAGACATTCAATTTGGCAAAACGCTCGTTTCCAGTGGCATGATTGATCGTGTTGTAGCTGGTCTTGGTCGCAAGCTTTGTGAAGTGCCTGTTGGTTTTAAATGGTATGTAGAAGGCTTATACGAAGGCTCCATGGCGTTTGGTGGTGAAGAAAGTGCTGGAGCTTCTTTTCTACGTAAAGACGCAAGTGTTTGGACGACCGATAAAGATGGATTCATAATGGCGTTGCTTGCTGCCGAGATATTAGCGGTAACAGGTAAAGATCCACAGACACTGTATGAAACGCAAGTTTCCAACTATGGAAAGCCTTTTTACAAGCGTATCGATGTAGCTGCAACGACAGCTCAGAAAGCTTTATTGGGTGCGTTGGATGTAAAAGACGTGACGCAAACCGAGCTGGCTGGTGAAGAAATCATTTCAGTGCTGACTCACGCTCCAGGCAATAATGCGCCTATTGGTGGACTGAAAGTATCTACTGAAAATGGCTGGTTTGCTGCTAGACCATCAGGTACGGAAAACGTTTATAAAATCTATTTAGAGAGCTTTATATCAGAAGAGCATCTTGCCTCACTAGAAAGTGAGGCGAAAGCTTTAGTAGATAGTGTGCTAGGTAGTTAGTCTATATTCTACTTAGATTGAATCTGTCATAAAAAATGCCGTTTGTTCTTATAAATAGATAAGCGGCATTTTTGTTTTCAGATAATAAGGTAAGTGACATTAAATCTCTGACAACCTAGACAGCCATTTGCCTAATTGAAAGCCCATTTTATCACTGAGCTTTTGTGCGGCGGCTTTTAGTTCTTTGGCGTTATTGTTGTTCATTCTTTTGCCTGCGATGATAACCCAGTTACCACTTCCCGTATCTAAGGCTCTGACATCGTTAAAGTGCTGCTTAATAACGGCGGTGAGGTCATGATTATTCTTTTGATCAATCCAGCAGTTTAAGGCTAACCAACCATCCTCTTTAATGTTTTTGGCGCAGTTTTCAATGAAACTTGTTTGGAGAACCGCACGGTCCATTCCTTCAGTGTTATAAAGATCCGTCATCAGCAAATCGACTTTCTTCGGCAAGCCTTCTGCCATATAGTCGATGCCATTGGCGACTTCTAAGTTGATGCGCTTGCCTCTGGGTAATTTGAAATACATTTCCGCAGCGTCCATGACTTCTTGGCGTAGTTCTACAGCGGTGATATGAATAGCAGGAACCGTATGATGAAGCGCATTAAGCAAAGTGCCACCGCCAAGCCCTAAGATACACACTCGTTTTGGCTCACAAAACAACAAGGGTAGCATCATGGCTTGAGTGTATTCGTGCTGCAAAATATGTGGCGTAGAAAGGCGAATGCGGCTTTGTTCATCACCTTCGGCAAAAGACAGAATGCGGTATTGACCATCATCAAAAATGCGAATTGGGCCAAGTTCATCGGCGCTGTCATGTAATAACATAGTGTTCCTTCAATAAAAATAGATAAGGCTCGAATAACCGAGCCTTATTGATAAGCTTTAAGCATTTAAAAATTACTCGACGCGTGCTTCTCTGAGATGCTTCAAGATTGCCTGCACTGGATGAGGAATGGCGACATCATCAAAACGTTTTGCTTGGCTACGGCAAGAATAGCCTGTTGCCACTAGCTTTCCGAGTAAACCAGGGTCGGTTACTTTTTCTTTCCAAGACAAGTCATAAATGGTTTTCGAGGTTTCTTTATTGGCGGTTTCATGACCATAAGTCCCCGCCATGCCACAGCAACCGACGTTTTCTACTTTTAGTTCTAGGCCTAAAATACTGTAGACTTTTTGCCAGTCTTGAATTGACGCTGCCGCATTGGTTTTTTCTGTGCAGTGGGTCATTAAATGGTAAGTCGAGTCATCGCACATTAAAGGTTGCTTAATAAGATGCGCACTTTTCTTCATTAGCCATTCTTGCATCAACTGGATGTTAGGTATTTGTCGAGTATCACTAAAAGCTTTGGTGTATTCTGAACGATAAGTCAGCGTCATCGAAGGATCAATGCCTATAAATGGCAAGCCATAGAATGCCAAGCTTTGCAGCATATCTAAGTTCTTACGAGCAGTGCGGTTAAAAGCTTTCATGAAACCATGTACATGCAATGGTTTGCCATTAGGCATATAAGGCGCGAGATAAGCTTGGAAGCCTAGACGACTTAGAGTTTCCATAGTGTCTAGTACCAATTCGGTTTCAAAGTAACTGGTGAAAGCATCTTGCACCACAATTACAGCGCGGGTGCGGTCTTTGGGACTTAACGATTCAATAGCCAGAGGTGTCGCTAGGCGAATGCCACGGCGAGACATTTCTTTTTTCAAATTGAGCTTGCTCAGTTTGGGGTTATCGGCCAAACCTATGTATTTGCTACTGAAGTGATTCACCCAACTACGGCTTACCAACCAATTGTATGGCTGCGGAAATATCGCCATGGTTGGCATCATGAATTCTAACGAGCCAATAAGATAATCTTTGGCAGGTCGCAAATAGCGGCTGTAGTAAAGCTCCAAGAATTTTGCTCTGAATTCTGGAACATCGACTTTAATTGGGCATTGTCCGACACAAGACTTACAAGCTAAACAGCCCATCATAGAATCATGTACTTCGTTGGAGAAGTCATAGTCTCCGCGACGTTTCGCTAGCGTGTTTTTAAGCCTTGGAAAGAAGCTGAAAAGAAAGTTGCTGTCTTTGGCGTCTTTGCTTGCTTTAACCGTATCTACGCCTTGCTGGCTCATTCCACGTAGCCATTCGCGCATTAATGAGGCACGACCTTTTGGCGAGTGACGACGATCTCGGGTGCCTTTCCAGGAAGGGCACATGGCGTCATTGGGATCGAAGTTATAGCAGGCGCCGTTGCCATTACAGTACATGCCTTCTTGAAACTGATCACGATTCTGCAATGGAATCTGACGGTCAAATTGGCCACGTAACGGTACAGCATCGATTTTTAATAGATCCGCACCGAGTTCAAACGGCGTGGCGATTTTACCAGGATTTAATTGGTTTCTTGGATCGAAAGCGCCTTTCACTTGTTGAACACTTGGGTAAAGTTCGCCAAAAAAAGCGGGGGCGTATTCAGAGCGAACGCCTTTACCATGTTCACCCCAGAGTAAGCCATTGTATTTCTGAGTGAGCGCAACTACTTTGTCGGTGATTTCGCGGATCATGGGCTCTTGGGATTCGTCTTTAAGATCAAGCGCAGGCCGAACATGCAGAACACCTGCATCAACATGACCGAACATACCATATTGCACATTGTAACTGTCCAATACTTCACGAAATTCCATAATGAAATCGGCAAGGTTTTCAGGCGGCACGGCGGTGTCTTCAACGAATGGAATAGGGCGTCTCTCTCCCTTGGCGTTACCGAGCAGACCAACCGACTTTTTACGCATTGCCCAGAGCTTGTTAACGTTGTCGTGCCCCATGGCAATGGTATAACCCAACGTACTGCTTCCGCCTTGCGCAACTAAGGCATCAAGTTTGTCAGTGAGAATTTTGATTTTGTTAGCAACGTCTTGTTCATCATTGCCGGTGTATTCGACGAGGTTAATCCCTTGGATATTTTCTCCCGCTTTTTCTGGGAAAAACTCAGCAACAGAATTCCAAACGATATCGCCCTTTGCAAGACCAAGCACTTTTGAGTCGACGGTTTCGATAGAGGTTGGCTTGGCGGCGAGCAGTTCACGTGCATGACGAAGCGAGCCTTCAAAACTGTCATAGCGAATATTGACCAGAGCCGCATAAGTCGGAATAGCCAGAAGATTTACCTTGGCTTCGACAATAAAACCTAACGTGCCTTCTGATCCGCAAAGCACCGAGTTCATATTGAACTGGCCATCCTCTGTGCGAATGTGAGCCAAATCATAGCCGGTTAAACAGCGGTTAAGTTCAGGGAAGGTTTCTTTAATTTGTTGGGCTTTGCTTTTCTGAATGTTATCAACAACACGGTGAGCGTGGGCAGAATAATCGCTACCACTTTGGATGTTAGTAAGTGTCTCGTCATCAATAGGAGAAGATTCTAATAGATGCCCATCTAACAATACGGTTTTTAATTCAAGAACGTGGTCTCGCGTTTTTCCATACATTACCGAGCCTTGTCCGCTGGCATCGGTGTTGATCATGCCACCAATAGTCGCTCGGTTACTGGTAGATAACTCTGGTGCGAAAAATAAACCATGGGGCTTGATGGCTTTATTTAGTTGATCTTTTACCACACCAGCTTCAACACGAGCCCAACCTTCTTCGGGGTTAATTTCTAAAATACGGTTCATATGCTTGGATAGATCAATCACTAATCCATCCGTCAGCGACTGACCGTTGGTGCCAGTGCCGCCACCTCTAGGGCTTAACACAACATCGTTAAATTCTTCTTGGTTAGATAACTGCACCAACAACTGAATGTCTTGGGTATTTTTAGGGAAGATGACCCCTTGAGGTAATACTTGATAAATAGAGTTATCAGTTGAAAGGACAACACGGTTGGCATAATCAGGATTTGTATCGCCTGAAAATCCTGAAGCTTTCAGGCGTTCGATGAAAGAAAGGTATTTAGCCTGAATCGGTGAGACTTCAGAAAGCTTTGGAATCATGTTTCATCTCCACAAATGATGAGTGCGCAGATTTTAACAAATAAACGCCTGTTAGAGTGAATTTTCTGATGCGAAAAAAATTGCTGAACATACGCTAAAATTTCATAGGAATTAATATAATGCGTACAATCATGAGTAAAAATGTTACCTATGAAAATCAAATTTTCGAAATTCTCGCAAGTGACAGGTAGTTGATATTTAACTGACTTCGTAAAGTAATACATTAATGCCACATGACTCGTTGCGCCGAAAACTAGGTGGTTAACTCCGAGTTTCAATTTTTCTTTTATATAGACTTGTTTATGTAGTCATCATTAATCGTATTTTGAATGATGCCTATAAACATGCTAACCAAGATAAAAGGAGAAAAATTATGCCTATAACAGATAAATCTCAAATTTCTCAGGATGAAAAAGGTATCTGTGGTTTTACATCAATGATCCAGATGTTGATCGATAACCATAAATTAACGCTGAGTGATTTCATTCGTATTTATGGTACAAGTACGGCATTTGCTGATGAATGGCTAAGAATACAAATAGACCACGACAGATTAGAACTTAATGCAAATGTTGCGACAGCGCTTAAACAATCTTTACTTTTTACTGGAGACTTTGGTGCAAAATATCAAATATCTCTAGACCAGTTATTAAAGGAAAATCATTGGGACTGGAGTGAAAAACCTGGGTTTGCGCTCATACCTGAAGCAATCTGTGATTATGTTCTTAGAAAATTTCGTATGGAAATGATGATCGAAATTTACAGCCCTTATAAAACCATGGATCAGCTTTGGTCTAGTACAAGTAATAATCTAGGGGCTGGAATATATGGAATTATGACAGATAATGGTGCAGGTCCTAATAAAGACCAAATTCAGCACTATATCTATATTGATAACAATGGTGTGCTGATGACGTGGCAAAAAACGGGTCAAACTGCTAAACAGGCACTTATAGATAACGGCTTTACTAAAGTTGTGACAAGGCTTTATCCAAAATAAGTGACAGTAAAGCCTATCTGATATCATTGAATTTACTCACCAAAGCCAGTCATACCTTATGACTGGCTTTTTATTTAATAGACTAATATTTCTGCCAGCATGGCCCTTAGTTAAATAATCACTTACATATTAAAGGACCTGATTCAATATGCGCTTTGGTTATTGATCCTAGGGACTGTATGAATAGTCATCTAAGTCTCAGGCTTTCAGAGAAAATCGGCAATTAAGACGTGATGTTGAAGGTACGGTAGTGCCTTTGAAATATCGTAAAGATGAGTAACTATTTCTCTGGGGCCCCCAAGGGCATGGTCTAAAAGCATGTATTCTTTGTTAAGCACTTCATCAATAGGTCTCTATTGAGATGCAGTGTTTGCCTCGAATAGCAAGCTTTTATCCATGATGCCTACATAGATGTAGGCTATTAGGGGATTTTATGACACTTGCCTAGCCTGATTAACAGCATTTTCACGTATGTGCTCAAATTTATTGAACGCTTGAGCCACTTTTTCGCTTTCCGAAAGGGAAAGAGAAATGGCGGTGCGACATTCTGGGTTTGAGCATTTGAAACTTTGTCCCGCTAGGAGCAACATAGACTCCATAAAAATAGGCGAATGACAGTCAGGGCAATTAATTTGGATTTTGACACTCATTTTATTCTCCTTTTATCTACTATTTATGTTCAGTCTTTGGTGGGTAACGGAACCATGTTTTTAGTAAATATATCCAGAATGGCCGTCATGCCCTTGGGTAAGGGTAATTGACCTGCGGTAAGACTGACTTCATAGTTGGCGCCAGATGAGGCATTACCAGAATCCTTCCCTTTACTAGACAATGTACCGTGCAGTTCAGTATCAAATTCATGAGCTTTGTAATTGTTTGATATTCCTTTCGCATTGGAACGTTGTTGTCGCTCGCTAGAAGTTTCTCTAGTGAACTCACGTGAGCTTTTGACTTCCATTTGAAAAGAGATTTTTAGAGTTTCAATCGCCAGTGAGTTAATGGGTATTAGAGTCATCAACGGAATCGAAAAATCCATTTTAACGGGTGATTTACTGTACGCCCCCTGAGCTGTGAGTACTTGTCTTTCCATTTGAAAGGTTATCATAATGGGCCGTAGGCTTTCGTCATCCTCAGAGATCTTTTCGAAGCAGTTGTTAATGATAAATTGTGTTTGGGATTGGGCAATCATGGCGTTCGCATCGGTCGCAGCTTTTAATGGCGCGCCAATGAGAGCCTTCATGGGCAATCCTGAAAATTGGTTAGCAATATTTTTTGTTGCCATAATGTTTTTCCTACCTCTAATCCATATTTGAATATCACCTAACCTGGTATTTGCGCTCTTAATGTTCGTTCGTAACCTTCAATTAGTCGTTTTAGCCCTTCAGGTGGTTCACTTCCTGTTAGTGTGATTTCGATCCGAGTGTTTGACGATTCCTGTTTCTCTCCTTTACCACCTAAGAGACTTTTTTTCTTGTTAGGATCGGGAAAGGAAACCATCAGTTTTCCGTCGGTATTTGTAGTGACTTCCAGTTCTGTTGAAAATTTAACTTCTGTAATTCTAGGGGAAGAAATGGGACACAGAGCCAAAATGGGAATTTCGGCAGTGACATTTTCTATGCCATCTGCAGTACGACTGGGAAATTCCATCGAGCAGGTTTTTGGTCTTAATACTGGTTCAGTATTATGAGGGTCTTTGGGATCATTTCTTTCTTCTTCATCAAAAAAACGTTTAATAAAGTCGATAGTTTCACCTTCAACTGATTTTGCAGCGTCTTTTACGCTTTTATGTATTGCTCGCATTAATGCTTGAAATTCAATCATGATGTTTGTCCTTTGCGTCAATGAAATGAGTCAAAAAATGTAGTGGAAGCAGGCTAAACCTACTTCCACTAAGCTGAGGAATTAGCCGCCAGCAGGAGGTGGTGTTGCACTATCGTCTTTCAACATGATTGGGTCGATGTTTTTAGTGAAGGCATTGATGATAGTTGTGACACCCGTTGGCAACGGAAGCTGACCGGCATGTACATCTACTTCATATTTTGCCTGATTAGAGGCTTCGTAATGTTCTTTCTGAGAAGAGGTTGATTTACTGTTATGGGAAACAGAACCATGTACCTCAACAGAAAACAGGCCAGCATTATATTTCGCAGTAATGTCAGCTTTAGCCGCTGTTTCTTGTTCATTGCTGCTTTCATTATCTTTTGATGTGGAGCTTTTCACTTCCATTTCAAAGTGAATTTTTACATCATCAACAGCCAATGAGTTCAGCGGAATCAAAGTGAGTAGGGGCAAGTTAAATTTCACCGTTGCGGTGGGTGGTGTCGCAGCGGTACCATCTTGTTTCACAATAGAGCGAGTGATGTTGAAAGAGACCATAATAGGCTCTAGATCATCCCCCTTTTTATCGAAGCAGGTGCTCAACATAAATTGCGTTTGAGTACGCGCCATCATGCCATTGGCATCCGTTGCGGCTTTCAGTGGTGCACCGAGTAAAGATTTCATCGGTAAACCGCTAAATTGCTGGGCCATTGAAACTAATCCAGACATAGTATTTCTCCTTGATTTTCAATTTTTGGGTAATAACAGAGCAGCGTTGTTTGCTTTGTTATTTCTATCGTTATGTCTGACATCACCTTGCTCTGTTGTTTAATCTCCTTACGTCCTTTCTTTCAAAGTGTGGCGACGAGTTGAATCAACTTATCAGAACTGTGTGCTTTGTATCGAAGGGGCGACATAACGATAGATTCAGATTAGAGAAGCTAACGTTATAAAACTTGGTTGAATGAACTAACTTTTATCCGCGATTTGACTTGTTTTAAACGCCCTCATTAACGTGTCCAAAGATCCGTCTTTTTCTCCCGAAATTTGCGTTTTTTCACCGATCAAGCTGAGCCAGTTTGACAATAGTGTTGAGGTCCTATTTATCAATAAAAGGAGAGAGACATGGATAAATTAACCTTATCAGCAACGGTTGGTGTAAGTGGCGTAAATCAGCATGATGACGTGTTGAATGTACAAAAAGCCCTGAATCTAATCGCCAATAAAATAGGTTTGAAAACGCCTCTTATCGAGGATGGGAGCATAGGAGAATATCCGGCAAGGACTAAGACTTGTCAGGCCATTGCTTTGATGCAAAAAACATTACTTGGCTATCAAAATCCTGATATGCGGATCGATGTAGATGGTAAAAGTTATCAAGCTATAAATAATGCTTTATCTGGTGAGCAAACGGATGAGATAAGTTTATTTTTACCTAAAATCGTGCCGCAAGAAGGTATTACTGAAGAAGCTTATCAGCAGGCATCACAACTATTGGCTTGTGAGGTGCCAGCCATTAAAGCGGTGTCTGATGTGGAATCGTCTGGCTCTGGCTACTTTTCAAATGGAACTCCTTGCTTACTCTTTGAAGCTCAGCATTTTTCTAAGCTAACCAATCATCAATATGACGAGTCTCATCCTGATATTTCGTCGCCAAATTGGAATCGTTCACTTTATATCGGTGGAATAAAGGAATACATGCGTTTGCAAAAAGCCATGATGTTAAACCGTAATGCTGCTCTGCAATCTGCTTCCTATGGTCGTTATCAAATTATGGGCTTTAATCATCAAGCCGCTGGTTATGCTGAAGTAGAGTCCTTTGTACGCGATATGTTCCTAGCGGAAACCCATCATTTAATTGCATTTGTGAACTTTATCAAATCTAACAAGTTCTTGCTTGATGCAATACAGCAAAAAGATTGGCCAACATTCGCTCGTTATTACAACGGCAGTGCGTATGCGAAAAATCAGTATGACGTAAAACTTAAAAATGCTTATGAGCAGCATGCTCAATAGTGCACGGATGCGACTAATTGATTCATTTTAAATACACAAGGAGTAATTTATGGACAAATCAAATCATGCACATATCGCAAAAGCATACAATGAATATTATGGGAATGGACTTTATGCCAACCGTTACCCCAAGGCTAATCCCAATGTAACGGATCGCGTTCTTACTCATACGGCTCCATTAACGGAGACGTCGAACGTTCTAGATTATGGGTGTGGGAATGGGCGCTATTTACAGCAAGTTTTAGAGCACACATTGGCTCGTACAATTGGCTTTGATGTAAGTGAAGTGGCCATTCAGCAGGCGAAGAATCAACTGCAGCCTTATCATTTTCGTGTTTCTTTGTTTAGCTCGCGAAACACCTTAAACCGTGCCTTATTACATACATCTAAAGTGGATGTGGCTTTACTTTTGTTTGGCGTTTTAGCCCATATCGAAGGTAAGGAAAATCGTCGTGAAGTGCTCAGTTGGTTATTCGAGCATTTAAAATCTGGTTATGGACATTTGCTTGTATCTGTTCCTAATCGATTACGTCGATTTTGGTGGTTACAACTAAAAGTGTATTTTCTTAGATCCCCTAAGACCAAAGAGGGTATTTGTTATGAGCGAGGAGGCGACTCACAAAAAATATCACTTTACTACCATCTTTATACTTGTAAGGAATTAATCGAAGAGCTTGAAGATGTAGGATTTGTGATTAGGCGAGTGAGTGCCGAAAGCTTTTTCCCGGAAAAATGGGTTATCCGTTATTCATGGCTGGCTCGTCTAGATTGGATGCTATGCGAAATTCTCCCCGCATGGATTGGGTACGGTATTTTAGTGGAAGCAAGGAGGCCATTATGAGACAGATACCTTCTATTTTATGGTGGTTTATTGCTTTATTAATTAGCACTCAGGTTCATGCTGAAGAACTACTTGATAAAGTTCGTGACTCTGGGCGATTGGTTGTGGGGGTAAAGGTTGACTATCCCCCTTGGGGAATGCTTAACGATTCGGGGGGGAATAGTGGATTTGAAGCCGATCTAGCTCAGCAAATTGCAGAAGCAATTGGGCAAGACTCAGACGAAGTCGCTGTGGAGTTTAAAACCGTCAGTTCTGCTAATCGCTTTCGTAAATTAAACGACAAAGACGTAGATATATTGATTGCCACAGTAGGAGATACGATCCAGCGTCGCCATCAGGTAAATATGGTACAGCCCCATTATTTTAAAAGTGGGGTGCAGGTGTTGATGAAAAAAAACAGTCCTGTATATCAGTGGTCTGACCTGATAGGCCAGCCTGTTTGCCTTACTGCTGGTGCCTATTTTAATAAAGTACTTGTGCAAAGCTATAGAATCAATCCGGTGATTATGATGAGTAATCGTGATGCTGAGCTTGCCTTATTAACTAACAAGTGTGTTGCTTGGGCTTATGACAGCGGTATTTTATTCCACCTTGCTAACCAACCGGAATGGCATGCATACCAATTGGGCCTAGAGACGATTCTTCCTGTTTATTGGTCTATTGTGACACGCAATGATAAAGAATCGATTTCATTGAATCATTGGTTGTCTCATTATTTGCAAACCTATATTCGCTCCGGTGGATTGGTAGACTTAGCCAATAAGTGGCAGCTACCTGAGCGAGAATATCTACTAGCTCAGCGATCTAAGTGGTTAGAAAAAGATGAGCAGGGAAGATGGCATTGTGATGTTGGGCAGGTACGAACAGCGGAAAATAGAGACTGCCTCCCTGAACCATTAGAGTTCACTAGTATACAGTATTCATCTTTTTGGCCATTTGATAACTTTGATACACAAAGGTTAATACAGTCCCTTTTAAATACTGCATTTTTTACTTTGTTCGCTGTGATATTAGCCCAAGGACTTGCCATTTTATTTAGCTTTTTAACATTGAAGAGCCCATGGGGGTTGGGTCATGTTGTTGCTTTTGTTACTAGTGTACAAAGTTCTATTCCACCTATTTTGATGTTGTATCTGGTGTATTTCGGCGCATTGCCTTACTTAATTGCCCCAGATAAAACACATTTATTTAGTGGTGGTGCTGTATCGTTAATAATTTTGTCTTTATATACTGCGGCAGGAATTAACAATCTAGTTTCCGCTGGCTATCCTGCTAAATCCTCTTTGTTAAATTTGTATTTGCAGCATCAAGTAGGGGTCCGAGCGAATCTGGTGAATTTAGCTAAAGCAGCAGGCATTGCAAGCGTCTTAGCATCACCTAATGCCGTGCTGGTCATAAATAGTCTCGTGTCTGGATCTGATCATCCGCTATTACTCATGACGCTTTTAGCGCTCTTTTATTATACCGAAGTGATGCTTTTTGCAGCATTAATCAATTATGTAGTCCACCGTTTGGAAGATTATTTATCACCTGATTCTGAAGATATATTACAGCTAACACAGGAGGATGCGTAATGTGGAATGAATTCCCTTTTTCTGTTGTGCAGATATTTCTAGATGCATTTACTTATAACCTTGCGATTGCTGTATTAGCGATGGCAATTGGGAGCCCTATAAGCTTTTTATTGGGTTATATGTCGACTCTTTCAAATAAGTTGTTGATATTTGCACTTAAAATTCTCAAATCATTATTCTGTAATGTCCCGAGTTTTGTTTTGTTATTCTACTTTACGTTAATAGTGCCATCACAGTTGGATGTTCTTGGTGCTATTTGGTTTATCACACCATTTACCAAAGCCGTGCTTGCACTCTCTATTCCAGTAATTGGTTATTACAGTGATGTATTTGAGCAAATACTAAGAGGGAAAACACACTTTTCACTAGCCACGTTTAAGCAGTTTTTCATTGTCATTCTGATGGCTTCTACCACGGCATCTGTCATTGGTGTTCCTGAAATTATGGCAACAGCCAATGCTTATATTGCCTCAAAAGGGGATGTTAGCATGATGCTAAAAGTCTATTTTGTGGTGGTGCTAATTTTTGTTATCAGTGGATTGTGTATCCAAATATTGTTTTACATATTTAACCGCATGTACGGTTTTACCTTTGCGAAAAAATATTCATGGAATAGAGAGGAAGAAGATGAAAATAGCGCAACAAATTCTTCCAATTAATGGTAATCATTTAAGATGGCTAGCAGTATTGCTTTGGTTATTGGCAGGCGCTCTTATGCTATGGTCTTTTTATTGGCAGGAAAACGTAGATGTGAAAATAAGGCAGCATCTTGTCATGCAAAGTAAGCAAGCAATGCAGCAAATTGAACAAGATTTGAAAAAAATCTTCATTCAAGATAACAAAGAGTTTAATGAAGATGAATTGCTATCCATTCAAGATCCCCAAACTCGTGAAAGTATAACGAAAGGAGTTAATCAAGCTGTTTTAAGGCTGAATTTAGGAGCGCAGGGGTTTGGTGTACTTATTGCTCGTTCAGGAACACTACTTGCCTATCCCGATTCAAGGTTATTAGGGACCAATGCATTGCTCGTTCTCGCGGGTCACAATAATCTTTTAACCCCCATTGTTCAGCAGCTACAACGAGGGCAATTAATGACATTCAGTCACCCTGTTACAGGGAAGGAGTTGTGGATGGTGTTGAGTTATGTTCAAAGCCTAGATGCGGACTTAGGGCTGATTATTGATGCAGAGGAACTCCGTAACAGAGATGGTATGTTTTACTGGCAATGGGATAGTGTATTTTTTTTATTTCTAGCCGGAGGCGTCATACTACTGGGTAGTTGGCGATTTCCTGAAGAACCTAATCTCATTACTCGTCGCATATTCATGGTTATTTCTGCGAGTTTGCTTAGCTTTTTGATTACTCTCTGGTATGAAGCATTAGACGATATCCCTCTTCACGAGGGAGAAACCTTGCTTGTGGATAGAGAGAGTACAGAACTGGCTTGGCGACGCTCCAAGGAAAATGTAGTAGGAGAGTTAGATGAAGTGTCCCAACCGATACACATAGAGATACATCATATTCAACTAACAGATGCTAGTGAAATAACTTTGTCAGGTAATGTGGTGGTAATAGGGAATGCTGATTCGTCACCTCCTGTACAAATACAAGATGCTATAAGCAGTACATGGCATTTACAGCGTCAGCTGGACGATATTCAGGAGTGGCATTTCGTGGTCAAACTAAAGCAGTCGATGGATTATCATGCCTTTCCTTTCGACCAGGATGTATTGACTCTCACACTGTTAGCTCCAGCTACAGTTGAGAATTCGATATTGACCCCATTATTTAGTTCATACAATAGTATGGCTACACAATCGCTTCCAGGAATTATGACGGGAGCTCGTGCTACTGGTGGATGGAAAATTGAGCAGGCTTACTTTAGTTATCATAGTGTATCTCTATATCCAGATAATCAGTTTCTAGGACTGAGATACAATATTGCTGTACAAAGAGGGCTGGTAGGGCCACTGATTAGTCATGTAATGCCGTTATGTGTCATTAGCTTTTTAACTTATTGCATGTTGCTTCTTTGGACAAAAGACAAAAAGAAACAAGCATTATGGGGGTTTAGTACCGCAACTGAATTACAATACAGCGCATCTCTATTCTTTATTTTAGTAATATCTCACGTTGCTTTGAGAGAATCATTGAACGTTCAGGGTGTAGTATTTATTGAGTATTTCTATTTTATTTCTTATTTGCAAATTATTCTTATTGCTATCGGCTCTTTGTTATATACTTCTAAAATAGACATAGAGACAATGAGTCAAAAAAACTCGCTACTTTTAAAGCAGTGGTATTGGCCTAGTATTTTTATCATCTGTATTGCTCTCACTCTATTATTTTTATAATAGAGTGAGAGTGCTTATTTTTAAACCTCTGCGAATAAACAACAGAGGGAAGGGCTAACTCGGTCAATATAAAAAAGTTTCGTTACGCTTCCTTTGTTTTGTTCTATACTGTCTTGGTGTACACCCTATATAGCGTTTAAACATTTTTTCAAAATGACTGAGATCGCTAAAACCTGATTGCATGCAAATATCGGTAATACTTGTAACAGGAGATGCATCAATTTTAAGTTTCGCAAAATGAATTCTAGTATGATTCAGTAAAGTCTTAAACGGCATATGCAAATATTTTCTGAATAGGTAAGAAAGATGAGAAGGGCTGGTGTATGCTGAGCTGGCCAATTGATCTAGAGATATCTCATCAAGATAGTGCTGACTTAGAAATAAAAGAGCTTTGTAAATGCCTGCGTGCATACATTTAAAGCATTCTAGATTTTGACTTAGAATTTTGTCTACTATATTTTGTTGACTGAATTGTAAAGTATTGTCAATGATACCTAATGATAGAATATCCTTTTCTGTAATTTCTTCGTCACAATATGATGCCAAAAAGAGAATAAGTCTCTGCAGCTCAACAATATTTCCAGGCCAATTATATTGATGTAGCAAGGCCAACGCTGAATCTGTAACATCTATATTAGCTTGTAAGCCAGATAGAATAAAGCCAATGTGGTCAGTAATATCTTCTATCCGTTCTCTTAGCGGTGGAAGGTGAAAATTGAACTGTGGAGTTACTGGTCCCATGAGTTCAGCGATGAATTGACGATGTTCCTGTATAAATAATGGTTCAACGCAAGAAATGATCAAGCGAATATTGTTTTCTTTTAATTTTTTAGAAAAGTCTTCTAATGCAAATAAGAAAATCAATTCGTCTTTTTTTTCGCTGGATAAATCATCGACATCTTCAATATAAAGTGTCCCATTCTTAGCAAGAACAATGCTTTTAAGTAGGTTATCCTTATAAGAAGTTGAGTTGTTTATATTGGCTGGAATAGTAATGAATTTACCTGGTTTATCACTACTCAGGTGGTGAATATGCCAAGCAACCGTTGTTTTTTCACAACCATGTTCACCCGAAATGAAGATAACGTACACTAGCTCTGAAGCAAACTCTATTTGCTTTTTCACTTTCTTAATGGCTGCCGAATGTCCAATTATTGGATAATTCTCTGGTTTATTTGCATCAATCAGGTTTTGGGTAATGGTTAAATGATTCAGGCGGGGGCTAGGGGAGTGTAGCTCATTTATCATAGTTTAATTCCTTTTATGATTGTGTATGAGCTTTAATCCTAGGCTTCATTAATTGCTTTTGAATTGGTGATTTTAATGGAGTATTCGGCGTAAATACGCATTTTTCATCAAATCATATGAGGAAATTCGTTTCTTGGTATTGGTAAGGGGCTCTAATTGAGAGCTCAGTCGCAAATTTTTGCGACATTGTTGTTGCTTTTAATAAGTTACATCCTATGCTTTCATTCTATTTATCTTATAACTGGGTTTAATTGTGTCCTTCGTTCACTCTATTAACTTATCTTTATTCGAAGAGAAAAGTACCCATAAAGGCAGCTTTGAATTAGACATTTATCGTGGAGACCTTGAGCACCCCAATGCCCCTGGCAATAAATGGCATAAGCTCCAATATCATCTTAAGGCGGCAAAAAAACAAAACGCCTCTGTGATCGCGACCTTTGGTGGACCTTTTTCAAATCATCTTCATGCTTTTGGTATGACACTCAGAATTTTACCTTTTAAAGCCGTTGCTGTTGTTCGGGGGGAGTTACAGCCTAAATTGACTCCTACTTTAAAGGATATGGTCGAAAATGGTGTTGAATTATGGCCCTCTTCAAGATCAGATTATCGGCTTGGAATGAGTTCACAAATAGTCAATGAGATAAATGAACACTACGGAAATGTTTACTGGATTCCAGAAGGCGGTGGTGGGGCGCTTGGAGCAATGGGTTGTCATGATTGGGCGAATTACATTAATGCTATTGATGATAAATACGATGCGTGGGTGGTGTCGTCTGGAACGGGGACAACCGCAGCAGGGTTGTTGTCAAATATAAACACCCCTGATTTACATGTATTCAGTGCACTGAAAGGTGAGCCCGCTCAAAGACGCTTGATTTTAGACTTAGCGAGTAAGCTAGCAGCCGAGTCAATGTCGAAAGAGAGCTTAAATGCAAAGTTGTTTTTTCATGCCGATTGTCACGAAGGTGGTTATGCCAAACACAGTCCAGCTCTAAAGTCCTTCATATCAAAATTTGCCCGTGCAAACCCCAATTATCCACTTGATCCTGTTTATACCAGTAAAAGCATGTTTGCGGTTATTCAAGCAATGCAAAATGGCTGTTGGCCTTATAAGCGTACATTATTTATTCACACTGGTGGTTTACAAGGCTGGCGAGGGTTTTCAAAAGATACTAATCCCTTTACGTACTCTTAACGAGATGGCGATAGTCGGCGTCTTCATGTTAAAGTGGCCCAACTTATGTAAAACCCATATGAAAATAAAAACCGTTATACATACTTTAAGTGGGTTGATTTGTTGACATCGATAGACGGGAAGAGAATGACACATGAGTCTTTTTAGACGTGTTGGTATTATTGCTCGATTAGATAAACCTCAGATTCTTGATACGGTTAAGAAACTGATGGAATATCTTCAAGAAAAAGACATTGCGCCGGTGCTGGAAGACCAATTGGCGACCATGATGCCGGGAGTGAAAGTTGCATCATCGGCACTAAAAGAGTTAGGTGATCATTGTGACATGGTCATGGTGGTGGGAGGTGACGGCAGTTTCCTTGGCGCTGCTAGAGCAATATGTAATTACGACATTCCTGTATTGGGGATCAACCGAGGTACGTTGGGTTTTTTAACGGATATCTCTCCGCACAATCTTCAAGAAGAATTAGATCCTATTTTTCGTGGTG
Source organism: Marinomonas lutimaris (assembly GCF_019426345.1). Lineage (GTDB taxonomy): Bacteria > Pseudomonadota > Gammaproteobacteria > Pseudomonadales > Marinomonadaceae > Marinomonas > Marinomonas lutimaris. The sequence continues at coordinate 328,094 of NZ_JAHLLW010000002.1, forward strand.
AATACCATGAAGAGAAGCGCTTTATGATTGAAGCAAAAATTAAGCGTCAAAATCGTCCCAGTGGCGAGGGCATTGCGCTTAATGATTTGGTTCTCCATCCTGGTAAATCCGCACGAATGATTCGTTTTGATCTTTTCATTGATGATCAATTTGTAATGAACCAAAAATCAGATGGTTTGATTGTGGCAACACCAACGGGGTCTACTGCCTACGCACTATCTGCTGGTGGTCCTATCATGCTGCCTAAGTTGGATGCCTTGGTTTTAGTGCCTATGCATCCGCACACGTTAAGTAATCGACCTATCGTGATTGATGCAAATGCAAGAATCCGCATCGTAGTGTGTGAATCTAACCTTACTTACCCGAGCGTCAGTTGCGATGGCCAGCTTAATATTACAGCGGCGCCAGGGGATGAGATCCACATCACTAAAAAGACGGGGGGAATTCGACTAATACACCCTAAAAATCATGATTTTTATAACGTGTGTCGTGACAAGCTAGGTTGGCAATCCAGTTACCGACCTTAAACCGTTGGGTTATAGTTAAATTTTTAATCATTTTATAAAAATATCCTCTTTAGGGGCTCCATGTATTTTGTCTATCAGTTCAAAGAAACAGAAGATCCTAAAGGGTTAACCGAAGCCTTGTGGCACCATAAAGTGGCACACCAAATTATTTTCAAAGATGGTCATAATGAATTGTGGTTGTTGGATCCAAGCCAATTACCCGCAGTCGAACAACTTATGACGATTTGGAAAGACGATCCAGCGTTGTTGCAGCAAGCTAAAACAGCTTCTTCTGTACTTAGAGCAACCTCTAGAGCTGGGATTCTTTCTCAGCTCAAACTGTCTCCAGTAACGACAATCTTATTATTGCTAACTTTGCTTGTGGCGGTGATTACTCAACTTGGTGCAGACATCAAGACAGTTGGCTATTTTTCTATCAGTCCATTCGATATTAAAAATGGGCATATTTACTTTTATGATTTAGCAGAAGTCTTCTCTAAAGGTGAGTATTGGCGTTTTTTTACTCCAGCATTATTGCATTTTAGTGTGCTCCATATTGTCTTTAACACCTTATGGGTCTGGGATATTGGCGGTAAATTAGAGCGTATTCTAGGGTCGGCTGTTTGGAGTGTTGGTGTTGTCATCATTGCTGTACTAAGTAACGTTTTACAGTATCAGATAAGTGGTTACCCTTTGTTTGGTGGTTTATCTGGTGTGGTGTACGGTTTAATTGGTTTTGCTTGGCTGTTGCCTATTTTAAGCAAGCGTTGGCCAATCATTATCAGTAAACAATTGATGGTGTTTTTTGTCATTTGGCTGGGTATAGGTTATACACCTTTTCCTGCAATGTTAGGACTTGGCAGTATTGCCAATACCGCACATACGATTGGTTTGTTGTCGGGATTAGTGCTTGGTGTTATCTATTGGCTCGCAACCAAACGCCGTCAGAGTTAATTAAGCTGGGCTTTTAACTTATATTTTACTTATCAGATTTTAACAACGGCCTGCTTGAACGCAGGGAGATACGAAAAATGAATTTTAAAGAAATGATCGACAATATGTCGCCTGAAGTGTACGTCAGACTGAAACAAGCAGTAGAACTTGGTAAATGGCCCAATGGTGTGAGATTAACGCCTGATCAAACAGAATTATGTCTTCAAGCTGTTATAACTTATGACTACAGCAATAAAGAAGAAAAAGATCGTGTTGGTTACATCGATACCACAGGCCACAAAAACGTCGGTAAAAAAGATCCAACAAAAGAGCAAGATACCATTAAATGGGTTGGCGATGGTCCCGAGGGACAAGTTTGATGTTACAGGGTAACCTTAAAAAAATGTCGACTGAGGTTCGTGATGGCCAAGTGTATTATCATTTGAACCTAGGAAACGATCGTGTACTGGTTAACGATTTGTTAGGTGAAAAAGTTTCTTTGCATCTTGATGGCACGATTCATTGTGTAAATTGCGGCAAGGTGACCAAAAAATCGTTCAGCCAAGGTTTTTGCTTTAATTGCTTTCGAAAGTTAGCCGCCTGCGATACTTGCATCATGAGCCCAGAAAAATGCCATTTTCACTTAGGAACGTGTCGGGAACCTGAGTGGGCCGAGCAGTATTGCATGCAAAGCCATTATGTTTATTTGGCCAATTCATCAGCGTTAAAAGTAGGTATTACCCGTGGTGATCAATTACCCACGCGTTGGATAGATCAGGGTGCCACCCAGGCTAGAGCCTTGTTTAGAGTACAAAACCGACGAATGTCTGGTTTAGTCGAAACCTTATTTAAAACCCAAGTGGCTGATAAAACCAATTGGCGCAATATGCTCAAAGGATCATCAATCGAGATGGACCTTGAGCATGAGCAAGAGCGTTTAATCGATCGACTTTATGAAGGTTTAGATTCCTTGCAAAATGAATTTGGCTTGCAGTCCATCACCGATTTGTCCGATGAAAATGAAACTCATCAATTTACCTATCCAGTCTTAGAATATCCGACCAAAATCACTAGCCTTAACGCAGAAAAAACGCCACTCATCGAAGGCACTTTGATGGGAATTAAAGGCCAATATTGGATGCTAGACACTGGCGTGATAAACATTCGTAAATACACCGGTTATCAAGCGACATTGAACTTTTAGGAGAGAGCACATGAAAGAGAGTCAACCTTCAGCGATTTATTTAAAAGACTATAAAGTTCCTCCTTTTCTCATTGATAAAACAGAGCTCACATTTGATCTAGACGAAGCAACAACCATTGTCACTTCGCGTTTACATATGCGCCGTAACCCAGCATTTGGCAAATCAACAGCCCCTTTGATTCTAGACGGTGGCGAAGATGTTAAATTGATTGGTGTTGCTATGGATGACTATGCCTTGCCTCCAGAAGAATACCGCATCAGTGAAGATAAACTGATTATTACTGCGACCGCTGATGAATTTATTCTGACCTGTGAAACCTTAATTGAGCCGCAAAACAACACACGTTTAGAAGGTTTATATCGTTCGTCTTCTATGTTCTGCACCCAGTGTGAAGCCGAAGGTTTCCGCCATATTACTTATTACCTAGATCGTCCTGATGTGATGTCTGTGTTTACCACAACCATTATTGCCGATGAATCTCGTTACCCTGTTATGTTGTCTAACGGTAATGAAATCGAACGCGGAAAAACGGACGAGGGTAAAACAGTTGTTGTATGGCACGACCCATTCCCTAAACCTGCTTATCTTTTTGCTTTGGTTGCGGGTGATCTTGCGGTAAAAAATGACGTATTTACCACTCAAAGCAAACGCGAAATTAAGCTGCAAATCTTCACTGAGTCTCATAACATCGATAAAGTCGATTACGCAATGGAAGCACTAAAACGCTCTATGCGTTGGGATGAAGAAACCTACGGGCGTGAATACGATCTGGATATTTTTATGATCGTCGCCGTTGATGACTTTAATATGGGCGCCATGGAAAACAAAGGGCTGAATATTTTCAATTCATCTTGTTTGTTAGCCAGCCCAGAAACAACAACTGACGATACTTATTTGCGTGTAGAAGCCATTGTTGCTCACGAATACTTCCATAACTGGTCCGGCAATCGTGTGACTTGCCGTGATTGGTTCCAGTTGAGCTTAAAAGAAGGTTTTACTGTTTTCCGTGATCAAACCTTCTCTGCTGATATGCATTCAGAAACCGTAAAACGCGTAGAAGACGTTTCTTTCCTGAAAACGGCGCAGTTTGCTGAAGATGCAGGTCCAATGGCACACCCTGTACGCCCAGCGTCTTTCATTGAAATATCTAACTTCTATACTCTGACTGTTTATGAAAAGGGCGCAGAAATTGTCCGTATGATTCATACATTGTTAGGCGCTGAAAAATTTCGAGCAGGTTCAGATTTATATTTTGATCGTCATGATGGTCAAGCTGTGACTTGTGATGACTTTGTCGCTGCGATGCAAGACGCTTCCGGGGTGGATCTTTCTCAATTCAAACGCTGGTACTCCCAAGCAGGTACGCCGATTGTCAAAGTGATTGATAGCTTTGACGAAGCAACAGGAACATATCGGTTAACGATGAAACAAGATACACCAGCTACTCCTGGTCAACCAACAAAATTACCCTTGCATATTCCTGTGCGTGTCGGTTTGCTTGATGAGCAGGGCGCAGCTTTGTCAACAGAAGTGAATGGCATTGTTGCAAAAGATCATGTGCTGCATTTGAAATCTAGTGAGCAAGTTTTTGAGTTTCGCGGTTTAACTGCGAAGCCTGTGCCATCTTTGCTACGTGGCTTTTCGGCGCCAGTGAAATTACGCTACGACTATTCTTCAAAAGATTTATTGCTGTTGTTGTCTGCAGATACTGATGGCTTCAATCGCTGGAGTGCATCGCAACAATTGGCGGTTAATGATCTTACAGCGTTAATCAATCAAGTAATTGAAGGAAAAGAATTATCGATTGATTCTCAGTTGGTCCATGGCTTTAAAGCCTTATTAAATGATGAAACGCTAGACCCTGCGATGGTTGCATTGATTTTGGCTTTACCTAGCCAGGCGTATTTGTCTGAACTCGCGAACCCAATTTATCCAGCCGCCATTAAACAAGCACGCCAATATTTAAAAGCTCAGTTGGCTCATGCGTTGTCAACGGATTTTGAACGAGTGTATCGTGAGCATAAAATCCAAGGTGACTACCAAGCGACTGCGAAAGATATAGCGCATCGTTCATTGAAGAATATTGCTTTAGCTTATTGGGTTGAAGCTGGCCATGAGCTTGCTCAGCAAGAGGTTGTGACGCAATTCCAGACTGCAAATAACATGACAGATCAATTTGCTGCGCTTTCTATTGCTGTTAACTCTCAACACAAGCAGGCTGCAGACCTATTGGCTGCTTTCTATGAGCAGTGGAAAGAGGAACCATTGGTTGTGAACAAATGGTTAATGCTAAGTGCTAGCCAAGAGCAAGAAACTGCTTTGGCTACTGTTAAAGGCTTGATGGAACATCCGGCCTTTGATTTGAAGAATCCAAACAAAGTTCGTTCTGTACTTGGAGGTTTTGGACAGAGTGTTGCAGGTTTCCATAAGGCAGACGGCAGCGGTTATCATTTCTTAGCTGACCAAATTATTTTATTAAATAAACGCAATCCGCAAATTGCTTCTCGTCTTTGTACACCATTAACTCGCTGGAAAAAATTGCAGCCAGAGCTAAGTGTAAAAATGAAAGCGGAACTTGAGCGAATTTTAGCGGAAGATTTGTCTAAAGATGTTTATGAAGTGATTTCTAAAAGCCTTGCTTAAAACTTAGAAAGCACATATTTAAGTGATTTAAAGCCCTTGCGGATTTTTCCACAAGGGCTTTTTTATGGTTTGCTTGATATTGTTTAGAGAGTTGTCTTTACTACTTCTTTGCATTCTATACTTAAATCTGGCATAAGAGAGGTAACCTATTGTCGACCTTGAGTTTATTAAGGAGCGAAACATGAAAGCACATGCGACGATTTTGATTCCCGTTACATTGGGCCTAATGATGTCAGCCTGCACGACATCGTCACGCCAGCAGACTGACTCTATGATTGAGCCAGCTGTGAGTTCTGCCGAATCAGTATCTCCAATTACGTCTCAAACCACAGTTGTTAGCGCAAAAGAAATAGAATTAGAAAAAGAGGTAGAGTCAAAAGAATCTCTTATTGATTCCCTTCAAAAGCAACTTGCTGATAACAAAAGGCAGCTTGCTTCCTTAAATAAATCTCTTGATGATAAAGACATCATCATTGCCAACTTGCAGAAATCACCGTCGAGCGCTAAATCTTTAGCGGCATTAGAAGAACAAAAAAAATTACGTGAATCGCTTGAATCACGTTATGCCGCGTTAAAATTAGATAATGATTTACTTACGCGTCGTATCGGTCAGTTGGAAAATGAAAACTCTTCACTAAAGCGGCAGGTGTCAAGCTTAGAAAACATGCCCACAACCCAAGATGGCTTCAAGCAAAGCTACCTTAATCTATTAGGTGAGAATACCGAGCTACAGGAAAAATATGCCAATTTAGAGGCAGACAATCAAGCTAACCAAAAACGACTTACTGCGCTTAAGAAAGAGAATCTCATGCTAGGTGGCGCTTTGTCTGATGCGAGAGCCCAGCATCAAGTGTTGTGGGATAAAATTCGCTCTTTGGGAGGTGGGCAGCCGGAATCTGCACAGCCAATAATCGACACAAAACCATTACCCCTTGCCAATGACGATGTTAATTATGAGCGTGAAAATGCGCAAATGCGTATTGAGCTGGCTAACTTAAAAAATCAACTGGTCGAGCAAAAAGCGCTTATTGAAGAATACAAAAATGACATCTTAAAATTAGAATCTGTGCTTGATGAAGGCGCAGATTATGAAGCTCGCTGGAAAGATCTTGATAATAAGCTAGCTCAAGCGCAACAAAATAATGCGGAGCTAACCGCTCAACTTAATGCTACTGGAGAGCAGCTCGCCGCTAGCCAGGCTGAACTTAGTGCTTTGTCTGCACGTTTGGCCAGCACACAACAGGCTTTAGAAGTAAAAGAAAATAGCGGTATATCAGTTACTGCCGCAATAGAAGCTTTGCAGTCGCAAATGAGCTCTGCATTACAGAACGTAAAGTGGCAAGTGCCAAATGAAATCGCTTTACATAACAATTTTGAAATTTTGGTTTCTGCTGACGTCAGTCCTTCGCTTTCCGGTCAGGTCTATCAAGCGGAATTAGTAACAGACAGTGATATTCAAATGATCAGTGATCGAGTCGCGAGTGCAGTTGTGCAAAATGGTCGTTTGCAATGGCGTTGGCGCGTAGCTGGTTTAAACGAAAAGCCGGAAGCTCAACTTAATTTATTTGTTAGTCAGCAAATTGCTTTCCAAGATCAAACGATTCAACGACAAGTTTACCGAGGCAATGAAACCTTATCTTTAATCAATACTAATTTGTTTGAGAAGTATGGTTATTGGGGGGGCGCTATTTTGCTTGGTTTGTTAGGCGGTTTTCTTATTGGTCGTGTTAATAAATCAAAAAGCAATCAAGAGCTAAATTCTTAAAACCATTACTAGATTACAAAAACTGCGAAGCTAGCATTGATTTGTTGGCTTCGCATTTTTCTTTCCCTCGGATCATTCAACTCCTCATTACTTTTTTTCAACGCGCAAAGCTGCACTTTTCGGTATAGTACGTTTGCATATTCTTTTTTGAGGTGGTGAGAGTGGTAAAGTCCGATTCGTATTCTATTATTGAGAAACGACTAGCTGAAAACGTATTGATTCTTGATGGCGCCATGGGCACCATGATTCAGGGATATAGATTAGAAGAACAAGATTATCGAGGCGAACGTTTTGCTGATTGGAATAGTGACTTAAAAGGCAATAACGACCTGCTTTCTTTGACTCAGCCAAAGATCATCAAAGACATTTATTCTAGCTATCTTGCTGCTGGCGCTGACATCATTGAAACCAACACTTTCAACGCCAATTACATTTCCATGCTTGATTATCACATGGAAGATCTTAGCTATGAGCTAAACTTCGAATCCGCTCGTTTAGCACGTGAAGCTGCAGATGAATTCACTAAACAAAACCCAAATAAACCACGCTTTGTGGCTGGGGCTGTTGGCCCGACTAGCCGCACTTGTACCATTTCTCCTGATGTTAACGATCCTGGCTTTCGTAATGTACATTTTGATGAATTAGTCGAAGCTTATACGACCGCCGTTGATGGTTTAATTAAAGGTGGCGTTGATATCATTTTAATCGAAACTATCTTTGATACCTTGAATGCCAAAGCCGCTATTTATGCAGTATTAGACTATTACGAGAAAAGCGGTGTTCGTTATCCAATTATGATTTCTGGCACTATCACAGATGCCTCTGGTCGTACTTTATCTGGCCAAACCACTGAAGCCTTCTGGAATTCTATTTCTCACGCTAAACCTATTTCTGTTGGCTTGAACTGTGCTTTAGGTCCAAAAGAGTTACGCCAGTATGTGGAAGAGCTTTCACGTATTGCCGACACTCACGTATCTGCTCACCCTAATGCTGGTTTGCCGAATGCCTTTGGTGAATACGATGAATCACCAGAAGAGATGCTTGAAGAGATTCAGGGTTGGGTTGACTCTGGATTTTTGAATATCATCGGCGGTTGTTGTGGTACCGCACCAGCGCACATTGAAACCTTTGCAAAAGCGTTTGCAGACGCGACACCGCGTGTCATTCCTGTAATCGAAAAAGCCTGTCGTTTGTCGGGACTTGAACCATTTAATATTGATGGCAATAGCTTGTTTGTGAACGTGGGTGAAAGAACCAACGTCACCGGGTCAGCCATGTTTAAGCGCCTGATTAAAGAAGGTGACTTTGATACCGCTTTGGATGTGGCTCGTCAGCAAGTGGAAAACGGTGCGCAGATAATCGACATTAACATGGATGAAGGCATGTTGGATTCGCAAGCTGCAATGGAGCGCTTTCTTAAGCTCATCGCGTCTGAACCGGATATTTCTCGTGTGCCTATCATGCTGGATTCTTCGAAGTGGGAAATCCTTGAAGCGGGTTTGAAATGGATCCAAGGTAAAGGCGTCGTTAACTCTATCAGTATGAAAGAGGGCGAAGATAAATTCCGCGAACAAGCGCGTAAGCTAATGAAATACGGCGCTGCGGTTATCGTTATGGCATTTGATGAAGTAGGACAAGCGGATACGCGGGCGCGTAAAATAGAGATCTGCCGCCGCTCTTATCACATCTTGGTCGATGAAGTAGGCTTTCCACCTGAAGACATCATTTTCGACCCAAATATCTTTGCTATCGCGACAGGTATTGAAGAACACAACCGTTACGCCTTGGACTTTATCGAAGCAACAGGTGACATCACTCGTGAATTACCTTATGCCAAGGTGTCGGGTGGTGTGTCTAACGTGTCTTTCTCATTCCGCGGTAATAACCCTGTTCGTGAAGCGATTCACGCGGTGTTCTTATATCACGCGATCAAACAAGGCATGACGATGGGTATCGTCAACGCAGGGCAGCTTGCCTTGTATGAGGATATCCCTACTAAACTGCGTAATGCCGTAGAAGACGCGGTACTTAACCGTACGCCAGATGCAACAGACAACTTGCTAGCTATGGCTGGTGAGTTTGCTGGAACAGGCGAAGTGGCAGAAAAAGAAACTCAAGAATGGCGTAGTTTACCTGTGTCTGAACGCCTTAGTCATGCACTGGTTAAAGGCATCACTGAATTTATTGATGACGATACGGAAGAGGCGCGCCAAGCTTTTGCTCGTCCTTTAGAAGTAATTGAAGGGCCATTGATGGATGGAATGAGCATAGTCGGTGACTTGTTTGGTTCCGGTAAAATGTTCTTGCCTCAAGTGGTTAAATCAGCACGAGTGATGAAAAAAGCCGTTGCTTACTTAATGCCTTTTATCGAAGAAGAAAAACGCCTAAACATGGACACCGCTTCTTCAAGTAACGGTAAAATCGTTATGGCTACCGTGAAGGGTGATGTACATGATATCGGTAAAAATATTGTTGGCGTTGTTCTGCAATGTAACAATTTCGAAGTTATCGATCTTGGCGTTATGGTGCCTGCTGAAAAAATCTTGCGCACCGCAAAAGAAGTCGGTGCTGACATGATTGGTTTGTCTGGCTTGATCACGCCATCGCTTGATGAAATGGTGCATGTGGCAAAAGAAATGGAGCGTCAGGGTTTTGATTTACCCATCATGATTGGTGGTGCGACAACATCAAAAGCCCACACTGCAGTAAAAATTGAACAAAACTACAAGCGCAATCAAGTGGTTCATGTGACCAATGCATCTCGCAGCGTAGGTGTTGCCAGTGCTTTGTTAAGCAAAGACAAAGAGCGCTATCAGAAGTTTGTCGATGAAATTAAAGCTGATTATGAGAAGACCCGAATTCGTTATAAAGATCGTGCCAAAGCAGGCCGTCGCGTCTCTTTGGACAAAGCTCGCCTGAATAAAGCTCCGATTACATTTGATGGTAATAACGTGGTTCAGCCTAAAAAGCTTGGCATCACAGTGTTAACGGAAAACGATATCGATCTTAATCAGGTTAAAGATTACATAGATTGGACGCCATTCTTCCAAACATGGGAATTGGCTGGCGCTTATCCGCGCATTCTTACCGATGAAGTAGTCGGTGTCGAGGCGACGCGTGTCTTCGAAGATGCATTGAAGATGTTAGATGAAGTAATCGCTACTAAGTGCTTGCAAGCTCGCGCAGTGGTTGGTTTATTCCCTGCTAACCAAGCAAATCATGACGATATTGAAATTTATGCAGATGAATCTCGTAGCGAAGTCGTCGAACGTTTGTCTTTCCTTCGAATTCAGAATGAGTTAACGGCTCCGGGTAAATATAACCACAGCTTGGCGGATTTTGTGGCGCCAAAAGAAAGTGGCGTAGCGGATTATATTGGTGCTTTTGCCTGTGCTGCGGGTTTTGGTATTGATCCTCTTGTGGCGAAATATGAAGCAGATCATGATGATTACAACTCTATTATGATCAAAGCGGTTGCAGACCGCTTAGCCGAAGCGACGGCAGAGTATTTACATGAAAAAGTGCGTAAAGAGTTTTGGGGTTATGCAGCAGCTGAAGAGCTAACCAACGAGCAATTGATCAAAGAAAAATACCAAGGTATTCGTCCAGCGCCAGGCTATCCAGCTTGTCCTGATCACACTGAAAAAGCCAAGCTTTGGGCCTTGTTGGATGTAAAAGAAAAAATTGATATGGAGATCACTGAGAGCTTTGCCATGCTGCCAACAGCAGCGGTAAGCGGCTGGTATTTCGCTCATCCAGATGCTACTTACTTTGGCGTCGGTAAAATCGGCCCAGATCAAGTGGATAGCTATGCAGAGCGTAAAGGAATGAGCAAAGATGAAGCTGAACGCTGGTTAGCACCAAATCTTGGTTATGATCCTGAAGACGATCGTATTTAATTTTTCTTTATAGTTTTTTTTTGATCAAGCCTAATCTGTGTCGCTAGTTCGCGCAGCTTAGGTTTTTTCTATTTAAAAAGGGTATTTACATGTCAAAAGCCATTAAAGATCCAGATCAACATAAAAAACGCATGCAAGCTATTAAGTCACATGTTGATAAACGTATTGCTAAAGCCCAAGAAGACAAAGGTACATTTGTTCTTTTGACAGGTAATGGCAAAGGTAAATCGAGTTCTGCGTTGGGTATGGTTGCTCGTGCTTTGGGCCATGGTATGAAGGTTGGAGTGGTTCAGTTTTTAAAAGGTGAATGGAACACAGGCGAGATCGATTTCTTCAAGCAGCAAGCAAACGTGCAATGGGAAATCATGCCAGCGGGGTTTACTTGGGAAACGCAGAACCGTGAATCTGATATCGCTTCCTCACTACAAGCATGGGAAAAAGCCGCCGCTATGTTGACCGATCCAAGTATCGATTTGGTGGTGCTCGACGAGTTAACCTACTTATTGCATTATGAGTATTTACTTGAAGATGATGTACTTAATGGCTTGATGAATCGTCCTGAGAATCAGCATCTTGTGGTCACTGGTCGCGGCGCTTCAGATGCTCTGATTGAATTGGCTGATACAGTCAGCGAGATAAAAGAAGTAAAACATGCATTTAAACGAGGAATAAAAGCGCAAAAAGGGCTGGAGTTTTAATGCTTTGTCGTTTTATATTAGTCGCCCTGTGATTTTTTAGAAAATCTTGTGGGGCATATTCTAATAATAAAATTATGATTTTTTCACTCTCAATTTAATAGAGGTTTTTATGGCAACCATTGAGCGCATGGAAGTTGGTCAACGCATGAGTCGTATTGTTAAGCACAATGAAACGGTATACCTTTGCGGCCAAGTTGGTGCTGATGCAAATACGGACATCACTGAGCAAACACGCACAATGTTAGATAAAGTGGATGTGTTGTTGGAACAGGCTGCTACCGATAAATCCTATATTTTATCAGCTACTATTTATCTTCGTGATATGAAGGATTTTGCAGCGATGAACGCTGTTTGGGATGCGTGGATTCCTGAAGGACATGCTCCAGCTAGAGCATGTGTAGAAGCCCGATTGGCAAGACCTGAGTTGCTGGTTGAAATATCCGTTGTTGCTGCAATAAAATAATACCCTGAGATAGGCAGGCATCGTGTCAGCCTATCTCGTCAAGTTTTAGTTCTGTTTCACTATCACGTCACTTTCAACCATAGCATTACTTAACACACGGATGGTTCTCGCCATATCGCGTGATAGATTCATCAGCAAAATCCCGAAATCGAATGGATACTTGTCATGGAAGTCGCTAAATAACTGACTCGATATTTCTAACAATAAACATTCTTCTAACGTGTAAAGGCTACCAGCTCGCTCATGTAAGGCAATCATTGAGACAAAGCCGATTGCTTCCCCAAAGCAAATGGTTCTAGTTCGTAATTTTTTATCACCATGCTGCTTATAAAAATCCAGCTTACCATGCAGTACTGTATGAAAGCTGCCACCCTTGCTGCCATAAGAAAAAACCTCATCACCTTTAGCTACTTTGTGCAAAATACCTTCATCTAACAGGAACTGTATAGATGTATCTGATAAAGCACCAAAAATAGAGCCTTCTTTCAAATGTGCTGGCGATATATCGTATTGTGATTCTTTTACTAGGACGGTTTTCATTTCTCTCTCCGTCGATATGAGTTCTTTTATATCATCGGCCCAAAAATGAATTGCTTGATAGCCGAGTGAGCTATATTAGTTTTAGGCTTATTCATGCTAAACAGGTAGTGTTGTTTTGTATGCTATTTACAACTTTTTGGACTCTATCTGTAACAGTAAGTTCGAGCTTTTTTTAGTAATAAGCATTTTCACCCTTAAAGAGTCGAGCTAATCTGTGCGATAATGCGCGCATCAGCTTTGCTCTGACGATTTAGTCTATTAAGAGCACAATTATTTACCTCATGATAAACGGAAGAATACTTTGTTAACGACGGCCAACATCACCATGCAATTTGGTGCAAAACCTCTTTTTGAAAACGTCTCTGTGAAATTCGGAGAAGGAAAACGTTACGGTCTTATCGGTGCGAATGGGTGTGGTAAATCCACCTTCATGAAAATTCTAGGTGGCGATTTGGAACCAAGCTCAGGCAATGTTTCCAAAGATCCTAATGAGCGTCTTGGTAAATTGAAACAGGATCAATTTGCTTACGAAGAATATTCTGTTATTGACACCGTTATCATGGGTCACACAGAGCTTTGGGCGATCAAATCTGAAAAAGACGCTATTTATGCTAACCCAGAAATGACGGAAGCAGATGGCTTGCGTGCAGGTGACCTAGAAGCTGAATTTGCTGAAATGGACGGTTACACTGCTGATGCGCGTGCCGGAGAGCTATTGCTAGGTGTTGGTATTCCTACAGAGCAGCATTATGGTTTGATGAGTGAAGTAGCTCCGGGCTTAAAGCTTCGAGTTTTGCTTGCTCAAGCTTTGTTCTCTGACCCAGAAATTCTTTTGTTGGATGAGCCAACAAACAACTTGGACATCAATACTATCCGTTGGTTGGAAGGTGTCTTGGTAGAGCGTAATTGCACCATGATCATCATTTCTCATGACCGTCACTTCTTGAACTCTGTTTGTACTAACATGGCAGATTTGGATTACGGCGAATTGCGTTTGTTCTCTGGCAACTATGATGAGTACATGACTGCAGCGACTCAAGCTCGCGAACGTCTATTGTCTGACAACGCGAAGAAAAAAGCGCAAATTAACGAACTAAAATCGTTTGTTAGCCGGTTCTCTGCCAACGCATCTAAGTCTAAACAAGCGACATCTCGTGCTAAACAGATTGATAAGATCCAACTTGAAGAAGTTAAACCTTCAAGCCGTCAGAATCCATTCATCCGTTTCGAGCAAGAGAAAAAACTACATCGTATGGCGGTGCAAATTGAGAACGTTGCCAAGTCTTACGATGAAGAGCTGTTCAGTGGTTTAAACATGATGGTCGAAGTAGGGGAGCGTATTGCGGTTATCGGTCCAAACGGTATTGGTAAAACTACTCTACTAAAATGTTTGGTGGGTGATACCGATTTAACCAAAGGGGATGTGAAATGGTCTGAAAATGCGAATATTGGTTATTACGCACAGGATCATGCTCATGAATTCGAAAAAGACGTTGATCTAATCGAATGGATGGGGCAATGGGGACAAGAAGGCGATGATGAGCAAGTGATTCGCGGCACGTTAGGTCGTCTGCTTTTCTCACAAAACGACATCAAGAAATCTGTAAAAGTGCTGTCTGGTGGTGAACAGGGTCGTATGTTATTCGGTAAGTTGATGCTGCAAAAGCCTAACGTTCTAGTTATGGATGAGCCAACTAACCACATGGATATGGAATCCATCGAGTCATTGAACTTGGCACTTGAAAACTACCCTGGTACTTTGATTTTCGTCAGTCATGACCGTGAATTTGTGTCCTCTTTGGCAACTCGCATTGTAGAAGTTACTAGTGAAGGCATCGTCGACTTCCACGGTACATACGATGAGTACTTGGCTAAAATAGAAGGCTAAGCTAAGAAGCTATATTTTGTTAAAAAAAGAAGGCGCTCGGCCTTCTTTTTTTATGTATTTTTAATGGTGGAAAAAGATGAGAGTGGCTTAAAGTGTTTAGGCCTTACGTTTGTCTACATACACTTCTGGTTCTTTGTATTCAAGAACTTCAACTTTGTCATCTACGTTAACCGTTCCAGTGTTCAACGCGATCATATTAAGGCCAAAAGTAATACTTTCCTTTCCGAGTAGGCGGAACTTGGCTAGTGTTTTAAGCGGCTCACCTTTTTTACTTCGTTGCGCTGTGGTTGGATTCAATGTTGTGAAAATACAACGATCACAAGGCTTAACATTTTCAAATTCTACTTCACCAATACGAATTCGTTTCCAGCCATCTTCTTCAAACGGCTTATTCCCTTTAACAACTAAATTTGGACGAAATTGAGCCATTTGAATCTTTTCTGGACAAGTTCGATTAAGTTCATTTAGTGAAGCTTCTGTCGTCAATAAAAAAGGATAGCCGTCAGCAAAACCAACAGGGACTTCCGGTCTACGGTTTGTAAAGCGTTCTGATTTTTCACTGAAATAAACCAGCTTTACGATTTCGCCTGCTACCTCGCTAAACCACGCATTGGCCTCTTCTTGGGCAAGTTGTGCATTAACTGTGCTGTCCCACACTGTGACTTCTGTGTGGTTACTGGAAAAGGTCGATGAATCCATAATAAGATCGTTGGGTATTTCTGGATGAGAAAGATGCCATGCATCACTTTTAGCTCGCTTGGCCGTTACTAATGTTAGATTAGGGTGCTTTCGACCGGAAATGAATTCGCCATCAGGTTTTACCAGCATATAACGTCGATCACCATAAAGACCGGCACTCTCAACATGGCTTGATGGCAAAGAGATACCTTGGATGGATTTTATTGGATAGATGACGAGTTCACTTAGGGTGTACTGCATGAAAATTCCCTTTTAAGTTTTTTGTTAGTTAGACCTTATTATTACTTAGCAATAAGATCATTCCAATAAAAAAGCCCCAGAAAATCAATTTCTGAGGCTTGCGTTTTATTGCTATCTAGGCAAATTATTTACAAAAAGTACTTACAAGTAGTAAGAAGCCAAAGGTGGGAAGCCGTTAAACTCTACTGCGCTGTAAGTTGTTGTGTAAGCGCCAGTTGATAGCCAGTACATGCGATCCCCAATAGCCAAATTCAGTGGTAGACCATATTTGTAGTTTTCATACATAATATCGGCACTGTCACAGGTAGGACCTGCGATAATAACTTCTTCTAACTCGCCACCTTTTTCAACATGAATCGGGTACTTTATAGATTCATCTAACGTTTCAATAAGGCCTGAAAATTTACCGACGTCAGTGAAGACCCAGCGATTTAGCGCGGTGTGTGATTTGCGAGAAATCAAAACGACTTCACTTACTAGAACGCCTGCGTTAGAGATCAAAGAGCGACCAGGTTCCAAAATGATGCGAGGTAAATCTGTTCCAAAGTCTTCTTCCAAGAAACGAGTAATCTCTTCCGCATAAGTTGCAAGGTCATTAGTACGAGCAATATAGTTTGCAGGGAATCCGCCACCCATGTTGATCATTTCTAAAACGATGCCATCTTCTTCTTTAAGACGCTCAAAGATTACTTTAACACTAGCGATTGCAGCATCCCATGCACCGATATCACGCTGCTGAGAGCCAACGTGAAAAGAAATGCCGTAAGGGATCAGACCAAGTTCTTTTGCAAGTACTAGTAAGTCCATCGCCATATCTGGACGACAGCCAAATTTACGAGAAAGTGGCCAATCAGCCGTTACTGTACCTTCAGTCAAGATGCGAACATAAACGCGAGAGCCTGGAGCCGCTTTTGCAATGTTACGCAAATCGGCTTCAGAATCTGTCGCAAACATGCGCACGCCTTTTTCGTAAAAGTAACGAACGTCTTTTGCTTTCTTGATGGTATTGCCATAACTAACTTGATCAGGTGAGATGCCACCGATTGCAAATAGTTTGTCCAACTCATAACGAGACGCCACATCAAAGTTTGAGCCACGGTCACGAAGTAGAGTCAGAATTTCTGGTGCTGGGTTTGCTTTAATGGCATAAAAAATATCAGCAACAGGAAAGCCTTTTGTAAGTTCAGTATAAGCTTCATCAATAATGTCTGTATCGATAACAACAAAAGGGGTGTCTTTAGTTTCAGCAAACGCTTTAAAACGGGCAAAACGCTCAGGTGTGTAAAAAGAATTGACGTCAATAGTCATGGGCTAGAGGCTCCTTAATTATGCAAAACATAAACCGATTAAATAAGTAAACGTCTTTACCTTCTCCCGTCCTACTTATGGCTGTTACTTATCCGGCTATAAAGCCTTAAGCGACTAGCGCAGCAGTTGAAGCGGTGCGGATTATGTTCAGCAATGACGCGGGCGAAATTTAAGACGCAAGGCGTCTTGGGTCAAGTATTTTTTCATATTTTAGACTAAAAAAAAGAGACTACAAAAGTCTCCTTTTTATTTAGGGATTTCTAGCACTACTTTTGTATGTTGCGAGTCTGGAAATAATGTAACCCACTGCCAGCAATTACAGCCGCCATAAAGTAAAAACCTTCACTTGGATTATTCACTAAAGCTGTTAATCCTGGTCCAGGGCAGTAACCACTAATCCCCCAACCAATACCAAAAAGTGACGACCCAATAATGAGTTTTGCGTCAATATTACGAAGTGTTGGAACTTGCCATTTACTGGCTAGAAAAGGTGCTAAACGTTTTCCTTTAATAGCATAGCCAATCATGCCGACGGCAATGGCGCTTGCCATTACGATAATTAAGGAAGGATTCCAATTGCCAAAAATATCTAAGAAACCAATAACGACAGTAGGATTCGTCATTTCTGAAAAGGCTAAACCCAGACCAAATAATAAACCTGCTACGAGCGTGATAATTGCGTACATAACTATTCTCCTATTTAAGGACTGCAACAGTGATAATTGCGGCAGCCATGAAGACCAAAGTGGCGATTATTGAGCGAGGGGATAGTCGCGATATCCCACAAACGCCATGCCCGCTAGTACAACCACCTCCAAGCCTTGTTCCATAACCGACGAGTAATCCAGATATGATTAAAAGAAGAGGACTCCTTGTTTCAGGAAAAGCAACGGTTTGCTCAGTCAAAATACCGTATGCGCTACCACCGATGATGAGCCCAGCAATGAATAGAAAGGGCAAAAAACGCTCTTTACTAAAGAGCGCTTGAGATAGTATTCCGCTAATGCCAATGACTTTGCCTACACTCAGAAGATAAATGACTGTGGCGAGACCTATCAGAAGGCCACCGACCAGCGGGTTAAAAATAGTATCCATGTTTGAAGCCTTTTAGGTTTATATAAGTTTATTCTAATTTAATTAAATAAGAAAAGTCTAATGTATTATTGTTAATACACTTTTATTTTGTGTTTACTTGATCTGCGTATGGCTAAATTTGATTGGTATGTGGGAGTTATCGGCAATTGCACAGTCTTTACCTATTGTCTGGCAGATATAAAAAAGTGCTCGCTGTATTCTTATTAAATTAAGGAGTGTCAAATGAATGACTTGTGGATAGGAGCCTGCCCAAATGAAGCTGACTACGTGTTTCTATTACCAAACAGGCCTGCTTTACCAAGCCCTGTCGATATATCGTTTTTAGAGAAACCGGATGTATCTCTCTTAATCGAACTGAATGGCAATCATTGGCGTAAAATATTTACTATCATGGCGAAGCTAGCAGCACCGACATATGATTCGTGGAAAGTCTTTCGCGATAAAGAGCTTTTAAATAAAGTTGGCATTGCGTTTTCTTTGGATCAACTTGGTGACTATAGGGGCTTGATTTTTATTGTCGGCAATACATTTAGAGACGAACTGCCAGTTGTAGATTCTGCTCAAGAAGTCGGAGACGTACATACTTCCTTTGTTTGTCTTCCGTATATTTGGTGTCCATATCTAGACTATAGACAGTTTCCTAATATCTTAATTGAAGCTCTACGTGAGTATATTTTGGAGAAAAAATGTTAAATGCTTTAAAGAGTCTTTTTAGCCTTCCTGTAGAGCAGGGTGAGCAAATATCTTATCAGAAAGCCGTAGCGGCTTTACTTATGGAAGTGATGCTGGCTGATAATGAAATAAACGAAATGGAAGAAGACCAGGTAAAACGGTTTCTTCGTGAAGTAAGTGAGTTAGGGGATGATATAGATACTCTTTATGAGGAAGCTCGTTCGGGTGTAGATGCAGCGAATGATCTCTATCAATTTACTAAGGTCATTAACGAAACGGCAACCCTAGAACAAAAAATGTTGCTATTAAAAGCTCTGTGGCGTGTTGCACTTGCTGATGGTGATATTGATTCTTATGAAGATCATCGCATTCGAACTATCAGCGAGTTGTTGTTTATGCCTCATTCAGAGTTTATTCAGGCAAAACTCTTTGTATTGGCTGAAATGAAAACAGAAGAATCTTAGACAAAAAAAACGCGGCTATTGCCGCGTTTTTTTGACTGGTCTTACTCTATTATTAATTTAATAAAAAATAGAATTAAGCTGCGAAGTTCGCTGCCGCGAATTCCCAGTTAGCTAGTGCCCAAAAACCTTTTAAGTAATCAGGGCGAACATTGCGGTAATCAATGTAGTAAGCGTGTTCCCAAAGATCTACGGTGATGATAGCCGTTTGACCATTTGTCATAGGTGTTGCAGCATTGCTTGTATTAACGATTTCTAGAGAGCCATCAGCGTTTTTAACCAACCAAGTCCAGCTAGAACCAAAGTTGTTTACTGCTTTGTCATCAAAAGCGGCTTGGAACTCTGCGAAAGAACCCCATTTTGCATTGATTGCATCAGCTAGAGCACCAGTAGGCTCGCCACCGCCGTTAGGGCTTAGGCTATTCCAGAAGAAAGTATGGTTCCAGATTTGAGCTGCATTATTGAAAACAGGGCCCGCTGGAGCAGATACAATGATCTCTTCTAGCGTTTTATTTTCGTATTCAGAACCAGGAACTAAGCCGTTTAATTTAACAACATAAGTGTTGTGATGCTTGCCGTGATGGTACTCAAGCGTTTCAACAGACATATGAGGCTCTAGTGCGTCTTTAGCATAAGGAAGAGCGGGTAATTCAAAAGCCATTTCAATTCTCCTTGCTTTTAATTAACGAAAAATGCTTGTTATCAAGCAGTTAATGGTGCTTATATAGTAGCACCGAACGACTTAAGATAATATTATTTAGGTTTGTTCTAGAACGATTTTCCATAATTACTGTTAATAGCGACTATATAAGATTTCCATGCGAAGAGACGATGATGTTGAGATCCCAAGCCTGACTCTGGATCAAGATGAAGTCAGCAATAGAAGACCTAGTGCAACCGCACCAAAAGGTCATTCGACCCCTACGCCAGCAAGACCAGCTCATGCCCCTAGTGTTGTACACAAAAAACAAAGTCTTGTCGGTATCTATTTTTTATTAATACTTTTGTTGCTCGTTTTGGCAGGTGCAGGATATTGGCTGTGGCAGCAAAATATGCAGTTGCGCAACGATCTGTACGGTGCCAAGAGTGAGATACAAAATTTAGATCATCAGCTCCTTGCTGCAGATGTGTCCGCTAATGAGCAGGGTGAAACCTTAGAAGAGACATTGAAAAATCACGAAAGTGAAATTCGTAAACTCTGGGGTGTTTCTTATGATACCAATAGAAAGTCCATCGAGAGTAATAATGCTGCGATTGAGGAGCTTCAGAAGAAGCTTTCTTCAATGCGTGACACTATTTCGACTCAGTCGAAACGTATAGCTGTTCAAGCAGAAGCCTTTAATGAAGTTGAAGCTGGCTTCAATAAACTTGTTCCTACTGTTGCCTCAATAGATGAAACAGTAAAAACAATTGCAGCAAAACAAGATGCTCAAGCCAAACAATTGCAAGCATCTGAAAAATCCATAGCAGCTCAAGCAGGGCAGAACGAAGCGCAAGCCTTAAGTTTGGATCAAATTCTACAAGATCTGACAGCTCTTCAGAAAAAAGTATCAACCATCGAAAAACGCACTGCTGATACTAGCTCTACCGATGTGGCGAATATTCAAGACACTTTGGCTAAGCATCAAGATGCTATCAACTCTAGTGACGCGTTTAGAACACAAGTTAATGGCGAAATTATTCGTCTGCGCAAGCAGATTAATCAGCTTATGCTAGAGCAGCAACTCAGCTCTCAGTAAATTTTTTCTAAATTGCATGCGTAAAGGCCGATTTATCGGCCTTTTCTTTTTCTAATATGTTCTCTATTCCTCCTTAAGATCTAATTCAATTACCCTTAAAAAGGTTTTACTTATAAAGCTTTTTTAATATACATATTCTACTAAAGTCTAGATGGGATGCTTTTTATAACCTAAAGGCATGTTATAGTTTTAAAAATGCTGAAGCCTGACAACAGAGATGGGAAATTATGACAGAGGCAAGACTTACTCACTTAAAACAGCTAGAAGCCGAAAGTATTCATATTATACGTGAGGTAGCAGCTGAATTTGATAATCCAGTAATGCTTTATTCGATTGGTAAAGACTCAGCTGTAATGCTGCACCTTGCCATGAAGGCATTCTATCCTGGCAAACCACCATTTCCACTAATGCACGTGGATACCGGTTGGAAGTTTAAGGAAATGATTACTTTCCGTGATGAGCTAGTTGCTAAGCTTGGCTTAGAACTTATCGTTCATCAAAATCAAGAAGGTATTGATCAAGGTATTGGGCCTTTTACACACGGCAGCTCAAAGCATACCGATGTAATGAAGACTCAAGGTCTTAAACAGGCTCTAGATAAATACGGTTTTGATGCTGCTTTTGGTGGCGCCCGCCGTGACGAAGAAAAATCTCGCGCAAAAGAGCGCGTTTACTCCTTCCGTGATAAGCAACACCGCTGGGACCCAAAAAATCAGCGCCCAGAATTGTGGAATATCTATAACGGTAAAGTGAACAAAGGCGAGAGCATCCGTGTTTTCCCATTGTCTAACTGGACTGAGCTTGATATCTGGCAATATATCTATCTGGAAAGCATTCCAATTGTTCCTCTTTACTTTTCTGCAAAACGCCCAGTGGTTGAACGTGATGGTACTTTGATCATGGTTGATGATGAGCGTATGCCGTTAAACGGTGAAGTCCCTGAGATGAAGTCTGTTCGCTTCCGTACTCTAGGTTGCTACCCATTAACGGGTGCGGTTGAATCTGAAGCAGCATCCCTACCTGAAATTATTCAGGAAATGTTGCTGACAAGAAGTTCAGAGCGTCAAGGGCGAATGATTGACCATGATTCATCTGGGTCAATGGAAGAGAAGAAGAAACAAGGCTATTTCTAAGTTTGGAGTAAAGAAAGAATGTCTCACCAATCAGAATTGATCAGCCAAGACATACTTGGTTATCTGAAACAACATGAAGAAAAAGACTTATTGCGTCTTCTTACTTGTGGCAATGTCGATGATGGAAAAAGTACACTAATCGGTCGTTTGCTTCATGACTCTAAGTTGATTTATGAAGATCACCTAGACGCGGTTAAGCGTGACAGCAAAAAGTCTGGCACCCAGGGTGAAGAGGTAGACTTGGCTTTGTTAGTCGATGGCCTCCAAGCAGAGCGCGAGCAGGGCATCACAATCGATGTAGCTTACCGTTATTTTTCTACTGAAAAACGTAAGTTTATCATTGCCGATACTCCAGGGCATGAGCAATATACCCGTAACATGGCGACCGGTGCATCCACTTGTGATCTTGCCATTATCTTGATCGATGCGCGTTATGGCGTTCAAACCCAAACCCGCCGTCATAGCTATATTGCTTCTTTGTTGGGCATTAAGCATGTTGTGGTTGCAATTAACAAAATGGATTTGGTCGAATTCTCCGAAGAAAAATTTAACCAAATTAAAAATGACTATCTAAAATTTGTTGGCCAGCTTGGTGATCGTCAACCTGAAGATATTCATTTTGTTCCAATGTCAGCATTGCGTGGCGACAACGTGGTAAATGCGTCAGAAAGCACGCCTTGGTATCAAGGCGGCCCATTAATGTCGATTTTGGAAACGGTGCAAATTAATCGTGATGTGAAGCGTGACTCTTTCCGTTTCCCAGTTCAATATGTTAACCGTCCTAACCTAGACTTCCGTGGTTTTTCTGGAACCATTGCTGCAGGCGTCGTTAAGCCAGGTGATAAAGTTGTAGCCTTGCCTTCAGGTAAAACCTCTACAGTTGAAAGAATTGTGACATTTGATGGTGATTTAGAGGCAGCAAAAGCAGGTCAAGCTGTCACTATTACACTTGAAGATGAGATCGATATTAGTCGTGGCGACATGCTTTCGCACATTGGTCAAGAGCCTCTGATTGCGACTACGCTTCGCTCTTCCATTGTGTGGATGGCTGATCATCCATTGGTTCCTGGTAAGTTGTATGACTTCAAATTAGGAACGCAAACAGTTCCTGGTAAAGTTCATCACTTTAACCATCGTGTTGACGTTAATACGCTTGAAGTTAGCAAAATAGATGCGTTGGAACTAAATGGTATCGGCGATGCAGTCATTCAGTTCGATGCACCTGTTGCATTTGATGAATACACAGATAGCCGTTTCACTGGTGCTTTGATTATTATTGACCGCTTAACTAACGTAACAGTTGGTGCAGGTATGGTTGAAGAGGCTGTTGCTGAGCTAGATCAAAACACTGTAGTTAGTGCGGAAGATCGTGCCGCACGACTCGGTCAAAAACCTGCAGTTATCGCCTTGGCCGCTAGCGTGTTGAAGCAAAGTGATGCGCTTGAACGCCTGTTGTTACGCCAAGGTATTGTTGCTTTGGTAAAAGCGGATGCGACAGCGCAAGAATCGGCGCTAATTCGTCAGACAGGTGTTGCCTTTTTGGTGGCCGACTCGGCGATAGCGGATTCTCAGATCACCGAATCCGCACTAGATGACGTCGTGGATTTAATTGTTGAAAGCGTTCAGCTATAACGAAAGAAATGTAACAAAGCCAGCTCTATGGGCTGGCTTTTTTATTGTTGAAATAAAGGTTTTATTACACTGTTTCTTCTAAATCAACACGCTTCACTTCTTTATGCTGATCTTCACTATTGCCTAATTTCCAGTAGCTAGAAATATAGAAATTTTCTTTTTCAATATTTCTGTCATTCTTAAAAAATGAACGTAGCATTCTCATGCTGCTAAATTCGCAAGCCACCCAAACAGAAACACTGCCTTGATGCCATGATAGTGACTGAATTTGATCCAATAGTAAGTTGGCGTTTTCGCCAGGGTGGGGGTTAATTACCCATTTAAGCTCAATGCCGGTAGGGTGCTTTAAAGGCTGAATGTCATCCTCTGAAATTACTTCAAGTACAGCATACCCTTTTGAGTCTTGTGGAAGCTTTGCTAAATTGACACTGATTGCTGGCAAGGCCGTCATATCACCCACTAGTATTTTCCAGTCAGTTGACTCTTCAATGAGTTTTTTGGGGCCAGGGCCTCCAACAAGAATTGTGTCGTTAGGTTGAGTGTTTTTTGCCCATGTTGATGCTGGTCCACCATCTTCATGCAAGACAAAATCAATATCTATTTCATTAGCTCGTTGATGTCGAATAGTATAAGTACGTAATAGGGGCTTTTGATCCTTTCTTGGAAAAATAAGTTTAACATAGCCGCTTTCCTGATCTTCAGGAATGGTATTAATATTGTCACCCCCTAAGGTGACTCGCAACATATTAGGGGTAACATGTAATTTATTAATAACCGTTAACTCTCGTGGTTGTGGTCTGCTCATAACGGGCTCCTTAATTTTGTTTGTCACATGATGGAGACTGGTCAAGGTTATTTACCATAATCTCTGAAATATGTATGAAATCTTCTATTTGTTGCGCGGTTAAATATTTAGTCATTTTTTCGACTGCTAATTGATCTAACATCATAAGCTTTTCGAGTAATTCGCTGCCTATTTGTGTCAGACTTAATAACTGGCTGCGATGATTGTCTGGACAGCGGACCTTTATCACATAACCGGCACCGACTAACTCCTTAAGAACGCGAGTAATTTGAGATTTATCAAGTGAAAGCCTGTCCGAAATGTCTTTTGCGCTGCAGTTTTTAATGTTTTTGATGCACTTTAGTGATCGTATATGGCTTACGGGAATTGCGATACCTGATGTTGATGCCGCTTCACGCATTTGGTGGCGATAGTTGTGCATCAGTTTGTGAAGCGACTCGCCAATTTTTTCCTTCATACGCTCCTGCTTTTAAATTTCAAATTGTGAGAATGATTATCAATATAGTGAATTAAGTTGATATTGTCAACTGAGTTTGTGGTGAAAATACTAACCAAAGGAAGGGAGGGTGTTTTTCTTATAGAAGTTAATAGTTACAATGCTTGGGTTAGCATTAAGTAGATAGAGTGATATGAATAAGCACGATGTATATAAAGCGGTTACCGCTGCATTGTTAAGTCGCTATGAAACTGCAAAGTGGGCAGCGAAACAGGCTCATGAAGCTGCAACGAATGAAGAAAGTGTCGCAGAGAATAAGTACGATACTTTTGGCTTAGAGGCTTCTTATTTAGCTCATGGACAATCTCAGCGAGTGCTGGAATGCGAAAAAGATTGGCTACTTTTTGATAAAGCGAAACCAATTATATTTACTGAAGAAAACGTCATTGGCTTATGGTGTATTGTCACCTTGTCTGAACTTGAATCTTCAAATAACGTTAAAAAATATTTCTTAATTTCACCTTGTGCCGGTGGGCTCAATATCGAAATATCTGAAAAGACCATTTATCTTGTGACCACTTCTACGCCTGTAGGCAAGATGTTATTTGGTAAGATGCTTGGAGATGAGGTTGAACTGCCTCAAAACGGTAAGCAAACCGCTTATGAAATAACCACTATTGCATAAAGCGTATATTGTAGCGGACAAATTTGGTTCAGACCCTAGAGAGTCAGACTCTGTTCGCATATAATGCTTTGCCTTAAAATATTCTGTTATTCTATTCGGAGTCTAAAATTCAGTTAACATTGCTGATCGAATAGAAAACGTTCTAAGAAAAAATCACTCTCTTACTGAGAAAGTAATAGGAAAGAAATTATGCGCAGCCATTATTGCGGCGAGTTAAATGCTTCTAACATTTCACAAGAAATTACCCTATGCGGTTGGGTTCATCGTCGTCGTGACCACGGCGGCGTTATCTTCTTAGACGTTCGTGACCGCGAAGGTATTACTCAAGTAGTTTTCGACCCAGATCGCGCGGAAAGTTTTGCTCTTGCAGACAGTGTTCGGAACGAATTTGTTGTCAAACTTAAAGGTTTAGTGCGAGCTCGCCCTGAAGGCACAGTAAATCCAAATATGAATACTGGCGAAATTGAAGTATTAGGAACTGAACTAGAAATTCTTAATGCTGCAAAAACACCACCATTTCAGCTTGATGAACACCAATCGGTAGGTGAAGACGTTCGCTTAAAAAATCGTTTTATCGATTTACGTCGTCCTGAAATTCAGCAAAAAATGCGCTTCCGTTCAAAGGTGACATCTGTATTGCGTCGCTACTTAGATGGCAATGGTTTCCTAGATATCGAAACGCCAATTCTGACTCGCGCTACTCCAGAAGGTGCGCGTGACTATTTGGTGCCTAGCCGTACGCAACAGGGCAGTTTCTTTGCATTGCCTCAGTCTCCACAGTTGTTTAAGCAATTGTTAATGGTGTCTGGCTTTGATCGTTATTACCAAATCGCAAAATGTTTTCGTGATGAAGATTTGCGTGCTGATCGTCAACCAGAATTCACTCAAGTAGACATTGAAACATCGTTTATGAGTGAGCAAGATATCATGGCGATGACTGAGGAGATGATTGTTAGCCTGTTTAAAGAGCTAATGAATGTTGATTTGGGCACTTTCCCACGCATGCCTTACTCTGAAGCAATGGAAACTTATGGTAGCGATAAGCCAGATCTTCGTATTCCACTAACTATCGTGTCAGTATCTGACTTGATGGCTAATGTGGACTTTAAAGTATTCTCTGGTCCTGCTACCGATCCAAAAGGTCGTGTTGCAGCTCTTAAAGTACCAGGCGGTAATGCGTTAACTCGTAAACAAATTGACGACTATACCAAGTTTGTTTCTATTTACGGTGCGAAAGGTTTGGCATATATCAAGGTGAATGATAAGTCTAACCTAGAGGAAGGCTTGCAGTCTCCTATTGTTAAGTTCCTTCCAGTTGAAGTTCGTGCCGCTTTACTTGAGCGTTTAGAAGCGCAAGATGGTGATTTGATCTTCTTCGGCGCAGATTCAGCTAAAGTGGTTAATGAAGCTCTTGGAGCATTGCGCTGCAAGCTAGGCGAAGATCTGAACCTTTATACTTGCAAGTGGGCACCATTGTGGGTTGTTGACTTCCCAATGTTCGAAGAAACCAGTGATGGCGGAATTACAGCGATTCACCACCCATTCACTGCGCCTTCATGCTCTCCAGAAGAGCTGAAAGCAAACCCTTTGACTGCACTTTCGCAAGCCTATGACATGGTGCTAAACGGTACTGAACTAGGTGGTGGCTCTATTCGTATTCACCAATCTTCAATGCAAGAAACGGTTTTTGAATTGTTGAATATCAGCAAAGATGAGCAAGAAGAGAAATTTGGTTTCTTGTTAGATGCATTGAAATTTGGTGCGCCACCACATGGTGGTTTAGCATTCGGTTTAGATCGCCTTGTGATGCTAATGACAGGTTCAAGCTCTATTCGTGATGTTATTGCTTTTCCTAAAACGCAAAGTGCAACGTGTCTATTGACTCAAGCGCCAGGTGAAGTAAGCGAGAAGCAACTAAAAGAATTGAATATTCGCGTCAGAAAACCAGTCGTTGAATGATAGAAATTACTCTTAAACTTATTCTAAAACAGTAAGTTATGTTAAGAGATTGAAAGAAAAACGTAAAAGGCCACTTATTAGTGGCCTTTTTTGTATTTTGGCATTGCATACTTTGTAAAGGGCTGTTGAAATATACAGTAATTATATAAGGCACAAAAAAGTTATGCCCACGACCAGGATTTTAGCCATTGACCCAGGCTCACGAGTAACGGGCTTTGGTATTGTTGATGTGACAAATGGTAAATCTGTATATGTTAACAGTGGTTGCATTCGATTACCGGATGAAGCGCTATCAGTTAGGCTTAAATATATTTTTCAAAATGTTTCAGCTCTCTTGGAAGAATACAAGCCAAACGAATTTGCTATAGAAGAAGTGTTTTTGGCTAAGAATGCGAATTCAGCGTTAAAACTTGGTCAAGCAAGAGGCGCAGCTATTGTAGCGGCATCTCTGCAAGAATTAGAAGTACACGAATATGCCGCTCGACGAGTTAAGCAATCTGTTGTCGGCAACGGTAATGCAGATAAAGCACAAGTGCAAATGATGGTGCAGCTTTTATTGAATTTAACTTCTAAGCCTCAAGCTGATGCGGCTGATGCTTTAGCCATTGCTTTGTGTCATGCTAACACGCGAACTTCTGGCGGGCTGGAATACGGCGTCGGAAAGAGAGCAGGGCGCACCTCTAAGCGCTGGACAGAACAAGATGTAAGGAAAACTTTGTGATCGGACGAATTGTCGGCACTTTGATAGAAAAGACTCCACCAGAGTTAATGGTTGATGTAAATGGTATTGGCTATGAAGTGAGCGCTTCAATGACCACTATTTACGACTTACCTCAAGTCGGAGGTCAGGTGACATTATTTACTCACCTGTTGGTTAAAGAAGACTCTCATACACTTTATGGCTTTATAGATAAGAATGAACGCGCTTTATTTCGCATTCTGATTAAAGTAAATGGTATCGGCCCAAAAATGGCATTAGCAATTTTGTCCAGCATGTCTTCAGAAGAGCTGATTGCTAACGTTCAAGAGTCCGATGTTACAGCTCTTACTCGCATTCCTGGTGTTGGCAAGAAAACAGCCGAACGACTTATTATTGAATTAAGGGATAAGCTTGGTCAGGCAGCGAAAACTGACTTGTTTTCCACACCTGCAGTATTGCGTCAAGTTCAAGCGGATCCTAGACAAGAAGCAGAAGCGGCACTTATTTCTCTTGGCTACAAGCCACAAGAAGCTGCTAAGGCAATTGCTGGTGTTCCGATAGATGCAGCTAATAGTGAAGATGTTATCAAGGCTGCTTTGAAAGGAATGCTGAGGAAATAAAACATGATTGAGCAAGATCGTATTATTTCTGCGGAACTTAAAGGTAATGATAGACAGGTAGATCGCGCAATACGTCCACAAGCGCTTGCGGAGTACATTGGTCAACCCGTTGTTCGAGAGCAGATGGAGATTTTCATCGAAGCTGCAAGGCAGCGTAGTGAGCCATTAGATCATACTTTAATATTTGGTCCTCCTGGGTTGGGTAAAACCACCCTTGCCCATATCATTGGAAATGAAATGGGCGCTGAGGTAAGAACGACTTCTGGCCCCGTTCTTGAGAGGGCGGGGGATTTAGCTGCGTTACTGACAAATTTAAATGAAGGCGACATTCTATTTATTGATGAAATACATAGATTAAGTCCAGCTATTGAGGAAGTACTTTATCCTGCAATGGAAGATTACCAGTTAGATATCATGATTGGTGAAGGGCCTGCGGCAAGATCAATTAAAATTGAACTCCCGCCGTTTACACTTGTCGGAGCAACTACACGGGCTGGTTTGCTAACGTCACCATTACGAGATCGATTTGGTATTGTGCAACGATTAGAGTTTTATGATGTTGAATCATTAACAACAATAGTCGCTAGGTCTGCGGGAAAAATGGGGATGGAGCTTGATAATCCAGGCTGTTTCGAAGTTGCAAGAAGATCGAGAGGCACCCCCAGGATAGCGAATCGCCTATTACGTCGCGTTAGGGATGTTGCGCAAGTAAGTGGAGAGGTGCTTGTGGGGCAAAAGGTTGCTCAAAGGGCACTGGATATGTTAAGTGTAGATAGTCAAGGCTTCGATCACTTAGATAGACGTATGTTATTGACTATGATAGAAAAGTTTGACGGAAGACCGGTTGGTCTAGATAGCGTCTCCGCCGCTTTAGGTGAAGATAAAGATACTATTGAAGACGTCATAGAGCCGTTTTTGATTCAGCAAGGTTTTATAATTAGGACGCCGAGAGGTCGACAAGTTACGAAGCGTGCTTACGAACATTTTAATTACCAACTACCTTCAGATTTCAAATAGAGGTTAATAATGTCAATTTGGGGACTTATCGCCAGTGCTAGTTTTGTTGTTCAACTTGTTATGTTGATACTGCTAGCGGCTTCCATTTTTTCATGGATTGTAATATTTCAAAGAATTCGTGTTTTAAAAGAAGCAAAAAAAGTGCGCACCGCTTTTGAGGAAAGCTTTTGGTCTGGAATAGATCTTAGTCAGCTGTATCGTAAGTTAACGCAAGAGGGCCGTAAAGTTGAGGGGATGGAAAATATTTTCACTTCTGGCATCAAAGAATTTACTCGCTTAAGACAGAGTCACAACGTTGATCCAGAAGCCATCATGGATGGTGTTCAACGCGCAATGCGTGTTGCTCTTTATCGAGAAGAGGAAAAACTGGATCAACATCTACCATTTTTAGCAACTGTGGGCTCAACCAGTCCTTACATTGGTTTGTTTGGTACCGTTTGGGGGATTATGCATTCCTTCATCGGGCTTGCAGAAGTTCAGCAGGCAACATTAGCAACTGTTGCACCAGGCATTGCTGAAGCTCTTATAGCAACAGCTATAGGCCTAGCAGCAGCGATTCCTGCCGTTATTGCTTATAACCGTTTTTCCTCTACTGCGGAATCTCTTGGCTCTAGCTATGAAAATTTTGCTGACGAATTCACCAGCATCCTTCACCGTAAGGTGCATGTGAGAGAGGGAGGCGCTGTATAGTGGCTCGCTCAAGAAGAAGAAATAAACGTCGTCCAATGGCTGAAATCAATGTCGTTCCATATATTGATGTCATGTTGGTGCTGCTTGTTATTTTTATGATTACTGCTCCAATGCTTACGCAAGGTGTTGATGTTGAGTTACCTAATGCAAATGCATCACCCATTCAAGACTCTGAAAATGATGTCATGATTGCCTCTGTTGACTCAAAAGGTCAGTACTATTTAGATGTAGGTGGTAAGCAAGAATCTATCGCTTTATCTCAATTGCAAGACCGAGTTAGAAAAGTATTGAGCCAAAACCCTAAGATGTCCGTACTAGTGAGAGGTGATAAAAATGTCTCTTATGGTGATGTCATTGGGCTTATGGTAACGCTACAAGGTGCTGGCGTTCCAAATGTTGGTTTAGTAACCGAGCCGGATAACAAATAATGAAATGGTTACGTAGTGACAATTATAGTATTCCAACAGTGCTGGCCATAGGCTTACATGCAAGCATTGTTGTGGCTGGATTGGTTGCTATTGATTTTAGTGACGATGAGCCCCCAAGGCCTAAAAGACCACCTATCGTTAACGCTACCGTTGTTGATGTCTCTCAAACCATAATAGGCAAAAGAGAGTCTGATGAAAGGGCGGCGAAACAGCAGGCGGCTGCTTTAGCTGAGCAAAAGAAAAAGGAAGCAGATCAAAGTAGAAAAAAAGAAGCTGAGCGCAAAGCGGCTGAAGAGCAGCAGAAGCAACTAGCTCAAGCTAAGCAGGCAAAAGAAGCAAAAGAAAAAGAAGCGCAAAAGCAAGAAAATGAAAGAAAGCAAAAAGCAGCAGAACAAAAGCGAATTGCACAAGAAGCAGAAAGCAAACGGTTAGCTCAAGAACAGGCTGACAAAAAACGCCAAGCTGAAAAAGAAGCCAATGAAAAACAGAAGAAAGAGCTTGCTCGTAAAGCTGAAGCTGATCGCTTGGCTGAAGAAGAGCGTAAGCGCCAAGAGGAAGCTGCAAGGTTAGCTGAGAAGAAAAAAGCAGAAGAGGCTGCAGCTAAAGCGGCTGCCGAAGAGGCGAAGCAAAGAGCGGCAGATGAAGCGCAAATGGTTCAATCTATCAGTGGATTAATCAATAATAGAGTGACTGCTGCTTGGATTCGCCCGCCAAGCGCTCGAAATAATATGAAAACCCAGTTACGTATTTATTTTTTACCTAACGGGGAAGTAATGAATGTTCAAGTAACTGCAGGCAGCGGTGATGCGTTATTTGACCAAAGAGCAGTGGATGCCGTTTATAAGGTAAGAAAGATAGATGAGTTGGCAAAAGTAGACTCTTATGTTTTTGAGAGAAACTTTCGTCAGGTAGATTTGATTTTTAACCCGCAAGATTTGAGAAACTAATGATGTTTAAAAAATACTTGAGTGTTTTATTCACTTGCTTAATATTTATAAGCTCAGCCAGAGCTCAATTAGTTATTGAAATAACCAGTGGTGCTGACCAGCTTCTTCCTATTGCCGTTGTTCCTTTTGGTTATGATGGTGTAGATGCACTACCTGAAGATGTTGCTCAAATTGTAGAGGCTGATTTAGCTCGCAGTGGTTTATTTCAAGCTATTCCGCGCTCTAATATGCTGAGTATGCCAACGAAAGAGGCAGATGTTTTTTATAGAGATTGGCGGCTTTTGAAAAGTGATTATGTTGTTATTGGCACCGTTAAAAAATTACCTAATAATCAATACCGAATTGGTTTTGAGTTATTAAATGTTTTAAGTCAAAAGCCTGTACAAAAACATAGCTCTATTGATGTTAGTTCAAAAAACTTTAGAGATGCTGCTCATTATATTAGTGATAAAGTTTACGAATTATTGACAGGGACAAGAGGCGCATTTAGTACTAGAATATTATATGTTACTGCAGAGGGTGATAAAAAAGCACCGCTGTTCAAATTACAGGTTGCAGATGCAGATGGTCACCGGCCGCAAGTTGTAGTTGAGTCAAAAGAGCCTATTTTATCTCCTTCATGGAGTATGGATGGTCGAAAAATTGCCTATGTAATGTTTAGAAATCGACGCCCTAATATTTTTATTCAAGAGTTAGCGACAGGCAAGCGTCAGCAAATTGCACAATTTAGAGGATTAAATGGCGCACCTTCATGGTCGCCAGATGGAAAAAAATTAGCATTGGTATTATCTAAAGATAATAATCCTGAAATTTATACTTTAGACATCGCGACACAAAAGCTGGAGCGTATGACCAACCATTATGCTATTGATACCGAACCAAGCTGGGAACCAGATGGTAAGGGAATTGTATTCACATCTGATCGAGGCGGTAACCCGCAGATATATCGACTAGATGTAAATAGTAAGCGTGTAGAGAGGGTCACTTTTGAAGGTGATCTAAATACCAGAGCAAGAATGACGCCAGATGGCCGTTATATTGTGACGGTTCAGAAGAACGATGGTAATTATCATATTGCGCTTCAGGATATGAAAACAGGCCGAGTTCAAATTCTCACAGAGACTTATTTAGATGAATCGCCAAGCATTGCGCCAAATGGTAGCATGGTGATGTATGCCACAACCTATCAAGGAAAGGGTATCTTAGCCGTAGTATCCGTTGATGGGCTTGTAAAATACAGGTTGCCATCAGCAGACGGAGATGTACGAGAGCCATCTTGGTCCCCGTATTTCAAATAAAGACATTGAGGAGTGAATAATGAGTGTAACAAAACTAGGTAAGTTTGCTGTAATTGGTTTATCTGCAGCTTGGATTGCAGGTTGTAGCACAACAGCAACAGATACTGATTCTTCAACTGTTGCTGAAGATGCCAATACAACTGAACAAGCAAATGATACAACTGAAAATTCTGATCAAGCATTTGGCGCAGGCCAAGACGATGCAATGACTAGTGTTATCGTTGACGAAAATGCTTCTAACAACAACGGCATGGATTCTTTGGCTGGCGTAGAGACTGTATTCTACTTTGACTTCGATAAGTCAATTGTACGTCCAGAATCTCGTGAAGCTTTAGCTAAACATGCTGAATACTTGGTAGGAAATCCAGATGCTCGCGTCGTTTTAGAAGGTCATGCTGATGAACGTGGAACACGCGAATACAACATGGCTCTAGGTGAGCGTCGTGCTAAAGCAATTAGCCGTTATTTGACAATCCAAGGTGTTGCTGCTTCTCAAATCGAAACAGTAAGCTTTGGTGAAGAAGTTCCTGTTGCCTTCGGTCATGACAGCAATGCTTGGCAGTTAAACCGTCGAGTTGAAGTTCGTTACGAAAAATGATCTCTAAAAGCGTAAGAGTTCGCTCTTTTGCAATGGCGCTGTGTTTCACAGCGCCATTTGCGCTAGCTGAAGCTCAGCAAATGAATGGCGGTCTTTCGCCAAACGCTGCTGCTGATCTACTTTTTCAATTAGAAACACTGCAACAGGAGGTTCAAAGCCTTCGTGGACAATTGGAAAGTCAAGGTCATGAACTAAAGCTAATGAAAGAGAGCCAAAGAGATCGTTACATCGATTTGGATAAGCGAATATCGTTGCTTATGTCTGCATCCGCAAATGAACCAAAATATTCATCGGCGCCAGCACCAAAAGTGGAGCAACCAGCCACACAGACATCAGTAGAAAAAAACAATAAAGCAACTAATTCACTAGTATCTTCACCTCTAGCTCCTATTAGTTTGCAGCCTGCCTCAGCTGAAGCTCAGCAAGCCTATAATGATGCTTATAATTTGATTCGTCAGAGAAATTTTGACGAAGCAGAGACTGCATTTGCGAAGTTTGTAAAGGACTACCCAAACAACTCCTTAACAGGAAATGGCTATTACTGGTTGGGAGAAGTTAAACTGGTGCAAGGTAAATCTCAAGAAGCAATAGATGCATTTACTATTGTAATCCAGAACTTTCCTGGACATAGCAAAGAGCAAGACTCATTGTATAAGCTAGGTACAGTAAGTGATCAGCTTGGTGACAGTGCAAAAGCTAAATCCTATCTACAGGATGTTATTAGGCGTTTTCCCGATAGTAAAGCAGCTAAACTAGCGGCAGGATATTTAAGTAAAATTAAATAACTTGCAATCCTCAGCGGGCTCTGTATTATACGCAACCCGTTGGGTCGTTAGCTCAGTTGGTAGAGCAGTTGACTTTTAATCAATTGGTCACTGGTTCGAATCCAGTACGACCCACCAACATGTTTTTTATTCCTTTTGTGATTTTTTGGGTCGTTAGCTCAGTTGGTAGAGCAGTTGACTTTTAATCAATTGGTCACTGGTTCGAATCCAGTACGACCCACCAACATGTTTTTTATTCCTTTTGTGATTTTTTGGGTCGTTAGCTCAGTTGGTAGAGCAGTTGACTTTTAATCAATTGGTCACTGGTTCGAATCCAGTACGACCCACCAAAAAAACACTCATTCCGCTCCCAGTTTCTTAAGGGGTAATGATATGTCCGAACTTTTCAATAAAGCAGCACTTCGCGATACGGTTCAAAAGTATCTATCTGAAGCTGAAAAAACTCTTGAAATAAAATCTGTCGACAACGATCAAATTCGCGAAGAAATCAAATCTTTGCTCAAACAAAAGAATGCTGTTTTAGTTGCTCATTATTACACTGAAGATGCTATTCAAGAGCTCGCGGAAGAGACTGGCGGAATAATAGCCGACTCGCTAGAGATGGCGCGCTTTGGCGCAAATCACGAAGCCAAGACGCTTGTGGTTGCTGGTGTTAAGTTTATGGGAGAGACTGCGAAAATTCTGAGTCCAGAGAAAACAATCCTAATGCCTACTCTTGAAGCAACATGTTCGCTGGATATAGGCTGCCCAATTGAAGAGTTTTCAGCTTTTTGCGATCAGCATCCAGATAGAAAAGTGGTTGTATATGCAAATACCTCAGCTGCAGTTAAAGCACGAGCAGATTGGGTTGTAACCTCTAGTATCGCCTTAGATGTTGTTAACCATCTTGTGGAGCAGGGTGAAAAGATCATTTGGGCACCTGATCAGCATTTGGGTGGTTATATCCAGCGCGAAACCGGAGCGGATATGATTCTTTGGGACGGTGCTTGTATTGTTCATGAGGAGTTTAAAGCAAAGGGTATTTTAGATTTAAAAGCGATTTATCCGGACGCTGCAGTGCTGGTTCATCCAGAGTCTCCTGAAGCCGTTGTTGAAGTAGCCGATGTTGTGGGCTCGACATCCCAGCTATTAAATGCATCAAAAAATATGCCTAACGATACCTTTATTGTCGCTACCGACAGGGGTATTTTTTACAAGATGAAGCAGGCATCACCAAATAAGCGTTTTGTCGAGGCTCCTACAGCGGGCTCTGGGGCAAACTGCCGTAGTTGTGCTCACTGCCCTTGGATGGCATTAAACAGCTTAGAGATGCTTCGTAACTCATTAAGAGATAATTCTGGTGAGATTTATGTACCCGAAGAAACCAGAGTTAAAGCTCTGATTCCTTTGCAGCGTATGCTTGATTTTCAAGTAAAATAATCTCGCTTCAATTTTAGGGACTGCTAATTATTTAGTGTCCCTAAATATTTCATTTCCAAATCCGAAAACGCCAATTGCAGCCGATCACATTCAAGACTCTTTTTATTGTACCTTACTCTGAGTGCTTGATAATCCTTACTTGATACCATCTTTGATAATTTGTTTTTTAGTTCTGTTGTCGCTTGAGCTAATTGCCTATTTTTCTCTCTCTGTTCCGCAAGTGGTTTTGACTGGCTTCTTAGGCTATTAGAATCACTTAGAGAGTGCGTTTCTAATTTTTGCTTCAATTGATTATTGGTGTTTTCTGCGGTTTCCAATTCTTGTGCCAATAAAGTTACGCATGTTTCTGACTCATGCAACAATCGCTCTAACATTTTTGCATCTTTATCTTGTTCGATCAGACTGTCTGTTGACATGCTTTCAAGAGCTGTATTTAAGCCATCACGCAATGAGCCAAGGGCTTCTTTTTTGTTAATACTTAAGGCTTGTAGGTTACCAATCGCCGTTTCATTGCTTCTACTTAATTGTTTTTCTAATTCTGCTAATTTGGCATCCTTAATACTAATGTCTTGAGTTAAGGAGGCAATAGACAAATCAGACGTTTCTAGCTCAGCTTCTAACTGCAAAATAACCGCTTGGGATTCTTCCGACATTCGCTCCATTTTAGTCACAGCAACTTTTTGAGCCTCAAGAGCAGCATGTAAATTGTTATTCTTATGGGCCTTATCTATTTCATTTTTTAGTTGGTCTATCACCATTTTTTGCCGATCGGAAAGGCTACTTAAGCTTAAGATTTGTTTAAAGGAAGCGTTACGTATTGCCTTTTCTTGTGTTTGAGCCGTTGGGATCTGTAAATTAAATTCTGTACTGCTTCCTGTGTGTTCAAATTGTTTTTGTTCCAGTTTTTTAATTTTTTTCTGTAGATTATCGATTTCAGTTTCTAGACGCTGTTGTTCTGCTTTTTTTATTCCTAATTGCTTGATGCGCTTTGTTGCTCGTTCAATATTTTTGCGTAAATCTTCGTTTAATAAGGCTTGGTTTTTTAATAGGGACTCTTTAGTGATGAGTATTTCTGCAGCCTGAAAGAATTCTTCTTCCATCTCCTTTAGGTTTTGATGCAATTCTTCAGGATTGGTTGTTTGTAGTTTCGGAGCTGACAATGCGTACAGTAAGCTTGATAAAAAGCGATTTAAAATTGGTTTTGGTTTTTCACTAACTTGATTTAATAAAATAGCCCTTTCAGCCTTTAGGACTGTCCCCCAGATTTTCACTCTATTTATTTCATGTTGATCAAGCTTACCTGGTACGATGGAGCTTGCTGCAAAATTAATTTGTAAGTCCAAATAGTGAGCTAATCCCTTATAGACTTTAGAGTCATCTATCTCATCAGTATCTTCTTGTGCTTTTAGAGGGGGGGGCGTGTCAGATTGTTTTTTTATGTCTTTTTTAACAAGTGAGCGAGATAGCCATAAGAAAATACAGTTGGCCAATAAAAGAAAGGTACTTAACTCAAGCAACGCCCAAATCAACCACTTTGACATAAAAACTCCTAGGCCCTAAAGTCATAGATGTGATATCCATTATCATTAAGCTATAGCCAATCATCATTTTAGCTTGCTGTTTTTCTTATGTTAGCGGAAATAATTATTTTATGAGTAAAGAATTTATAACATTTATGCGTAATCGTGTATCGCAGCCGGCACTTGATTTGCCAGCGCCAAGTGAAACTGAATGGGAGTCTATCTTGGAAGCCGCTAGTCGAGCTGCAGATCATGGCAACCTCAAGCCTTGGCGCTTTTGTGTTTTTGAAGGAGAAGGGCGCTCAAAGTTGGGCCAGATTTATTGGCATCATGCTTTATCTGAAGTTGATTCGATGCCAGAAAGTAAAGAAGAGGCCTTTATTAAAAAGGCATATCGAGCTCCCGCAGTCTTATTAGTTTATGCTCGAATACAAGATCATCCTAAAGTCCCCCCAATAGAACAGATTATGGCTGCCTCTGCAGCGGCTCAGCAAGTTTTATTAGGGTTAAATGCTCTTGGTTATGGTGGTATGTGGCGAAGTGGCCCTGCCTGTTTCACTCAAAAAACAAAAGAGCTTTTATCGCTACAGGAAAATGATCAAATAATTGGTCTAATCTATGCGGGAACGCCTAAAGAGCAGCCGGTATCTATACCTGAGGTAAAACTTGCTAATCACTTAAAATGGGTAAGAGATTAATTTTTAAGACTAATTTGACAAAAACTAGTTGCAATCTTTTTTCCTCATAACTAGAATACGCGCACAAATTACGCAGAGCGTATAAAGGTTTTGGTGAGCTGTCCGAGTGGCCGAAGGAGCACGCCTGGAAAGCGTGTATGTCGAAAGGCATCAAGAGTTCGAATCTCTTGCTCACCGCCATTATTTGAAAAAAGACATCATATGATGTCTTTTTTTTCGCCTTTAATTTATTGAAATTGTTGTATTTACTCCCAAGTGGCATCTTGTTCAGAAAGTGTGAAGTGTATGTCACGACCATCAGAACACATTTGCACAACGGCTGATGGCGAGCCATCATCATTTAATGTCACTAAACTAATCCCTGCTGCATTCAGAAGGCGCTCACCGTGAGCGGCTGTTTCTGGTTTATGGGGAATAACTTTCATGCTGCGACGTCGAGTAAACCAGTTTAATGGTGATCTAGGTGAATAAAGCCAGCGATTTAAGCGATCAAATATATCCAATAATTTACTAGGAAATTCATTCTTAATTCCACTACTGGTAATTTGCCACAAGTCAGATCCTTGTTGGATACCACGTAGCTGAATGTCGTAAACAAAAGAGTAGTGTACATCTCCAGATAGAATGACAAAGTTTTTTGGGGTTTTGTTGTGTCGAAACATATTCATTAAGGCGTAAGCTGAGCCTGGATGAGCCATCCAGTTTTCAGCATCTACCATTAAGGGTTTGCCAATCCAAGTAAAAACTCGCTGGATACTTTCAATTAACTTCACGCCGAAAATAGGTGCTGGTGATACCAACACAACCGCGTCTAAACCTTTCAGTTGCTGCTGCAAGTCCGTTAACGCTTCCCAGTCCATTAGTCCCGAAGGGTTCTCCAGAGATTTCTCAGAGCGCCAACGCTGGGTGCGGGTGTCTAACACAACAAGAGGTGGTGTCGTCTGCCAAGTATAATGCCAGTTTGAGAACCGAAAGAGCTCTTGTATTAATTCATCATGTTCTTCTCTGCCTGGGTTATTAAATACTTTTTGTACTTCGCTAATTAATCCCTCAGAGAAACGTTCAGGCGCATTCCCCCAGCCTTGGCAAACTAGATAGCCAAGTAGGGCATTACCAATAATGCGTGCAGAGAAAGGGTGGTTATAGGCCGTTTGCTCCCAGGCTGCGGTAAGATTCCAATCATCTGTAATATCATGATCGTCAAAGATCATCGCTGCTGGAATATGCGCAAGAGCGCGACGTACTTTCGGTAAACCTTTTACAAAGTCTTGCAGAATAGGGATATGTTTCAAAAAGTCTTTTTTTTGCTCATCAGACAAACCTGATGGTTCAGACCAGCCACTACGTTCTAATAACAAATCCCACCCTTTAGGTGACCAAACTAGGGCGTACATGGCGAGCATTTCTGCTAAAGAAATTAAGTGATTTTGGGCTGTGTCCGTCGTAAATACAGGCTTGCGTACACCACCAAAAAATTGATCAATCATACCTCGATTCACTTCATTTTCTGGTAGAAGTGTTTCTCTTGCATAGTAATAAGAGGATTCTTGGTGAAGCTTTTTGGAGCTCTCAATGTCTACACAAGGTAACTTTTCGTCAGGCATACCAAGATGAGGGATTAACTGATGAATGGCCCACAGCATTGGACCTGCGACATCATCTGCATAAATTTGATCTCCACTCATCATCAAAATACTTGGCCAGTCTGTTGGGGTGGTATTTTGCAACAGCTCGTCAACCCTCAGTAACCCGTCTTTGCTAGGATGATGAGGCTTACGACACGAACCATGTAGAATTTTTTTTATCTTAGGCTGCAAGATAAAAAATGGCAGAGGCTGATCGGGATAAACAAGATCTTCAGCCCAATGAGTCCAATCAAGACCATTAAGCTGAATGTCATAATGAATAGGCTGATTCGTGGGTAGCGCCGTTTCTAGTTTGATATCAAGCAACTGTATAAAAAGATTATCGCCCGCTTTTAACTGAGTATGGCATTCAGCTGTTTGAGTTTTATGTAGGGTAAATAGTACTGTTTCACTTTTATACAATGTCAAATCAACAGTTACAGGCTCTGTAGTCATTAACCAGAACGTGAGCTGATTTGGGGTCATTCTTCGCAATA
This sequence comes from Marinomonas lutimaris, assembly GCF_019426345.1. Classification (GTDB taxonomy): domain Bacteria; phylum Pseudomonadota; class Gammaproteobacteria; order Pseudomonadales; family Marinomonadaceae; genus Marinomonas; species Marinomonas lutimaris. The sequence continues at coordinate 368,340 of NZ_JAHLLW010000002.1, forward strand.
TTGGACCAGCTAATACCTGCATAATTTTCCTTATACGACTTGTTGAATAGTACATTTAGTAATATCTAACAAGGTACAACACTAATCTGCAAATAAAAGGTCAGCTTTTTCAAAAAGTATAGGTCGGCCTTCCTTTGTTGTGGAAGTTATCGTCATCTTGGCATTTAACATCAATTGATCATCGCAAGATCGATAAATTTTTTGAAGAAAGGCAAGTTTAAGCTTAGATATGCGCTCTACACTTGTTTGAATGTAAAAAGAATCGCCGCTTTGTAAGGACCTTTTGTATTCTAACTCAGCTTTTATCAATACAAGGTGTATTCCTTGTTTGGTAATTTCAGCAAAGTCTAATCCTCTAGATTTTATGAATTTATGTCTAGCATGTTCTAGATAGTTTTGATAAACAGCGTTGTTAACAATTCCCTGCATATCACATTCGTAATCACGAACTTCAGAATGATCGCGATCTTTTTGCTCCAAATTGTCCTTCATGGCATTGCCTTAAATATAGTAGTTTTTTATTCATGATGAGCAATACGATTTTTTCCAGATCGTTTTGCGTACAATAAATAATGTTGTGAACGCTCAACTAGCTCGTTAGGGCTTTCGTCACCGAATAAAGTGGCTACTCCTATGGAAACAGTCACCTGTCGCAGTAGCACCTTAGTATTTTTGTAGCGTATTTTTTGAATTGATACTTCATTACGAATAAATTCAGCTAATTGAGATGCAACGCTTAACTCTGTCTCACTTAATAGCATTGCAAACCGACCACCTTTAAGACGAGCAATAGAACCATTTTCTGGCAACAACCCAAGTAAAAGCTTTGCTATGTATCGAATAAGTGATGTGCCTACTTTTTTACCATATTCTTGATTAATCTCAGCAAGGTCATCAATGTCTATTAACAAGAGGGTTAAATCATCCTCAGCATAAGGCACGAGAGAGAATAACGATCGTTCAAAACCTTTTTCATTAGCCAATAAGGTAATTGCATCAAGTTCCGTATTTTTCTTCACATCTAGCAATTCAGATCGAAGCGTAGCTAACTCTTCTTGAGCAGAAAGTAGCGAGCGACTAAAATTTTCAACAGCTTGATTGGCTTTAAAAGCACCTTGTTCTAAAAAAAGTGCAAGTTTTTCGACTTGGGCGACATTATTGGCATTTTTAAGTGCCGCTTTTGCGCTACGCAGTGTGCCGTTAAACTTTTCAAGCTCATTAGAAATACTCGTAGTGTCCGTTTCTAAATTAGTAGTAAGGCTTTTTAATGTTGAATCCTGGCGGTGAGCGTACTGAAACTCTTCAGGTAATAAAAATTCATTGAATAGCTCTTGAGATACAAAAGCGGGCAGGCTGCCAAACCGACGTAACGCACGATCAACAACTTGGTTAAGTTTTGGGCTTCTATTTGAAGCATATTCATACCATATCCCATAGTTATAGGGGGTTGGCGGAATATCCAGCTTCACCATAAGAGGTATTGCTGAGCGCATTAGCTTATTAGCTTGCTTAATATTATTCTGGAACATCGGAACCTCTGCTGCCATTAGTTACCACCAAGACGTCCCATTTCGTTGGTGGCAATTCATGTTTTATAAAAGAGCGCGAAAGCTCGGTAACATTACGGCTTCGATTTTATAATGACTTAGTATGTTTTTTCATTATTGAAAACAGGAATATAGTAAGACTAATAATTTATAATAGCCATTAGCCACCGGTAAATTTACTAGAAAAACCTTCTTTTTCAAGTAACTCTTTGACTTTTTGTCGGTTATCTCCTTGTATCTCAATCTGACCATCCTTTACAGCGCCACCGGTACCGCACTGAGTTTTTAATTTTTTACCCAATACTTTTAGTGCTTCTTCAGTAAGCGGAAGGCCCGTAATAACAGTAACGCCTTTACCTTTACGACCTTTGGTTTCGAGGGCAATCAAGACTTTTCCGTTACCAACAACATTCTCATTTTTGCATTCACACCCAGAAACAGGGTGCTCGCATACGGGACAAAGTCGACCTTGATCCGTTGAATAGACTAAGTTTCGATTCTTCATGGGTTCTCACAACCTCTAACATCCGTTGAAATTAAGTATTTTATCATTTCAATAAAAGCGAATCAGATAAATAATGCTAAATTCGGCATTTAGTGAAAATCTACACTAAGCTAACGATATCACCAGTTTACAGTACGTGTTTAATATGAAGAAAATACTTAAAATTCGACAAGCAACTGAAGCAGACCTTAGGAGTATTTTGCTCTTTGAGTTTCGTAACAGAGGATGGTTTTCGCAATTCTTACCGAATCAAGTATTACAGCAACAAACGGAGACGTACTTCAAAAGCTTACTCAGAAGTAAATTAAAGAATTTACAATATTTGGTCTGCCTACCTAATGATGTCTTAATTGGACGATTTAATGGACAATTATTAAACAGCGAATCAATAGAAGTCTCTTATCGGATTGCTAAGAATTTCACTAATCAAGGCATTGCTCAATACGTGTTAAAACACTTATTACTTCTTTGGGCGAGCAACGGCGTCAAAGAAGTATATGCGCAAGTGGCAGACCACAATAAAGCTTCAATGAAAGTGCTGCTTTCTTGTGGTTTTGAAGTGAATGAAATACAAAAAAATGCGATAAATTTAGCCCCCGAAATCCATGACTGCTGGGTATTCCGCTGGTCAGTCACAGAAGATTCTTACTATAAAATAGCTAGGTTAGATAACATTCAAGTTTGTTAAGAATATTAGTCATTTCGTCACTAAAATCGGCTTTTAAGGTAATGATTTGCTCGCTTATAGGGTGAGTAAATTCAAGACATGAAGCATGCAGCATCAATCTAAAATCCTCAGGCCAAATTTCTTTGACAACTTTATTAATGTGACGGCAACCATAACAAGAATCACCAACCAGAGGATTCAAATGATGCTTGAAATGTCGGCGAATTTGATGCTTTCTGCCTTGCTTGGGGGTGACTTCTAGCCAGCTTAAACGCATACTGTCATAACGACTTACAGGAAAAGGAAGTTGAAACTGCTTTAATCGAGTAAAGCTTGTTACAGCCTCCCTTTCTGTGCCTTCAATTTTAAAACGAGATCGACCTTTTTGCTCATTAAGCTTCGCAAGAGGGTAATCAATCACACCTGATTCTTCACAATATCCACGCACTAAACAATGATAAGTTTTCCGTGTTTTAGACTCTGAAAACTGAATAGCAAGATGCCTTGCTACTTCAGGGCTAAATGCCATCACCAATACCCCGGACGTTCCGCGATCAAGCCGATGAACAGGGAAGACCCATCTCCCAGTTTGATCTCTTAACCTTTGAACTACAGCGTCTTCCTCATCTTTGGCCAAATGAGTTCTATGCACAAGCAGACCTGCAGGTTTGTTGACGGCAACCAAGTGTTCGTCTTGAAATAAAATATTTAAAGTCATTAAGGTTTATCTATAAAAGAAGTTATTTTATTCATTGCCATGTCCACCAAAGTTTGCATTGCTTCATCACTGGCCCAAGCAATGTGTGGCGTCAGCAAAAAATTTGGCTGTTTAGTAAGCATTTGAAGTGGATGATCTAGTGGCATAGGCTCTTGTGTTGAAACATCAAAAGCAGCGCCTGCAATGACGTTATTTTTGAAAGCTCGAACTAGTGCATGCTCATCTACAATACCACCGCGGCTAATATTTAGTAGTAGACAGCTCTGTTTCATTAACGAAAACTCAGCGTCACTAATTAGATCTTTTGTTTCTGGTGTCAGCGGGCAATTGATACTGATGACATCCGCGAGCTGTAAGGCCTCTTCAAACTTGATGTAACCAGATCTAGTGTTTATCGCTCCTTTGCGATCAGCAAAGACCACCTTCATTCCGAAAGCCAGAGCAATGCCAGCGACTTTTTTGCCTAATGTGCCGCCTCCTACAATGGCCATAGTCGAGCCAGATAAATCTTTGATAGAATAATCTAGAAAACAAAAATATTCAGAAGATGCCCATCGTCCAGTTTTTACCGCATCTAAATAAGATGCTAGATTTCTTCTAAGTGCTAGCAACATAGCAAAGGTATGTTCAGGCACACTTATTGTTGAGTAATCGGTCACATTTTGGACGGTAATGTTTTTTTTCTTACAGGCTTCTAGATCTACGTTATTCATACCTGTCGCCATGACTTGCACGAGTTTTAAATCCGCCGCGCCATTTATCGCAGTAGCGTCAACCATTACTTTATTGGTCAACACGATATTTGCATCTTTAATGCGCTCCGCCACGAGTTCAAGTGGTGTGTTTTCATATGTCACCACATCACTAATTTGAACGGGCAATTGAATATTTATCTGCGCAGGGAATGATCCTCTATCTAAGAAAACTGCTTTCATTGAACCTTCCTTATTTTTTCTACTTAATATTGTCTAATAGTGGCTGCAAATGTGGCAGTATATTTTGCAATACGATTGGTTGACCTGCTTTATTAGGATGCAAGCCATCGCTTTGCATTAGATCTTTGTTTAGGGCGACATTTTCAAGCATAAAGGGGAGGTAGGCGAGGCTGTACTTGCTCGCAATGTCTTTGTACAAATTAAAGAACATTTGCGTATAGCGTTTACCGTAATTTTGCGGAATCTGGTTACCAATTAATAACACCACGGCGCCACTTGTTTGAGCTTGCTCAATCATTTTTTCCAAATTAAGTGTGGTCTGATCTAAAGGGTAACCACGTAATGCATCATTAGCACCAAGCTCTAACACTACTATATCTGGTTTATGGGTAGCTAAAAGATCATTAAAACGAGATAGGCCACCTTGTGTTGTTTCTCCGCTAACACTGGCATTTATAACCTGTATTTCAGGGTGCGATTGAGAAAGTTGATTTTTCAGTAAACTAACCCAGCCATCTTGTTGTCGTAAGTTATACGCCGCACTGAGACTATCACCCATAACCAGTAAAGTAGAAGCTGAAACGAATGAACTAATGAATAGCAGCGTGATTATTGTACATAGTTGTCTTAATTGCTTTTTTAAAAACATATCAAACCTTTTTAGAGTGAATCACCATGGCTAGAAACACCGCGATTAAAGTATCTAATTTAACTCATACAGTGACGTCGAATACAGGGAATTTAACCATATTGAAAGGAATCAATATGGAAATCAAGGAAAGTGAGTCCGTGGCCATTGTCGGTTCATCTGGCTCTGGCAAGTCTACTTTGTTAGGTTTGCTAGCTGGATTAGATGTAAATACGTCCGGTGATATTTTTCTTTATGATCAAGAGTTTTCTAGCCCATCAGAAGAGCAAAGGGCACTTGTTCGTGGCCAATACGTTGGCTTTGTTTTTCAATCATTCCATCTTTTGCCAAGTCTTCAAGCCATTGAAAATGTCATGTTGCCCGCTGAGCTAAAAGGCGATAAAGATGCGCGCAAAAAAGCGGAAGCGCTACTTGAAAAGGTTGGCTTGTCACACCGTTTGACTCATTATCCTAATCAGCTTTCAGGCGGTGAACAACAACGTGTTGCCATTGCTCGTGCCTTTGCTTCCAACCCAAAAATACTGTTCGCGGACGAGCCTACAGGCAACCTTGATGAAGAGAACGGTAAACTTATTATCAAGTTGTTGTTCGACCTTAACCAATCCCAAGGAACAACGTTGGTGATGGTGACTCATGATAATGAGCTTGCCAAAATGTGCGACCGTCAATTGGTCATGTCTGCAGGTCAGCTAACGGAAAAATCCTTATGAGTTTTGCCTTTCGCTTAATGTTCCGAGATATTCGTAGTGGTGACTTGCTCACTCTTCTATTGGCCTTGGTTATTTCAGTGAGCACGGTCACATCAATAGGTTTATTTATTGACCGCTTGCAATTATCTTTTGAGCAAGAGTCTGCCAATCTATTAGCCGCGGATCGTTTAATCCGCTCAGATGATATTATTCCAGCAGAATGGGAAGCACAGGCAAATGAGCTTTCTTTGCAAACCGCGCAAAGAACCTCTTTTACCACCATGATGTTCGCAGGTGACTCGCTTCAGCTTTCGCAATTAAGTGCGGTTAGTGATGGCTACCCTTTAAAAGGTGCTTATCTGGTCGATGATGTTTTATTTGGTGCCGGTCAGCGTTCGACCGAAACGCCAAAACAAGGTGAGGTTTGGGTGTCGTCACGCTTGGCTAGCTTGCTTAAAATTAGCCTTGGTGATCAGGTTGAAGTAGGCGATGCTAAGCTTAAAGTAACCAAATATTTGGTGAGAGACCCAGGTTCCAGCACTTCCGCTTTTGCAATATCGCCCCGTGCTGTAATGAATATGGCAGATCTAGCGGCAACCAACGTAATTATTCCTGGTAGCCGAGTACGCTACTCCCTTTTACTTGCAGGAGACAGAGCCTCGCTTGACGAGTATGAAAATTGGATTACCCCACAATTGAATGAAGACCAGCGTTGGCAAACACCAACACAGCGTGGGGAGCGTATCGGTGACACCATTGGCCGTGCAGAGTCCTTTTTATTACTTGCTGGCACTTTAGCTGTTGTTATGTCTGGCGTTGCCATGGCACTGGCTTCCGCTCGATTTGTAAAACGCCATTTGATGCAAGTCGCCATTTTAAAAACACTTGGTGCAACACCGAAATTATTGGGCAAGTTGTTCTTTCTACAACTATTCGCGTTGTTTATTGTCGGCGCCATGATTGGCTTGGGTATTGGTTGGGGAATGCAAGAAATTATTGCTTCTCTGCTGTCTGGACTAATGTCAACCACATTACCAGAACCATCCATCAGTCGTTTATGGCTAGGTGCCGCGACAGGGATGATATCTATGGTGGTTTTTTGTCTGCCACTAATGTCACACCTTATTAAGATTTCGCCTTTATCAGTGTTACAACCTAACACCAAAATTGAACTCAATAGCTTTGCGATTTATGCGATTGGCTTCATCGGTATGTTTGGGCTGATGTGCTTGTACACCAATGGCTTTTTGCTTCCAAGCATTATGACTGCTGCCATTTTGGGTATTGCACTGTTTGTTGCTGCTATTGGTTGGTTGGCATTTAAACTTGGCCGTTCGTTGACGTCAGGAGCCACCAGCGGTTGGCAAATAGGTCTTGCTTCGTTATACAGAAGGTTGATACCAAATCTATTTCAGTTGTTGGTCTTCACACTAATTATCATGCTAACTTTGATTCTGATTGGCGTGAAGTCAAGCTTGATTGCTGACTGGCAGCAACAGCTTCCAGAAGACGCTCCAAACCATTATTTATTTAATGTACAAGATGAGCAAATTGAACAAATTAATGATCAGACAACTCAACTAGGTCTCAAAAAATCCGATTGGTATCCCATGGTACGTGGTCGAGTAACAGCAGTGAACGATGAAACAGTACAATCCCTTTATCCTGAAGAAAAGGGCGAGCCTGAGCTTTATGAACGAGAGCTAAACTTAACTTGGTCAGACACACTTGGTAAGGGCAATGAACTTGTCGAAGGGGATTTCACAGCAGAAGGCCTATCGATTGAGCAACGAGTTGCTAAGGAAGCTAACTTAGACATAGGTGACAAGCTGACTATCAATATTGGTGGCAATATTGTCACCTTGCCAATTACGTCTGTTCGTACTGTTGATTGGGGGTCAATGCAACCTAACTTCTATTTAATTCTACCTAAGAGTGCATTAGAGGATTATCCTGCCAACTTTGTTAGCAGCTTGTTTGTGGATGATGCCCAAGCACAATCTTTTTATCGAGCTATGGCAACTTTCCCTACGGTTTCTATCTTGAATGTGGGCGATATTTTAAAACAAATCCAGACCATAATAGGGCAGCTGTCTCAAGCTATTCAATTAGTGTTGTTTTGTATATTAAGTGCTGGCGCTTTGGTGTTATTGGCCAGCGTACGCTCAACATTAGAAGAACGTTTAGAAGAAGGCGCGTTATTGCGAGTACTGGGGGCGAGAGGTGCGTTAGTACGACAGGCACTGTTGGTTGAATTTGGCGCCCTTGGATTCTTTGCGGGACTCATTGCTACCATAGGCGCAGAAACCTGCTTATTAGGCTTGCAGGTTTTTGTATTCAATGCCGAGGCGAGTTTTCATCCATTATTATGGTTGTTAGGGCCAGCCATAGGTGTTGTTGTTATCTCAACGATTGGTATATTTGCTAGTAGGACTGTGCTAAAAGTGCCGCCCATGCTTTTACTGCGTGGGTTATAATTAAAATACGCTGCATAAGGTTTTTTTAATAGAATAAGCACTTTTAAAATACTAGGCTGTTTAGATGTTTGTAGAAAGAACTGGCTATATTGTGAGCCGTCATACACGAGATGTTAGCGGCCACATTGAAATGAGCCTTTTTATAAAAACGCCGGAAGGAACGGTAAAAGTCCTTCCGGATAGGCAGCTTAGCGTATTTTTCACCGATGCCCCGCTTGATAGTCTTCCAGCCGACGTAACGGGCGTACAGTGTTCCGAATCCGCATTGAAGTCATTTAATAACGAGCCAGTTGTGTTGGTTCAAAGTACTAGTCTGGCGCTCCACCAGCAGATGATTAGCTTGGTGAAACGTAATGGCTTCTCTGTTTTTGAAGAAGATATTAAGGCTCATAATCGATATTTGATGGAGCGAAACATTCGCGGTGCTGTGCGTTTTATTGGCGTCCCTGATTCAAGCTATCAAACATTTCGCCAAGCTAGGGTGATCGCTGGCGATTGGCAACCAGATTGGAATGTCTGGTCACTAGATATCGAAACATCCGTTTCAACCAATACATTACTGTCTATTGGTATTACGTCACGTGATCTGCGTGTCGCTTTTGTTGTCACCGACCAAGAAACCACGTCTTCAATCATTCGTCGGTTCAATGATGAAAAAAGCTTGTTACTGGCGTTTATTCGTTATGTGAAAAAGTATTCACCAGATATTTTCATTGGTTGGAATTTAATCGGCTTTGATTTGCAATTTATTGACCAGCGCTGTCAGATTTTAGGGATTCGTCCAGCATTTGGTGTTAATGGTGAAAATTGGAATATCCGCTCATCAGATAACCAAGGCAAGTACTTTGCAAGCATTCCCGGACGAGTGGCGTTAGACGGCATTACTTTATTGAAAGTGGGCGGTTATCACTTTGAGTCTTATAGTCTAAATAACGTCAGTAAAGAAATCCTTGATGATGGCAAACTATTGCATGGCAGCGAGCGCTGGCAAGAAATAGAAAGACTGCACAAAGAAGATCTCAATGCCTTTGTTGCCTACAATCTTCAAGACTGCGATCTTGTTATGCGCATTTTTGAAAAACTCAAGCTCATAGAGTTACAGCAAACACGCGTCGATTTAACTGGTATTCCGTTCGAACAAACAGGCGGTTCAGTCGCGGCCTTCGAAAACCTCTATTTACCTCGATTGCATTCAGCTGGTTGGGTTGCACCTGCTTGGAATGACGATGACTTTGTTGCTAGCCCTGGTGGTTTTGTTATGTCATCAATACCTGGGCTGTATAAAAATGTATTGGTATTCGATTTTAAAAGTTTGTATCCCAGTATTATTCGAACCTTTCACGTTGATCCTTTAGCCCGTATAACAGCCCAACACTCAGCGCCTTTATTTAGAGATAAAACACCAGCAGAACAGCTCGTTCCTGGTTTTTTGGGTGCTCGTTTTGATCGCCAACAAGCTATTTTGCCCTCATTAGTCGGTGAACTTGCTCATGCAAGAGAAGAAGCCAAAAGAGTAGGTAATGGCATTTTAAGCTACGCTATTAAAATCATTATGAATTCTTTTTACGGTGTGCTGGGGTCAAACGTTTGTCGCTTTTATCATGCCGAATTGGCAAGCTCTATTACCATGCGTGGTCATGAGTTGTTAGGCAGAACTCAGACTTGGATGGAGGAGCGTGGCGCTAGAGTGATATATGGCGATACAGACTCTCTCTTTGTTACGCTTAACAGCGGAGTAGAAGATCCTCAAAAACAAGGTGAACAGTTGCGCGATGAGATTAACGCTTGTCTATCAAATTGGTGCCAAGAGTACGCTCAGCTTGACTCACACTTAGAGCTTGAATTTGAACGGGTTTACGAGCGTTTCTTCATGCCAACTATACGTGGGCAAGAAGAAGGCAGCAAAAAACGTTATGCAGGAAAATCAAAGGGCGAACTGGTATTTAAAGGTTTGGAAGCGGCCAGAACCGATTGGACGCCTTTAGCAAGACAATTTCAAAGAACTTTGTTTGAGAAAGTATTTGGTGATGAAAATCCAATAACTTATATTCAAGAGACCATTACAAAACTTAGGGCGGGTGACTATGACGACCAATTGGTTTACAGCAAACAGTTGAGTCGACCGCTGTCTTCCTACACTAAAAATAAGCCGCCTCATGTCAGAGCAGCGGCGATGATTGATCAAAAAAGAGCAGAACAGGGACTTCCCTTAGAATATAACAAAGGTAGAAAGCGTGTTTATTACCTTTATCAGCGTTCTGGTGTCGTACCATATGAAAGTGCTGAAGATTTGATCGATTTGGATTACGAGCATTACATCGAAAAGCAGATAGAGCCCATCGCCGACAGTATCCTGCCTTTTTTTAAAACTAGTATGGCAAGCTTACTGTCGCAGCAAATCTCTTTACTGTAGTTTTTAGTTGAGGGGTTAAGCTCGAATTCCGAATACAGTTTTTGTGTTGTCGATAGTTATTTGGGCTAGCTCTTCTACGGAGATGCCTTTTAATTTTGCAACTTCTTGAGCCACCCAAGGCAAATATTTAGGGTGATTCTTCTTAGGTCTCGGTCGGATATTACGCGGCAATAGATAAGGCGCATCGGTTTCAAGAAGCAATCTATCCAGTGGAATATGAGGGATGGAAGCTTGTAAGTCTGCACCTCGACGCTCATCACACACCCAGCCAGTAATACCAATGAACAACCCTAGTTCTAAATACCGATCTAACTCAGCTCGACTTCCGGTAAAACAATGAATCACAGACGTTTGCGCCAAATCAGGATGCTGTTTTAGTATGTCTACCATTTCCATATGAGCATCTCTTTCATGGAGATATAAAGGCAGCTGGTGTTCAGTTGCTAATTCTATTTGCTCACTAAATGCATAAAATTGTTCTTTTGGCGTTGAGTAGTTACGATTAAAATCAAGCCCAGTCTCACCAATGGCAACTGGCTTCGCTTCTTGGATAAGAGCGGAAATCTGAGCTTTACTTTCTGTATTCCATGTTTTTGCTTGGTGAGGATGACAACCTAAGGTATTCCATAGTGCCGAATAACGCTTACTCAAGAGCTGAATTTTTTTACTTTCTTCTAAGTCAGATGCAATGCAAATCATGCCATTCACGCCAACGTCTTGCATGTCTTTAAGTGTTTTATCTAAATCGTCTAGAAAAAAACGATGATTAATATTTACGCCGATATCTATCATACTACTCCCATCTGACGGGCCTCTTTTAAGCTTTGTATATAAAGGTCTTTCAATGATTGTTTTGATAAGTTTTTACTTTCTAGGTGATCAAAAGGAATCTTTTCCCAACGGCCTGCTTCATATGCAATCACTATTTTTAAAACACTGCCCAGATTCCCCTTGTATTCTAATAACGCTGTTTTAATATTTTCATCGAGCGGCAAATCTTTCAAAAGCGTCAGCAGATCTTCATCTAGGAAACTAGGTAGGTAGGAAAAAAGTCCTACTAAAAAAGCACCATCTAATTTAGGAAACAGCGCGGCAGAAAGACCTTGGCAAAAGCAAGCGCGAGAAACCGCCATCGAAAACAAACAATCAGGCTTACCTGATACGCTGCCTAACATAACGAGTCCAACCCATTTAATAAGATCTCTAACGCCAATTATTTCGATAGCTCGCTGAGCATTAGAGACATTAAATTGACTGCGATAAATCACTGAATGTGTAAGTTTAATGATTCGATAGGTGAGCGTTGGATCTCGTTCAATATATTCAGCCAACACTCGAGGTGAGGATTCACGGTCATTCAATGCCACTAATAAATCAATTAAAATGGCTTTATGCGCTAAAATCCGCTTACCTTTGACTGACGTCGCTTTATTGATAAAGTTTCCACTAAATTGTCCCTCGGGGACACTTTCTAAGAGCCGCATAAATTGTTCCGCCTTTTCAACTTTATTCACCCAAAGGGTTTTCGAAGATAAAACTGGATGTTTAATGCGGGCAACAACATCATCAATAGATAGATGGTTTAATGAAAATAGCACGTAAGAAAAAATACTGAATAAATCAGCAGAAAATTTTTCAGGGTTAGGATTTATAATGCCAAGTTGGTAGCCTTGTAGACGAAACTCAGATAATGTTTCAAGATGCTTTTCAGCCAATTCATTGGCATTTAAAAAAATCACCATATGGATATTTGTTGGTAGTGGAAGGGCGGCCAGTTCGACTAAGCTAGTGCGAAAAAATATAGTTTTTTGCTGTGTAATTTCAGTAAGATTGACATCGACAAACAAGGAGCTTAAAAAAGAAGCGTCGTGACCTTGTTCTTCAATACTTGGATGCAGTATGTAATAAGCGATTGTTTCTGAGAGTCGATTTACAACCGCTTTACGGCAAAAAAGTACGTCGTCGTCCTTCATTAAGAGTCCTTGTAAGAAATAGTGAACACAAAAAAATACTGTAAGATTTAGCCTTATAGAATATCATGGTTATAATGGATTAATGCCTTAATTTAAAAATGTTTGGAGTAATATATGGCAAGCATGCTAGACGCTGTAGACCAAAGAACCAAGTTAGTGGGTGAAAACCGCTTGGAACTTTTAATGTTCCGCCTTGGTGGAATGCAAATGTTTGCAATAAACGTTTTTAAAGTTCAAGAGGTAGTCATGCTGCCTAAGTTGAACTTGATGCCGCATAGACACCCGTCTGTGGCTGGTGTTACACACTTTCGTGGTAGGACGGTTCCTGTTATCGACCTGTCTGAATCTATTGGCATGAGACCGATTGACCGTACTCAGCCATGTAATTTAATTGTGACCGAATACAATAATACCGTTCAAGGATTTATGGTTGGTGAAGTAGATCGTATTATCAATATGAATTGGAATGAAATCTTGCCTCCACCAGATGGTACAGGGCGTCAGCATTATCTAACCGCAATAACTAGAGTTAATGACCGCATAGTTGAGATTATTGACGTTGAAAAAGTCTTGGCCGAAATTTCACCTTATGACGGTAGTATCAGTGATCATGTCATTGATAAAGACTTATTATCCCTTGCAAAAGGTTTAGAGGTTTTAATTGTGGATGACTCATCTGTTGCTCTGGCTCAATGTCGCTCCACATTAGACTTTCTGGGGATAAAAGTACATGAGGCAACCAACGGTAAGCGTGGTTTAGAGACCCTTAAAAAGTGGGCTGATGGGGGTGAAATTGTTCCAGAAAAACTCCTGATGATGATTACCGACGCAGAAATGCCTGAAATGGATGGATATCGTTTAACTCGCGAAGTACGTGAAGACCCTAGACTAAAAGATCTTTATATCGTTTTGCATACATCACTCAGTGGTAGCTTCAATAAAGCAATGGTGCAAAAGGTGGGCTGTGACGATTTCTTATCAAAATTCCAACCTGATAAATTAGCAACATTGATTCAGGATCGTATGCGTAGCGTTGTTGAACAAGAGTAATAACTTAGCACAAGTTTAGTGTGCTAAATAAGCAGGCCAGTGCCTGCTTTTTTGTTGTCTTACTCATGGCTAGAGAGTCGTGGCTAAAGGAGTTGTTTGGATCTTATGCCAACTATCGAAATGTTTTTTTTACTACTCTTCATTGGCGCAGCAACAGGGTCAGCTACTTCCGTTATAAAAATAGCGCCATCACTTATTGCCATTCCAGCTTTATATTTTTTCTTACCCGTTTTTAATTTATCTTTTCAAGATCTTATGCTTCCTACCATTGCAACCTGCATTGCTGCGTTTATTCCAACGCATCTTTATGCTTGGATAACGTCAATGAAGAAAGCAGAAGTTGACTCCCAGCACCTAATTAACTTCGCTCCAGGTATTGCTATGGGTGGGGTGATAGGAGCGCAGCTATTGTCTCTAAGTAGCTTGCTCGTATTCAAAATTGCTTTCTCATTGATATCATTAATTACTGTTTTGAATATTGTCTTCCGACCACAGCTAAGAAGCATTAACACTGTAAAAATAGGGAAATTAGCTCATTTACCCATTGGCTTATTTGTTGGGGTTTTGTCTCTTCTATCAGGTAATTGCGGTCGAGTGCTTGCCAGTTTGCTATGCTCATTAAAAAAAGTAGATCAGAAACAACATCAAGGCACATCCGATGGCTTTGTTGTTTTTGCTTCTATTGCAGCATTGGTCGGTTTTATTTATCCAGCGCAGACATTTGATCACATGAATATGGCAGGATTTGCTGGTGCGGTACATTTGCCTTCCATGATGATTTTGTCATTCAGTCATTTTTTCTTTTACTGGCTAAGTCGCAATCTAGGTAATGACTTGGACAAGAGTGTCTTATCTATCAGCTTTGTTGTTTTTATTACCTGCTCATTGATTCGCATATGGATTACATAGCGAGTTATCGCGCTGGTCGGTACTTTACCTTCTCATATTTCATAGTTAAACAATAAAACTGACACTATCTTTCCCTTTAGATACGAAACTAAACAATACCTGGCCTTAAATAGCTTGGTATTTTCATTATTGCCCCCATTTTATTGGCTTATAATGCATTAAGAATTCAAACCAAAAGGTATAACATGAAAAACAAGAACGACTATGGCGTATTGATGATGAACTTGGGGACACCAGATGCTCCGCAGACACCCGAAGTCCGCCGTTATCTTAGAGAGTTCTTGTCTGATTCTCGTGTTGTAGATTTAAACCCTTTAATTTGGAAGCCAATTCTTAATCTCATTATCCTGACGCTACGCCCACCAAAAGTAGCCAAAATTTACCAGCAAGTTTGGATGGATGAAGGCTCGCCTCTTTTAGTATTAAGCGAGAGATTAAAAGAAAAGGTAAAAACAGCTTTATCAGGAAAAACAGGGCAAACCGTTCCCGTTGAACTTGCAATGACTTATGGCAACCCAAGTGTCGAAACCGCGGCGAACAAATTGAGAGAACAGGGCGTTAAAAATATCATTGTCGTCCCCATGTACCCACAATTCTCAGCAACTACAACGGCTGCGGCGTACGACAGATTAATGAAGTCGCTCAAAAAATGCCCTCATTGGCCTTCGTTACAGTTGCTTCATGATTACGCTGATCATCCTATGTACATCCAAGCGTTAGCCAATTCTGTGCGTGCCCAGTGGGATAAGCAAGGAGAAAGGCGCCACCTTGTTTTGTCTTACCATGGCATTCCAAAGCGTTATGTTACTAATGGCGATCCTTATGCTCGACGCTGTGAAACAACAAGTCGACTGGTTGCTGAAGAACTGGAGCTTGGTGATCATGAATGGACTCATGTTTATCAGTCTAGATTTGGCCGTGAAGAATGGTTAAAGCCTTATGCTGATGCCACTTTAAAGGCGCTTCCTTCTATGGGCATAAAGAAAATCAACATCATCAGTCCTGCTTTTTCAATTGATTGTATAGAAACGCTCGAAGAAGTGACCCTAGAACTAGGTGATGAGTTTAAAAACAATGGCGGATTGGCGTTTGATTACATTCCAGCACTAAACGATACACCGGATCAAGTTGCACTGTATGTGGACTTGATAGAGACAAACACTAAACAATGGACATAAAATGACGTTGAATCGTTCTAACATTCAAACAATAGCTTTTGATGCAGACGATACACTCTGGCGAAATGAAGACATATTCATTCACGCCCAAGATGAGTTTATAAACCTTCTTCTGCCATATCATGACGAAGCTTACATTCGTGCTCATTTAGGTGAAGTGCAGATTAATAATTTAGAGCATTTTGGTTACGGTATCAAAGGCTTCACCTTGTCGATGATAGAAACAGCTATTGAACTAACAGAAGGTCGCATCTCTGGCAATGAAATACATGAGATAATACAGCTAGCAAAATGTATGCTGGCTTCTCCTGTTGAGCTATTACCTAATATAGAACACGTGCTGTCTCAACTAAAAGGGCAGTTTCGATTATTGGTTATCACCAAAGGAGATTTGCTTGATCAGGAAAGCAAACTAGCACGATCAGGTATTGCTGAGTATTTTGATGCGATTGAAATTGTTAGTGATAAAACATCTGACGCTTATCAACAAATACTTCAACGCCACAAGATCTCTACAGAACATTTTTTGATGATTGGTAATTCTTTGAAATCGGATATTCTTCCTGTTCTTGATATTGGTGCCCAAGCACTTCATATTCCTTATCACAGCACTTGGGACCACGAACAAGTAACAGACGAAACACTATTACGTTACCCGCAACTTGGTGCGCTTAGCGATATTTCTAAACTTTTTGATTGGTTAAATCTTTCACCGCTTGAAAACAAAGAGGCAGTGTGATGAAACATATAAAAGCAATTTTTTGCTCGCTTATTCTTATTTCCACCTTGGCTCAGGCTGAAGAAAGTACGCTAGATAAAGCAAAGGATGGTGCGCAAAAAATATGGGAAAAAACCAAAACCACAACATCCGAAATAGCCGATACTACCGCAGAAAAAGCATCAGAATTTGGTGAGAAAGCGTCTGAATTTGGCAGTAAGGCATCTACAAAAACCAAAGAAACAGGTGCTATTGTCTGGGAGAAAATGAAGGAGGCAGGTACAGCAACCGCAGATGGTGCAAGAGAAGGCGCCTCAAAAATTCGCCGTCTTGCTGGGCAGGACGATTGCAAAAAAGACAGTGCACCTTGTAGTAAAGCCAAAGAGTAGCCTTGTGCAGGAAAAAGACAGCAAAGCCCCCGCAACATCATCTAGTAACTGGGAACAAGAGTTCCTAGAACAGGACGATGATGCTCATATTAAATCAGCTAAAATTCGCTATCGCTGTCCAAAATGCGAGAGTTTATTGATTTTAAAAGAAGGTGCTAATGGCGCTTTCTGGGGGTGTGAATCCTATCCAGTCTGTAACTACACGGCGAATAATGAAAATGGCAAGCCAGTTAGGGCAAAGCGCTATCTTTGTCCAGCCTGCCAGTCTCCGTTAAGACGAAAAACATTCAAAGACAATGCCTTTTGGGGATGCTCTAATTATCCCGAATGCAAAGTAACGGTAGAAGATGACAACGGTGTTCCTTCAAGTACGAAAAAATACCCTTGCCGCGCTTGTGGACACTATTTAGTCAGAAAAAAGAGCAAGAATGGCTACTTCTGGGGATGCATTACTTACCCGGTCTGCACAAACACCTTGAATGACGACAAAGGCTTACCGGTATTAAAAAAGAAACGCTAACAGGCTGAGTAACAGTCAATTTTTTAGTAACGTTTCGCAATATCCGATAACGCATCCTCAATATTATCGAATTCAAATTCAAAGCCTTGCTTCTCTAACTGTTGAGGGATTATCTTCGCACCTTCCGTCAATAAAGTCGCCATTTCTCCAAAAATGAGATCCAGTGGCCATTTAGGTGTCGGTAAAATAGCAGGGCGTTTCAATGACGCTGCATAGGATTTTGCAAAGTGTTTTTGTTCAATTAGTTGCGGCGCTACCAAGTTATAAGTCCCTTTATATGACTCATCAAACATAGCATTCGTAATTGCGTTCAACACATCGGCTATGTGTACCCACGAAAACCATTGTCCACCGCCAGCGATAGGCCCACCTAAACCGCATAAAAATGGTAGGCGCATTTTTTCTAACGCCCCACTCATACCCAATACAACCCCTAAGCGAAATATCACAACCCTTGTATCATCATTCGCAAATGCCTTTGCAGAACTTTCCCATGCAGCGCAGAGCTCATGAGAAAATCCTGGTTTTGGTGGTGTGTTTTCATAAAAAATTTCGTTTCTTGCTACGCCATAATAACCAACAGCCGACATTGAAATGACAGTCTTTGGCGGGTGCTTTAATGCATTCTTTATCTTGCTTGTTAGAGACACGCGACTTTCAAAGAGCGCCGTTTTACGCTTTTTTGTCCAGCGCTGGCTAGCAATATTCTCACCAGCCAGATTGATGAACACATCTATTTTATCGTCTAGTGTTTCTAACATCTCCCATGTCAGTTGGGTAACGCTAGCATCTAGTTGCTTATTAAATTTTCGCACTAAAGCATAAATCTGATGATCATCTTTTAGTAACACCTTGAGTAAAGATTGACCAATAAAGCCTGTTGCTCCAGATAATAAAACCTTCATTTCATCGTGCTCCATGTATTGCGATAATGGTTGTAATACGTATAAAAAATGAAATAGGATCAATAACTTCCTAAATTTACCTGATAATCTTTTTTTTGCCTGTTTTAGTCAGAAGATTTTAAGGTTTTTTGCTCTGCACCTTCTTTTTCTGACATAGGATGGCTAAAATGGGGAATCGAGAAACATTAGGTACCAAAATGCTACGCAAAGAATACGATCACATCATACTTCTCGCTCATGGAAGCCCTGATCCTCTTTGGAAAGAGCCCTTCGAATCACTCTATCATCAGGTGTCGCAAACCTATGGTGAAGACAACGTAAGTTTGGCTTATATGGAACTTACATCGCCATCATTGGAAGATGTCGTCGCGATGCTTGGTACAGAGGTTCGTAATGTTGCTGTTTTGCCACTATTTTTAGCGGTGGGGCGGCATCTAAGACATGACGTACCAGCGCAAATAACAGCCTTGCAAACAGACGAACTGCACATAGAGTTGCTACCTCCAATTGGAGATGATGCGTTAGTAAAACAGGCCATGCAAACGGTCGTTGCCAATCATTTAGGTAAGGTTTAGACATGCCATTAGTTTTCGTTAATTCATGGAGCCGGATGAATGCTATTTAGACACTTACCTGATGAAATATTTCAGGCATTAAGCGGCTCTAATAGAGCATTGATTGAAGCTGTATTAAATGATCTTGCCGAAGTTTTTTATGATCACGCCGAAGATCCAATAAAAGACAAATCGACCATTATCGAGTCGATTGAAGACACGTTGCATAAGTTAGATACGCTTGCTTGGCATGATGATCAAAAAGAATCCTTTGATTCCCCTAAAACCATCCATGATTATGCTTTAAGAATCTACCATCGCTTAGTTAATACTGGGTGGCTGGTTGAAGAGCAGGAGTTGTATCGTGTCAGTGTATTAATGACACCGCAAATCTCCATGTTGCTTCGCTCTCTAGTAGAAATTAGTCGTCACGGTAAACGCAACTACGGCGCAACCGTCTTGAGCATTCTTAGTAATTTAGAATCCGTTGCTAAACATCCCAAAGAGCGAGGCGTAACATTACGCCAATCAGCGGAAGCTTCTAGGGATTTCTCGGCACATTTGAACCAAATATTGCTTGGCATACGCAGCCTACAACGAGAGTTGTTTGCAAGCCGAGACCCTAAAGCTATTGTGGCAGGTTTTTTTGATTTATTCGTTGAGGGTATCTTGATCGCTGACTATAAAACGATCAAAACCAGTAACAACCCGTTTCGATTTAGACGCCAAATTCTTGAGTTAACTCAAGAGTTTTTAAGCAACCCAGAAACCATGGGGCAGGTTGCTCAGTGCTATGTTGATCAGCAACTGATTACCATGGGCGAAGCGCAAGCCATGGTCGAAAAAGATTGCCGTGACATCATTCAAACCTTTAGCAACATAGAGCAGCGCTTAGAGCGTATCGATGAATACCGCTATCGTTTGGAAAAACGTGCAGCTGATACGGCGCGCTACATGGACAGTTCTAGACCTGGTATGGCCAATAAAATAGCGGGTATCATTACTGATGTAGCGAAATACGACAAGTTGCCTATTTTAAAAGAAGTTATTGGCTCTCGTTTTGTTGGTATGGCTTCAGCGGCACAACCAACAAAACGCCGTGAGCCACCACCACCTAGAGTCATGACGCCATCAGAAGTGTCTGCGGATGCGATTAAAATGCGTGACCAGCAGCGTCGCTTCCATGAAGCCCGACAAGTTACCATTCCAAAAATGCAAAGCTATTTAGATACACAAATCGCTTCAGGCGATAGTAAGCATATTTTAGATTTCACCATTGAATCGGTAGAAGATTTTGTTTGTTTTGACCATTTACGCTATGTCGGTTCACTAGGTGTGAGTGCTAAAAAAATAGAAGATTTATTTGAAGTACAGTTTACTAATGAATACTTGGATGTACATAACTTCGTTGAATGTCGGGAATTTACTGTAGTGCGTAGGAGCAAAGCGTAATGCTTAGAGAATTAAAAAAAGTCGTTGAAGAGTCCGGAAAAGACGCTCAAGAATTCCAACAGACAGCAAACTTTGTGATTGCGAATCAATTTGCCAGCGCCTACAAACATGGCCAACGTAAGCATTATTTGCTTTTAGAGTCTTATCAAGATTACTTCGATAACTTATTCGATGCGCTAGGCATGAAACTCTACATTAACGAGAACGAACGACTTGCTGGTGTTTTACCAATCCAGAAAGAAGCTTTTGTCCGTTTGAAAACCGACGAGACGCTATTTTTATTGGTTCTTCGTCAAATTTACGAAGAAAAAATAGAAAACTTCGAAGTCGATAATGGCTTTGTCGCAACCAACACTCACACCATACTCGACAGATTCGTGCAATTGGTTAAGCGTGAGATTCCAAATGAAACTCGTTTCAAAGACATCCTGGCCTTATTTAGTCGTCATGGCATCGTTATTCGTGGCAAGTCTTATGAAGAAGATAGCAAGAATCAAATGATCAACATTACTCCGGTGGTCAGATTGATCGTAACCGAGGCGTATCTAAGACAGTTAGAATCATTCAATGGTACAGATCCAGATGAAGATGAAGTTGCCGATTCAGATGCTGAAACAGAAACAACGCAAGAAACCAATCAAGACTAGGGCCAAAATATGAAAAAGTTAAATCGAATCGTATTAGTAAATTGGTACCTACTTGGTGCAGAAGAAATTAATATTCGTGGTAATACCGCGATTATCGGACCAACTGGTTCAGGTAAATCCTCTTTGCTTGATGCGATTCAAACTGTACTGACGGGTGCTAGTAAGCGTCACCTTAATTACAACGCCAGCGCAAACGATGGTAAAGCCAGTGGGCGTAGCATTCGCTCTTATATATTAGGGATGATCGACTCAGGTCAAGCCAATGCTAAAGCCTTTGGAACACAACCAAGACAAGATGCAACAAGTTATCTAGCGTTGGTTTTCGAAGATAGCATTACAGGTAAAGAATCCACAGTAGGTTTAGCATTAAGTGCATCATTAGCTTCCCCTGAAGAAGATGTACTTGGGCGTTTTGTACTTTCCAATTTTGGCGCTAGAAAATCAGATTTTATTGACGCGATGGAAGGCAAAAGCTACAAAGCGAAGCCATGGATTGAAGTGCGTGAAACGATGAAAAAGGTCTGCCTAGATCCTTATATCAAATCAGGCAGCGCGTCAGCGACTCAATACATAAACCGCTATCTTGAAGAGCTTAGCCCAAGCCCAGATCATTTGATCACATTGGACAGCTTCCTTAAAAACTTCAAAAATGCTCTGAAGTTCGTACCAATTGCCTCACCAACGCGCTTTGTCCAGGATTTCGTTTTAGCAGAAGCCCCATTGCAAGTTGGCGCTTATCAAAAATCTCTAAATGAATATCGTCACTTAGAAGCCAAAACCCTTGAAGTCTCCAAGCGTATTGATGATTTAAAACTCATTCAGCAAGACTGTGAGAAAAAGCACCAGCAAGAGCAAAGCGCAATCAACTATCAATGGATAGCGACCGAAGCTCGCTTTGATGAGCTAGGCAGTAAACAAGACGACATTCAAGATCAATACGAGCTTCAAAAAGAGCGTGAAGAAGAAATAGAAGAAGAGCTAGCAACGCAAGGTAGTTTATTAAAACAACTGCAAGGACAACTACTGCGTTTTGAGCAACAGTACGAGCATTCTGATGTTGGCTTGAAACTTCAGCAGTTAGAGCAAAATAAAAAGCTACTCACTCTACAGGGTCAACAAGATCAAAAAGCCATCCTGCAAGTTCGTCAATTAACCTTGTTGTTGTCAGCGCTGAATTCTTTTGAAGATTTGCTCTCGAAAGAAGCCAATACCTTGGTGAAAGAATTCGCTGCATTCAATGGTTTGATCACGGAAGAAGGGCGCGTAGAAGGCAATCTGAAACCGTTAACTCAAAAATTAGCTGCCTTAAATGCAATTTTAGACAGAGAGAAATCTCAAGTTTTTGGTCAGCGTTCAGAGTTAAACCGTACGATTCTGAATTTAAAAGACGAATGCAAACAACTAGAATCGGATGTTTCTTCTTTGAAAGGTGGTGTAAGCCCACTTTCTCAAAATACAAAACGTCTGATTGCATTATTAAAAGACGCCAATATTACCGCAACACCATTGAGCCATTTAGCTGAAGTAACCGACAGAAAGTGGCAAGATGCTATTGAAGGTTACCTGGGCGCTCAACGAGAAGCGTTAATTGTTGAACCTGAAGACGCAGAAGAGTCGATTCGTATATTCCGTGCTCATCGACGTCAATTAATGGGATGTCGAGTTATCGATACCACACAAACTCGCCTATGGTTGAATCGTGGTGATCATAATTCCGCATTGCGTTTTATTCGTTGCAACAATGACCATGCTCAAGCTTATCTAAATCGTCGTTTGGGTGGTATCAAGCCAGTAGACACTGAACGTGAATTACTACGCGAAGATAGCGCGATGACGGCTGATGGCATGTTAAAACTTGCCGGTACCATTTCTACTATTCGCTTTGTGCCGCACATGATGGTCGGCATCAATACCGAAGGCATGCGTGAATCCCGTGAAAAACAACTTGCCAGTCTAAGTGGCGACTTGATGAATTTCCTCAAGGCAGATCAACGTCTTGAACAAGCGGATTCTTTGCTTGGTCGCGTGATGGCAAATAACCAATTTGATGCAGAAAGTATTGGTAATGCCAGCCACACCGTTACGCGTTTAACTCAAGAATTAGAGTCGGTGGAAGCTGAAATCTCGCAACTGCAAAAGCATGACGACACGGAACTACAAGAACGTATTGAAGAACTTAAATCTCGTATCGCAAATGTTGAGCTGGATCAGAAAAAACTAGATCGAGAGCGTCAACAAATAGCGGAACAATTTGGTGCATTAAATACACAGAAAAGTCA
Source organism: Marinomonas lutimaris (assembly GCF_019426345.1). Lineage (GTDB taxonomy): Bacteria > Pseudomonadota > Gammaproteobacteria > Pseudomonadales > Marinomonadaceae > Marinomonas > Marinomonas lutimaris. The sequence continues at coordinate 391,514 of NZ_JAHLLW010000002.1, forward strand.
GCTAAGCTCAGCATTGGCCGCTCTTGATGAAGAACGTAATCGCTTAACATCAAATCCAAAATACGATGCTGAATTTGCCAGCGAGCGTTACTCTTTGTTAGAGGGTAGCATGGTAAATGGCGCAGCCATCTATAAAGAAGCCATTAGTCGAGCAGACAAGGCCAGTGAAAAAGCGCGTAGTTTTGATCAGAAAGTTCGTAAGGAAGTGGCGGATCATTATGGCAAATATCACCATGCAAATTTAGACAATGATGTCCAGTTGGATTATTTGGAGTCTAAATTTGAAGAGTTTGAACACTATGTTTCTTATCAAATTGAAATTTTGAGTGAAACTGAATTAGCTAAATACGCTAAGCGTGCGGAGCTGGCTCGTAAAGAAGCGGAAGAAACCTTCCGTTCTGACTATGTATCTAAGCTGAAAGACTCTCTTGACCAGGTAGCACACATTATTCGCGAGCTGAACCACAGCTTAAAGCGTCGTCCATTCAACCAAGAAATCTATCAATTCCGTTATTATCCAAATGGCGATATGAAAGACATCTTGGATCTTGTTGAACGTTTCAGTGCGCAAGATCAAGCTAATGTAGGCGGATTATTTGATCCACATTTAAGCAATGACCCTGATCATATCCGCGCTATTGCATCGATTCAGGAGCTGATATCTGACGATGAAAAACAACAAGATCTTGCAGACTATCGTAAATTCTATAACTTCGAAGTAGACATTTTAGACGCAGAAGGTAATAAGAAAACAACTCTGAGCCAACGAATTCAAACCGGTTCTGGTGGTGAGCATCAAATCCCATTCTACTTGGCGATTGCTGCGGCTTTGTCTACGACCTATCGCTTACATGAAACCATGGAAGGCGAAATCGTTGGTGGTTTCTCTCTGGCGATGTTCGATGAGGCCTTCAACAAGATAGACATGGTGAAGACGTCTACTTGTATGGGCTTCATGAAAGACATCGGCTTGCAGGTTATCGCTGCAGCGCCAGATGATAAACGTGCTGTTATGGCTGCTAATATGGATACTATCATTAGTGTGTGGCGTGAAGGCGGAGCAGTATCTATTGACGTAGCTTACCCGAAAGAAAAAGGCCAAGTGTTACTAAATGGACAATTGGACAACTTAGCAACTCCAGCTTGATAGAGAATGGCATGATCATACAAAATCAGATAGATCAACGTATCAATGAAAAATTGGATGTACATCATATGACGCTCGAAAATGAGAGTTATATGCATAATGTACCTGCAGGAAGCGAGTCACATTTTAAGCTGGTTCTAGTGAGCGATGCTTTTGAAGGTAAGAGACTGGTTCAACGCCATCAGCTTGTTTATGCTGTATTACAAGACGAGATGACAAAGATTCACGCTCTTGCCATGCATCTATACTCAATTAAAGAGTGGAGCGAGCGCAATGCGCTTGCTCCTTCATCGCCAAAATGCCACGGAGGCGAGCAGGGCAAATAACCCTAACTCGATTAGCTAATGAGTATTTCAATCACTGTTGATGACGCTAAAGATATTGCAACGATAACTATTGTTGGAAGTTTTGATTTCTCTTTATTTAATGAGTTTAGAGCGGGCTACTCCGATCTAACTAAACTTTATAAAACCTATATAGTTGATATGAGTATGGTCGAGTACTTAGATAGTGCAGCACTTGGTATGTTATTGAGCATGCGCAATGCCATCGACCCAGACAGCAACATTCAGCTATCAGGGGCCAATTCCTTTATTAAAAACATTCTCATGATATCTCGTTTTGATAAACGTTTTGACATTCAATAAAGGCCAAACAGATGAAATTATTGTGCGTAGACAGTGAGCCCGTTTATCGCGAAATTATTTCCCTATGCGCAGAAAAAGAGGGTGTGACGGTCAAAAGTGTGGCCAGTTATGAAGAGGCCCTTATTGCCTTCGAAAGCTATGATCCGGATATCGTTACTTTGGACGTCATTATGAAAGGTGGCAGTGGTTATGATTTGGTCCAAAAACTGAAAGCCTTATCTGGAAGTCGTTTTGTACCAATAATTTTCCTAGCATCTCATACCGCTGATTCTGTTATGGACAAGTGCTTTAAGGCTGGCGCTGACGATTTTATTCCCAAGCCATTCAATGAAGTACTTTTCAATATTCGACTTAAAACGCATATGCGCCATGTCGAACTAATGAAAGAAATGTACCGTAAAAACAAAGCTCTAACCTATTATCAAACCATGATAGAGCGAGAACATGAAATGGCTCATCATGTCCTTGATCATATTCAAACGCGAAGTGAAAAAAACTCCGAACAAGTCGCTATTACTAGGCTTTCTGCGGCCAGCTTTAATGGAGATTTAGCCTTAGTTAAAACCCGCTCAGATGGCGCTCGTCTTGTGTTTGTTGGAGACTTCACTGGTCACGGTTTGCCGGCTTCGATTGGAGCGTTGCCAGTTATGCAGACATTCTTCGATGCAGTAGATGATTTGCTTTGCGTAAATGAGCTGGCAGTCCGAATCAATCGGATACTTTTCAGTATACTGCCCGATTATATGTTTTGTGCTGGTTATCTAATTCTCATGACACCGGGTGGTGACATTGCTTACTGGGGAGGTGGAATGCCTAATGCTTTTATACGACGTTCTAATGGCTCAGTGGATTATTTGCAATCCAATCATATGCCGCTTGGTATTCTTTCGGGCAGTGAGTTCGAAGCAGATTTACAAAGCAATAAATTAAACGCGGGAGACACCTTGATTATTGTCTCGGATGGGGTTTTGGAGCTTAAAAATTGTCATGATGAAATGCTTGGAGACAATCAAGCCAGAGTTATTATTTCAAACGCATACGCAGAAAAAAGCCTAATATCCGCACAGCAAATAACTGAAAGAAAGCTAGCCGAATATCTGGGTGAATCAGAGCAATTAGATGACATTACTCTTGTTGCTCTAAGAAGTACCTGCTTGCAATAATAGGGATGCAAGCAGGAGATTTAGATTAAGATTTTTTACCACTTTTCTTCTTGTTATTATTGCCTTTCGCTTTAGGTTGAGCCTTTGGAAATGGACGCTTTTCAGGCTCAGTACGTAAAACTAAGAATAAATCAGTAACCACTTCTGGGATTTGAGCAATACACGAATTAGTTAGCTTTTCGCTTTCGCGAATTTGCACAACTTCTTCATCATCAAACAAATCAGAAGCTACCATAATCGGCAACAAAAGCTCTGCAACAACTTCTTCCTTTTCAGACTCAAACCAGTATTGTTCAGTCATGAATACGCCTTCCATAAAACCGGTAGCCCATTCCTGCAACTCACTTAGTTCTTCTGGTGAAGAGCCCATTTCAAGCTCACAAGGCACCATAAAGCCATCTTCTGATTCTAACTCTTTTTGAATATCAACAAACAGACGTGATAGATACTGAAGTATTTGCCTTTCTTGTTTTTCATTTTCAAAGTTTGGTGTGTCTTCAAAAATAACCGGTAGCCATTTATCTTCGGCTGTCAAAACAGGGCAAATAGACAGTGCCGTTAAGAAGCCATGAGCCATAACGAAGTTCTGACATTCCTCATGAACTTGATCCGACTCCAAAAAATTTTCTAACGTCTCTAACTCAAGATCATCAAGAGGTTGGTGTGCCATGTAAATGTTTCCCTAATACAAATTAAGTGACTGATTCTAGCGAAAAGAAGGCGAAAAATCGATGCAGAAAGCGCTGTGTTAAGGGATAATTCGCAAATGAATTTAAAGAAGCACACACTTTCACGTCTAGGCTACTCTGAATATCGCCCTTTGCAAGAGCAGGCGATCGATGCTTTATGTGCAGGACAAGACGTTTTGCTAGCAGCACCTACTGGTGGCGGTAAATCTCTAGCGTATCAGGCCGCTGGATTGATACGAAATGGAGTTGCTGTCATTGTCAGCCCTTTATTATCTCTAATGTCACAACAAGTAGAAGAATTAAATAAAAAAGGTATACGCGCTAAGTTTCTGAATTCTACCTTGAATCCAGGCGAACAAGATGACCTGGTATGGGCGCTGCGACACCAGCATATTGACTTGCTGTACTTATCACCAGAAAAGCTTGTTCAACCATCGGTTATTGGCTTTTTGCACAGCTTTGATATTTCGTTATTCGCCATCGATGAAGCCCACTGTATTTCACAGTGGGGTAGCTTTTTCAGGCCTGAATACAGCCAACTTGGTCAGCTGAAATCTTCTTTTCCTGACATTCCTATTATTGCGCTTACGGGTACCGTTGATCAAAAAACCATGATGACGATTCAAGAGTCATTGCAACTTAAAAATTGCCTGGTTTTACGCAACAGTTTTGATCGCACCAATATAAAAATACAAATAGCTCAAAAACGTAAAGCCAAGCAGCAGATTTTGTATTTCCTCCATCACGAAGTGCCCGGAGAGACAGGGATTATTTATTGCCGGTCAAGAAGAAAAACCGAAGAGCTGGCAAATTGGTTAAGCGAGCTTGGATTGTCAAGTTTAAGTTATCACGCAGCCATGCTAGAAGAAGACAAACAAAAGCATCATAAGATATTTGCAGAGCAACAAGGAACCATTATGGTTGCAACTACCGCTTATGGTATGGGTATTGATATCGCTCATGTGCGATTTGTTGTTCATTTAGACTTGCCAAGTAGCCCTGAGTCCTATTTCCAAGAAGTTGGACGTGCTGGACGCGATGGAAAACCCGCTAAGTCTTTGTTGCTCTATGGTTTGCAAGATATGATTCAAGCACAACAACTAGCTGCAATGCAGCCTTTGGCAGCAGAAAAAGAATTACAACATTTGGGCAGTTTGTTTCGCATTTTAGAAGGGAGAGGGTGCCGTCGACAAAATTTATTATCACATTTTGATGAAAGCATTCCGGCTTGTCAGCATTGCGATAGATGCCTTTCCAACAAATCTGAACAAAATATGACGACAGCTAGCCAGAAACTGTTATCTCTGATTTATCACACAAAAGGACTTCAGCCTTTTTCATTACTTATCCAAATCTTACTCGGGAAAAAATCTAAACCTGTTAGTGCAATTAAAGCCGAGTTTCTGCCGCTATTTGGCAAAGGAAAAGAACTGAGCGAGGTGCAATGGAAATCTGTTATCAGGCACTTAATAGCATATGAGTACATCACTCTTGGGGTGTTTAGTGCTTTTACTGTACACATCAACGAAAAATCTCGCAGTGTACTTCAAGGAAAAACACAAATAATTATTCCTGCTGAGCATTACTATCCGACACTTCAGGAAGAGCATCTTGCAATCGACAGCATAAATTGGCATAAAATCTTAGCTTGGAAATACAACTACGAAAAGTTGGACTTGAGTGATACTCAACTTAGGTTAATTTGTCTACATAAGCCAAATTCGATTGCGTCATTAAGTCGTTTGACTGGTTTATCAAAAGAGAAGGTAGCCGACTTTGCAGAGGCTCTATTAAAAATTCTCCATGAGGTAGAACCAAAAGAGGCCGTTGCAGCATGTCCTTAACCTCTCGACAGACAAGCTTAAACTACGAAGAAGAAGCACTAAGCGTAATTGCTCAAACAGCTAATCACTGCTTTGATAAAGCCGATGCGTTTTTTGGTAATAAATTTAAACGCTCAACATGCAATTTAAAGCAAAGAGGACGGGCTGCAGGTACAGCTCATTTGCAAAAAAATGAGTTGCGCTTTAACCATTTTATGTATCAGCAAGACCCAGTTGAATTCTTAGGCACCGTTGTTCCACATGAAGTAGCTCATATTGTTGTGTTTCAAATCTATGGCAACACGGTGAAGCCTCACGGAAAAGAGTGGCAGGCAGTCATGCTGAAGGTATACGGTATCCGACCAAGTAGAACGCATACTTTTGATGTTCCACCGCAAAAACAGGCTTATGAATACCGCTGCTCCTGCCAAAAACACCAATTCACTAAACGGCGCCATACTAGGGCTCAAAGTGGTGTTGAATACATCTGCAAAGGCTGTCGTTCAACGTTACAATTTATAAGCAAAGATAACTGACAACCCATCAAAACAGTAAGATAGTGATTTTTTATACACTTTTGCCTTATATTATCCATTTTTGATGCGATAGCTTCATGCTTATAGTAATATAGGCGCGTTTTGTTTACAGCGTACTTATGATGGATTTATCTACTCGACCTAAAGAAAAGTTAGAGCTAAACAAGCTCCAAAAACGCCTTCGCAGATTAACAGGCCAAGCTATTGCTGACTTCAATATGATTGAAGAAGGCGATAAAGTAATGGTGTGTTTATCTGGAGGAAAAGACTCTTACACTATGCTTGAGATTTTGCGAAATCTTCAGGCTAGCGCACCTATAAAATTCAGTATCGTTGCTGTGAATTTAGATCAAAAGCAACCTGGTTTCCCCGAGCATATTTTACCTGCTTATCTGGAAGAGCTAGGAGTGGATTTTCACATTTTAGAGCGCGACACTTACAGTATCGTAAAGGAAATTGTGCCAGAGGGTAAAACTACTTGTGGTTTATGCTCTCGTTTGCGCCGTGGCTCCTTGTACGGTTTTGCTGAGGAAATTGGAGCGACTAAAATTGCACTTGGCCATCACAGAGATGATATTCTGGAAACATTATTCTTGAATATGTTTTTTGGTGGTAAATTAAAGTCTATGCCGCCAAAGTTATTAAGCGATGATGGAAAACATATTGTTATCCGTCCTTTGGCTTACTGCAAAGAAGAAGACATTGAATCCTTCGCGGTAATGAAGGAATATCCTATCATTCCTTGCAACTTGTGTGGCTCTCAAGAAAACCTACAAAGACAGGTCGTAAAAGACATGTTGCAAAAGTGGGAAAAAGAATTTCCGGGTAGAACAGAAACCATGTTCTCTGCTATACAAAATGTTGTTCCATCACATTTGGCAGACACAAAGTTATTCGACTTCAAGGGGTTGAAGCAGTCACCTGAGGCATTTGACCGATTAAATATTATTTCACTATAGGGTAATAGAAATGAACCTAACACATAAAGCACTATTGTTAACCGCCGGCATTTTAGGATCTTCTATCGTAAATGCGTCATCCGCTGGAGTTAGTTTAACAAACGACACAGTGAAAGGTAATATCAACTTAAATATGGGGGCTTTCGGCGTAAATGGCGGAATTACTCATAATGATGATGAAAATACCTCAACTGGACATATTGGTGTAACGGTAGAGGATTCAGACACCAGTGGCCCACTTCAAGCAGGGATTGGTATTCGACTATACGCTATTGATGCAGATTCAGAGAAGAATGATGACCTATCTGTTGCACTTGCTTTAGGTGGCTGGTATCGATACACCTTACCTGAAGCAAATCGTGTGAGTATCTATGGCTCTGTGTATTACTCGCCGGAAGTACTGGCTATTTCAAATCTTGACCACATGTACACTTACGAATTCCGTGCTGAATATATGACAATGCGTAACGCTCGTGCATTCATTAGTTATGGTAAAACAGTGACTGTATTTGAAGACGATTCTCGTAAAGAAATCGATAAAGGTCTTTCTGTTGGCGCAACAGTAGATTTTTAATAGCAGTAAATTATTTACGCTTAATAATAAAAAAGGTGGCTGAGGCCACCTTTTTTATTATTCGTTCAATTCTTACTCGCCATCATAAGCGCAAAGGCTAAAAACAGGTATATCACTGTCTCTTAGTTTTTGGCTTCCACCCAAATCTGGCAAATCTATAATAGCAGCGACTTCTTTGATATTTGCGCCTTGACTAGTCAATAACTTGATTGCAGCAAATAGGGTGCCGCCAGTCGCAATCAGATCATCAAACAACAATACTTCATCGCCCGCTTTTACAGCTCCCTCTTGGATTTCTAATTCTGCTTCACCATATTCCAGCGCATATTTTTGTGAAATAGTCTTTCCTGGAAGCTTACCTTTTTTACGCACTAAGATAAGAGGCTTTTGAAGTTCATAAGCCAGAACCGCTGCAATCAAAAAACCACGGGCATCGATACAGGCTATATGAGTGATATCCGTTGCGATATAGCGATGCACATAGGCATCAACGACCATTCTCATACCTTTAGGGTCACTGAAAATAGGGGTGATATCTCGGAAGCTAATACCTTGTTTTGGCCAGTCTTCTATTGTTTGTATTAGTGATTTAACGTAAAAATCGTCGTAAAGCATTCCAGTTTAGCCTCATTATATCAATCAAATATTGGCGATTTTACCACAATCACTCGCAACCCCCACGAGTTTTTGCATTTCGGGGAAGTCAACAATCTCAATTTCTTTCCCGTCAACATGTATTAGTTCATTTTTTTGAAAACGTGTAATGACACGACTAACTGTTTCTACTGCTAATCCAAGGTAGTTACCAATCTCCCCGCGAGACATGGAAAGACGAAAAGAACTAGCGGAGTAGCCACGTTTTTTAAATCGATTAGATAGGTTTAATAAGAAAGATGCCACTTTCTCATCGGCATTTTTTTTCCCCAACAAAACCATCATCTGTTGATCATCGGATATTTTTCGACTCATCACCTTAAATATTTGATGTTTCAAAGAAGGAATCTGTGAAGATAACTCTTCAAGGTGGCTAAATGGAATCTCACACACTGTAGTGGTTTCCAGTGCCTTTGCAGAAACCGGATAGACATTTGAATCAATCCCGCTTAAACCGACCAATTCACTAGGACAATAAAAACCTGTGATTTGCTCTTCGCCAACTGATGTGATGTTGAATGTTTTTAAAGTACCAGAGCGAACAGCGTAAACAGAATCAAATGTATCGCCTTGGCGAAACAAAAACTCACCTTTTTTAAGTGGCTTTTTGCGCTCAATAATCTGATCTAATCTATTAATATCTTCATCAGCCAATGCAATTGGGAGACAAAGAGCACTTAGGCTACAGTTTTGACACTGCGAAGTAAGGGTGCTGTTGAATCGTGACTGTGTGTGTGTCATTGACATGTAAATCTCCCTGATCTCGATCTATATAACTTTTGAGTATTTTATGGCGCCATTAAGGTATTTATCAAAGACCATACAAATACAGCGAATTAGTAATCTACCGCGTTCTGTTACTTTAATAGTGGTCTGCATTCCACTACAGTCAATATCTAACATACCATCTTTTACCATGGGAGTTAGCCTTTCCATCTCTTCAGAAAAGTACTCAAAGAAATCAATATTGTATTTCTTTTCAATAACAACAGCATTCAGCTCAAATTGAGAAATTAATGTCATTATCACTTGATGACGGATTCTATCATCCAGATCACTAATATAACCTTTAGCGATTGCCAATTGGCCTTTCTCAATACTACTCCTATAAATTGATAAGTCTGTATGGTTCTGAATATAAACACCATTTAAATCGCTAATAGCGGAAACGCCAAAAGCAACCAAATCGGTACCAGCATGCGTTGTATAACCCTGAAAGTTGCGCTGTAGCTGACCTTGCTTTTGAGCAATCGCTAGGCTATCTGTTGGTTTTGCAAAGTGATCCATGCCTATATATTCATAACCAGCAGAGATTAAATATTCTGTACTCATCCTCAATAGCTCAAGCTTCATGCTTGATATAGGTAAGCTTTCATCTGAAATTCGTCTTTGAGCACGAAATCTATCAGGTAAATGGGCGTAGTTAAAAAGCGATATACGCTCAGGAGATAACTGAATCACTTGCTCCAAGGTCTTTTTAAAACCTTCGATAGACTGGTATGGCAAGCCATAAATTAGATCGAAATTAATCGACCTAATGCCTAATTTTCGAGCATCGTCAACAAGAGTGGCTACCATCTCAACAGGCTGAACACGGTGAATAGCTTCTTGAACCTTGATATCAAAATCCTGCACACCAATACTGATTCGATTAATTCCCTTTTTTGTTAACAGCTTCAATTTAGATAGACTAATCTCCCGAGGATCAATTTCAACACTGTAATCCTGCGTGCCATCATTGATTAAGTTGAAATGCTGCTGGATATTATCAAACAGCGCGTCAATTAACTCTTCCGTCAAAAAAGTAGGCGTGCCGCCACCAAAATGCAATTGCGTCACTTCTCTTGAATGGTCAAGCATCAGACTACGCAATCTCATTTCTTCGCCCAGTAACTCAACGTACTCGGCCCCTTTTTCGTACTGCTTAGTTACAATTTTATTACAAGCGCAGTAGTAACAAAGGTTGGCACAAAAGGGAATATGAAAATAGAGGCTAAGAGGCGCCTCGGAAGGCATTAACATTTTATCAATAAGCGCAATTTTACTAATACTTGCGTCAAATTGCGGTGCTGTCGGGTAAGAAGTGTAACGGGGCCCGGATAGATCGTACTTAGCGATAAGTGAAGAATCCCAGATCATGATGCGTTCCTATTAAAATTTCTAATAGAAGTTTACACTTTAGTGAAAAGTCATTTGCTGACCCAGATCAAGAATTCTCATACTGTAGATAAAACCTTTTACTGTAGAGTCTGCAATAATATATCGAGTAAGGTTTTAACCATTCATCGGATCTGGTCTAATAGTATTTTTGAAATTTATGAGCATGAATTCTCTTCCTTTATATCTTGCACACGGTGCTGGTGCTGGCCACAGCAACTCTTTTTTAAAGCAACTTTGTGAAGCCATATCCGAGCAACGACAACAAGCAGTTATACCTGTTACTTTTTCATATATGAAAGAGCAAGAGCGCTCAGGAAAGAAGAGGCCACCACCTAAATTCCCCACCCTTGTTCCTGAATATGCTGAGTATATTGAACATAACAGCAGCTGTGTTGTGGCTGGAAAATCCATGGGGGGGCGAGTGGCCACACAGCTAACGAATCTAGCTATGGTAAAGGCGGTCGTGTGTTTTGGTTTTCCTTTTTATCCTGCTGGAAAACCGGAGAAACACCGACTGTCTTTTCTTGCTGAGCTAAAGGCGCCATGCCTAATTATTCAAGGTACCAGAGATCAACTTGGTTCTTATGATTGGGTTAGTCAGCAATCATTGCCTGAGAATATAGAAATTCTGTGGATAGAAGGCGCGGATCATGACTTTAAAACACTAAAAAAATACAATAAAAACATAGAAGACACCGTTTTAGAGTTAGCTATTCACACTAAAAACTGGCTAGAAAAGAACATCTAAATAGAGAGAAATATTATGGAACACCAAGCCATACTTGATGCAACAGATCTACTTTGCCCTGAACCCGTGATGATGCTTCATGTAGAGATGCGAAAACTCTCGGCGAAAGAAATATTGAAGGTTATTGCAACAGATCCATCCACAACGAGAGATATTCCGAAATTCTGCCAGTTTCTTGGCCACAAGCTTACTAAGCAGGAACAAGAAGGGGGTACTTATTACTATTGGATCGAAAAGAAAGGCCCATAAAAACATAAGAAAGAAGAGCAAACAAAAAGAAGCCCAGATTATCTAATTAATAATCTGGGCTTCTTTTAAGCAACTAGCTCAAAAAATTGATCGTGAGTTAAGCTACTTTTAACTTTTTTGCAGGCTCTTTTTGACCAAGAATAGCGCTTTGGTAAGTATGCGCAAAACTAGAGAAAGCAACATCAATATCCAATCGAAGCTGACGGGCAACATCGTTAGATGAAATCAAACCTCGAATAGCCTTGGTATCTTCATCAATAACAAGTAAATGCTGCAGCTTATTGTTACGCTGACTAAACAAAAGTGATTCAATATCTGAATGCTTAAGAGATGTATACGATAGAGCAAGTAACACTTCTTTCGCTCTCATCAAATCAGCAACCATCAACTCTGAACGTTTAAACCCGTTAGCAACTTGCTTGATAAACACATCTTCAGATAGGTCCTCGAGACTAATAATGCCGACAAAATGATTGTCCGCATCTACCACTATTTTCATGCGTACGTGTTCTTTTCTCATTAGTTGAACAAGCTCATCTGCACGAGTATTAGATTCAATAACGCGCGGCCCAGCGGTTTGAAAGTCAGTAAATACAGACAATGCAGGAGAATAAAGATTTATGTTCTCTGTAGTTGCAGGCCAAGTTAGATTATTAACGTCTTTTGTAGATACATAAGTTAAAGTTTTCATGATAAATCCCCAGTAAAGAATAAAATATAAACAGCAATTGGATGGGTTATATCAATGAAAACGGTGGAGCTCTTGGGTTTATGCTAGTACTAATTTTAGTAATAACAGGTAAACGATAACTTAAAAAAGCCGTAGAAGTTAAAGTAGGTACGTGGTTTTGGGATGAAGTAAATAAAACAAAACTGTTATCTGATCCATTGCCTTGATCTGGGACAACGATTTCATCGCATCTTTGCTCTATAGTAGGTTCTAGCCAGCGAAACTGATTTACTTCTTGAGCATTGGCGCGCTGAGATATCGTCAATATAGACGATATAAAAACCGCAATGATCATTAGCAATTGAATTTTCATGGCAACACCTAGTCCTTGATCTGTCTAATAAATATAGGCCTGCACTTCGGTAAATCACAGCCTTTTTTACAAAATGCCGCATATTTTCACGATCACACACTTTGCCTAACAATTGTGATGCAAATAAGAGTGATTAATCAAAAAGGGCGTAAAAAGCTTACGCCACGACTTTCCTTGTGAAACAAGTACTATTACACAGCGCGAAAAAAGAGCATTGCCGCATCAGCAATGCTCTTTTTAAGCATCATTACTGTTTAATAGATCGCTTATACAGGCAACATTATCGTAGCTTCACCTGTCACCACAACCTTACCATCACACTCACACACTGTTTTGAGTGTTGCACGACGACGGCGCTCGTTAATATCTGTGATCGTTACTTTGGTAACCACTTCTTGTCCAACAAAAACGGGAGAGCGGAACTTCAACGTTTGCTCTAAATAAATACAGCCAGGCCCTGGTAATTTAGTCCCAATGGCTGCCGAAATAAAGCCAGCGGTTAGCATGCCATGAGCAATAGGCTTGCCAAACGAGGTTATCGCTGCATACTCAGCATCCAAATGAACGGGGTTTGTGTCGCCTGTCACGTCTGCAAAAGCTTGTACATCTGCTTGTGTAACCACTTTGCGATATTCAACACTTTGATCAATTGAAAGTTGCTCTAACGTATAACCAGTAGTCATTACCAATCCTTATTTTGTCATTTTCGGTTATGGTACACTTTCTCTGAATTATTCTTAAGAGGTATCTATGGTTAAGTTGGTAATTTTTGATTGGGACGGTACCTTATTCGACTCCATCGACAATATATGTCACAGCATGTTACAAGCTGCACAGTTGGCAAACGCACCGCAAAGAACAAAAGACGATATAAAAAACATCATTGGTTTATCCTTAGATAAAGCCATCAACACGGTTTGGCCAGAACTATCTTCCAATGAGCAAAATGCAATAATCAAACACTATAAGACTATTTATGTCGCGTCAGATCAAACCCCACCATTGGCTTACCCTGGCGTAATAGATGTACTGAATAAACTGCAAGCCACAGGCATGCAAATGGCGGTAGCAACTGGCAAAAGTCGCCGAGGACTCGAAAGGGTAATGTCTCTAACCAATACAAGAGATTACTTTGTTGCTTCTCGCTGCGCCGATGAAGCGATTTCAAAGCCACACCCTTTAATGCTAGAGCAAATATTAGCAGAGCTAAATATTTCGCCAGAGCACGCCATTATGATTGGCGATACGGAATACGATCTAAACATGGCAACCAATGCGGGAATAAAAAGCATTGGGGTAACTTATGGCGCACATCAAGAAGAACGACTAAGAGCTTGCCAACCGCACGCGCTAATAAACGATTTCAATCAATTATCAAACATTTTAGGGTTATAGAAAATGAGCTGGACAGAAGACGAAGATCGCAAACAGTCGCTTAACGAAACCTCAAGCGAGCATGCACATACTGAGAAAAAGCCCGAAATAGAGACAACAGATCCAAATAAAGAGATTTGGTCCTTACTAGAAAAAACACTCAGCGAAAACCTTATTGAAAAACGTCGTGCTAGACGCTGGAGAATCTTCTTTCGTTTTACCACACTTGCCATCTTCTTAGCGGTAGTTGGTGGCTGGTTTGCAAAATCTAACTTTCAAGACGTTAGTTTAGAAAGTGATGTAGTTGCTATGATTCCAATGCGGGGCGTTATCGGTGCCGATAACGAGATTGAATCCTCTGAGTTTGTTAGCTTGCTTGATGCAGCTTACCAGAACTCTCGTCTCAAAGGTGTGGTCATTGAAATGAACAGCCCAGGCGGAAGTCCTGTTCATTCGGGCATTATTTACGATGCTATCCGCGCCAAAGAGCAAAACTATCCAGACATTCCAGTTCTAGTAGTTGTTGAAGATATGGCCGCTTCAGGTGGCTACTACATAGCGTCCGCCGCAAATGAAATCTACGCAGATAAAGCCAGCTTAGTTGGTTCTATTGGTGTTATTTCCTCCGGTTTTGATGCAAGTAATTTACTCGAAAAGATTGGTGTAGAGCGACGCACTTTTACGGCAGGTCGTAACAAAGCATTTCTTGATCCATTTGCTCCAATGACTGAAGAAGCAAAAGTAAAATGGCAGGCAGTACTAGATGAAACTCATCAACAGTTCATTAATGCAGTCAAAGAAGGCCGCGGCGATAGACTTGTTATTACGGATGATGTGTTCTCAGGTATGGTATTTACCGGTTCACAAGCAATTAAGATTGGTTTGATTGATGGCTTAGCAAGCGTAAACGAAATATTAGACTCACGCTTTCCCGATGCGGAGCCTGTTGTTTATGAGCCAAAACAAGATTCTTGGAAAGAGTTAGCCAAAGAGTTTGGTGTTGAAATGGCAACAAGAGTCATAAATACTACCAGCATTCAATAAACATCAGCTCGACATTAAGATCAGTTCAGTATCAGTAAGCTCCTACGGGAGCTTTTTTATTGTCTAAAATATACCAAAGCAAAAAATGAAAGCTGCAATAATTCCGCCATCTTGTTTTACAAAAAAGATAAGTTTGATAAAATAATTTCGTTATTTATTTAATTTAAATCTTAAACGACCAGTATAGGATGAACTATGGCTCGTAAAGCAAACATAGCAAGAGAAGAAATTCACCAAGCTTGCTGGGAGTTGATAGAAAAAAACAGCTTTCCAAATATTCCTCGTTTAACCGAATATTTCCTACAAAAGGACGGTCGGCGCTGCTCAAACACTACCTTCCTAAATGCGATCACTGACTGGGAAGAAGCCTACAAAGAACAGCAACAACATGAGTTAAGCGAACTCAATGATGTATTGCTTCCTGTCTTTAAACGTTTCTCAAGAGAAGTAACTCAAAATCTCGGAAAATTGCTCGATGAGAAATCATCCGAAATTGAGCAACACCAAATACTCAAGCAAGAAGCAACACAAAGCGGTTATCTATCTTTATCTTCAGCATTAATCGAATTACAAGCAGCACATGACTCATTAACGTCAGAGCACAAGAAAGTAAGTGACGAAGCAGAAACATTTAAACAGAAACTTGCATTCAGTGAACAAAGGTACCAAGAGGTGATTACTCAAAACGCAGTGCTGACCACCCAGATCAAACAAGAGCAAAAAGAAATCACCGAGCTCAGAATCAACCTTTCTCAAAAAGAAGTAGATCTTGCCAAGCAAGATAACCAGCTCATAAAGCTAGTTGAGGAAAATGCGAAACTAACAGCCACGCTAGACGAAGTTCAACATAACAAAACAAAAGAAGACGCGAAAAAGTGGCAAGAAATGACAAAAAAGCTCGATGCATTAACCAGCTCAGTGAAAACCATGCAACGCAAAGATAGAGGCACGAAACAATAACCGTTATAATGCGTCACTCGCCATACCCGCGCATTCATAATTAAGAAGAGAAGATGAGCTACAAACAATCAGCCGTTCGTGATTTATCCACCATCAAAGACTTCATTCGTTGGACCTTTAGCCGCTTTAAACAGGCCGACTTATTTTACGGTCATGGCACAGACAACCCATGGGATGAAGCCATTCATCTTGTTATGGGCGCATTAAAACTTCCACTCGACTTTGATCGTGATATGTTGGATTGCGCGCTGACCTACAATGAAAAGAAACATATTCTTAAGCTAGTGCAAACTCGCATAACCAAACGTGAGCCATTGCCTTACCTTCTAGGGGAAGCTTGGTTTATGGGACTACCGTTTAAAGTCACCAAAGACACATTGATTCCGCGCTCTCCGATTATTTCTCTATTAGAAAGCGAATTTGCACCTTGGCTTAAAAACTATCCGTTGAATATTTTAGATATGTGTACCGGATCTGGTTGCTTAGGCATTGCTGCTGCCTTAGTGTTTGAAGACGCAGAAGTCGATATTTCCGATATCAGTGAACCCGCATTATTAGTTGCCAATGAAAATATTGTCCGTCATCAAGTCGAAGAGCGAGTTCATGCCATTCATTCAGATATGTTTAAAAGCTTAGCGGGTAAAAAATACGATCTAATTATCTGCAATCCACCTTATGTGGATGCCGAAGATTTTAAAAATGCTCCAGCGGAATTCCATAATGAACCGGAATTAGCTTTAACATCAGGTGAAGATGGCCTCAATTTTACCCATGATTTTTTAGCCCAAGTCGCGCATTATCTGCAAGATGGCGGTATATTAGTATACGAAGTAGGAAACACCGAAATAGCCTTACAAGCTGCTTACCCGAACATTCCTTTTATGTGGGTCGAATTAGAGCAGGGTGGTAATGGTGTTTTTATCCTAACTAAAGAACAACTTAGCGAACTATTACAAGAGCAGAAATAAACTATGTCTGGTAATACATTTGGAACACTTTTTAAAGTCACCACGTTTGGTGAAAGTCATGGTCTTGCGCTTGGCGCCATTGTAGATGGTTGCCCTCCAGGCATTGAGCTGTGCGAAGCAGATTTACAGCGCGATTTGGATCTGCGTAAACCTGGTACATCGAAGCATACAACACAACGTCGTGAAGCTGACGAAGTCAAAATTATGTCTGGTGTATTTGAAGGCAAAACTACTGGCACACCAATTGGCTTAATAATAGAAAATACAGATCAACGCTCAAAAGATTACGGCAACATCGCAGACACTTTCCGTCCTGCTCATGCTGATTACACCTATGATCAAAAATACGGCTTCCGCGATTATCGTGGTGGCGGTCGTTCATCCGCTCGTGAAACCGCCATGCGTGTAGCTGCTGGCGCCATTGCAAAAAAATACTTGAAGCAACAATTTGGTATCGAAATCCAAGGTTTCTTGTCACAACTTGGTCCAATCAAACTAGAAGTCAAAGATTTAAGCCAAGTCTATGAAAACAGTTTTTTTAGCCCAGACCCCGATGCTATTCCGGAACTTGAGAAATATATGACTGCACTTCGTCGTGAAGGCGATTCTGTCGGTGCGAAAATCACGGTTATCGCTAAAAATGTGATGCCTGGTTTAGGAGCGCCTGTTTTTGATCGATTAGATGCTGATATTGCTAAAGCCATCATGAGCATCAACGCCGTCAAAGGGGTTGAAATTGGTGACGGTTTTGATGTTGTTGAGCAAAAAGGCAGCCAACACCGAGACGAAATGACGCCTGAAGGCTTTCTAAGTAATCACGCTGGCGGGGTATTGGGCGGTATTTCATCTGGACAAGATATTGTTGTTCACATGGCGCTAAAACCAACATCGAGCATCACTATCCCAGGCAAAAGTATCGACCGTGCTGGTAATCCAATAGAAGTGATTACCAAAGGTCGTCATGATCCTTGTGTAGGTATTCGCGCTACGCCCATAGCTGAAGCAATGCTAGCTTTGACCATTATGGATCATTTGCTAAGACATAGAGCGCAAAATGCCGACGTGGTTTGCCCAACGCCAATTATTAAAGGGCAAGCCTAGGCCTAGAGTAGACTAAATACCAAGCCGCTATTCACAACATAGCGGCTTTTTTTATTTTTTATTTTTGAAATTGAGGCGTAAATGACCATCAAACTAGGCTCTACTGTCATTCGAGTTTGTGTTGGATCAACTAATCCCGTCAAAGTAAATGCGGCAAGACAGGCTTTTTCGCAGGCATTCCCAAATCACATCATTCATTGTGAAGAGATGCATGCGCCGTCTGGTGTTGCTGATCAACCTATGACAGAAGCGGAAACTCGCCTTGGTGCACAAAACCGTGCCAGATATTGCTCCGAACATAGAACTAGTAACGATATGAACTTCTTTGTTGCCATGGAAGGTGGCGTCGATGAATTCGAGGAGGGCGCAGCGACCTTTGCTTATGTAGCTGTTTTAGCTAGCAATGGTGATTTAATGACAGGACGTTCAGCAAATTTACCTCTGCCAAATAAGGTTTATCAACGCTTGCAAGCAAACGAAGAATTAGGGCAAGTAATGGATGAGCTGTTTAATACCGATAACATCCGACAAAAAGGCGGCGCCATCGGCTTATTTACAAACCATGCAGCCACTAGAGAAAGCGTGTACACCCAAGCATTAGTGCTTGCGTTAGCGCCTGCAATTCATCCTGAACATTATTAATGTACATAAATTAAGAGCACAGAAGTAGAAACAATGAAATATAAATGGATCCTATTTGACGCCGACGAAACGCTTTTTCATTTCGATAATTTCGCAGGTTTAAAACACATGTTTGCCCGACATGGTGTCACTTTTGAAAAAGTTGAATACGATGAATACCAGGTTGTAAACAAACAGCTTTGGGTGGATTATCAAAATAATCAGATTAATGCAGAACAACTACAAACACGTCGTTTTAAATTATGGAGCGACAGACTAGCCATCAGCGCCAAAGAGCTTAACAAGCAATTTTTAGATTCCATGGCGGAAATCTGTAAGACATTACCAGGCGCGGTAGAACTCGTGTCGTATTTGCATGCAAACAATATCAAGATGGGCATAATCACCAATGGCTTTGTCCAGTTACAAGCAGTACGACTAGAGCGAACAGGTTTTTTACCATATTTCGCACCCGTGGTTACTTCAGAGTCCGTTGGTGTTGCTAAACCACACCCTAAAATATTCGAACATACTTTTGAACAAATGGGCTCACCAAACAAAGAACACGTACTTATGGTTGGCGATACCTTGGAGTCAGACATTTTAGGAGGAAACAACTTTGGCATTGATACATGCTGGCTTAACCATCACAACAAAGAGCATCCAAAAGAGATAACACCAACTCACCAAATCCGTTCACTGGTTGAGTTACAGAGTTGGTTAAATTCTAAATAGGGCATCTAGCTCTAAATAGCCCAGAATGCAGAAACCCCATATAAACTCAACAAAGTTTATATGGGGTTAACCGTAAGTATATTAGCTGAGTCGTCTTTATTACTTATTTTTTAGTAGCAGACAAATACTTATCTAAAGTTTCTTGGCTTGCGGATTTAACCGTCATACCGTCTGGGCCAGCACCGATATTTGTATACTGTTTGGCAGGCTCACCATGTTCTTTAAAGAACTCTAATTCCTTAGAACCTTCCTCAAAAACCCAAAGGCGTCCATCTTCAACTTTTGTAGTGAATCCATCGACATCGTATTTTGAAGCAGCAGATGTGTCAGAAGACATTGAAGAGCAAGCGCTAAGAGATCCAGCAAGCAAAGCAGCGATAATCAGTTTGTTTTTGTTCATAAGAATACCTATACAAAAGTAGATTGTTTAAAAGTTAAAAACTCATAATGAAAGAATTGCGTTACAAAAAAATGACGAAACGATTTAACGAGCTATTTTTTTGCACAATTTAGAAATATGCCACTTAATAGGATTAGAATAACATTCACTATTTCCGATAAATGTTATTATCGGAAATAGCATAAATATATGTTTTATACGCATAATGACTATTTTTAGCTAATGATTACTAATGCTTGGAACCCATGATCGCTGGTTCTATCATTCGCGAGCCAACTCATCCTTCTATTGAAATGCTAAACAATCATCTCTCTGAATGTTTATTCTGAGTAAATTCAGCAAGTCTTGGCCTGACAAATAACTTTTTTATTAAATGTATCTTACTCTTAGGCTTTCCTATGATTGTTCGCCCAAATCCAAATTGGATAGTTATACTTACGACGCTTAAAGGCTCGATTGCCAAACGCATAGCTTTACGTGTGTTGTTAATTACCGTTTTTGCCTCGCTCATTGTTCTGTTAGAAAAAACATATCCAGAGTCATTCGAGAATGTTAGCTCCATCCCGTTTACTCTTTTAGGTTTATCACTGTCCATTTTCATGAGCTTCAGGAACAGTTCATGTTATGACCGATGGTGGGAAGGCAGAAAAATGTGGGGGAAAATCATTATTGATGATAAGCTCACTTTTATCGATAATCCTGCAGATACAATTTTAAGCAAGATAGGTGAAAAATGCTCAAAACTAGCTTCCGCTGGTGTTATAAGTGAATGGCGCTATTTAGAACTTGAAAGACGCTTAATAGGATTATCTGAAGCTCAGGCCAACTGTGAAAGAATCAAAAATACACCACTACCATTCCCATATACACTTCTATTACATAGAACAACATTCGTTTTTTGCTTACTGTTACCATTTGCAATGGCTGAGCCGCTAGGTTGGCTAGCACCTATATTTACGACAATAGTCAGCTATACGTTCTTTGGATTAGATGCAATTGGCAATGAATTAGAAGATCCGTTTGGCAATGATGTAAATGACTTACCAACCGATTCGATGGTTCGAATCATTGAGCGAGATGCTCATAGAGCCCTTGGAAAAATTGATCTACCGCCTCAAATCAAACCTAATGATCACGTTTTGAGCTGATTGTATATCTACTAAACTGGTATTTGAGATTAGATAAAAAAAGGGTGTCTATGAATTACCATAAACACCCTCTTCCTAAAAATCCAATACCGTTTAGATCATGCGATAATACAGCGATTTCTACCTTGTTCTTTAGCCTGATAAAGTGCTTTATCCGCTAATGAAAGCGTTTTCTCTATGCTGATACCGTCTGATATTGACCACGTTGAAATACCAATTGAAACCGTAATGTTTCCAACGACGTCAAATATTTCATCAGAAATTGCGACACGTAACCGCTCTGCTATTATAAAAGCATCCTCTAAAGAAGTTTGCTTCAATAACAACACAAATTCTTCACCGCCAGTTCTGGCAACCATGTCGCCATCTCTACAAAACCGGTTCAATATTTGCGTTTGTTGCTTAAGAACATCATCGCCCACACTATGACCATAGCTATCATTGATACGCTTAAAATAATCAATATCCAAGGCTAAAATTGAAAAAGGCATTTCAAGTAAGGCTAACTGCTTTAGTTTAAACTCAAAAGCTCTGCGGTTATTTGCACCAGTCAATGGGTCGGTTTCGGCATCTCGCTTAAGCTCCCCAATCTGATTATGGATAAGCTTTACACCACTCAACATGGCTTTTTTAAGACCTAAACTTTCCACGTACCAAGAGTCGATACTTTCTATGTCTTCATTCACAGTTGGACTATCAAGTGATCTCGCTCTATCAGCTAACTGCTGAAGAGGTCGAGAAATGGCTCGGGCAAATAGCCAAATAAATAGAAAAACGGCTAAAGCCATGGGCAAAGTGCGTAAAATAACTTTTTCCATAATGCCTGTTAAAGGCACTAATGTGGACTCTAAAGGACTCTGTGTAACGACAATCCAGCCAGTACTAGGAATAGTTGAGAAACCTGCCAACATATCAATCCCTCTACTGTTGGTCAGTAACAACCCTCCTTCTTTTTTGGCGACAATTTCATCAACACCATCATTTTCGGCGACAAATGAACCAATTCGATCTTTTTCAGGGTGATAAAGGACCTGCTTGTCTTGGTCTATCACATAGATATAAGAGCCATTTTTGTAATTATGTTCACCCAATATCTCGCTCAAAATATTAGGGCTTTTTAAATAGATAGACCCACCGAGAAAACCCAAATAATTTCCTTGAAAATCAAATACAGGAGCAGAAAGAAAAACAATCAAATTCTTTAGAGTAGAAAGATATGGACTACTAATAAGTAGCGTTTTTTCCTCTATAGCTTCTAAACTACCGGCAGAGGTAAGCCGTCTTCCGACTAAATCCAGAGTCTCTGGTGAAGCCGCTTGAGTTAGACCTGATGCATCACTAATGACCACAGAATTAAAACTATCAGTTTGGAATTTGAGCCTATTGGCCTCTTCCTTTAAGCGTTCTTCATTGTTCATTTTGTCAAACAGTGAGTTTGCCGCATAAACAAGTTGCTGCTTGGAAGAAGTAATGAACACCTCTGTCGTATCAGATAATTTACTGGCATAGGCTCTATTAACTTCTATTGTTTGCTGTATCAATTGCGCTTTTTGAACTTCGTAATTCGAATAAAAGCTATTTACAAAGGTTAAAACAGTGGCGGTTAGCGCTAAAAATAAAATAAGTCGATTGAGTTTTAGGAATTTACTTTTTAATGTGGTCAAACTGTACATCCATTACATTGGTTTAAGTCTGCGAGCGAATTACTCATACTACGCTTGAAGTTATAGCATAAAAAAAGAGGCACGTTCAGCACCTCTTTTCCGCTATAACATTTTAAACAGACTTTTCTTCTAGATTATCTTTAGTGATATTGTTAGGTTTACGGTGATTTAACCAAACCATAATTAATGCAATGAAAGACAGCGCTGCGGCAGCGCTCGGAATCCAATCAAAGCTAAAGCCGATGCTGATAACCAATCCGCCTAGAGCTGCTCCTAAAGCATTTCCTAAGTTAAATGCGCCAATATTTATAGACGAAGCTAAACCTGGAGCTTGATCCGCAATTTTCATAACTTGCATTTGTAACGGTGGCCCGCTACCGAATATCACCACGCCCCATAATAAGGTTGTTAAGCCTGCACCAATTAGCGTTGTCGAGGTAAAACGAAACATTAACAAAACCAATACCTGTAAGCCAAGAAAGACAAACAAGGCTAAATCTGGTGACTTATCGGTAATCTTACCACTAATATAATTTCCTAAGGTAAAGCCAATACCAACCAACATCAGCATGGTTGCGATGGCGTTATCAGATGCTTGTGCCAATGTCTGCATGATCGGCGCAATGTAGGTATAAAGCGTAAACATCGAACCTGCACACATCACCGTAGTTGCAAAAGCTCTCAGCGCAGCAGGTTGTATGATGGCTTTTAGCTCTGTTTTTACATCAGGCTTTTCTGCCCGCGGCATAACGGGCAAGCTGCGGCTAATACCGAAGAAAGCGACAACGCCTAATATCGCGGTCACCGCAAATGATATTCGCCAATCAAAAGTTTGCCCCAACCAAGTGGTAATAGGAACACCAACAATGTTAGCAATGGTTAAACCCAAAAAGATCGACGCCACCGCAGACCCTTTTTTATGAAAAGGCGCTAGATTCATAGCAACAACGGCACCAATACCGAAAAAAGCACCGTGAGAAAGACTGGTAATAATTCGCGAAAATAAGAAAGTCTCGTAGTTCACAGAAATAGCAGAAAGTATGTTACCAACGACGAAAACCACCATTAACGCTAGCAAAGAGGTTTTATGGCTATAACGCGTTAAATATAAGGTGATTAATGGCGCACCTATCATGACACCGACAGCATAGGCACTAATCAATAAACCCGCAGCCGGAATGGATGCATTCACGCCATCAGCAATAACTGGTAACAAGCCCATGGGCATGAATTCAGTTGTCCCTATTCCGAAAGTACCCAGGGCAATGGCAAAAATACCCCACTGATAAGCAAGCATAAAAGCTCCGATATTTGATTCAAGATTAATAAACAAGAGTGACGATTTAAGATTGAAAACGAAATAAGCCAAGAGCTTGTGCTCTTGGCTTATTGATCTTTGAGGTTATTTTACAACACTTACTGAGCCATTGCTTATTGAAAGATGCCTTTACTTATTCTCGCTGTGCTTTTTAGTCTGCTTCTGGTGGGTTGGCCACCAAAACCAATAGACAACAAATAGGATTAGCAAAACACCTAGAACATTAATGAGTACGCTCATTTAACCTCCTCAGTACTTTCTAGATTAGAGCGAGAAATACGGAACCATCTAAGTCGATTAGCATTAGTGACAACCGTTACAGACGAGAGGGCCATTGCAGCACCAGCAATAACTGGACTCAACAACCATCCCGTAAACGGAAATAAAATCCCTGCTGCAATAGGAATACCTAAACTGTTATAAGCAAATGCCCCCCATAAATTTTGTTTGATATTCCTTAACGTAGCGGTACTTATCTGAATAACATCTGCGACGCCGTTTAAGTCATTATGGATCAAAGTGATATCTGCGCTTTCCATGGCAACGTCGGTTCCTGCTCCCATCGCAAAGCCCACATCCGCCTGGGCTAAAGCTGGCGCATCGTTAATGCCATCACCAATCATTCCAACCACTTCACCTTGAGACTGAAGTTTCTTAACCCAGTTCAGTTTATCGTCTGGCATCAGTTGCGCATGATAATCTTCAATACCTACCATGTTGGCAACTGAAGCAGCCGTTTCTGGGTTGTCGCCAGTCAGCATGACAACTTTGAGGCCTTGTTGTTTGAAGTTCGAAATAGCCGATTTGACGCCTTTCTTAATGGGATCTTCAATATAAAAAACAGCCATTAACGCTGCTTCATCCGAGAAATAGACACGGGTTGCTGTATTATGCAGATCATCTGTAGCGAGCAAGTCTATAGAGATGCCCTTTTCTTTCATCAGGCGCTCATTACCAAGATAATAAGCCTTCCCTTCAATACTGCCTTTCACGCCCAAACCAGCAAGTGACTCAAACTCCTCCAAAGTAACATTTTCTTTTTTTTCAGTCTTTGTCTGGCAATGTTCTAATAAAGCATCCGCCAAAGGATGATTGGCTCGCGACTCTAGAGCTGAAACGATTTTTGCAACCAAATCTTCATGAGCTTGCTCACTTAATATTTCATTAACGACCTTCGGTTTGCCTTCTGTAATCGTTCCCGTCTTATCCAGCACAACAACAGTCAATTCACTCGCTCTTTGTAAGGCTTCACCGTTACGAATAAGACCACCATATTCTGCAGCTTTACCTATCCCTATCATGGTAGAAATAGGTGTCGCCAATCCTAAAGCACAAGGACAAGCGATTATCAGCACCGATATAGTTGTTACCAACATATAAGAGAAAACAGATTCGTTGCCAAGATTAAACCAAGCAAGCGCTGTTAAAATGGCGATAATAACCACGCTTGGTACAAAGATAGAAGATACTTTATCGGCTAACACACTAATGGGTGGTTTGGAGTTTTGCGCCTTACCAACCATGGCGATAATCTGTGCGAGTAACGTATCCGAGCCAATGCGAGTCGCTTTAAATAGCAAACTACCTTGTCCGTTTACCGTTCCTGCGGATAACAAGCTGCCTGCGTTTTTTTCTATTGGCGCAGCTTCACCTGTCAGCATAGATTCGTTTACTGTTGAAAGGCCTTCTAAAACTTCTCCATCAACAGGAATCTTATCACCAGAACGAACTCTCAAGATGTCATTCACCTTGATATCTGTCACGCTAATACGAGACTCTGTAACTCCATCTACTCGAGTGGCCATTTTAGGACGTAGGTCTAAAAGTCGATGTAAGACTTGGCTTGTTTTACGACGCGCTCTAAGCTCTAACGCTTGACCAAGGTTGATTAAACCAATGATCATCACGGCTGCTTCAAAATATAAGTGGCGAGCGCTATCTGGCAACCAACTTATTGGAGCCAACACAACCAACATGGAATATAACCAAGCGCTACCAGTACCCAAAGCGATTAATAAATCCATGTTAGCCTGATGGCTGGTAAAGGCTTTCCATGCACCACGGAAATAATGTTTACCCGCACTCACCATAATCAACAGTGTTGCAACACCAACCACAAACCAGATCATCCTTTCGATGAGCGAGCTCACCATCATATTTCCGCCAAACAGGCCATACAGCATCAAGGGAATTCCTAAGCCTAAACCCAGCGCTGACGATTTACATTTATGATGATATTCCGCTAGTTCTCTTTCGCCCCGCTCTTCTTCGCTTTTTTCTGCATCAAGAATAAGACTTGCTTGATAACCTGAATCCTCCACCGCTTTGATTAATGCGTCCGAAGAACCTTTGGTGATGACTTGCGCAGTATGGTTAGCGAAGTTAACGTCGGCGGAAACAACATCGGCAGAATTCGACAGTGCCTTTTGTACCGTATTTACGCAACCAGCACAGGTCATTCCACCAATAGAAAATTGGTAGCTGAATGAACTATCTATTTTGTCTGTACTGTCTTGTTCTTTGCTTACTGTGTTTGCTTCGTTGGATTCTTGCCCATTATTTGATTGAGCAAGCTCACTATCATCAAACAAGCCTAATGATTTATATCCGGCTTTCTGGACACTAGCTTCAATAGCAGCTAAGTCCAAATCCGATGTAACCACTAATTTATGCTCTTTCGGCATACCTTCGATGGTCGCTTCAGGACTTTTTTTTTGAATGAGTTTGCGAACTTTTGACACACAACCTTGGCAAGACATGCCAGTAACATTTAACGTTAGCCTTATCATTTGATCAGCTGGTTTTGGTTCTGGATACGTCATTTCTACCCTCCTCTTATATAGCTATTGATCGCCTTACTTGGCATCTTCCCAGTCTTCAATCAAACAGCAGATTGAATGCCCATCAGGTGCACCATTTGGCATATTTTCCCAAGCTGCTAACGCGTCTTCCATTTTGACTAAATGCGCCTGTAGTTGAGCTATCTTTAATTTTGTTTCAGGAACTTTCTTTTCCAACAAATCGCGAACCATAGGACAAGGTGAATCACCACTGTCAGATTGATGAAAAATCTCCTCAATTTGTTTTAAGCTAAAACCTAAATCACTGGCTTGGCGAATGAAATTTAGTCGCTGTAATGCCACTTTATCGTATAGCTGATAACCATTGTTTGGGTTTCGCTCTGCGTTGATCAGCCCAAGCCTAGTGTAGTGACGAACTGTTTCAGCTGTCACATTAGCTTTTTTTGCTAGTTCACTCACTCGCATAGAAACTCCTTTGAAATATCTAAACTGTAACCTTAGTGTAAAACCTATGGGTAGCACATAGGTCAAGCTTTAGCACAATAATCGCCAGACCAGATATTTGAAGCCAAAAAAAACCGAGTTCATAATGACTCGGTTTCTATGTTGCTTATGTAAGCTAGAGATTAATGTAGTTTCAGCTTTGGCTTAACAACCTTGCCGATCTTTTGCGCAGCCATGATTACTGTTGCTTTAAACCAGCCATGTATCGCAATAAGGTGAAGCCGATATAGAGACACATAAACGAAACGAGCAATGCGGCCTTCTATAAACATAGAGCCCCCCATGAGATTACCCATTAAGTTCCCCACTGTGCTGTAACGGCTCAGGTTAACCAAGGACCCATAATCTTTGTAAGTATATTCTTTCAATGGCTCACTCAAGAAAGACGCCTTAATATTTTCAAAGACTAACGATGCCATTTGGTGAGCAGACTGGGCCCTAGGTGGAACAAAAGAACCATCAGCTTGTTTGCAAGCACAACAGTCGCCAATGACATAAATATTTTCAAACCCTGTTGTCTGTAATGTCCCTTTAACCAATATCTGGTTGTTTCTTGTGGTTTCGAAGCCTTCAATCTTGGCAACAAAATCGGGTGCTTTTACACCAGCTGCCCAAATCATTAAATCTGCTTCAATATTTTTCTCATCCGCTGTTTGAAAACCGCCATCATAAGCACGTACAACGCGTGTACTTTGACTAACAGTAACGCCTAAACGGATCAGCTCTTTCGTTGCTAATGAAGCAATTCGATCTGGCAAAGCCGCTAAAATTCGTGGGCCAGCTTCGATAAGTTGAATATTGACTCGTTTACCAGACATTTCCGGCATGCCGTAAGCTTTAAGCATATCAGCCACATGGAACAACTCTGCAGACAATTCAACGCCCGTTGCGCCACCACCAACAATGGCTAGCTTTAACTTGGCATCCGTTCCTTCCTGGTGAACACGTAAGAACTGATTTAAAAGCGCCTGCTGGAAACGTTCCGCTTGTTTATGAGAGTCTAGGAAATAGCAGTGTTCTAAGACACCAGGTGTACCAAAATCGTTACTCACACTCCCTACTGCCATGACGAGAATATCATAAGAAATAGAGCGTTCAGGAAGAACAATGTGACCCATATCATCAGAAAGAGAATCCAACGTTAAAGTACGCGCTTCAGGATCAACTCCCATCAAAGTACCTAATTGAAACTGATAGTGGTGTTTAGCGGCATGGGCTCTGTAGTTGACGCCGTCGTTATTGATATCTAGAGAGCCGGTTGCCACCTCATGTAACAGAGGCTTCCAAATATGTGTCTGGCTTCTATCAATAAGTACGATCTCTGCTTGGCGTTTTTTACCAAAGCTATGCCCTAGCTTAGTAACCAATTCCAAACCACCGGCACCACCGCCAACAACCACGATTTTTTTCATATAAAATCACCTATAAACATTGAATAATCTGGAAAGTATTCATCAAACACTTTCCAGATTCCTCAATAGGAAACCTTTACTTGATTCTTTGTGCCAGTAACTTATCCAACGTATTGGCAAAAGCCATTCTGTCTTGTTGACTAAACACCGCAGGGCCACCCGTCTGAATACCAGAAGAACGCATTTGCTCCATGAAGTCTCGCATACTCAAGCGCTGTTTAATATTTTCTTTTGTATAAAGTTCACCACGTGGGTTAATTGCTAAGGCGCCTTTTTTGATCACATCTGATGCCAAAGGAATATCTGCAGTGATTACCAAATCTTGAGTATCAATATTATCGACAATGTAATTATCCGCGACATCGAAGCCAGAACTTACCACACGGCGTTCGATCCATTTTGATGGGGGAATAGAAATGGCTTGATTGGCTACCAAAATGCAGGAGATTTCAAGACGTTCAGCAGCACGAAAAAGAATGGTTTTAATAACATTTGGACAGGCGTCAGCATCGACCCACAAGCGCATAGGATTCCCCTTTTTGTAGGGCACTATTATTAATCAGTCAAAAAGTGAAATCCAGTAATGAATAAGAACAAACGGAGCACATATAAGTGATCCGTTTACTCTAACACTTTGTGCTACTACATATTTGGGTAGTTTGGTCCACCAGAACCTTCTGGTGTTACCCATGTGATATTTTGTGCAGGGTCTTTAATGTCACAAGTTTTACAATGAATACAGTTTTGTGAGTTTATCTGAAAAATGGATTCATTATTGGACTCAACAACTTCATATACACCCGCTGGACAGTACCGTTGAGCAGGCTCATTGTATTTAGGTAGGTTGCTTTGGATCGGAATAGCCGCATCTTTTAATTGCAAATGACACGGTTGATTTTCTTCATGATTAGTATTCGACAAAAATACAGAAGACAGCTTATCAAAGCTTAATAATCCATCTGGTTTTTTATACTTTGGAGCCACATGTTTTTCAGCTAGCTCCATGCATGCATAGTCGGGTGTCATATCATTAAATGTGAATGGCAAGCCGCCTGAAAAAACATTTTGATCCAACCAGTTATAAGCGCCTCCCCAGAAAGTACCAAACTTATGCATCACAGGTACAAAGTTACGTGCTTGCTGTAATTCTTTTCCTAACCAAGAATTACGCATAGCGTCATTAAATTGAACCAGATCTGCTGCAGGCGCTTCTGACTGTAGTGCATCATAAATGCTTTCTGCCGCTAACATCCCGCTCTTCATTGCGGTGTGAGTACCTTTGATTTTGGCAGGGTTTAACGTACCGGCATCACAGCCAATCAGCAAACCACCTGGGAAACTCATTTTAGGCAACGAGGCCCAGCCACCTTTTGCAATTGCCCTAGCGCCATAAGAAACGCGTTTTGCGCCTTTCAAATGCTCAGAAATAACAGGATGGTGCTTGTATTTCTGGAATTCCTCATAAGGACTTAGGTATGGGTTTTTATAGTTTAAGTCGACAATGAGACCAACCACTACCTGATTACTTTCTAAATGATATAAAAAACCGCCGCCTCCGGCTTCATTGCCTAACGGCCAACCAGCAGTATGAATAACGGTGCCCGGTTTGCTTTGAGATTCAGGAACATCCCACAGCTCTTTTATACCAAGACCATAATGTTGAGGAGCCTTATCTTTATCCAACTCAAAACGAGCAAGAAGCTCTTTGCCTAAATGGCCACGACAACCTTCAGAAAAAATGGTGTATTTAGCCTTGAGTAACATGCCCGGCATAAAGCCATCTTTTTCAGAGCCATCAGCCGCTAAACCCATATCTCCCGTAATAACACCTTCCACATTGCCTTTATCATCATAAGCAACATGCGCTGCAGAAAAACCAGGAAAGACTTCTACACCCAAAGATTCAGCTTGCTCTGCAAGCCAGCGACATAGGTTGCCAAGGCTAATAATATAATTGCCATCGTTATGTAGTGTCTTTGGAATCATCCAATTACTGAATTTTTTCGAAGCACTCTCTGAGCCTAGCCAATGAAGTTCGTCAACGTTTACTTTTGTATTTAATGGCGCATCCATTTCTTGCCATTCAGGAAAAAGCTCAGCTAAGGCTTTTGAATCAACTACGGCACCAGATAATATGTGCGCTCCAATTTCAGAGCCTTTTTCAACCAAACAAACGCTGATTTCTTTTTCTTCATCCTGCGCTTTTTGCATAATACGGCAGGCTGCAGATAACCCAGCTGGACCACCGCCGACAATTAAAACATCAAATTCCATTACTTCTCTATCTGACATGTTGCCTCCCATTATTATTGTTTAGGGCATTCTTTATGGTCATAAAATACTTTTTATCGATTGAAAGCATTTTTGTTTAGATTGTCAACAGTTGTTGACCCAAACATTATTGAATAAACATGGCCCAAAGCACGTGGCAAAACATGATCGCAATAAAATGCGACAGAATGCTCCCAAGAATTTTTCTGCGATTCATTCAATTTTTCATCATCCTGTGCGGCGTGTAATGCTCTTACTTGCAACCACGCGCCAATCAAATATCCCATTAGCATCATATAAGAATACGCTAAGCCCGTACCTAAGACAGGATTTTTTTCCATTGCGGCCAAACAGCTTGCTGTTGCTTGTTTAGCCTGCTCAAGTACAGGTTTTATTTTATCAGCATGAATACAAACATTAGGTTGCTGCCAAGAATGAAGCTCAGTTTCTATATCTGCCAACAGCAAGGTCATTGACTGGCCTTTATCGGCATACAATTTACGACCAATCAAATCAATTGCTTGTATGCCATTTGTACCTTCATAAATTGGTAGAATTCGTGCATCACGTGCGTGCTGAGCAACACCAGTTTCTTCAATAAATCCCATACCACCGTGTACTTGAACCGCTAAAGAAGTGATTTCTTGAGCTTGCTCAGTGATCCATCCCTTAACAATCGGAGTATAAAGAGCGGTTCGAGCGATGGCGTGTTTTTGATCATCTCCTGAAGCAAGGTGTGACATGTCATTTTCAACCGCTGCCACATAAATAAGAGAGCGCATGGCATCTATTTGCGACTTCATCGTCATCAGCATACGCAATACATCAGGATGCTCGATGATAGCGGCACGACCTGTTCGCTCAGCATTCATGCCCTGCTTACGTTCTTGAGCATAGGTTAACGCTTGTTGATAAGCTCGCTCTGATATAGCTAACCCTTGCAAGCCGACACCCTGTCTTGCATTGTTCATCATGGTGAACATGGCTTTGATGCCTTCGTTTTCTTGACCCACAAGATAGCCAACCGCACCTTCTTTATCACCAAAGCTCATCACACAAGTTGGTGACGCATGGATGCCCATTTTATGTTCAACAGAAACCACATGAACATCATTACGCTGAGCAGGCTCACCTTGGTCATCTAAAAGGAATTTTGGAACGATAAACAGAGAAATACCTTTCACACCATCAGGTGCATTTGGTAGACGAGCTAATACCAAATGAATGATGTTGTCACTCATTTGGTGATCACCCCACGTGATAAATATTTTTTGCCCTTTGATACGAAATACGTCGCCATCAGGTGTGGCCTTACAAGCAATGGCGGCGAGATCAGAACCTGCAGCAGGCTCAGTTAAGTTCATTGTGCCGGCCCATTCGCCAGCCAACATTTTTGGAAGGTAAAGGCTCTTTAGCTCATCATTGGCATGCAAGCTAATCGCCTCGATTGCCCCTAGACTTAGCAAAGGACATAGGGAAAAAGCTAGGTTAGCCGCTTGAACGCCTTCGTTAACAGCCGTTGCGACATAAGAAGGAAGGCCTTGTCCGCCGTATTCTGGGTCGCCAGATAGGCCGATCCAGCCACCTTCTGAATACGCCTTGAAAGCCTCTTTAAAGCCCTTAGCCTCAATAACCTCGCCATTCTCTACCCGAGAGCCTTCTTTGTCACCACTGGCATTGATAGGCGCGATAACTTGCTCAGCTAATTTACCAGCCTCCCCAAGAATCGCCTCTAATAGATCGTTATCGACAGCATCTTCTAAATAAGGTGTAAGGCGCTCAGTTTTAGCAACGGAACGTAAGCTGAATAAAATGTCATTGATTGGATATAGGTATTCGCTCATTTTTTATTCTCCGGTTAGTTATCCGAGCGGATTTATGCCTATAGGATGGAAAAATAAAGTAAATCTCTCAATAACAATTCAGGCCTATATTTCTGACAAATACATTCACGGCATAAAATAAAAAGCGTTAAAGGTATAATTTATAGGCGTTTCATTGCTTTGCCAAACTTTAAGTATTCCTCACTTTTTCGATATTCGCCTGGCGTCATCCCCGTCCATTTTTTAAAAGAACGGAAAAAAGCACTAGGTTCATCAAATCCCATTAACGCGGCGATATCGTTGATACTGAGTTGAGGCGCGTTCATATAAGTAATCGCCGCTTCTTTACGACAGTCATCTTTGATGTTCTGGTAGGAGGTTTTTTCGTCATTTAGACGTCGTCGCAATGTGGATACACTCATATTAAGCGCACTCGCTACTTCATCCGCACTCGGCATTTCTCGGGAGAAATCCTTTCCTAGCATAGCCATGACTTGTGATTTCAAACTGTTGTCATTTTCAACCATCACCAACAACTGGTATGGCGCGGTTTTTAAAAAGCCTCTTAAACTGTCTTCTGTTTGCACAATAGGCATATCAAGATAACTGGCAGGAAATACTAAAGCGTTGGCGTGTTGGTTGAATTTAACCTCGGATTGGAAAAGAGTTTTATAATATTCAACATCGTCTGGTCGCTCACTGGTGAAGTAAGCCGCTTTCAAATTTAATCGACGACCAATTAACCAACAAATAAAATGATGCCACATAGAAAGGGTTGTTCTTAGCTGCTCTTTTGACTCAGGCACAACCAGCTCGCTGATATTTTCTTCAGAAGAGTCCAAAGGTGCAAAGGTCACCATGGCGAAACGACCTTTTTTAATCAACACAGGCTTAACCGTTGGACCTCGGCAAATTTCATAGAAATCACTGCAGCGATACAAAGCATGAGCAAGGCTTCGTGCATGTATGATACAAAGACACATCATTCTGAACGTACCATTTGGCACTTTACCACCGCTCAGCATCCCAAATGACTCATCTTGCATAAGCCACATAATTTTCTGATAAAGCATACCGTACCGATAAGCGGGAAATGAATCACTCTGTTCTATTTCATCTTGTGTTAGTTCTAAACTCTCTAACACTGACTGACGGTCTAATCCTTGACCTTCAACTGCTTTTAAAAGATAGCGAACACTCGACATCGGAACAGAAGCTTTCACACTTATCACCTATCTATCAGATTACCCTAGTTAATATTTTTTATTCTAGGGTGCTTTTTTAGCATAAAAAAAGGCTGCATCAGCAGCCTTTTTTTATTTTACGTTTATTTACTTACTTTTGCTCAGTAAAGGCAGACAACAATTCGTCTAGTGACAGATCTTCACTATCCGTATCGATGTTGTTAGCGTTTTCCATAGCTTCCGCTTGCTCTGCTTTTTCATCAACAGGTTTTACGAAAACAAAACGACGAGGACGCACAGGTGCTGCCCCAGCTTCTTTTTCTGGAAGCAATCCTAATCGTTCAAGTTTTTTGTGCGCTTGTTCTTTGCGTTCCTTGGATTTTTTAGTTACAAAACGGCGAGTTGGTGAGGATTTACGAGCTTTGTTTTGCTCTTTCATCATCTCTTTTGAACCAGTTTTTCCAAGTTTGCCACGCATACTGCGCGATTTTTTAACACGAGCCATAATATCCTCTCTTTATCGCGCGCATTGTAGCAGTGAATTCATGCTAGGTCATCCAGCAGAACTAGCAATTTGCTTTAAAAGAACTGTGACCAGTTTTTCTTTGGTTGCCCATCGCACCAAGCAACTCTTTCACTTTAGAGGAATCACCAGACTGCAATGCCACCTCTAGATCTTTCAGTACCACGATAGTGCCATCAACCACTTTCGTGTATTCTGCTTTTTGATCTTTTAATTCATTGCCTTGCAAGTTTTCAGCCGTGAATTTATAAGGTGTTTCAGTACGTGCCTTCTCGAAGTACGTAATCAAGGTATTTGCTCGTTTAGCAGCAGATTCATTGTCACCAGACTTTACATCTGAGGACATGGAGCGCATCTCATCTTTGATATGCTCCATGTAGCTATGCAACGTAGTATCATCACATGAAGCAGCAAATAAAGTAGATGAGCAAGAAATAGAAATAATTGCAGCAGTAAGAAGACCTTTTTTCATAAATACACCTTTCATCCAAAATATTTTAAAAATGAGGCTTAACGACTCGCATAAAAACAATTCACTTAAAATAACATGCTCGTTGAAAAAAACACCTACTATATTGTAATCGTTATAACTACTTTAACTTTGTAATCTAATTCACTAATGACATTTAAGGTGTTTGACGTGTATCTTACAAACTTTATTACCTCGTCAGATAGATTAGTCATTTGAATGATAAGGGAGTTCAATATTTTTAAGTTTAGATACAAATTACTTGTTCTGTTCAGTCTAACCATAAGCAGTTTTACTTTCGCAGAATGCAGCGACTTTGACGCAAAACTTGCAGCAGACAAGGATGCGCAAAAGTACATGAGTGGAAAAACATTTAAAAATGCTTTGGTCTTAAAAAAGCACCTTCCTAGCAAAAGAAAAGAGGTCGCCAGCTATGTTTATGTCAAAGCAGACGACCTCTATTATACGGTTTTTTCTTTAGTAGACTCTAAGTGCAAGACTAAAATCATCAAAAGAACCAATGGCAAGCACTAGGAAGATCTTGCAACAACTCCCTTACTTCGCCATTTATTTTTTATCTTTTTCTGGCTTCTTCACTTTCTCAGATTTTTTATCTTTATCTTTTTTTGAAGATTCATTAGATTCTTCTTCAGAGTCGTCGTCTTCGTCTTCATCTTCCTCTTCTTCACCAAGCTTGGATATTTCTTCTAGTCGTTCGATTACTCGAGCAGATACCGAACCTTCTGGGTATTCACCCTCTTCATCGGCAATACCAGGCTCAATGCCAGTCAGTAAATGCAAGGCTTCGTCGGCGGTAGAGATGGCGTAAACATGGAACATCCCCGCTTGAACAGCGTCGACAATCTCGTCGCTCAACATCAAATTAACGGCATTAGATTTAGGTATAATCACACCTTGTGTGCCAGTTAATCCGCGCGCGTTACAGACATTAAAGAAACCTTCAATTTTTTCATTTACGCCACCAATGGCCTGAATTTCACCGTACTGATTTAACGAACCAGTAATAGCTAGATCCTGACGTAGAGGGACCTGAATCAATGCGGACAGCAAACAGCATAATTCTGCTGTAGAAGCACTGTCACCATCGATATAACCGTAACTCTGCTCCATAGCGATAGAAGCAGAAATATCTAATGGAAAGCGCTGAGCGTATTTATTGCCAAGATAACCAGACAAGATCAACACACCTTTAGAGTGAATATTTTGACCGAGATTTGACTCTCTTTCGATATCAATAATGCCTTTACCGCCAGGATAAACCGTTGTGGAAATACGAGCAGGGGCACCAAAGCTACTATCACCTATCTGCATAACGGTTAAACCGTTAATTTTACCCACTGCATAACCGTCACTTTCTAGCAACACCGTACCTTCTATGATCTCTTCAATGATTTTCTCACTGACTCGACCTGTTCGATGTTTTTTCGCTTTCAAAGCACGCGAAATGTGGTCTGCAGTGATTTCACTGTCTTTCGCCATCTGACGAACAAAATCGGCCTCACCTAACAATTCGAACACGTCACCAATTTTTGCCGCCATTTCACGTTGATGTTCAGCTAAACGACTACTGTATTCGATCAAAGCGGCAACACCATCACGAGTTACGTTGGCGTATTCTTCTTTATCCACTCTGTCCTTCATTAGGCGAGCAAAGGACAGTTCAGAATCTTTAGAGCGTTTTAGAGTATCGTCGAAATCGACTAAGACTCGGAACATTTCCTGGAAATCAGGATCCGCATCTTGTAACAAGTAATAAATATCACGCGCTCCGATCAATACCACTTTCACCTGTAAAGGCAAATCCTGCGGCGATAGAGTTGTGGTATTCATCAAGCCCATGTCAGCATAAGGATGCTCAATTTTGATGGTCTTGCTCTTTAATGCACGCTTAAGAGCTTCCCATAAATAATGGTCTGTTAGCAGCTTTTCGGCGTCTAAAATTAAGTAACCACCATTGGCAGCATGCAAACTACCAGAACGAATCAAACGGTAGCTTGTTACCAACATACCTTGATCGCTACTGTGTTCTACCTGACCAAATAAGTTACGGTAAGTAGGATGTGGCTCGTACACCACAGGCTGCCCACCATTCGTTTCGTGAGTAATAGCGATATTTGGCAAATACAGTTCTTCATAAAACTGACGACGACCGATTTCATCCCGATTTTCAGACGCTTTATCGTCAGCCATTTGATCAATGATGGTTTTGTCTAAATCATCTCTCAATGCTTTTAAATGCGCACTAATGTCAGCATCATCTTTGTACTTTTCAAACAACCCAGACATTAATGGGTCTAGCGCTTCTTTGACAGTATCTAAATTTAGCTGGCGAATTTGCTCATAAGTTGCGCGCTTCCATTGCGGTAAGCCCAACAACTCTTCATTAAGCAACCCTTCAAGTGTCGAAACACCTTCTTGAAATGCATCGCGCTCGTCATCGGTTAATGCAGCAAACTCATTTTCTTCTAAAGCTTTGCCATCCTTCATAGGAGCAAAACTGACAGAAGATGCGTCACGAAACATAGCGACGCCAATTTTGCCAGACACACGCTCTACTTTATTAATTGCTGCTTCGTATTGATCGTTAAAAGCACGGTCAATAACACTTTTCTGTTGCTGATACGTTGGGTTTTCAAAAGCCGCTGGGAAGGTAACCATCAGGCCATCAATTAACGCACGAATCTCTTTTTCAAATTCAGACGCTTGACCCGGAGAAAACTCTAATGCTTTCGGGCGATGGCTTTCAGTAAAGTTATTAATATAAGCCCATTCATTAGGTGCTGTACGGCGTTTCGCCTCACTTTTTAAGTAGCTTAATACATAAGAAGAACGACCAGTGCCTGAATCTCCCATAGCAAAAATATTGTAGCCTGGGCGCTGCATCGCCACACCAAATTGAATGGCCTCAACCGCACGCTCTTGCCCCAAAATACCGCTGAGTGGCTCAATATCATTTAATGTTTTGAAGGTTAGGTGATCAGCAGGAACTTTGGCTGAAAGAGCTTGATACGGTAGAGAAGTAACCATGTTGGACATCAATGGATTTCCTTATGTCTAACAAGCCATGCAAAAATAGGCTTGTGAAAGAAGAAGGCTCTTCTTTCAAATATTTTAAATAAATACAATACGTTGAGACTAACACTCTGATTTCACTTCGACTATATAGAAGAGGAAATATCACTGCTTTATTAGCAAACGAACATCAGTTGCCCAACTTTTTGTTACTCGATTACACTGTACCTTGGAGAAAGCTCTGTAGCTGAAGCTGCGGATCGGCTTTTCCAAAAACTCTATGGAAATTAGCAGCCGTCGCTTCTAATAAGGCTTCATAACGAATGCCTTTTAGATCCGCCACATATTGGGCCACTTCAGAAACATACTGGGGCTCATTTTTTTTACCACGATAAGGTACGGGCGCTAAATAAGGCGAATCTGTTTCAACAATCAAAGATTCTAACGGTAGCTTGCGAACGGTTTCTTTTAGATCTTGTGCGGTTTTAAAGGTCACAATGCCAGAAATAGAAATCAGATAGTTTTCATCTAATGCCGCTTTTGCCATGTCGTAATCTTCAGTAAAACAATGCAGCACACCAGCACTATCACGATTGCCATATTGCTTAATCAAAGACAAAGTGTCTTCTTTTGCATTTCTGGTATGAACAATCACAGGTAGGCCAAGGCTGCCAGCTGCTTTAAGGTGATGAATAAAACTCACCTTCTGGGCTTCATGAGCCTCTGCTGATGCTTCATAAAAATAATCTAAACCCGTTTCACCGATCGCGATTACTTTTGGATCAGCGGCGTACTGGCGCAGTAGATTATCGTCGGTAACAAGACCTTCACTCTGTAATGGATGAACACCGCAGCTCGCGTAGACTCCGTCACGGTTGGTAAAACCAAGCACGGTATCCATTTTGTTAAGATCGACAGAAATAGTAAGTAGCTGTCTAACGCCCTTTCGGTACGCGGCATCAATGACTGAATTTATATCATTGTTATGTGGAGCCAGATCAAGCATATCAAGATGGCAATGGGTATCAATTAACATAGTTGGTTTACCACTGATTCAATTCGTGTGTGAGTTGCATAATGGGGTTTAAATTTGTTTTTTTAAGGTCTGCCTTCAATTTTTGCAACGATTGATAACGCTGCATTAGAGCTTGAATGCCTAGACGAACAATAAGGACGTCATAAATCCCCTGCAGTGCTTCATCAATAGGCGCACCAGTTGAATGGCAAATGCATTGATGGAGAATTGCCGCTAAGCCGTTGCAGTAATCTTCAATATTATTACTGTCCAGACCTTTTAATACAGCACTAACTGATACTGTTCCTCGCAGCATGCTCGTCAATTGATCTGGCAAACCCGCATATAACTGAGTCTTATTTTGCTGTTGAATCGACAGTAAGCGAAATGGTTGAGTGGTTAACCAAAACAGCGAACTCAAGGTTTCGCCATCAGGCTGCTGCAACAACCACAATTTTACTTCACTCAAACTTGGAGTTGGGACGTTCACCAATAAACAACGGCTGCGAATGGTCGGTAAAAGGCTGGTTGATTGCGAACTAGTGAGAACAAAAAAGGTTCTATCGGCAGGTTCTTCAAGCGCTTTCAACACAGCATTGGCGGCATTAATATTCATCGCTTGGGCGTGGGTAATTAATACGACTTTGTTTTGACCAACTTGGGGCTTTTGGCTAATTTGACGAACTAATAAACGGACTTGGTCGACTTTAATCGTCGCGGCCTCACCATCTAAAACGCGAAAATCAGGGTGCGTATCGGCCTGCATCAGCTGACAAGAATGGCAAGCGCCACAAGCGGCAGCCTGATCCCTTTCGCACATTAAGTCTTTCACCATTTCATGGGCAAGTTCTTCTTGCCCAACGCCATCAGCACCAGTAATTAATAACGCATGAGAAAGGCTTTTGGTTTGTTTCAGCACCTGAACTTGGCGCAAACACGGAATCAACCAATCAGCAATATTTGCCATCTAACAGTCACCAGCCCAAGTTTTGTTTAGTTTTGCCAGCTGCTCTTCAATCTGTTTTTTGACTGATTCTAAAGACTGACTAGCATCAACAACTTTAACTCTTTTAGGGTCCGCTTTAGCTCGCTCAAGAAAACCATCACGAACTTTTTGATGGAATGCTAGTGACTCTTTGTCTAAACGGTCTTGATGTTGACGCTGTACAACGCGTTCTTGCCCTACTTCAACAGGCACATCTAATACCAGGGTCGCATCAGGCTTATTATCGCCTACCACCCAATTTGCCAATTGATCAAGCATGGCGAGATCACCACCACGTGCTTTACCCTGGTAAACGTAACTTGAATCCAAAAAACGATCACTGATAACCCAAACGCCTTTATTTAACTCAGGTTGGATTTTTTCCGCCAAATGTTGTGCTCTGGCAGCAAAGACAAGCAATAACTCAGTGACATCATTCACTGCTTCTTCGCGAGGCGTCAAAATAAGCTGACGAATCTCTTCCGCGAGTGGCGTACCGCCTGGTTCACGAGTCATTATGTAGGGGATTTTTTGATCATCTAACCATTCGCGAATAAAATGAATCGCCGTCGTTTTACCACTACCTTCTCCACCCTCAAGCGAAATAAATTTACCTCTCATACCACTATTCCTCTATTTCGCAATGACTGGAGTCGAACGATAGTCTTCTCGGCGTTTAAACTGATATTCTCTTACCGCTTGGTTATGCTCTTTAAGAGTACTTGAAAAAGCATGAGTCCCATCCCCCTTAGCAACAAAATACAAGGCTTTGGTATCTCCTGGATTTAATGCCGCCTCAATGGCTGCACGGCCGACATTAGCAATCGGCGTGGGCGGTAAGCCATAAATTTTATAGGTGTTATAAGGTGATGAATCCTGCAAGCCTTTGCGCGTCAAATTACCCTTGAATAAATCACCAAGACCATAGATAACGGTAGGATCCGTTTGTAGGCGCATGCCTTTTTCTAAACGGCTAATAAATACTCTCGCTATTAATGGTCGCTCATAAGGCACGCCCGTTTCTTTCTCAATAATAGACGCCATGATTAATGCTTCGTAAGGCGATTTATAAGGTAAATTCTCCGCTTTATCCTCCCACAAATGACTCAACGTTTGCGCCATCAGCTCATTTGCATGTTTTAAAATACTGACGTCTGTGTCGCCTTCATGGTAGCGATAAGTATTTGCGAAGAACTGCCCTTCCGGATGCACAAGGCCAAGACCTAGCTTTTTTGCGATCTCTTCGTTAGATGCATCAAGCAAAGTCATAGTGATATTTCCACGAGCTTTCATTGCCAATAGAAAATCACGAGTTGTTTTACCTTCCAACAAAGTAATGGAATAAAAAATAGACTGACCGGAATCAAACAGGGCCATGATATCCAATAAATTCATCTCAGGTTTGATGGCATACTTACCAACCTTAGGCACCCACTCTGAATGCAATTTCGCAACCACTCGAGTTAAATATGGATTCGCAATCAAGCCTTTTTCGCTTAGCTCATTGCCTAAACTATATGCCGTGTCTCCCGCTTTAACTTCAAACTCTTCTTTAGAGGTTATTTCGACAGGAGCCGTAATAGAATGGTAAAGGTACCCAGCCAATATAGCCGAAAGAGTAATAGATAAAAAAACAACGCGGTAGAACCATTTAATGAACGCCATGCGTATCCTTAGCTTGCATTAAAACTTGTAATTTTCGAGTATGAACCCCAATGGGGAAAGATACTCCTGTAACACCAATGACTGGCACTATACCCATGAGGCTGTTAGTGATAAACACTTCATCCGCAGCCATCAGATCAGCAAGCAAAAATCGGCCAACCTGAATGGTATAATTATATTGATGTTCAATAATGGCTTTTCGATAAGTGCCTTGCACACCAGATTGTTCAAGTGAAGGGGTGTAAATTACACCCTGTTTGCACCAAAAAAGATTACTCTGAATACACTCAACCAGCTCACGATTGCCATTCATCATAATTGCCTCAAAATCAGGCGACGATAAAAATTGCTTAGCAATCACATTCTCAAGCCGATTTAGGTGTTTCATTCCTGCAAGAAAGCGGTTGGTACTAGCCGGAACGGGAGAAACGGAGAGTAAAACGCCTTTTTCTCTATATTTCTGATAATTAGGTGCGGGTAGGATACCGATAATGATGGAATGAATACAGTTCTCAGGCGCTAAATAGCCTCTTCCACCTTCTCCTCGGCTGACAATAATTTTTACGACAGACTCTTCATTTATGAGTGACAAAACATCGGAATACAGAAAATTATACAGAGATGATTTTTGATCTGAAGAAAAAGGCATAGCAAGCTTAGAAAGCCCACGAAAAAGACGAGAAAGGTGATCATTTATTTGCAAGAAGCACTGAGGAAAAACACGAATAGTTTCAAAAACACCATCGCCGTAAGCCAAACCACGATCAGCAACGGAAACCGAATTGTCTAATCTGTAATTGACAAACCAAGTCATGGCTAAAAACTCAAAAATGAAGGTTAGCTATGATAGCGCAAAAAAGAATGGCGTCCCATAGGGGGTTCGAACCCCTGTTACCGCCGTGAAAGGGCGGTGTCCTAGGCCTCTAGACGAATGGGACATACAAAAAACTTTCTCTTTTAAGAAAGTGGAGCGGGAAACGAGGCTCGAACTCGCGACCCCAACCTTGGCAAGGTTGTGCTCTACCACTGAGCTATTCCCGCATTTTTATTGCTATACACTAGTTAGCAATATTTTACCTTTAATAAAGGTAAAAGTGGCGTCCCATAGGGGGTTCGAACCCCTGTTACCGCCGTGAAAGGGCGGTGTCCTAGGCCTCTAGACGAATGGGACATAAACTTTTATCACACTAGCAATTTATCTTTCCTACATCACTTTTACATTAAAAATGTAAAAGTGGCGTCCCATAGGGGGTTCGAACCCCTGTTACC